>QBMK01000002.1:285456-450616 GCA_003249035.1 Pseudanabaena sp.
TATGCACTTGTTATTTAATTTTCATTCCTTACCTAAGAGAGAGATACGGCTTACCAACCGCTATATAATCCTTGGCATAGTTATTGTTGCGATCTTAAAAAAGTATGCGTGTATCATCCGCGTCCTCTCTTTTAGCTAATATATCTGCTGGCATAACGACAGGATTAGTAAATCTTGTTTATAGCATTTCGTTCGCGGCAATAATTTTTTCTGGAGATCTCGCACACTTTTTCCCTCAAGGTTTAGGTATTAGCTTAATTGGATCGACAGTAACAGCAATTATTGTTGCTTGGAGGAGTTCATTCCCTTTTGCACTGGCTGGGCCAGATCCTAACTCCGCTGTCATTTTATCGTTGGTAGCAACAGAGATTGCTAGCTCTCTTCACAAGACTGATTCTGAAGCATCTTTGTATCCAACTGTCTGGGCTACGATTATTTTTAGTACGCTGACAACAGGTCTATTTCTATTTGTTTTGGGCTGGTTTCGACTAGGGCGGTGGGTAAGATTTATTCCCTATCCAGTAATTGGTGGGTTTCTCGCTGGAGCTGGTTGGTTAATTGCATGTAGTTCTTTCAAGGTAATGACTGGCTTTTCACTGAGTATAGAAACCTTGCCTAAATTTATCCAATCAGAAACCCTATTCCAGTGGTTAGTAGGACTACTGTTTACGGTAGTACTCTTATTTGTGCTCGATCGCTATAAGCACTTTTTGGTTTTGCCTAGCCTATTGCTTGTAGGAATTGTTTGTTTTGATGGAATGTGGGGGCTGACTCATTCATTCTCTTTTCATCTCAACACTGAAGAATATTTTTTTAAGCCTTTTCCGCAGGAGCAACTTTGGCAGGCTTGGCAATGGTCAACGTTAACCCATATCAATTGGTCAATCTTCATTCAGCAAAGTAGCACTGTAGTTGCGATGACGGTTATTGTGATGATCTCTATCCTTTTAAATGCTACAGGCATAGAACTAGCTACTTCTAGAAGTATCGATTTAAATCGTGAGCTTCGTGCAAATGGCATCGCCAATTTGATAAATGGGTTTTGTGGTGGTGGCGTGAGCTATCTTTCCATTCACCGCAGTCTTCTTAATCAGCAAGCAGGTGCGACTAGTCCTCTTGCGGCAATTATCGCGGGTGGATTTTGTGGTGGAACGTTGTTTTTTGGTTCTTCTTTTTTAGCATATTTGCCCAAAACGATTTTGGGGGGACTACTTTTATACCTCGGTTTGCGTTTGTTAATTCGTTGGGTTTATCATGCTTGGTTCCAATTTCCTCCTGTAGATTATTTTCTCATTATTATAATTTTAATAACTGTTGCGATTTGGGGATTTTTGCAGGGAGTAGGTGCAGGGATTTTAATTGCTTGCTTTTTCTTTATTTTTAATTACGGTCGTATTTCGGCAATCAAATATACGTTGTCGGGAGCAACATATCGTAGTAATGTGCAGCGCTCTCTCCCGCAAAGAATGTGTTTGCATGATGAAGCTGGCTGTATCTATATCCTTGTCTTACATGGATTTATCTTTTTTGGTACGGCAAATGATTTGCTTGACGAAATTAGCGATCGCCTCAACAATCCCGATTTACCTCAGCTACAATTTGTTGTTTTTGATTTCCGCTTAGTCAATGGCATTGACTCTTCAGCAGTTCTGAGTTTTATGAAGCTAAAGCAGTTAGCGACAAATCTGCGCTTCGATTTGGTGTTTACACAACTGCAACCAGCGATCGCAGAACAACTAGAGCAAGGCGGATTAATTATGCAAGGGTCAAATATCTGCTATGTGTTTGACGATTTAGATCGGGGAATTGAATGGTGTGAAAATCGTGTTTTGGAAAATAAACACATGTATGATGATGAATCTATTCCTTTTCAAGAACAACTTCAAGAATTTATCCCTAATGATGAATCCGTTAACAGGCTGATGGGTTATCTCGAAATATTGAAGATTCCTGAAGGAAAGTTTCTATTTCGTCAAGGTGATGTATCAAACGGGCTGTATTTTTTGGATTCAGGTCAAGTTAGTGTGGTTCTTGAAATCTCTGATGACCAAACAAAACGGCTACGGACTTACAATCATGGGACGATCTTAGGAGAGATGGGCTTATATACTAATGCCTCTCGTTCTGCTTCTATTATCGCCGATCGCCTGAGCCATCTCTATTATCTTTCGACTCAAGCCTTTGAAAGAATCGAAATTGAAGATCCTCAATTGGCAGCCTCAGTTCATAAGTTTATTGTGAGCTTGTTGGTAGAACGATTGAAACGTTGTGAGAAGGAATTGAAAGATCTGCTTCAATAAGAAAATGCGAAACTGAATAGGGAATTATAAAATACTTAAGCAACGCCGTAGTTGGTGTAGGGTCGCTTGTATGGGGGATGTAAGCCTAACACAATATCTGAAGCTGGCACGCCTTTTTCGACTAGCTCTTGACCAAGATCGGCTTCGGTCATATTGTGTTGAATCCAGATTTTGCCGTCTTTAATGTCTAAATGGATGTAACAGGCATAAATGCGGTTTAGCCCTTGCCAGCCAAGATCGAGAATTTGATAGTGATCGTGTTCAGTGTCAAAGATAAGTTGACATTCGATGTTTGGCTCGTTTGTGGTGGAATGAGCAATTAGTAATTCGCGGACAATTTGGCGATATTTAGCTAGTTTTTCCATTGAATTATCTCCTCTATATTTGGTTCTTAGGCTAAGGTTTTTAGGTCATACTGGACAATTGCGGCTTGGGTAAAACGTTCTTGGAAGAAGGTATTGAAAATGTCGATAGACACTGCTAAGTAAAGAATTCGATTAGATTCTGTCATTTGGAGAGCGAGGCGATAACTGAGAAATTGACTTAAAGCGTTATGAAAGTCACTAAGTATTTGGAGGGATTGATAAAAGAATTTACGAGCTAATACCTAATGTATGCTGGATTAAGCTATATTGTTAAGTACAAGGATATATTTAAGATGCTTCACAAAAATCTTACAATATTTTTTCATTTATTTAATTTGATTCAACTTAAGTCAATAATATATTTATAATAATTTTTTTTATTTTTAGATTTTTGTAAGCTAAGGCTCAAACAAGATGCAGAAAACCATTCGTTCTCAAAGCTTTTACTCAGATAATGCTTCTCAAGCTTTGGTTAGATATTTAGAAGCCAACGAAGAAACCTTAAATCTTAAAGATTCTATTCTGCATTACAACTTCCCTATATTTAAGAACTTTGACGAGGAGATTCAATATCCAAGTTTAACATTGATTTCTCCTGTGCACGGAATCCATATTTTTCAGTGTGACTCAAGGTCTAAAAGACAGCTAAACTCAGATATCCTAATTAAAATTGATGAAGAATTGTCTCAAATTTACAGTTCCGTACTTTCAAAGCTAATCAAAAATAAACACCTTAGAAAAGATCGTAATAATTTAACTTTCAATATAAGCGCAACCATCTATCTTCCATACATAGACAAAGCAGACCTACAAAGTATTGATTCAGAAAATTTTATCGTATGTGATGATTCTGAGATAGATAGACTATTGAATAAAAATAATAGTGTAGAAGTAATTCCAGATAAATTATTGAATGAAGTTTTAGCTGTTCTTGAAGGTTCTAAGGGAATAATCAAACCTAAAGTTAGAAACATATCAGATAGTGATGCAAATACTAAGGGAGGAATCTTAGCTCATTTAGAAGCGGAGATAGCAAATTTTGATAGACAGCAAAAGTATGCTGCTATCACTCAACTAGAAGGTCCGCAAAGAATTAGAGGTCTTGCAGGTTCAGGTAAAACCATAGTTTTAGCAATGAAAGCTGCGTTAATTCATTTAGAAAATCCTGATGCAGCTATCTTGTATACATTCAATACCAAAAGTCTATATGCATATATCAAACGCTTAATCACAAGATTTTATAGACAGCAAGAAGATAGCGATCCAGATTGGTCAAAAATTCATGTTCTACATGCGTGGGGAGGCAGTTCAGTAAAAGGCGTATACTTCCAAGCCTGCAGGCAAAACAATGTTCAGCCCCTATCTTTCAACGAAGCAAAATCAATGTCTCAAGATCCATTGGATTTTGTTTGCAAAGATTTACTCGATAGACGAAATGGAAGATTAGAGAAAGTATATGATTACGTTTTAATTGATGAAGCTCAAGATTTCAAACCCTCATTTTATCAATTATGCCGTCAAATAGTCCGTAATGACTGCATTGTATGGGGGTACGATGAATTGCAAAATATTTTAAACGTAAAAATACAATCAACTATTGATACGTTTAAAAACGATAAGTATGGTTATTCAGGAATAAATCTAGCTAGATTACAATCTCAGTACCCTGAAATTGATAACGATATTGTTTTACCTAAGTCTTATCGAAGCCCTAAGGAAATATTAGTACTTGCTCATGCAATTGGCTTCGGTATTTACAATTCTACAATTATCCAAATGCTTGAGAATAAAGAGCATTGGGTTGACCTAGGCTACGAAGTTCTTCAAGGAGAGTGTAGAGAAGGAGATAGAATGATCATTAAAAGACCTGATGAAAATAGCCCTTTAACTATATCTACCAAGCAAAAGCCTGAAGATCTTATAAAATGCCATGTTGCGTCTGATATGGATGATGAAGTGCAATGGGCGTGTGAGTCAATTCGAGAAAATATAGATCAAGAAAAACTTAACCCAGAAGACATTCTCGTTGTCTGTATAGATGATAGAGCCGTTAGGACATATTTTAGTAAGATTAGCAATTATTTAAAAGAGATAGGTATTAATTCCAATAATGTTCTTACAGATATATACAAAACAGAATTTTTTATTGAAGGATGTGTAACTCTATCTACAGTATATAAAGCCAAAGGGAATGAAGCTGCATTAGTTTATGTAATTGGAGTAGATACTTTTTGCGATCAAAAAGATTCTAGAATAGCAAGAAATAAATTATTTACTGCATTTACCCGATCAAAAGCATGGTTAAATGTAACGGGAATGGGTGCTAAGACTAATCTGTTAGTAAATGAGATTAAAATGGCATTGAGTAAAATGCCTAATTTAGAATTTATATATCCCAATATCGAACAAATGGAAGTATTTCAAAGAGACTTAGCTCCTATAAATATAACAAAAGCTGCTTTGCGTGAAAAGGTTCAAAAACTTAGTATTGAAGCAGAGAGATTAGGAATGTCTAAGGATGAATTACGTGATTTAATTTCTTCATAACTAAATTGATAAAATAAATGAGTTTAGCAATATTAGAGATTGGCTATAAACAGGTAAAAAAACTGTTAAAAGAATCTAATCTACTACTTGAAGAAAATTATTCTAAGAATTTAAATTTTAGCTCTTCTAAGTTTTCTAGTGATTTCTTTGAAGTATGTCAAGGTAATAACTACAGAGAGATTCATGAAATAGCTCTAATTAACAAAGACTATGATTTTCTACTTAAGGACTATTCATTTTTACAGTTTTCTGGTGACTTTAATTCGAGTGAAGATGTATATAGGTACGCTTATTACGAAGTTCCTACTATTTTTCCATCTTACGAAGAATACCTAGCAAGTAATGATCTTTCATATGATGAATGTGGAGATTTATTTCGCCAAGATTATGAGCAAGTAGCTGACGAAGGAAAACTCAATAACGCTGTAATGCCTATAAGATATGATTATGATATTAAATATTATAATCCGCCTAATCATTCGATTTCACATTTTCATTTTGGTTTTAGAAATCAAATTAGATTGCCCGTCAATAAATTAGTTACCCCACATGCTTTCGTTTCTTTTATCATTAGACATATATATTGGGAAAAGTGGAAAAACCTAATAAAAGATCCTAATTTCCATCCTACTTATTATGTAAAAAGTACATGCCGCAAATTAGACTCTACAAAATTTTCTAGTCATGAAGAAAAAGATTTTTATCTTACTTAAATATTTTATCTTCAACAAATTTAAGCTTAGCTCGAACAATTAACTTTTCTTCTGCGCTATGATACAGTAGATGTATGCTGCTCTACTTCTCATAGTCGCCACCCGAACCATAGTACCATGCGTCAATCTGGCGTTGCCATTGATATTTTTGCTCAGGCAAGAGATTCCCGATCGCAGGTTCTAGTCTCCGACCAATTTGATTCAAAAAGCTATATGCACCTAAACCAAGATAATGCTTGAGCCAATCAAATAAAGTCGAAATCCCAACCTGCTGCATAATCTTTAGGACTAAGACAGGATCGGCAATAGACATAGCAAGCATTGTTTGCGCTAGTGGAATAAACTGCACCACATCTTGCAAAAATGGATAGAGAACCCGATCGCCTAATTTCTCCATTGAGTTAAAAGTTACACCTAATAGATAATTAATGCGATCGCTTTCGATTTGTTGATTGACAGCTACACTCATCGATTTCTGAAATAGCCATATTACAGAGAGATTGGGTTGATAGGGTTGTAGCGATCGCAGATTTTCTTTTGCTAACAAGTCACTACGCAAAGCCGTATCAATCCCTTTGGTCAATCGGGGTAAATGTCTCACCATTGCACCAAATCCACCAAAGCTAAGGGGTGATTGCATCCCTGAGCTATCACCAACTTGTAAAATCCGATCCCAAGGCGTTTGCAAAGGGTTTTGTTTGTAAGAAGGGAAAAAGCCAAAGAGAACTCGTTGAAATTCTAGTTGATTAAGTTCTATCTCTTGATATTTGGGCAACCAAAATAGATAGTCTTCCATTAGCTCCGCAAAACTGGGACGCTTTGGATCGGCATCTACATAGGTGAACATATAGGTGGTTCTGCCATCTTTAGCAGGAAAGGCTTCCCAAAAATATTGGCATTGTTTTTGGATGGGCGTAAAGCTATAAATCAAGTCACCATAGGACTTGTCTGGCATTCCCTTTGCACAACTTCCCACCACCATACAAACGCCATCGGGTTTAATATTTCCCTGTACTTGCGATCGCGCTTGCTTGGCGATTGGTGAGAAATGTCCCATCACATCCAATAATAATCGCCCCGTAATTTTCTTGTTTTCATCTCCTGTCGCGGATGGAACTTCCACAGCTACTCCGTCATCATAGGCGATCGCCTGTTTAAATGCAGTTTTCTCTAATAGTATTCCCCCAGCATCTAAAAACTTCTGTTTTAGAATTTCTAATAAATAAATAGGATCAACGCCAATATTGAGAATATCACGCACCCATAGATCTTTACCGCCCTGAAATCCAACTCTCGCAGGATTGTATATAGTTGCGATCGCAGTTTCTAGTTCAGCTTCTGTTAATAAATCTAATTCCAGAAATGCATTTAACTCCTTACGTGAAATATTCCATTCTTGCGCTCTGCCCTGCAATATGCCCTGTTCAATAATCGCCACTCGCCAGCCTCGGCGCTGCAATGCACAGGCGATAAATATGCCTAATGTGCCACCGCAAACGATCGCATCATAATCTTTGTCGCCTAACTTCTCTGAAGTTGTCTGAACGACCTTCGCAATTTCTTGATTGCTTTGACGATAGCTTGTCCAGAAAGCATCCATGCATTCTAATTGCGATGGAATTTCCGCAGGCATTTGCGATCGCACAGATTCAAATAATGACATAATTTCCCGCATAGTAGATGTCGGCTGAGCCGACATCTACTATGCTATAGCAGTTTTCATTTTGGGATTGATTTTCTATTTTCAAATGAGTATGCACTCATTTGAAAGCTGCTATGACGCTGATAACGAGGATCGCAATAATCTCGCAACCACCTATTTGCCGCATCAGAGATCGCCGCATCACTTACATCTACAGGTGGCGCTTGACCAATCCGCATAAATGCCATCGACAGCCGCCAACCATTTGACGTGGGAACCACAAAGAGCCAGTAAGCTCGCTGCGATGTTTCAGTTTTACCTGTTTGCCGCTCTAATATCGACAAAAATACTTGCTGTGGAAGGCGATCTTGAGATTGTCCGGGGGCTATGGGTAAAGGCTCCAGCTCAGGCTGGCTGATGGTCATTACCACGCGATTAATCCGCAAACTAGTATAGACTCGATTAAGATAGTCTGGTAGGTCTCTAGCTAGAGCCGCACTTAAACTTGGGAAGTCCACTGGGCAAGTGCGATTATTAATATAGGTTTCAGCTTTAACAGAATTAGGGATATAGATAAAAGTGGTTAGTGCGATCGCTGTCAGAAGCTTTGACAATTCTCCGACTGGATGTAGTGATAGTTTGAATTTTCGGTAATTTGTCATAAATATCGACTTTGCGATCTCTCAGAAATTATCGTCAGAAAAAGAAAATCTCGTCCGATGATGAATATAGTTTAATGCCAAAGCACAAAAGTGTAACGACACTTTTGTGCTTTGGTATAAAACAGCGATCGCTCACAAAATGGTGCATTGAAGTTTTATTCGTAGAGTTGCGGCACTTTGCGCCGCAACTCTATTTTTGATTCAATATGACTGGCGCTAGCAAAATTCTGCATAGCGGAGTTTTGTATTCATCTAGCTGGTATTTGTTCTACTTCAGGTACTTGTTGTTCCGCTTCCCAATGACTAAGAATAATAGCATTAACGCTGTTGCCAATAATATTAACAACAGTTTTAAATCCATCAGTGAGCCGATCGATTCCTGCGACTAAGGCGATCGCTTCTAAGGGCAATCCAGACGCTGAAAGTACTGTTGCCATCGTGATCAGTGCTGAACCAGGAACACCAGGGGTACTGAATGAAACTAGTAAACTACTAACTGCGATCGCTGTGAGTAGGGAAGGAGTTAATGGAACTTGATAGATTTGGGCGACGAATAAAGCATTAAAGCCCTGTAAAATTGCCGCACCGTCTCTTTTGAGGGCAGTGCCCAAGGGAATTGCAAAACTGGCAATTTCTTCACGCAACCCGTAGTTCTCTTGAATATTTTGTAATACTACTGGCAAAGCCGCATTAGAACTAGCTGTGCCAAAAGCTAAGGCGATCGCTTCTGAAAGACTCCGTAAGAATCTTAGAGGATCGGCCTTGAGGATAAACAGAGCAAGCATATCAAGGGAAATCATAATTGAAGACGCAATTACTAAACCCAATACATAAAGAAATAACTTGGCAACGAGTTCTAATCCTTGAGTAGCGATCGTCGAACTCATTAGAGCAAAAACCCCTAAAGGAGCAACATATAAAATTATGGATAGAGTCTTTTCGCTAATGTGATAGATACTTTCAATAAATTCTACGAATGGTTTTGCTTTCTCTTTAGCTAATTGAACTCCTATTCCCAATAAAACTGCTGAGAAAATGATTTGTAATAGATTACCAGTACTGAGAGCTTCTAACGGATTTACAGGAATTAAGCTAACTAGCCAAGAAATTAAGGAAGGAGCTTCGGTGATACTAATATTTTCAGATACAGAAAAGCCAGTCACCCCACTACCTGGCTGCAAAAAATAAGCTGTACCCATACCAACGCAAAGCGCGATTGAACTGGTAATCAAGTAGCTAGTCATTAGCTTGACGGTAAATCTGCCAACTTGCCCTGCTCCTTGAATTCTGGTTAATCCCATGATTAAAGAAGAAAAAACAATGGGAACGACCACAAACTGAATTAACCTTAAAAAGGATTCACCAACCGGAGCTAAAAAACTTTGATTGATTAGTTCAATATTCTCAGGAAAAGTCGTATTTAATAAAGTTCCAAACGCAACACCAAAAGCCAGCGAAACGAGAATAAAAGTAGATAGATTCATATTCCAAATTGCTAATGTAAAAACCGCTCTAAAAAACTTGCAGCCCTATAGTTCAAACTAACTTAGTAAGGCAAAAAAGAAAGTCCAAAATGAACTGCGATCGCAGTTTGCTATTAACCCATGGAACCGCTCTTATGATGATCATTGCTATATAATCAAGTCAGCTTAGATTGACCCTCTTAATATTTAGTTACAAACAAGATGCTATGGCGGATCGTTATGTTCGCGTTAAAACTTCCCAAGGGGAAGTCTGTTACGGGCTGTTAGAGTTGAATCAATCTATAAAGTTACTCAGTGCAGCTCCTTGGCTGGGAGGGGAGCCAAATGGCGAATTACTTGCGCCAGATACCTATCAACTTTTAGCACCTTGTGAGCCGAGCAAAATTGTAGCTGTTGGTAAAAACTATTCTGCTCATGCTGCCGAAATGGGCGGAGAAGTGCCGAAAGAGCCAATTATATTTTTAAAGCCCACTACTACAATTATCTCTCCGGAAGCGGAGATAGCTATACCGCCACAGTCTAAACGGGTGGAATATGAAGGTGAGCTAGCATTAGTGATTGGGTCGCCTTGTTTTAATCTCACCCCCAAACAAGCGATCGCCGCTATTTGGGGTTATACGATTGCCAACGATGTGACGGCGAGGGATTTACAAAGAAGTGATAGTCAATGGACTAGGGGTAAGGGTTTTGACACGTTCTGTCCTTTGGGTCCTTGGATTGTGCGCGAAATTAGTCCCACAGCAATGTTACAAACTTTTGTAAATGAAACTAAAAAGCCTTTTCAATCTACCTCAATTGAGGAGATGGTATTTTCTCCAGATTATCTCGTGGCTTACATTAGCCAAATTATGACTTTACTACCGGGAGATATTATTCTTACAGGGACTCCCGAAGGTGTGGGACCAATGCAGGAAGGCGATCGCATTTATATCGAAATTGAGGGGATTGGCAAATTGCAAAACACCGTAATTTTGCGATCGCCTTTACCTACTGAAGAAGAACCTGAAGATAGCGATATTAATAACTAAATTTAAAGTTATATAGCCCCTTCTTTATACCAAAACTAAAAATGGCGTAGCCATTTTTAGTTTTGAAAACCCTTACTGGGTTTGGTTTTTAATCCACGAAAGTGTTGTCACACTTTCGTGGATTGGTATTACTTTTTAAGTGGGAACATATTCTTTGATAAAGGGGTCATTAATTTCTAGCCAAGATCGATGATCTTTGGTTAAAATTTGGCTCAATGTTATCAGGTGTTACCACGCCAGAGTCACAAAATAAATTTTTGGGGGGAATTTTTGATTTGATTACTAATCCCACATATCCGATAATCCTATGAATTACCCAAACCGAAATTTGCAAACATCTTTAATTAAGCAACTAATTAAGCAACTTAGCTACTTTCCAGCGATCGCTTTGACTTTGCCATTGGTTGCGATGCCCAGCTTCGCTCAGATTATCCCTATTGAAACAAACCCTAGTTCGAATCCCTCCACGCTTCCCCCCGAAAGACCGAACGACAAAGCTGCTAATCCTAGTGACAATAAAAACGCGCGTTTTAGCTGCCAATCAAGGGATGGGCAATATATCGTAGTCTATCAACCCAAGAGTCAACCCCAAAAATATTTTCCTTGGGCTGCTCCTAGTAATATGGGTGACGGTTGGTCACCTACGCGCCGTTGCAATGAAATTAGCCGTCGTCTAGAGCTATACCGTCCCGACGGTTTGCTAGAAATGCGAACCAGTACTGAAAATGGCTATAACGTCATTTGTGCTACCACCGATAAAAATCCGTCTTGTCGAATTGTGCTAACAGTCCCCAATGGAAAAGATCCGATCGCTACTCGCGATCAAGTATTTGGCAATCTTACTACTGCGGATAGTGGGCAACAAACTACAGCAGTGAATACCTATCGTGGACTCGATCGCTCTTTAAATGACATCAGTGGTGACCTTGGCTTAGGCATTGATCTATCAGGAATTAATGCTGTCCTTGGTTCTGTACCCACAAATCGTTCTGTATCGAATGTCCGAAGCGGCAACTTGTACTTAAAGCCATTCCTCGATCCTAGTGATGGTGGGACTGGGGCAAACTTAACCAATAGCGGTGTTACTGGCAGCAGGGGCAGAAAGCTCAATCCAAATAATTTCCGTTAAAAAATAGGGGCGCAGTGCGCCCCTATTTTTTTAACGGAAATTATTAAGCTTCGTTCAAAGCAGCGATACCAGGTAAGATTTTACCTTCGAGCAATTCTAAACTTGCACCACCACCAGTTGAGATGTGGCTCATCTTGTCTGCAACTCCAACTTTCTCAACAGCAGCTACGGAATCGCCGCCGCCGATGATGGTGATTGTGCCAGTGGCTGTGAGATCGGCAAGAGTATGTGCGATCGCTTCAGTACCAACAGCAAACTTATCAAACTCGAATACACCCATTGGACCGTTCCAGATTGCAGACTTGCATTCGGCAAGTGCAGCTTGGAATACCTTTATGGAGTCAGGGCCAATATCTAAGCCCATCCAACCATCTGGAATATTGTCAATGCTAACGGTTTGAGCATTAGCATCAGGCTTGAAGTTATCAGCAACAACAACATCAGTTGGTAGTAAGAACTTTACTCCACGTTCTGCGGCTTTCTTTTCGAGCGCACGAGCCAAGTCTAGCTTATCTTCTTCAACAAGAGACTTACCTACACTCAATCCACGAGCCTTGTAGAAAGTAAAGATCATGCCGCCGCCGAGCAGCAAATAATCAACCTTATCGAGCAAGGTTTCGATTACACCGATCTTGCTAGAAACCTTAGAGCCACCAACGATCGCAGCGAGAGGACGCTTAGGATTGTCAATAGCACCGCTCAAGTATTGCAATTCTTTGTCTAGCAAGAAACCAGCAACTGAGGTGCTGATGTACTTAGTTACACCTTCAGTCGAAGCATGGGCGCGGTGAGCTGTACCAAAAGCATCATTTACATAAATGTCAGCCAAAGATGCTAATTTTTTGGCGAATTCAGGATCGTTCTTTTCTTCTTCAGGATAAAAACGCACGTTTTCCAACAAAGCAACATCGCCGTTGTTGAGAGCATTAACTTGAGCCGCAACAACTTCTCCAATGCAATCGTCGGTTTTGACAACTGGCTTGCCGAGTAACTCAGATAAACGTACTGCTACAGGATTAAGACGAAGGCTTTCGGTGACACCCTTGGGTCTGCCAAAGTGGCTAGCGAGGATTACACGAGCACCAGCTTCGATGAGGTACTTAATGGTTGGTAATGCAGCACGAATGCGTGTATCGTCGGTAATTTTGCCAGATTCGTCTTGAGGAACGTTAAAATCAACTCTTACTAAAACTTTCTTGCCTGCTAATTCCGCAGCAGTCAAACTTGCAAGACTTTTCTTCGCCATAAATTTTTTATACTCGTAGTATATAAAGTTGCTTTTTTACTATGTCTTAATAATTTTACAGAATTCCGTCCAGTTTAAAAAAACAAAAAACAAGAGACGATGCATAGCGTCGTCTTAATCCCAGTTTCGCTTGATTTTTAGTGTGCGTCGATTGGAATTATGACGCACACTAAAAATCAAGCGAAACTGTTTTCTTTATAGAACCCATTTGAGATCTTAAAAAGTAGCTGCAAAACGCTAAAGCATAAGCCTGACAAAGCATAAATTGTGTCTAGCATTGGCATTCACCAGAGTTCTGTCAAAGTTCTTAAAACCTCTCTACCCAAGCCTTGCTTCTTTCCAAAATCCAACGCATAGGAATAAGGAATAACAACAAAACCAGATATTCCTTGAGATTTCTTTTCATGCTTAGACATTTTCGGTGCAACCTTAAACCTAATCTTAGTAATAATCTGAGAATAGATTTTTTCTAATTCTTTGGTTAAATATTCAGGATTGAAGCTGTGATCTTCCATGACTGCGATCTTAGGAATATTGACGGGTTTGGATTTAAAGTAATCAATGTTTGCTTCAAACATCCCAATCAATCCCTGATCATCAGAGACACTAGCCTTAGATCAATGAGTAAAGAAAGGAAAACAAGCGAATCAATATCCAAATAGCGAATCAATATCCAAATGTCGTTTGATGCCTTTAGTAGCTTTGTAGAAGCAGAAACCTTTTGACTCAACGCTTGCATTACATGTATTTTTTGTGGCTTGTGAATCAACAATAATTAAGGCTGACATTCCGCACTTCTTAACGTAGGCAAAAGTCTTTTTACGAAAATCTGTCATTCTAGGACTCTAATTCGAAAAATATTTTCAATTGTTAACCTCTATTGAGAAATTTGAATACAATCCTTTACATAGCTTAGTTTTCCTACATTTTGCCATAACGCTTGCAGATAAAGGGTTACAGCTAATTTATCGGTAAAAACTCTTGGATAAATATTAAGAATTTCGGAATGTGTGTAGAAAGTATAGAGTGTGAGAAAATAGGAGCGTTGAGATTAAATCCAAAATTGATTTGGGGTCTCAATGAACTAATAATGAAAGGTGAATTTGTATGAAGCACCAGCCATTAGATTTATCGATTAAGCTTGGTGAGTACAGTTATCAAATCATTCAACAAAACTTTCAGAAGATTGTCGAACAAGAGAAAGCCATCTTTGAAGATAAAGATCCTGAACCTTTACATCAGATGCGAGTCGGGATGCGGCGTTTGAGAACGGCTATTCAAGTATTTGGCTCTGCGATCGTCTTGCCAAAAGCTGTAAGTAATCCATCTATCGGAAAAATTGCTAAAAGTTTAGGAGAAACCCGCGATTTAGATGTACTTCAACAAGAATTGATAAACCACTATCAGCCTTTGTTAGACAATACAGAACAACTGAAGTTTGATAAAGTTTTGATGAGGTTGCAAAAAAAACGAGATCGCAGCTTTCTCGATTTACAAAAGACTCTGAATGGCGATCGCTATTACGACTTAAAGCAGGGTATTCAAACTTGGCTAGATCAGCCCCGATATAAAATGATCGGCTGATCGGCGATCTGTCAGCTCGAGGAATTTTGCCCGACTTGCTATTACCATTAATCTGTCAACTTTTTCTCCACCAAGGGTGGCTGGTAGGAACAACTATTCAGTCAGCAAAGGTCACACCGATTTCCATTGAAAATCCTGAGGAGTTGCATCAACAACTAGAGCAATTTGGTAATATTCTCCATGACCTACGGAGACAAATGAAAGGTATTCGCTATCAAGCAGAGTTCTTTTCAGGTTTTTATGAGGCTTCATACCTTGAGAGAATTGAGGAGTTTAAGGCGATCCAAGAAATCTTGGGGCAACTTCACGATCGTGAAGTCTTGCGTAAGTTTTTAGAATCGACATTGAATGCAGATTTGGCAAAGGTGCTGCCCACTATAAACCAGACAATGGAGCAAGAGCAAATCGCATTTTGGCAAAGTTGGCAGCCGATCCAGCAGCGTTACCTCTCCTTAGAATTTCGCCAATCATTGAGATCGCTACTCTCAACACCGATAGATATTGCACTCAAGGCATAACTAGCACTTCAAAGACGTTAAATCATTCGGAACTATCCTGCGAATATATAGATTTAGGAATCTTTTATGATTAGTCAAATTTCACCAGTTAGTATCGATCCGCAGTTTTTATCAAGTCCCCATGTCATGCTATCGACTCTTCAAGCACTACGCCAGAAAGTTGAAAGCGAAGGAGCCATTACCTTTAACAAATGGCAATCTGGCATTAATCGGGCTGAATTTCTTCCAAGCGCCCTGAATCTTGCTCAATACCTTGCATTACGTCAATATGACCTCCGCGAACTCCAATCCGCATTAATGCCTTGGGGGTTGTCTTCGTTAGGAAGGATTGAAGCAAGGGTATCACCCAATCTTGATGCTGTTATTGCGGCGCTAGAAGTAATGTGTGGCAACTACTCCACGGAAAATTTTCACCGTCAACCACTAGAATCCTTTTTTGAAGGTAATCGTTTACTTCTCCAGCATACCAAAGAATTATTTGGGATAGCCAGTCCCCATCGGCGGGTCAGAATTATGGTTACATTGCCCACGGAAGCTGCTACTGACTATGAGTTAGTACGCGAAATTATCCGACGGGGCGCAAACTCTGTGCGAATTAACTGCGCCCATGACAATCCAGAAATATGGGAAAGCATGATCGCTCATGTTCGTCGAGCAGCGCAGGAGAATGGAACATCTTGTAAAGTGATGATGGACTTAGCAGGACCCAAGATCCGCACAGGAGAAGTTCTTAAGCCACCCGATCGAAAGCGGGTATTTCGAGGGGATCGCATCTTGCTCTCGCGGTGTGCACCTAAATCTGCAAGTAAATTGTCCACAGTCGAGGCGATCTCATCACCTATAGACCAATTCCAAATTTGCTGTACGGTTCCCGAAATCCTCGATTTATTAGTGGTTGATGCACCCGTATATATTGACGATGGCAAGATTCGGACTCGTGTGGTTGACACCCAATATCGATTGCCAGATGGGCAATTAGGTCTGTTGCTTAAAGTAACCCATGCGAGCCCTAAAGGAGTCAAACTTCGTCCCGAAAAAGGATTGAACTTTCCCAAAACAATTTTATCGCTCAGTCCTCTTACGGCAAAAGATTTAAGCGATTTGGATTTTGTCGCCAGTCACGCAGATATTATTGGTTACTCCTTTGTGCAGCAACCTGCTGATATTGATTTACTTCAACAAGAGTTAAGTCATCGCTTAGATGGAAGATCTCCTAGCCCCGCGATTGTAGCAAAGATTGAAACGGCGATCGCGGTTTCCAATCTTCCAGAATTAATCATCCATGCAGCAAGTAAACAATCATTTGGTGTGATGATTGCTAGAGGCGACTTAGCCGTTGAAATCGGATATCAAAGGTTGACAGAGATTCAAGAAGAAATTCTCTGGATTTGCGAAGCAGCGCATGTGCCCGTGATCTGGGCTACGCAAGTGCTAGAAAGTTTGGTCAAAGATGGAGCGCCTTCACGCGGAGAGATGACCGATGCGGCTATGGCTGAACGTGCCGAGTGCGTGATGTTAAATAAAGGTCCTTTTATTGCCGAAGCCATCACTATTCTCGATGATGTCCTAACTAGGATGGAAGCACACCAGTCGAAAAAAACGCCCCAATTGCGAGCATTACATTCTTGGTAAGTGAACAGTAATTACATCAATTTTCATTAATACACCTAGCTTTTGAGTATCTTCTTATGACTACAAAATCAATCAATATCGAAGTCGATCTTCAAAATCACAACTCAGTATCATCCCTACATCAGTCGATTCAGGATGAATTGAATAAGTATGGAAAACCACTTAATTGGATTGTGGTTGATGCTGACAAAGAACGCCAGATAGTTCATGTTAAGGCGATTTATCCCACCCATTCGGATAATTCCCAGTAATTGACTATGATAATCTCCTAAGAGTGGTTTGTTTGACAAGATCAAAGCGTAACAATCTGGCATAATCTTGGAGCTTTTTCCTAATTCGAGTTTTGATTTGTGACTATCATGAAACCTAGCCCCGAAAATAAAACCATATTTAGGAGTATGTGGGGATGGAAAGGAAAATCAGCTAGTCTAAATCAGACTGCCATTGCTGCTTCGCCATCGCTACCGACAAAACTAGTTCAGTTTGCTCAAGACAATGTGGAAACTGTATTGAAAACGCTCAATACATCTCCCGAAGGGTTAAGCGAGCTACAGTCCGATCTTCGACTAGACAAAATTGGGCTAAATGAAATTGCCCATGAAAAACCTCCAAAGTGGTACGTCCAACTTTTGAAGACGTTCCAAAATCCATTGGCAATCCTATTGATTATTTTGGCAGCGATCGCTCTATTAACGGGGGATATCAGAGCCGCCGTGATTATTATTAGCATGGTGATTTTTAGTGTGATCCTGCGCTTTTCGCAAGAATTTCGCTCCAGTGAGGCGGCAGAAAAACTACGGGAAATGGTACATACAACCGCCACAGTGAGACGGAAAGATCCCCGTAAAGATATTTCTCCGAGTTTAGCTCAGGATATGGGATTAACCCTCAATCTTGATGTTCCCGATCGCTACGAAATTCCAATTAAATATTTAGTTCCTGGCGACGTGGTTTTGCTGGCTGCTGGCGATATGATTCCGGCGGATGTGCGATTAATTGCCGCGAAAGATTTGTTTATAAGCCAAGGCGCTTTAACTGGAGAGTCGTTGCCAATTGAGAAACAGTCCAATTTGACCAGCGATCAATTACAAATCCAAAATCCGTTGGAGTTAGCAAATCTTTGTTTCTTAGGCACAAACGTAATTAGCGGTACAGGAACCGCTGTTGTCGCCGAAACAGGTAGCAATACTTACTTGGGTTCTCTGGCAAAAACTGTGGTCGGGCGCAAGACCATGACCAGTTTTGATAAGGGGATCAACGATGTCAGCTTAATGCTTCTCCGCTTCATGTTAGTGATGGCTCCTGCTGTTTTCATGATCAATGGTTTGATCAAAAAGAACTGGGGAGAGGCTTTCTTTTTTGCCCTCTCGGTGGCGGTAGGATTAACCCCTGAGATGTTGCCGATGATCGTTACGGCAAACCTAGCTCGGGGAGCGATCGCTATGTCAGAAAAAAAGGTGATCGTCAAGAATATTGATTCCATTCAAAACTTTGGGGCAATGGATATTCTCTGTACCGATAAAACAGGGACGCTTACTCAAGACAAGATCGTTTTGGAGATGCACTTAGATGTTTATGGAGAAGAATGCGAAGAGGTTTTGGAACTTGCCTATTTGAATAGCTTTTACCAAACTGGTTTAAAGAATTTGTTGGATGTGGCAGTCTTAGAACATTATGAACTCCACGAATCTTTAAATGTTGAAAGTAAGTTCTGTAAAATTGATGAAATTCCCTTTGATTTTGTCCGCCGTCGCATGTCCGTTGTAGTTGAAGAAGAAAATCACCACCACGAACTAATTTGTAAAGGCGCGGTTGAAGAAATTCTTCAAGCCTGCACGCAGTTCAAAGCAAACGATTTGATTCAGCCCCTTGATGATTTATTTCGCGAAAAGGTCACCGAGTTAAATCAAGAACTTAACGAAGATGGGCTTAGGGTGATTGCCGTCGCCTATAAAGAATTACCGCTCGACCAGCGCAGTTATTCCCTAGACGATGAACAGAACTTAATTCTAATTGGTTTTATAGCCTTTCTCGATCCCCCCAAAGAATCAGCATTCAAAGCGATCGCCGCTCTCAACAAAAGTGGCGTACAGGTAAAAGTGTTAACTGGCGACAACCAAATCGT
Source organism: Pseudanabaena sp. (assembly GCA_003249035.1). GTDB lineage: Bacteria > Cyanobacteriota > Cyanobacteriia > Pseudanabaenales > Pseudanabaenaceae > Pseudanabaena. Next base: position 304,432 of record QBMK01000002.1, read on the forward strand.
TACTCGCAAAACCTGTAAGGACGTGGGTTTATACGTTCATCACATCCTATTAGGCAGCGAGATTGAAGCCCTATCCGATGAGGCACTTTCAGATCTTGCCGAAACCACTACTATTTTTGCCAAGCTGTCTCCTCTACAAAAATCGCGAATTATTCAAGTCCTACGCAGTAAAGGGCATATTGTTGGATTTATAGGCGATGGTATCAACGATGCTGCTGCATTGCGAGAAGCTGACGTTGGCATTTCTGTAGATACCGCCGTGGATATTGCCAAGGAATCTGCTGACATCATTTTGTTAGAAAAAAGTTTGATGGTATTGGAAGAAGGGCTACTCGAAGGCCGCAAAACTTTTGGCAATATTGTTAAGTACATCAAGATGGGTACGAGTTCTAACTTTGGCAATATGTTTAGCGTTTTAGGTGCTAGCGCATTGCTGCCATTTCTGCCGATGCAGCCAGTGCAAATCTTGTTTAATAATCTACTTTACGATTTTTCGCAAACGGGAATTCCTTTTGACAATGTGGACAAAGAATATCTGACCAAACCGCGCAAATGGCAAGTAGGTGATATTCAGAAATTTATGCTTTACATTGGTCCGATGAGTTCAATTTTTGACTATGCGACCTTCGCTTTGATGTGGTTTGTGTTTGGAGCCAATACAGTTGAGCATCAAGCCTTATTTCAAACAGGTTGGTTTGTTGAAAGTCTCATGACCCAAACTTTAATTGTTTACATCATTCGTACCCCAAAAATCCCCTTTTTGCAAAGCCGTCCGTCTCTCCCTATGCTATTAGTGACTCTAACGATTATGGCAGTAGCACTGTGTCTGCCTTTCTCACCGATTGCCCCTATATTAGGATTCGTTCCTCTACCCCCGCAATACTTCCTATGGCTGGGATTAATTTTGTCTAGTTATTGCATACTTACACAATTGATGAAAACTTGGTTCGTCAAAAAGTATGGTTATAACTAAAGCAAGTGGGTATAGAACCAATTTGGTATCTTAGGAAGCCTTAGCAAGGCGCTTAAGCATAAGCCTGATAAAGCTAAGATAAATTCTCTCATTAAAAGTCTTGTCAAAGTTTTTGACAAGACTTTTAATGAGATTCATCCAAGCATTGGAAAAACCTCTTTGTGTGAGAGTTTCAAAGACCTCGTTTTTCATAATGAGAATTGCTGCTTGTAGGAGTAAAAAACTTTGGAATCAACTCTTGCATTACAGGTATTTTTTGTGGCTTGTGATTCGACGATTAATAAGGTTGTCCACTTAGGCTTTTTTTTGGCTTGTTTTCTCACCTGTGTATGCAATGCTGTAATGATTTCCTTTAATATTCCTGATGTTCGCCATACTTGTAATGCCAATACACTGTTGAATATGGGGGCAAATCCTTTTGTAGGTCTACCCAATTACATCCATTCTTGAGTTACTAAAATATGCCGTCTAATATTTGCCGTTTTGTCCATTTTGCTGGACATGTCTTCTTCTTTGGCAACAGAGGTTCGATAATCTCCCACTCTTGATCGCTTAGGCTACTTGTATATCCTATGTTTGATAACTTTTTCTACTCTTCCTAAGAAACCAAATGGGTTCTATAAAGATTCAATTCAGGGTAGAGCTAATTTTGAAACGGCTTACAGAGAAAAGTTGATGAGAGTTGATGATCCCTGAAGGAGCTAACCAAAGCATAATGTAGGATTAATCAGATCTTATTCTTGCGCCAAGCGTTTTAATGTAATAATTAAATCATGTAAAACAATATTATTTAAATATTGAAGTTAATCCCTTCCAACGCCACACAGTGAATAGCTGTTATAGAGTAAACAATTATGCGTGTTCTTATTAGCCATTTACGCATAATTATTCTCTTGAAAGGGAGTAGTAACTTTTAAGGATAGATAATACTGCACTTAATCAAATTCATCAATACCATTTTCTAGGAGTAATTTCCAATGAACAATGTCAAAGAGTCTTGTTCCCCCCTCAAAAATAAGCCATCAAAGGAAAATTTGACCCCTAACAGCGAGTTTTTTGAGTTCGAGTATTGGGCAAGTGCAGTCAAAGAACAGATGCTTATTCATTTTGAGAAGCAGAGAGTGCAAGTAAGGAAGAAAGGCTAACCGAAATTGAGCGTAAATATTAAAAAAAAGTTTTATTAGCGCTAGATTCACTCTGCAATCGCACTTTCTTTTCAGCTAAAACCATGACTTAAGAGATTGGTAAGTGATTGTCATCAACTTCTTGCAACTCACGGTAATAAATATTCTCTTTGAGAATCTATTACTATTAAGAGTTTTATATTTTTCTCTGCTGAAAAGGTTAACCTTTAATAAGTATCAAAATCATGATAGCAACACCTGACAAGCTCACTTCTATTAGTGCCTTCGGAATAGCTAGGTCTACGGTTGAGGGCTCACCATTAAGTAACGAAGAACTCCACAAGATGCATGCATTCTGGCGCGCTGCAAACTATTTGGCTGTTGGGATGATTTACCTTCGAGACAACCCCTTACTTAAAGAGCCCCTCAATCCCGAACAAATTAAGCTGCGATTATTAGGGCACTGGGGTTCTAGTCCCGGTATCAGCTTTCTCTACACCCACTTAAATCGAGTCATTAAGAAGTTTGACCAAGATATGCTGTTCATGGTTGGTGCAGGACATGGCGCCCCTGGATTTCTGGGACCTTGTTACCTCGAAGGAACCTATTCTAGGTTCTACTCCAAATGCAGGGAAGACGAAGCTGGAATGAAACAATTCTTCAAGCAATTCTCTTTTCCCGGCGGCGTTGGCAGTCACTGCACGCCTGAAACTCCTGGTTCTATTCATGAGGGTGGTGAACTAGGTTATAGTCTCTCTCATGCTTATGGCGCAGCTTTTGATAATCCAAATTTGATTGTAGTGTCCATGCCCGGTGATGGTGAGTCCGAAACAGGACCTCTCGCCACCTCTTGGCATTCCAATAAATTCATCAATCCTATTCGGGATGGTGCGGTACTCCCTGTGTTGCACCTGAATGGCTACAAAATTAATAACCCCACGATTCTTTCTCGGATCAGCCATCGAGAACTCAAGGCATTATTTGACGGCTACGGGTATGAGCCCTACTTTGTGGAAGGTTCCGATCCCGAATCTATGCACAATGCAATGGCTGCAACTCTCGATCTATGTATATCATTAATTCACAACATTCAGCAGGAAGCCCGTTCTAGCGGCGTTGCCACCCGTCCTATATGGCCGATGATTGTGATGCGAACTCCCAAGGGTTGGACAGGTCCTGAGACAGTAGATGGTCATAAAGTTGAGGGGTTCTGGCGAGCCCACCAAGTACCGATGGGTGGAATGCACAGCAATCCCGATCACCTGCGTAAGTTAGAAGAATGGATGCGCAGTTACAAACCCGAAGAACTGTTTGATTCCAACGGTACCTTGCTTCCTGAGATTAAAGCAATGGCACCGCTCGGTGACAAACGGCTCGGTTCCACGCCCTACGGCAATGGTGGATTATTGTTGCACGAGTTAAACATGCCCGATTTCCGGCAGTATGGGGTGCCTGTAGAGAAGCCTGGCACAATTGAAGTTGCGAACACTCAACCCTTGGGCGTTTTCTTGCGGGATGTCATGAAAAACAACATGACTAATTTCCGTGTATTTGGACCGGACGAAAACACCTCTAACAAATTGGGTGCTGTTTACGAAGTCAGCAAGAAATTCTGGATTGCAGACTACCTGCCAGAAGATGAAGATGGTGGCGAGCTGTCTCCCGATGGTCGCGTGATGGAGATGTTGAGCGAGCATACTCTAGAAGGCTGGTTGGAGGGTTATATACTCTCCGGACGACATGGATTCTTCTCCACCTACGAGTCTTTTGCCCATGTGATTGATTCCATGTTCAACCAGCATGCCAAGTGGTTGTCGATCTGCAATCACATTCACTGGCGTGAGGAGGTTGCTTCCCTAAACCTGCTGATTACCTCAACGGTTTGGCGTCAAGATCATAATGGGTTTACCCACCAAGATCCGGGCTTCATTGATGTTGTGTTGAATAAGAGTCCAGATGTGGTTCGTATTTATATGCCGCCGGATGTCAACACATTGCTGTCGGTGGCAGACCACTGCTTGCGCAGTAAGAATTACATCAATGTGATTGTCTGTGACAAGCAATTGCACTTGCAGTATCACGACATGGATGGGGCAATTAAGAACTGCACCAAGGGGATCGATATCTGGGAGTGGGCTAGTAACGATCTAGGAGTCGAGCCAGATGTGGTACTGGTTACAGCGGGAGATATTCCCACGCAGGAATCGCTGGCGGCATCCTGTTTGTTGCGGGAGCATTTCCCCGATCTGAAGATTCGTTTTGTCAACGTAATCGATTTATTCAGGTTGCAGCCTCAATCAGAGCATCCACATGGCTTAAACGATCGCGACTTTGACAGTCTCTTCACCCCTGACAAACCAGTCATCTTCAACTTCCATGGTTACCCTTGGCTCATTCACAGGCTCACCTACCGCCGTACCAACCACCAGAACATCCACGTGCGCGGCTACAAGGAAGCAGGTAACATCAATACCCCGTTAGATCTGGCGATTCAGAACCAGATCGATCGCTTTAGTATTGCCATTGATGTAATTGACCGAGTTCCCCAACTCAAGATTGCAGGTGCTCACATTAAGGAAATGCTTAAAGACGAGCAAATTGCTTGCACTAACTATGCCTACGAACATGGCATCGATCGCCCAGATGTCGTGAACTGGAGGTGGCCTTACTAACCGATCGACTCAACAGAGGAATTCAGAAACCATATCTGAATTCCCACTGTCTCGATCGGCGATCCTGATGTCGGAGTTGATAGAACCGTAATAAGACTGAGGGAGAATATTATATGAACGTTTGCACGCTTTCAACCCATCCTTTTAACGATCAGAAGCCCGGTACATCGGGTCTTCGTAAGTCGGTTCCTGTTTTTCAACAACCCCATTATCTAGAAAACTTTATCCAGTCGATCTTTAATAGCCTGCAAGACTACAAAGGACAAACCCTAGTTTTGGGTGGTGATGGACGTTATTACAACCGGGAAGCCATTCAAATTATTTTAAAAATGGCAGCGGCTAATGGTTTTGGACGGATTAAGGTAGGACAGCACGGAATTCTATCAACTCCAGCAACCTCAGTTGCGATCCGCAAATATCAAACCTTTGGTGGCATCATCCTATCTGCCAGTCACAATCCGGCTGGACCAACCGAAGATTTTGGCGTAAAGTACAACATCGACAATGGTGGGCCTGCTCCCGAAAAGGTGACGGAAGCCATCTATGCCCAAAGTCAAGCGATCGACAGTTACAAAATTTTGGACGCTTCCGATGTCGATGTTGACAACTTGGGAGAGTCAAAGCTGGGTGAAATGGTAGTGGAGGTGATTGACTCGGTGTCTGACTATGCCGAGTTAATGGAGTCTCTATTTGATTTCGATCGCATCCACCAATTTCTCACCAGCGGCCACTTCGGGATGTGCTTCGATGCGCTCCATGCGGTAACCGGTCCCTACGCCCATCGGATCTTTGAACAACTGTTAGGAGCCCCAACTGGTACAGTTCGAAATGGAACTCCTCTGGAAGACTTTGGCGGCGGACATCCCGATCCAAACCTGGTCTATGCTCATGACCTAGTGAAGATCGTGTTCGGCGAGCAGGCTCCCGATTTTGGGGCGGCTTCCGATGGCGATGGCGATCGCAACATGATTTTGGGACGCCGATTTTTTGTCAACCCCAGCGATAGTCTGGCAGTTTTAGCGGCTAATGCCAAACTCATTCCCGGATACCAAGGGGGTTTGGCTGGAATTGCTCGCTCTATGCCAACCAGTCAGGCAGCCGATCGAGTGGCCGCAAAGCTGGGCATTGACTGTTATGAAACTCCTACGGGCTGGAAGTTTTTCGGCAATCTTATGGATGCTGGACGAGTCACCCTTTGCGGCGAAGAAAGCTTTGGCACCGGCTCAAACCATATCCGTGAAAAGGACGGACTATGGGCGGTGCTGTTCTGGCTCAATATTCTGGCAGTTCGACAACAATCGGTGGAGCAGATTGTAAGGAATCATTGGCAAACCTATGGACGCAACTATTACTCTCGCCACGACTATGAAGCGGTCAATAGTTCTCGAGCCGATACCTTGATGGAGAATTTGCACAAAATTATGCCCACCTTGAAGGGAAAATCCTTTGGGCGTTATGAAGTCGAATACTGCGACGACTTCAGTTACACCGATCCTATTGATGGTAGCGTCAGTCAACATCAGGGCATTCGAATTGGCTTTACCGATGGATCCCGCATAGTCTTCCGCCTATCCGGAACCGGGACTCACGGTGCAACCTTGCGAGTTTACTTGGAAAGTTACGAACCAGATCCCGCCTACCAGAGCCTAGATCCCCAGGTAGCGCTGAAAGAGCTGATTGCACTGGCGGATGAAGTGGCTCACATCCACGAACTGACGTGCATGGCAGAGCCAACGGTCATTACCTGATGGATAGGGGTGTCATATATCGAGCGCCCTTCAATTTTTGAGCCTATGCATTTATCGAAAATAACTTTAATAGAATTTAGAGAAATAATTATGGAAACCAACATTCAAAGCATTCAAGCCAGAGAAATTCTTGATTCTCGCGGCAATCCAACGGTAGAAGTAGATGTAACATTGCAGGATGGTAGCAAAGGACGGGCTGCAGTTCCTTCTGGGGCATCGACTGGAAGTCGAGAAGCTTTGGAGTTGCGGGATAACGATCCCAAACGCTACGGTGGAAAAGGCGTATTGAAAGCGGTTGCCAACGTCAATGAGGCGATCTCCTTCGTGCTAACTGGAATGGATGCCACCGATCAGGTCGCTATCGATACCAAAATGCTAGAACTTGATGGCACTGAATATAAATCAAACCTGGGTGCTAATGCCATTTTAGGTGTCTCAATGGCGATCGCCCGTGCGGCAGCTACGGCTCAAGGTTTACCCCTCTACCATTATCTGGGTAAAGGAGAGACAAACTTGCTGCCCGTCCCCTGTTTCAATATTCTTAATGGCGGCGTTCATGCAGACAATAGCGTAGACTTTCAGGAATTCATGATTGCCCCAGTGGGTGCTTCTACTTTTTCAGAGGCGCTGCAAATGGGGGCAGAGGTTTACCACGCCCTAAAATCTATCTTAAAAGAACAGGGCTACAGCACTGGCGTCGGTGATGAGGGAGGGTTTGCTCCCGATCTTAAAGCTAACGTAGAGGCGATCGATCTAATTCTTCTTGGAATTGAAAAGGCTGGACTGAAGCTGAGCGATGAAATTGCGATCGCCCTCGACCCTGCGACGACGGAACTCCATCAGGAGGATGGTACCTACCTGTTCTTCAAATCCGATCGAAGTCGTAAAACTTCAGCGGAAATGATTGCCTTGTGGGAAAGTTGGGTCAACCAATTTCCGATTATTTCCATTGAAGATGGTTTGGGCGAAAGCGATTGGGACGGTTGGAAGCTGCTTACCAAAAGACTGGGCGATCGCATTCAGCTAGTCGGTGATGATGCCTTTGTGACAAATCCCAAGATCATCAGACAGGCGATCGCGGACGGTGTGGGCAACTCATCTCTGATAAAGGTCAACCAAATTGGTTCCGTTACCGAAACTCTTAACGCCATTAATGATTCCAAAGCTGGCAACTATACCAGTATGGTTAGCCACCGCTCGGGTGAAACCCCTGACGACTTCATCGCGGATTTGGTGGTGGCAACGGGAGTGGGTCAAATTAAATCCGGCGCGCCATGTCGGGGAGAGCGCCTGGCGAAATATAACCAGTTGCTTCGCATTGAGGAGGAATTAGGAATCAGTGCAAAATACGCAGGTATGTCGGTTTTTAAGGCAAAACATCCAACTAACTGACCATGCACCCACAAAACCTTAGATCGGAAAAAGTAACAGTTCCCCATCAGAACAAACGAAATTGAGAGATTAGCTATATGAATGATGACAAATTCAAGTTTGAAGTATCAGAAGTGATAAAAGCACTGATAGCAGAGGAAAAATTAACATCGATCGTCCAGATGTTTACAAAAATTGACTCTGATCGAGATGGCAAAATCGAGATTGATGAATATCTCAACTTTGCATTAGCAAAGGAGAAAATACGTCTGACCAGAATGTTTGAAGCTGCAGATAATGACAAGGACGGATGTATTGACTTTGAAGAGTTTGCGGTTGCAAATGAACCAAACTTCAACATCCTCAAAAAGTTCCGCGAACTAGACCTCGACAAGAATGGTCTACTTTCGCTTGAGGAAGCGATTAACATTGCCGATCGCCTAGTCTTACCAGTCAATACCGAACAAATAAAAACCATTATCAAACAAGTAGATCACGATGGTGACGGACAAATCACCTACTACGAATATCTAGAGGCGATCGCCAACATCGGGTTTCAGTAATTCGAGTTCTAGAACACACAATGGATTAATTCCCTCTAAATCTATGATTCCCCCAATCGTCACCTCATATGCCACTAGAGAGAAAATTCAAGATAGGGTTGAATCCCTTTTCCCAACAGCAGACAAAATCCCAGATGCCTTCCGCATTCAAACTCCTGTCAACCAAAGGCAATATCTGATTGATGGAGAACTTCGTTACTGGGATGGTGACGTTGAAGAGGTGATTTCTCCAATTCACATCCAGACCGATGAAGGATTGGTTCCGGCTACGGTTGGGTATTTCCCCATGCTTTCCGAGCAGGAGTCCTTAGAAGCTCTAAACGCTGCCGTTGCAGCCTACAGACGAGGTCGCGGGCTGTGGCCAACGATGTCTGTTGGGCAGCGCATCGATCGCGTGCAGGAGTTCTCCTGTCGTATGAAGGAAAAACGAGATGAGGTCGTTAAGCTCCTCATGTGGGAAATCGGCAAGTCCTATAAGGATTCGCAAAAAGAGTTTGACCGTACCGTTGGTTATATCGAAGATACGATTGCTGCCTTGAAGGATTTGGATCGGGTGTCGTCCCGGTTTGAAATTTCTGAAGGGGTAATCGGACAAATCCGGCGGGCACCGCTTGGGGTGGTACTTTGCATGGGACCATCCAACTATCCACTAAACGAAACCTTCACGCTGCTGATTCCCGCATTGATTATGGGCAATACGGTGGTGATGAAGCTGCCCCGTCCTGGCGTGCTGCCCTGCGCCCCTTTGCTGGAAGCATTTCAGCAAGCCTTTCCCCCTGGTGTAGTGAATACAGTGTATGGCAGTGGCCGGGTGGTAACTCCACCGTTGATGGCATCGGGCGAGGTCAGTGCCTTTGCCTTCATTGGGTCGAGTCGGGCAGCCAATAGCCTGGAAAAGCAACACCCCAAGCTCAACCGACTCCGCACAGTTTACGGATTGGAGGCAAAAAATCCCGCTATTATCCTGTTCGATGCCGATCTGGATCTCGCGGTGAAAGAATGCATTCTGGGGACACTTTCTTACAACGGGCAAAGATGTACGGCGCTGAAGATTTTATTCGTCCATAGCCAGATTGTCGACGCATTTTTGGAGAAATTGTCGAAGGAGATCTCCAACCTAGTGATTGGTATGCCCTGGGATGATGGAGTAACGATCACTCCTTTGCCCGAAGCTGGTAAGACTGAGTATTTTACGGATTTGGTAGACGACGCGATTCGCGAGGGCGCATACGTAGTAAATTCAGGCGGAGGCACAGTGAATGCAACCTTCTTCTATCCGGCAGTGGTTTATCCTGTCACCCCAGCTATGCGGATATACTCCGAAGAACAGTTTGGTCCAGTGATTCCAGTCGTGCCCTACGATGATATCGAAACCCCCATCAACTACATCGTCAATTCTAACTATGGGCAGCAGGTAAGCATCTTTGGGCAGGATACTGATACGATCGCCGCTCTGATCGATCCGCTAGTCAATCAAGTCTGTCGGGTCAACATCAACAGCCAATGCCAGAGGGGACCCGATACCTTCCCCTTTACAGGTCGGAAGGATTCTGCTGAAGGCACATTGTCCGTGAGCGACGCTTTGCGATCGTTCTCGATTCGGACATTGGTTGCCGCTAAAGAAAACCACTTAAACAAGTCTTTGATTACTCAAATCGTTAAAGAACGAAAATCTAATTTCTTATCAACCGACTTTATACTCTGATTTTCAATTTTTCCCTTTGCACACTTAAATGAATTGACGAGGTTTGTATGGATATCAGGGAACTCTGGCAACGCTACGAAGACTGGCTTTATTACCACGAAGGTCTGGACTTGTATTTGGACGTGAGCCGGATGCGGTTTGACGACGCGCTGATTGACACCTTGAAGCCTAAGTTTGCAAGGGCGTTTAAGGATATGGAGGCACTGGAGGGAGGGGCGATCGCCAACCCCGACGAAAATCGCATGGTCGGTCACTACTGGCTGCGCGATCCCGATCGTGCGCCTTCCCAGTTAAGAAAGGAAATCGTAGATACGCTGAATGAGATCGAAGCCTTTGTCCAGAAGGTTCACGATGGCACGATACATCCACCGGAAGCACCCAAATTTACCGACATTCTCTCGGTTGGGATTGGCGGATCTGCTTTAGGACCGGAGTTTGTTGCGGAAGCTCTGGCTCCAGATTTCCCATCCATGGGAATTCACTTCATCGATAACACCGATCCGGCAGGCCTCGATCGCGTTCTCAATCGGCTGAAAGCTCGGCTCAAAAGTACTCTGATTATCATTACTAGCAAATCCGGCGGCACTCCCGAAACTCGGAATGGGATGCTAGAGGTGAAGCACGCCTACGAGCAGCAGGGCTTACATTTCCCGTCTCACGCCGTTGCCATCACGGTTCCCGGCAGCAAAATGGACGAACTGGAGAGGATGGAGGGCTGGTTAGCCGAGTTTCCCATGTTTGATTGGGTGGGAGGGCGCACCTCGGAAATGTCGGCAGTAGGACTGCTATCAGCGTCTCTGCTGGGCATTGACATTCGATCGCTGCTAGCAGGTGCCAAGGAAATGGATGCGGCAACTCGCGAGTCCGATCTTAAGCGCAATCCTGCCGCTCTATTAGCCCTTGCCTGGTACGCTGCTGGAAATGGCAAAGGCGAGAAAGATATGGTGATGCTACCTTACAAAGACAGTCTGTTGCTGTTTTCCCGTTACCTGCAACAGTTGGTGATGGAGTCGCTGGGTAAAGAGAAAGACCTGGACGGTAACACGGTTCATCAGGGGATTGCCGTATACGGGAATAAAGGCTCCACCGACCAGCACGCCTACGTGCAACAGCTTCGAGATGGGATTCCCAACTTTTTTGCTACATTTATTGAGGTGCTGGAAGACCGGGAGGGAACGTCGATCGAAGTTGAGCCAGAAGCGACTTCTGGGGATTTTCTCTCTGGCTTACTGATGGGAACGCGACAGGCACTGTATGAAAACCATCGGGACTCGATTACCGTCACCATTCCCCAGGTCAATCCTCTTACTGTCGGCGCTTTGATTGCTCTTTACGAGCGAGCCGTCGGACTCTATGCATTCCTCATTAACGTCAATGCCTATCACCAACCAGGGGTAGAAGCCGGGAAAAAAGCTGCCGCATCGGTATTGGATTTACAACGGAAAGTTCTGACAACGCTGAAAAATGAGAGTCAACCCTTGACACTGCTAAAGCTGGCAGAAAAAGCCGGAGCTGACGACCAAATTGAAATTGTTTACAAAATCGTGCGCCATTTAGCGGCGAACAAGCGGGGAGTAAACTTGCAGGGCGATCGCGCCAAACCATCGATTCTCTTGGTTTCTGCTCAGCAAGAAAACGTTTTTCTGGAGGTTGCTTTATGAAAGTTGCTTTTTTTAGCACCAAATCCTACGATCGCCAATCCTTTGAAGCGGCGAATGTCAACTATCTTCACAAACTGACTTTTTTTGAAGTCCAACTTAACTGCGATTCGGCGATGCTGGCAGCAGAATTTCCAGTCGTTTGTATGTTTGTTAACGATATTGCGGATGCGGCAACCCTTGATATGCTGGCTTCTCACGGGACTCGACTGCTAGCATTGCGATCTGCCGGATTCAACACCGTCGATTTGAAACGCGCAGCCGAGTTAGGGATCAAAGTGGTACGAGTGCCTGCCTATTCTCCCTACGCCGTTGCCGAACATGCTGTTGGCTTAGTGCTGACGCTGAACCGCAAGCTCTATAGGGCATACAACCGCGTTCGAGATGATAACTTCTCTCTAGAAGGCTTAATAGGATTCGATATACATGGCTGTAAGATAGGTGTAATTGGCACGGGCAAGATCGGCATGGTATTTGCCCAAATTATGCAGGGGTTTGGTTGCTCGTTGCTGGGTTACGATGCTTATCCGAATGCTCAATTTGAAGCGATCGGCAATACTAGGTATGTTCCACTTCCAGAACTCTTAGACAAGTCTGATATTGTCTCGCTTCATTGTCCGTTGTTGCCTGAAACGCATCATTTGATTGATGCAGAGGCGATCTCTCAAATGAAACAAGGTGTAATGCTAATTAACACCAGTCGTGGTGGTCTGATTGATACTTCTGCTGTAATTGGAGGAATTAAGTCAGGCAAAATTGGCTACCTTGGCATTGATGTATACGAACAGGAAGACGAACTTTTCTTTCAGGATATGTCTGATACCATCATTCAAGATGATACCTTTCAGCTCCTGCAATCTTTTCCCAACGTTGTAATTACAGCGCATCAAGCATTCTTAACCCGCAATGCCCTAGAAGGAATTGCCGACACTACCCTGTCTAATATCGCTGATTTTGAGAGAGGTCAGCCTTTGAAAAATGAGGTTGCATATAGCGGAAGTCAGAAGTAGGGGCTGTAAAATATACAGCCCCTACAGAAGCAAAAGTAAAATCTCTTAGTATGTCTAGCTTTGAAGATTACAGTGTACATCTAGAAGTTCAACAAATTATCAACAATAGGAGAAGTAATTATGGTCAGCGCCCTTCCCAATAATATTCAAATTGAAGACGATCGCACGGGAATTAGTATCGAAACCCTGAAGCGGGCATTTTTGGATAACCTGTTCTATATTCAGGCAAAGTTTCCCAAGATTTCTACTAAGAATGACTATTATATGGCGTTAGCATATACTGTCCGCGATCGCCTTTTAAATCGTTGGCTGAATACAACCCAAAGCTATTTGGAGAAGGCTCCTCGGATGGTTGCCTACCTTTCCGCAGAATTTTTGATGGGTCCTCATTTGGGCAATAACTTGATCAACTTGGGGATCTACGACGCAGTCAAGCAAGCAAGCGAAGAATTGGGGCTTGACCTTACCACTCTACTGGAACAGGAAGAAGAACCCGGATTAGGTAATGGCGGTTTAGGTCGCTTAGCCGCCTGCTACATCGACTCTCTTGCAACGCTTCAAATTCCGGCGATCGGTTATGGTATCCGCTACGAATACGGCATTTTTGACCAAGAAATTGAAGACGGTTGGCAGGTCGAAATCACAGACAAGTGGCTGCGTTATGGTAATCCTTGGGAGATTGTGCGCCCAGAGGCACAATTAGAGGTCAAATTTGGCGGTCACACCGAGGGGTATACTGATGATCATGGTCGATATCGCCTCCGATGGGTTCCCTATAAAGTGGTAAAAGGAGTCCCCTACGATACCCCGATTCTGGGTTTCCATTCCAATACTGCCAACACCCTGCGTCTTTGGAAAGCGGAAGCACCAGAGTCCTTTGATTTTGAAGCATTTAACAAAGGCGATTACTTCGGGTCTGTTCAGGAAAAGAGCGAGTGTGAAAATATCACCAAAGTTCTTTATCCCAATGATGAATCCACTCAAGGAAAACAACTGCGTCTGGAACAACAGTATTTCTTTGTTTCCTGCTCACTGCAAGACATGATTCGCATGATGAAGATGCAGAATCTAACACTGGAAAGGTTTCATAAACGTTTTGCCATCCAATTAAATGATACCCATCCCACCATTGCCGTAGCTGAACTAATGCGGCTGCTGTTGGATGAATATGGGTTTGAGTGGGATCGCGCTTGGAATATTACTACCAAAACCTTTGCCTACACTAACCATACGTTGTTACCAGAAGCACTAGAACGCTGGCCTCTAGGGATGTTTGGCAGCTTATTACCCCGGCATCTGGAAATTATTTATGAAATTAATGGGCGTTTCCTAGATGCAGTCCGCCTCAAATTCCCAGATGATGGCTATCGCCTTGAACGAATGTCCATTATTGACGAAAGTGGAGAACGCTATGTTCGCATGGCTTATTTAGCCTGTGTGGGCAGTCATGCTATTAACGGAGTTGCCGAACTCCACAGTGATTTGTTGAAAAAGACGACGCTTCATGACTTCTGCGAAATGTATCCAGAGAAGTTCACCAACGTTACCAATGGAGTAACGCCTCGGCGCTTCATGGTATTGAGTAACCCCCGGTTGGCAAATCTAATTATTAATAAAATTGGAGAAGGCTGGATCAAAAATCTTAATGAACTGCGGAAATTGGAGAACTTTATCAATGATGGGAACTTCCGCAACGAGTTCCGCAAGGTGAAACAATCGGTGAAGCAAGATTTGGCAGATTATATTCGAACAAACTACAACATCGAGATTGATCCCCACTCACTGTTTGATATTCAGGCGAAACGCATTCACGAATACAAACGACAACACCTGAACGCACTCTACATAGTCACCCTGTATAACCGAATCAAAGCCAATCCCGACCTAGATTTTACTCCGCGCACTTTCTTGTTTGGCGGTAAAGCGGCTCCAGGGTACTATATGGCGAAATTGATCATCAAATTGATCAATTCAATCGCGGATGTGGTAAATAAAGACCCAGACATGCGCGGTCGGCTCAAAGTGGTGTTTCTGAAGGATTACAACGTTAAGTTTGCCCAGCGTGTCTATCCCGCTGCCGATCTCTCCGAACAGATTTCGACTGCCGGGAAGGAAGCTTCTGGTACGGGCAATATGAAGTTTTCCATGAATGGCGCGCTTACCATCGGCACTCTTGACGGCGCAAATATTGAAATTCGGGAGGCAGTGGGAGGCGAAAACTTCTTCCTGTTTGGATTGAAGACTGAAGAAGTTTTGGCAAAGAAAGCGGCGGGCTACAATCCTTGGGAATACTACAATGGCAACCCAGAACTAAAATTGACGATCGATCGCCTTTCCTCTGGGTTCTTCTCCCACGGTGACCCCAACCTGTTCAAGCCATTATTGGATTCTCTGCTGTTTCACGATGATTATCTACTCTTTGCCGATTACCAGTCCTATGTAGAATGTCAGGATCGGGTGAGCCAGGCTTATCGGGATCAAGATCATTGGACAAGGATGTCGATCTTGAACGTGGCACGGATGGGAAAATTCTCTAGCGATCGATCGATACAAGACTATCTCCAAAATGTTTGGAAAGTTCTACCCGTTCAGATAGAAGTGCCAGAGTACAGTCAAGTTAATGGCGACCTGAAGCTCACTTTCTAGTCAGGTCATTGTGGGGTGGGCATCTTGCCTACCTCGTTCCGGTATTCATTAGGAAATTCGTTATGACACTTAAAATTGGTATTAATGGCTTTGGTCGAATCGGTCGATTAGTGGCTCGGATTGCCATGGATCATTCCGATGTGGAACTGGTCGGCGTGAATGACCTAGTTCCCGCTGATAACCTCGCCTACTTGTTTAAATACGATTCTACTCACGGACCCTACAAAGGTACGGTAGAGGCTAAGGCGGATGGAATTGAAATCAACGGGCATTTTGTTCCCTGTATGGCAATCAAAAACCCAGCAGACCTACCTTGGGGCAAGCTAGGTGCAGATTATGTGGTCGAGTCTACGGGGCTTTTTACCTCCGCAGAGGGTGCTGAAAATCATCTAAAAGCGGGGGCGAAGCGAGTTGTGCTATCGGCTCCGACAAAAGACCCAGAAAAGGTTCAGACCTTTGTGGTAGGGGTTAATCACCAGGGCTTCGATCCATCAAAGGACGCGATCGTTTCCTGTGCGAGTTGTACCACCAACTGTCTGGCTCCCGTTGCTAAAGTCTTGAATGTCTCCTTTGGCATTGCAGAAGGCTTGATGACGACCGTTCACTCTATGACGGCGACCCAACCGACGGTGGATGGACCTAGCAAAAAAGACTGGCGGGGTGGACGAGGTGCTTCCCAAAACATCATCCCGTCTTCAACGGGAGCAGCCAAAGCCGTTGCCCTAGTGCTGCCCGATTTGAAAGGCAAACTCACTGGCATGGCATTTCGGGTTGGCACACCTGACGTCTCGGTGATTGACCTGACTTTTAAGACAGTAAAACCAACCACCTATAAAGACATCTGTGCGGCAATGAAAGCAGCTGCGGAAGGAGAACTGAAAGGGATTCTGGGCTATACTGAGGATCAAGTCGTTTCAATGGACTTCCGCACCGACTCTCGTTCCAGTATTTTTGATGCCAAAGCTGGTATCGGCTTAAATTCCAACTTCTTCAAAGTGGTTGCTTGGTATGACAACGAGTGGGGCTATTCCTTCCGAGTTATCGATCTAATGCTGTTTATGGCTAAAAAGGAAGGCTTACTATGAAACCATTGATTCATCGCACCAAAATTGTTGCCACAATCGGACCTGCTAGCGATTCTCCCGACATGATTCGGAAGATGCTGCTGGCAGGAATGAACGTAGCACGGCTCAATTTCTCCCACGGTAACTATGAAGATCATGCAGAGCGGATTAAGCGGTTGCGATCTGCCTCAGAGGAACTTAACTTGCCTTTGATGCTGCTGCAAGACTTGCAAGGGCCCAAGATCCGTGTTGGCGATTTGCCTGCCGAGGGCATGATGTTGAATGAAGGAGATTCACTGATTCTAGTACCGATCGCCAATTACAAGGGACAACCGAACACTGTCGGCATCGACTACCCCTACGTGGCAGAGGAAGCCGAACCGGGAACGCAGGTTTTGCTGGACGATGGTTTACTGGAACTGCGAGTTGAAAGCATTGATGGCAATGCCGTTCAATGCCAAGTGGTAGAAGGAGGTCTGCTCAAAAGTCACAAAGGGGTCAACTTCCCGACACTGAATCTGCGCATGCCATCCATGACTGATAAGGACAAGCGCGATCTCGACTTTGGTATCGAGCAAGGTGTAGACATCATCTCTCTCAGCTTTGTCCGCAAACCGGAAGATATTCAAACTCTGAAAGCATTGCTGGCGGAGAAAGGAGCCAACATTCCCGTGCTGGCAAAGCTAGAAAAGCCGCAAGCGATCGCCAACCTAGAAGCGATCGTGAATGAGTGCGACGCGATCATGGTGGCGCGGGGCGATCTGGGCGTGGAGATGAGTCCGGAGAAAGTGCCGCTGATTCAGAAGCGCATCATCCAACTGTGCAATCAAAAAGGGATTCCGGTGATTACCGCTACCCAGATGCTGGACAGCATGATCCACAATCCCCGTCCCACCCGTGCAGAAGCAAGCGACGTTGCCAACGCAATTATGGATGGCACCGATGCGGTGATGCTGTCTGGTGAGTCTGCTGTGGGCGATTACCCATTGGAATCGGTTAAAATGTTGGCACGCATTGCTACAGAAGTGGAACCAGCCAGTCATTTCGTCAACTATCCGCCTAACCTTACTGACGATGCGGATGCGATTAGTGAAGCACTCCATGCAATCGATGACACTATTAATCTCCACTGTATTATCGCTTTAACCGAAACGGGTTACACCGCCAAACTTGCGTCGGAAGAGCGTCCGAAGGCTCCGATTGTCGCCTATACTCCCGATCCGAAAGTCTATCGCTGCCTGTGCCTGAACTGGGGTGTCAGACCGGTCTTAATGCAATTTCCCAATGGTACTTTGGAGGACTTGCTGCCTAAAATCGAAGCGGATTTAATCGAACGAAATTTTGCTGCTCCCGGTGACAAGGTTTTGGTGATGGGCGGTTTGCCGATAGGCAAAGCTGGCAGTACGAACTTTCTTAAAATTCACACGCTCGGAGGCAACAAGTAGAGGATAATGTCTAAACTAATTTTGACTCGCCACGGACAGAGCCTTTGGAACGCCGAGAATAAATTTACCGGATGGGTAGATGTTCCATTGAGCGAACAGGGTCGAGCAGAGGCAACAATCGCCTCCTGCAAACTCAGAGGTTATCGAGTTCGAGTTTGCTTCACAAGTATGCTGTTCCGGGCAATTGAAACCGCAGTCATCATCTTGACGGAAGTAGATGACATTTGCGACGGCAGAATTCCCATCATCAAACATGATATCGATGATGAAGACTGGCATGGCTGGGACAAATACAACGGCGATCCAGAACAGGAACTTCCCGTTTATACTGTTCCCGCTCTAGATGAACGTTATTATGGCGATCTGCAAGGTTTAAATAAAGCCGAAACCGCTGCAAAATTTGGTCAGGATCAGGTGCAGCTATGGCGACGATCCTACGATACGCCTCCACCGGGTGGCGAAAGCCTAGAAGATACGGTAAAGCGCACCGTCCCTTTCTTTTGCGATCGCGTTCTCAAGCATCTGATGGCGGGGGATAACGTGCTGATTGCCGCCCATGGAAACTCTCTCCGTTCCATCATTAAGCAATTGGAAAATTTATCCGAGGAGGAGATTGTGAAAGTTGAATTAGGAACCGGAGTCCCAATGGTATACGACATAGATGCCCAGGGGCAAGTCACTAGCAAAGTCACTCTGAACTGATACTCAGTTTGACTCTGACAGCAGATTAATCCCTTCTTCACCGATTCCCTGTTCCCTCGTCGATGGCTTTTACTCCATGGAACTCGAAATCACCGATCTTCTGAAAACTCATCCAGAAGAGAAGCCATAGCGATTGATTTTAACCGAGAATTGCTGCTATCGACTGTTGGAATAGCTCAAAGCTCTAAGACTCAAAACGATAGAAGCTCCCTTGTCTTTCCATTTCATGCCAGTGAAGCACGATCGAGCTTTAATAGCAGGGATCTATGCTTTTGCAACAGTACTCTGCGCGATCGAGGGCAGCATTATGGCGCGTTTATAAAAAAATCTTTCAGGAAGGTCATGTAAGTTATGGCAACGATTATCGAAAAATTTCCCGCTCGAGCCCTAGCCGAAGCGGATCTGCGTCCCAGAGGGCGAGTCTTTCCCAGTCCTGTCACTTGGCGTGACCAAATTTTGTATCAAATTCTGCCAGATCGTTTCAGCGATGGTCGGGAGGCTCAACGCCCGTTATTCGATCGCAGCCATCCCGAACATTACAGAGCGAGTAACAAAGCGGACTGGATGGCAGCCGGAAACAAATTCAATGGCGGGACGCTAAAAGGCATTGCCAGCAAACTGGACTATTTGCAGAACTTAGGCATCACAACTCTTTGGGTAAATCCGCCCTGGAAGCAGCGCGTCGATCTACAGACCTATCACGGGTATGGCATCCAGAATTTTTTGGACATCGATCCGCGCTTTGGAACTCGTCAGGATTTACGGGATCTGGTGGATGCGGCGCACAATCGCGACATTTACGTAATTCTAGATGTGATTTACAACCACAGTGGTAGCAACTGGTATTACCAGGATGAGGGGGATGGTAGTCCCAAGGAAAAAATGCCCTACCGCTTCTCCCCCCCGTACCCGATTCATGGCTGGCGTTCTGCTAAGGGAAACAGCATTCCCGAACCGGTGTCGATGGATGATGGTGTATTTCCAGAGGAATTTCAGAATCCTGACTGGTACAACCGCGCTGGCATGATTACCCAGTGGGAAGCGTCGGGATGGGAAGATCCGATGAATGCGTCTGTGGAGTTCCGGCGGGGCGACTTTTTTGAATTGCGCGACCTTAACCTAGAACGAGAAGAAGTCATTGCAGCTCTAGCACGGGCTTACCAGTATTGGATTGCTTTAAGCGATTGTGATGGCTTTCGAGTTGATGCGGTCAAGCACGTCTCTCCCCTAGCTTCACGCAAGTTCTGCGATGCAATTCACGGCTATGCTCAATCGATCGGCAAAGATAATTTCCTGCTAGTCGGCGAACTGACTGATGACAGTATGGTGCGAGGTTATCTGGATATTTTTGGGCGCAATCTAGATGCAGTGCTGGATATTGTTGTTGCCCCCAACCGACTACCTGCCGTGGTCAAAGGCTTGACCAATCCAGTCGAGTTCTTCAGCCTGTATGATGAGAAAACCTTACCCGGCAGCTATCGGCAGTTGGGCATTTACCATGTTGCAGTATTAGATGACCACGATATGTCATCTCGTCCTCGCAAGGAGAGATTTGCCGCACACAGCGACCATTTGCCCCACTGTTACGAACAGGTGGCTCATGCAGTGGGGATGATGTTGACCATGCCCGGCATTCCCTCTATATACTACGGCACCGAACAAGCGCTTGATGGCTCTCAGGACTATCACGACTACACCATCGAACCCAAACACGAATATATAGATCGTTATATTCGAGAATGTATGTTTGGTGGCAAGTTTGGAGCATTCGGCACGGAAGGTTGCCACTTTTTTAATCCGGATCACCCGACCTATTTACGCATTGCCGCGATCGCTCGCATCCGCAATCGTCAAGATAGCGTCGGCAAAACCCTCCGTCGGGGTCATCTTTATCTCAGGGAGACTTCGTTTTGCGATCGCTCTTTTGCCGTTCCCCCAGCAGGCGAAGCGATCGCCTGGTCGCAGGTGCTCTACACGACTGAAGTCTTAATGGTACTTAACACAAACGGTTTAGAGCAACGGGGTGCGTTTGTCAACGTGGATCGTAGCTTGCACCCTATTGGTTCCACCATGACGATTCTGTACCAGAGCAATTGGAGCGATAGCCAACTTCGTAATCCCCCTCGAACTAAAACGTTAATGGTTCAGGAGTGTCAGGGGCGAACAGCAGTGCGGATTGACTTACCCCCTTCTGGGATGGCGATTCTGTCCTAGCTGAAATGCCAATATGCAATCAAGTATTCTTCACTTTTAACCCTTAAAACCATCGAAAGCTTTACAAGGAGCCCAATATGTCAAAAAATCTACTAGATCAACTTCGAGAAATGACTATCGTCGTCGCGGATACAGGCGATATTCAAGCTATTGAAAAATTTAAGCCCCGCGATGCAACGACGAATCCATCTCTCATTACAGCCGCAGCCCAAATGCCAGAG
Source organism: Pseudanabaena sp. (assembly GCA_003249035.1). Classification (GTDB taxonomy): domain Bacteria; phylum Cyanobacteriota; class Cyanobacteriia; order Pseudanabaenales; family Pseudanabaenaceae; genus Pseudanabaena. Next base: position 325,548 of record QBMK01000002.1, read on the forward strand.
TATCAGGAAATTGTGGATGAAACGCTGCTAAAGGCAAAGAAAGATTCTGGATCGGGCGCAACCGAAGCCCAAATTGTTTCCCTCGCATTCGATCGCCTCGCTGTCTCCTTTGGCAAAAAGATTCTAGAAATCGTGCCGAAGCGCGTTTCAACTGAGGTTGATGCGCGGCTCTCCTATAATACGGAAGCAACGATCGCGAAAGGACGTTATCTGATCTCTGAATATGAGAAAGCCGGGATTCATAGCGATCGCGTGCTGATCAAAATTGCTTCTACCTGGGAGGGCATTCGTGCTGCCGAAGTCTTGGAAAATGAGGGCATTCATTGTAATCTGACACTGCTGTTTGGCTTGCATCAGGCGATCGCTTGTGCCGAAGCAGGCATAACGCTTATTTCTCCTTTTGTTGGGCGCATTCTTGACTGGCACAAAAAAGATACTGGACGAGACTATTCTTCATTCGAAGATCCAGGTGTATTATCGGTCGCTCAGATTTACAATTATTACAAGAAATTCGGCTACAAAACCGAGGTAATGGGAGCCAGTTTTCGTAACATTGGCGAAATCACCGAATTGGCTGGCTGCGATCTGTTGACCATTTCTCCCAACTTGCTGACACAGCTACAGGAGACTGTTGAAGAACTGCCCCGTAAACTCGATCCAGCGAAGGCAGCAACAATGGAGATTGAAAAGCTTTCCCTCGACAAGGCGACCTTCGATCGAATGCACGCCAACGATCGCATGGCTTCCGAAAAACTCAACGAAGGCATTAAAGGCTTCAGTAAAGCACTGGAAATGCTGGAAAGTTTCTTAGCAAGCCGTTTGGCAAGATTAGAAAGTGGCGCTAAAGTCGGCATTGCTGCTACCAAGATTTTCCAGAGCTACGACCTAGATGGCGATGGCTTTATCTCCAGAGAGGAGTGGATGGGTACGGATGCCGTGTTTGACGCGCTCGATCGCGATCGGGACGGCAAAATCACCCCCGAAGAAATGGAGTCAGGCTTAGGCGCGATTCTGCAAATGGCTGATGCTTAACTACCAATTATATGAAAATACTGATACTCAATGCGGGTTCTAGCAGCCAAAAGAGCAGTCTCTTTGAGATAGCAGGCGATCGGCTTCCCTCTGCCCCCCCAGAGCCACTTTGGGAAGCAACTGTAGATTGGACGCACAAACAGGGCTTTGCAGAAATCAAAGTCAAAACAGCGGCAGGGGAGGTGTTGGTCGATATTTCCCAGAGTCATGATTTAGACGGCGATGGCTTTGTTTCCCGTGAGGAATGGATGGGGTCTGACGCAATGTTTGATGCAATCGACATCGATCGCGATGGCAAAATCTCTCCCGCAGAAATGGGGTCAGGCTTAGGAGCGATTCTTCAGATGGCAAAGGAAGAAAATTCAACGCAATCTCGCTCAAAAGTCATCACTCATCTATTGGAAACGCTCTGGCAAGGCAAAACCGCTGTCATCGAGCATCCCTCTAAGATCGACGCAGTGGGGCATCGGGTGGTGCATGGTGGACAGGAATATTGCGAAACGGTCATAGTAACTGATGCGGTGAAAGCCGCGATCTCTGGGCTCTCTGCCCTAGCTCCGGCTCACAACCCAGCCAACCTAGAAGGTATTGAAGCAGTCGAGAGTATCTTGGGATCTGAAGTGCCGCAGTTTGCTGTTTTTGACACCGCCTTTCACAGCCATCTGCCGGATGTCGCCGCCATCTATCCCGGTCCGTTCGCTTGGGCAGAGCGAGGCATTCGTCGCTACGGGTTTCACGGCATCAGCCATCAATACTGCGCTCACCGTACCGCTCAAATCTTGGATCGAGATCTTAAAGACCTACGGCTGATTACTTGTCATTTAGGTAATGGTTGTTCTCTTGCTGCTATTCGCAATGGTCAAAGTATTGATACCACCATGGGATTTACTCCTTTAGAAGGCTTGATGATGGGTTCTCGATCTGGTTCCATTGACCCCAGTATCCTAATTTACCTAATGCGTCAGGAAGGTTACACTGCCGATCGCTTAGACCGAGAACTAAATAAAGAATCTGGTTTACTGGGAATCTCTGGGGTATCTGCCGATTTGCGATCTGTTTTAGCGGCGCTCGCCGAGGGCAATTCTAGAGCGCAATTGGCATTAGATATTTATATTCATCGTCTGCGCTCATGCCTCGGCTCCATGCTTATGAGTTTAGGTGGTGTAGATGCCTTGGTTTTCACGGCTGGCGTGGGAGAAAATGCGGCGATCGTGCGTGAACTTGCCTGTCAATCTCTGGAGTTTCTGGGATTAAAGCTAGACTTGGCAAAAAATCAAAATCACCCCATAGATATAGATATTGCGGCAACTGATTCTAAAATACGAGTATTAGTGATTCATACTCAAGAAGATTGGGCGATCGCTCAATCTTGCTTTCATTGTATCTCCACCCAGTAAATCGAAAACTTCGATAAAATTTCGGGTGACAATCCTTTTCCTTACTTTAAGCTACTTTCCATTAGTAGGTTTGTTGTCTCAACTAAATGTCATTTGCCTTGGAATCAATTTTTTCCTTTTCTCGACCAGTTAAGTTATACCAAAACACAAAGTAAAGGCGATAGATGATTATGGGGTAGCTACAGGATACTTGGTGCGGTTCGTTTCTGAGAAACTAGTCCGAAAGGGATAGGGGATCAGAGCCTTTGCCTCGCCTTGGGTTAAACGCCCATAAAGAAAGTAGAGTTAAAACTCTTATGAAAGACTTTTCTCTTTCTAAAGCCAGTGTTTATAGATATCTTGAGAAATCTATTCTGTTGTGAGATTTCAATCTGTTAAACCTTATATGGGAGAGAATTTCAAGCGATTTTATAATCCTTAACCTACTTTTTTGTCCCGTTGCTATTCACCCCGAACTCAATCAATCTTGATGCGATCGTTCAGATGTTAAGGAAAATAAAAACAGCAATCCTGAAGTTTGAGGATGTAAATCGCTATTTCCAGCATTGTCAGTGCAAGTTTGAGCTTACTTTTCCCGTTAAGTATTAATTTGAGCAAGAAGCCAGCCTTGACAAAGGTTGTGCAGATTAGACCAACCACGCCAGAGGACTTGAATCCCAATGGGAGATTTCCGACGATGTTCAAGATATCCGCCAAGGAAAGCAATCGATTCGATAGCCCAAGCAACAGTTAAAACAGGAGGAGATTTTGGGAATCTGGCTTTTAAGACCTGAATTTGGAGAGGAGAAAGAACCTCAACCGCAGGAGCATCAGGCTGATTACGATGGAGATAAGTAACCTGTAAAAGTTCGACCGCACAGACACTTAAAAAGCCTAATAAAGTCTTCATCCCTTCAGCCGCCAGTCTATAGTGCTCACACTGACAGCCAGACTTAAAGATTTTATGAAAATCTTCCACTCGCCAGCGGTAAGTATACCAACGCAAAATCTTAATCGCCGTTTCTAGGTCTTCTACAATTTCGGTGGTCAGCAGCATCCAGTCTAAAGAGGTTTCACCTTCAGGACAATCGATTTCAGTTGCATAAACAGCATAAACTTGTAATGAATCGCGATTGTCAAAACGATAGGGAACACGCAGTTGAACCTTAGAGAATCGCACTGCTAATTTCGCAATACGGGCTTTACGTCCTACATTCAGCAGGTTAAATTTAAAATAAGGTATTTTTATTTAAGCCGCGAATTCAAAATAGCCAAATGCCCCAAATAGACTTACAAGACATAGATCATCTAGGTATTATTGCAGGGATAATAGATGAGATCGGGATAGTGGAGATCATTGATCGAGAATTAGGAATCCATCTTCAAGAGAAAGTGAGTGCAGGACAAGTAGTGAAAGCCATGATATTGAACTGCATGGGCTTCTTAACTTCTCCACTATATCTATTCAGTGAATTCTTTACAGGAAAAGCGACAGAACATTTAATCGGATTAGGAGTGAAAGCAGAATTCCTCAACGAAAGCCGATTGGGAAGAGTGATGGATCAATTGTTTGGATATGGAATCACACTAATATTTGTAAAAATAGCCCATGAAATGTCAAAACGATTTGGTGTAAGTGTAAAGAAGTCTCATCTTGATGGGACAAGTATTTCAGTTCATGGGAAATTTCTCTTTCAGGTCAGGATCGGAGAAAGAAAGCGTTTGTTTAGGAATACCAATTTGAATCCCCTGCTCATCAAAGGTTGACTTAATACGACGACGAAATTCTCTTTCTACGTCCCATTGGCGCAGTCTTTTAACCGTAATTCGCATCATTAATTCAATCCCTGCATGGGAAACCTGGTTTACCCCAATCACGGTGACGGGTTCTAGAATGTCCTCTTGCCATTGGGGATCAACTGCCATTGTGCGGGCAACTTCTCCCATTAACGCGATCGCGGTGTTGGCATCGGTATCATAGGCAACTTCGATCATGAAATTGACCCGTGACCAATCTTTAGTGAGATTATGGGCGACCATGATTTGGTTATGGGGAATCGTCACTAAGCGTCCGTCCGTGCCAAGGCGAATTTGGGTCGCTCGCAGACTCATATTTTCCACCATCCCTGTGAATCCTTGAAATTCCAACATATCACCGACCGCATATTGATCTTCCGTAATAATGAGAAGACCATTAATCCAATCTTTTAATAAATTCTGAAAGGCGAAAGTCAGAGCCGCACCAATTAATCCTGCGCCTGTCAGCAAGGAACTGGGAAAAGCCCCCTTCCAAGCCAAAAACCAGATAATTCCGAGACACCAGGACGAAAAGCTAATCATTCCCCGTGAAACGTCTAATAGGGTAGGAACCCGCAGGAGCCGTCGTTGGTAGTTCTCGGAAAAAAGATCGGCTTCTTCAACCCATTCTTGCAATTTATAATTGACATAAAAATTGACTAAAAGGCTAATAAAAGTTAAAACTAGCCAAATAATAAAAATTCGTAACGGAATCAATAATAAACTCCGTCCTCCTAAGCGAGTTTCGGGAAATATATGCAAAATCATCGTTATTCCCCCAAACCAAATAGACAATAGCCCTATGCCCTCTAGTCTTCTGAGCCAAATATTCAGCGTTAACTTTTGCTGGAGGTTGGCTTGTTTGCGAAAGGCGGCTAAAAGATCCAGAGGTTGGGGGAATAAATTGGCATTTAAGGTTGTTTCCTTCGATGGACGGTCTGATACCGAAGCAATTTCTTCCTTCAGTTTTTTTTGAAAAGTATGAAAACGTTTTTTTAAGAATTTTTGTGATCGCATTAATAACACACTGAGCAAAAAGATTCCCAAGGCGATCGCTGTCACCGAGAGAAATTGACGTTTGCGAGCTTCGGGCTGACGAGTCTGCTGAGCTTCAATCAGGGCTGTACGAATAATTTGACTCCATCTTTGCGCCAACTCCTCCACCGAGGACGGATCAATTTGGGCATCGATTTCAGTCACCGTGAGAACAACCTGCTGGGCCAAATCCGCGCGATCCGAAGCAACAATCACCGTTAAGTTATTTAGAATAGACGGCCTAACATCTAAGGTCTTGGGATCGAAGCCTAGATTAATCAAATGAAAGAGATTAGCTTCAATCCGTTGAACTCGTCTTTGAATTGGCGATAAATTATCATTTAGCTCTGCTTCTGAGAGAGAAAAGTGTGGAGAAGCAATCTGAAATAAAGCAAATCCATCTAAATGCACAGAGGCAAATTCAATATCCCCTACGGAAAAAATTCGGGGACTGGTTTGCCCCAAGGTAAAAGGGGGTGTTGAGGGAGAGAGAGAGGGCTGGGCTGTTGATGGCATTCCCCAAAAAACGACCAGGGCAACCGTTAACAAGAAACATAGGGTCAGGGCGATTCCCTTTGCTTTTTTTTGGAATTCACAGTAACTAAAATCGAGCTTCATGGACATTCATGCTAACCACTAATTTCTACAACTATTCCAAGCTTTTGATCACAATAATTGCAAGAAAGCCCAGTAAATTAGATAATCCCACAATGGAGCCTCCCTTGGCATAGGCTTCTGGCAACATGGTTTCTGCAATCACCGTCAACATCGCTCCCGCCGCCATCGATTCCAACAAGGAAATAACCGATTCTGGTACACCCGCAAACACCACGCTACCCACTGCCGACAAAATCCCAGTCAAGAGCATAATCGATGACCACATGATCAAAATTTTTGGAATCGAAAAACCCTGTTCTTTCATACCCTTGGAACTGGATAATGCTTCGGGATAATTGGCGATAAATAGTCCTGCTAATAGGGAATTACTTAGGGGCTGAGTTGCCAAATGCGCCCCGATGGTTGCTAGTTTGTACAATCGAGAAGTGGGACATTTGACTATTCAAAACTTTTGATCACAACAATTGATAGAAACCCTAGCAAAGTAGACAAGCCCACAATTGAGCCACCTTTGGCATAGGCTTCAGGTAGCATAGTCTGTGCGATTACGGTTAGCATGGCTCCGGCAGCCAAAGACTCTAAAAATGAGATTGCTGAGTCTGGAGCATCAGCAAAGATTACACTCCCCAGCGCTGACAAAATTCCTGTCAGCAGCATAATTGATGTCCACATGATCAAAATCCTAGGAATAGAAAATCCTTGCTCTTTCATCCCCTTAGAACTAGATAATGCTTCTGGATAATTGGCAATAAATACACCCGCGATCAGGGTAGCACTAATCGGATGACTCGCCATATGCGCTCCAATAGTTAAGGCTTCAGGAATGCCATCCATCAATAATCCTAGCCAGATCGACATAGGGGCATCCTTGTGTTTATTAAGTCCATCTTCCATCATCTTGATAGAAGGAATCAATCGTCCCGCATTCATATTTTCAAGGGCTTGCTTGACCCATTGTGAAGATTTACTTGAGTCGAAATTTTGTCTTTTTTGAAGGTAGTCCCGAAGGTTTGGATTATCTAAATAGTATTTTACAGCCTCGACTAAACTTTTAGATTGGTACATTAATTCTTCAAAGTCCTGTTGCCTCAATACCCATAGACCAACATCTGTTTTCGCAATAGCGGAAACGGTATGGGTCGATCTTGTGATAAATGCCAATTCTCCAAAAGAATCCCCTGTACTGAGTACCATAGAGGGCTTATTAAAATGAATAGGATAGAAAATTTCGACTTGACCTTGATGTAGAAAATACAAATTGTCGGACAATTCATTGGGTTGAAAAAAAAGAGAACCACTTTGATAGTTTCGATAGATTAACCGAGCGGCAAATTCTTCAAGATCACTTTGAGGAAGATAAGTAAAGATATCGAATCTACGAATTTGACGAGCATAATGCAGAAATTCAGCTTCTTTCTGCTCTAAAGGTACCGCCGCCAAGATCTTCCTCTCTCGTTGAATATAATCCGTTGCTAAATGAGTCCATTCCTTCACTTCTAGCTGATTCAATCCCTGTCGTTTTTGGAGATAATCAACAACTTCTTGACTTTGAATATATCGCAGGGTTGCCTGGACAAAATAGGGAGAAATTTCTAGCAATTCTTCAAGATCTGTGCGGGTCAAAACAGCCAATTGGCAATCTTCAACAACAACTGCAACCGTTTGATGTGGGCATCCGGTTAAAAATGCCAACATCCCAAAAACATCATTAGGATTGAGGTGCTTTAAGGGCATCAATTCAGCTTGGGGATCTAGCAAATCTAGGCGACCAGCATCAATAATATAGAGGCTTTCACTGAGATCTCCTTGCCGATAGAGAGTGAATCCTTTCGGATAGTTTGCTACTCGAAAAAATTGAGTAATTTTTTTGCGCCAGTGTTGCGGTAAATTACTAAAAAAACTGAGGCGTTTTAATTGTGTAATTCTTTTTTCAAAACGAAGACTTTCTTGTTCGGTAAGATAGGTCAACAGAGTCGAAGGCTTCCGCAAAAAGCCCCCTGACTTATTGACAATATGATCAACTAAACTAAAAAATAAACTTCCAATAATTGAACCAATAATTAACTCTAAGAGATGACCTTTTTCCTTCGCACTCCCGACTAGATCGATCACCAATGCAGCTAATAGAGCGCCTCCACCAAAGGCAATCAGAAAAGCCAATGCTCGATTTCGTGGCTGCCAAAAGATAGAGGTAATAGACCCCAAGGGCATTGAACATGCACTGATGATTCCAGTTACAAAAGCATTCCAAAAAATAGTTTCAAACATGAATAAATAATAATTCCTAAATCATTGGACTTTGGACAAGAATGAAGCAAAAAAGGAATTAGAGAAAAGGAATAAGGGGTAATGACATTCTCAATCACAAAACATCATCACTAAATCTATTGTGCCAGTAATTGTTACGTCGGTCTTAATTGCACAAGCAATAGACTACTGTTTGCTAATGTTTGCAGACCGAGGAATAGCGCATCAACAGACGCAAATCAAGTACATAAAACATTACTATTCGATGTTTGAAATTATACCTAATCGCAAGTTTATTCGATGTTTGAAATTATACCTAATCGCAAGTTTAAGGATATGCACCTTGGACAATCTAATTTGTCAATTGAATATTACAACTGAATAGCTTAAAATGAAAATATAGATTGAATTTAACTTTGCTTTCATCTAATCTTAATCTTTTCATAACCAAGCGATAAACTTGCCATATTAAAATTATGATTGACTAGTTTAAGGCTAAACTAAAACTTGCGAGAAAAATTGAATTATGCGCTTCATGAAGAACTTAAATAGTTTGCTATTTCCCTCAAGTCTAATCGCTCTGACAGCAGTTATTACATCTTGTGCTCCTAGTCCGAGCACCCCAGGCACCCAAGTTACTGCCCCAGGCACCCAAGTTACTGGTGGTGGTATAGTTTCGATTAGTGGCGCAGGCGCTTCAGCTCCAAATTCACTATACCAGCGCTGGTTCTCTGACTATCGGAAGGTAAAACCAAATGTTCAAGTCAGTTACCAGTCAATTGGTAGCGGAGCAGGTATCAACCAGTTCTTAGCGCAAACTGTAGACTTTGGTGCAACAGATGACCCAATTAAAGAGAAGGATGCTGACAAATTTCCTAAAGAACGTGGAAAGATGATTCAAGTTCCTACTACAGGGCTTTTCGTTGTATTTGCCTACAATCTTCAAGGCGTTAAAAGCCTGAAACTCTCCCGTGAAGCTTTCTGTGGTATAGCAGATGGCTCAATTAAAACTTGGAATGATCCAGCAATTATCAAAGATAATCCAGGAGTCACACTTCCTAGTACTCCAGTCACATTTGTCTTTCGTTCTGACGGTAGTGGAACTACTGCAATCTTCACTAACCACTTGACAAAAGCATGCCCTAACTGGAAAGCAGGGGCAGGGAGATCCATCGAATGGCCTACAGGGACGGGTGCGAGAGGTAACGAAGGTGTTACTGCATCGATTACTCAAACTACTGGTGGTATTGGATATGTAGAGTTTACCTATGCCCGTGAGAACAAGCTTGAGATGGCTACCTTGCAAAATAAAGCAGGAGAATTTATTGTTCCTGCGCCAGAAGCTGCCGCAAAAGCATTCGATGGTGAGAAACCAAATGAAAAATTTGTGATTTCTGTCCCCGATCCAGCTGGTAAAGGGGCATATCCGATTGTTAGTTTGACCTACATTTTGCTCTATGAAAACTATCCCGCACCAAAAGGTTCAACACTAAGGGAATTGTTCACGTGGGCATTGAAAGACGGTAAAGCCGCAGCAACAGAACTAGGTTTTATTCCACTTCCCGATTCTCTCGTGGCAGAGGTTAAAGCCAAGATTGATACGATTGTAGAGAAATAATTTTGTACTTCAGCAACTATAGGTATCATTACTTTGAGTTGCTGATGGTACAGAAAATATTAGATAAATCGGTTATAAGTGTATTTAAATTTAATTGCTTTACCAAAATGTAGGTTTAAGATCATGTCGCTAGCAATAGCTAAAAACACAGGAATGTCCTACAAGCGTTCACAATTATCACGCAACGTAGACATTCTCTTTAAATGGGTAACAGCAATATTTGGTTTTGGCATCGTGCTGGTTTTACTTGCGATCGCATTTGAGGTTGGGAGACAAGCAATTCCAGCAATTCAGAAATTTGGAATCATTGACTTTTTTACAAGTGTTCGTTGGAACCCAGTGGAAAATATATTCGGAGCTTGGACGCAAATTTATGGCACCCTTGTTACTTCATTTATCGCTCTACTGTTAGCAGTTCCAATTGGAGTCGGTGTTGCGATTATTCTGAGTGAAGACTTTTTGCCCCCCAAGCTCCAACAGCCCTTAGTTTTTATGGTGCAGTTACTGGCAGCAATTCCTAGCGTAATTTATGGTTTATGGGGCATTTTTGTTCTGGCTCCATTTCTGCAAGATCCAATGGTATGGATTTATCAAACCTTCGGTTGGATTCCATTCTTCAGTTCGCAAGCAACGGGACGGGGCATATATATTGCCTCGATAATTCTAGCGATAATGATTTTACCTATTATTGCTTCCATTTCTAGAGATGCTCTCGTAGCTGTTAATCCTACCCTGCGCCAAGCTTCCTATGGGTTAGGTGCAACACGATGGGAAACTCTCACTCAGGTAATCATTCCAACTGCTATTTCAGGAATCATCGGTGGAGTAATGTTGGCATTGGGTCGAGCAATGGGAGAAACCATGGCAGTAACAATGTTGATTGGAAATGCAAACCGTCCATCTACATCCATATTTTCTCAAGGTTCAACTATTTCAGCTTTGTTGGCAAACCAATTTGCAGAAGCATCTGGTCTTCAAGTATCAGCCTTGATGTATGCGGCTCTAATTTTATTTTTTCTAACGCTATTGGTAAATGTTCTTGCTCAGATGATTGTCAATAAAGTTGCAATCAAGAAATTGTGAACTTTAAACAAATTACTTCATTTAGTTTTTTACCATACTTAATCCCTAATTTGTTATGATTCCCTCAGATCTTCCTATATCCAGCAAGAAAAGAAGAAGCTTACAGAAAACTATCTCATCCAAGGCAATTTTCTCTAACGTAATGACTTTCCTAGTATTTGCTTGTGCGATTATAGCCCTAATCCCATTGGTTGCGCTTCTTTTCTACGTTATTTCCAAGGGTTCGGTTCGATTAAGCCCACAGTTATTTACCCAATTACCACCACCTCCCTTCCCCCGCGAAAATGCTCAGTTCTATTCTGGAGGCTTTGGCAATGCAATAGTCGGAACCCTCATGACCGTTGGTATAGGTTCACTAATTAGTATTCCGTTTGGAATATTAGCAGCTATTTATGTCTCTGAGTTTGCTAGAGACACTAAAATCGCAATGGCAATCAACTTCATCACTAATGTTTTGAGTGGAGTTCCTTCTATAGTTATGGGCGTATTCGCCTATGGACTCATTGTATTGGCAACTCGTTCTTATTCGGCAATGGCAGCTGGTTTTGCGTTGGCAATATTGATGCTGCCAACCATTGTTAGAACCTCCTCTGAGGCGCTTGAGTCGGTACCAAATATCTTGCGTCAAGCTTCTGTCGGGCTAGGAGCATCAAGCTACCAGACAGTTCTAAGAGTTATTCTGCCCTCAGCGCTCCCAGCAATTATTACTGGTATAATTTTATCAATTGCACGTGCGGCTGGGGAAACGGCTCCAATTATCTTTACAGCGTTATTTAGTAATTTCTGGAACTTAGATCCTTCCCGCCCGACTGCTACCTTGTCAGTATTGATATATAACTTTGCGATTACCCCTTTTGCGAACTGGCAGGATCTTGCTTGGTCTGCTGCACTCATATTAGTGGTGATGGTATTAGTAGCAAACCTTCTGGCTCGTTGGGTAACACGCAAAGCCTAGCATTTTCTCAGATATTATGCATGTCTAGAGTATCGAACGGTTTATCTTACTTTTATTCCACTTTCCTTTTACTTCCCACACAAACTTATGAATGCTAATCCTTATAATTCGATTGAAACTGATATGGTCTTCCGTACAGAAAATGTTAACATTTATTACGGAAGGTTTCTGGCAGTAAAAGAAGTTAATCTCGAAGTACCGAAAAATGCAATTACTGCATTCATTGGACCATCAGGTTGTGGGAAAAGTACTGTGCTTCGGTGTTTTAACCGCTTGAATGATCTGATCAAATCTTTTCATTTAGACGGTAAAATTTTCTATCACGGTCAGGATTTATATGCGCCCAATATTGATGCAGTTGAAGTGCGCCGACAGATCGGGATGGTATTTCAGCAGCCAAACCCTTTCCCAAAGACCATCTATGACAATATAGCCTTTGGTCCTCGCCTATTGGGCTATAAGGGTGATATGGATGAATTAGTCGAGAGTTCTCTTAGGCGTGGGGCATTATGGGATGACGTAAAAGATAAACTTAAGGCTATGGGAACCGATTTGTCTGGGGGACAACAGCAACGTCTCTGCATTGCCAGAGCTATCTCAGTTCAACCAGAAGTAATTTTAATGGATGAGCCTTGCGCTGCTCTTGACCCTCTTTCAACTCTAAAAATCGAAGAGTTAATGCAGGAATTGAAGAAAGATTATACCCTTATAATTGTGACTCATAATATGCAACAAGCCGCTCGCTCATCTGATTACACCGCCTTTTTTAACGTTCAATCTAATGCAAAGGGACAGCGAACTGGATTTATTGAAGAATATAATCAAACCTCAGAAATCTTCGAAAGTCCTCAAAAAGTTGCAACTAGAGATTATGTCAGTGGACGTTTTGGTTAAATAATTTGCGCCAATTCAAATGTGAAGTGCATCGATATCTGATGAAATTGAGGATTCTTTGTAAGGTTTACGATAGTCAAGTGATTTTCTTGGTCTGTGATTCATAAAATCTTCGACTTTCTGAAATTCTTCATCATTTATGGTTTTGAAGTCTATATTTTTAGGATAGAACTCTCTACTCTCTAATTTATCCATTCGTATGTTCGTTGTCTCAATTAATTAACAATTGCCATGGCGTTAATTATTTTTTCTTTTATCAACTACGCAATTTAATTGTCGTCCTAGGAAATTTTAGTTGATATTTAACAATCTATAAACGACTTATCTATGTATAGATTTCAGCTAAAAGCACCCACTCAAGATGGGGAAATGATTGGTGTTGTCGGCTCGATTTCTAAATTTGGATCGTGGGACTTCAAAAAGTATTTGCTTTTGCAGACATCTGCCGATCGCTACCCATTTTGGTGGGTAGATGTGGAAATCGATCCTATATCCTTGCCCAATTCTAAGGATAAAATCGAATATAAGTATGTACGAATTGATGCTAGTGGAAAGGCGCAATGGGAATGCGAAAAAGAGACTAATCGCTGGGTTCCTATTGAAATAGAGCATATTGGCTCCAAAACTTCGACAATCATTGTTGATGATCTTGCATTTGGGAATGCCCACCCATTCCCCTATGGATATCTAGAAAATACGATCGCTTCAGAGCCAGAGGCAAAACCTGAAACATATTCACAAAATGGACTCAAAGTATTAGTCATTGGTAGTTCTGTCGCTATGGGTTGTAGTGCTTGGTTGCTAAAAGGCTGGGCAAATCAACTAGGGCAAACTCTAAAGGAAAAATTTGGTCATCAATTGATCAACCGATCCCAACTGGGTGCAAATGTCAGCAGTACAATTGAACGCTTCGCTTCAGTCGTTGTACCTGAGAAACCAGATCTGGTAATTATTTCGCTATCTTTAGGAAACGAAGGTTTAGCCTACTGTCGCCCCCACGATCGACGTGCTGTCCAGCGACGTTATGAAAGCGGGTTACAGCAACTGATTAAAATGACCCAAGATTTAGGGGCAGTACCTGTGATTGGTGGTCTATACCCCAATGGAGACTACAACCCAGAACATAACTGGCTTTTGCGTGATACCCACCATCGGATGTTGCGTTGGGGCGTTCCCATTCTCGACTGGCTAGATGCTTTGGATGATGGCGATGGAGGCTGGAAATCTGGTATATCTCTGGATGTCGCACACCCAAATACCGCTGGACATAAACTAATGTTTGAGGCAATCGACCTCAATATGTTTAAGATTGATCGCGAACAGCGATCTCAATTCCTTCACTTACGATCGACTAACAGCAGCACCGCCGAAATTTCTATCTATGATGACAAATATGGATTTCAAGTATTTGCTAACCCCGAATGTCAGACTTTGAGAATCATTAACAATTCTGAATATGCTTACAACATCACTCCCACTTGGAAGGAATTGCAAGAAGCACTGAAGCGCAAAGCTGATTTAACTTTTGGTACGGCGTATGTCGCTAAAAATGATGAACTAGGCATACTCCCATTGCTTTCAGTCGGATTTAACGGATCAATTGATAATACAGTTGAGATTCCGATTGGGATCGATCTGCAATATTGCTCAGCCCTTAAGCTTTTTGCCCCCCAAAATGCAGAAATCCTTTACTATGATGGTCATCTAGGGATTCTTAAGGAAGGCGATCGCAAGATTCGGATTATCAATGAATCTGATGAAGAATATAATATTCATCCAATGTGGAGAGAGATTCGGTCGGCACTAGCAGCCATGCCTTCGGGAGTTTATCACGATCCCGCCAATCCAGAAGCAGCATTTCGGACAATGATGATTGCCCAGAATGGCTTAGAGAGCCGAGTCAAGGCTCCAGGGAAATCAACGATGCTACTCCAATATAAATGCAAATTGTCAGAGATTAACCGTATTGCGATTTTGCCATTAGGCGATCGCTGTGCAGCGCGGATGTTGCTATACAAAATGGAATATGATGGACCCGCATTTCCCTTTGACTTAACTCGTTCGACTAATTTGGGAGATGTCGCTGATATAGTCGTCAATGATTTCAATGACATGTGCAATCCTGCTTATTTACATTACAATTCAGAGGAGAGAAGAATCTATCACTCCAAATGGTCAGGGCTATCATTTGCCCATGAAGTTGAAGACTCGGAAGATCCGATCAGCGATATGCAGCCGATATTTGAGCGAATGCGAACTCGTTATTCCGCTCGTGTTAAGCGATTTTTATATACCCTCGGTCATGCCGATGAGCTTCTGTTTGTGCGAACTGGTGTGACTAATCGCGACTATGTCGTAGACCTAATTGAGAAATTAAAGTTTAAATGCAAAGATAAGCCCTTTCGAGTTCTTCTTATTTCTCAGCAAATATCGGATGAATTTGTGGATATCCCCTATTTATTTCATTGCAATCTCCATTTCAGTCCTGATGGGATGTATGACAGCCAAGAATATTGGATGGAATGTACTAAAACCATGCGAGAGATTTTGAAATCTCTAGGTATTTCTAGCCAAAATCTGTTTTGGTGTCCACCTAATCCTTAAACAAAGAAGTCGCTCTTATCTCGGCTTTTTTGTTTGTGTTCTCAATAATTTTGAATTACTCCATTCCACCTAAAAAATAGACAACACCAATTCTTGACTGAGAAGTGAGTAATAGAGATGCCCATAAGTTACTACAGTTTATGAACTTTGTCTTTTACGAAATTTAATTTACAATCTGGGATTTATTTCACTGAAATAAATCCCAGATTCTGCCCAATTTGTTGCCCCTGTGGAGAAAGTGCAAACTCGATAAATTGTTTGACAACGGGACTAGTTGTTTTCTTCGCCGCTAAAAATAAACTACGACTGATGGGGTATTTACCAGCCTTCACGCTATCAATATCTGTTGGGGCTACACCAGTAATCGGTAAAATCCTCACGATCTCTTGCTTTTCTACTTGAGTAGTAGTTGCATAACTAATACCGTAATCTCCAAGTTCGCGCAAAATTGCTGTCGTCTCGTCTAGTTTCCATGTAATAAAGTTAGCGCTATCAGGAGCAAATTGTTGCCCTGCCAAAACGATATCGAGGAAAGCTTGTCTCGTTCCACTTGACGAAGCTCGATTGATTACTTTAATCGGTAAATTTGTGCCGCCAACCTCTGACCAGTTTGTGATTTTGCCCTGATAAATATCGCGTACTTGCTCTATGGTTAATCCACCTTTAAACGGATTATTAATGCCGATCACTACAGCGATCGCATCTTTAGCGATTGGTACTAATTGAATACCAGCTTCTGCCTCTTCGGGTTTCAATGGCCGGGAAGTTGCCGCGATTGCTACAGAGCCATTAATCAAATTTTTTAAGCCTTGGCTCGAACCAGTAGGATTTCCGTCAGGGACACCGTAGGTTGATGGAGTATTAGGATTAACTTGACTATAAGCATTACGCAAATCTTTGACGAGGGCAACCATTGTTGTACTACCGTCAATACTCAAAATACTGGGATTCGGTAAAGATGTATCAAAGTTCAGGCTTATAGGTGATACAGGGTTATTTTGGGGATTGTTTGAGTTTACTGGGGTGGTTGATTGAGGTGTTGGCGGTGACTGAACTTGCTTCCCTTGCTGTGAAAAGTACCAGTAACCACCACCTGCTACACCTGCTGTGATTAGCATCGATAGCACCAAAACTATTGTTTCTTTACTTTGTGACATATCTTTCGGTGCTTCTAATCTTTTCTTAACGGTATCTCAAATTTGACTGCTTACTCAAAACCACCAATAAATCTCTAGGTGAGTTTTCTTTGTAATTCAAAAACTTGAGATCCATCTTCTTTTTTGCACGCTCGATCGTACCCAATCTTAGATCGAAATTGCTAGAATAAGATTTTCGTACAGATATCAAATATTTGCTCTTTTTGATTGCAATTGCTTCTACATAAGTTGTGAACGAGTTTTTAACCCATCGCTTGAGGGTAAGCCCGTGGTTGTGCTGTCGAACAATGACGGGTGTATCGTAGCCCGATCGCCTGAAGCAAAAGCATTGGGTATTCCGATGGGTGCGCCTTATCACAAATACAAACAGCAACTTCAAAATGCTGGAGCGATCGCACTTTCATCAAACTACGAGTTGTATGGAGATCTTAGCCATCGCTTTTATGATGTGCTTTTTGCATCTGTGCCAGAAGTCGAGATTTATTCGATTGATGAATGCTTTTTAGATTTGTCGGGCTTCGCGCATTTGGGAACTGATGGAATGATGGGATTTTGCTCGGAGCTACGCGAGAAAATACTTAAATGGACTGGCATTCCTACAGGCGTTGGTATTGCTTCTACAAACAGGCAATTCAGGACGATCGCCTTAAGGCGCTAGAGAACTGGGAAACGCCACGACAGAAACATTTAGCCCCAGATTTTCGCTATCACCTGCATCAAATGGTTTTAGCGCCATTAAAACAGCAACTAAAATCATAGGGGATTTCACAAATAATTTAGGCTAAGAAGATGGTCTTGTTTAGCGCCGCCAAATGCTGTCAGAGCTTGCCAACAACGGATAGAACAAATATCAGGAGTAATCGTATTGATGGGTATCCATTGGATTCCTTTTGAACCAATTTCTGGATCGAAACTGCTCAAAATGCAGGACTTCCTATCTACACAGGACTGATAAATAATATTGACATTATGCAGCAAACGACCTGCCATTAAAGGGTCTGGGAAGAAGCTATCCGTTACAGTCAACAATTGATTTATTTCAAAGGAAGTATACCAGTCTCTTCTTGAATCTCGCGTCGCAGACCATTTAGAACGGTCTCGTGCGGTTCTAGCCCACCACCAGGTAGATCCCAACAGTCTACTTCTGGTAATGTCATTTGGTGGATCAGTAACACCTCACCTGAATCCATAAAAAAGCCATTTACCTGAAAAGAGTATAGTTAAAACCTTGCTATAGACAGCTTTGATCCTATATCCCTTGCATGTTCTGAAGTGAAAACTGCTATAGAGTGTATTTCACATAGTCAGTAGGCGATCGCATGGTTAGGGAGTGCCTTAGCCCTTACTGAGTTTGGCTATAGCCAAACTCAAGTATAAAAGAGTTTTTCTTATATAACCCAAGTTGCTACCTATAAAAAACGTCTCAAAACAAGTTAAAAACAGCCTCTCTAAGTGCTGAACAACGCTCTTTTTGCATAAAAATCTATCATTTTTTATTTTAATTCTAGTTTTGAATGAATAGTTAGCAACTTGGGTTATATACTATTGTGTCCGGCGTGAACCGATTCCGCCGAAATAGTATCCGTGTTGGGGACTAGTTTTACAGCGCCACAAAAAACATCCTGCTAGTTAAAACTGGCAGGATGCTTTTAAGAAGGATGAATATTCGCTAAAGCAGCGAACTCAGACTAGGCAAGTCTCAGATCGGCTTTAACAATCATGTCGTTAAAGTCGCGATCTCCGCCGCCACGGAAATCTTCAAAACCAAAGGTGTTGTTGCCTAACAAGCGGATGTGATCCACCTTGTTAACATTTGCCCCTAGGTAAGAGAAGTAGACATCGGCTTCTCCGTTGAAGACTTGATCGGCTCCACCGTTGATAATGATAAACGGCGCGAAAATAGTTCCGACCTTGAAATCGATATCTTTGTATGTTGCCGTGCCATTGTTGCTCACTCGCAGGTCAGCACCTACCAAGCGATCGCGAACTGCCGCTTTGGCGTAACCCGCTTGACCTGGTAATAGATCGACGATGCCATCGCCATTGGTGTCGATACCACCTTTTTCGTCGAGCACTTGGTAGAAACCAACCAAGCTATCGTAGGAAGCTTCGCGGTTGACCGTGAAATTAGCTTTAACCGTTGCGTTCCGATCGACAGAGCGCAGGTCGAACACTTCAGCTTGAGAATTTCCTTGCAAAGCCGAACCCAACGGTAAGGATGTACTAGTAGGTCGAACGTCCACGTTGAGGAGATTCTTGAATTTAATCTCAAAACCGTTGTCTTTCGCCGTTTCCACCGAAGACAAAATCACTTTATTGGTTTTGCCTGACTTCAGGATCTCATCCGTAGAAGATTTCTGAACCACATAGAACCTGACGGTTTCACCCGTATTTAATTCCAAGATGCGATCGAGATCCTTTTGATTGAATCCGACAGGATTGCTGGAAAGCGCTGAGAAAATCACCTTAGATTTTTCTAGAGCGGCTTTGAGATAATCTCTCGAACCTGGGAGCAAGTTCCCAATTTTGCCACTAGCATCATCTACGACAAAGTAACCCAATTCGTTGACGGTTTTGGAGTTGACATTAGTAATGGAAACATCCAGTTTGAGCTTCGCGCCCACACCAGAGATTTTGAACGTGTCATCGCCAACTTTAGCGAGGCTGGGAGCTGCAAGTTTCAGAGGCTTGTCTAGACCGAGCACGATCATCTCGTTGTTGTCAATGCCTGGACCTCTACCCACGGAGAATGGATAGTTATTGTCATTGGCAACGAGAATAGTTTTCTCATCTAGAACCAATACGCTCTCGATGGTTTGGAAGGGGAAGGTAAATTTGGTATTGCCATCTTTATTCAAGTCGTTAGGGTCTTGAATATTCAGCAGATCGACAATTTCCTCTTTCAAGACATAGCCATCTTTATCGAGCTTCGATAAATCGACCTTGTAGATTTTCTTGAACTTAGCGGTAGCGCCTTGACCGTTGTCGCGCTCGATTACCAAGTACTCGTTTTCGTTGATCACGGTGAAATCGCCGATCGAGTTGGAAGCAATTTCTTTGCGGTAGAAACCAAGTCTGTCTACGAACTGCTTGGACGCCACATCAAAGCGATAGATTCTGAGCGAATCTGCCGGATCGCCAAACACAGTTCCTTCGAGTAAAGGATATAAGGTCTTGCCATCGGGGGCGATCGCCAATCCTTCAAAACCGCGCGAACCGCCAAGGTTGGAGACAATCAAGTTGCCGTAGTAGGGCTTGGTGCCATCGACGTAACCAGTCCCAGCAAAGTAGTTGTTGACCAATACCGATCGCCCCGTGTCGGGGATGTCCGTAAAGAAGCCATCCACGCCGAGGTTGATAAACTGCTTGTATTCCTTGGTGGGGTCGTTCTGATAGTCGGATGCGAGGAAGAAGGAATCGCTGCGCAGCGTGTAAAGGTGAACCAATAGACCCGCTTTGTGCGCATCTTGAATCAAAGTCGTGGGAGTTCCCAACACGCGATCGGCATCGCTAATCTGTCCGTCGCCATTGAGGTCGTCGGGCTTGCCGTCGTTGTTTTTGTCAACGGTGCTAGCGGGAACGATTTGGCGCTTGTCGGGGCCAATTCCTGTGGCATACTTGGCAATTTCCTTCAGTCCGTTGGGGCTGACTAAATCGGCATAGGTGCGGCTGTCGTTATTGGCGACAAAGTCGTAGGGTCTGCCAGAATTTCCGGTCAGTTGGATCAGCGGAATGTTGACATTCGCCGCAGGCATGATCGAGTTTTTGAGGTTTTGCAGGTTGCTGACTTCAAAAGATTGGATAAAGACGCGGCTGGGGTCGGTGAAGTTGTTCTTCTTCAAGTTGTCGATCAACAGTTGGCTGGTGTTGAAGCCTTGTTGCGCGAAGTAGGTGG
The DNA here is from genome assembly GCA_003249035.1 of Pseudanabaena sp. Lineage (GTDB taxonomy): Bacteria > Cyanobacteriota > Cyanobacteriia > Pseudanabaenales > Pseudanabaenaceae > Pseudanabaena. Next base: position 345,859 of record QBMK01000002.1, read on the forward strand.
GATGCTTGGTTTCAGGGTAGATACCAATCTTAATTCCCGTCTCTAGTTCGTACTGTTTCACCAAGGCGATTACTTCATCTAAGGTGGGAACTGAGAGTCCATCCTTGTCGTAAGCCGTGCCGCGCAGGGCTGGGAGACGTTCGATTGCATTCAGCGTTTTGATTTCAGCCAGCGTGAAATCTTCGGCAAACCAACCCGTTACAGATACGCCATCTAAAATCTTGGTGGTCTTGCGATTCGCAAATTCTGGACGCAGGTAAATATCCGTACTGGTATTCGTGGTATTGACCGTACCATCTGCATTGAGAACAGCCAACATCGGTTCGTGACGGGCAATCAGAATTCCATCCTTCGTGACGACCAAATCGGGTTCGATGAAGCTTGCGCCGCCAGCGATGCCGACCTTGTATGCCGCCAGCGTGTGCTCTGGACGCTCGCCCGCCGCACCGCGATGACCGATTACCAATGGAGCCTGACCGTTTAAGGTGCCAAAACTGGGCTGTTTGAGCACGTCGGGATTTTGGGGAGAACGCACGACTGGAGATGTTATGCGATCGCGCACCAAGTCTCCCGTACCTGGGAAATCATCAAAGAATCCATCGACACCCAAATTGATAAACTGTTGCAATTCAGCTTCGGGATTGCCGTTGTAGTTGGAAGCTAGGTAACGGGGTTCGTTGCGGAAGGTATAGGGATGTACGACCAAACCTGCACCGTGAGCGTCTTGAATCAAGGAAGTGGGCGCGAGCGTCACCTTATCGGCATCGTTAATCGTGCCATCGCCATTTAAATCGTCGGCAATGCCATCGCCGTTGTTGTCTACGGTTTTTACGGAAACGATCATGCGCTTCCAAGGCCCAATGCCATCGGCATAGGTAGCAATTTCTTGCAAACCAGCCGCCGTGCGCAAATCGCCGTAGGTACGAGTGTCGCCACTCTTGACAAAATCGTAGGGTTTGATTTCGATCAGCGAACCGTCATCGCGTACGTCGTCGGCATCCAGAAGTTGCACCAATGGAATCTTCACGCCAGCTTGGGGCATGATGTTGTCGTGCAGATCCTTGAGATTGCCCACCTCAAAGGATTGGATGAAGATGCGACTGGGGTCGGTGAAGTTGTCTTTCTTCAAGTTGTCGATCAGCAATTGGCTGGTGTTGTAGCCTTTTTCAGCGAAATAGGTAGGATGCTTGGTTTCTGGATAGATGCCGATCTTCTTGCCCGTGTCTTTCTCAACCTGTTTGACCAGATCGATGATTTCGTCGAGGGTAGGAATTGCAAACACGCCATCAAAGGTGTGCGAGCGGAAGGACAAGCGCTCGACGGCACGAAGAGTCTTGATTTCAGCCAGAGTAAAGTCTTCGGCAAACCAGCCCGTGACGGCAACGCCATCTAGCATTTTGGTGGTTTTGCGATTGGCAAACTCGGGACGATTTTCTACATCGGTCGTACCCGTGATATCGGGTTCGTGGCGGGCGATCAGAACGCCATCTTTGGTGACGACCAAGTCGGGTTCGATAAAATCAGCACCGTTCTGGATCGCTAGCTGATAGGAGGCAAGCGTGTGTTCGGGGCGATCGCCAGAAGCACCGCGATGTCCGATTACGATCGGAGCTTTGCCATCTAAGGTGTTTAGTTTGACTGGGTTGGGCGTCACGACAGGAGCATCTAAAAGTTTGCCCTTCGCATCAAAGTGCAGGAGGTTGGGCCCAAACTCATCGCCGATCCAAATTGTGCCGTCTTTAGCGAAGACAAAGGATTCCACATCAAAGTCCGCGCCAGTTAAAATCCGATCTGCCGTTCCTTCGTTAACGATCTTAAAGGGAACTTTTTTGTCTGGGTCGGAGAGCTGAATGAAGTTCGAGATCTTCACGCTGCCATCGCCACCGGGTTCGTAGCCTCGGAAACTGGGATCGACATTATAGAGCCGCAAGAGGAAGTCGGCGCTATTGTTCTTGGCTCCGAAGCCGTTGTCTGGCATGAACCAGTAGGAATTATCTTTACCAAACTGGACGGCACTAAAGCCTTGTACGGGTTGGCTGGCAAATGGAACTGGTTTGCCATTGGTGTTACCCGTGATGAAATTGCCCGATGATGGCCCAGGTGCGAAGGTGTCAGCAGGCAGAGAAGCAAAGCCTTTGAGCGTGACTTTGGGCGATGCATTAATCGTCAGCGCGGTTTGGTCGTCTTCGGTCGCTTTGTGATTGTTAACGATCGAGTCTACATCCGCTTGATTTGCTGCAATAACTTCAGCTTGATTGGTAATGGCACCGACTTTATCGACCTTGCCAGTCAGTTTGAGCGTGGTAGTTCCATTCGCCGCGATCGCACCGACATTCCATTCACCAGTTTGGTTGTTGTAAGTACCTTGTCCAGCGACGGCAGACACAAAACTGAGATTGCTAGGCAAGAGATCGGCAACCTTGATGCCATCGGCGGAAATCGAACCCTTATTGGAAATTGTCAGCGTGAACGTGACATTTTCGCCGACGACAGGATTAGAAGCACTGACAGCTTGACTCAATTCCAAATCGGTGGCAGTCGGTACAACTTCAAATTGGCTGACGATCTTGGGCTTCTGGCTGGTAACTAGGCTGGGGTTTGCCTCTAGCTGGGCGCGGGTGTAAGCATCGACACCGTAGGTCGTGACCGTCAACTTTTGGGTTTGCTTGTCGATGTTAAACTCAGTCCAACCAAAGGTATGCGCCGCGATGTAATCGCCTTGGAGCAATTTGGCGTTAATCAAACCATTCGCTTGAGGCAGGTTGTCATTCAAACCAATCGGATCGTAACCGAACGGACTCAGTCCACCGTTCACGATTTGCTTGATGAAGTCATCTTTGTCGTTGGGAATACTGTCGGCATCACCAGCGATCGGCAGGGAATCGTAGAAGGCTTTTTGTTGGGCGTTAATCAAGCCAACTTGCTGAGCCAATTGCACTACGGTCTGACCGAAAGGTGCGTCGTAAGCCACGGAACCCGTCACTACTTCAAAAGCACTAGTGGCTTTTTGGGGCTGACCGGGAGCGGTTTGATAAGTGAGGTTGTTCACCAAAGTGCCGTGAATGTCGGCGGAAACAAAGACCACGTTGGCAATCTTGTTGTCGTCGATAAACTTGAGAATTTCCGTTCTTTCCGCAGCATAGCCTTCAAAGCGATCGCCTGCCGCTAGAACGCCAAGATTTTCAATCGGCTCGGGAATCATAATGAACTTCCACAGCACGCCTTTGGTTTGGGCATCCAGCAAATCCTTCTTGAGATCGGCAACCTGTTGTTTGCCAAGCATCGTGCGCGTGGGGTCGAAGGATTGCGTCAAGAATTTACCAACTTGGGCGGGGTCGTTGAGATTCGTGACATCGGCCAACTCGGTATCGCGGAAAGAACGCGCGTCTAAAACATAGGTCGCGGCATCGTTCCCAAATGTGTTATAGCGATAGAGCTTGCGTTCGCCAGCCGTCTTGACATCGCCAGTTTGTCCGTAGAACTGATTTTGAATGGGATTGTACTCTTGGAAGGCTTGCAAGCCATTCTCATAAAGCTTGCTGTCATTAATCAGCGTATTGGGGTTTTCGTTAGGGAAAGCTGCTAAGAAACGATTCGATCCGTTCGCGCCGCCCTTGTCGCTGCTAATTGGCGCACCACCGGCAAAGTCGTTGGTGACTTCGTGGTCGTCAATCGTAGCCAAAATGGAAGTAGAAGCTCTGAGATCGCCCAAAGTATTCTGTCCGAAGCGGCTGCCATAGACCTCAGCTTGTTTGGCACGGTAGTCGTTCAGCGTTGTAGCCTGTGCTTTTTCGGTTCCGTCAGGATTCTTTAAGCCAGGTGAGGCAACGTCAGCGTAAATTGTGTCGCCAAACTCAACAAAGAATTTGAGCTTGCTATCATCGGCATTCGAGACGGAATTATAAGGGGCAAGTTCGCCGCGCCAGTCACCGCTGACACCAAACTTGAGCCCTGTTTTTTCGCCCAACTCGGCTGCCGTGCTGAACGTACCCGTCCGCTTCGCACCCGTGGCATCGACGACGCGATAGAAGTAATTGGTATTGGAGTCCAAACCAAAAACATTCACTTTTACAGGTTGCAGCGGATTGGTGACCGTGGCGATCTGAGAACCAGCGATCGCGCTGAAGTCGGCATATTTAGAGAACTCAAACGTGACTTTGCCCAAGTTCGTCGTTCTCGCCCACAGGACGGTCGAGTTTTGTGTGGTGTCGCCCGAAGCAATGCCCGAAAGGTCGGTATTCACACCCGCGAGCGCCGTGCCTTGAACTGTAGCGGCTGGCTTTACGCCCAAGATATTTTCTATCGTTGGGGCAATATCGATGTTTTTGATGCTCTTTTGCGCGATCGCGGTCGGATCGAAATCGGGACCTGATGCGGCAAAGATTGCCTGCATTTGGGGCAAGGTCGGATCGTAGCCGTGAGCGCCGTAGAAGTTGGGCACGGAAAACACGGGAGTCGCTGCGGCTTGGTCGCCCAAACGAATGACTGGTGTGGACTGAGTTCCATCAAAGTTGTAGCCGATGCTCAACAGCGCAAACACATCGCCAGAATCTTGTCCGATGAAATCATTCTTGGCATTGATAATATCGTTTGCGGTAGGATTTGCCCCAACAGGACGGCTGTAGACCTTATCAAAAACCGATACGTTCGCCGCACCATTGGTGTAGTTGGGATTTGCATCTTTGAAGTTTTGCAGAACTTGCGAAATCTTTTGTTGGATCGCCGCATAATCCGCAGGCTCGACCGTTCCATTTGGCTCGCGACCTTTGACATTAATATAGATATTCACCGCTGGGCCGCTGCTGACTGCCCGAACTTTGGTGGCGTCAGACAGAATCGGATCGCCAGAATTTTTGAGCAGATTGTTGATGCTGACGGCGGTGTGGAAAGGCGCAAAACCGTGATCGGAAACGACGATGATGTTGGTGTTGGGTCTGCCATTCGCATCGACTCCCACAGTGTCGATTACCTTCTGCACGGCATTGTTGGCAGCCTCGTAAGCGGCAACGGTATAGTCCTTGTAGCGTTGGATTTTCGCTTGGTCTTGACCTGCCAAAATTGAATTTGGGTTGGTGAAATCGGTAGCTTGGCGAGGATCGGTAATTAAAAACTGGTGTTCGGAACCATCGGGCTGCTCGATATAGCCCAATACCAAGTCGGCATTCGGATTTTGCTGAATGCTTCTGACCAGTACCTTGGTTTGATAATCCACGAAGGTTTTAACTTGATCGGCGTAAATCGCTTCCAATTCGGCATCGCTAAACTTGGTAAGCCCAGTATTAATGCGCTCGGGGAAACGGAAATCGGCTTGGGGTGCCCAAGAGCCAATGTTGTTATTGATGTCATCAACATTCGCGATTACGCCGGGGCTTTCGATCGGACGGGGAATATAGCTTGCCGAGTATCTCGCAATATTGACTGAAGAAAGATCGGGAGCCAAGGTGCTGGCATAGAAAGCCGTGCCGACTTTATTGTTGCTACCTTCAAAAAAGAACGAACTGGATTTTTTGTCGCCGATGTTAATAAAAGCAGAACCAGTGGATGGCAGGCTCGTAGCGCCTTTGATGCCAACATTCGCATCGAAGACCACCAAAGTGTCGTAATTGGTAACGCTGTCATTCGTGGTATCGATCGCTGCCAATTGAAGGTCATAACCACTAATACTTCCACCAGTTAAAGCTGTTGCCGCGATCGTCTCAAGTTTGGCAACCTTGACCTTACTGTAAGAAGTTTTGCCTAGAGCTGTAAGACCGGTTACTGCTTGAGCGTTATTGACCGTAAAGTCGGCTGCGGTGAGGCTAAATCCTCTACCGCCGACTCCACCAAAAGCGCCAAATGGAACCGTGTAACTGACGGTGCGGTCTTCTTTTTTGTCTAGGACAATTCCAGTAGAAGACTTGATGTTAAAGCCATCCGCGCCTGGGAACGTAGCGGCAACAACCGTCTTACCTGCTTCCTGAAGCGTCACCCACAGGGGGATAGCGGTGGGAGTCGTGTCTTCCGATGGGTCGATGCCAAATTGATAGTTATAACCGCCGATGGGCGCGGCAAAACCACTGGTATTGGTATTAAAGGGATTGGCAATTAAGTGAAACGAGTTGGAATTAATGTCATTGTTGGCAGCGGTCGAACCCGTGGCGATCGCAATGTGACTGGGAGCCGTCAGCGAAGGCGTAATGGTCGTGTTAGGTAAAAATACGCCTTGGCTCTTGAGCAACCCTATGCCTTTGGTGGGGTCTATTTGATTGGTATTAAGGTAACTGTTGAGCAGCGAGTAGGTGCTTCCGTCGAGGGAAAGCAAAATTACTTTCGGTTGGGTAGCCATATTTTTTGTGTTTCAGGATAATTTTCTGGATGTTTTTGGGTATTGTTCTCCTAAGGATCTTTAGCTATCGAGACAGCAAGCTAAAGGTTCCACTTAGACAACAGAAAACCTGACGACAAAAATCTCTGCCATCGAATTGAATTTAGTTAGATCGACAAACCTAGAAACCAAAAAATATAATCAAATACATTCCGAGTATACAGACTTATGTGCTTATGGAAGGTTAAGGTTTAGACTTATGGAAGGTTAAGGTTTAGACCTATGGAAGGTTAAGCTATGGCAGGGATCTGTTTAAGAATGGATGAATGTTAGAGATAATTCAGCATTCTTATAGGTGGCGCGGGTCAAGATCGCTTTATCTTTAATTTAGAGGTTTTCAGTTGAACACGTGCAGCTAAAGCCTGAATTTTGTATGTATTTCAGACCGCTATTTTTGCTCATACTCATATGAAAACCGCTATATCAAGATGCGCCAACCCTATAATAAGTAGTTAAGGAAAATAAATTAGGGCTTGCTGAAAAAGCAAGAAAAGCATACAAGCAATGGTTTCCAAGGAGATCTAAAACTGGTAAAATGCAAGGAAAAGCAGGAAAAATAAGCAAAACCGTTGCACAAATAAAATTTCATGTACCGACAATCCCCCCACAGGACAGCTACTCCCTTCCCAGTCAAAGAATAGGCAGAGGGACTAAAGGAAAAATGTATTTTAAAGTTTTTGATATCTGCTCTAAGTTCATCAAAATATGAACATCCTTTAGCTTCTCCTCAATTTCAGCAATAGTTGTATTTGAGGGTAAGTGATGTAACTTCTCTAATCGTAGAAGATGGATTTCATACTCGGCAAGATTAAGTGATGGCGAGTAAGCGGGTGTATGGATGAATTCAATGAGGATTTTATCGTCAATTTCTGCGACTTTTAGGTTCTCAGCCAATAACCTTTTCATCTTCTGTTTATGAGTTGAGTTGTTATCTAAAACAATAAATAGCTTTTCGACATCTTCTTTTCTGGCATCTTCGCATAGCTCGGCAAAGTATTTGACTACATCTTCAGTTTTTGATTTGAGGTTTAACTGTAGATAGATTTCTCCAGTTATAGCATCGACTGATATCATCCCATTCACTTTATTCCGTTTCCATTTCTCATTACTGGGGACTTCTGGTTTGCTATCGCGCTCAGCCCAAGCATAGTAGAGACTTGGTCGATCATAGACAGCAAATTCGTCATAAAAGATTAGCCTTTCTCTAGGTTTCAGTTCTTGCAGTTTTTTTTTAATTATGGCAATAAACTTCTGCTGTTGCTCTTTGTCTGCATTCTCGGAGTCACGATGTGCTTTTTGATGTGACAGTCCCATCTCTTGGAGAATGTCATAGATCCGACTGTCTTTCAGTTCTACTTGCCATCTCTGGCGAATTACCTCTTGAATTATCTTTCCTGTCCATATCTGTCGGTCAATACCATAGGTAGTTGGCTTCTGCTCTAGTAGCATCACCTTCATCTCTGCTTTTTGCTCCTTGCTTAAACTCTGTACCTTTTCCCGTTTTACCAATTTTGTCAATCCCTTCATACCCTGCTCATCATACATGCCTAGCCATGTCGCTATACTCTCTCTGGCACAACCCACTTTGGCGATCACTTCTTTTCTGGATTTCCCTTCATACAGATATTTGATTGCTTGTAGCCTTTTTCTGATGTATTGCTGTTGATACTTATCCCATGACTTTTGCCACTCTTTTTCATCTAATCCTTTATTTTTCAGTCTTTCTAGTCGATCCATTTTTTCCCTTTTGCTCTCTGCCTAATCTTACACTGGGAAGGGAGTATGCGCTGAGAAATGACTGTTAGGAGCATAGCGCACGACTGAAGTTGCCCTTGCCACTTCTTCGCCATCGCGTTCGAGCATTCGGCGCTGGACACTATCGCGGTTTGCAAGAAAGTAAGGACAAGGAGTAAAATGGAAAAGGAGTTAAAGGTGAAAAAATGGGAGCAGCATATTCAGAAGATTTGAGAAGATGCATTATCAAAGCCAGTCAAGAAAGTTCTCAATCGGTCAGAGAACTAGCGAAGCGCTTTGAAGTAGGTAAAACATTTGTAAACAATTTACTGAATCGGTACAAACAGACAGGAAACTTGAGAGCTAAACCCCATGGAGGGGGAGAAAAACCACAACTAAATGCCGAAGATTTAGACTGGCTCAAAGCAAAAGTAGAGCAAAAAAGCGATAGTACCCTAGAAGAATTGAGCCAAGAGCTAAAAAGCATTAGAGGCAAAGAGGTTAGCCTATCCACGATTTGTCGCGCACTTAAAAAAGTAGGGCTAAAACGCAAAAAAAAACTTTTCATGCCGATGAGCAGCTAAAAGAAGAAGTGCAACAGTTGAGGCAAGATTATCAAAAAATAGTGTGGGAACTGGACCCAGCCCAGATGATATTTTTGGATGAGTCAGGTATACATCGTGGTATGACCAGATTGTTTGGACGGGCCTTGTCTGGAGAGAGGGCGCATGGTAGTCGCCCCAAAAATCGAGGCAAAAATATCACCATGATTAGCGCCATCTGTCTTGAACAAGTATTAGCAACCATGACTTATGAAGGAGGAACTGATATCCATGCCTTTATGACCTTTATTACCAAAATGCTTGTACCAGTCTTATGGGTTGGAGCGATAGTCTTGATGGATAACCTCAATGTTCACCTCAATGCAAAAGTTAAAGAAGCTATTGAGTCTGTGGGCGCAAAAGTGATTTTTCTACCCAAATACTCACCTGAGCTATCGCCGATTGAGCTTTTATGGTCAAAAATTAAGGAGTTTGTCCGTTCTCGACAACCGCGCACTCGTCAAGAACTAGATCAAGCTATCACTGATGCATTTAATATCGTCTCCAAGCAGGATCTTTTGGGATGGTTTTCTCATTGTGATGCTATGACCGTTCTTATTTAATTCTGTCCTCACTATCTTGAAAACCGCGATAAGCATGGGAGAATCCACCCAATCAAGGGATTCACTTTCGACGACAACACGCTCTCTTAGATCTGCACGGAGTTTCATAATTATGAGTTCTTAGCCTCAGCTAGAAGTTGCTCTAATTCGCTAATTCTAGCTTGCATTGCATCTACCTCTGCTTGCGAATAGCGCACAGGAATATGTTGCGGACAGTTCCAATCACAGCCTTCGATTTCAAAAACGATCGCCCGTTCTACAGTAGCTGCATAGTCTAGATCTTGGACTTGAGAAAGTATCACAGGATCATCTTCAACAACCCTTGCGCGACCAAGGATTTTTAGACGGCGACGATTCCGATAATCCATTAGAAATAGAAATGCTTTATCATGTTCCGAAAGATTACCCACAGAGATATACTGCACATTGCCGCGATAATCAGCAAAGCCCAAAGTCTTCTCATCGAGAACCTTTAAAAATCCTGCCTTACCGCCACGAAACTGAATGTAAGGATAGCCATTGGAAGTAACAGTCCCCAGATAAAATCCTTCCATACTCGCAATAAACTGAGCGATTTCAGAAGTGACCGTATTATTGTCAGCACCTTTCGCCACAAAGCGCTCGTAATTCTCACGGGAACCCATTTTTTCTTGCATTGCTTTGACTGCGGGAGTGAAAGCGATCGTGCCAAATTGTCTGGGCATAGGTTTAAGCTCCTAACATAGGCACATAGCCAGAAAGTTTCTGAAATCGATCCATCCAACTCAAAACATAAATATAGGGATAGATAGCGATATCGGCAGTCGTGGGGCGATCGCACTCTAGCCAAGTTCTTGTACTCAAATGCTGATCGAGCTGCTTGAGAATGAAATGAGATTTGTCAGTGGCGCGTTCAATGTTGATCTTAGTTCCTGCACCAAATAGATAGAAGAGTCGCGCATTCTCTGGGCCTTGACGGACTTCACCCGCCGCCGTTGACAACCAACGAACTACTTGTGCCATTGGTAAGGCATCTGTAGGTAGCCATTGTTCGCCACCATACTTTCTTGCTAGATAGACCAAAATTGCCTGAGCATCAGCAATTTGAGTTTCGTCATCGACCAGCAAAGGAACTTGTCCAAAAGGATTCTTAGCCAAATACTCTGGCGATTTATGTTCGCCTTTCATTAAATCGACCCAGACCCATTCGTACTCAAGATTGAGTAATGACAGCATCAAACGTATCTTGTAGCTATTACCAGAAATTTCGTGACCATGAAGCTTAATCATTAATTTACTCGTTTTTTGTGATGAAAATTAATTTTTTTGTACCGTTCGTTCGGTATAGTGTCAATAAGTAAATATTGCTAAACCCAAAACAGGAGTGGTGGCGAGAAGCGCCACCACTCCTGCTATAAGAAATCTATGTCTAAACAAACCCATGTGCCAACTTTGCTCAAGCTGTTTCGCCAGTTTGGTTATGAGGGTGTAACCCTTTCTAAAATTTCTCAAGAGACTGGCTTGGGCAAGGCGAGCCTCTATCATCATTTCCCTAGAGGCAAGGCAGAAATGGCTGAGGTCGCTCTAACTCATGTCAACAATTGGCTAGAAGCTAGTGTTTTGGAAATTCTTAATCGCCCCGAGCCAGCGATCGCTAAATTTCAGTCCATGTGCGAGGAGGTGGGTAAATTTTTTAATGAGGGACAAAATTCTTGCCTCTGGGCTGTTTTGGTGATGGAGCAGTCTAGTGATGACTTGTTTCACTCACAGATTCGTGAAGCTTTTTCACTATGGATAGAGACGATCGCTAAGGTTCTAGTCACTGCAGGATTAGATGAGAAATTGGCAAAAGAGCGAGGTGAAGATGCGATGATTTGCATTCAAGGAGCTTTGATTTTGTCTCATGGTTTGAGAGATTCCACCTCGTTTCAGCGCGTCCTTAAACATTTACCACAGCAAATCTGTCAGGATATTTAAAATGCTGAATGTTGAAATCATGTCAGAAGTTCAAGATCTATAAATTTACAAATGCTATAGCCATGTAAGTAAACAATGACATTGAAACCGATGAAAGTAATGGCTAAAGAAATAACGATTTAATGACTTGTGCGATTGCTGATATGGTTTTCTGATCGATTGAATCCAAGCTAAAGTATAGGTGGCAACGTTCTTTAGTTGGTTTCTGTGCAAGAAGATTTTCGGTTAATTGTTGATTTAGTAACTGTTCTTGCGGCTGCTTCCTTTGGCGGATTACTGGCGGCGGCTCTGCGATTACCAGTTTTGTTGGGTTACATCTTTGGCGGCATTGTCGTTGGCCCCACAGGTTTAGGGCTGATCAAAGAATTGATACAGGTAGAAACCCTCGCTCAGTTTGGGGTTGCTTTTTTGCTGTTTGCCCTCGGCGTTGAGTTTTCACTCAAGCAATTAAATAAAGTGAGAGCGATCGCCCTTGGCGGTGGCACTTTACAAGTCTTGCTCACGATCGCCCTTACCACAGCTGTATCAGTATTTGTAGGATGGGTCGAGACGCCAACCCAAGGAATCTTCTTAGGCGGAATTTTGTCGCTATCGTCAACTGCAGTGGTACTGCGAAGCTTGATGGAAACCAATGCCACTGAGTCCGCACAGGGACAAGTCACATTAGGGATGTTGATTATCCAAGATCTTGCCTTGGGCTTGATGTTGGCGGTCTTGCCTGCGCTGGATCATCCTGAATCAGTGGGTATTGAAGTTATCAAAGCATTGTCGGTGACAGCATTATTTGCAGGTGGTGCGATCGCGGCAGGGATTTGGGTGATTCCGCCATTTTTGCGATGGGTAGCGAGTACCGAGAGCCGAGAATTATTTTTATTAAGTGTGATTGTGTTGTGCTTAGGGATTGCGCTCCTAACCGAGTCTTTAGGCTTATCGATCGAAATGGGCGCATTCGTCGCAGGTTTGATGATTTCTGAGGTGGAGTACGCCGATCAAGCTCTCACCTATGTCGAACCTTTGCGAGATGTATTTGCGACTTTGTTTTTTGCTGCGATCGGGATGCTCATCGATCCTGTATTTCTGATTCAGAACTGGGAGTTAATTCTCAGTCTGGTCGCGATCGTGATGATCGGTAAATTTTTGATCGTTGTGCCTTTAGTCAGTATTTTTCGATATCCCTTGCGAGTTGCCATTTTTGCGGGGTTAGGTTTAGCCCAGATTGGAGAATTTTCGTTTGTACTCGCTAGCGAAGGTCAGAAGCTAGGTTTAGTTTCGCGTCGTGTGTACTTACTGATTTTGGGGACAACGGCTGTAACTTTGGTGATTACCCCATTCTTGCTAAAGGCGACACCACAGATTTTAGAATTGCTTGAAAAAGTACCATTCCTGAAAGCTTGGATGAACAAGCTAGATATGCCCCAAGAGCTTTCTGCTAATGCCGAACTTAAGGATCATGTGGTGGTCTGCGGTTATGGTCGGATTGGACAGGGCATTGTTACTTTGTTGCAGTCCAAGGGCTATCCTGTACTGGTAATTGAGGATGCCGAGTCTAAGGTGGAAATCTTGCGATCGCAAAATATCCCCTATCTATATGGCAATTGCTCCAGCCCTTTTGTGCTTGAAAAAGCGGAAATAGACCATGCGCGATCGATGTTAATTGCTATCTCTGACCCGATCGCCACTAGATTGGCAGTGCAGAGAGCTATCTCTATTTCTCCATCAATTGATATTGTGGTCAGAGCTGAAAAAGATGCTGATATTGATACGCTATACCAACTTGGAGCCAAGGAAGTTGTACACCCTACCTTTGAGACGAGCTTGGAGCTAACTACGCATTTACTGCTATGTTTAGGCGAAAGCTCTCAAGCTATTCAGGCAGAAATTATGTCAGTGCGTAGTAGTCGCTATGCTAATTTCCGACCTGAAATTGCCTGCGTATTGCCAGCGATAGTCCCACTTTTACCACCTAGCCCTAATCTCGTTGAAATTGATGGCAAGGCTTCATGAGGGTGATGTTATGAAGCTAAAGCTTAGAGAAATTTCCAGAATTATCCTTATAGGATTCCTATCTTCTTCTGTTGCAGCTTGCCAAGGCTCAAACCTTGGCAGCTCATTAGAGGTGGCTCTTGCTCCTGCGAGTCCTTCAAGTCCTGAGCAGATCCGTGAAAAGCCCCCTCAACCGACCCCGCTTGCCACATCTCCCATCACCTCAAACCCAACCGCAAACCCTGAACCAAAACCAACTAATTCTCCCGCCAGTTCCGTTAATTTTATTAATAGCGATCGCTTTTCTGCTCAATTGAAAGCGCTCGCTCTACAATCCCTGCTTAAAGAGCCAATTACAGAAAGAAACTTACTAAAAGAACTTTTTTATATAAACTTTACGAACTCCCAGCCGCAGTACGATCAATTTATTGATCTGGATACAGCACCGGCACCTCTCAAAGCTTGGATTAGGGACTTAAATAAACTAGGAACGATCGCTCCTAAAACAGGGCAAGAATTTAAGCCCAATATATTAGTTGCGCGTCGTGAATATGCTCGATGGCTATTAGAAACTAATAATCGACTTTACAAAAAACAACCCAGTCGTCAAATTCGACTTGCCCAACCAACCGATAGTGTCAGCTTCCCTGATATTCCCCAAAGCCATCCTGACTTTGCAATTATTCAGGGTTTAGCCAATGCAGGACTAATCGGCGGAACAGGCGAACCTTTTCGTCCAAACGATCCTCTATTGCGCGAAGAACTTGTGCAGTGGAAGATTCCACTTGATCTCAGGCAACCTCTACCAAATGCCACATTAGAAACTGTTAGGCAATCTTGGGGATTTAAAGATAGCGATCGCATTAGCGAGAAGGCGCTAAGTGCAATCTATGCTGATGCGCAACTGCGAGATATTTCTAACATTCGTCGCAGCTTTGGGTTTACGACATTACTGCAACCTCAAAAGCCCGTCACTCGCGCCGAGGCTGCTGCTTCGCTTTGGTATTTTGGCACTGCGGTAGATGGCACATCGGTTAGCAAGGTTTTAGAAACTGAGTAACAATCAACTTTACGGAGTGCCGACCCTTACTTCTGAGATTTATATAGGCGACAACTATGTAGAAATGAAAAACGTTGTTAAGCGCTGCTTTCATTTTGCAATTTTTGATATAGAGACGCTAGAATATTAGTAATTGTTATTGTTGAGAAAAATTAATACATCATGTCGCAGTATCAACGTATCGAGTACTTAATCGGGAAAGATGGAAAAATCGTTGAACGAGCGATTGATATATCTGGCAGCGAATGCGTGTCAATCACTGCCGAAATAGAGTCGAATTTAGGAAAAGTCGAAACTCGCCAATTATTACCTAATTATTACGATTCATCTGATCAAAATCTCGATTGCAATGCGATTGAGCAAGTTCAGTACGACCAATAAACCTAAATTTTGTAAACTATGTTTGCTTTTTAGGTCGTATTAAAGGAACAAATGTGTCCGGAGACTAAATGGATTTACCTAATGTCTTAGAGTTGCTAACTTTCTTGATAGCAATTATTGAAGTAAATATAGGTAAATTGGCTTATTTTGACGGTTAGTTTTTTTTAGAATCTGTATCGATAGAAGTACAAGATGCTTACCCTTATATGGGTAAAATTGTGATTAAGAAATTAAGAATTGTTAAAGATTTGCTTATGTAGAGATTTGCCATGGTACTCCAAACTCCATCATTGATATCAGAATCGAGTGCAACTAGTAGGCTCCGAAAGATTTTCGCGTCTGTCGATGCCGTGAGTTGTCCGCATAGGCTAAATTTCCATTTACATACGATGTATTCTGATGGCAAAATGCAACCTGTGGATTTAATCCAGCAGGCAATCGCTTTGCGAATATCAGATCTTGCTATTACCGATCACCATGCGATCGCGGGCTATTACATCGCCAAGCAATATCTTGAGAAATCAATTAGCCAATCCAATGATCCCCAATCTTTTCCAACTCTCTGGTCTGGGATCGAGGTTAATGCCAGTCTGATTTTTACAGAAGTGCATATTCTTGGCTACGGATTTGATCCCCAACATGAGGCAATGCATCCTTATTTGCACGGTAAATCTACTGCTGGGCTGGACTATCAAGCAATAAGTGTGATTAAGGCGATGCATTTGGCTGGTGGTTTGGCAGTACTTGCTCATCCTGCTAGATATAGGAGATCTCCTGAAGACTTGATCCCTGCTGCTGCTGCTTTAGGAATTGATGGCATTGAAACTTACTATGGCTATGACAATAGCGATCCTTGGAAGCCAAGTCCACGTCAAACCGAAGAAATTCGACAACTTGCAGAATCATACGGGTTAATGCATACCTGCGGAACCGACTCGCACGGGTTTAAAATTAGTAAAAGACTTTAGACTCTCGGAAAGAAAAAACTCTCTACGCGAGTTTTTTCTTTCCAAATTAAATTGCCATTCAGATAAAAAATGACAGAAAAACCAAAAGTAATCGTCGTTGGCGCAGGTTGGGCGGGGCTAGGAGCAACTTATCAACTCACAAAGCAAGGATATGACGTAACCTTGCTAGAGGCGGGAGCGCAAGCAGGTGGACTAGTTGCTGGTTGGAAAACTCAAGCGGGGAAATCTGTTGAAGCTGGCATTCATGGCTTTTGGTATCCTTACTGCAATATTTTTTCCTTAGTAAAAGAATTAGAGCTTGATCCATTTACGGCTTGGACGCGATCAGCACAATATTCTCCCGCAGGATTAGAAGTTGAGTCACCTATTTTTCAAGACTTACCACGGTTGCCTTCTCCTCTTGGGACATTTGCCTATACCCAATTTAAAAGATTGCCCTTAAGCGATCGCATCTCAGCGTTGCCTCTGATGTATGCAGTGGTGGATTTTGATAATTCCGACGATGCTTGGAAACGTTATGACGGCATGACCGCCCGCGAATTATTCCGTCAATATGGTGTCTCAGAAAGGTTATACCGTGAATCCTTTGAGCCAATGCTATTAGTCGGTCTCTTTGCCACTGGGGAGCAATGCTCGGCGGCGGCGGCTTTGGGAATGCTGTATTACTTCATCTTGGCACATCAAGCAGATTTTGATGTAGTTTGGTGTCGCGGCACTGTTGGCGAAAAAATCTTTAAACCTTGGTGTGATCGCATTAAAGAGTTAGGCGGCAAAATCCTCACCGAGCGACGTGTTAGTGATGTAAGAGTTGATGATTCTGGCAAAATTACGGCGGTAATTTGTGGAGATGAAAGCTTTGATGCTGATGCGGTGATCTTCTCCGTGGGCATTTCAGGAATGCAGAAAATTGTGTCAAATAGTCCTACTTTGCAAAAGCGCAGCGAATTTCGTAACTTGATGAACTTGGGTGCGATCGATGTACTAGCGGTGCGACTATGGTTCGATCGCAAAATCAATATTCCCCGTCCATCCAATGCCTGTTTTGGCTTTGACGTAACTACAGGCTGGACATTTTTTGATCTCAATGCTCTCCATGATGAATATGCTGATGAGATAGGCTCCGTAATCGAAGTCGATTTTTATCATGCAAATCAATTTTTACCCCTTGATAATCAGGAAATTATTGCGATCGTCCAGAAATATCTTGCTTCCTGTTTGCCAGAATTTGAGACGGCTAAGGTTGTTGACAGCAGCGTAATTCGTTTGCATCGTGCCGTGACTCATTTTGCTCCTGGTAGTTATCAGCATTTGCTTGGAGCGATCACCAGCTTCCCAAATTTATATATGAGTGGTGACTGGGTGATTACTAATCATGGCTCTTGGTCACAGGAAAAAGCTTATGTCACTGGTTTAGAAGCAGCAAATCTAGTGATGCAACAATTTAGTCAGGGAAACATGACTCAGATTTTGCCAATTGAATCCGACGAGCCCCATATCCAGATTGCGCGATCGCTTAATCAAGCCCTAAGAAATATCGCAAAATCCTTGATCCCTAATTTCTCACTGTCATAATTTAGTTTGAAGTTTGTCACCATAGGTGCGGCAAACATTTAACCTTCCCGCATAATTCGCCAGCAATCAATGTAAAATTGGATACGGTTAGACTAACCTAATAAAACTTTTTTATGCTCCTAACAGAACAACCTCCCTCTTCTGCTAAAAACACTGTCGGTTTTGTCTTAGTGGTGGAGGATGAAGCGATTATTCAAGAGGCGATCGCGCTATCTTTGCGTGAAGAAGGTTATAGCATTCTACTGGCTGAAGATGGCTACAGTGCTTTACAAATTGCGAAAACTACAGCAAGGCTGGATTTAGTAATTTTAGATGTAATGTTGCCTTCCATAAATGGACTAGATTTTTGCCGCATTTTGCGTCACGAAGGCAATAATGTCCCTGTATTGATGATTAGCGCTAGGGGTAATGAATCTGATCGGATTGTTGGCTTGGAAGTCGGAGCTGATGATTACCTCAGCAAGCCTTTTGGCATGAAGGAACTAGTTGCTCGTTGTCGAGCTTTGCTACGCCGTAGTCGTCGCGACTTTGTGGCAAATAATGCTGCGGTTTACAAATTTGGTGATATCACCATGTATCCCGATGAATGCCGCGTGACGATTAAAGAAACTGAGATTAATCTTTCGCCTAAAGAATTTCGCTTGCTTGATCTCTTCATGAGTCATCCTCGCCGTGTCTGGTCACGAGAGCAACTCCTAGAAAAGGTTTGGGGTGTAGATTTCGTTGGGGATAGCAAAACAGTCGATGTCCATATTCGATGGTTGCGCGAAAAAATCGAAGTTGATCCAAGCGACCCCAAGCATATTGTTACCGTTAGAGGTTTTGGTTATCGCTTAGGCTAGTAGCGCAAAGCGCTCCTTTTTACTATGTATAGTCTTCAGGAACTGGATCGTAACCCCCAATATTCCAAGGGTGACAACGACAAATCCGTTTTACTCCCATTACGCTTCCTTTCGCTAGACCAAACCGATCAATTGCAGTTGCTGTGTACTGTGAACAAGTGGGTTGGAATCGGCACCTTGGGCCTAACAAGTGTGAAATAAGGAGTTGATAAAACTTGATTAGCAAAAGTGAAATTTTTTTCATGATTTCCAAAATCTATTATTCTTATTTTAATTAATTACAAGCCCAAATTTGTAAGGTTTCGCTCAGCAGGGGCGAAACCTTACAAATTTGGATAATTCCTATGTCACCATCCAAAAACATCACGATCGCTGTTATTCAGGCATCCCTAAATGCTGATGTTGCTAATAATGTTGCCAAGATCTCTGACTTAGTTAGCAAAGCAGCCCATCAGGGTGCACAGGTGATTTTGCCACCAGAATTATTTGAAAGCCCTTATTTTTGTCGAGAAGAGCGAGATCGCTTTTTTGATTGGGCGCAACCTGTGGAAAATCATCCGACGATTGCTCATTTTAAAAAGCTGGCTCAAGAACTAAATGTAGTAATTCCAGTTTCTTTTTTCGAGAAATCAGGGCAGGTCTATTACAACAGTCTCGCCATGGTTGATGCTGATGGCTCAGTATTGGGAGTCTATCGTAAAAGCCATATTCCCGACGGGCCAGGCTATGAAGAAAAGTTTTATTTTCGTGGCGGCGATACGGGCTTCAAAGTTTGGGATACTGCTTTCGGTAAAATCGGCGTGGGCATATGTTGGGATCAGTGGTTTCCTGAATGTGCCAGAGCAATGGTACTGATGGGTGCAGAGATTTTGCTATACCCAACTGCGATCGGCTCAGAACCAGAGGAGCCAAATCTCAATACTAAAGATCCTTGGCAACGCGCAATGATTGGTCATGCCGTTAGTAACGTGATCCCAGTTGCTGCCGCGAATAGGATTGGTTTAGAGGGAAATCAAACTTTTTATGGGCATTCCTTTATCTCCAATCATCGCGGAGATAAGGTTGTAGAGTTGAATGATATTGAAGAAGGTGCGATTTTAGCCAGTTTTGATCTCGATCAAGTACGACTAAATCGGGCATCCTTTGGATTTTTTCGCGATCGCCGACCTGATTTATATCAGGCTTTATTATCTCCATAAAACTATAACTACACGCAAAAAAAATTGGCGATGGCAATACTTTGTGTCATTGCCAATTTTCTTATTTGAGACCGATCCCAAAGAAATTGCTAAAAGATTACAAATAAATGCCCCGCATTCTGTAAATGGATGCAAGTATAGACAGTATGTAAATCTGTCCTAATTTAGAAAATGAGCTGCCTGTAAGCTCCACTTGATCCAAATGCAATTTATAGGAGCAGCAAGATAGGGCAACCTAATCATGAGAAAAAACAACTTAATTTCAGTAGTCGTCATCATTGGGCTGATTTTTGCAGCTAGCATTTGGTATGGGCGAAACAATGGTCTACTACCAGTTGCCGCAGGCGACGAGGCTGTCTTATATGACGGACTGTTTAATACGATCTTAGCGATCGCCTTCGGATTTTTCCTCGTAGTTGAGGGCGTATTAATTTACTCAATCATCAAGTTTCGTCGTCGCAAAGGAGATGACACCGATGGTCCCTCCATTCATGAAAACTTAAGTCTTGAAATAGTCTGGACAGCGATCCCTACAGTTATCGTGATGTGGGTAGCGATTTATAGCTTTGATGTCTATACAGCCATGCAAGGAACACAAGATCTTAGCGGAATGGCTCACGGAGGAATGCATCAGACTGTAGCTAAGGCTGAAAGAGGAGGTATGCCAATGTCAAAAGCCACTCTAGCCTCTTCAAATAGCGACGGAGTATTGATGGCAGGTACTCTTCCCGCTGGTAGCGAAGATGTGTTGGCGATCAATGTTAGCGCCATGCAATTTGCTTGGATTTTTAACTACACAGACGAAATTGCCATTGCTGAATTGCATGTTCCTGTTGGCAAAAAAGTTCGCCTTAACATGAATGCAGTCGATGTCCTTCATGCCTTTTGGGTTCCTCAATTACGCATCAAGCAAGACGTAATTCCTGGTCGCGAAACTTATCTCGAATTCACACCTCGTGTTGTTGGCGAATACCCTGTAGTTTGTGCCGAGCTTTGCGGTTCATACCATGGCGGTATGAGAACAACAATGGTAATTGACACTCCAGAAGACTATTCAAAATGGTTAAAAGAGCAACAAGAAATTGCTAGTAACGATCCCGATGCGATCGTGGCATCTCGTCCAACATCAGTCACCCAGATGTCTGAGCAAGAATACCTCGCAGGTAAAGTCGCTCAAGCTGGTGGAGATATGCACATGATGCATATGAGTCATTAAAAGCAGAATACTGATAACCAAATTACCAATAATCAATTACCCTATGACCCAGACACTCACACCGACCCAAAGTTCGGGCGCAATGGGAGCTGAACCCCAAAAGACTCTCTGGTGGGAATTTTTCACCTTTAGTGTCGATCATAAAATTATCGGCATTCAGTATCTTGTCACTTCATTTGTTTTTTATCTAGTTGGCGGTCTGCTGGCTTCTATAGTTCGTGCAGAGCTAGCAACCCCAGACTCCGATTTAGTGGATCCCGCTTTTTACAACAGTCTTTTCACAATGCATGGCACGGTCATGATCTTTTTATGGATCGTTCCTGCTGTGACTGGAGGCTTTGGCAACTATCTGATCCCATTGATGATCGGAGCGCGGGACATGGCATTTCCTCGTCTGAATGCGATCGCCTTTTGGTTGACCATTCCTGCTGGGATGCTGTTGATGAGCAGCTTCTTCTTTGGACCTGCCTCAACTGGTTGGACTGCCTATCCCCCTTTAAGCATTTTGACAAATGAGCATGTCGGCCAAGTTATCTGGATTGGCAGCATTCTTTTAGTGGGTACTTCCTCGATTCTGGCGGCAGTGAACTTTATCGTGACGATATGGTCGATGCGGATGCCTGGAATGGATCTGTTTAGTATGCCGCTATTCTGCTGGGCAATGATGGCAACATCTGTGCTAGCCCTACTAGCTACACCTGTATTAGCAGGAGCTATGGTTTTACTAGGTTTTGACTTACTGATTGGCACAAACTTCTTTAACCCCACTGGCGGTGGCGACCCAGTAGTGTATCAACACTTATTCTGGTTTTATTCGCACCCTGCCGTTTATGTTATGGTCTTGCCAGTATTTGGCATCATCTCTGAAGTTTTGCCTCCCCACAGCCGCAAGCCAATTTTTGGTTATAAGGCGATCGCCTATTCCAGCATGATGATTTGTGCATTGGGATTGTTTGTATGGGCGCACCATATGTTTACCAGTGGCACACCTGATTGGTTGCGAGTATTCTTCATGGTAGCGACTTTGCTGGTAGCCGTACCGACAGGGATCAAGGTATTTAGTTGGGTTGCTACGCTTTGGGGTGGCAAGTTGCGTTTAGAGAGTCCTTTGCTATTTGCTATGGGATTTATCTCCACATTCTTAATTGGTGGCTTGAGCGGCGTAATGCTGGGTTCAGCTCCCATTGATATTCATGTTCACGATACTTATTTCGTGGTAGCCCACTTCCACTACGTTCTTTTTGGCGGCAGTGTGTTTGGTATTTACGCGGGACTATATCATTGGTTTCCCAAGATGACTGGTCGCATGTTGAATGAGTTTTGGGGCAAGGTTCACTTTGTCTTAACATTCATCGGAATGCATCTAACCTTTGGTCCCATGCATATTCTTGGATTGCAAGGAATGCCTCGCCGAGTCGCCCAGTACGATCCTCAATTTGCACCGATTAATGTGATCTGCACGATTGGAGCATTTATTCTGGCGATTTCCACAGTTCCTTTTGTGATAAATGCTGTCTACAGTTGGTTTAAGGGCGAACAAGCTCCTGACAATCCTTGGAACGCTCTGACTATGGAATGGACAACTTCTTCTCCACCAATTCCCCATAACTGGGTTGGTGAACCAGTCTTATTGACTGGCCCCTATGACTATGGCGAAGAATATAAAGAAGCCCGTAAAGAAGCTGCGATCGCAGCTTCCCAAGCTGCAACTTAAACCCAAACTCCGCGAGCAATGGGCTAAAGCCCATTGCCTAAATTATCCATATTATCCAAACATTTACCTATGCAAGGATCGATCTCTCCAGTTACTAACCCGACGCAAGATGATGCAATCCATGCTCATGCAGCTGAAGCGGGTCATTACGAACACCCAGATTTACGGGTTTTTGGCTTAATTGTATTCCTTATTTCTGAAGGGATGCTATTTTTTGGCTTATTTGCCGCCTACTTAACCTTTCGTTCTGTGGCAACATCTTGGCCCCCAGAAGGTACGCCTGAACTCGAATTACTACTGCCAGGAATCAATACAATTATTCTGGTATCTAGCAGCTTCGTGATTCATCAAGCCGATCATGCGATCAAAGAGAATAAAGTCAAAGCAGCTCAGCTATGGTTTCTCGCCACTTTTATCATGGGCGCAATATTCATTGCTGGACAAATCTATGAATACCAACATCTAGAGTTTGGGCTAACCACCAATCTTTTTGCTAGTACTTTTTATGTGTTAACTGGCTTTCATGGCTTGCACGTAATTATTGGCTTATCGTTGATTGCAACTGTGTTAGTGCGATCGCTCAAAGCTGGACATTACAACAACACCAGTCACTTCGGGATCGAAGCTGCCTCTATATATTGGCACTTTGTCGATATTGTCTGGATTGTCTTATTTTTACTGCTATACATTCTCTAGCAATAAAGGAAAAAGTGAGGCGTAGCATTGAGACGCCTCTCTTTTGATAAAAAAATGGGGTGCCTCGCACCCCATTTTTTATTTCTCAATTTTGAAAGATTTGATAAAGCGATCGACATCGGCAGCTGCAATTTTATCGGCAGCACCTAGCGCAAATACTTGATATAAACGATTGCCCGCAAGGCAAAATCTACCCCTCATTGATACATCAGTTGTCTGGACTTTGCCAGTAGCTTCAAAATCACGGCAAGGGACATCTCCAAGCATATATTCTTTCTCAGACTTAATTACTCCCTTAAGGTTTGCGACAGATCCTTTAACTGATTCTCCTAAACCTTTTTGGACATCAGCAGGATTGGCAATTTTGTTAGGAAAGTCTGCATATCCAACAAAAAATCCTGATTCACTCGCTTCAGCTATCACCATATTTAGCTTGATTGTTCCCACATTAGTCTTTTGCTCTTGAGACTGCTCTTGTGGCTTGCTAGGCAGTTGCACGCTAAATTTCCCAGTCGATGATTTGTAATCTTGCCAACTATTAGCACTGGTGGTTTCTGACTTTTCACTCGTTTTGGCTTCTGGCGTTACAGCATCTTTCGATTTTTCAGGAGGCTTCTCAGAAGCTGTAGTTGAAGGAGCTGCTGATTTAGTTGGATTGGCATTCTCTGCTACAGGGGTAGAAGATGTGCAAGCACTGACTGCAAATAAAACTAAACCAGCCGCAAGGGAAATATACTTTTTCATGTGCGATTAAGATACGACCTTCGATTAGGGAACAAGCTTGAAGCTCGTTAGATACTATATCGTGACTTGCAGGCGCATTAATAAAACTTAGAATTATGTATTCCCTGCCAACGCCAGGGAATACATAATTCTAATCATCGTCTGTTTCTATATTTTGATGTTCGCTCCGACGGGACTCTCGACGATATCGTTTCTTCAGTAATCTAGGCTCTTGCTGTTGCTTCCCATCACTCGTATCTTTCACTTTGACTGATGCATCTGCATTAGCCGTATTTTTTAGCTTTTGTTGATAAGCAATCGCCTCTTCTAAATAGGCTATGTAATGCTCATAGCGCTCCCAATCACCGCGCACCAAACAATTTGGCTCGTCACGGCGGTGTAAACAATCATTAAACTGGCAACTTTCTCCTGAAGCTAATCTTTGTCTTGCTTCAGGGAAACAATCAGTTAATTCCTGAGGTGTCATGGTCAGGTTAGGTTGCATAAAACCTGGAGTATCAGCAAGATAGCCTCCCGCAGGCAATGCAAATAGCTCCACATGGCGAGTAGTGTGTTTCCCATGTCCTAAACGTTGGGAAACTTCACCAACACGAGCTTGTAAATTGGGAATTAATAAATTAATTAGGCTAGATTTACCGACTCCTGACTGCCCTACAACGACGGTTACCCCAGTTCGTAAATGTTGAGCTAGCTCGTCAATACCTTCACGAGTGTAAGTGCTAATTGCGATCGGTGAATATCCCCAAGACTTTAGGCGATCGCGACATGATTGCCATATTTGCTCACTAACTAAATCGCGCTTATTTAGGCACAACAAAACATCAACCCCAGTGCTCTCGGCTTTTACTAAAAAGCGACTGAGTTGATGTGAATCAAGGTTAGGTTCGGCTAAGGCGAAAACTAATAAAATGCGATCTACATTAGCTACGGTAGGGCGATCGAGCAAATTACGGCGCGGCGCTACTTCCGAGATTGCACCGCGTCCACCTTGCCAATCTGGTTCTTCGATGGTGATGCGATCGCCTACGCAGATCTGTTGGCCAATTTTTTTGAGTCGGGCACGTCGTGTGCACAGTAACTCATGGACAAGCTGACTAAATTTTTGACCAGATTCATCAAGCAACTCTAGATTGAAAGCTTGATCTAAGATCACGCGATAATAGTTGGCTTGTACAGCCAAGACCGTACCTGTTATCGCCAGCATGAGTTTGATTGCATCATGCTTTTTGGACTGTCAAAGCAAAAAAGCGATCGCGTTCTTCGATCCATTTTACCATGTGACCATCAGAAATAAGGCTATTCGGAACTTGCTCAATTGGTTCACCACTATCTAGCAGTACTTCTAGCAATTGCCCTGTTTCCAGTTTTTCCAGATGCAGTTTTGCTCGCACAAAACTAAGCGGACAGGGAACACCACGTAAATCAATTGATTTGATTGCCTGTATACACATATATCTTTTTTTTGTAGAGGTCTTTAAAAATATTATATGAATAAAGCTTTTAAAAGCCTTGCAAAGCAAGGTTTTTAAAAGCTTTGTTTAGATTTATTTTTGGTTGCCAAATATCCCGCCTAAGATGTCACCAATACCACCTTTAGCAGCACTTCCAAGTTGCTTCTCTTTTAATTTCTCAAGCACTTCTCGCTCTTCATTACCGATTTTGGTGGGAATGTCGATCTTGATTCTAATTAAATGATCGCCGCGAGCGACAGGATTTCCTAACTTGGGAACACCCAATCCTTCTAAGGTCAAGACAGTATCAGATTGTGTGCCTGAGGGAATCGTGAGAGGTTTCTTGCCATCAACAGTATTAACAGCAATCTTGTCACCCAGAATCGCTTGCAAATAGCTAATCTTGATTTCTGATAGAACGTTGATGCCTTCACGTTCAAATTCATTGTCAGCTTGAACAAACAAGTAAACGTATAGGTCTCCTGAAGGACCGCCACGCTGTCCTGCATCGCCTTCACTAGAAACGCGCAATCTAGTTCCGCTATCAACACCTGCGGGAATGGTGATTTTTAGCTTTTTAGTAACTTGGTTTAGCCCTAAGCCATTACAGCTTTCACACTTATCCTCAATGGTCTGACCAGTGCCGTTACAAGTTGGACAGGTAGAAACTTGAGTAAAGCTACCAAACGGAGTACGTGTAGCACGGCGAACTTGACCAGTCCCACTACAAGTACCACATGTCCGAGGTCGAGTGCCTGGTTTCGCTCCACTTCCTGCACAAGTGCCACAAGTTTCGAGATGAGAGATTTTAATTTGCTTTTCACCACCAAAAACGGCTTCGCGAAATTCTAGCTTTAAATCAAAGCGCAAATCTTCTCCGCGAGAGGGTCCACTGCGACGGCGAGCTTGCTGCTGTTGACCCGTGTTAGAAAAGCCGCTAAAAAAGCTCTCAAAGATATCGGCAAAGCCACCCATATCGCCCATATCAGGTGAACCACCGCCGCCACTTGAGACTCCTGCTTCACCAAAACGGTCATATCTCGTACGGGTTTCAGGTTCAGATAGAACCTCATAGGCACGGTTAATTTCTTTAAATCGTTCATCCGCCCCCGCTTCTTTGTTAACATCGGGGTGATATTTTCGAGCTAAACGTCGATATGCTCGTTTGATTTCCTCTTTGTCAGTACTGCGATCGACTCCAAGGATTTCGTAATAATCACGCGCCATAGGGGGTTTCTCTGTCGCCTAAAGGATTCATAAACAAATATTCTAATTTAACGTAGCACTGATTGTTTGTTTGTGGATACTCATAAGTAGTACGTTTTACCGCACATAGCTTTTTACTAAAAACTATGGTTTCGTCTTTACACTTACATTCCCTTGATTTACCAAGGTTTGACAGGCGAGACGGTAATTATTTGGTTTATTTTTAAGCTTTTTCTCTTCGAATTCAGTTTTGGGGGAGAGATTCTCAAGACCATCAACAATCTCGACTACACAGGTGGCGCATTGTCCATAACCATTACAGTTGGTGAGCTTCGCAACAAATTTATAAATGTCAATGTTGTTTTCGAGAGCTTTTATGCGAAGGTTAACCCCATCCATAGCGATCGCTTCTTTTCCTTCATTCACAAACGTAATGTTCGCCATAACTGAGTGTTAATTCTTTGTTAATTTTTATTACTTAATTATTATCTTATCAAATGGGGAACAATAAAGCGCAGATAGTAAAAATGACAAAGCACACCGCTGGTTTGTCAGAAGGCAACAAGATGCCAATCAAGTCTTAAAATTAATTTATATGGCTACAATTCCTTCACGTTCAGATATCGATGCTCTTTCTCATGATTTGTACAAGTTGGTAAATAATCTTGAATCAAATGAGCATGGGGAGCTGATTTACAATGCATTAAAGTCGATCTCTCAACTCAGTCAGACTGATGCTGAGCGCCTAGATTGGAAAATTTTGGCGGGTTCTTTGCAAGATATGCAAAAAGCGATCGCTATGTTTTATCCCCATCGCTTTAATCGGAAAGTGAGTATTTTTGGCTCAGCTCGTACTGATGCAAACGAGCCTGAATATCGACAAGCCTTCGAATTTTCCGAAAAGATCACCAAACAAGGATTTATGGTGATTACTGGGGCTGGAGGCGGCATCATGGCGGCGGGCAATAAAGGCGCAGGGAATAATTCTTTTGGTTTAAATATCAGTCTGCCCTTTGAGCAATCGAGTAATGGATTTGTATCTGAGGCTTCGCACTTAGTAAAGTTTCGTTATTTCTTTACGCGCAAACTTTACTTTATTAAAGAGAGTGACGCGATCGCTCTTTTCCCCGGAGGGTTCGGCACTCAAGATGAGTTTTTTGAATGCTTAACGCTCTGTCAGACAGGAAGAACAACGCCTTGTCCCATAGTCTTAATTGATAAACAGGGTGGAGATTATTGGAAAGATTGGGATGTATTTGTACAGAATAATTTACTCGAAAGAGGCTTGATTACCAAAGAAGACCGCAGCCTATACAAAATCACTGACGATATTGATGAAGCTTGCCAATTTATTGCTTCGTTTTATAGCGTTTATCACTCTTGTCGATGGGTGGGGGATCAGTTTGTGATTCGTTTGCACATAGAAATTACTGACGAGCATCTTGATCGCCTAAATGACAATTTCAGCGATATTTTAACTAGTGGCAAGATCGAGCGGAGTGCGGTTCTTCCTAAAGAAGCAAATGAGACACATATATTGGATTTACCGCGTTTAAAGATGCATTTTAATCAACATGGATTTGGACGCTTATATCAGTTGATCGCAGCAATTAATGACACTTGCGACAGCGAGAATCCCTTGATTTGTCATCCTGAACAACGTTGAAACAGCTTAAAACCTTTACTGTCTGCTGTGCGAATGGTAAGGGTTTTGTCTCTGTTTTTTTAATTGTGCCAATGCACCTGAAAACAAAGGCTCAATCTTAGGTGCAATGCATGAATTGCACCTAAGATTAAGTTGGATACAGCTTCATCTATACAGGAGTAAAAGTGTACTTACCAAACCTTTACTCTTAAACATTTTGATGATTACTATAAAATGTAATCAAAAGCTTTTAGCGCCAATCAGTACAAAAAATAGGACAGGCACATCATGAGAGGCGGTATCCGCATCGGCAGCATTTCTGGCATTCCTTTATATATTGATTCATCATGGTTTCTCGTCCTTGGCTTTCTGGCTGTGTGGCTGAGTGCTGCCTATACGAAGTTATCGCCATCTTTTTCTTTAGGCTATGGCGCCATTACCGCTATTCTTTTCTTTTTGTCGATCGCGTTTAATAAAATTGCCCATGCTGTCACTTCTAAGGCACAGGGTGTAGAAATCAACGCTATAAATATACAGTTTATGGGAGGAGCAAATACGGTTGAGCAGGAAGCTAAAGCCCCTCTCTCCGTATTTAGTATTGCCATCTCAGGGCCATTAGTGAGTTTAGTTCTAAGTGCGATCGGATTTGTGGTGGCTTGGTTGATTGCTGGGGATGTAATTTTTTCTAACAATCCAAAAGCTATTGAAACATTACCTGACAGTATTGGCAGCTTTCGAACTATTTGGACTATGATTGCCCTTAATATTGCCCGAATCAACCTTATATTTGGATTGTTTAGTCTTGTTCCTGCGTTACCCTTTGAAGGTGGACATATTCTCAAAGCAGCTGTCTGGAAGTTGACTGGCGATCGCATTATTGGTATCAGATGGGCTGCGAGATCGGGGCAATTTTGTGGAATCTTGACGATGATTCTGGGGGGATTGGTAATTCTAAGCAGTCCTATTGGCGGGCTCTTTCTGGTCTTTATTGGATGGTTCTTGTTTGGTAGTGCTGGTGGCTATCTCTATCTCAATAATTTGCAACAAGCTCTACTTGATATAAATGCTGAGACTGCGATGACGCGCGATTTTCGCTTAGTCAATGCCGAAATCTCATTACGTGAATTTGCTGACAAATTTTTGCTAATGGAAGATAAAGATGCAAATCCCATTTATATCGCTTCATCAAATGGGCGCGATCGCGGGATTATTGCGGCTAATGCCATTCGCAATATTGATAGCAGCGAATGGCAAACAAAGTCTTTGCAAGCGCTAATTAAATCCTTTGACGAAATTGATACTGTCGAGCTTAAAGTGCCAATCTCAACAGTTGTGAATTTACTTGAGCAAAAACAGTTGCGTTATGTAATTGTGCGATCGCCTGTGGGATCGGTAGCTGGAGTTATCGATCATGGAGATATAATCAAGGCTCTTGATAGCAAACTGCTTTGGCGTATTCCTTCGGAGTATGTTAAACAGATTAAAGCAGACGGAAAATTTCCGGCAAACTTTCGGTTAGTTGAAATTTGTGCACAGTTAGACAAATCCAAGTAATAAATTCTCCAAATAAGATCCGAGATTGTGGCGGTGATAGGATCCTTACTAAAAATGGCTACGCCATTTTTAGTTTTTAAAACCCTTACTGGGTTTGTTTTTTAATTCACAAAAGTATGCCGACACCTTTGTGAATTGGTATTAAAGCTTTCAGAGATAGATTGGTTGCAATGCAAACCATCTTGACCAAATAAAAAAAGCCTCGCTAAGCGAGGCTTTTTTTGAGTCATTGATGATGCTTATATCTGAAGAGAACGAAGAAATACTCGTTTATATCAATGTATTGTCAATAGCTTCTATGATTCTCTCAGATTAATTTTGATAATTCCCTAGACTTATTTCTTACTTTCAATGTTGTGAAATAGTATTTTTAGCTGGTACTTTTAGCTTTTGTGGGCAGTGAACACAAACTATCAAGCGCAAAATTATTAGAAAATAAATTAATAAGCCAATTGCCTATTAATTTAGTAATTTAACGAGCGATCGCAGCTTCGCGCATAGGAATTACAGTTACGGACTTGACATCCTTGCTCTTGTTACGAGTGTCGTTAATACTAACAACTGTGTAGGTTTTAGTATTATCTGCACGAAATACATCGCCTACAGAGAGAGGCTTGTTGTAGTTCAATGCGCCAATAAAGCGTTGGTGAAGATCTGTCATTAAATACTGCATAAACTCCTCGTTCAATTTCTAAAGTCTGAAAACGCGATCACAACACATATAAAGCATGTGTTACTGCTGCCATCTGTATACCACTGTTTCTGTGATTGGTATATAAAATTTCTTATATTTTTTTGTAACTTCGTCACTTTTTGTCAAACACTTACAGTAGTACTGCAAATTATTAAGTAGTGCCAATGTCCCAAAGTGTAACTTTCTCTATGACTTCATCGCCATCGTCTGAACTCGATCCTGATTATGCGTTAAGCGCCTATGACTATGAATTGACAACCGATCGCATAGCTCAAGACCCAGTTACACCTAGAGATACATCACGGCTATTTGTAATTGATCGCGATCGCAATATCCAACATCAGCACTTTTACGATTTGCCAAATTTTTTGCAGGCAGGAGACTTGCTTGTTTTTAATAACACCAAAGTTATTCCTGCGAGAATGTATGGGCATAAGCAATCGGGTGTTCCTGTCGAGATTTTGCTGATGGAGCCTGTTGGACATGATCGTTGGTTAGCATTAGTTAAACCTGGAAAACGTCTACCGATTGGAAGCACGATCATATTTGCGGAAAATGTCAAAGCGACTGTGGAGGGGATTGAGACAACCACCAGAGCAAGAGAATTACAGTTTCACATCCCTACTGGTGCCGACCTTGACAAAATAATCGATCAACTGGGTACAGTTCCCCTCCCACCCTATGTCACTGATTCCCATACCGATCCTGATCGTTATCAGACAATTTATGCAGAGATTTCAGGGGCGATCGCCGCACCCACCGCAGGTTTACATTTTACCGAGTCGTTATTTCAAAAACTTGCGGATATGGGCATTTATACATCCTTTGTGACTCTACATGTCGGTATTGGTACATTTCGTCCTGTGGAGGTAGAGGACATTACTCAGCACGTGATGCATAACGAGTGGTGTGAAGTGACTGAGGCGACGATCGCTAAAATAAAAAACACGAAAGCAAATGGTGGGCGCGTGATTGGCGTTGGAAGCACGGTAGCAAGATCGCTGGAGAACTCTAATTTTCAAGCTTTTAAGGGCAAAACGAATTTAATGATTTATCCTGGTTATGAATGGAAAGTTTTAGATGGAATGATTACCAATTTTCATTTACCAAAGTCAACTTTGTTAATGATGGTGTCGTCTTTTCTGGGTAAAGATGGACGAGAATTTTTAATGTCGGCTTACAAAGAAGCGATCGCTAAAGAATATCGCTTTTATTCCTTTGGCGACGCTATGTTAATTCTCCGATAACCGATAGCTTGAAGTACTTTGCTATAAGTACATGGCGTAATTGATGTCAGGTGGTGAAATAGCTGCCAAACATTTTTGCGTAACTCTAATTAGTAGCAATCTCCTAATAGCTATTTCATGAGAAACTCCAAAAATCCGACAGCGATCATAAAACTGTAAAAAAGCTTCGGCTAGCGATCGCGATAGTTTCTGTCTTTTCGGGCTATTTGAAAGTAACAAATTTTCATTTTCCAAATAATCTGCGATCGCCAAATTTCGTAATAACAAACTAACTTCCTCAGTTTTCATCGATTCTATTTCGCGAATAGTTTTGATATGTAGAGAATTTTCTCCGTCAGTTCTGTCTATCAATCTGATTAATGCACAACATCTTGCATATGCATACTGCTGCATTGGTTCGGGAGAATGCTGAGAAGGATTTATCGAAATATCGCGTTTTTGCCAAAATTGAAATTGATCGCTACTTTCCTCAAAAAATGCTTCGTCAAGTCGCCAACTCATCAGAGTATGTATGCTTTTGCTTAGATATAAATCTTTTAAATGAATATTTAACAAGCCTTGGTTTGATGGTTTAATTGCCCATTCTGCAAATATTTGCGAATTGCTTAAACATGTCTCTGTGATTGCCTCACTTACTCTTTCAGCTATTTGGTTCGCCTCTATTCCTACTCGATGGTAAATCCCCAAAGCGATCGCTGACACATAATGAGAATTGTATTTTGGATAGCAAATGTCTAGCCCAATTTCTCTAGGATCTAGCAAAATCTCAAATTCTGACTTAATGGCTAAGGCGATCGCATTTTGTATAGTTCGAGATGGAGAAGTAAATTTCATGATAATTACTTTAAGTTTGCGCCCCTGCGGGGCGCAAACTTAACTTACACCTATTTCATGCGGGGTAACCGTAACACATTTGTTTTTTTGGAAAGCGGACTTAGGATTTGATTCAGCGCTCTTAATTGCTCAGGTGTTCCCATGGAGATCAATACATCTCCTTCCAAAATTTCTGTATTACCATCCGGTCCTGCAATTACATCGCCACCAGCGCGGCGAATTGCTAATACTAAAGCTCCAGTCTGCGATCGCAAACTTGCTTTTTTCAAAGTGACTCCGACATAGCTAGAGTCATCAATGCGATATTCCTCAATATAAAATGATCGATTTGCCCCAGCAATAATGCCATCAACAAAATCCATCACCTGTGGACGTAGCGCCACCGCCGCCATGCGCTTGCCGCCAGTAATATATGGCGAAATTACTTCATCTGCTCCACCGCGCCGTAGCTTTTGCATCGACTCTTCAGTACTTGCTCTAGCGATCGCTCTAATCTGCGGATTTAAGGTTTTTGCCGATAACACGGTATATAGATTTTCGGCATCCGATGGCAAAGCTGCCACAATACAAACAGCCCGTTCAATCCCCGCAAGTAGTAAGGTGTTGTCAAGAGCCGCATCTCCTTGCAGAGCTGGATGTCCTTCTAGCTCTGCTTGTTCGATCGCAATTGGGTCGCTATCTATCACTACAAATGCAATACTTCCCTCAGCCGCAAATTCGGCTGTAACCTGACGCCCCGTTCGACCGAATCCACAAACTATGTAATGTTTATCTAATGCATCCATAACCTTTCGCTGTCGCCTCGCTTGAAATATATTGTAGATATGACCATTAGCGATCGCTGCTGTAAACTGGGCAGCAATATAACTAATGCTTAAAACTCCCATCACAATTAAGGCAAGCGTAAAAATACGCCCCTCAGAATCCAGAGGATTAGTTTCACCATAGCCAATCGTGGCAAGTGTAATAATCGTCATATAGAGAGCATCAAACCAACTCCATCCTTCTATGAAGCGATAACCTAATGTCCCAAATGCAGTCAGACCAACTAAAATTCCGACATTAGCTAGTAAAGTCCGCTGATATTGCTGCAACTCACGCTGCAAATAAATTGGTTGTAATTGTTGGTAGTTAAGCGAACTTTTAGAGTGCATACATATCTATACAGTTATGAGCTAAGAGTAATTTAACTAAGGAACTTATTTAAAAGAATGTTAAGCTGCTTATAGGTAATTGCTTCAGCTTTTAGGCATTTTTAGTAAGATTGTTTATTGCATCGTTCTAGCTTTTGCAAATAAATGCTGTCACTCATGAGACAAGTATGACATCAGAGCCGCCTTC
Organism: Pseudanabaena sp.; assembly: GCA_003249035.1. Taxonomy (GTDB): domain Bacteria; phylum Cyanobacteriota; class Cyanobacteriia; order Pseudanabaenales; family Pseudanabaenaceae; genus Pseudanabaena. Next base: position 379,425 of record QBMK01000002.1, read on the forward strand.
AGAAACAACACAAATCAACCGTGTAGTAACCTCTCCTTATCGTTCTGCAGTAGATATTAATGACGATAATTTAGAGAGATTTCATGATTGGACTGGGTACAACACCCACACAGATATGAGTAGTAACACGAAATTCCAAATGCGTGACTTTCATATCGATTTGGGTATGGCTGTAATTGGCTTTGGCGTATTGTGCGGATGGGAAGTGCGATCGCGTAAAATCGATTTCAAGGGCAAAACGCATATTATTTACGAATTGAGGGGTGAGACTGATCCACAAGTTGTGCCGATGTTGCGTCAAAATTGTAGTGACGAAATGGCAACATTTCTGCATAGCCGATTAATCAGAACTTTAGATTTTTTGCGCTCCTGTTCAAAATTCTCTGGTATTCCTCATGTTCATATCATATCCATTCGTAATCACTATGTTATGAGTGCGGTATGGCGACCATACCAAAATAAGATTTGGATGGTTCCTATAGACCAGATTGAGGGTTTATCTTTTTCTAGTAATTTAATCTAGATGGCTATTCGAATCAACGGCGCACGAGCGATTAAAACTTCAACGGATCTATCAATTCGTCCAACTGCAAGTAAGGTTAGGGCGGCAGTTTTTAATATTTTACAAACTCGCGTTAAAGGTGCAAATTGGTTAGATATCTGCACTGGGTCAGGTGCTATGGGTGCTGAGGCTCTAGTAAGAGGTGCTGCTAACGTTGTAGGCATTGAATTATCAGCGATCGCCTGTCAGATTGTGCGCGAAAATTGGCAAAAATTTGCGAAGCAGGATCAAACCTTTCAAGTCATTAAAGGCGATGCGGTCAAGACATTGCGGAAATTACAACCTCAATATTTTAATTTAGTTTATTTCGATCCACCTTACCAAAGCGATTTATATCAGCCAGTACTTACATCAATATCTCCATTACTTGCCGATAGAGCTCTAGTGATTACTGAATGCGATCGCTTACGTCCGATGCCTGATGTGATGGGAGATCTCATCTGTTGCGATCGCCGTCAATATGGGCAAACGTCATTAATCTTTTACGAGAAAGAATAGATTCCACTCTAAGTATGATGACGATCTTGATACATCAACATAAAATATTTTAAATCTAGAAGCTTGTGCAGGTAGCACAAGCTTCTAGATTTAAAATATTTTTCCCAAATAAGAGTCACCGCAGTGTTCACCATAGCTAATCCCGAAATTCGCGATCATCTTTTATCTCCCTTTCAAAATTGGACATGGCGCGGACATCAAATTAAATATTCTGTCACTGGAAAAGGTACTCCGCTTGTCCTAATTCACGGTTTTGGAGCATCGATCGGTCATTGGAAAAAGAATATTCCTGCATTTGCTGAGGCTGGCTATCAAGTATTTGCGATTGATTTGCTCGGCTTTGGCGGTTCGGCTAAACCCGCTTTAGCTTACTCATTGGAACTTTGGGAAGAACTGCTCAATGATTTTCATCAAGAATTTGTTCAGCAATCAGCGATATTTATCGGCAATTCCATCGGTGCTTTGCTAGCATTAATGGTAGTGACTAATTCCCCTGAAATTGCGATCGGAGCAGTCTTGCTCAATGCCGCAGGTGGATTAAACCATCGTCCTGAAGAGTTAAATTTACCCTTGCGCCTTGTGATGGGTGCTTTTGAGAAGTTAGTTAGCTCTGAGGTCACAGGTAAGTTTGTATTCAATCAAGTTCGAAAAAAGCGAAATATTCGTAATTCTCTACGTCAGGTTTATCGCAATCATCAAGCGATCGATGATGAATTGGTGGATATGCTCTACCAACCATCCTGTGATGAAGGCGCACAAAAGGTTTTTGCTTCAATTTTGACGGCTCCTGCTGGTCCCCGCACTTCCGATTTATTGGCTAAGTTAGAGAAGCCCCTATTAGTTCTTTGGGGTGATGCCGATCCTTGGACTCCAATTAATGGAGCAAAGGTTTATGAAGAAGCAGGCAAGACCAAGGATATTCAATTAATTCCCATTCCCAATACAGGACATTGCCCCCACGATGATCGCCCGGAAATTGTTAATGCTCTGGTGATTCATTGGTTGCAAAAGTTAGAGACATCCAAATGTAACTAACCTTGATGGATCGCTCATAGAAAACATCTCATTGCAATGTATCAAAAAGGCTCGCTTTGCGAGCCTTTTTGATAGTTTATCCTTCCCAGATTTTAGCTAGGATAGTCTGTGCGGGGATATCTCTAAGCGATTGACCAGCGATGGCTTGAACATATTTGATGCGCTTTTCGGAAATTGGAAGTAGTTTACTTGCAGGAGTATTTGCTCCTAAAATCGCTACTAATGACGTACCAACGGCAACGCCTAGCTGCATGGCATCTCCTTCGGCACAAATAAATAGATTAGCTGAAGCAATAAAGGCAGTTAGCTTACCGATATCACTCGGACTTGTAATTATAAGATTTGGGACTTTAGCGATTAAGCGCTTCAGTAAATCGGCATTATTAACGCTGTCAATCGCTACGATTGGGATGTTTGGCAGTTTAGCTTGAATATCGGTCGCAATCGCTGCCCAACTGTCCGCAGGATAGTTGGCATAAGCACCGCAATTCAGCAGAATAAAACCACTTTGTTGAATGCCAAGACGTTTCTGCTCGGCTGATGCCCAGTCCAAATCGTTTTTTTGGAGATTAACTTTAATCGGCGGACATTGGTTCTGGAGGTTGAGTGCTATCAGCAAGTTATGCTTTTGAACTGCAGCATATTCTTGAGGATCGACGGTAATTACATCCGTCAGCAAGAAGTCACCCTGCCCCGCAAAAGATATGCGCTTAGGAATACCGCTTAACCATAACAAGATATTCATCGAAAGGCTAGGCTGCATAATGATCGCTGCGTCATATTCGCGATCGCGTATGGTTCCGAGCAAGTTGCCAAAATCTGCTAACGAGTTGCGATCGTTGAAATCAAACTTGAGGACTCGGTTCACAGATTGGCAAACGCGATAAGCTGCTATTGCCCGTGGCTCGATTACCACATCAATCTCGGCATTGGGATACTGTTGTTTGAGGGTATCCAGTGTCGGGAAAACCAGTAACTGATCGCCAGTTCCACCTGGAACCAAGGCCAGTATTCGCATCATATTTATACATCTCTAGACGAAGACCGTATGTAATATTACTTTGTTTTTGGGAGTTGAGACAGATAGCATTAATACAATTGAATCAAAAATAGAAAGCTACAGACTCTAGTCCGTTCCAGCTTTGGCTTTACGTGAAGATAGCTATATCAAATCGCCTAACATACTTGATACTTCACCTTGCATATTAGTGCGGTTGTCGTCATAGAGCATAAGGGTATCAAGCTTCTTGTGGCGAGATAGTTTCTGGACTTTACGTACATTACCATTCGTCGCATCAAGGGCAGCGGTAATCGCAGAGTGGCGAATACGGTGGGGAGACATTTGTTTAGAAATTTGTGAGTCTCGCGCAATGCGATCAACAATTTGATAAATAGCCGTACCAGTCAGTCTGTGTCCACGATTAGCATGATCGAGAGCTTGAAATAACGGCAGATCTGCTTTTTTTGTCTCAAAGCAAGATAGCCAGTCTTGAACTGCGTTAGTACTTCCCATGCTAAGACTAATGAGACTCTTTTGAGAGCCACGTCCTTTGCCTAAGATTTGAAGCGATCGCCGTTCAAAATCAAAATCACCGATGTTAGCGCTTACAACTTCGTTACGACGTAGAGCATTGTCCCAAAGCAATCGCAAAATTGCAAAATCACGCTTTCCTTTAATCGTGTCGCGGTTAATGCTCAGCAACATTGTGCGAATTCCTTCAGGCTTAATCCCAGTAGTATCACGATAGGACTGAACTACCTCGGTTTGGACATCATCAAGATTCCAATTGCATTTTCCCAATTTGGCGGCAAAGTTCACTAAGGACTTCAGCGCAGACAAACGGCGGTTAATCGTGGCTTCTTTTAAGCCTCTGACTATTAAGTCGGATTTATATCTCAAAGCAATCGCGATCGCCTCAAATCTATTCAATTGTAGAAATTGAGCAATTACTGCCTCAGTGGGCTTCTGCGCATAGGCTGCAAGAAAAAAATATCGCAAGTCCTTTTCATAGGCTCGTCTAGTGTTTAGACTCCGTTTATCGCTCAGCAGCGCCGTTAAGATGTCAGGACTAAATTCTGAGAGAGCATAGGAAAGGTTTGGGGCTGGTAAAATGATTTCCTCACCTATTCTCTCCTGAGTCGCTATAACCTCTATTTGAGTCCTATCGTGATTTCCATACTTAAGTTTTGATACATTAATTGCTCTCAATTGAGTCTCATTAGTCTCAACCATGGTCTCGTTATGCGTATCATTGTCTTTATTTAAGGCGAATCTCCTTTGGCTAAATCGCAACTGTTCGGGCGCGATCGCTTCGTTGTTAATACCTGCATTAGCTGCAACTCGCTTGACAAGCCCATAGATGGCTGTTCCTGTCAGTCTATGTCCATAATTAGCTCGATCTAGCGATATAAATAGCGGAGCTTGAGAATCTTCTAATCCATTCTCAGCAGGTATATGAATCAAATTTAGCCAGTCTTGTAATGCAGTAGCTGTGTCTAAACTGAGACTGATAATCTCTGGTGAATTTTGTTGAGCTTGACGTTTATATCGCTGTTGAATCTGGAGCGATCGCGCTTTAAAATCAAAATCACTAATACTAATCGCAGATACCTGTTGACGTTTCAGCGAATTATCAATTAACAAACGTAAAATTGCATAATCACGTTGACCGGCTAACGTGTAGCGATCGCAAGCCATGAGAATTCTCTCTGCAAAATTTGCAGTAGGAAAAGAAGACAAGACTTTTAAAGGACTCTTTTTAGGCATGAATCAGCAGTAAATGCAATGCAAATCAGTGTCAGTATTCCATACCTTTCGTTAATACCAAAGCTCAACCACTTTAGAGCTTGAGCTATAGATGAGCCACTGCCAGTAGAAGTGTTTGCTAGTTGCATCATGATATGGAAAATTAGATATGTAAAAACAATCGCTAGAATCTTACTAATGAGTTTTTTATTCATCTATGTTTAGGATTTGCTGCTTAAGACTTTGTATGCGATCGCGATTAAAACTACGCCTGCTAAAAAGGGCAACCAATGATAGCGAACATAATAAAGTAGGCTATTAAAGAAGGCGTTAGCCTCGCGAGAAACCCATGCAGCGATTACGATCGCACCGACAAACATCGCAAGATACATGGCAAACTTAAGCATTTGATTACCTCTTAATGGATTTTAATCTTAATATTAGCTTTAGTTAGTTAAGTGTGGAAAAACAATGAAATCTCCAACTTCTCCATATCAACCTTTACTTTTGCGGCTACTACATAATGCGATCGCATTACTTGTCTTTGCATCATTGATTACAGGCTTTATGGTCTATGACCGTTTTGACAAGCGATTTGGCACTCTTAACTTACCAATAGTTCCCAATACTCAGGGTATTCATGGCACGATCGCTTTAACATTTTTGGTTCTATTACCAATTTTCGCTTTATATTGCTTCCATCTAGGCTCACGACGTTTGGTTCAGCCTCAATCTCTGAAACATCTTAATGAATTTGAAAAATCTATTGGGTGGATATCCCTACAGCGTCTTACCAATACCTTAATACTTCTATCTGGAACCTTTGCGGCGATCACAGGCAGAATGATGCAAGAGGAATGGCTACCTAATGAAGAATTGAACCATGCTTGGTACATAGGACATCTGATTGCATGGGTATTAATGATTGTTGGTATAGCAATGCATCTATTGATGAGCGCTAAAGTAGGTGGATTGCCACTATTGTTATCTATCTATAACTGGAAAATTCGCGCTGAAGATATGCCAAATTCTTGGTTTAAAGGTTTCAAAATTAAGCCTTCTAGTACAATTCTACTCATTTTTGAAATGCTAGTCATCGGTGGTATTGCGATCGCCTTTGTTTTACCTAGGGTTGCTTTATTCAAGCAATGACTCCCCACCTAATAAAATTATTGTAGTTTTTACACCCTATTTAAAAATATGAGAAAAAAAGACCTAACTTTACGCAGCGATAATGGTTGGGAGTCTGAAGAAGGATACAAGATATTTGTTGCCGATCGCGGTGCGGTGCGGTTTGATTTCCCAAAAGATTGGATCGTTAAGTTTAAAGAAAAGTCTGTAAGCTTTCACGATTTTGAGCCAACCGACGATACAGGCGCTTTAGAAATGTCTTTTAATCGTTTACCTCCCCACGACTGGAATACCTTCCCGCTCAAAAAAGCCCTGCAACAAGTCCTAGATGATGACGATCGCGAAATTCTCGCTAAAAGTAAAATTACCAGTGCTAATCGAGATGGCATGAAGCTAGTCTGGGCTGATTTGCGATATATCGATGCTACTGAGAAGAGAGAAGCAACTTCCCGCATCCTTATCGGCATCGGTGGCAATGTCCAAGTCCTCTTTACCTTTGACTATTGGACAGAAGGTGAAGAACAAATGAGCGAAGTCTGGGAAGTGGTATTGCGATCGCTACGCCTTGGCTTATTTATTCCTGATCCCACTAGAGGTCATGTGGTTAACCCAAATCTAAACTGAAAACCACTAGAAAATGCCTATAAACCAACTAGAAAAAGACTTAGAGAAAAATCTTTGTATAAAGCTAAATATAGTGACTTTTTACCGATGACTTAGGGGTTTAATAGTGTAATGTTAACTCACTAAAAATGATTTAGGATAAGCGACTCAGAATGAATCGTCTTAAAACTTTATTTTGTGGGTATTGAAATAATGGGAAAAGTAATAGCAACCGTAAATATGAAAGGTGGAGTCGGTAAAACTACCTTAACTGTCAATATAGCCACTTGCTTGGCGAAAATCCACCGCAAAAAGGTTTTAGTCGTAGATTTAGATACCCAAATAAGTGCCACGCTCAGCATGATTTCACCAGCCGAGTTTGCCAAGTGCCGCAAAGAAAACCGCACATTGCGAAATCTCGTTAGTCAGGCGATCGCTCGTTATGGTGTTCAAGTAAATAATCCAGATGAAAAAGTATACCAAATTAAAGATCTTGTCATTCCTCATGCTTGTAAAGTCCAAGGTTTAGATCTATTAGTTGGTGATATTGACCTCTATGATGAATTTCTAGTATCGGAAATGCTCTATAACCGATCGCTGCTGTATGAAGAGAAACAAACCTTTCAGCAGACTTGGAGCAAGTTCGAGCAGACCTTAATCAAAGGTATTCTCGCTTCTGCTATTAATAATTATGACTTCATTATTCTCGACTGCGCCCCTGGATATAATTTGATCACTCGTAGTAGTCTTGTAGCAAGTGATTTTTATTTAATGCCAGCGCGACCTGAGCCTCTATCGGTTGTAGGTATTCAGTTATTAGAAAGACGAATTGAGAGACTTCGAGAAGTCTATCGAGAAGATGAATCGGTTAATATTCAGCTATTAGGGATTGTATTCAGTATGTCGGCAGGTTTTACGCTGAGCAGATATTATCAAAAAGTCATGGATCGTGTAGCTGCTGACTATAGCGTCGCCAAGATTTTTAAAACGAAGATTCCCAATGATGTCAACATCGCTAAAGCTGTAGATAATTTCATCCCTGCTTCCTTAGCTAATCCCAATTCAAGCGGTGCAAAAGCTTTTGCTGAGGTTACAGTTGAGCTTTTGAAGAAGTTAGAAGTCTCTCTAGGGAAGAAAGAACAAACTTCAAGGTTGAGTTTAGTTGATTTGTAATGATAAAGATAGATTAAGCATGTCAACTTGAGATGCTAATCTTTAATTGTTCGTAATCGCTTATCGATGATAAACAGAATACAGAATTTACTTTTTAATTTAGGTTTAGCAACTCTGGCTACCCACGAGTTAGATGCCGTCACCCAGTCAGAGTGGCATTTGCTTTATATTTTGAACAGTCTGCCAGAGCAGATTGCTGCAACTTCTTTTGTAATTATTCATGTTCCATTTTTTGCAATCATTTTCTGGCTAGGATTTAACGAAAAGACAAGGGTTAGGGAATGGGCAAGAATTGTTTTTGCAGTATTTTTGATTATTCATGCAAGTTTACATAAAGCGCTAGAAAATCATACTCTGTATACTTTTAACTTGCCGATGTCGCAAGGGTTGATTTTTGGAGCGGGATTATTGGGATGTATGTACTTGATAACGGTTTATATAATTCATAGAGCCAACATCCAGACTGAAAGCTATTCCTAGACTAGAGGAGTGTGACGATGTTTGAGACTAATAGCTATAGTTTCTTAGCGTTGATTTGGGCAATGGTTGCGATGGGGGTAGCGATCGCAACTTTGGCAATGCAGGGGAAAGTCGATGCTAATATGATTACTGTGCTTTGGGCAATACGAGCTGCGATCGGTGCGGTTGCCTCTAATCTTGCGTGGTATGGAATTACCAAGAAGCAGAGTGTGACGATTGCTTCGACTGCCTTGATAATAGCGATATTAGCAATTTCTTTAGAAATGCTGTTCTTGCTTTGGGTGGTTGGTAAGTTGATTTGGGCATTTCTCGAATGGTTGGGTCATATACACATTCACTGGTATTCCTAGCGATCACAAGAAAGAATAGAGCAGATTAAATTTTATGCAAATTAGCAAAAAAAATATAGAAAGCGATCGCCTTACAACTCCTCAACAAACAACTAAATCTTGTCATCACTGCGAAGGTAAGGGTTACATATCAATTCGTGATTGTTCTGGTGAAATTCAACGCGAAGAAAATTGCTCATTTTGCAATGGCTCAGGCAAAATCGGTATATAGGTTTGAGTTCCCACTTATCGTGCTCCATGTAAAGCTTTTGAGTTTTGAGTAGTTGCCAAGAGGGTATTTTGACTTAAAACATAAAGTATACTTGCTTGCTTATAAAGACTGTGCAAACATCAATCTAGAAGTACCGCCTAGAATTTGGTTTAGATATTGTGATGAAACGTTTTTTGTTGATGACATCTGTAGCGATCGCACTATTTAGTTGCGAATCTCAACCAACTTCTGCGCCTACTACTCCAGTAACTAATGCTACGCCTAAGCCCATAGTAGTTCAAGAACAAGCGATCGCCAAAGTATCATTAGTTGAAGAAAAGCCTGTGTCAGTAATATCAAAGAATGACACTAAAGAAACCGACGCTAAGGTTGGAATGGGTTTACATGTATCTGATACAGTGCGTACGCAAGGAAAAGGGAAAACTCAAATTGAATTTGATAATGGGGTTGGATTTCGGATTGGTGGTGATTCAAGTGTACAGATTAAACCCAACAATCGGCTTAACCTTACAGAGGGAAGGATGATCACATGGGTGAAACCAGGTTTAAAAGTTCCGACTGAAATATCTACAACCTATGCCACCGCAGCAATTCGTGGCACGACAGCCTTTGTCGAAATTCCTAAGGATATCAATAAGGGAATTCGGTTTTTCTCTTGGGAAGGAACTGTGGTGGTTAAGTTAGCCAATCAATCACAAGAAATTATTTTGTTGACAGGCGAAGAAATAATTGTTAAACCCAATTCTAAAACTCCACCTGTTGTCCGACGTATGGATCTAAATCAGTGGAAAGAAATCTCTAAAACCAGTCCTTTGTTGAGAAGCTTTGATTCTCCTCTGCCCACTCAAACTATTATTGACAAGCTCGTTCCTGGACAAGCAAGCCTCAGTCAAACGCTTCCAAATAGATAATCCTAGAGTTGCTTATCAACTCTAGGATTATCTATCTTCATCTATATTTTTACCCGCTAGATTAGGGTATAAAAGCCAAATGAGAGTTTTTTTGGTGATTGCTGACTGACTCTAGTTTGCGGTACAGGGTATAAACCAAAGCAAGCTTACGAATTTAGTTTTACTATCTAGCTTGCGTAAATATCTATTATCGTAAACTAACAAATTTTATGTAAATTCGTAAGCTAGCTTTGGTTTATAGTTAGCTACAGGACATGAGATTGATTTCTTGCTAAGATTTTGCGATCGCGCGCGCTACTTGGCTAGCAAGCAGGATGTAGAGTAGATAAGACGAGAGCTACACTTGCGCTGATCGTCTTACCCTATTGGTAAACCTAGGTAAAGCTGAATTTATGTCATCCAATAGCTCAACTATGATTTCTACCCAAACGGCGATCGCGAATGGAGCTTTACGAAGAGTGCATCATATTGCTCTGAATGTGCGGGATATGAAGGTTTCTTGTGCTTTTTATGGCAACATTTTGGGACTGCATCAACTTGTTGGTGATGAAGTTCCTAGTACTTTAGTTAATCTAGTATCAGCGGGCAAAGTAGCGAATTTTAGAACTCCCGATGGCACTGTTCTCGATTTGTTTTGGGAACCTGAACTTATGCCGCCCGATCCTGATCCGCAGCGGCAATTTACTCGCGCTAATCATCTAGCCTTTGATATTGCTCCTGAACTTTTTGAGCAAGCGGTGGCGGTATTGCGATCGCATCAAGTCCAAATTGAGGGCGAGCCTGTTACTCGTCCTACTGGTAGAGGTATTTATTTTTATGACCCCGATGGATTTTTAATTGAAATACGCTGCGATCCTAGTTGACACAAAAGTTCTGATACTAAAAAAAGCTGATGCTTGCGAAGTGGATAGCATTAGCTATGGGTTTAAGTGAGTTTTGCATCAATAAATTTTTGCCAAGTCTCGTTGGGCTGCCAAATTTTATGTAAATCAGCGATCGCTTGTTTGCGATCGCAATTGAGATTCAAGCGACGATAGAGATAGACAAAGGCTGAAACGCGCATATTCTTAGCACAATGGACGAAGATTTTTTGTTGTTGGCGTTGTTCCATTGCCTGCAGGAATTTGTCTAAATCTGTCATCGTTGGAGCGTCCCAATTTACAGGAATGACAATATATTCCATTCCGAAAGATTGAACTAGTTGTGCTTCATTGGCGATCGCTCCGTCAGAAGTCGGTAAAGCCAAATTAATTATTGTTTCATAACCAGCATCAGCAATCGATCGAAATTGCTTGATAGTTGGCTGTCCTGATGCGGCTAGTTTGTCAGAAATTTACAGAAAGTTAATAATTTCTGCAAGGCGATCGCTATTTTGGTTCATAAACAACTTAGTTCCCATTTCTGTCTTGGCTGAGAAAAATAGATACAGAATCAAAAATGTGATTCCTCCCAAAAGTTGAAGCCAACGATTATCCATAGTTTTTTTGTATTAAGGATATTTGATTTCACAATTGAATTGATCGGCATTTTTTTGAGTCTTAAAACAAGAAATATAGTCTATTTATAAGTCCAATAGCGTGTCTCATTTTCTTGGAATTGAACAAAAAAAATTGCGATCGCAATTAGTTTAAACGTGACAATATCAAAAGTGCCATAACTTGAAAAGTCAAAAATATAGTAAAGTTCGCTAAGATAAATAGGAATTAATTGCAAGTAGTTATAGTTAATGGATTGGCAACGCAGAAAAATATTAGAGTTGGGGCTAGGGGGGATGGGATTAATAGGCGGCGCGATCGCCTGTAGTCCGATCATCTCAAATCGCAATAACGAACAGGATAAATCTTCAATTAATCCGCCCAAAAAAATTGTGATTCCATCGATGAAACTTACAGAAGCATCGCAGGAAAGAATCAAGCTAAGTGGACTCGACCCGATCGCTACTTTACGAGAATTTGATTATGGAAAAGTTACTCAAGAAAATGGTCGCACAGTACGAGAGTTTCAGCTAACGGCACAAAGTAAGACCGTAAAGTTGGATGCAGCGACTGACTTTATTACTTGGAATGTGAACGATCGCGTGCCTGGCCCAACCCTCAGAGCCACAGAAGGAGATCGGGTGCGAATTGCTTTTGCTAACAAAGGCGGACATTCTCATTCATTGCACTTTCATGGCGAACATCCTTCGGAAATGGATGGCGTTAAACCAATCCGCAATGGGGCCGCGACTATCTATGAGTTTGATGCGATGCCCTATGGAGTTCATCTCTATCACTGTCATATCGAACCAGTTGCCCGACATATCGGTAAAGGTCTGTACGGCATGTTCATCATTGATCCGCCCACACCTCGACCACCTGCGGATGAGATTGTTTTAATCATGGCTGGCTATGACACCAATGGAGTTGGGCGTAATGAGATGTATGCCTTTAATGGGCTTCCCCACTTTTATATGCAGCAACCGATCGCAGTTCAGCAAAATCAGTTATTGAGGTTATATGTCCTTAATATGATTGAGTATGACCCAGTAGCAACATTTCATGTCCATGCCAATATGTTTCAGGTTTATCGTACTGGGCGCAGCATGTCTCCAAGCGAGGAGAGTGATGTGATCACAATGGGGACTGCCGAGCGACATATTCTGGAGTTGACATATCGATTTACAGGCAAATATATGTTTCATCCGCACCAAGATACGATCGCTGATGCTGGCTGTATGGGTTTGTTTGAGGTGATTGCTAGTTAAAGAGAATAAGCATTTTTATTTGCAAAAATACTTATTGACAAAAATTTGCAAGTTTTATGTTGTAATATTTGTAGATTACTTATTGCAAATCAATAGCATTACCTAGTTTTTTAATTACCTTTTTTCAACATTTATCTATCTTCATGTCTTATCTCTTTTCTCTCGTTAAAAAACTATTTCAAACCGTAATTAAAACCAAAGCGTTTTTAGTCCTGTTTTTACTCTCACTAGTAAGCGCGATCGCGATCTCGGCATGTACTAATGAGCCTAAGGTCTCAACACCTCCGACTACGACCGCTAATAGCGCGACAGTTGAGTCCAAAGATGGGTCTAAAAGCGAGACTCCTAAAGACTCAAAAATGGCTGGTCACAATAGCAAGGTCAAAATCAATATTAACGAAGCAATTTTATCTTCGCTAGATAAAATCGAAGCCGAGTTAGGAATTGCTGGCTTGTCTAACAAAATCCAAGCAGCCAGACCCTACGCAAAGGTCGAAGACTTAGTTTCAAAAAAGGTGATAAACGCCGAACAATTTGAAAAGATCAAAGACATGGTTAGCGTCGAAACTATTGTCTTGACAGGTGAAGCTAAGGATGTCGATTATTTGACAAAACTTGGATTGATGAAGGGGCATATGATTGTGGCAAAAGAATTACTGGATCTTCAGAAGCCAGATCAAGCTTTTCCTCACATCGAGCATCCTGTAGAAGAAATTTATGCTGATGTAGAAGCTCAACTTAAAGAGCGCAACGTCAAAGAATTTAAGCAGCCATTAATTGATTTGCAACAGTTGGTCAAGTCTAAGCCAACCGATCCAAGTGTCACAACTAAGTATCAAGAGGCTATGGCTAGCATTGATACTGCGATCGCAGCAGTGCCAATAGCTCAACGTCAATCTCCAAAGCTCGCGTTGCAAGTAATTAATGCGATTCTTGATACTGCTGGTACTGAGTATACTGCGGCGATCGCTAATGACAAGATCAAAGAGATTGTCGAATATCAAGACTCTCGCGGATTTACTCTCTATGTCGAGCAATTGTATAAGAGCATTGCGCCGGCTATGGAAAAAGAACATCCCGGCACTCACAAACAGTTTACGGCAAGTCTAGAAAAGCTTAAATCAGCTTATCCTAGTCCTCTTGCTCCAGAGAAACCAGTTCTATCTGTTGCAGATATGTCGGCGCTGATCAAAGCGAATGAACAAGCGGCTGCTAAAGTTTATGCGAAAACATAGATAGCTAAAAATTGTAACGCCTGCTGCGCAGGCGTTACAATTTTTAATTTATAAACGCCCCACCCACTAAACACAATCTAGAAACTTCATGGACTTCAGCTTAACTCTTCCAACCTTTGTCATTACCTTACGTGAAGGCGTTGAAGCCGCCTTAGTGATTGGTATTGTCATGGCATATCTCAAACGTGCCAAGCGATCGCACCTCAATCGATGGGTATTTGCAGGTATCGGGGCTGGACTCATAGTTAGCGGAATAGTCGGCATAATATTTAATTGGTTTATGCAGATCGTCGGTAGTAGTAATCCTTCTATATCACCGGTTTTTGAGCCATTACTCGAAGGAGTGTTTAGTGTTGCCGCGATCGTCATGTTGACTTGGATGTTGATCTGGATGACAAAACAGAGTCGGGCGATTAAAGGAGAAATTGAAGGTTCTTTATCGAATGTGTTAGGCAAAGGGAGAAAAGCTGGCCTAGGGATTTTCGGACTAATCTTATTTGCAATTTTGCGCGAAGGTTTTGAAGTAGTTTTATTTATTTCGGCAAAGTTCGAAGAAGGATTTATGCCTGCGCTCGGAGCCATAAGTGGAATCGCAGCCGCCACAGCGATCGCTTTTGCACTATTTAAATTTGGTGTTCAGATTAATATCCGTGCCTTTTTTAAAATCATGGGATTTATGCTGCTATCGATTGTTTCGGGCTTGGTAATCTCTGCTCTCGGACATTTCGATAATGCTTTACGGATTTTGTCTCAAAGCGATCGCAAGTCTGAATCAATTTGTTTTTATTATGAGCATTTTGTCCGAGAGCATTCTTGCGTCCTTGGCAATATGGTTTGGAATAGCAGCAAAGTATTACCTGCCGAGAAATTCCCAGGAGCAATCCTCAGTTCATTATTTGGCTACACTGATAAACTTTATCTAGTCCAAGCGATAGCCTATGTGATGTTTTTTGCGATCGTCGGCACAATTTATTATCGAAGTTTAGGCGATCGCTTAAAAACAAAATAAAAAAAGGGTTTCGCAAAGCGGAACCCTTTTTTATTGAAAGGTTAAGTTTTAGCTGTTGCTTCCCGTAGCAAGCAAAACCTATGATGAGATCTAGGTGAACTCTAGTTTTTGAGGAAATTTTTATGACTACCATCCGTGAAGTAACTGGCGATCCTAATGAATTTTGGAGTGAAATAAGCTGGTCAGATATGACTAGTGCTGAGCAAGCACTCTGGTCACAATTAGGTTGGAGTGAAGAAAGTTGGGAAGATGAGGAAGATTTTCCTGAATGGGATGATTTATCCGATGAAGATAAAAAGCTTTGGGGCATCCTTGGCTGGACTCAAGCTAGCTGGGAGGGAGAAGATGACATCCCTGAATCCGCAGAAAAACTCTGGGAAGACCTCACCAGTGAAGAGCAATCAGCAGCAACTCAGCTTGGCTATACCCAAGAAAAATGGGATGACGACGAGGAAGTCTAAGTCTCAAAAAAATAGTCCTACCAATTCACAAAAGTGTGACGACACTTTTGTGAATTAAAACCAAAACCCAGTCATTGATACCAAAGCACAAAATGGCGTAGCCATTTTGTGCTTTGGTATCAATGACTGTTCGTTGACTATGTTTTTTTAGCGATCACTATAATTTTAAAATTTCCGATCATAAATTTACCCATTTCGCGTTAGAATAGCAAAGCTCTTCGGGGGTATGGCGGAATGGTAGACGCTACGGACTTAAAATCCGTTGATCGTAAGGTCGTAAGGGTTCAAGTCCCTTTACCCCCACTTCTCTTTCCTAAGCAAAACATGGTATCGCGGCAATGTAAGTTTTGCTTAGGACATAAAACCCAAATAAGTGAAGGCGGCACTTCGTGCCGCCTTCACTTATTCGGGTTTTGAATTGGTATCAAGCGACTAAAATGCCCATGAGACTAAGAAAGAACTAACGATATAGGTAAATGCTTCGATAAAACCTACACCCAAGTTTGGCGTTTCTTGCTTGGCAATTTCGTCAGATATTTTGACTCCTGGAACAAGAATCAAATCGGCTAGCCACCGAATCACTGCTAATAAAATTAACCCGCCGCCCAAAGCGATGCCGTAGAGAGAAAAGCTTACTGTCCAGTTCTCAAACTCTGGAATAAAGGCATTGCGAATGACAATAGCCACGCCAACGATCGCACCTGCAAAGGCAACCCCAGCAGCAGGATTGTTTCGCTTGGTGATTTCACCATAGACATCATAAGCAGCGATTCGGGGATAGATGATACTTACTAAAATCAAAACACCTAACCCCAAAAGCCAACAGACCACACCCACAAATAAATTGCCGCTATCACCGCCGAGAGCGCTACTAAGTATCAGCCCATTGCCAATATGACAAGCTGCTTCCAAGCTTCCAGCACCAACATTATGTTCTTCACGGACTTCTCTCGCACAGTCACATCGCCGTAAAATCGTAAAATCGCAGATCCAAGCTCCAGCAAGCATTAATAAAATGGAAAACGCTCCATAACTAGCTAAGTTAATCAATACATCTTGCCAAGAGGAACTAGTTCTGGTTAATGTTCCACCCATAGCGATCGCAATGCCCATGTAATAACCGACTAGGGCGATCGCAACAGCAGGATTATCGCGAACAAAAAGCTGGAGATTAAGATTCATGCGGCGAAATAGCTTTTGGTAAGCAAGCTGTCCGAGCCAGAATAGAGCAAACCCTAAAAGCAGTTCCATCACTACTAGAGGAATGCGATTTATCTCTTGCAAAATTCTTTCCATACTCAAGCTTCTCCAGTATATGCCAATCATTTGTGTCTGCCATCGGCAGACACAAATGATTAAAGTTTCTCTAGTAGTCCTATGATTGTATCTGCTAAGCGATCGTAGAAGACATAGTCATACGCGCCGATAGTTTTGGCGATCGCGCCGCCAAACTGTTGCTTAAACCGCGAAAATTGAAAATAGGGATGATTGGGGTCAGTAGTGAATCCATAAAAATCATAGATCTTGCAACTTCTAGCTTTCGCTCGTTCCATAGCTGCCCAGTGAATCGCATAACTTGCCATCACATGGGGATGCTTAGTACTTCGTCCGCCGTACAGATAGGTACAGCGATCGCCCCAGTAGATTACGAGAATCACCGCTAATGCTTCACCTTGCCAGCTAGCTATCCCTATTTCTGCCATATTTGCTGGAAATAAAGTTTGGCAAAGGTTGATAAAAAAGCCAAAGGGTTCACCAAAAAAATTTTGCCGTTGTGAAGTTTCCCAGAACAGGTCGTAAAACAAAGCGATCGCATCATCATCTTGGCGGAATTCGGTAGTTACGCCATAGCGCCAACTGAGGCGCAAATTGTAACGTCCCTTAGTCTGCATCTGGGCAAGGAGTTGCTCAGTCGTCAGTTGCAGGTCGATCAACAGAGTGTCCGTAGGCATGAGATCGGCAGGCGATCGCACAAAATCTGCAGGTAGCCACTGCGGTTTGCATTCCCACAAAGGCTCAATGCGTAAGGCAATAATGCTGGTACTAAATGATTCGCTATACTCATAAGCCAACTGTTCAGCGGCTTCCAATAATAATTGCATTCCCATAGTTGCCCATTCTGGTGCGAGAATTGCCCCCCCTGCTGCCAATAGAATGTTCGCTCCTCCTAACTGCGGATAAAGATAGAAGATACAACCCCCAACCAAGTTTTCAGAAGTGCATTCTGGTGTTGAGTCCAGACCGCAAAGCAATCCATACCGCCAAGTCTTGTAGCCCTGTAGTTCTTTGAAATCTGCCCAAGTCCATGACTGCATGAAACAGCTATGTGGATTGGCTTTGACCATGCCATCCCAAGCAAGTCGATCGCGATCGGATAATAATTCTAGATGTAAATTCACAATCTCGCCTGAGTTTAAGATGATTATGGGAGCCAGTCTCTTTGAGACTAACTCTCATAAATTATTTGGACTTTGAATCTCCATACAAACTAGATAACCACACTGCCCCAATGGTCGTCATGACAAATCCAACCCCAAATCTAGCATCATCGATGCTTGAGGAACCAGAGGAGCCTTTGGCAAATACAGAATCAGGGGCGATCAGATTTGCGACTAACATTGTAACTGTGAGAGAAATTAACAACTTGGTTGAGGTAGAAAATTGAAATGTTTCGGAACCAATGCGGTTAAGAGCTACATCATTACTTTCTTCAATCTGCTCCTCTTGATTTTCAGACTTCATCTTAGTCAATAATTGCTTGAGATCCGAGATCGCTTGTGGTGGTAGATCCTTACCCCTTGTAATTATGCGATCCAGTAAGCGGGGCAAATTAATCTGTCCTAGGAGTTGTGGTACGGAACCTAACCAAGAAGCGGTCATTCTGGGCGTATGGTAAGAATTCTGAACTGGTAAAAGCTTCTGAAAGTCGGGATGCAATTTTTG
Source organism: Pseudanabaena sp. (assembly GCA_003249035.1). Taxonomy (GTDB): domain Bacteria; phylum Cyanobacteriota; class Cyanobacteriia; order Pseudanabaenales; family Pseudanabaenaceae; genus Pseudanabaena. Next base: position 397,516 of record QBMK01000002.1, read on the forward strand.
CATTTGCTCTAACCACAGCTTTACTAGAGAATCTAACCGCAGCGGATCGATCTCTAGAGATCGCATCCAAGACTGACTGAGGTGGTTGATTTCCTGTGCGTCATCAAGATCGAGAAAGTCTATATTTCGATCCGTCGATTCGATAATGTTTGGATGAGGATTGAGGAGATAATAGAGTAACTGTGGCGCTTTCAGACTATGGATATTAACGGCAAACCGCTGCACAGCGATCGCATCGGCAAAGCTAAAAGCGGCTAATAGGGAATCGAGATTAAGCGATCGCAACCCATCGGGTAAATGGATGTTGGTGAGTTCAGCTTTGGTAATCGCCTGATCGTTAGCAGCTAGCAAAAAACCCCAATTGCCATAACCATGCTGATGGAATGAGGGAATGCATACCTGCATCGGTTTAGCGATCGCCCCTGCACTCCACATCGTCTGATACATACACCAGAAGCCTGAAGTATTGAGATCGGGAGAGACGGCATTCTCGGCGATGAGCCCTTGCGGATGGAGGACTTGTCGGACAAGCTGAAACCATTCTTGACTATGTACACGGGTTTCTTCTAGAGATGTTGGATAGGTAAAGTCACAGATGACGACATGATAGAGATCGTCAGATTTGGCTATATTTTGAATGCGATCGCTCAAAAACAAAAAGGCATCTTGGCAGTGAATGTTAACCTTGCGATCGCTCAAACTATTATGGTTAAAAGGAGCAAAAACTGTTTTGCCAAGTTCCAATACTTCAAGATTGAAGTCTACTAAATCAATAGAACTCACTTCTGGAAATCGCAACACATCTCTAGCCGCTAGCCCATCGCCACCACCACAAATTAAGACTTTCAATCCCTCGTTTGGTGAGTTGCCTTGGGATATAGATAAATCTAAAAACCGTCTTACTGCTAATGCGATCGCAGGAACAACTAAATATTCATGATAAATCTGTTCGTCTTCCGTATGAAACTGCAATTCGCCGTTGATATAGAAAGCCAGCCCGTTCGGACAATGTTCAATAAATAATGAAGCTAGCATACCCTACCAAATCTCCAAAATCATTAGGAATATACCGCCGATAGTTAAAGCCCAAGCCATTAAAAGCTGAAGTGACTTCTGCTCTGATTTACTTAAGCCCTTACGAGGACTTATGAAACTTGCCTTCTTTGTGTCGGTCTTTACTTCTGAAAAGTCTTGAGGGTTGACTTTTTTTGTGGAATAGAAATGGATCGCGCCATCTTCCCAAGCCTCGATCGCTAAATTCCACAGATGGTCTTGATCCCAATAATCCCATGTAGTTCGGGAAGCTTTTCCTGCATCGCTCTTATATTTACCATCAGTTTTTGACTCAAAATAGAATTCTCTGCCTAATGCTCGTAAATGTGGATAGGGTTGTTTGCCCTCACGCATCACTTGCCACATTGTAAATTGGATATTATCGCTTAAGTTATCGCTAGAAACACTAGAGCCACTAATTTCTTCAGATAAATACCAGTTAACCAAGGTAGCGGGATTCTCCGGATCGACTTCTCGCAGCAAATAGTACGATCTAGCACTTTTAGTTTTCAGCAGCCATTCTTCGGTAGCATAGCCCTTGTCGTCATCATAGGAACTGTAGTCTGCAACTTCCCACTGGACACCCCCATAGGTAACGCGATCGCCTGCGCGTAGTTGCTGTAGTTGGGCTTGAGTAAACACACTAGGCATAGAATGAAACTCTTTGGAGTTGCTAAACTACTAAGAATAATATATGCGTTAGCGCTACTAATTCAGAAATCTAGAAATTTATATTTATTTTTGTCAGATATTCGTTACGCCTAGCCGAGGAGTTGACGTGCGAAGAAAGTCAAAAAACAATTCAACCTCCTTCATCTATCCTACTTTTTTGGGAACCCGATTGGCGGTAGGCTTTCTTGAAATAGCGATCGCAATTTCTGGAAATTCTGGACGTTCAGCGATCTCCTCCAACAAACTTTTAGTAGATAGAAAAGGAGTGTCGCAACGCGACATTCCTTTTCTATCTGAGAGCAGAGTTTTTCGACTTTTCGACTTCGCGATCTTTTTTGCCGCGCCAGATAAATCGTAGCGGAGTACCTTCAAAGCCTAGGGTTTTGCGAAACTGATTTTCGATGAAACGTTTGTAATTATCGTTAAAACGATGCGGATCGTTGACGAAGAGAATCACTGTCGGGGGACTATCAGAAATTTGAGTGCAGTAATAGACTTTGCCCTGCTTACCGCCGCGACTCGTTGGCGGAGCATGCCACGTAACGGCTTCATTGAGCGCTTCATTTAAAATTGCCGTAGGAACGCGACGTTTGTGTTGCTCGGCTGCAGTATCTACGCGCTCAAGAATTTGCTCAACTCTCTGACCTGTGACCGCACTCACAAAGATAATCGGCGCATATTCCACAAACATCAGTCTACTCTTCACATCGGCGGTGTAGTCGTAAATTGTGTAAGAATCTTTTTCAATCGCATCCCATTTATTGACCACGATTACGCAAGCTTTGCCTTCGTCATTAATCCGCCCTGCAAGTTTTTGATCTTGATCGGTAACACCATCAAGAGCATCGATTACAAGCAAAACCACATCAGAGCGACCAATCGCTTTAAAAGCGCGGTTGATGCTAAAAAACTCAATGCCGTAATCAATATTCTTTTTCCGACGTACACCCGCAGTATCAATCAAGCGATATTTCTTGCCATTGCGTTCGACCGACATATCGATCGCATCGCGGGTCGTACCAGATATTGGGCTAACAATGCTGCGGTTCTCGCCAATAAATGCATTCAGTAAGCTGGATTTACCGACATTGGGACGACCAATAATCGCTACTTTGATTTCGTCGCTTTCCTTAACTACTTCTTCGGGCGGGGGTAAATGCTTAACTAACTCGTCTAATAATTCGCCAGTACCGTTTCCATGAATCCCTGACATTGGAATTGGCTCACCTAATCCCAAGTTCCAAAATTCTGCTGCAAGTGACAGCCCAAATTTGGAGCCTTCGCATTTGTTTACGGCTAGTAACACTGGAATATTCTGACGCCGCAACCAGCCACCTAGTTGCTCATCAGCATCGGTGATTCCTGCCATACCATCTACAACAAAAATTACTGCAGCCGATTCACGAATGGCAATCTCCGCCTGTTCGCGAATCATGGGTAAAAATTCAGTTTCGTCGTCAAATACCAATCCACCTGTATCAACAACTTGAAACTCATGTGCGCCCCAAAAACATTCGCGATAGACGCGATCGCGGGTTACACCAGGTTGATCGAAGACGATCGCATATTGCTCACCTGACAAACGGTTTACGAGCGTAGATTTGCCCACATTGGGGCGACCGACAACGGCAACAATCGGTAACGACATAGCTTTACATTTTTGGAATTCCGAACTCACTACAATAACGTTAAATTACTGCGATAGTCAATACATTTCTTTTTTGCAATTTCAATTTAAAAAATCAAAGAAGAATATTTAATAACCAAAACCTAAAACTAATATGAATCGACAAAGACTTTGACATCGGTCTAATTCACTGTGGCTTTGAGTAGATTTTTGCGTTCTTGATTGGAAAGTTGATGAGATTGTATCAATGTTCTATCTACTAAATGCGATCGCTATTACTGCGATTAATGATTTCTAAGCGGATCGCCGCACAATATCTTTGAACGAAACAGATATTTCTAACGGGTGTATTGCTTCTGTATAACGGCTGCGTTCATCGGCGCTGAAACTATGTAATGCATTTTAACCACAACAGCTTAATTGAGCGGATAAAAGCATAATATTTTGCTCTCAAACAAATATTACGCTTTTGTCTGTTCCAATGATCTGTCATACTCCGATCGCATACCAATTCCTCAACTTTGCGGCGGGACGCATCCTTAAAGGATTCGCTAATTACTTCACCAAACTCAACAACATTAAATTAAAGCTTTTGCCAGATCAATGAGTAACGCCAGAATATATGTCTTTGGAGGCGACAACCAGGAATTAAAGTATTTGCCATTACCTTGATTTCCTTGAGTGACAACTGAGCAGGACGTAATGGAGCAACTTTTCTTGGCATTACAGTTGATGCATGATGCCAGCTTGAATAAAAGAGATTGAAAGGAATTGAGATGAGGCTATACATATAATCCAAAATCGTCCGCTCTCGGTAAAGCCCAAGAATGATTAGCTTACCAGATGGTCGAAGAAGTCTCTTTATCTTTTTTAAGGCTACTTCCAAATCCATGTGGTGCAATGAAGCAATAGAGACGATCGCGTCGTAGGAGTCTTTGGGTAAGTCAGCTTCAAGAAAGTCAGCGTGTTGATAAAAAATATTGGAGGCACTATGCTGGGTTGATGCCTCTTTTAGAATTGCTGCATCTGCATCTAGAGCATCGACGATCTCCGCTCTTTCCGCAAGTTTCAATGCAAGAAGTCCAAGTCCGCAACCTATATCTAATGCACGCTCGATCTTGCTTGGAAACTGGCACAGCAGATAATTATGGAAATGAGAATTGTGATCCCACATTTTTCGAGAAAGAACTAAGTCTTAACAGATGTTGTAAAGAAATTGCAGTTTGTTTACCTTTTCAAAGGCAAATTACCGCAGACAGATAATTAAGTCAAGTGCGATCGCCTCAATTATTTATCTGCTAAAAGGGTTGCTATAAGCGATCGCAGTATCAATTCCTTAACTTTGCGATCGCCAACTCTAGTTCATTAATATTTGAATTTTAGTTCAAGAGCTGCACAAAAGCTGTTGAGGCTATTTAACAAGGCATTGTAGTAAGCATAAGCGTCATCACGTTCGTTCTGAAGGTGGGCATACAATGCTAGTTCTGGTTCTGATACTAGGGTCACTTTTGGAATGTCTAAGCCTGCTGCGTTTAAGCGTATGGATGCGATCGCGATTAATAGTGACCCGATGGTATTATTTTTGCCTTGGTAAAGATCTTCCAGTCCAAGTATGATTAAGTCCGATCCTGGTAATTCGTTTAGTTCCATTATTTTTCTCTCTCTGATGTACTTTCACAATGTTCAATGAATTTTTTAACCCTATTTCTCAGGATTTCAGGATTAAGAGAAGGAAATCGGATCAATTCAGGTGCGATCGCTTCAAAGCAATCTCGTAATTTTTCTAAAGAAAATAACTTCTGTTCATACATGGCTTTAACATCGTCAATGTCGCGGTTATATCCTCTAGATATTTTAGCAAGGGCTTGGGCTGTGAAGTCATAATGATAAAATGAGATTTCACCGTATTTTCCAATAAAGATGCTTCTGTCACGCCATTCTGGAAGTGGCGGCAAGAAGTCCTGTGGGGAAGCTAGCTCAATATTGATGTCCAGTTCTTGTTTGAGTTTAGCGATCGCTTGAAAAATCCCTAGTGGTTCAGGATCTAGACGAATATCGATATCTACTGTAGAACTACGCCAACCAATGAGTAAAGCGCTAGCGCCACCCGTAAAGTAGATAGAGCCAGAACCACGGGCTTCTCTACCTAAGGCTTTCATGAGTTGTTCGATTTTCTGAGGATCGACATTTGAGCGCATAATTTGACATCAGTTCAAGTGAGCTTCTCTAATTTAGCAGATCGCCTATCAATTCCTCAACATTGCGATCGCCAATAACTTCTCGAAACCCAACAACCAAGTAGATTCGTTATACCCCGATCGCCTATCAATTTCCTAACATTGCGATCGCCAATAATTCCTCGAATCTCAATAACCAAGTAGATTTGTCATACCCCGATCGCCTATCAATTCCTTACTCTAAGCGATCACCAACAACTTCTCGAAACTCAACAACGAGATAGATTTGTTATGCACTGATCGCGTATCAATTACTTAACTTTGCGATCGCCAATAACTTCTCCGAACTAAATAACAAAGAGAATCATTTTTAAATACTTAGTTTTGGCAAGAAATAGATCACTTTAACGGGGGTATTGCTTCGATATAACGACTAAGATAAGAGGTAGCAGACAACTTTTACAACTACCATCTCTCAACTGTCCGCTTCATCGACTTGTTATACCGTGATATTTACAATTACTACAAGCCGTGGAAGTCTCTCAAGATTTTCTTGATAATTACCTCTAGATCAGGCTTTACAATATCGTTTGCAATGAGGTTTTTAGCAGCATCTTTGAAGTTTTGGGCAACAATAAAGCCATCTCCACCACCAGCCTTCTCAGCACGTTTCTCCAACAAACCCTCTAAAGTTAAAAATCTTAGATAATCTTCTAAAGGAATATGCCCTTTAATTGAAGCCATTCTATAGATACTTTCTGATTTCCATGAGAAACTGCCAGAGCGATAACCAACCTTCAAAATTCTGTAAAGGTTAGTGCGAACTTGCTTAGAAAGATTTCCAGCAGAGCTTAAGCTGTCGTCAAAAGCCTTTCTTAACTCTTCATTAAGATTACATGTAGAATCAAAAAGCATAGAATTAAGAGTGGCACTGAATTGTGGATCTATTCCCTTAAAAGTTGAATAATAAAATACAGGAACATCAGAGGGAAACTCACATTTCTCAAAATCATGATATTCCTCAAACCATCCCTCATACACTTGAATTGTATGGAAATTTAACGGGAAAAATTGTCCAAATACACACAAGTGACTTAACTTATTAGATCCAAATAATCTAATAAGATCATTTGAGTAATCACTTTTGCTCTTTCTATTGTTGTCTGAAAGAACAAGGTATAACAGCCCCCAAAAATAGATTTTCGGGTACAAACTAGCTTCTTATTGGGAGCATTAAAATCCTTTATAAGCTTCTGTAGAATATGTCCACCATGCTCAATGTAATTTATTTGAGCGATGCTTTTCATATTAATTAATTCTTCCAATAATAATGAGGAGCCATCATAAATCTCAGCCAATAACCTCTTCAAATCTTCGCTAAGAGATTCTTTTATAAAGTTCGACAGAACAAATCTAACTTTTGTCCACAGTTCTACAAAGTCGTACTTAATCTTAAACGCATTTCGACTTCTATCGAAGGAAAGAAGTGGACTTATATAAAACTGTGAGTATCTATCTGAGTCAAGGTTGGAAGTAGGCTCTATCGACGGAAAAAATATTTGAATATACTCATTTAAATCTTTTTTTGAAATTTCACCTTGATTTCTAACAGAAATTTCAACTATTAATTCAAAGTAGTCATCACAAGTAATTTCTAGAGATTGCTTTCCAATCTCTCTTTGTAGAAGCTTGTAGATTAAGTTGTCTAGTGTTGAATTGGAATAGTAATAGTTACTTTCTAATATTTCAGGAAGAGCAATCTTGTCATACTCCTCTCGGTCTACTAAATCACATATCAGAGAAATATAAATTGGAGTATGGCGAGATTCGTCGGTAATATCAAAATTTAACAAATATTTTTTAGCATCTTTAACTCTTTGCTTAGAAAGCCTCTTGGTTAGATACTCACTAACCAACTCATCACTAAATCCTAAAAGAGCAAATACGGTTACAGAGTCTTTCTGTATATATTTATCAAGGTAATAGTCTCTCGAAGTTATTATTATGGAGCAACTTTTATATGCTTCATTCAACGAGATTGCAGACTGAATAAATGAATCCAAATCAAACTTTTCTTTTAGTATAGATTCTATTTCATCTAAACCATCAACAATTAAAACTAGATTCCCGCAGCTAATATTGATCTCAAAGTTGTTGTACTCCAATGCTTCACTAGCATCTATTTCATTAACCTTCACAAACAACCGATACAAATCAGTTAGACTCTAAATCGTAAAATCAGCATTTGCATTGCGTAAATCAGTTGAAGAAATAAGTAAAGCTCTCTTTTTATCAAGTCCATTAACTAACCTTACTACTTGCTCGCAAAAAGTGGTTTTGCCTACTCCTGCACGCCCTACAATTATGTTGACTGGTCTTTGCTTTTCGGGAGAACTAATAAGCTGCTTAACATGCTGAAGACTAGGTTGTAAACCTATTTGCTGATCATCCTCAAGTTGAAAGAGTTCCTGATCGACAAAATACTGCTCACTATCTAAGTTTAAATCAAGTAATCTGGCATATCCCGACAAACAGTATTTCCAAATAAAATCATCAATATAGAAATATTCTGTTATCTTGGACAAGTTTTTGTCAGCTATCTCCTCAAACTTGTCTTGTAAGTTAGCTATTCTATTGATTTCCCTCCCATTATCAGGATTTACGACTCTTGGAGAGCATATTGTTAGACTTGCTAGATTGAGTGTCAAGCCATCAATAAATTGCTGAAGAGTCACACTCATTGAAATATTCTTTTTAACAAAAACATAGCCTATTAAAAGACTACTACTAACCTCAACTGTCACAAATTCATAGCTAATTCTTTTTTGAGTATCGTCAACTTTTTCTTGTAAAACAACTTTTTGCTTTGGATAATAAATTTTTACAATATCTAAACCTCTAACATCTTCATAGGATCTTGTCTCTTTATTTGTATCAACATAGCTAGATTCTATCTCACTAATGTACGGAAGTATCCGTTGAGGAACAGGCTCTTTTATATATTCTCTATAGAACCAAGAAATAAGTCTTACTAAAACAACTTTTGTGATTTTTACATCTTCTAAATTACTCGAATCATTCGGGCTGTCAGTATCATGAGAAGCAGGATTTCCATGGCTTCTAATTATTCCTAAATAGTATTTTATTTTATTCCTTAAAGACTTATTTTTAACGACAACATAGTCCTCATCTTGTTCATGAGTTACAACTTCTATTAGCCCAAAAAGTTCAAGTTTGTTTCGATATCTTGGGTTTATAAGAGTACCGTTTGCTTTTTCTTGCCCCTCTATAATCTTGCTTCCTTTTACTTCATCGTAGTGATGCAATATAACTGCTTTGCATAAAGCTTCACCCGCTTTTCTTGAGTTGTTCAGGATATCTTCTACAACCGTGTCTTCAAACGCTTGCAGAACCCATTTGTTTAATTCCTTGATTTTTTCCGATTTTTGAATAGTCATGTGCCTGTATTTCTATAGCAAAAGCCTGCTTCTAATCCAGTTCTGGGTGTAAATAATCTTCTAGTATGCCTCAATCAGAGGCTAATCTGTATAAATCAGTACAAATACTCATATATATGACAAGCCTAGCATAAATTGTCATATATAGTAACCAATGAGCGTAATAACAAGATTTTTGCAGATTAGTGTACCTAAATATACTTTTATTTAGCAAAATGAAAACTCGTAGATTGCTTTTAGCGAATCTTGCCAACTCATACAAAGATCGATCTTATTTAGCAGCTTTTGGATAGAGCCACTTAGCAAAGAGCTTGGTAACTCTTGGCATGATAATGTAAGTCATCGCAAATACCATCAGCCCTGAAACCAGCAAAGTCGCTAGAGGCGGTGGCAAAAAAGAGAGGTTCGGGATTACCAATCTATTCATGAAATTTATTAGGATAAAGATAATTCCCCAAGTGAGAAGGAACATCTTATAGCGCGGCGGCGGTAAGATCGCCTTGTTGGTGGATAGAGTAAACCAAGTTTCCAATCCAGTGAGAACCTGAAGTTTGCTTTCATCTACAAGCAATCGATTGAGCTTGGCAAGATAACCTTTGCGAATTTCCGAACTTTCCCACAACCGATAATTACTAAGGCGATCGAATTTGAATACAATCCGATACTGAAGATTCGATGTGTCATCTGGGCGAAAGACATTCACTCCCAGATGACCGTCAAACATTTCGGCAGCAGAAATCATTTCTGTTAAGATTCCCTCAAATTCCTGCTCACAAGAAGGCTTAACATTGAGAGCAACATCAACGGTTACGGGAGTATCATCTGATTCCATGCGATCGCTTTGATTCATTTGTTTCATCATTAGTGATTAGCAAGATTTAAACCAATGGCAGTCCCGCAATACCAACCTCAAGCCTTACCACCTTTCCCGATTCAACCCCAGTAGCAGGAGGAAAAGACATGCCGCCGTTGGTGGTGACATAGATGCTAGTGCGATCGCCTTCAGATGTGCCGAAAGCTAAAGCCGTGCTACCTGCCATGCCCTGCTCTAGTTGAGCAATGGTAGTGACAGTACCATCTTGAGCGATTTTCACTACACTATTAAAAACATGAGTAGTACCGTAGAGATTCCCTTCGATATCAAAGGCAAAGTCATCAATATTAACTCCAGTGAGAAAGATCTCTGGTTCTCCTGCCAAGCCATCAGCGAGAATGGGAATCTTCACAATCTGCTTCTTTTGAGTATTGGAAGCATAGAGAAAATCATTGTAAATTTTTAAACCATTCACCGCAGGAGTAACTTCTTCGGGAGAAGTACGCGCAAGATCGGCATGTTCTAGCCAAATGCTAACGGTTTTCGTTGGCACGTTCAATTTCCAGATTGCGCCGCGATAGGAATCAGCAATTAAGTAGCGATCGCCATCTAATCGAGTCAATCCATTCAAAAATATTGCTTCAGTCAATTCCGTCAAAAGTTCAACCGTTCCATCGCTAGCAATGAGCCATATTACAGAAGTATCCTTCTCGTTCCAACCTGACAGAAGCAGTTCTCCATTTGGTGTCAATGCCAATCCAGTTGCTTTGCCTGCGATCGCTGCATGGGTTGCGACAACTCCATCCGCACCGATGCGAAAGACCTTTCCTTCGTAATGACTTGTGATGAATAAAGTATTATCCGCATCGACAACAATGCTCTCTAGAAATGTATTGACAGGAAATTCGGCGATCGCTTGGGCGGGTACTAAGTCAGTTAACGTTTCGATCATGATTTTTTAGCTGCGGTTTAAGTGGTCTCAAAGTCAGTATTAATGCCCAGATTTTCCCAATCATCTAACTCTTGGGACAGGGAGGCAATCTTTTTGCGAAACTTACTGTAGGCATATTTGCCCAAGGCAAGGCGCAGGGGAGGATTTGCCGATCGCACCATTTGCACGATCGCCTTAGCCGCTTTTTCGGGATCGCCTGGTTGCTTGCCTTCAATGCTATTTAAGAAATTCAGGAATTTACCAACAGTCGGTTCGTATTCTGGCATGGGTTCGGCAACCCGATCGAGCGATCGCCCGATAAAATCTGTGCGGAAGGGACCTGGTTCGACAATCGTTACCTTGATTCCAAAGGGAGCAACTTCTCCATGCAATGCTTCCGATATGCCTTCTAAGGCAAACTTCGCGCCGCCGTAAATGGAGAATCCTAACTCGTTAGTAAAACCCGCGATCGCCGACATATTCACGATATGACCGCCGCCCTGCTGTCGCATGATAGGCAAAATCGCACGAATCGTATTAATCGCACCAAATAAATTCGTTTCAAAATTCCGCCGAATTTGGTCTTCGCTCACTTCCTCTAATGCTCCAATCAATCCGTACCCAGCATTATTGACGAGTACATCAACGCGACCAAAGGAAGCCAAGGCTTGTTCAAATGCCATTTCAATCTGCGATCGCTGCGTCACATCTAGGGCGATCGCCTTAACAGATTCGGGATAACGCTCGACTAAATCTGCTAATTGTTCGGGTTTGCGAGCCGTAGCAATCAAGCGATCGCCACTTTCCAAAACTGCCTCAGCAAGCGATCGACCGAATCCAGTGGAACTACCCGTAATTAGCCAAACTTTTGTATCTTGCTCGCTCATACTTAGTACCATATACCGACAATTTTTTGAAAGTCTTCTTTGTCAATCTCCTGCACGATCGCCGTAGCGACATCATCTGGATAGATTATTTTAAAGCCGCCAGTAAATTGAGAACCCGTCCGAAAAGAACCTTTTTCGACTCCATCTTTGATATAGGGACAACCAACCAATGTCCAATTAATCTTGGATTGAGCGACTCGATCGTAAGCATTTTGATGATCGGCGATCGCGTTTTTTACTGGTGTCAACTTTAAAATCTGAATGGTAATTTCTCCGAATAGGGTTTTATCCATTTGAGCAATACCAGTAATCGCAAGATAGCGCTTGTTGGGCTTGGAGGATAACAATTCAAGGATTAATTTAGTGGCATCGCTAAAAATTGTTGATGGCTTCAAGGGATCGGCTCCAATCACATTGATGACAAGATCGAAATCAATGCGCGCTAACTTCTCCAAGGCATCAGCATCATAAATATCGCCCTCTTGAACAGATAAATTTTCGCTTTGAACGGTCAATTTATTTCGGTTCCGAATGAAAGCCACCACCTCATGTCCTTTTTTCAGCGCCTTCGCAACTATCGATCGCCCAACTCTTCCAGTGGCTCCAAAAATCAAAATTTTCATGACTTAGATAGTTTTGGATTAGATTTTGGCTAAATGCTAAATGCAGAATACGCCTAAATGGTATAGGAGACAAGCAAATATTTTAAGCTGAAGTAAATTCGCAAGTTCATCAGGAGCAGCCGCAAACGGTGAATGTCCAGTCTCGATTTCTAATGCGCGATCGCAGAGTCGGGAAAAGCAAATGCTAAATAACATCAATTTGACTTTGGTTTGTAGGATCTTCAAGAGTTTCAATTACAAACATCTCTTCAAATTCTCGTTCCCATTCTTGAATCTCTTGGATTTCTTCAGCAGTAAGAAATTTTACTCGGAGATCGTTTAGATTAGGCGCACCCGTCTTCTGAAAAAGAATAGCACCGATTAGAATTCATAACGCAATTGAGGTTTAATTTCGTTGACAAAGATAACTTATAAAAGATTTTTCGGCAATCGATCCGATATTTTAGGATAATAGCATCGCTGTTAATGTTTTACCCTGCTATCTTTAGAAGCTGAGAAAATTTAGTCCATCTACCAAGGTAAAGCGATCGCACCGCCAAACTTCCGCATTTCGGCAAAGAAACCACCTTGAGCGCCGCCCTCTGGCAAAGTTGCCAAATACGCCGCAGTTTCCGCTCCTTCATCGGCGGTAAATGGTGCATCAGAACCGCCCATATCCGTTTTCATCCAACCAGGAGAATAGGCATTGATCAAAATGTTACTGCCCTGTAGTTCCTTCGCAAAGAGTGCCGTCAATCCATTTAAGCCAACTTTGGATAAACGATAGGAAGGAGCCAAGGGATAATAGTCGCTGCCCATCGAATTGAGAGAAGCCATTTCTGTAGATACATTCACGATCCGCCCATAATTATTGGCTCTCATCAATGGAATCAATGCTTGGGTGATTCGGGCTACCGCTAATACATTAGTGTTGAAAGTCGCCAGCATCGTTTCTATGTCTACCGTGAGCAGACTTGCTTCTTCCTGCTGCATCGTGGGATTGACACCTGCATTATTAACGAGAATATCGACTCTGCCATAGGTTTGCTGCAACCAAGTTGTAAACTCCTTTACGCTGTCATCGCTAGTGACATCGAGAGGATGTACATATACTTGAACTCCTTCATCAGCTAGTCGTTTTTGCGCGGCAATGCTGTCTTGAGGATTGCGGCTGGTGATTACCACCTGAATATCTTCTTTCTGGGCTAAATTACGGGCGATCGCATAGCCCAATCCCTTATGGCTTCCAGTAATTACGGCAACTTTCTTAGTCATAGCCATCGAAATCCTCTAGTTAAATCTGCTAGGAAATTACCTTAGCAACCTCTAAACTATTAAACAAGACAATATTTTAGATAGATACTATTAATGAAATCGATAAACTTGGCGGCGATCGATCTCAACTTATTAGTTGCTTTTGAGGCGTTGATGGAGCAGCGCAGCGTCACGAAAGCCGCCGAAAAACTCCAGATTGGACAACCAGCGATAAGCGCATCTCTCAATCGGTTGCGAGGTTTATTTGAGGATGATTTATTTGTGCGATTGGGAAGACAAATGCACCCAACCGTGAAAGCTCAAGCGATCGCACCGAGTATTTTGGCTGCTTTACAACAGATTCGCCACACGATCGTTTCCAGTCAATCCTTCGATGCGACTAATAGCGATCGCACTTTTAACATCGGCAGTGCTGATTACAGCAGTGTTGTGATTGTGCCGCCACTTTTACAATTTTGCCAGCAAAATGCGCCGTTCGTTAACTTCAATACCATTGGGTTTGAGAAAGATAGCGTGGGAGATTTGTTAGAGCATGGAATGATTGATATCGCCTTGGGAGTTTTCCCTAATCCGCCGAGACAAACTCAATTGGAGCCAATTTTTCAAGAGCGATTTGTGGGCATTGTGCGTCAGGGACATTCTGCATTAAAAAATGGAACGATAAGTTTGGAAGCATTTTCTCAGCTATCTCATGGGCTGATGACCGTAAGGCGCGATCGCACTGGAGCGATCGATCAAGCCTTGCAAGCACAAAATTTACGACGGCGAATTGCTTTAATCACTCCGCACATGTTGGTTCTGCCCTTTGCGATCGCTTCTAGCGATCTAGTTGCGGCTGTGCCTCAACGCATTGCCCTGAATATGGCTAAGTCCTGTAATCTTGCTATTTTTGAACTACCAATCGAAACGCCGTCTTGGACAGTTTCGATGTTGTGGAGTGTGTTGTGCGATCGCGATGAGGAACATCAATGGTTACGCAATACCATCAAGTCAGTGGCGAGTCAGATTTAGCAAGAATAAAAAGCGATCGCTATTACTGTGAGTCGGGGTTTTTAGGCGCTTGCTAAATATGGCTTATCTAGTCATGGACATATATGCGATTAATCACACGTAAATTAGCAAAAAATTATATATTTGATTTTTGATCTCAATAAATATTGCATATGTAGTTTTTTGACGATTTACCAGATTTGTTCTATTTAGGTTTTTATTGCCCTAAAGACGATGACAACTTTAATGAATACAGTCACTCTATTTTAGAATTGAAAGATAAAAAAGAGAGGGCAATTAATTCATTCCTTCAAAAATTCAGAGATGTTTTAAGTAATGAAGATATAGCTATTGTCACTGTTCCACCTCATACATCTACTAATCCATCTTCAGGAATTCGTGAATTAGCTATACAGCTAGTTCAGTTATATCCTAAGTTTACTAATTTAGTTTTCAGTCTTGAACGTTTTAAAGATTCAGTTCGAGATCGAACTATAGGAGATCATTTAAAATCTATTAGAGTATCCGATCAATCATTAATCAAAGATAAAAAAGTAATATTAATAGATGACGTATTAACCACGGGGTCTTCAATTATAGCTTGCAGCAAATTATTAGTTGATTCAGGAGCAAAGTCAATTAAAGTAATTATTTAAGGAAAAACGATTAGAAATATTGAAGATGCTCATTACTTTATTGAACAAAACAAAGATAAATATATACAAGAAACTATAGACGAGCTTAATTCAAAGCACTATTTAACAATACAATCCTATGAAATACAAAAAGATTTATTAAAAGAAGAAAAGTTTAATGAGCATATTGCAGTGGAAGAATGGACTAATGAACAACATGATTATTTTGAGATGGATGATGAAGAGCATTATTATATTGAGGAAGAATCTAGGCAACGTCACGAAGCAATTAATACACTATATAATAATCTTCTACTTGAAATAGATGTAAAGCAATCAGAAGAAGATTCAGCCTTCCCCCATGAGCTTTACATTGCGATTGATTATTGTCAACACTATGTAAATGAAGCTCATCAAGTTTTAGATGGATTTACTTGTTTTAGTGTTGATAATCCTTTTGTTTTTTATCTCAAAGATTGGTAACAATTGAAATCACATCAACAATCAATCTCCTAGAAGCAATCGCTATTACTGTGAATTTTGATGTTTAGATGATCGCCTCAACTATCAATCTGTTAAAGATTTGCTGATGGCGATCGCTATTACTATGAGTCGTAATTTCTAGGCGATAGTTTGCAAATCGCTAGAATGAATATAATTAGTAAATGTTTTTATTGACCTCAAGAACATCTAAGCCAATTTCAATTCTGTCGTAACACCATTCAGCATCCTTAGAAGTCCAATTCAAATCTTCTATTAAATAGCCTTTTAGCAAATACAAATCAATTTTCTTACTACGAAGCCTTGAAACAGCACAGGTAAATACATCTAATCTTTTAACATCATTTAGATGATAGCTTTTTGAAAAAGTGCTTAAATATATCTCGAATAATTTACGTGCTTTGGAATTTGAAATTATTGTGTCAAGCCCAATATCCTCTTTTGAAAGATGTATAGATATTTTAATTTTGTTCTTACGAACAAAAGATCGAAAGTCTTTAACGAATTTCATGGATAAGCGATTATATTCTGGCATCAAGATTTGTCCAGTTTTTAATGGTACGATGTTTGCGATTTCGCATATTCCATTACTGTTACAAGTTATAGCAAAAGCTGGATAAGTATGTCCTTCATCTAATTGAATTATACAAGAAGGAGAATTAGTCAACCGTGCATATTCTTCTGATTGATCCTTCAAGAAACTCCAAATACTTGTTTCAAGAGTGAATTTCTTTAATATCTCAATAACCTGATCACTAGTAAAAGTTTTCGCCTTTAATTGAACATCTTGATGTACTTTCATCTATTAGAAAAGACTTTATAATTAAGTTTAAAATTTTTTCATAAAGACAAATTACCATTTATCTTATTTCTGCGTCAAATTAGATTGCCCAATTATAAATCTACTAAAGGTTTGCTGAAGGCGATCGCTAGTACTGTGAGTCGGGATTTTTATGCGATCGCTTTAACGATATGTTTTCTATAGGTTTGCAGAAGGCGATCGCTTTAAAATATTGTCATAGCTATAGAGTGCTGACTTTCGCCATCTTTAAGGCTCACTCCATTCTTCCAGAGTTCATATTCGCTGATATCAATATCTTCATTCCAAACCAAACCATAACCACCCGACTCAATCTTAAAATTTTTAAAAAAGCTAGGAGTTCGTAATGGATCAAACATCTCTTTATTTAACAACTGAGAGATATCATACTTCTTAAATTCATTTTGGCTAAACTCAATCAACAACGTGCGATCGCCAATGACTTGAGCAGAAATAATCTTTGGAGGCTTCATAATAAATATCTCAGTTATTTTAGAGGCGGCAGCTTACAAAAATCTTGAGTGTTCCACATATTCAGAAGTTCATCTTGGTATAACGTAGCCCATTCCATTACTAGCTTTTCAGCCCGACTTGGTAAATCACCTTCGATGACTTCTAGCGATGCGATATCAATCAAAGCATTAAAATCGCCATAAATTGCATGGAAATGTGGAGGTGGATGATCTCCAAAAAAGACTTTGATAGTTATCCCATAAAATCTTGTGACTTCTGGAATATAGCCTCTTTTGTTTTAATATATTTTAGCCGAAATCAACACCTGCAATCCACCAAAAATCTTATGAATTAAGAGCTTTTCCCAGCGATCGCATCAATCGTCTATTTGCTAAAGGATTTGCGGTATTGCGATCGCTATTACTGTGAGTCGTGATTTCTGGGCGATCGCTTTTTTAGTATTTTCTACATATCGACATCGTCTCCAGATAGCTTCTAGCACTAGTTTTCAAGTATGCCTTATCTAAATTTTTTTTGTCTCTAGCTGATTTTTCACCATGACCACTTGCTGACAAAAACAGATAAAATCTATTATTGCTAATTATATAGCGGCTATCCCTGACTTATGTCAAAATTCATGCTATTCAAAGCTTTGGAATAATTTAGGAATACTAGAATACTAATAGATATCAAATAACTATGGAATATGCGATCGATTTTGGAACGAGTAATACTGTTGTCGCGAGGATTAATGAAATTGGGGAGATCGAAACTGTTAAGTTAGCCGACTACACCAGTCTCATTGCCGATAATCCGCCGTTAATTCCTAGCTTTGTCTATGTGCAAGATGCTGCAAATGAGCAGGTACTGATTGGTCAAGAAGTTCGCGATCTCGGTTTAGACAACAAAAACTCCAAAGGCGAACAGAGATTTTTTAAAGATTTTAAGAGAGCAATCGGTTCTAATGTATCGATGTTTGTGCCAGAAGTTGATGGACGTGAAGTGGAATTTGAACTAGTGGGAGAATGGTTCTTAACGAGGATTATCGATCGCTTGCCAGATGTTGACTCTCTAATATTTACAGTTCCAGTTGATAGCTTTGAGTCCTATCGCAATTGGCTAGGCGAAGTCTGTATGAAATTAACAGTAAATCAGGTGCGAATCTTAGACGAACCCACAGCTGCCGCATTGGGCTATGGCATTAATGCAGGTAGTGAGAGCCTGTTAGTAGTGGATTTTGGCGGCGGTACGTTAGATTTATCTTTAGTAAAATTATCTTTTGCCCAAGCTCAAACGGAATCTAGTCAACCCAAATCTCCGCTAGGCTTCTTATTGAAATGGGGCGATCGCACAATTAAAAATTCATCTACATCCAACAATCAAAGTTCTCAAACTGCCAAAGTTCTCGCCAAAACAGGGCAAAATCTCGGTGGTATCGATGTTGATAATTGGATCGTTGATCACTTTCATTCTACTTTAGGCTTACCGAAAAACTCGCTCGTGACTCGCTTAGCTGAACGGATTAAGATCTCACTTTCTAGTAGTGAGTCATCAACTGAGGTTTATTTTAATGACCAAACCTTTGAGTCCTATGAATTAACTTTAACGCGATCGCAGTT
The DNA here is from genome assembly GCA_003249035.1 of Pseudanabaena sp. Lineage (GTDB taxonomy): Bacteria > Cyanobacteriota > Cyanobacteriia > Pseudanabaenales > Pseudanabaenaceae > Pseudanabaena. The sequence goes on from QBMK01000002.1 coordinate 416,030, forward strand.
AAATCAAATCCTCGAACAACAGAAGTTTTTCGTCAGTCTTGATAGTGCTCTCGATCGCATACGGCAACAAGCCAATCGCCAAAATATTGACTTAGATCGGATAGATGCAATTCTATTAGTGGGCGGTACATCCCAAATTCCGGCTGTGAAAGCATGGGCTTTGCGACATTTCCCGGCGGACAAAGTAAAAGCAAATAAACCCTTTGAGGCGATCGCCCATGGGGCAATTTCGCAAGGCTGGGAATTAAAGGACTTTCTCTATCACAGCTATGGTGTGCGTTACTGGGACAAGCGTTACAAAAAGCATAACTGGCATACGATTATTAAATCAGGCGAAATCTATCCATTACCAAAACCATTCGAACTGACGCTTGGTGCATCCGTTGTCGATCAGTCTAGCATTGAGCTAGTCATCGGTGAGTTAGGTGAAACCGAGGTAGAAGTTTATTTTGAAGATGAGAGACTTGTCACTCGCGTTTTAGATGGGAAACAAACGGCAGCACAGATTCTCAATGAGAATAGCAAGGCAATCGCCAAGCTTGATCCTCTTGGACAGACAGGGAGCGATCGCATTAAAGTTGTCTTTCAAGTCGATGAGAAGCGAACTTTGCGGATTACGGTTCTAGATTTATTAACCAAGCAGAAGTTATTAAATGACATAGCGGTAGTTCAGCTTGTATAGCAAAGCTTTATGGCCTTTGTGGTTGTGTTTGGTGATAACATTCTTGGTGCTAAGTAATTTTAACCTTCATCGCCTAAATATGCCTCAATCACAGCTCGATCGCTTTTGACAATTTCAGGTTTGCCGATCGCAATTAATTGTCCGAAATCTAAAACTGCAATGCGATCGCATAGTCCCATTACCAATGGAACATGGTGCTCAATCAATAAAATTGTGAGAGCAAAGCGATCGCGCAAACTGCGAATAAAGTCGCTCAATTGTCCCTTTTCGTTAGGATTCATCCCTGCGGCGGGTTCGTCTAGCAACAGTAATTTCGGTTGTAGGGCAAGGGCACGGGCAATCTCCAGACGGCGCTGATCGCCATAGGAAAAGTTTTTTGCTTTGACTTCTGCGCGATCGCTTAATCCCACTAATTCCAATAATTCTAAGGCGCGATCGTAGGTTTGTTTCTCTTCTTTTGTAGTTGGTGGCAAACCTAAGATTCCATTCCAAACGCCTGTAGTCGTACAGAGATGCCGCGCGATCGCCACATTCTCTAAGGCAGATAGTTCGCCAAACAAACGGATATTCTGAAATGTTCTTGCAATTCCAAATTTAGCAATCTGGTAAGGGCGACGATTAGTAATTTCTTGTCCGTTATAGAGAACCTTACCGGCACTAGGCGCAATTAATCCTGTAATCGCATTGAAAAGGGTTGTTTTACCCGCTCCATTAGGTCCAATCACACCAAAGATTTCATTCTCTTGGACATCAAATGACACCTCATTCACAGCCACCAATCCTCCAAAACGACGGGTTACTTGCTGAATGGCTAAGGTTGATTTGCTATTTGTGTCCATAACATCGATATATTGGTTGCTAATTTTTGGTGATGCCTAAGTTTGGCTGTATATCCGACTGGCTGATTGGCGATCGCGCTCTGAATAAGTGAGAGCTTGATAATCATCAAGAACAGCGCAAGAGGTTAAACTCTTGTACGCGAATTTAGATTACTATAACTGAATACTAAGTGCCCAAAATTGATTAAGCAACTTTGAGATATGACAAATGCAAATCAGGTAAATCGCTCTTTCTGGCGATTGATCGTTAACGATACTACAGGTTTTGTGATAAAGCGACTCGGACAGGCGATTATTGTCGTTTTGGGCGTGTCTATTTTGAGTTTCTTTGCAATTACTAAGTCTCCTGGCAATTGCTTCTCTGAGCTGCGAAATAATCCTAGTACTCCTAAAAAGACAATCGAGCAGTTGGAAAAACAGCTGAACTACGATAAGCCAGAAGCTTTGCAATATCTCATTTGGTTGCGGAATACATTAAATGGTGATTTGGGAGTCCGTTGTCAAGGATTAGCGCCTGTCACACCATTAATCATTGAGCGAGCTGGCAATACCCTATTAATGTCTCTTGCCTCTTTGGTAACGACTTGGCTGTTAGCAATACCCCTAGGCATTTATAGCGCAGTTAAACAAAATACTTGGAGCGATCGCCTAATCCAAATAGTCAGCTATGCCACTCAAGGCTTTCCTAGTTTTGTATTGGCAATACTATTGCTTATGCTAGCGCAAAATACGGGCTGGTTTCCAGTTGGAGGGATGACTAGTATTGATTTTGCGGATCTCTCACCTTTTGGCAAGTTCCTCGATGTTGCCCATCATATGATTTTGCCTGTCTTGACCTTGACGGTAGTTAGCTTTGCGGGATTGCAAAGGATTATGCGCGGTAGTTTGTTGGATGTGTTGCGTCAAGACTATATCAAAACCGCGCGTGCCAAAGGATTACCCGAAAGTAAAGTAATCTATGTTCATGCCCTCCGTAATGCGATTAATCCTTTGATTACTTTGTTAGGATTTGAATTTGGGGGACTGCTAGGCGGCGCATTTATTACAGAATTCTTTTTTAGCTGGCCAGGGTTAGGAAAGCTTCTATTAGAAGCAACTAAAGAAAAAGACACTAACCTAGTGATGGCAGGACTGATGTTAGGGACTTTGATGCTAGTAGTTGGCAATCTTATTGGTGACTTATTACTTAAAGCTGTCGATCCCCGAATCAAGCTTGATGACATGGAATAAGATAACCATATCAACGATTGCGGTTGGCTCAGATAGAAGTACAGTTGGCAGCAGATAAAGACGTTCAAGCTATGGCTCAATTTTTTACAGCGACAATGATGGGAATGGGAATGATGGCACGAACGGGAGCTAATCTGGTTGCTATACGTCCAATTTCAGCAAGGCGATCGCTAAACAATCATCTGTCTTTGCGGCGAGACGCATCCTGAAATGAATCGCCGATAACTTCTCGGAATTCATCAACGAAGCAAATCATTTCTGAGTGCTTAGTTGAGGCTAAAATCACATAACTTGGTCGAGATTTTCGGTTTCGCTATAAGGTTCGCAATCTGCGGCGACCCAAAAAACTTGGCAATGCGTCCAACTCTATAACTAAATCCGCTGCATTGCGGTTGTTAGCTGGCTCGTTCTAAGTTTCTTCAACAACCATAAATCGCAAAGGCGATCGCTCCCCTTTTCTTAATCAAGTTATCACGTTTCTCTGCAAGATGACCCAGCACAAAATCTCACGATGACTCAAGATCTAGATGACCTCACAATCGCAGTCGTTGTGTTTTCTCGACTCAATACTGACGACTGGGGCGATCGCCATCAGCAACGGGGGGATTAAAAAATAAGAAGCTGCAATGCCTCACTAATGTCCAAGGTTCAACACTTCCCCTGACTACATCCTAGACAGAGCCGTAATCTTGGCTCGTTTGCTGGGGTCTAAGCCTTCCAACTCCTGGGGGGGGCAGCCAGCCTTCCTTCACCAGGCGGGCAAATACCACGATCAAATAGGGATAGCGGAAGTCGTATTTACCATCAACCTCATGACGCTTGGCGTTCAAAAAATCGTTCAAGCGCCACACATCCTTCGCTTCAGTGATGGCTCCAGCCTGCGCCGAAACCGTTTGAAGCAGGTCGGTAATCTCCCGCTCATAGGCCAGGTCAAACACCCGCTGGGCAATCTCCTGCTCCTGAAGCGACCAGCCATGCTCAATTCCCTCAGCACCACTTTCAACTTGATTGAATGTCCATAACCATAACCTGCGTTCCAAAACACCCACTCAACTCATGGGCAAAAAAAAATCAGCAATATTTACTATCGATGATATCTCAACAAAAGTTGACTTCTTGCTCCTAAACCCAGCAACTTGTCCCTGCCTAACTTAAATGCCTAAGCCTGAAGCACTTTGGAACCTGCCTGCCCGGCAGGCAGGCAGACAACCTAAAGATCCAGATTCAGCAACTCCTTGGCAGAAGCGAGTAAGTCAATGGCAACAAAGAAAATCTTGTTCTCTGGATTGAGGAGGAAGCGCCAGGAAACGTTCATGCCCACATCCTTCCCAAACCAAGGGGTTTGCACCTTACCGGTGACTTTAATCCGTGTGTAACCATCTTCTTCAGGTTCCGTGATGCCTCTCTCAGGCAACAATTTTAAGTTCTGGCAATCCTCGCGAAAAAAGAGAAGCAGGGCATCCTGTCCGACAATTGGGCGCTGGAAGGGGGGTTGCAGGGCACCATCCGAAGCAAAGAGTTGTACAAGAGCATCAAAGTCATTGGCATTCAGATTGTCCATGTACTCCAGAATCAATGGGTTTTGCACACCAAGAATTGCAGCAATTGGGGTGCGCTCGGCCATATCCTTGGGTGGGACTAAAGGTTCCGCTACCGAGCTGTAGCTGCCCAACTGCGCTGGGTCAAAGCCCATATCCACCACTGAGTTGCGGAGAATCGTAATTTGTTGACCAGGATCGACAACCCGAATTGCTTGCAGGACAGCCAAAGCATTGGCTGAAAGTTGGTAACCCTGAGGAATTGGGGTAACAATCCCTTCTTCCATCCACTTGCCCAATTGGTACCAAAAACCGAGTTTGATATTTACTGACCAGGTAGCGTAGATGCGACAGATGGGTCGATCTGTCCGACTGGCAAGGTCACGCATTAATTGCGACTGCTCACTAAAACCCATCAGTTTGATTTGGATGAGTGTGCTGCTGGCAAATTGCATATTCACAGGGTCGGGGGTTGCAATTGAGAGCGTCTTCCCCATTTCCAGATAGGCAAACCAGATCAGCGCCAATTTGTCTTCGCCCCCCAGTTGGTTAAAGCGGACAATCGTGGCTGGCACCACATCAGCAGCCAGCGTTTCGGGAAAAATATTGCGAGCTGACTCAATGGTAAATGGCATCCCTCTAGACTCCGAGAACGGACAATGAACCTAATTTTACACCACTTTACAAAGCTCGGAAGCTGCCTATACCAATGACAGCGATTGGTATTGCTGATAGTGCAGTTAAGTTATTCGAATGATTCAATAGCGGTTAAGTGGTTACAACTTTTAATCTCAGCAATCAAGCCTTGACTTTTCACCACTGATAGCTAAATTCTTTGCTGCCTCTTCTATTTTACGCCTCTGGGTCGGCAAATGTCTGTTTACTGCCCGAACCAGCTAACGGTTGCATTGAGCGGCTGTCAGTGTACTTTGTAATTCACCATATTCTAGCTTCAGTCCGCTCCAATGCCATGGTTAGGCTTCCTTGCCAAGTATTCTATTTCTCTAAGGCTAGTTTTTCTAGATAGTGACAATTAGGTCGGATTCTCAATCATGTCTTCTATCATGAACTCACCCATACCAGCGTTGGTTTGGTTGCTCACACGAACTAATCTTCGTTTCTGACCAAGCATTTCAGAAATAACAACTGTTGCGCTGAATTGATTATGCTCGCAACGTTGTAGTTCTTTAACTGAAAACACTTTCATCGCTGCACGCTGAACCGTGTTTAGATGTACCTGTAACTGATCGAGCTGCCAATCTGGCTTGTTCGTGACTGCAACCTGAAGTTCATGAATGTATCGACTCAAGTAGTCTCTAAGAACTTTATCAACATCCACTTTGATTTTAGATGGAAGCTGGCATATCGCATCGAATAATTCACCATATCTGGTAGCAAGCTCCGTATCCGGTTTTCCTGTAGAGATTTCTGCTATCTCGTCAATAACTGCTTGTCTTTTGAGATCATCCTTAAGTTCATAAGGATCACCAGCATATTTTGGCAAATATCTTTCAAGTGTACCGCCTGACAACAAATGGATATTGTTCTGCCTCAGAGCCATAGTTATCTGTCTGAGTCGTCCTTCAATTTCCTCAACAGTAGCTATTTGCCTAGGTCGTTCTTCAATTTCTGAAGCAGGAGTAGTTTTCAAAATGTTAGCTACTTCATCTCGATATAGACTAATAGCAGTTAGAACTGCTATGCGCGCCTTACTCAAGGTCTTCTTATCCCAGTTTTTTCTTGCTCCCAAGCCAGAAAGGAATTCATGCAAGCGTGAAAGTACTCCCTGCAATGGATTATGCAATAAACGATCAATGATCTCAGTTAACTTGCTATCTAGCTCTCCACAATACTTGGCAAAATCATTCCCTACACCAGCATTGACCAAAAAGTTCTGTACAGTTCCGTCATCTTTGACGCAGGCTCTTAGGTTGCCAGAAAAGAGGCTATCGAGATCATAGAGAAAATGTGCTTTCTTTCCAAACGATAGACAAAGTTCAACATAGCGATTTACTTCTTCACACCCACCTGCATCAATAATGCAGCTTCCAGCACCCGCTATTGAAACACCTCTTGCTTCTTGGATAGTGCCCACAATCTGTGCATCCAGTATTCCTTCAACAAATATCGGATTGTCGGAGAAAAATAGTTGCTTATGGTGGACATTTAATCGAGGGACAAGTGTTGACAGTCTTGCCGATGCTTTTTCATCAATGTCCAATATATGCTTTGGCAATGAATGATCTGTAGCAAAAGAAATGACAGACTTGACATCTTCTATTGATCGAAAGTCTAGAATAAATGGTGAATGAGTAATTAGAAACACTACTTTTTTACTTGGTTTTGTAGTGGGATCGCCCGCAACTTTTCGTACCTCTTGAATGAAAAATGCTTGATACTGTGGGTGAAGATTCAGCTCAGGTTCATCAATGATGAGATACGGATATTCGTCATTGTAAAGATGAGTCAATAATACAAGTAGTTCTTTGATCCCATGGCACTCGTCTCTGTCAAGTCGGTATGATTCACCAGTATCCCCAAGAATAGCTCTAGCCAAAAGGTTCCCAGAATCCCATTCAAGGTATATTTTTCGATTAAAAAGATGACTAAGCGTTGCTTCAACTTGGATACGAAGATCCATTCGTTCTTCTAGTAAAATGATAGTATCAATTCCTAAACCTTGTTGCCCTGCAGATTTGAGTTGAGGAAAGTGGCTTTTCGCAAGACCACCTGCAAAATTGTCTCCAAAGAATTGCTTAAGTGCATTATTCTGCTCCATACCGCTAAGTCGATCAGTTCCAAGCAACCGAGCATTTCCCAAATGATCCTTTAGTGTTTGCCCAAACTTCGATTTTCCACTGCCATTTGGCCCAACAAGAAAATTAACGTAGCCAATTTTCGATACCGCAAATGTTATGTCTTTCCATGGAAGCGGAAGTGAAAATGACAAGTTCTTCTCTATCATGTGTGTAAATCAGATTCTTTATGAACTTCAGTGGAAAAGAACTGCCTAACTAGTAATTATACTGAAAATTTCTGCATAACTACCTTGATTATTATGGTTATACAGAAACTTTCTGGATAATACGCCAAATAGGTGTGTTACACAGAAAGTTTCTGTATAACACACCTATTTAGGGTGTTATAAGGAAAAAAGTGGTAATTTTGGTTTCGATCGCTTAATAATTATTTGTCTTTGCGATCGCTATTATTGTGAGTCTTGATTTTTGGGGCGATCGTCAGGCGGCATGTTTGGAGTCTGAATAAGGCGATCGCAATTCGTCTTTTGTGCGGAGCTTAGAGAATGCAAATCTACAGATGCAGACTAACTTCTTGTGAATTAATTAGCAACTGCAAAGACTCTCCATAGCCAAGATCGGCAATAGGCAAAGCAATCACCTCTAGCACCGATGGATTTTGGAAATGGCGCAGCTTAGTTTCAGGATGAGGATAATACACCCAACCATCATAGCGATCGCCCTTATAAAGAACTTGGCAGGAAACAAAGGAAAAATCTTCAGGTGGATGCTCAATTGTCCAATCTACTTGTCGAAAAGTGAACTGGGGCTTCTGGATCGTGTAAGTATAAGGGGAGATATCAATATTTAAAGTTCCTCGAAAATAGGTCGATAGGTCTAGCCCTAGATTTTGGAAGAAGGGAATTTGCATCGAGATAGAACCTTCAGCATAAGGACTATCCTCAGAAAGCCCCGATGCAACCCGATGCCCTTGAATCAACTTGCCATCTACAACGCATAAACTCAGAGCATCCCTCACAACTTGCCTTGTGCGATCGCTTATCCCCTCAGAAACTGACTCCCGATTACCCGCCACATTTAGCACCTTGACTTGATGTTCAACTAGCCAATCATGCAAAGTGAGCGCATCAGGATTGATGAGATAAGGCTTTTCATGTTTGATGCAAGATTCTATCGTTAGCTTTGTGCCATCGCTATGAAGGCGATCGGCAAAAACAACCGTTGCATCAGCAGCTTGGACATTAAGGACAGTGCGAACCTCATAATCAGTGCGATCGGCTTCCTGCAAGCCAAACTTGGCAAGCTCCAAATTTTCACCCAACTCAGTACGGTAGCCCTTAGGGGCAAGCCCACCCGTAGCAATACCCAAGTCCGCCGCCGCCAGCAAACCTCCCCAATCTGCACCAGTTTGTCCACCTGAAATAATTAAATTTACTGGCTTGTTCATGAATAGATATTGTGTGATGGACAATCCTTAGGATGCCATATAAGAATTACTTAGGGCTTACGTAAATAAACCAAGAACTAAAAAAAATTTTGGCTAAAAGCTCAATTTCACTGTAGTGAACTACCGATAAGCACCAATGTATTTTGGTATTAGTTTACAAAAAATGGCTATACCTATTGTTAAGCTGAGCCATAGCAAAAAGCATAGGCGGGTGAGGGTGAGCGCCTGTGATATTTTGGGTAAGGAGATCGCCTCAATTGCATCTCCCAATAACGGCTTTTGTTTAACAACCCCACGATAGCGATTTTCGCCGCCTAGCTGTACTTGCAAAATTGCCGCATAAACACATTCACTCCATCCAGAATTGGGACTAGGGTCTTGCTTAGCATCGCGATCGCAAATATGCCACACATAAAAAGGCTTGCCTGAACATAAGGCTAAAGTGAGCACCGTTAAGCGGCAGGGCAACCAAGTCAGCACATCATCGGTTTTGGCACTAAACCAGCCCAGATCGGTATAAGGAGATTCGCGATAGCCCACCATTGAGTCGAGTGTACTAGCTGCTTTATAGGCGATCGCCAAAGCTAAGCCGCCATAATCAAACAAAGCCGAACCAATCAAGGCATAAAACAATGGCGAAGTAACCGCATCGATCGCATTTTCGGTCACAGTTTCCAAAACAGCTCGTAAAATCTCTAATTCCGTTAAATCTTCCGTGTCGCGCCCCACATAGCGACTTAACTCTTGGCGAGCATTTTCAATATTGCCAGTTTGCAACACAGCTAACACTGACTCGGCAGCATCACGGAGACTGCGCCCCGCAAAACAAGCGGCTAGTAAAATACTGAAAACAGCGATCGCCAAAATAAGATGAACTTTTGCGGCTGCGATCGCAATCAGCCAGCTTACTACGCCACTTCCCAAGATTAAGCTAATCCCTAAAACTATGCCTAACATTTTCATAATTAGTGGCGAAAAGCGAGGAATACGATTACTAGAATCTGGAGCTTCGATCAGTACCAAATTAGTAAATTGCGAAATTATCCATCCCATCACCTGCACGGGATGCAGCCAGTTAACAGGATCACCAATTAAGCGATCGAGACTTGCCGCAAAGATTAAAATCAGAAAGTTAGGAGATAGCTCTAGCACAGAAATTCGATGATAAGTTAGGATAGGTTGCTCGAAGTGCCGTCTATCCTAACTTATCGTATTGACATCATGAAAGCCATATCTGTTTTGGGAACTTCGTCTAATGCTGGTAAAAGCTGGATGGTTACTGCATTAGGGGCATGGCTCAGACGCAATGGAGTAAAAGTTGCTCCATTTAAAGCCCAAAATATGTCGAATAATTCCTATGTGACCTTAGAAGGAGGAGAAATAGGAAGAGCGCAAGCAGTGCAAGCGATCGCCTGTGGGATGCGTCCAATCGTAGAGATGAATCCAATTCTCTTGAAGCCATCGGGCAATGGAACGTCGCAATTGGTGCTATTGGGAGAAGCTCGTCAACATATCGCGGCAATTGATTATTATCAGCATATCGAAACACTCTGGGAGACTGTGCGTGACTCTCTCGAATATTGGCGCGATCGCTGTGATGTTTTGCTGCTAGAAGGTGCTGGCAGCCCTGTAGAACTTAATCTCATGCATCGCGATCTTGTGAATTTACGCCCGATTGTTCATTTGCAAGGACGTTGGATTCTGGTTGGAGATATTGAGAAGGGAGGTGTATTTGCTCAGATAATTGGCACGCATCAGCTTCTACCTGAAACTGCAAGAGATTTGGGATTAGGTTTTATTGTTAACAAATTTCGTGGTGATTTACGATTGTTTAATGATGCGGAGAAACACTTTCGCGATCACATGCCGCATCTTTCTTATTTAGGAGTTCTTCCCTATGCCTCAGATCTACAACCTGAGAGCGAAGACAGTCTATGTAGCGAAGCAGAAGCAAAAGGTCAGGGTGCAAAGATCGCGTGGATTAGATTTCCATATTTGTCTAATTCTCAAGATAGTCAGCCTTGGCAATTAGATTTAGGGATAGAGACCGTTTGGGCTAGATCTGTAGCTGATTTAGACAATGCAAAGATCGTTATTCTCCCTGGCAGCAAAAACACTCTCAACGATTTGCAATGGTTAAGAACTTCAGGATTAGCGGATGCAATTCTTGCGGCACATCATCGCGGCGTTCCAATTGTTGGTATCTGCGGTGGTTATCAGATGTTGGGAAAATATTTATGCGATCGTGAAGGTGTGGCTGGTTCATTAGGCGAAGTAGAAGGTTTGGGATTGTTACCAATTAGCACCGAGTTTATTCCTACAAAACAGGTGCGTCAGGTGCAAGCAATCTGGCAATCAGAGCAGTCTATAGATAAATGGATGGCATACGAGATTCATATGGGCGTTACCAAATTAATTGAGTCAAGTGAATCTTCCATAATTCAACCTCTGCTGCAAGTGCAATGCGATCGCGAGTTTCGTGATGAAGGAATGCAATGCGATCGGGTATGGGGAAGTTATTTGCACGGTCTATTTGAATCTGCTGCTGTGCGCCAAGCTTTAACTGGATTGGCAAATATTCCCGAACATCAGTCAGCCTCTACCACTTGGCAAGATCATCAACAAAAGCTATATAACGGCATGGCAGACTTACTGGAAGCACATCTAGACCTTACTGCAATTCATCGTTATCTCGATATCTAGCATGTATAGCTTAGTGGAAACAGAGAGTTGCGGCGCAAAAAACAGCAACTCTCCATTATTTTCCCGACTCATGAAGATCAAAAGATTTTTGGTAAAAGTGTTTCTTTGCGACACTTTTACCAAAAATCTTGGTTCCCATGTCAGCGCAAAGCGCTGTAAGTGTCTTGAAGCATGATATTTTAGCTTGAGATGCTTAGATACCCAGTCCTTAAAAAACATGCTGCTTGAAGTCGAAAACTTGACTGTTCGTTATGGCGATGCAGAGCCTGCGGTAGATCGCGTTACTTTTCATTTGCAAGCAGGTGAAGCGCTAGGTTTAATCGGCGAAAGCGGCTGTGGCAAATCGACGATTGGGCGATCGCTAATTAAGCTATTACCCAAATACGCCAGCATTGAAGGGACAATCTGTGTCGATGGCGAAGCGATCGCCGAGAAAAAAGATGGCACATGGCGCGGTGAAAAAGTCGGATTAATATTTCAAGATCCGATGACAAGGCTAGATCCATTGATGAGCATTGAGGCGCATGGTTTAGAAGTATTAGCGTCCCATTATCCTAAGCTAGCATCAGAATCCGCTAAACATCGGCTCAAGGATGCGCTTAAAGCAGTTCGTATCGATCCATCACGAGCTAAGCAGTATCCCCATGAATTTAGTGGTGGGATGCGCCAGAGAGTTGCGATCGCCCTTTCATTACTGCTGAATCCTGTTTTATTAATTGCTGATGAACCAACTACTAGTCTTGATGTCACCGTTGCCACAGATATTCTCAAGGAACTAACCGAACTTCGCAAAAGTCGTTCCATGGGCTTACTATTGGTCACCCACGATCTCGGTATGGTTGCCGAATATTGCGATCGCATAGCGGTCATGTATAACGGAGTAATTGTAGAGACCGGAACGGTTGAAGAAATTTTTCGTTCCCCGCAACATCCCTATACCCAAAGCTTATTAGCATCTGTTCTCCATTTCCATCCAGAAGAGCTATCTTCTCGCCAAGATATTCAAGATATTTCAGAAGTGCAAAATCAGGAGGCTCTAGAAGATACCCCAGAAAATGTTCTGGAAGAGAACCAAGATTCTGCAAAGACTAATGCATTTGAAGCAGTCAAAGTCATCCAAAAATCAACGCCAAGAGTAATGCTCTATATTAACAATCTCCAAAAGCACTATGTCACTGGTGGTAATCTACTGACGCGATTGGTCGATCCTTCGATTGGTTTAGTCAAGGCAGTTGATGGCGTTGACTTGGAAATAATCTCAGGAGAAACCTTTGGCATTATTGGGGAAAGTGGCTCTGGCAAAAGTACAACGGGGCGAGCGATTTTGCAATTGATTAAGCCCGATCGTGGTTTAGTACGGTTTAATAGCGTGGAACTAACTAGACTCAAAGGCGAACAACTGCGCCAAATGCGATCGCAGATGCAGATGGTTTTTCAAGATCCGCGTGCTTGCTTTAGTCCTTATATGAAAGTATTTAATAGCGTCGCCGATCCATTGCTGATTCATAAACTTGAACCCAATCTAGAATCGGCGCGCGAAAAAGTATATGCCATTCTCGAAAAAGTAGGACTGAACTCACAACTAGCCGAGCGCTATCCGTCAGACTTGTCAGGTGGGCAATTGCAACGAGTAGCGATCGCCCGTGCTTTAATTACTAATCCGAAATTGGTCATTTGCGATGAGCCCGTGAGTATGCTCGATGCTTCGATTCAGAGCCAAGTTTTACAGTTAATGCGCGATCTCAAACAAGAATTTAAGCTAACTTATATCTTTATTACCCACGATCTCGCTGTTGCTCAGTTTTTCTGCGATCGCATTGCCGTGATGCGTGGAGGTATAATTGTAGAACAGGGCAGTACCGCAGAAGTGTTGACCAATCCTCAACATGAATATACTAAGGCTTTGATTGCTTCGATTCCACGCATTCCTTACATCAATAGATAGAACTAAATCCTTAAAGGATTTGGACAGTAACCATTTAAATACTGCTACAATGCCCGACTCCCAAAAAGATTTTTTCCTTGATTCACATTTTCTTAATCCCGATCGCTCCAATCTCGAAGATATCCGTAAATTAGGATATGCCTTTGTCGATCTGATTGTGGACTCAGTTTTGGATACTCAAAATCAGCCATTTGTAAAAGATGAATCTGCTTTTGATATTCTTATTCCCGATCGAGGACAAGAGCTTCCTGAATTGCTGTCAGAAGTGCGATCGCAGATTTTGCCTCGTACTGTCAACTTTCAGAATCCTCGCTATATGGGACATATGGACAGTGTTCCTACTGCGATTACGATCTGGGCAGATGCTCTAGTTTCAGCAATTAATAACAATATGCTGAGCTATGAACTCGCTCCAGTATTTACAGAAATGGAAGCGCAACTGATGCAATGGTTTGGCAATTTGTTTGGGATGGGAACTAATTGTTTTGGCACACTTACCGCTGGGGGTAGCCTTGCTAATATTTCAGGGCTATTATTAGCCAGAAACTGGAAACAACCAAAGAGCAAAACCTTGGGTAATTCTAGTAATTTAGTTGCTTTTGTTTCTGATGCTGCCCATACTTCCTTTGAGAAGGCAATGAATGTAATTGGTGTTGGCAAAGAGAACTTAGTCCGTGTGCCAACTAACTATCGTGGCGAAATCATTTTAGAAAAATTGGAATCTGCTATCCAAAAATCTATTCTGGAAGGAAAGCAACCCTTTTTTGTGGCAGCGATCGCAGGAACAACGGTTACGGGAGCTGTTGATGCGATTAAGACAGTGGGCGAAATTGCTAAACGTTATGATTGCTGGTTTCACATTGATGCGGCTTATGGTGGTGCAGGTATTTTCACACCCAAGTTACAGCCACTATTTCAAGGCTGTGAACTTGCAGATTCTATGACATTCAATCCCCAAAAATGGTTATGGGTGGCACGAACCTGTGCGATGCTACTCGTCAAGGATAAACAACATTTAGTCGATGGCTTTGATGGAGATTTGCCTTATATGGACGATCGAGCTTTAAACTTTGGTAATCTCAATTTACAGGGAACAAGGCGGACTGATAGTCTCAAATTGTGGATGTCTCTGAAGTCGATGGGGATTTTGGGTTGTCGTTACTTAGTCGAGCGATCGCTCGATCTATCTGATAATTTGCTTCAATGGGTTGAGGATTCGCCCGAATTAGAACTGGTCTGCGAACCAACTTTAAATATTATTTGCCTCAAATCTAACGATCCGAACCTTAGTAGTGCGGCTCTGCGCCAGCAATGGATCGATGAAGGTAAATTATGGCTGTCCTTACCACTTTGGAAAGGCGATCGCATTCTCAAAGCCGTAGTTTTACATCCTTATGCAGGTTAATTTTTTCAATTTAAATTCATTTAATCAAGATTACAGCACTGAACCTAAACCCAATTTTTTTCGGAGTGTTGTTTAGTAATTAAAAAAGGTTTAATCACACTAGTGATTTTTTATGCTGCGATCCCTAAGCAATTATACCAAAACACAACATGGCTGCGTCATTTTGTGTTTTTAAAACCCTGTAAGGGTTTGGTTTTCAATTCTTAAAAGTATTGTCACACTTTTGTGAATTGGTACTATTTGTTTTTGAGGCATGACTCACACTCAAAAGACTAGCCTGTCACTCTAGCTTTTCCCTTTTCGCTCATTGCACGTTTCTTGTCACGGGACATCTTTTTGATGAACTCTACACGACGAAACCGTAATGCTGACCAATCCTCATCAATCGCAACTTGTCGCACTCCTTCAAATCCCAATTTACCAAGTACATCCCACCCGTTGTCTCGGTTAAATTTGCATTGGTATTTCTTTGAGCTTGCTTTTGGATAAGCAAACCAAACGACTGCATCTCCTTGGGTTTTCTCCGCGACGATCGCGGCAATCTTCTTGACTTCCTCTAGCGTTGTCACAAAGGCTATTGAAAAGGTTGTTTTTTCAATGGTGTCTGCTTCCCGTAGCACTGAAACACCATTAAGAGTTGCAATTTCAGATTCAAAACTTTCAGGAGCACTAAGCACAAGAATCTCAGCTTCAGACTTCAGATTGAGCTTAATAAAAAGAGACGACATATTTTTTTCTCGCGAGGAATTAGAAAAACTTACCACAGTGTTACTTTCAACTCGAGGTAGTGTGTCATATTTGTTGATAGGAGCAGAATAAGGTAAAGTCAGAAGTAGTTCAGGCACAAGAGAAAAAAATGGTATTTGAAGCAGTCAAATGCCCAACTTGTGGAGGAGTAGAAGTCCAACGACAGGGACAAAGTAGTACAGGAAAAAAGCGTTAGATTTGCCGCAATTCAACTGTACGCGCAAGACATTTATTCTCGATTACACATATCAAGGTTATCGTCCAGAAGTAAAACAACAAATCGCAGAGATGGCAATCAATGGTAGTGGGATCAGAGATACAGGACGAGTATTGGGGATTAGTTCTAATACGGTAATCAAAGAATTAAAAAAAAGTATGCGTTTTGCTTTCAATCCTCCTCAGGCTCTCAACAAATGTGACACACTACCGGTGATGCCTCATTGTTTGCGTTCCATCTGTTGAATTCGATGTAGATGGATTTCTTGAATGGTGACGCGAATTTTTTCAATACAGGCAAAGGGATTAAGCTTTTTGCATGTATTGAATGTTCTAATAAGTTCCTGCCTTATTTGCAGTGTCTTTGAGATTGGCGTTAAAAAACATCGGAATGAACTTTTCGACAAAAGAAGAAGGATCTTTATCCCATGCTTTCTTGACTAGATCGATTCTGGTCTTTTGCAAATCAGAAGAGAATAAAGTCTGAGGAAGTTGATCGATCAAATACTGTGGACGCTGCCATAGTGGAAGTGTATCGGCAATCTTCATCAAGTTCTCAACGCGGCGAACTTCTGCGCCAGCAAGAACATCCATTCCCGACTCATATGCAGCTTGCTCGATCGCAGCATATTTACGCTTTGCAGTATCCACTTTTGCGTGGAGAGCTTCACTCTTTTTCGCAATTTCTGCTAGCTTGCGATTACCCCAACGAACGTGAGCTACCTCTTCAGGCATGATTTTTTCGATGGTTTCGCGCACTTTGATATTTTCAGAAGTTTGCTCAGACTTTTCCAAGGCGCGAATATGAGCAGCGAAATATTCACAACCGCGCTTCTCTGTGACATTGATTGCCGCTAGGGATTCGATGATGGCGTCTTCAGGGTTGCTGCCGATGGTATCATAGCTAATCATTCGCTCAAACTCATCGATATAGGAAGTTCCTGGAGGAGTGCCAATATCCTCACCAAGTTCGTAAAGTAAATCAGTTAGCCAAAGAGCATGACGTGCTTCATCAGCTACATGATGCGATAAATCTTTAATCAAGTCGCGGGGCTTACCATCAAGCCTTTCGATTAGGTCGGTCAAGTCCTTGCAGCTACGTTGCTCATTAAAGCGATAGCGATTGATCGTTACCATGTGGATCTCGCGCTGACGCACCACTTGATCGAGGATGTCTTGGGCGCTTAGCTGTCCGCGAAGTTTACGAGGATATGCAACTGTCATTTGTTAAACCTAGATAATAACGGTGGGATAATTTGCGCTATGCGCCGCTCATCCTATAAAGATTTTAATCTTAATTTGTAAAGAAGTGTGAAGACTGAACCAATTACTCATTTATCTACTCCTTACGACTGGTTAGATCGCTCATTAGACTCTATCCACAAAGCTAACTGGTATCGGTTTACGCAAACTATAACTAGCAAAGCAGGCACGATCGCTACCGTCGATGGACGCGAGATGTTGATGTTTGCTAGTAATAACTATTTGGACTTAGCAGGCGATCGCCGTTTGATCGATGCTGCTATTGCTGCTACCGAAATGTATGGCACTGGCTCGACAGGATCGCGTCTGGTGACTGGGCATCTTGCCTTGCATGAGGAGTTAGAAACGGCGATCGCCGATCTTAAAAATACGGAAGCAGCCTTAGTTTTTAGCTCTGGCTATTTGGCAAATTTGGGAGCGATTGCGGCAATTGTGGGAGCGCGAGATTTGATTTTGGGCGATGAATATAATCACTCTTGTTTGAAAAAGGGCGGGCTACTCAGCGGTGCAATTGCGATCGATTATCAGCATTTGAACTTGGCTGATCTCAGTGTCAAATTGCAACAAGAGCGTTCTAAATATCGCCGTTGTTTGATTACGACTGACAGCGTGTTTAGCATGGATGGCGATCTTGCGCCATTGAGGGAAATTATGGATTTAGCCAACCAACATGACTGCATGGTATTAGTTGATGAAGCGCATGGAACAGGCGTATTTGGCGATCGCGGTGGCGGTCTAACAAATGCACTCGATATTCAGCAAGATTTAATCCAAGTGGGAACTCTGAGCAAAGCTTTGGGAAGCTTGGGCGGTTATGTCGCAGGTTCCGCGAAGCTCATAGATTTTTTGCGAAATCGGGCGGCGACTTGGATTTATACAACAGGGCTTTCGCCTGCGGATACAGGTGCTGCGATCGCAGCTATTAATATCGTCAAGTCAGAAAACACAATCCGGCAGAGGCTCTGGGAAAATGTGGGATTCTTTAAACAATGTCTACAAAGTATAGGAATGCAAGCGATCGCCTTTGATTCACCAATCATTGCAATCGAGGTTGGCGATATTACTCAAACCCTGCAAATGGCAAAACATTTACGCGAACATGGGATCTTTGCTCCTGCCATACGTCCACCAACAGTGCCAACTCCGCGCATTCGTCTAACCCTGATGGCAAGTCATACTCTTGAACAAATTCAGTTTTTGATGCAATGTATAGAAGCTTGCTAAATCTCAATATTCTGTCAATAAGAGAAATGCAAAATCACTAGCTCTAATTTTAGCCACCACCCACGATAGTGACGATTTCTAAGCGATCGCTATTTTGAATTAACGTGTTTCCCCAGAGTTGCCGATGTAAAATCTCGCCGTTGTATTCAACGGCAACTAAGCGAGGATTTAGTCCTAAATATTCCAGCAATTCGATCATAGTGAGATTTGGTTCGCATGTGCGATCATCACCATTTACTTGCAACGTAATCATAGACATTAAGTTTAAACTCTGATTTTAAATGTTGTCTTAGAGATCTTATACTTCTTACTAAAAATGATACCTGTGCGTTTATGTCACAACCTACATCAGAAAATCCTCCTGACTCGCCCGCGATCACTTCGTCAAATGTAGATATAGGACTTAATGAAGCTGAAGTCGCCGATCGCAAGCAACGTGGTGATATCAATGTCGTGGTGATGCGATCGAGTCGCACCTACAATGACATTTTCAAAGAAAACGTTTTTACATTATTTAACGTTACCTTTGGGGTGATTTTAATCTTGATGATGGTGCTTGGACAAATTACCGATGCCATCTTCTCAGGATTTTCGGTATTTATGAATATTCTGGTTGGTGTGGCGCAAGAAATTCAGGCAAAGCTGACACTGGATAAACTGGCTCTGCTGTCGGTACAGAAGGTAAAAGTGCGCCGTGATGGCGAAGCGCGGGAGATTCCTGTTGGAGAGTTGGTACGGGATGACCTGATCGAACTGAATCCAGGCGATCGCGCTCCTGTGGATGGTGCAGTGCTGCTTTCCCAAAATGTAGAGATGGATGAATCTCTGCTCACAGGAGAGTCCGATCCTGTTGCAAAACAAATTGACGATATTGTGCTGTCGGGTTCATTCTGTTTAGCTGGAAGCTGTGTATTTCGTGCCGACAAAATTGGTAATGAAAGCTATGCAGTAAAGCTATCGCAGTCTTCGCGGGTTTATAAGCGCGTCTTTACGCCATTACAGAAAAAGATTGATATTCTCGTCCAAGTTTTTGTACTGGTGCTGATTGTTGCGGCGTTCTTGCATGTAGCATCTAGCCTCAATTCGGGGCGGTCGATGGTAGATACGATTCGCTATGCTTCGGTAATTATCAATAGTTTTGTACCCGCAGGATTGATTCTATCGATTAGTGTTGCCTTTGCGATCGGCGCGGTAGAAATCAGTAAGCGCCGCACCTTGATTCAAAAAATTAATGCCGTTGATTCGATGAATAGTGTGCGGATTCTCTGCACTGATAAAACGGGAACACTGACCCAAAACAAGCTAGTTGTGAAAGAGATCGTGCCTTTGGGTGATACCGATCAAGATTCACTGCGCGAGCTAATTGCTCTCTATACAAATCTGATGGGAACCCAGAATAGCAGTTCCAAGGCGATGGCAACTTTTACGGATAAGCCGCGATCGCCTGCACAATTTGTCAGCGAAGTTCCCTTTAGTTCTAGCCGTAAATGGGGCGCGATCTCCATTGATATCGGCACAACGATTATGGTCGGTGCGCCTGAGATTTTATTTGCCAATCCTGAGACACAGGAGAAAGCTAAGCAATATGGAAGACAGGGCTTGCGGGCGATCGCAGTAGTCACCAGCGAAGATAGCTTTGACGCATCCGATAAAAATCCTGCCTTACCAAACAACCGTCGCGATCGCGGTTTAGTATTGCTCGAAGATAGTCTGCGACCCGATGTAATCGAGACAATCGCTGAATTACAAAACAAAAATATTCGTCTCAAAGTAATTTCAGGTGATAGTGTCGAAACTGTCGCATCGATCGCTCGTCAAGCGGGAATAGCCGTTCCCGATGATGCTGTGTTTACTCAAAAAGATCTAGAAGCTATGGATTCGCCGACCTTTAGTCGTTCAGCAGCCTCTGGCGCAGTATTTGGCAGAATTACCCCCGACATGAAGCGTCGTCTTATTTCGGCGATGGTGAAGCGCGGTGGCTACGTGGGCATGGTGGGCGATGGGGTAAATGATGTACCTGCATTTAAGGAAGCGCAACTTGCGATCGCCATGAATGATGGTGCACAAATCAGTAAAGATGTAGCGGATATCGTATTACTTGATAACAATCTCGCAGCTCTACCACAAGCCTTCGCTGCTGGCGATGACATCAAGCAAAAAATCCTCTCTTCGGCTTTGCTCTATCTCACCAAAAATATCATGGTGATTCTGACGATTTCCTTCGCTGGATTTGTGCAACTTCCCTTTCCAGTCGAACCTCGTCACATGACGGTTTTAACGATGGCAGTAGTAGGGTTCCCGACAATTTGGATTGCCTTTGGATGGTTAAAACCAGTCAGATTGGAGAATTTCCTACGTGATGTCCTTGGCTATAGCTGCATTGCAGGAATTTTTGGAGCGATCGCGATGACAATAGGCTATGTCTTTTCCTATTACATCAGTGGTTGGGCTTTGCTCAAGGTTCCTTATAGTTCAACCGTGATTGATTCAGATGCTTTTCAGGATATTGCTAGAGTTCAAGCGCAAGGCGTCAGTACTCTGATCGGGATGCTTTTCTGTCTATTTGTATTTTGGAGTATTACCAATATTTCAATCTGGAAATTGCGTACATTTTTCCAAAATCCTACAGCCGCTATTCTTGGTATTTTATCAGTTGGACTTTCAGCGATTGTGATGTTGCTTTTCCCAGCATTTTTTCAAATTGAAGTTCCCGATCAATTTGGGTGGTCGATGATTATCTTTTTGCCAGCTGCCAGTTTTTACACATTACGCATGATGCTATCTAGCAAATTGTTTAGGCATTTGCCTCGCTATCTCAGCCAACCCTAGTGGCATGAGCATCACTTTGAGATGTTCGTGCTTGATCTGAACTCATACTATTTATCATGATGAAATCTAGAACTATCAAACGCCCAATTGCTGTTACGATCCTCTCAACCTCGATGTTGGGGATGAGTCTTGTATTGATTTGCGATCGCATTCTCAA
Organism: Pseudanabaena sp.; assembly: GCA_003249035.1. Classification (GTDB taxonomy): domain Bacteria; phylum Cyanobacteriota; class Cyanobacteriia; order Pseudanabaenales; family Pseudanabaenaceae; genus Pseudanabaena. Next base: position 437,014 of record QBMK01000002.1, read on the forward strand.
TTTTTATATCTATCGATTATTAGATAGCAATGCTCCTTTAGCGAGTAGCAATTCAATCAATTTGCAATTAGTTTCAGATATTGCTTTTCTAAGTTTTAGCATCGTGCCAATCTTGTTGGCAATTGGACTGTGGTGTTTAAAATCTTGGGCGAGATTTCTGAGTATTTGTTTATTTAGTTCGTTTATGTTTCCTGCGATCGCCGCTTCTCTAAAATGGATCTCACCGCCTTCGGCTGCCAATCTTTTAGAAATCCCTACAGTTTTTGATGATGTTTTAAGCGTAAATGCAGTAACGACAACCTCACGGCTAATTGCTCTAAATCCATATATTGCTTTTAGTAGTGCGATCTCCATTGCAATTTTAATCACCCCTGCTGTTGGTAGAGCCTTTCAGTATCAAACTGGAACAAATTCGGAAGAATAGAGCAAATCTACACATTATCTCATTTCACAAAGGGGATAGATAGCGAAAAGTCAGCATTCAAAAATAAAAATTTCAAAATAGTCGTCAAATGATGACTATTTTTATGAAATATGCAAATTTGTAGCTTATAATACAAATATAGATAATTATTTGTGAATAAAAAAATATGAAAGCTACTCGTGAAAATAACCAACATCATGTATACAGCGATTACCGCGATCGCCAAATATTTGATGATGCACTAGAAAGCCATGAGCCAAAAGACCATTTACACCCAAACTATTGCCATTGGGCATGGTTGCCAAAACCTAAATAGTTTTGCAAACAAAAAAAAAAGGCTCGCTAAGCGAGCCTTTTTTTTTTGTTTGCAAAACTATTTATCTTGCCCAGAAAATAACCTTCTTCTCTATGGCAACAAATAAGGTGTAGAGCATTACACCTAATATCGCTAGTGTAATCAGCGCTGAAAAAGCAAGAGGGACATTAAAGTCTGAGGCAGCCTGTACGATTAGATAACCTAAACCCGCATTAGATGCGATCGACTCAGCGATAACCGCTCCGATAAAGGAAAAAGAAACGGCTATCTTGAGAGATGCAAACACATAGGGCAAAGTATGTGGCCAGCCAACCTTAATGAATATCTCAAAATCTGAAGCACCCAAAGCTCTCATAACATCTTTCATTTCAGGCTCGATGGTTTCTAATCCCAGCGCTACGTTCACTGCGATCGGGAAGAATGCTAGCGCAAAGGCAGTTACGATCGCAGGAATAGCGTTTGCACCAAACCATACAGCTAGTAGGGGAACTAAGGCTGATTTGGGAATGGTATTAAAGGCAACTAGTAAAGGATAGAAAGTTAGATAAACAAATTTGGAATAACCAATCAGGAATCCCAATATGATGCCAACTATACTGGCAAACACGAAACCCGCAAAGGTTGTCCAGACTGTTCTCCAAGAGTTTTCTGCAAGCTGCGGCGCAAATTTGATCGTCGCTTCGAGAATTTTGGTAGGGGCAGGTAAGTTAAATGGTTGAATTTTAAATATAATTACAGCCAACTCCCATAGTAACAACAGCAAAACCGTAGCGATCAGAGGCAAAATAATAGTCGCAGTTTTTGTATTTAGAAAAGCCTCAAAATCAAACTTTTTATTCACCCGCCTTGAATTGTCAACAGTTCCCTGCATATATTTTCCTCATTACTAATTGCAAAAACTTGTGAGCACAAAGAATCTGGTTTAGCCAGATTCTTTGTCTAACTCTTGTGGATATGACGACGCAACTGGGCGGCGAGATGAGCAAATTCATCACTAAGACACATTTCTAAGGTTCTAGGACGAGGTAGATCGATCTTCAGTTCGAAAGCAATCTCACTAGGTCTAGGACTCATTACATATACGGTGTCAGACAGAAATACAGCCTCGCGTAAATCATGGGTGATTAGCATTCCTACACATTTTGCTTCCATCCATAGGTTTTGGAGCATCACCCACATTTCTTCACGGGTAAATGCATCAAGTGCGCCAAAAGGTTCGTCTAACAGCAAAATCTCTGGTTGGTGAATCAGAGCCCGGCAAAGTGAAGCTCTCTGACGCATTCCACCTGATAACTGCCAAGGGAACTGCTTCTGAAAATCTTTTAAGCCCACTGCTTTCAATAGTTTTTCTGCCATCTCTAGATAGCGAGCACGATTAACTTTAAAGTCTCGCTTGAAGGGAGATACGATTTCTAGTGGTAGCAAGACATTATCAATGGTGCGTCGCCAAGGCATCAACACAGGATTTTGGAAGGCGATGCCGACATTCTTGAGCGGCTTTTTTACGGCTTGTCCGTGACAGCGCAGCTCACCGATTTTGGTAGGACTTAATCCTGAGACCATTCTCAAAATCGAGGTTTTACCACATCCACTAGGACCAACAAATGTAACAAACTCTCCGGGTTGCACGCTAAGAGTAATTTCCTGAATGATCGTCCGCATCGATTCTTCAAACGGATATTCTAAGCCGATGCGATCAAATTCTAGTATGGGTTTAGTGGAACCGTAGGTTTCAGTAGATGAAGAAGTTACAGGCTGAACCATTTTTTCTGTACCAATTTATTGAGTGTGGACTTTTTTAAGCCAATTATCAAATACATGAAAACGATTGACTTAGCCAATCGTTTTCATGTATTTAGGTTCGATTTACTGCAAGGGTTTGCGATCGCTGGCTGGGGGAACCATGCGTTGTTCTTTAGGAGGCAAAAACTTGTCTGTAAAAACATCAGCTGTAGTGGCAGGTTTTAATTTGAAACCTTCAACTGTCTGATTAACACTCTTTTCTAGACGTTTCATGTCTACACCACCAAAGCCTGATGCTTCGACTTCTGGAGTCACATACATCTTGTCGAGCGCCAATTGCAGACGAAGCTTCTCAGCATTACGATCCATCAACTTGCTTTGATCTGTAGAGACAACTAGGTCAAGTGCGGCAGTAGGGTCTTTAACAACTTCCTGCATCCCACGGAAATAGGCTTTAAGGAATGCTTTGATTGCGTCAGGATTCTTGGTCATGAAATCTTGCTTAACCAAAATTCCATTGCCATAGAAATCTAGCCCATAATCAAAATAGAAGAAAATTTGGATGTCATCCATAGTCTTCCCACCTTTGATCAAAGATGGAATGACTGATGTGAAGAAACCACTGACAGCATCAACTTTACCTTGTAACAAGAAAGTCTCACGCAGCTTTGGCTCCATTGTGTCCCAAGTTACTGAATCAGGAGCAATGTTTACCTCTTTAGCAAAAAGCGGGAAAAGTTTACGGGGTCCATCACCTGCTGGCGCTCCAAGCTTTTTACCAACCAAGTCTGCTGGTGTTTTGATTCCATTAGCTTTTAAGGTAACAATTGAGAAAGGAGCTTTGTTTTGATAAAAAGCTACGGCAAGTATCTTGTCATTAGGATTTTTGTCATTGAATTCCATTGCGTTATAGACATCGCTAAATCCAATGTCATACTTGCCAGTTCCCAGCTTACTGATCGTGTCAGCGTTGCCAAAACCGCGCTCATAGCTGACATCCAATCCTTCCTCAGCAAAATAGCCCTTTTCGATCGCCCAAATCAAAGGTGCATCAAGGCTTTGTTTCAAAAACGGTAATTGTACGCGAATTTTCTGTTTTTCTTTTTTGTCTTTACCACTAGCTTGGGGGGATGATGCAGTAGTAGGTGCTGAAGCCTTGTCTCCAGGAGTTGCGCTTGTAGTTGTCGGTGGTGCAGAGTTACAAGCCGCAAGCAGTGCTGTTGAAGCGGCAATAAGGAGAATTCTATTTAACTGTTTCTGGAAAGTATGAAGCATTATTGCCCTGTTAAAGTTGAAAATGTATACTGTATACAAAACCAACTTCTATTTAAGGTGAGAGGAAAAGAAGTTTCTGTATATCTCAATACAAAGAAATATGCCGATCAAAGCCATCTTAATCACGATTTAGACTCAATTAAGCTCAATGGTTTGTTAAGACTTCAAAACTTTGATGTAAAGTATTCAATACTAAAAGTTTGATGTCAATTTGATGAGGATGTTTACTAATGACTGGTATATCGATAGATTTGGCGGCAAAGTCTCCTCTTTATGTCGGTTTGTTATTTGGTGGACAGTCAGGCGAACATGATGTGTCAATTACATCAGCAAAAGCGATCGCCTCAGCCCTCAACCAAAATCCTCGCTATCTCGTTCAGCCCTTCTACATCCAACGAGATGGTACTTGGCGCAGCCCAGACGTGTCAAAACAAGTTTTAGATGCTGGCAAAGGTTTGCAGGATTCAGAATTACTAACTAATGCAGCATTTTTCTTGCCAACAGAAGTTCAACAAATTGATCTGTGGTTTCCTGTCCTCCATGGGCCAAATGGTGAAGATGGGACGGTGCAAGGGCTATTGCAATTGATGCACAAGCCCTATGTTGGCAATGGGGTGCTTGCCTCTTCGGTGGGAATGGATAAGATTGCGATGAAGGCGATTTTTGCGAATGCTGGCTTGCCTCAGGTCAAGTATGTGGCGTTAAATCGTTGGCAATGGCAACAGGATGAGCCAGCATGGAGTGAACATATCGAGACTACTCTCGGCTATCCCTGCTTTGTGAAGCCTTCTAACCTTGGCTCTTCAGTTGGTATTTCTAAAGTACGCGATCTCACCCAGTTAAAAGAAGCGATCGCTAGTGCTACGAGCTACGATCCGCGCATTATCATCGAGCAAGGCGTAGTTGCCCGTGAAATCGAATGTGCTGTCCTTGGCAATGAACAACCCCAAGCTTCTGCGATCGGTGAAATTACTTTCACTAGCGATTTCTACGATTATGAAACCAAATACACCGCAGGTATGGCAGATCTGATCATTCCCAGTAAACTGCCTGACAACGTGACTCAAGCAGTGCAGTCAATGGCAGTGAAAGCTTTTCAAACTGTCGCTGGTTCAGGTCTAGCCAGAGTCGATTTTTTTTATGTGGAAGCGACTGGCACTGTTTTAATCAATGAGATTAATACTTTCCCAGGGTTTACTTCGCTAAGCATGTATCCCAAACTATGGGAATATTCTGGCATTCCTTTTGCAGAACTATGCGATCGGCTTGTAGCGTTTGCACTTGAAAAACATGTTTAAAAATGGAGTGAAACCAATTAATCATGCAATACTGCTACGCTTTCGGGACTCTTTGTAGGAAGTCATCACATTGCGTAAGCCCGACTTCACCATTTGTTGTTCTAAAATTGCAAAAAATCGACGGCGATCGCTTCCAGTGACAACAGCTTGATTGTGAGCTTCGGCTAGGACAACAGGATATCCATAGCCTTTCTGAACTTGGGCGAGAATGATTTGCAAAGCTTGCGATCGCAGTTCTACATCCAATGCAGTCCAAGCTGGCATCTCAATTCGAGCGATTTCTGTTCCGACATGGAGATAACAAAAATAAATTTGATGTTCGCCATATTCCTGCAAAATCCTTGCATGGCTTTTCGAAAGGGGACTGCATTCTCCCTCTTTTAACAGCCGGCTCCACAAAGTACCATCTCGCAATGGTTGAATTTGACTACAAGGAGCAGAATCGAGAGGCTTAGCATCACAATGAGTTTTGCAATCAGGTTGCTCAAAAGGACAGATTTGTAAACGCAAAAAATTAGTAATTTCCGCAGCACGAGGAGCGCTGATATATCCAGCTAGGGGAATTCGTTGAACTTTTAGGTCATCCCATGCAGCTAGAATATCTGGTAAAAGTAGCGATCGCGCATCAGCGGGAATCTCATCAAACTCCCAATGTATTAATGCTCCATCGGTAAAAGCTAATATCGGTGGTTTAGGACTACTAGCAAGAGTTTCTATAGCTAAATTTGCTAGGGCAACATTTTCCGCAACTGTACGTTTAAAAGACATCCATTGCTCAGTTTGAATTCCCCATTGACGCGCTTTGTAGAGGTCTTCCGATTTATAAAATACTTCAGGAACGTTGTCCAACAATGGATAAATTCCAGAATTATAATGAATCGCAACTCGACCAATATTAATCAAATAGCAATAGGCGATTTCATGGCGGCTTGGTGATATTTGAGATCCATCAGTAGCTAACACTATGTGCGGAGTAGAGATTGGTGATATTGCTTGAATTTCTGATAAAGCTTCAACAGGTTCAGCGCAATTAAAAATATAGCGATCGCGATATTGTTCGCTTAGTTGAATTAGCGATGCCCGATTTACTACTGCTTGATGAAATATAGCTTCAGCGCGATCGAGTTTGATTGTCAACTGCTGAGCTTCTCTCTGCAATTGTTCAGACATCCCTTGCATCTGTCCCATCAATTTCTGTAAATCCAGCATAATATCTTCAACAAGGTAATTAGTTTTATTTAAAAGCCTTGTGTCCTATATTTAATGCATATGTCTAATAACTGTTTTGAGAATGGAGAATTTTCGCAATTGATGAAACCGAATCCCGTTATGTAACTTTTCCTGAAATCTTGGAAACCATTCATCGAGTTTAGAACAACATAAGGATCAGCAAAAATACGAGATTTTTTTGCGCTTATTTCGTACTTATATTTAGGGTCTCCCGTCGGTTTGCACTCATAGGGAACACATTGGCTGATCAACACATAAATCGTTGGATCTTTACACTCTCTTAATTGCTCTAAGTTTGGATGCTCGGACTCTTCATAATCTTTAAAAGAACCAGAACCTATTAAAAAAATAGGTCTTTTAAGTTCAATAGCTTTTTCTACCTGACTTAGCTTATTATCATTTTTAACATTGATGCACAATTCATCCCCATCTTTTGCATTAAAATGTTCGCATAATCCTTCTTCTCTAATTTGGTGAGTTTGAATATAAATTGGAGCCATAAATATCCATTATAAAAAACAAATTAAGAGAGTTACAATTCAAGACTGAATCGCAACTCTCTTAATCATAAGGTTAAGTTGTTGCAATCTAGACGGAAACAGTTTGCCACTCTAAACGCTCTAGTGTATAAGAACGCTCTAGCGCACGCTCAAAACTATCAAGCTTTGGTTCAATTAAGAAAGGCTCACCAACATAGCCTTGAATAGCTTCTTGAGTCTTCAAGCCATTGCCAGTAATATAAACAACCGTTGTTTCTTCAGGATCGATTTTGCCAGCTTCTACTAACTTCTTAAGGACGGCGATCGTTGTTCCACCAGCAGTTTCGGTGAAGATGCCTTCAGTCTCGGCAAGGAGCTTCATCGCTTGGATGATTTCATCATCATTAACCATCTCAATGTTGCCATTAGTCTTGTGCGCGATGTCGATCGCATAGATACCATCAGCAGGATTACCGATCGCCAAACTCTTAGCAATAGTTTTAGGCTTAACAGGCGTAATAAAATCACGACCATCTTTAAATGCTGCAGCAATTGGAGAGCAGCCCTCTGCTTGAGCGCCACTGAAACGAACGGGTTTACCTTCAACTAAGCCAACCTTGACAAATTCATTGAAGCCTTTATAAATTTTGGTGAACAATGAACCAGAAGCAAGAGGAGCTACGATGTGGTCTGGAAGCTTCCAGCCTAGCTGCTCGATTACTTCATAACCGAGGGTTTTAGAACCTTCAGAATAGTAAGGACGAAGATTGATATTTACAAAGCCCCAGCCATGGGTATTGGCGACTTCTGAGCAAAGACGATTTACTTGGTCGTAGTTGCCATGTACCGAAAAAACTTTGGGATTGTAAATGGTTGTGCCAAGAACTTTGCCTGCTTCGAGGTCAGAGGGAATGAACACACAACACTCTAAACCAGCATGGGCTGCGATCGCGGCGGTGGAGTTTGCCAAGTTGCCAGTACTAGCACAAGCAACGGTGGTGAAACCAAGTTCACGAGCGCGGCTAAGAGCAACAGAAACAACACGATCCTTGAAGCTCAAGGTGGGCATATTTACAGCATCATTTTTAATGTAGAGATTTTTGATGCCTAGACGCTTGGCAAGGCGATTTGCCTTAAGCAAGGGGGTCATGCCTGTAGATACGTCAATGTAATTGTCAGTCTTGACTGGTAAAAAATCACGATAGCGCCAAATCGAGAGGGGCCCAGCTTGAATCGTTTCACGGCTGACTCTTGCCGCGATCGCATCGTAGTTATAGGCAACCTCTAAGGGGCCAAAACACAGTTCACAAACGTGCATCGCCTTGGCTTCATATTCTGCACCGCACTCTTTGCACTTGAGATTACTGAAGGTATCAACGCGATCGCTGGTGTAAGGAGAAACAATCGTTGCAGTCATGTTCTTGGTTGCCTTTCTAGTCGTTAAAGGTTTTATTTGATTTCTTTTATTGATATGAATTCTAACATAGGGCTTTATAGTCGTCAAATATACCAGACTAAAATAGTCGGGTTTTAGTTTTCCGAGAAATCATGTTGTTATACCAAAGCCCAAAGTGGCGAAGCCATTTTGGGCTTTGGTATTAATCCAAGATAAGGACATGTATTTCTATAGATATATGTCCTTATCTTGGATTCTATTGAGAAATACGCTTATTTATTAGGTTGTAGTCAAGCTTTTACTCATTGACATCTAAATTGATTTTATAGATGAACTGCGATCGCAATCTCATCACCCTCATAAAGTGCCAAATCAATAAATTTCCCTGCGACCAATTGACCATTAACAGTCATTTGTTTGTTGTCACTTTGATTAACCACCGTTAGAGATAAAACCTTGCCGCGAAACTTGCGTTTAGCTGTAAAACCAGACCATTCAGCGGGAATTTTTGGATCGATGGTCATGCCAGTAAAAGTAGGTTGGAATCCTAAAATATGATCAAGACCAATGCGTAACATCCACACTGCCGTACCTGTCAGCCATGAATGACTTGCCTGTCCTTGAGTTTCATGGTCAGGACTAGTCACATATTCAGGGTAGACATAAGGCTCGGTTTCAAAGCGATCGCATTTTGCATCCGTTGCTTGTGAAGAATTAATCGGCATCATGCGGCGATAGATTTCCCAACCAAATTCCGTATCACCATTGAGCAGAGAAGCTAGCACAAACCAAGCCGAGGCATGATTAAACACCGCACCGTTCTCTTTCTTCCCGGGTACACAGCGACTGATTAAGCCAACCGTATCATCGATTTCCGTAAAAGATGGCGCAACAATCTGCATTCCAAAGGGAGTCGCCAGATGTTCGCGACTGCTTGCCATCGCTTGATCAGCACGATCTTTCGGCGCTAGTTCCGAAATCACCGCCCATGATTGCGCGTTCAAAAAGATTTTGCCCTGAGTCGCTGTCGACACACCAATCGGTTCGCCGTTATCACGGAATGCGCGTAAATACCATTCACCATCCCAGCAGATATCATTGGTAACTTGGCGCAAATGCTCATAGAAGTTTTGGAATTTCTCTAAAGATTTGAGATCGCCTTGATGTCCGCAGACTGGCAAAGACTTATTCAACACATAGCCCAAAAAGAAAGCGCCCCAAGTGGTTTCGCCTTTACCTTGTGAGCCAACATGATCGAGCGTATCATTCCAATCGCCTGTAAAAATACGCGGCATTCCCTTTTCGCCTGTATTTGCGATCGCAAAGTCTAGCGCTCTGACCAAATGTTCATAGACAGTGCCTGAACTATCGTCATGATAGGGAACAACTTCATCGAGAATCGAGAAATCTCCTGTTTCCTTGAGATATTCGACAATACCGAAGGGAATCCAAAGAGGTGTGTCGGAATGGTTAGTGCGTTCGCCAGTATTTGTGAGAACAAAGTAGTTGTGTAAAGTAGAACCATCCTTATACTGGAAGTTGAGAGCCTTAATTAATCTTTCGCGTACTCTTGCAGGATCGACCATCACCACACCGAGAATATCTTGGAAGCGATCGCGCATTCCCGTCCCAAACAACAATCCCCCGTGATAGTAACCAGAATTTCTTGCCATATCAAAGGTGACAGCAGCCTGATACTGATTCCACACATTGAGCATCGCATTAAATGCTTCATCGGGTGTTTGCACTTGCACACAGGATAAATGCTGATCCCATTTCTGTTTGAGTTGCAGGAATTTACTGTCAGCAACCTTCACAATTTCGCCCCCCTTTACAAGAGGAGTAGGAGGCATCTCCTTGGGAACAATCTCCAAAACCACAGCAAAATCAACAGAACCATTTGCCGCCAACGCAATCTTCGACTGCAAAGCCGCCACAGGATCGCCAGCGGTAATTTCGGTATTCTGCATCACTCCAGTTTCTACTGCCACAGGATTCGATTCCGATCGCCATCTGCCGATGAAAGTATCGAGGCTACTATCAAAACCAGCGATCGGCAAACTTTGCGAGAAATAAATTTGATATTTCCAATCAATATTGGGCTGCTTAACGGAAACTCCTTTGTTCAGCACCCAATAACGGCGTGTGGCAACCAATACTTGCAAGTCTTTATCGAAATGAATATCTGTAAAATGTTTGTCATTAGGTTGATTGATCTGATCATTGAGAGCATTCCCCATCAACAATTCCAAAAAAGAATAAACCTCTAAATCTCGCGCCTGTCCTGAAAGTTCCGTTAACTTCACTCGCCAAATCTCGGCATTGGTATCTGTCGGAACGAAGTAAGTGATTTCCCCACGAATTCCATTGATCTCAGTTGTGATTTTGGTGTATCCCTGCCCATGGCGACATTCATAAAAGTCATACTCAAGATTGATCGTCGGCGACCAACTTAATGACCAATACTTCCCCGTTGCAGTATCTTTGACCATCACGTAACGTCCAGGACGATCCCAAGGAAGGCAGTTATAGCGCATCCGACTAATGCGGTTATCGCGTGGTGATTCCAAAAAGCTGAAGCCTCCGCCTGTATGGGAAATTAGCCCTGCATATTGGCTATTCCACATATAGTTAAACCAAGGGCGCGGGGTGCGCGGATCTGTAATCACAAATTCCCGATTATCTTCGGTGTAATAGCCGTATTGGTTTGCGATCGCCACAGTTTAAAATATCCTTTCTATTTATAATGATCGTATTTTGCAAATGCTTTCGCATTTGCAAAATACGACGAGATTGCGACATAAATTATCTCAATTTTTTATCTCAATTTTTCAAATAACTTCAAATAAAACTATGACAAGTCCAATGGGTGTGACCAAAATCTGATGTTCAACTTAATTAGTGTGTTACCTGCTCATATTAGGGTTTAAAATTTGGAACGGTAATTAATGAAATTATTCCGATAATAGTTCTTGGAAATTCCGAAAAACCTTAATATAAAGGTTATAGTCGATCTACATCAAATTTTGGTCACACCCAGTCCAATTATCTCTAAATTAGCAGTTGGGTTTGCTTACCTCGGTGTCATATTTAGCAGTATTTTTTTTACTCCTAAAGCAATAAATTCTCAAGTTGAGATTGTCCAAGAAATTTTCCATAATTCCAGCCAGACAATAATTGCTCAAGCCCCAATTGCTATGGTGCTTTAGAAGTTCAAGGTGTTGCTGCTGTCTGTGAAGAACTTTTAGCGGCGATCAAAGATATTGAAATAGGCGATCGCTCATTATTGGAAGGGGTAGGTAATGCTTATGGGCTAACACTTACAGCAAAGACAGTAACTATATGGAGCGAGTATACTGAAACTGAATTAAGATTAGAACTTCCTCTCGCTGATTTTAAACAAGCTTTAGAGAATTACTGCAAATTCTGCGATGTATTATGAAATCAGACTTTTATAATCAGAAGTGCTGAGTATAATTTGTTAGAGTTGAGATGCTGTCAAAAAAGCTTTATCCTAGAAGGCTGCCCAATAGTTCTTTCCGCGTGAATGTACCTTAAATCTCTACACATCAAGCAGTTTCGCAACTATATTGATCAAGAAGTTAACTTCACCGCGCCTAAGACTGTAATCGTAGGCAACAATGCTCAGGGTAAATCTAACTTGCTTGAAGCAGTTTTACTTTTAGCGTCTTTGCGATCGCACCGTGTCAGTAAAGATCGTGACTTAGTGCGAAATGGTGAAGCGATCGGTGAAATCATTGCAACTTGTCAAAGATCTCGATCGCCTGAGAGCTATCCTGTGGAATTATTGATGCGAATGCGGTCTAGTGGCAAGCGCACTCTGACTGTGAATGGAGTTAATCAAGTCAGACATCTAGATTTTTTAGGAAATCTGAATGCAGTGATGTTTTCAAGTTTGGATCTGGATTTAGTTCGGGGTAGTCCAGAAAGTCGGCGCAATTGGTTAGATACGGTATTGATCCAACTAGAGCCGATTTACATCAATCTCTTACAACAATATAACCAAGTTTTACGACAGCGTAATGCTTTATTAAAGTCTATTAAACAAGGAAAAATCCAATATGAGCCACAACAAATGGCGCTTTGGGATGCTCAACTAGTAACTGCGGGGACAAGATTAATTCGAAGGCGATCGCGCTTATTAGAGAGATTAACACCGATCGCACGCACTTGGCATCAATCTATTAGTGGCGGAAGTGAACATTTAGAGATTACTTATGTTCCTAAATTTACCTTCTCTCCAACAGATTCAGTAGAGCATATTCATCAAGCTTTTTTTGAGACAATTTTACAGAAAGCGATTATTGAACAACATCAAGGTACAAGCTTAGTTGGTCCGCATCGTGATGAGGTCTCGCTGACAATTAATGCTACACCTGCGCGTGAATATGGCTCACAGGGTCAACAACGCACTTTAGTACTGGCATTAAAACTTGCTGAGCTAGAATTGCTAGAATCGGTAGTAGGAGAACCGCCATTATTACTCTTAGATGATGTACTTGCTGAACTTGATCTTCAAAGACAAGATCATCTTTTGAATGCGATCGGCGATCGCGTTCAGACAATTATTACCACTACTCATCTTGGATCGTTTGATGCTCAGTGGCTAAACTCTGCTAGGATTTTTCAAATAGAAAGCGGTAAAATTTTATATTAAGAAACAAGAAACAAGCTTGATTTATGAGCTTGTTTCTTGTTTCTACTCTTCGTCGTCTGCGCCAACTTGACGCAAATGAATATGTTTACGTCCAAGGCGAATTTCTAACTCGTCACCAGCCTGTAACCCCATCAATTGTGTATAAGCTGAGCCAATTAGTAGGTTTCCATTTTTTTGTACACTAACTCGATAACTAGCACTACGTCCACCTTTGCCACTACCTTTGGCTTCAAGCTCAATTCCATCAGCTGCCATCAAAGCATTATAAAACTTCATCAAGTTTACTCGAGCTTGATTGTTCTTGGTGAAAGTGGCATATCCACAAGCTTTTGCTTTTTCTTCTTTCGACAGATGCTCTAGTTCTTTGACTTTCTGTAATAATGCTTCACCAGAGAGTTGAACTGGTTGCTTAACTTTTGCCATGTGTTCTTAACAGTTTAATATTTAATATTCGAGCATTAGTATCTTAGATAATTGTACTACTAGTCAAACTTTTTTTTGCGATGATATACAGCCTATTTGTTTTTATAGATAACTATCATCAATATAATTAATTGGCTTGAAAAAAATGGCTGATTTAATAGGCAATTAATTTAAAACTGCATAATTAATTTGATGGTGAGAAATACTATAAATGTTGCGAGGTCAATTTATATCAATCTGAAACCCCAAAAAATACTTGAAGGGCAAAATAGGCATAACCCATGAATTTTTCCTGCTCTGTAATCTTGAATCATATATTTGATAATTAATTAAACTACATG
>QBMK01000030.1 GCA_003249035.1 Pseudanabaena sp.
ATTTTGGGTTTTATTAAATTATCATTCCTAAGTGACTGTAGCTATATATTCTGACAAGCCAGTCAGTTAAACTTACAAAATGATGCAAATCTTGCAATCTCAAGCAAAAAAATTGATTTAGATATGGTTAAGTACCCAAACTAGAGATTCTTTAATAAAATTCATAAACAAAACAAAATATTTGTTGGAGCAATTGGGCTAAAATATCTGAAGCAGGGGAACACTATATAAACTAACTTTGCAAATTCGTAAGATACCTAAGTTCTGTAATCATGGCAAACGACTAGAGCTAATCTCCCTATTGAGAAATAGATTAACCTCCAGAGTTTCGTTTCGATAAGTCGAACCTCTGTGATTTGTTTGCCTGAAACCATGACGAAATTCCGACCTTAGTTGATTTGCGATTTTGATACAGCCACATGAGGCTGCTTAGAATGCGATAATTTGCTTGAATGGCTTACATTGAAGGTCTTTTAAGAAAATTATTGAGTTTTATATAAGCGCAAAGCGCTGTATCTACTTTTGGTTTGTGTTCGAAGGTTGCTATTTTGTTACCCCTCGTTTGATCTACTTGCTCACCTTAAACAATTGCTCGACCTTCGCCTCATGGAATTCTCGATTAATCAACTGTTAGACAACTTCTCTGATGACAAGCTAGTTACGCCTAAGGCGATCGAAAAAAAACTTGGAATTGGTGATGACAACAAAAGTGTTCGCCGTCTTCAAGTTGCTCTAGATGCGCTTGAGAAAATCGGCATTCTCGAGAAAGACAAAGGACGATATCGCCGTATCCCAGAAGAAGGGTTGGTAGAAGGTCGTTTGCGTTGCTCAAGTAAAGGTTTTTGCTTTGCGATCCAAGATGTCGAGGGTGCTGAGGATATATATATTCGCGAGAGTCGTCTGAGTAATGCTTGGAATGGCGATCGCGTTTTAGTACGGGTAACAAAAGACGGCGTACGGAGGCGATCTCCTGAGGGTGAAGTCCGCTTGATCCTCGATCGATCAAATCCGACTCTGCTTTCGACAGTCAAATTAACTGACGATAGTTATCGAGCAGTGCCACTGGATGATCGCCTGTTGTTTGAAGTCGAGCTTGTGCCAGACGAGGAGACTCCCGATCTTAGTGTTGCCAATGGCAAACTAGTGCATTTAGAGATGGTGCGATTTTCCTTGGGTAATCACTTACCTTTGGGACGAATTTTGCAGGTTTTAGGCGATGATGCCGAATCAACTAATGATATAGATCTGGTGTGTTGCAAGCATAATTTGCCCAGAAGATTTAGTGCTAAAGGTATGACTGCAGCCGCAAGTTTGCCTAGAGGTGTACGAAAAGCCGATCTCAAACACCGACTTGATTTACGCAAAACTTTGACAGTCAGGATTGGTAATGCTGCTGCGATTTCGATCGCAGAAGTTGAGACAGGGTGGGAAGTGGGTGTGCATATTCCTGATGTCGCGACCTATGTAACGTCTGGTTCACCTTTGGATTTAGAGGCGCAAAAGCGTCTGCGATCATTCTTCTTGGGTGAAACAATTTTGCCGATGCTACCTGAGATGAATGTATTTAATCAGCCTGAATATCTCACGATGTCGGTGTTGATTAAATTGGATCGCGAAGGAAATATGATTGCTTTTGAGATTCAACCCTCAGCAATATTGGTTCGTGCTAACTTGAGTTGCCAGAGAGCGCAACAGATTCTTGATGGAAAGGTGACAGTTGATGATGATGCACCTAGCCAAGAAATTGATACAGAAGTAGAAGGGTTGGTGCATCTAATTTCTAAGGTGGGAACCTTACTGCAAGAGCGATCTAACGCAATCAGACTGGTATTGCCGCAAATCCCTTCTCAAGAAGCGGATGAGGGTGTACGAGGTTTGATAGTAGTTCCCGTTACTTTGCAAATCTCCGGCGATGTAACAGAAGTAATGATTTTGGCGAATAAAGCGATCGCTTCGCATCTACAGTCTCTATCAATTCCATCCATCTATTTACGCCAAATTCCTCCCGATCAAGGCAAAGTCGATGACTGGATGAAATTATTAGAAAGCATGGGGATTTCAACTCAGCTAGAAACGCCTGAACAGATTCAACTTGCCGAATTGCATCAAATTTTGGAACAGGTGGATCAGATTGAACAAGATGCGACTCGCGATATTCTCAAATATCTATTAATGTCTATGTTTAAGACTAACGAGTACCTGCTTGCCCCTTCTCCGCATTTTGGTTTGGGCCTAATCGATCTACCCTATGCCCATGGAGTGTTTCCCCAAAATCATTATGCTGATTTATTGATTCAGCGAATCTTACATACTGTATTTGAAGAAGGTCGCGATCGCCGCAGTATTAGGATTAAGGATGGCGTAAATCTGCGCAGTTCTAGCGCTCATGGTCAGGTAAATTGGAGCGTATTACCGCCTGAAACAGAACGTCAGTTAATAGAAGATTTAGAAGCAGTTGTCCTAAAGCTCAATCAAGCAGATGCTTTGTATCATCGCTCAATCTCCGATCTTGATGGATTGCGTAAAGCTGAATTTATGCGATCGCACACAGGTGAGAATTTCTTCGGTATTATTACCAGTGTCCAGTCCTATGGCTTCTTTGTAGAGATCGAATCTCTCCTAGTTGAAGGCTTAGTGCATGTTAGTTCGCTTAAGGATGATTGGTACGAGTTCCCATTGATCAATGGCAAAGGTAGAGCAAGAGCTTCGACTTTGTTGGTAGGTCGCCGCAGTGGTCGTCAATATTGTTTGGGCGATCGCGTTGAAGTGCAGGTCAAGGGCGTAGATTACTATCGCCAACAAATTGATTTAGTTGCTGTCGTCAAATCTGAGGGTGATCGTGACTTGTCAAATACTTCTGAATCTAATTTAGAATTGGAAGATAACTCAGACGAATATTCTGAAGCGATCGATGAAGACAATCTTGAATAATCCCCAAAACAATATGGACTTAAGCATTATTTAAGTCCATATTGTTAAACACTTAATTGATTTAGCTCCTCATCATTCCTCTCCAAGAGTTCTCCACCATGTCGCTTTCCCGCCTATTGGTGACCGTTCTAAACCGTCTTCAGCCTTCTGCGGAGACGGTTATGCTTATTTCTGCGATCGCGGTGGGCTTAATCAGTGGCACTGGAGTCACGCTATTTCGTAAGCTAATTTTATTTACCCAAGAATTCTATTGGCACAAACTCGCCGTAGTTCTTAGCTCCAAATGGTCTTGGGCAATCATTTTTATTCCGATGATTGGAGCGCTAGTGGTTAGCCTCCTCCGTTTCAAATTAGACCAAGCAGAAACGAACGTTTCTAACGGTGATATGGGGCAGGCTTATTCACAGGTCCCTCTAAAAACAGTCGCAGCAGCACTTTCCCTAGGTTCAGGAGCTTCGTTGGGGCCTGAAGGACCAAGCGTTGAGTTAGGCAGTAATATTGGCTCTTTGTTGGGGCAAATGCTGCAATTTTCCAGCGAACGAATTCGGTTGCTGATTGGAGCGGGGGGAGCCGCAGGCTTAGCGGCAGGGTTTAATGCACCGATCGCTGGTGTATTTTTTGCATTAGAAGTATTGCTGCGTGATTCCTATCGCACTAATAAATCCAGCCCTAACTCAGATGTAAGTGTTGTCGTTATTGCTTCGGTCATTTCAGCGCTGGTTTCCCAGATAAGCCTCGGGGAGAGACCAGCATTTAGCTTGCCAGTCTATGAGGTGCGCAGCTATTGGGAGTTGCCGCTATATCTCGGTTTGGGTGTGTTAGCCAGTGTCGTGGCGCTTTTGTTTACTCGCGCGATTAAGCAAGCTAAGAAGTTTTTTGCTGGAGAGTGGGCGATCGCCCCGTTTATGCGAACCCTATCTATGCCCGTAAAGCTGCTGATTGGTGGATTATGTGTTGGCATTATCTCCTTGATTTTTCCTGAAGTAATTGGGATTGGATATGAAACGGTGGAATCAATCCTGCAAGATACCCCTTTCACAATCCCTTTGTTAATTATTTTGTTAGTGATTAAGCTTTTACTGACGGCGATTAGTTCCGCCAGTGGCTTTGTTGGAGGGATCTTTGCACCTTCGATTTTTTTAGGAGCTGTGCTGGGTAGTGTATATGGACAAGCGATCGCTTATTTTTTGCCCGCCTCGATCCCGATCGCTGCTTCTCCTGCCTATGCTCTTGTCGGAATGGCAGCAGTTTTGGCAGGCACAGTTCGGGCACCCCTAACATCGGTGTTGCTATTGTTTGAGATGACCCGTGACTACCGCATCGTATTACCATTGATGGCAGCCGTTGGTCTCTGTGCATGGGTATTAGACCAAATTGATAGATCAAAATCCTCAGATCGGATGATTATGCAATGGTCTGGGTTTCCCGCAGATCTAGAAGTCCTTGAAAAAATCAAGATCGCCGAAGTCATGACTCTTAATCCAGCCTCAGTCAAATATTCGATGCCATTACTTCAAGCTGCACAGTTTATTACCAGTGGCTATCATCATAGTGCGCTTGTGTTTGATGATATTAACCACTTGCAAGGTATTCTCACTACCCAAGATATTAAGCGAATTCTCTCTGCACCTGCTGGCGATCACCCTCTAGAGGAATTGACTGTTCAAAATATTTGTACCAGTGAGGTGCTTTGTACATTTGCCGATGAATCCCTTGCTGAAGCTCTAAAACGCATGGCAACTAGAGACTTAAGACAAATGCCCGTGGTTGATCGTCACCAGCCCAAGCGTGTAATTGGGATGGTAGATCGACTAGCAATTACAACAGCTTATAATACAGCACTAACAAAACGAGCGATTGCTGCTAGAATTACAGCGACTAAATCGACTGTACCTATTGCAAATAATGCTTATACGCCTATAACTACTATTGGTAGTAATGGTTCTAATAACATTTCTAGCAATAGTGCGAATGATAAGAGCAACAATAAAGACAATAATTTAAAAGATAATAATTTAAGTAATTTAAATAATTCTCTAATTAACGCTGTAGATAGTACTTTAACCAATAACTTAAACAGAGAGTCAGATATTCAAAGTTCTGAGGCGATTTCCTCTTAAAATTTATGCGGAGATTGTCTTAAATATCTAGTCAATTAGCCCAAATTAAGGATGTCATGGATAGCGAAGAAATACTAATTGAATTTGTGGGAAATGGCGATCGCGCTAATGGTGATTCGATTAAATCGATCAGCACCACTAAAATTAAAGACAGCATTCAGAGACTTGCTAGTTTAGTTCAGCAGCTCGCTATGGACAATGCACCAAGTCAGGCTAATGGGTTGACTCTTGACGAGGTCGAAATTTCGATTAAGCTCACAGATGCAGGTGAAGCAATCTTATTAGGCGACGGACAAAGACATGGGGCTATGACTTTGCGGTTTCGTCGCCCCAGTCAGATGGCGATCTCTAATGATGAGACACATACTCAACCACAGCCTCTTACATCTAGCACAGGAGTTGACTATACCAAGTTAAGAGATTTGCTTTCCAGTGGTAGATGGCAAGAAGCAAATCAGGAAACATGGAATGTAATGTGTCAGGCAGCGCATAAAAATATTGGTTCGGTGTTGACAGCCGATGAGATTAAACAAATTGCCTGTGATGACTTGCAAATCATTGATAACCTTTGGAGGCAACATAGCAATGGTCGCTATGGATTCAGTGCTCAAAACCAGATCTATATGTCATCAATTTTAGGATAAATATTTTTAGGTCGAAAAATGAAGCTCATTTCGATCTCCTATACAGTTAGAAATCTCATTTAGCAGTTTTACAATCAACTCTCAAGGTAAATCATTAGGGGTTAATGTCATGGATCAGGAAAAGCAGAAACAGATTACAGGCTATTTTATTGAGGAAGCAAAGGAACATCTTCAGACAATTGAGTCAGGGCTCCTCAATTTAGAATCACTGATGGGTAGCTCTGAAGCCGTAAATGAGATATTCCGAGCTGCTCACTCAATTAAGGGCGGAGCAGCAATGTTGGGGTTTAGCAGCATTCAACATGTTGCCCATAACTTTGAAGACTATTTCAAAGTTATGCGTGAAAACACTAATTTCCAAATCGATCAGGATTTACAGACTCTTTTTTTACAGGCTTTTGACAAGTTACAAGAGCTTGTCGAGCATCTGCAAAGTCCTTATGGTCTGACCAAAGATGCTGTTGATAACGTTATGGCTGGTTCCGATCAAATCTTTGCGAAGCTCAAAAATCATCTTCAAAATTTAATCTCTGGAAAGGCAACCCAAGGCAATGCCATAGAGGCAGAGTCTAAGATTGATACAAGAGGTATGTTGTTAGCATTTCAGTCAGAAGTTCCGCTCAAGTTGCGAAATATGCTGGAGTTATTTAAGCAGCCTGATAGTCCTCGTAGTCGTCAAAACCTAGCAGCAATTTGTTTGCAATTGCAGCAAATAGGCGATCGCTTTGATCTAGCACCTTGGAGAGCATTGATGGAATCTGTCAGCGCTGCGACATCAAATCCTAACAATCAATTTCGCACCCTCGCACCAATTCTGATTAAGGAAATCAAACAATCTCAGGAGCAAGTTTTAGCGCAAAAAGCTCATCAAATTAAAGCCTCACCACAGTTGTTGCAATTAATCTCCGCTAGTTTAACAACAGGTTTAGACTTCACAGAGCCGCTTAAAGCACCTAAAATTGCCTCTGAGAATACTTCAGCTGATGAAGTGAGTAAGATATTTGGGGCAGTGATCGAAGAAGATAAGGCAATGAAAGGTTGGCAAACTTTTAGCGATCAGGTTGGCTGGAGACGCAATGGAGCTTGGATTGGATCTAATACCGCCACTCCTAACACTCCGCCTGATGGGCATTTCCCAACACCACTTTGGTTGGCAAGCTGGCATCAGCCCAAGGATACTAAAGCCAAAGAGTTTCAGGCTCAGTATGCGACTCTTTTAGCGAAGATTGCTAGCTGTAATATTAACTAATTATCTTGTGAAAATGTGCGGCGCAGGTTGCCGCACATTTTCGTTGGGGTCTAGTTCTTAGATCTAATTTTAGGATTTTGTCATTTACTCCAGAGAGGTTTTATTAAGTGAGGAGTTTTTTTGCCGCAATTTTGGCAATTAGTGCCACTACATCTGTGTTGCCTGCGAACGCGAATTCGAGTAGTAATTCCATATCTAGTCAAATCGCAAAAAGCTCTATATCTGCTGACAAGATCCAGATCTCTGGCTCTAATCAATTTGCACAGCGTTCTCTTAATCTTGCTAAACAGATTCCCGCAAATGCGATCGGCTTAGCGATGGTCGATGTCGATTTACGATCATGGCAGTTGTTTGGATCGTCGCAAGCAACAGATCCAATTTCGGCGATTGCTAAATTCTTGATGTTTTTGGATCAATCTCCCACAATTTCAATTGTTAAGGATATTCAACCTTGGCTTGGTAAAGAAGTAGCGATCGCTTTTTTGGGTAGTACCGATGACAAATTTGAGCTATCTTTTGTAGCTTTATCGACCGTCGCAGATGGGCAGAAATTCGATCTTTTTCTGAATAAGTTAAAAAGTCTTGATTTACCAAAACCCACAGAAACTCTATATCAAAATGTCAAAATCTTAGAATGGAAATTAGAAGAAGAAAGCGGTGGTGACGAGAAACCAGTAATCTCGCAGAAATTGAAATCACGCAATTCATTGAAGTCTTTGCTTCAGCTTAAACAAGACAGCGATCAAAATGATATTGCCCACGAAAAAAATGGTTTTGAAGCAGAAGATGAGCCAATTGAACCTAGCCTTCCTGACTTTGGTATCAAGCGATTTGCGATCGCTAAGTTGCCAAGTGGGATTGCTATAATTGCCACCGATCGCCAAGCTATCCAGAAGTTGATTGAGATATCTGCTGAGATCCCTACGCAAAAGTTGCCATCTTTGGCTGATAATCCTCTTTTTTTGAGATCGCTAAATAATCCTCTATGGAATCGCTCAGTACTAGCAGGTTATGGAGATTTTAAAGCGCTAGGTAAGATTTTTGAGCCTTTAGCAGCGGATTTACCTGATACTTCGGAAATTCCAGGGTTTAGCCGTAAAGAATATCTTGAAAGCATAAAATATACATTGGATCAATACAGTAGTGTTGATCTGTTTACATGGATAACGCCCACAGGTATTCGCAGTCAGAGTAGTAGTTATTTCTCGGAAGTGCGACTGCCCATTCCCAAAGATAATGAAACTCGCGATCGCTTGTTGTCATATTTGCCTGCAAATGTTTATGGAGCAATTACTAGTCGCAATCTCAATCGTCAATGGCAATGGTTTGTTGAGGAATCAAAACAGCAATCTACATACAAGATTTTTACCGAAGGCGTGCGAATGCTCTCTTCTTTGGTTATTGGTTCTGGATTTGATCTCGACATTGAGAAAGATATCATCTCTTGGATCGATGGAGAATATGCGGTTGTGGTATTCCCTAGCGATCGCTCACCTTTTCAAGAGATTGGCGTTGATCTGACCATAGGAGCGTTAATCCGTACATCGAAACCTGATGTAGCTAATGCAACTCTTGCCAAATTAACTCAACAACTCTCCAAATTAGGTGGGGATTTCATCCAAGTCAAAAAGCGCCAAATTGGAACTACTATCCTTACTAGTTTTGAGTTTCCAGATGAGCAAATACGTGGTAAAACACAGAGTATTTTTGCTTATGGTTGGCGCGATCGCCAAACTTTAATACTGACATTGGGAGCGAATACAGCATCAGCTTTTATCCCGATTCCCAAACCTGCTCTCGCTGAATCAGAGATGTTTCGCGATGCAATCGCGGATATGCCACAACCAAACTTTGGCTATTTTT
Source organism: Pseudanabaena sp. (assembly GCA_003249035.1). GTDB lineage: Bacteria > Cyanobacteriota > Cyanobacteriia > Pseudanabaenales > Pseudanabaenaceae > Pseudanabaena. The sequence continues at coordinate 8,808 of QBMK01000030.1, forward strand.
TCCTCAATGCTCATGCGATCGCCAAACAAGTGGCTAAGTTCTATTTATTTTTCTCAGAGAGCTCTACTTCTCCTGATGAGCAGAAACAAGCAAAACCAGAAGTAGAAGTGCCTGAACTACTCCAAAAGGCAATTGATAGACTCGGTGGTTTAGTTTTTGTTTATTCTGAAACTAGCGATCGCTTCCAATCTGATTTTTTCCTTGAGGTAAAACCTTAGCCCTAGTTTAAAGATGGCGCAAAGCGCCATCTTTAACTAAAAAAATTCCAATAATTATAAATTCAAGCCGAATAAATGATAATTTTTATGATTCCCACAGCAATCATGATTTAAAAAATGTCTGATATATCAACTCAATTAAAAAAATTAGTAATAGCCAGTGGTAATGCTGGCAAAATAAAAGAGTATAGGGATTATTTAGCAGATCTAGGTGTAACCCTAATTCTCAAACCTGACAGTATTGATGTTGAGGAAACAGGTGAAACTTTTATTGAGAATGCTCATCTCAAAGCTTCTCAAGTCGCGATCGCTACGGGAGAATGGGCGATCGCTGATGACTCTGGTCTAGAAGTTATGGCACTTAATGGTGCGCCAGGAGTACTTTCAGCAAGGTATGCCGACAATGATAGCGATCGCATTAATCGGATTTTATCTGAACTTAAGGATCAAAAAAATCGTGACGCTCAATTTGTTTGCGCGATCGCGATCGCCTCGCCTGATGGTGCGATCGTTGCTGATGCGATTGGACTTTGCAAAGGTGAGATCACCGAGGCTGCTCGAGGTAAGGGTGGATTTGGCTATGATCCGATTTTCTTAGTACCAGAGTTTCAGCAAACCTTTGGTGAAATCCCATCAGAAATCAAAGCTAAAATTAGTCATCGTGCCAATGCCCTCGCCATACTCCGCTCTAAATTGAAGCATTTCATAAATCAGTAATCAAAAGCAAAAAAACAGAGTGACGGAGCTTTGCGCCGCCACTCTGCTTTTTGCTTTTACTCCCTTCCAAGTCTAAAAATAGACAGTAGAACCCAATAATTAGTGGTGCAGCGCTCCGCTCCGCACCACTAATTATTGGGTGAGAAGGGAGTATATCCTTCAGCGCAAATCGCAGTAGCTAGTTATTGTAACAATTCACAAAAGTGTGCCGACACTTTCGTAAATTAAAAATCAAACCCAGAGAGGTTTTTAAAAAGACAAAATGGCATAGCCATCTTGTCTTTTGGTATTAGAGGGAATTAACTGGTTGAGCCACATTATTCCTGGTAATGATATCAATCAGTTCTTGTTTAACTTCTTCTGCTAACTCATTGTCAATTTGACAAGTACCAGCATTAGCATGACCACCACCTTCATATCTCAGCATCAACTCACCAATATTAATCGGACAAGTGCGATTGAGAACTGATTTGCCAACAGCAAAAACAGAATTCTGCTTTTGCCTTCCCCACATCTGATGAATAGATATATTACACTCAGGATATAGCGCGTATATCATAAAGCGATTGCCCGCATAGATCGTTTCTTCATTCTGCAAGTTCACTATAATCAGCTTTTCGTAAACTTCTGTACAGTTTTGAATCTGCTTCTTAAATATCTCCTGCTGAACAAAATAGAGATCTACCCGTTCCTTGACATTTGGAAGCTCCATAATTTCTTCAATGGTCATTCTTCGAAAAGCGTCCACCAATTCCATCATCAAGGCATAGTTAGAGATTGTAAACTCACGGAATCTCCCTAAACCTGTCCGCGAATCCATCAAAAAGCTTAACAATACCCACCCTTGTGGATTGAGAATATCTTCGATGTCAAACTGTGCTGAATCGCATTTGTCTACTGCTACCATCATGGCTTGCGGAATCTGCGGAAACTTTAATTTGCCACCATAATAGTTGTAAACAACTCTTGCTGCCGATGGTGCTTCTCCTTCGATAATATGATTCTCAGGGGTGTCATAAATTCGCATCGTTTCGCTTGTGTGGTGATCGAATACTAGATGCGCACCTTCTATATATGGCAAGTTAGTCAAAATATCGCGATCGCAGACTTCTACTTTACCGTCTTGAACATCCTTAGGATGGACGAATAAGATCTCATCGATCATATCTAGTTCTTTGAGCAATACGGCGCTGACCACTCCGTCAAAGTCACTACGGGTAATTAATCGATATTTTTTGGTTTCGTCTGACATAAGCTGCTGCCTTTGATAATCTTGCAAATATGACAAGTCTGTCCATAACTATAGCGCTTTGCGCTCAAGTCAAAAACACTAAGTAATATAGATCAGCTTCGAAATAATTAATCCCAAAATTTGGTATGGCAATCTTTTGCCTGCGTAACAATTGGAGGTTTCATTGGGATCATTTACTGTTTAGAGATCTAATATAATTTTTTTGGGAATGTCTCACATGATAATCGACTCAAATCTTTTCATGGTGAGTATTTTAGGGGTAAAAGATATTTAAGCAAATTGATTGCAGGGCTACTGCGTAAGTCCTAAGATAGACGTTAGTACTAAGCAAAAAATAATGAAACCGTCTCAAAACCCTTGCCCAGATCCGCCATCCTATCAAGTACATTTTGCGGTGATAACTGTCAGCGATACCCGCTCACCAGAAACCGATAAAAGCGGTAACTTTATTAAACAGTCGATGATAAATGCAGGACATCTGCTTGATTACTACGCCATAGTCAAAGATGAACCTGACGAGATTCGCGAGCAAATGTACAAATTAGCGGCGATAGCAGATCTTGATGCGATAATTCTCAATGGTGGAACGGGGATTGCGCCACGAGATACGACTTACGATGCGATCGCTGCTTTGCTTGAAAAGACACTTCCGGGTTTTGGCGAGATGTTTCGTTATCTGAGTTGGCAAGAAGTAGGTTCGAGGGCGATCGCATCTAGATCTGAAGCAGGAATCTATCATGGGAAGCTAGTATTTTCTCTACCTGGATCGAGTAATGCTGTGAAATTAGCGATCGAGCAGCTAATTTTGCCAGAAATTATTCATCTTGTTCGCCAGCTAAAAGGTTTGCATTAATAAATTGATAGCGCAAAAATAACTCTGACTCATGGTGATAGAGCGATCGCAACTTGAGATTGGGTAAATCAGCACCACCTAGTCCAAAACCTGAACCGCCGATAACAGTCATATTATTGATTCCACCAACTACATGAGGAGCTAAGGTCAAAAATAATTCGTCGGCAAGACCTTGAGAGATTAGTGAATAATTTAAGGCCGGACCGCCTTCGACTAAAAGACGCTTAATGCCAAGTTGCTCAAATAGCATTTGCAATACTTGCTTAATATTGATTTGGCGATCTTGCGTTGGGAATCGAAAAATTTGAGCTTTCTCGTTGAGCCATGATTCAATCTTGGTATCTTGACCAATTAAGGCGATTCGCAAATCTTTTCCGGCATTCCAAAAACGATGGTCGCTCGGCAGATTGCCTGAATTACTAATCACAATACCTAGGGGTTGTGGCTGTAAAAAATTCTTTTGGCGTTCATCTAAAAGTTCGGGAGGTACGGTAGGAATAAAAGCATCTTGGCGTAAGGTTGTGCCTCCAGCAAGAACAGCATCAAACTGCGATCGTAACCTTTGCATTAGTATGCGATCGGGGCGCGAACCTAAGCCCGTAAGTTTTCCCTCATAGGTTGTTGCTTTCCCATCAATACTGGATACCATATTGAATGCTATGTATGGACGCTTATCAGGGCGATCGCCTGAATTTATCTCAAACTCTACGCCTTTAATGGGAAAAGATAATTCTTCAAAGTTATAAATGCGATCGTGAGACGAGTAAAAACTTTGATACATAAGCTTTTTAAATATTCTCTGGGTAACATAACCGATACTTTCTAATACCTTCTCATCAAAAGAACTCGTTGAGTTAAATTATTCTTCCTTAATAAAAAAGCATCGCCTTTCGGCGGTGCTTTTTTTAAATTGATTTTCTAAGAAATACGCAATAGCTCAACATCAAAAATCAATGTGGCATTAGGAGGTATAACTCCGCCTGCTCCACGAGCGCCATAACCAAGATCTGGCGGAATAATCAAGGTGTAGCGATCTCCAACACGCATAATCGATAAACCTTCATCCCAGCCCTTGATCACTTGACCAACGCCAAGCTTGAACGAAAAAGGACTATTGCGATCGCGAGAACTATCGAACTTAGTACCATCTTCGAGCGTACCAGTGTAATGAACGATTACGGTGTCGCCTTTCTTAGGAGTTGCACCTGTACCGGCAGTGATCACTTTATATTTGAGACCAGTGCCAGTTTCTTTGATTTCAGAATCACTCATACTAATTAAAGGTGCTGCTGCTATTTTTACTTCTGTTTGATTTGTTGCACCTGTAGATGGTGCAACATTGCTAGCAACTGCTGGCTGTCCGCCTGTAATTTGAGCAACTACAATGACCAAAACAGCAACTGCCATAATGCCAAAGCTAATCAAAATTCCTTTCAAGGTTACATTCTCCAATCAATTATGTGATGACTTAGCTTTTGGAATCTTACAGCGATTTTGCATTAAAAAAAAGAAGCCATGTAATGTAATTCAGTTGCGAGCGCAAAGCGTCCACAACTCAACTGCTTAAAGTATAACCAGCAAAAAAGGAAGTCACTCAGTGACTTCCTTTTTTTAGAGATGCCAGGAACGAGATTTGAACTCGTGACACGTGGATTTTCAGTCCACTGCTCTACCAACTGAGCTATCCCGGCTCTGTGCGTTTTTTAGCGCTTTATTAAGATAACACCGAAAGGGATTTTCGAGCAATAGAATTTCAAAAAAATGCTAGAAGTTTGTAATATATCGCCAGATGAGCGACGCATCGCTCCACCTATCTAGTTCTGCCATTATCTTCTGCCAACTTTACTACGATCCTGTGACTAACCAAACAACAGATCGCAACCCATCGCGCAGAGATTTAGCAGGATCTTCAGATTTAATAACTGAGGGAATCGTAACAGGATGCATATCAATACCACGACTGCCAAAAACAATTTTGCCAATAACAAGAGCACGGGGCATATGAAACTCAGAAGTTAAAACATATACATCTGTAATTTTGCGCTGCTGAAGCTCATTTACCATAATCGTAAAGTTGGTAACCGTATCTACAGCACGATAATCTAAGTGAACGCGATCGCGCTTCACACCTGCCTGATCAAACACATATTCAGCATATTCCTCAGGGCTACCAGATGATACAAAAATCGGTAGATGTGGATGCTGTAAAGCAAACTGAGCAGCAAATTTCTCGCGGGTAGGAGATCCGCCTAATACTAAGATTGCCTGTGGCTCTCTAGTAGAAGGAATGGTGCTGATGGTTGGTAAGCATGGCAATCCAAAAATCATGCATCCAGAGCCAATTAACCCAGTTAAAGCTGTCATAGAACTTTGGTTAGGGAATGGGTTAATCATCATTATTAATGAGTTGCGAATCAGCAAAATATTATCTGCTTGTTGGAACAATATGCAACATATAAGTGCTAGAAAATGACATATTTAGCTGTCCGCAATTAGCAATTAGCTGACAACTAATATCTAATTGCTAAAAATCTAGTTCACGTCTACCTTCAATCGCTTTGGCAAGTGTCACTTCATCTGCATATTCTAAATCACCACCCATCGGAATGCCAAAGGCAATTCGCGTAACTTTTGTAAAGGGTCTTAATAAACCGCCTACATAGAGAGTTGTAGTTTCGCCCTCAACACTTGGTGCGATCGCCATAATTACCTCAGCAACTTTGTTGCCACTTACACGACGAACTAGGCTTTGGATATTCAGTTGCTCCGGGCTAATGCCATCCATGGGCGAAATCAGTCCTCCAAGAACATGGTATTTCCCTCGATACTCGCGAGTTTTCTCAAGAGCAATTAGATCTCGGGAATCGGCGACTACACAAATAACGGAATTATCGCGACTAGGGTGGGCGCAAATTTCACAAATTGGTTCTGCGGAAAGATGACCACATATGGTGCAACTACCAACCTGCTGCTTTGCCTGAATTAATGCGTTAGCAAGGGCTTCAACCTCTTCTGTAGGGCGTTTGAGAATATGAAGCGATAATCGTTGAGCAGTTTTTGCCCCAACACCTGGCAGGCGCTGCAATTGTTCGATGAGATTGGCTAGTGGTCGAGTATACAAAACAGAGGAGGCATGAAGTAACGTTAACAATTTTAACGTTACTTCATGCTTAAAACCATAAAAGTAAATGTCGGCGCTTTGCGCCGACATTTACTTTTATGAATTAGCTTTAGCAAAACGATTTTGTAAATCGTAAGCTTCTCTTTCCATGAGATTGTTTTCGTACTTTTGCTTGGCTCGTTTATATTCCACAAAATATTGATAACCAAATTGGTCTAGCCCACCAGTTTTTATGCATTGGCGCACATGCACCATTTCATGAGCTAAAACTGATAATTGTTTAGCATCTTCGGGTCTGTAATCATCTCGGAGATAAATGCGATCGCAATAAGTCTGCGCGATCGACTCAACTTGACCAAAATGCACAGCCACATTGCCCAGCACCCAACGATCCATCATTTGTGAGTTGTAAATGACATGCACACGATCGATATAATCAATAAAATATCTTCTAAGGTAACGTTTCTGGACATTATCTAGAGGTAGACCTTCACCATTTTTAGAACGCATTGTTTTTGCAGCCGCTTGATATGCGATCGAGCCGGCTTGTCCCCAAGCTTCTTCAGCTAAGCTTGATTTTGTTTCTGAGTCAGCAAAAAAACTCACGTCTGACATCCCTATGGTTGCAGCCAAGGCTAGAGTCAACAAAATCAAAAAGACTATTCTCCGAATGCTATTCATAATGCTGTTTGGAACTTTTTAGAATAGTCAAGACCGAGCTTGCATGGATTTGCCCAGTCTAGTCTTCTTGAGAGTTTTGATTTAATTCGTTAGCAATAATCACTACAGTGATGTTATCGCGACCACCATGTAACTTGGCTGACTCGACTAGGGCTTGAGCAGCCTGCTGACAGTTCCCAATGCCTTTGAGATGATGTGTAATTCGCTCATCGCTCAGCTCTTCAGTTAAACCATCACTACAAATCAAGAAGCGATCGCCGATTTGCCATTCAATTTCACGGGCAGCAGTTGATTTAACGTCTTCCCTTCCCAAACATTGCAACAGCATGTGTCGCCAAGGATGGCTTTTAGCGTCTTCAGGACTAACAACCCCAGTTTGAACGGCTCGCGCAATCCATGTATGGTCGTCACTGATTTGATCGAGCTTCTCGCCCCGCAATCGATATAACCGCGAATCACCAATATGAGAATACCAAGGCTGTTCATCGCGAAATAGTAATAAGACAATGGTTGTCCCCATGTCCGCACGTATAGGATTAGCAGCTTGATCGTTAATAATTGCTTGATTTGCTTTGCTAATTGCATCTTGCATTAACTTTTGGGTGTCCGCTTCTACATCCCAAAGTGTTTCTAAACATGCTCGAATGGAATCAACAGCAATTTGACTTGCTACCTCGCCGCCTGCATGTCCTCCCATTCCATCTGCAACTACAAAAAATCGTCCCTTAGGGTCGATATGGTAAGAATCTTGGTTGGCTGATCTGACGCAGCCAGTATCGGTTGCTCCTGCAAATAGACGCTTCATGTTAGGTGGTTCGGCTCGACGTATTGAATTGACCAGTTTTGCTACAGCAATCTTTAGTTTACCCCTCACAGGCAAAAACTACAGAAATATCCATGCAATCCATATTTTAGTTATTCTATGCTGAAGCAGATGCTCATTATGAAACCAATTTCAGGGTTTGCATACACTGCTTATGGACTTGCTAAAAAATAAAGTACCAATCCAGATTTTCCAGAATGTTTGGGGCGGCTTTGCCGCCCCAAACATTCTGGTTTTATATTTGGTTCCTTATTAAATCGCACAGCATTTATGTCTCAATCATTGAAAAACTAAAATACGAATTATCTTTCAGGACGGTCGATTCTTGAAAGTAATCTTAATAAAACTAAGACAAATAGCCCCGCTACGATCGCGGCAATAATTGCAGGTATCTGTGCACCATTCACAAATAAAACTGTGGCACACAACAAACAAGTCGCACCCAACAAGGCATAAATTCCGCCTATACCGACATTACTCAAGCGCCGTAATAAGCGATCGGTTTCTTGAGATTTGACGCGGACTCGAATATCTCCGCGATCGAGCTTGGCGAGAGTGTCATCAATGCGACGGGGTAATGCGATCGCCGTATTACTTACTTGTGCAGCTTGTCTACCTAGCTCGCCGAAAAAAGCTGTGGACAAATTTCCTGATTCTTTAGCGCTACCATTTTCCATAAGATTTGTTGCGTAGGGTTTGGCTACTTCCATAAAGTTAAAGTTGGGATCGAGTCCTTTACCTAAACCTTCAAGCGTAGAAATTGCTCTAAGTACAAAGGTAAATGTGGCTGGAAATCGAAATGGTTGGTCATAAGCAATATCGTACAAATCATCACTAATCGCTGCAACCGACTGTTTTTCCATCGGTTGTCCCATGAAATTATCGAGCATGTACTGTACCGATCGCCTGAGTGGACCAGTATCACCCGTAACCTCTAATGCTCCTAACTCGATTAATGAATTAATTACGGCTTCAGCGTCTTTTTGGGCGATCCCGAAGAAAGTCTTCAATAGTTTTTCGCGAGTGATGGATTGGATTTGCCCCATCATGCCAAAATCATAAAAAATCAATTCGCCTTGTCCAGTCACCGCTAAGTTTCCAGGATGGGGATCTGCATGAAAAAATCCGTGATTGAGTAATTGCTCTAGATAAGCTTCTGCGCCAATTCGGGCAATAACTGTGCGATCTATGCCAGCAGCTTCTAATGCTTCATAATTGCTAACCTTAATCCCTGGCATGTACTCTAAAGTCAGAACCCGCCGTGAGGCATAGCGCCAATATACTCGTGGAACCATAATGCGGCGATCGCTCTTGAAGTTACGGCGAAAGGTATCAGCGTTCTTGCCTTCATTTAAGTAATCCGCTTCTTCATAAAGAATTTTGCTGCATTCTTCATAAATGCCAACCCAATCCCGACCTCGTCCATGTTTAGGGTGATTTTGAAAGTATTGGGCGATTCGCTTGAGAATCCCTAAATCGATCGCAAATAATTTTAGTAACCCTGGACGTTGAACCTTAACAACGATTTCCTCTCCCGTATGCAATTGCGCTTTGTGCACTTGTCCGAGACTCGCGGCTGCGAGGGGGATCGGCTCGAAGTAACCAAACATTTCGGCGATGGATTTACCTAAATCTGCCTCAATTATTTGTTGTGCCTTGGCTGCGGTAAAAGCGGGAACTTTATCCTGTAATTTTGATAGCTCCTCTACTGACTCGGCAGGCAAAATATCAGCGCGGGTAGATAGCAGTTGCCCGACCTTGATAAAGGTTGGGCCCAGTTGAAGCATAGACTCGCGTAACCAAACTGCGCGTTTGCGAGTGCGTTTTTTTACCTTGGCATCAGTTTTACCGCCGACATAGCTCCATTTTTTGCCATCGAACCAAACCATCCAAGAAAATGTCAGTACTGTTCGCCAAATGTCGATGCTGCGGGCGAGTTCAGAGTAGTTGTCACGACTCCAGCGATAATTGGGTTCAGAAGGTAAAGCTGGCACGGCTCACTAACGATGGTAGGATAATTAAAAATTTGTAACAAACCTTTACATCTTAGCCTGAATCTTTACATTTTTTAGTGAAATATCTATTTGGTTAGTAATTGTCATTATGAAACCGATTTTGGTGTTTCCAGCGCCAAAGGGGCTGAAAACTCCAAAATCGGAGTTTTGAAAGACTGAAGTAGACGAGCTTTTAAAACTCCGATTTTTATAATGAGAATTTATGCAATTGGTAATGATGATATGCATAAGTATCCACAGCCTTCATTGCTATTGATACTATTGATTGCTCTGTCAAAAATTTGTGTTGCGATGCTTCTCTAATTCCTGACTTGGAAGTGAGTAGAGGTTCCACATATTAATGGAACAAAACAAACCGATGGATAAATAAGCTCTTAAACTTCTAACGTCAATCTCAAGTTTAGTCTCCAATTTAGGTCTTATAGCTATAGCCACTGTAGTTAAGACATAAACCCCAAAATAGAGTTGCGGCGCGAAGCGCCGCAACTCTATTTTGGGGTTTTGTTTTTTCCTAACGTCTTTGGCTACAGCTATACAATTCAGGCAAAGGAATCATCAGACTGCTCTCGGCTTGTTCATTTCTGCTAGAACATATCCAATGAAGATACCAGTGAAACTTGCAACTAAATCACCGAGATCAAAGGTTCGATTGGGCGAAAGTGATTGACATAATTCTTCGACGACAGTAAAGATGATAAAAACCGATGGAAACAGTGGTAATGACAAAGACCTCAACTTGACTATCCGCCATTTGCCAGCCATCTGTCCCAAAAAAGTAGCTAGCCCATAGAGAAAAACATGACCAGCTTTATCAATCTTTGTCAGATATTCAGGTAATGCATGGTTGTATGCAAGGACAATAATCAATGTAAATACGATCAAGTAAATGACAACAAGAACTTTCCATCTCAACTGATTAGACTTCATGCTAAAGATTGTGCCGTAAGGGCTGTGCGATTTAATTAAGTAACATGATATAAAACTAGAATTGGTGGGGCGCAGAAGTCGCCTCACCAATTCTAGGAAATCTGGGTTGGGAATTTATTTTTTTCGCAAGTCCCTAACTTTAGTCCCAACAATTTTACCTAATGATTGCTACTGGAAATCCCTGATTCGTTCCATTTCGTCAAAATTCCATAGGTGGCAAACATTTTGACGGAAGGCAGGCATATTCATGAGGGCATCCAGAACAATAGAGTCAATTTACCCCTAACTATGCTAGCGACAAATCGCCAACAGCTTCTAAACGGCTGTATTTGCCAACAGAAAGAAAAGACTCTTCCAAACTCTGAGCAACTGTAGGATCGATCCATCCTAATTGTTTTAACAAATGGATAGAAACCGCAGTTTTTGCTCTTTTAGATCCATCCATTACCTTAATTGCTAACCCTAATCCTTCGCCAATACGTCCAATGCATTGCACACCTTCAGCACCAGACTTACTGACAACTTCACCATGACTAAGCCGCATTAGCTCCGTATCAAATTCCCCATTTCCAGACACCATATCAGGATGTCTAGTCATCGCGCGAGTAATACGTTCTAGATGTAACTGGTCATGAGCAGAGAGAAGCGCGTAGAGTCGGGCAAGTTGACTAATTTCTAATAAATAGGTAGGAACGCCGCAATCATCATGGGCGCAGATAAATTCGGCAGCAGGCATATGTAATAGGTCTGCCATTAAGTTGAGCGCAAGTTGCTGCACAGGATGATTACGATCCATGTAGGAAGAAATCTGCCATCCCTGCTGCTTACAGATGGCAATCATGCCTGCATGCTTGCCAGAACAATTATGCTGAAGCGGACTTTTTTGACATTCTGGAACTGGACATTGCAGGGCACTTGGTTCCACATCGCATCGCCAAAGAATGCTAAAAACTTGTCTTGCTTGAGCGATCGTACCCTGGTGCGAACCGCAAATAATGGCGAGATCGGTTTCAGATAGGTTAAACCGCTCCTGTGCGCCAGTGATCGATACGGGTAGGGCTTGAATGGGCTTAAGGCAGGAACGTGCAAAGGTCGTCGTCTGAGGATCCCCTGCTGCGGAGAGGATTCTTCCGCGCGTATCAACTACAGCAGCTTGGCAAGAGTGGGTTGATTCGACAATGCCCTCGCGTAGCAATTGGACGGTAATTTTGTTAGCGGAGAAACGATTGCGCTTGCCAAGGTTCATATATTAGTGCTTTAGGATCGCCACCATCATCTTACGGTAATTCAAAACCCAAAAACTAGAAGTGTCGCAAAGCGACGCTTCTAGTTTTTGGGTTTTTAGGTCTAAATAACTCCAGATTTTAGATTTTTAGCGCCTGCGGTACTAAAAATCTAAAACCTTATTTTAAAAATTAATTTCATAATGAGAATTTTGGGATTTCCATCACAAAACTGACGTATGTGGATGCACTTAATTAATTACACCCCTAAACCCTTAAGTTTGCGCCCCTGCGAGGCACAACCTTAAGGGTTTAGGGAATTTATTCTGCACAGGTACTTAATAGAAATTGCTGGTTTATAGTCGTTTATTAGGGAAAGTTTCTAAAAAAATGTTAGTTTTTGGTAGAGCGAATTTTTCAATCACCAAATAAATATCGATGGAGCCAGTCAGATCTCTGTTCAAAAATAGCAGCAATACAGTTACACCATTGCTGGAACTACGTGATATTCATAAAAGTTTTGGTTCTAATGCTGTGCTAAATGGAGTCGATCTCACTGTGCATTCCGGCGAAGCGATCGCTATCATTGGTCCCTCTGGCACTGGTAAATCGACAATCTTACGGATTATTTGTGGACTAATTGCCCCTGAGCAAGGTGAACTCTATATTAATGGCAACCTTATTTCCTCTGAAGATGATATCCAAGAAGGTAACTATGGTTTAAGCGTAGGTATGGTTTTTCAAAATGCAGCCCTATTTGACTCGCTCACAGTTGCTGAGAATGTGGGGTTTTCATTATTTGAACATTCGCGCTTATCCCGTCGCGAGATCTATAGACTGGTCGAACAAAAACTCGCTATGGTCGGATTAGAAAATATTAGCGATCGCTATCCTAGCCAATTGTCTGGTGGAATGAGAAAGCGGGTTAGTTTTGCCCGTGCGATTATGGATGACCCCTCAGCGAATACGCAAACGAAAAAAGTGTTGCTTTATGACGAACCCACAGCAGGCCTAGACCCTGTGGCTTCGACTATTATCGAAGACTTGATGCGATCGCTTCGAGAGCAAAAAGTTTGTGATAGCTATGTTGTCGTTACGCACCAAGACAGCACAATCCGCCGTACCGCAGATCGCTTGATCGTTCTTTATCGCGGTTCGGTTCGCTATGCAGGAAACGTTAGTACAATTGATGCTGCTGACAATCCTTATGTCAGGCAATTTTTTAGTGGCAGTATTGAAGGTCCAATTCAACTTTTGTCTAGGGAGGTATGAGGCTTGTGCAGCGAAAAACATTACGTGAAGGTGCGCTTGGCTTATTTATCATCGGTGGAGTCGTAGCCTTCGGGGGTGCGTTGTTTTGGTTGCGCGGTCTGCAACTAAATAATTCTAAATTTATATTCACGATCAAAATGACCGATGCTAGTGGATTAACTACTGGCTCAGTGGTTAGGTTTCGTGGAGTGGAAGTTGGACGGGTAACAGCTTTAACCGCCAAAACAGATAGCGTTGATATCCAAGTAAGTATTGCAAACTCAGGATTAATTATTCCAAAGCAATCAATCGCCGAAACCAATCAAAGTGGTTTTTTGGGTAACATCAATATCGATATTTTTCCGCCTCAAGACAAATTAGCGATCGATCCCGCAATGAATCCGATCGCAAAGGATTGCAATGGCGATCTGATTATTTGCCAAGGTGGGGAAATTGAGGGTTCTAAAGGTGTGAGCTTTGTCGCATTGCTTAGAAACATGAATTCTACGATCAGCAAATTCAACGATCAAAACCTAGTCGATAACCTTAAGGAGACTCTAGTTTCCGTAAAAGCAACGTCGCAAAGTATTCAAAAATTGACGGATTCGACAAATCGGGTAGTCGGGAAGTTTGAAAATCAAATTGCTAAATTTGGCGATACAGCAGACGCTATTAGTGGGGCAGCAACTAAGGTTGGAAATGTGGCAAATAGCGCTCAAGACTTAATTGAGGTCAATCGTGAAAAACTAGCGCAAACCCTTGATGGTATTGCGGCTACTTCCAAAGAGGCGAGCTCACTACTAGCTAGTGTCAAGCCTTTGTTAAATGATGGTAAGTTAATCGCTAATTTGCAGCAACTTGCTGACAATGCTGCGGAGACATCCGCCAATCTTCGTAAAATATCTGGCGAGCTAAGCGATCCTGTCACCATGGCGGCATTGCGCGAAACTCTCGACTCCGCCCGTGCAACTTTTGCTAATGCTAAGAAAATTACCGCCGACCTTGATGAACTGACGGGAGACCCTAAACTACGGAGCAATATTCGTAATTTGATCAATGGTTTAGGTGGTTTACTTTCCAATGCGCCGAATCTAGACTCAATTGCGCCAACTGCAACTAATTCGCGAACTAGTGGAGTTTCAAATGTAGGCGATCGCCCCAAATCATCCTCAAAAGAAGAAGTTGCTCGCAATAAGGTGATTAAGTCTGGCACAGATGACGATCGTGACAACCAAGAAAAAACTCTTGACTCTCAAAAAGTAAAAATTAACAGTCCCAAACCCAGTAGCACAACTGTGAAATCAGAAACATTACCTGCTAATGTCATTCCTAATTCTGATAAATCAAGCAATCAATGAACTTACTACCTAGTCAAGTCTGGCTGCTGATCGGTATTGCTCTTTGCGTTATTGAGCTACTAGTTCCATTGCCAACTTTTCTGATTGCAGGGGCAATGGGAATAGCAGCTTTGCTAGTAGCAGCAATCTCGCTTATCTTGCCTATCCCTGCATTACAAATCTTGGCATGGATGTTGATCTCAGCAATGTTGGCAGTGGTTTCACGACGATTTATTCCCAAGGATTCACATCAACTTAAAGATGCAAGTGAAGGGGTTACGCTCACGGAAATTCCCGCAGGAGAAACGGGAAGAGTTAAGTATGAAGGTGGGTCATGGAAAGCCAGATGTGATGATCCGCACATTGCGATCGCCGCCCAGCAAAAAGTAATTATTCTCAGGCGACAAGGAACAACATTGATAGTTGTTCCCGAAAATTGGCTAAAACATGGATAGAAAACATCGTAAAGTGTCGTTTTTTGTCGGTTGAGAGATCGCCATAAATATTAAGAAAAAAATATTTTTCAACTTAAATACTCAAAAGTTTTCCACAGGTTTTTCCACAGATATGGGGCTTTTTTCCCCAGATAAGTATTAGTTTTCCACAGGCTCATTTAAAGATTAAGATACTTGCCCCTTACTGGTTAAGGATTCGTTAATAGAATGGGGATTTCTCTTGGGAAAACTTTTTAAGTCCGCTTATTGTAAATATATGTAAACTAAATTGCATCAAAATCCAGATTCTATCAATCTCATTTTACTCCTTTGTCAATACTGCTTAATGCTTCGTTACGTTGACAAGAACCGTAGTTACACGCACAATTAAAGCCCGACCGCTGAAAATGGTTGCGTTTTTTCTATCAAACTTGTTTAAAAGTTGAGGTTTCAGCATGAGTACGACCGTCAGTATATTGGCAGAGATTCCTGAAGAGCTACACGAAACCCTCAAGAATTACCTAGAGTCACATCCTGACTGGGATCAAGATCGCGTATTTGCCGCCGCTTTATCTTTGTTCTTGTTGCAAAATGGTGGTAATGATCGCCATGGGTCATCACATAATGCTTCCCATAGCTACCGCAGCACTGCCAAAGTATACTTGAACGCTTTGTTTCAGCACTCAGTTTCATAGGCTTTCAAAGCTCGTACTGAGCTATAGGAGCTTAGTTGTACTAGATGAAATTTGCTCAATTGCCCCAAGTCCTTTAAGCTATGACCCTCACGCCATCTTCTGAAGAAAATCAGCCATTAGATACCCTAATCATTGGGGCAGGAATCTCAGGATTAACGATCGCTCATGAGCTAGTGATCGCTAAAAACTACCGCATTTTGGTTGCGGAGGCACAGGATCGCGTGGGTGGTGCCATAACTAGCGCCAAAAATGACGAAGGCTATCTATGGGAAGAGGGCCCAAATAGTTTTCAACCCGCACCTGAGCTATTGCGCTTAGCGGTACAAGTGGGACTCAAGGATGAATTGGTTCTAGCCGATGGCAAATTGCCCCGTTTTGTCTTTTTGAATGGCAAGTTAAATGCCTTGCCAATGAGTCCACCGACCGCGATTACTTCCAAAATCCTGACTTGGGGCGGCAAGATTCGTCTGGCTTTGGGGGCGATCGGCTTTGCTCGTCCAGCGATGGCTGGGGAAGAATCTGTCGATCAATTCTTTTCACGTATATTAGGCAAGCAAGCAGTTGAAAGATTGGTTGCGCCGTTTATATCTGGTGTGTATGCAGGTGATCCCAAGCGACTCAGTGCCAAGGCTGCTTTTTCAAAGATTGCCAAACTAGAAACCTATGGAGGCTTGCTCTCAGGAGCAATATTATCCAGCAAAGAACGTAAAGCCCAAAAGCTCAACGAACCGAATATTCCCAAAACTAAAGCTGGTGAATTAGGATCGTTTCGACAAGGCATCCAGATGCTGCCAGAAGCGATCGCGTCAAAGTTAAGGGAGACAGGTACAGCAGTCAAGCAAAAATGGACTTTGAGATCGCTAGAAAAACAAGGCGATATCTATATTTCTAAGTTCGATACACCCTCAGGTGAAGAAACTGTGACATCGCGATCGGTGGTTTTGACTACCCCCGCCTATGTCACCGCCAAACTTTTGGAAGATTATTTGCCAGCCGCTAGCCAAGCTCTGAATGAGATTTTCTATCCTACTGTTGCTTGCGTGGTGCTTGCCTATCCAAAGAGCGAATTTGCCCATGACATGAAGGGCTTTGGCAACCTGATTCCCCGCACTCAAGGAGTGAGAACGTTAGGCACAATCTGGTCATCAAGTTTATTTGCTGGACGTGCCCCTGAAGGTTGGCAACTATTACTAAACTTTATCGGCGGCACTCTCGATCCTGCCCTAGCCAAGCTTTCAGAATCGGAAATTATTGCTGCTGTTCATGCAGATCTAAAGAAAACAATTCTCCGACCTGATACTAAAGCCGAACCGAAGGCGATCGCAGTTCATGTATGGGATAAGGCAATTCCACAATACGAAATCGGACATTTAGATCGACTTGCCACAGTGGAAGCAGAATTACAGAAATCACAAGGACTGTATGTAAGCGCAAACTTTATCGGAGGTGTGGCTCTTGGTGATTGCATCAAGCGGAGCTTGCAAGAAGCCAATAAAATCGATGCATTTTTAAAATGAATGGGGATTGCAAAACTTTCATTCATTGAAACAAGCGATCTCCACTGCTAAAAATCAAAAGCAGATCTGTATTCTCTGTATTCAATGATGTCTATTCAAGGCGAATATGAGTATTAATTGGGTTACTTGAAGTATGTTTAAACTTAAAAGCTCGATCTGCAGTCGTAATTTTATACTCGCCTTCGTAGGCACTGTCTACGATCGCATAGCCATTATTGTTAGTTTTTAGCTGGACTTCGGTGCGCCATGTTTCGTTAATAAGACGATTTAATCTTATGAATGCAGGTTTTGGTGTGCCATCTTTGTGCAGAATACCTGTTGGTGCACCAAGCCAAGCACCCAGATCGCTAAATGTCCATAGAAAGATTCCTGTTATATGGGAATAGCTATAAGCAATTCGATAAAATGATTCGAGATAATCAGCCTGTTTTAGTTCATTAATTGGATCGCTTTGCCAATCTGTATAGGTGCGGCTAAAGTCAAGATCCGGCTTAATGGCTCCTGAGAGAGAACTCACTTCAGTGAATACAATTGGTTTCCCCAAAACAGATAGGCGCTTGATAATGGATGTTAAGCGTTCAATCGACCAGTATCCTCCAAACATATGAGCTTGCTGACCGATTGCATCAAATGGAACTTGGTGGTTTTGGAATTCCTGTAGCATTTCTGCATAGCTATTATTGGAAACAAAGTCATTAATGACGGCAAGAGTATTGGGATTGAGCTTCTTGAACTTAGTTAGGTATTCCTTGACAATTGCAATTTTGCCCTGTTCTTTAAATAAGTCGGTAAAAGGATGATCGTAATTATTCCAGTTCACTAATTCATTAAATACATCGACCTCATCAAGGTGAGGAAAAATCATTTTCGACATATGTTTCAGAACTTTATCCATTAGCGATCGCACTTTTTGAGATGTGATATCTCGATTTTCTAACCAAGTGGGTAAACAGGCTGGATTGTGATTCCAGAATAGAGGATGACCGCGTAGATAGAATCTATGTTGTTGAAGCCAATCGATCTTTTTTAGTAATGCTGCGTCAGCATATTGATTTTCCTGCGGTTCGTAATAGCGCCAGTAGAAAGTTACGGTTGCAGCATTAAAAAGTTGCAGAAAATATTCACGATGGAGAAGCTCGCTTTTGCTCTCGTTATCATTTTGAGTGTTTTTGGGACTTAGATCTGCATGATAGGCAGCACCAAAGTTAAATAGGTGTCGTATATGCTCTACTTGAACGATTTGGTTCGTAATCGGGATGCTCGTCCGATCAAGTAATAGTAATTTTATCGGAGCAGTCCGTAATACTTGAATACGGCGATCGCATTTCTGGATCGTTGCTTGCAAAGTTTCTGCCTCACTATTCTTATGTCCAAAAACTGTTGCTAGAAATGTACTGATTCCTAACGTACTGACTTTTTGGATAAAGTGACGGCGTTTGCATTCCATAAGAAAAGTTTAAAATCGCATCAGCACTGGGATTTTCGTGAACATAGATAGGAGCAATGGGGCAGCGCCAATCAATTCTTGGAGTACATGGCGACAGCTACAAGGCACGCAAAGTCATTGCATCTTAAGCGCGATAATTTCGATAGGAGATACTACCGTCAGGCAGTATTGTCTGGCAGATTCTCGACTCATCCATCCATCCCAAATCTAACACTGCATGTTTTAAATTAGCGCCTTCAAAGTTTACACCGCGTAAATCGGCTCCAGTTAAATCGGCTCCAGTTAAGTCAGCATTCTTTAAATCAGCATTCCATAGATTTGCCCCTTTAAAACAAGCCCCGCGCAAAATCGTGCCGTGCATAATTGCTTTGCTTAAATTGCTGCTGATAAATTTTACATTGCTCAAGTTTAGTCCGCTTAAATTTGCTAAACGAAGATTAATCTCGCTGAAATCTATACGATCAAGATCCGCCTCGCGTAAATCAACTTCACTCAAATTAGCACCCTTTAAATTTGCCCCATGTAAGCTTGATTCACTCAGATCGGCTTCACTCAGTTCGGCATTTTGTAAATTGGAGCGACTCAAATTTGCCCGAAACAAAAAAGCATGGTGCAAATTAGCATGACTTAAATCTGTATTAGAAAGATTAGTTTCAAGAAGATAAGCTTTTTGTAAATTTGCCCCTTGAAAATTCATTCCATGTAAATTCGTACAATTTAATATCGCTAGCCGAAAGTTAGCACTATTAAATTTTACATTTGTAAATCTTGCACCACTAAGCCCTGCATAGCTAAAATTAGTACGGGTGATGTTCGCATTGCTAAAATTTGAGTCTAACAACGATGCTCCACATAGGTCAGCATCGGACAAATTTGCTCCTGATAAATCGGCGTCACAGAGAGTCGCCTCCCATAGATTCGCAAAAGCTAGATTTGTGTTGCGTAAAATCGAATTACTAAGGTCAACTTTACTCAAATCTACGCCCTTCAAATCCCATCCCTCAAAGTTTCGTTCTCCTTGGGAATAAAGTTCTATCAAATTGCGTTTCTTAGCAATGTGATTCAACATAGAAATAATATGCTTATAGCAAAAAGAACTTATGGGTCTCTTACATACACCCATCTATGATGAGGCTATGCAAGCAATTACCCAAATTGGAATTTTTAACGCCTAAGTCGCAAAAATTCCAATTTGGGTTTGATGAAAGCATCGTCGATAATCGCATATTACTTTGCTTTCACCTTTTGTTGTTGTTTTTCTTGACGTTTTTCTGCTTGTTTTACTTTTTCTTTTTCTTTTCTTACAGCATCTTTTGCTGCCTTCGCCGCCATTTCCGCTTTATATTTAGCTTCTCTTGTTTCTTCCTCTCTTTTTTCTTGATAGTAGGCATATTCACCTGCATATACACATAGATCGCCGTCACGAATTTCAACGATTTTATTGGCGACTTGCGAGATGAAATAGCGATCGTGAGATATAACTGCCACGGTGCCTTCGTATTCACGCAAAGCTGCTTCTAGCATCTCCTTGGCAGGAATATCAAGGTGATTTGTCGGCTCATCTAAGATGAGGAAATTCACTGGGGTAAGTAACATCTTTGCGAGGGCAAGCCTTGCCTTTTCGCCTCCACTGAGGTCGCGCACTTGTTTAAATACCGTGTCTCCACTAAATAAGAACTTACCTAGAACCCCCCTGACTTCTTCATGGGTCATCTTCGGGAAGTCATCATGGATCGTATCAAAAACATTTTTATGTAAGTCAAGAGCTTCAGCTTGATTCTGCTCAAAGTACCCAATTAAAACATTATGACCGAGGACGATTTCACCTTCGTTATAGGCTTCTTTGCCCACTACCATTTTTAATAAGGTCGATTTTCCTGCCCCATTGGGCCCAAGGAAAGCAACGCGATCGCCTCTTTCGATTTCCAGATTTGCTCCTAAAAATAGGATTTGGTCACCATAAGCATGGGTAAGATCTTTAATCTGAACGCTAACCCGTCCACTCCGAGATGCAGGTGGAAAATGGAATTTTAGAGTTCGGACATCACTATCTGGGGCTTCGATGCGATCGATTTTGTCCAGTTGTTTTTCACGGCTCTTGGCTTGGGTACTGCGGGTAGCACTAGCACGGAAGCGATCGACGAATACCTGTTGTTTCTCAATATATTTTTGCTGACGTTCAAAGGCGGCTCCCTGAGCAGCTTTAGCTTCAGCTTTCTGAGCCAGATAAGATGAGTAATTACCTAAATAAGTTGTGGATACGCCGCGTTCGGTTTCCACAATCGATGTACAAAGGCGATCCAAAAATTCACGGTCATGGGAGACGATCACCATAGGTGTGCTAAGCGATCGCAAATATTTCTCTAGCCATTCAATTGTTTCTAAATCTAAATGGTTAGTCGGCTCATCCAACAATAACAAGTCTGGCGATTGCAGCAAAATTTTTCCTAAGCCCATTCGCATCTGCCAACCGCCACTATATTCGCTGACAAAGCGATCGCCATCGTCAGCTTTAAATCCTAGCTCTGGCAATAGTTTGTCAATGCGGCTTTCAAGCTCGTAGCCATTATGGTCTTCAAACTGGCGCTGAAGGCGATCCATTTTTTTGAGAATCGGTTCATAGTCCTCACCATCTTTTAAATTTTCTAAATGATGATGGACTACTGCTAATTCTTTCTGAATTTCGCGTACTTCATGAAATGCTTGCCACATCTCTTGTTTGACTGTACGCGTCTCTTCGATATCAAATTCTTGACTGAGATAGGCGATTTTGAGACTATTCGGACGTACAACCTGTCCTGATGTGGGTTCTATTTCCCCTGCAATAATTTTTAATTGTGTTGATTTCCCTGCGCCATTTACGCCGACTAAACCAATGCGATCGCCAGTTTTGACTTCCCAGTTAACGTCTTTGAGGACTTCGCCAGTGGGATATATTTTCTGTACATGTTCGAGACGAAGCATAGATTTAGGGTAGCAACAAAACTTAACTTTTTATTAAGATTAACAGTTTTTTGTAACAAATACAAAAAACAAGAAGGATGCTAGTAACTCGCATTGAAATAGACATGTCTTATTAGATTTATAGCAATGAAAGAGATAGCTAGGACAAATCAAAAACCAAATAAATGAAGGCGGTGCTTCGCGCCGCCTTCATTTATTTGGTTTTTATGTCCTAAGCAAAACTTTCATTGCTATAGATAAAATCAAGCTGTAGAGTGCTTTTCAGACCAAGCCTTAGCCAAGATGTATAATGGTTTTACTCATTTCCTGCTATCAACTCACAAACTCCCTTCCCCAAAAAGAGTAGATGTTTTCCAGTGAGAAAATTAAGACGTAAAATTTGAGTTTTAGATTAAGACCATGCCATTTTTGAGATCAGTTAAGGATGATGCTTCGATAGAGTTACCTCTTAAATCTATACGAGTAAGATTCTTGAGCTTTGAGATTTCAGAAGGCAGAGTTGTTAGCTGATTAAAAGACAAATCTAGTTCTGTGATGTTTCTAAGATTGCCAATACTTGCTGGAAGATATCTCAATTGGTTATTTGCAAGGTATAGATCGGTTAGTTCAGAGAGAGAGCCAATTTCATCTGGCAAAGTTGTGAGATTATTTTTTCGTAAATCTAACTCTGTCAAATTTGTAAGGTGTGAAATTTCTATAGGAAGGCTTTCAAGCTCATTTTCGCTTAAATCAAGCCATGTCAAAAACTTGAGCAGTCCAATTTCAGGAGGCAAGTTTCTTAAAGAATTATTGTTAACATCAAGCCTTGCTAGATTTGATAATTTGCCAAGATCTGATGGCAAACTAGCGATTTGATTTTCAGCTAAATTAAGAACCGTGAGATTTTTTAGCTTCATGACTGCATCAGGAATTTGCGACAATTGATTGGATTCGAGATGTAGCCAAGTTAGTTTTTGTAAATTACCGATCGCCTCTGGTAGAGAGGTCAATTCATTCTCGCTGAGGTATAGCCAAACTAAATGGATCAACTTGCCAATCTCTTCAGGAACTGCCACCATCTGAAGTTCACTAAGATAAAGAGATGTTGATTCTGAAACTCTGGCGCTCTCAATTTCTATCAAGATTTCCTGTTCGTTCATAGTCTCGCTTGCATTGTTTGGTTATGGTACTCAAGGTGCAAATTGATAATTATTGGGTTAGCTATTGCTTAAATGGCGATTGTAACCATCCGGCAATTTTGTTTTTGCATGGATTTATTGGCGATCGCAGGGAATTTGAACAAGCGATCGCTTATTTTTGCGAGCAGTTTTACTGTGTTGCGATCGATTTGCCTGGGCATGGCAAGACCTATGCCATAGATCGAAGCCGAGATCGAGATGACAACTACACAATACAGTCCATAGCCAATCTTGTCATTAAATTTTTGGATTTACTTCGTGTGGATCGCTGCTTTTTAGTTGGTTACTCTATGGGCGGTAGATTAGCACTATATTTAACAATCCATTTTCCAAAATATTTTCATGGAGTTGTTCTCGAATCAGCATCCGCAGGTATAGCATCCGCCGATGCAAGAAGCGATCGCATTACCAAGGATAGGCAACTTGCCGCAAAGTTGGAAGCTATTGATTTTCGGGCATTCTTGGAGGATTGGTATCAGCAGCCCATTTTTGCGAATTTGCGATCGCATCCAAATTTTTCCCACTTGATAACACAAAGGTTAGATAATTCACCCGCAAACTTAGCCAAATCCTTGCGCAATCTCAGTACAGGAATGCAACCGTCATTATGGGGAAATCTTTCGGGAAATCAGATTCCATTGTTGTTAATTGTAGGAGCGTTAGATCCTAAATTTGTTCAAATAAATCGAAAAATGCAACAGCTAACTAAGAAATCACAATTAGAGATTATTCCTAACTGTAGCCACAATATTCATTTCGAGAATCCTCATCTATTTATTGAGAAGATTAGCTTTTTTTTGTTGCCTCTAGTCCATTCTGAATGAAGGTTCACAATAATTAAAGCTTGGAATACTTACATAGCAAAGGCTTCATCTTTCGTAGTCTAATATCTGTAGCAAATGCGCCGTAACAAGGCTGTAGTATGGAC
Source organism: Pseudanabaena sp. (assembly GCA_003249035.1). GTDB lineage: Bacteria > Cyanobacteriota > Cyanobacteriia > Pseudanabaenales > Pseudanabaenaceae > Pseudanabaena. Next base: position 32,389 of record QBMK01000030.1, read on the forward strand.
AAGGACTATACGAGATCGCCTAAGCGAATGAATCGTAAATTTTGGATTATTGCCCTCATTTCTTTCACTAACTCCCTGAGTTTTACGATTCTGATTCCTGTTTTGTATCTCTATGGAAGACAGTTTAAGCTAGATGATTTTCAGACCAGCTTTCTCTTTGCGATTTATGCGATCTCCCAATTTTTTGCCACACCAATCATCGGAAAACTTTCCGATCGTTTTGGACGTAAGCCATTATTGATTATCAGTTTGGCGGGGACTGTGATCGCAAACCTGATGGCTGGAACAGCAGCAAGTGCAGCCGTTTTGTTCTTTGCCAGATTTCTCGATGGAATTACAGGTGGTAATGCTTCGGTTGCCCAAGCCGTAATTTCCGATGTCACCACACCTGAAACTCGCGCCAAAGCTTTTGGCATTAATGGAGCTGCTTTTGGTTTAGGTTTTATCCTTGGTCCTGCGATCAGTTTACTCGCTCAAAAGGCAGCACTGAATACCCCTCTAGGTAAATCATTCGGTGCTTCTTTTCTAGTATCGGGAATGATCGCTGCGATCGCCTTATTAATGACAATTTTCCTTCTGCCGGAAACCCTCAAGACCAAAGCCAAAAAAGCTCAAAACATCTTTGATATTGGCTTAGACAAGCTGATCACAGGTTTGTTTATGCCTAAAATCGGTATTTTATTAATCATTAATTTCCTGACAGGAATGACATTCACGCTGTTTACTTTCGCTTTTCAGCCCTATTTTCTTACAGTTCTTAAACAGAATAGTGATTCTCTTACTCTAATGTTTTTGCTGTTTGGGATACTAGGAGTGATCATGCAGACTTTAGGCATTTCTCAAATGACAAAACGATTGCAACTAGTCCAGATTCTCTTCTTAGGATTATTTGTCCGCAGTCTTTCTTTCGTTTTGATGCCGATTTGGGAGAATGTATATTACTTTGTCGCCGTTTGCGTTCTCTTCTCATTACTAAACTCAGTCGTACAGCCGATGATTAGTGCGTTGATTTCTCTAAATACTAGCCCTGAAGAACAAGGGACAATTTTAGGACTAAACTCCTCTTATCTCAGTATATCGAACGCTTTTGGCCCCATAATCGCAGGACTAGTTGTAAATCAAAATAATCCTTCTTCCTATGGTTATCCACTATTTTTAGCGGGGATTTGCACATTTCTTGTTTTGATTTTTGCATTTATCAAACGTAAGAGTTATGCGGTCAAGACAATATAGAGAAGTCCATGCAAAGACAATTTATTAAATCTTCAGCTCATTGCCACTTCCGCGATTGCGGCAACAATTAAAGCTTTTACCAAACAAAACAAGAATTTGAAGATATTAACGATTACAGCTAGACTATCTAGCGTGAGATATCGGGTTAAACCTATCGCTATGCTGATCAAAATGCCCAGAAATTTTTTGCCTGTAGTTTTAGCTGTGTCGATTTCTCTTAGTGCTTGTGGACAAGCTGGGAAGTCTCCCCAAGAAGGTGGTGCTGCCAGTGTCAAAATCGAAAGTCTTGTCTCTGGAACTGTCACCGATAGTTCGGACTATGTGGCAAGTTTGCAGTCTCGCAAGTCAGTTACCTTACAACCCAGAGTTGACGGTCAAATTTTAAAGATTTTTGTCAAACCGGGCGATCGCGTCGAAGCAGGTGCGCCTCTATTGCAAATCGATCCAGCTAAACAGCAAGCAACGGTCACTAGCTTTAGCGCCTCGGTGCTATCGTCGCAAGCAGATGTAGAGAATGCTAAAGCTACGCTAATCAACCTAAAAGCGGAACGTGCTTCTAAAGAGTCAGAACTATTATTTAATCAAAAAGAATTTCAGCGCTATACAGATCTCACCAAAGAAGGGGCGACCGCCCAACAAAAGCTAGACGATACTGCTAACAAACTCAGGACTGCTCAAGCTGATATATTGGCGATCGATGCGCGGATTCGCGCTCAAGTGGCAAGTATTGACAGTGCCGAGACCAGAGTATCGAGATCGGAAGCAGACATGTTACAGCAGGAAGTTCAGCTTCAGTTCTATACGATCTCAGCCCCCTTTGCAGGCGTAGTGAGTGATATTCCTGTGAAAGTGGGTGATTTTGTTAACAATGCCACACAATTGACTAAGGTGACTGAAAATCGTGCCTTAGAAGTACAGATCGCAGTGCCTGTTGAAAAAGCGCCACAACTTCGCATTGGCTTACCTGTAGAATTGATCGATGGACAAGACCAAAAAATTTCGGAAGGAACCGTTTCTTTTATTGCGCCGAATATCAATGTGCAAAGTCAGTCGATCTTAGTCAAAGCGAATTTTGATAACAGTAAAAATACTCTTCGTGCCGATCAGTTTGTCAGAGCCAGATTGATTTGGTCAAGCAAACCTGCGGTTTTAGTCCCAGTTTCAGCGATCGCGCGTGTTGGCGGTCAGAATTTTGTTTTTGTGGCAAATACCCAAACTATAAAGGACAAGCCCTCCCTCGTAGCCAAGCAACAGCTCGTAAAACTTGGAAGGATTGTTGGTAATCAACAGCAAGTATTAGAAGGGTTAAAACCTACCGACCAAATTGTCGTTGCGGGGATTTTGACACTGCGGGATGGGGTTCCGATTATGAATGCCTCCAAATCCGATCCAGAAAATCAGCCTAAAAAATAAACTGACTTTATTGCGTGTTCTTGGCTATTCGGAAGTCCCAGACAGTTAAATAAATTACCGATCGCTGATTCATCTAAGCCTAATTATTAAAGCCTAATTATTAAAGCCTAGCTATCAAAGCCTAGTCGTTCACTCCCAAAAAACTAGCTCCCATGATTTTATCTATTGCTGACTTTTTTATCAGGCGACCTGTGTTTGCAACAGTTTGCTCAATTATTGTGACTTTGGTTGGTGCAACCTGTATCTTTATTCTGCCGATTGCCCAATACCCTGAGATTGTGCCACCTCAGGTGAATGTTGTCTCCAACTATACGGGTGCAGATGCCCTGACCGTAGAGACAACCGTCACCACAATCTTAGAGCGCGAATTGAACGGCATTGAAGCTGCAAAATATATCACCTCTAGCAGTTCCAATGATGGCACGAGTAATATAAGTGTCACTTTCAATCTAGGACGCAATCAAGATCTGGCTGCCGTAGATGTGCAAAATCGGGTGTCTTCTGTCCTTTCGCAATTGCCCCCTGAAGTGCAACAAACTGGGGTCAGAGTCAGAAAGCAAAGTACGGGCTTTTTACTAGCGATCGGAGTTTATTCAGACAAAGATGAGAATGGAAAACTCAAATACGATAATATCTATCTCAGCAACTACGCCGATCTCTACATCACGGACGTAATCAAGCGTGCCAAAGGTGTCAGCGATGTCACAATCTTTGGCGAACGCAAATATGCTATGCGGTTGTGGCTTGACCCAAACCGTTTAGCTGCCCGCAAACTCACAGCGCAAGATGTTGCTACTGCTCTACAGCAACAAAATCTTCAGGTGGGAGCAGGACAAATTGGACAGCAACCTGCACCCGCAGATCAAGCCTATCAACTTTCAATTTTGGCGCAAGGCCGCCTCAAGGAAGCCAATGAATTTGAGGACATCGTGATCAAGACATTTGACGACGGTTCGTTGATTAGGGTGCGAGATATTGGCAGAGCTGAGCTTGGAGCAGAAAATTATGGCACGGTACTAAGGTTTAATGGAATTCAGGGCGTGGGTTTGGGTGTGAGCCAGCTACCCGATGCTAATGCATTGGATGTGGCACATGCTGTCAAAAAGGAAATGGAAGAATTATCACTGAGCTTCCCACCGGGTTTACACTATCAAGTTGCCTATGACACGACGCTATTTGTGGAAGCAGGAGCAGAAGAAGTAATTGTCTCACTATTTTTGTCCGTAGGCTTGGTGGTGGTGATCATCTTCCTGTTTTTGCAGAATTGGCGAGCCACGTTGATTCCAGCCTTGGCAATTCCCGTGGCGTTGATCGGTACTTTTATCTTTGTAAAGCTACTGAACTTTAACATCAACACTCTTACCCTGTTTGGTCTGACCTTAGCCACAGGATTAGTGGTAGATGATGCGATCGTGGTGGTCGAAGATATAACTAGGCGGATTCAAGATGATGGGATGAACCCAATTGCAGCCGCAATCAAATCGATGAATGAGTTACTTAGCGCTGTAATTGCCAGTTCTCTGGTTTTAATTGCGGTGTTTATTCCAGTTGCCTTTTTCCCAGGAACAACGGGTCAGCTTTATAAGCAATTTGCTTTGACGATCGCATTTTCAATTACTGTTTCCACCTTTAATGCGATTACGTTTACACCAATGCTTTCAGCACAACTTTTGAGAAGGGGGCAAGTACCGAATAACTGGTTTTTTAATGGGATTAACTGGGTGATTGACAATACCAGATCCAACTATGATTGGGCGGTAAGAAAAGTCACGCATCTAAAGGGAGTGGTACTGGTTTTATTTGTAGTAGGTTTATTCCTTACCTACATTGCTAATAGCACTATTCCTACAGGTTTCTTGCCCGAAGAAGACCAAGGTTACTTTATTACGATTGTGCAGGCTCCCGATGGTGTTTCGATTAACTACACCGAGAAAATCTTAGAGCAAGTTGAAGCGATCGTTCAAACTGAACCTAGTGTGCAAGATATCTTTGCGATCGGTGGATTTAGCTTTAGTGGTAATACACCCAATAACGGGATTATTTTTACAACACTCAAGCCTTGGGGAGAACGCAAGAGTGCAGATCAATCGGCAGCAGGAATCATGGCTAGACTCAGACCCCAGTTTAGAGCGATTAAGGAAGGTTTTGTGATTCCATTCCCACCACCAGCAATTCAGGGGATTGGAAGTACTGGAGGATTTCAATATCAGTTACAGGATAAAAACAACCAAGACTTTAGGGTGTTGGAGCAAACCATGGGACAGTTGCTGGCTCGAGCCAGTACCTACCCCGATCCCCAGCAGCAGCCAAAAATTGTAGGTGTTCGTCCCAGCTTTAATGGCAACACTCCGCAACTGAGCGTGGAAGTCGATCGCGAAAAAGCCAATGCCCTACAAATCTCCCCACAGGACATCTTTAGTACGCTGCAAGCCTTTTTGGGTTCAAGGTATGTAAACGACTTTAATGCTTTTGGACGCAGCTATCGGGTTTACATTCAAGCCGATCAACAGTTCCGTTCAAACCCCGAAGATATTAGTAGGCTGTACGTGCGATCGCGAACTGGACAAATGATTTCGATGGGAAATCTAATCAAGGTCACACCGATCATCGCGCCCTCAATTATTAATCACTTCAACCTCTTTCGTTCGATTGAAATTACGGGTAACCCCGCTCCGGGAGTTAGCTCTGGTGAAGCAATTGGAATTATGGAAAAGCTGTCTAAGGAATTACCGCGCAGCTTTAGCCATGAGTGGTCTGGGCTCTCTTTAGAAGAGCGAAGCTCGGGTGCTGCTGCTCTTGTGATTTTTAGTTTAGGGATTGTGATGGTGTTTCTGGTGATGGCTGCCCAGTATGAAAACTATATCGATCCGCTAATTATTATGTTGACAGTGCCATTAGCGATCTTGGGCGCACTCTTGGCGATTAAACTGCGGAACTTCTCGAACGATGTCTATACCCAAATTGGATTTGTGATGTTGATCGGCATGGCAAGTAAAAATGCGATTCTCATTGTAGAGTTTGCGAACCAATTACGTGAAAAAGGAGCAAGTATCACACAGGCTGTGGTGGCTGCGAGTGGAGAACGTCTCCGCCCGATCTTGATGACCGCTTTGTCAACAATTATTGGCGCTTTCCCCTTAGCGATCGCCTCAGGGGCAGGTGCGGCTTCGCGGCAGTCTTTAGGAACTACGATTATCGGCGGCATGATTGTGGCAACCGTGTTGAGTCTGTTTGTTGTCCCCGTGTTGTATATCACAATCAAAACCATTGAAGATCGCTTCAAACGTGGGCTTTATACTCCACAACCCGCATTGGTTGGTGACGGTGGCGAAGTAAATGCTGAGGTAAATCCAAATATCAATCTGAATGGAGAATCGCATCCTGAGTCTGAGGAGAATAGCGATCGCAAAGCGCTCAGATCTTCTCAAGAATCCGACCTAGATCGTGACAACAACGATCCTAGTGAGGATTTAGACGTTCCTCCTAAGCAAGAGAGAGGGAAAGATGATTAATTTATCGTCATGTCCCGATCAATCAACTTCGGGTATGGCGACGATTCGCGTAAAACTTTATCGCGAGATGGTTGAGATGAAGATACAGTAATGTTTGCAGAGACTAGCTTTTTACAGCCTTGATTGACTATTTTAGAACGTAAGAATACAGTTTCGAGTTACGCTAAAGCTAGAGAAAAAGGCTTCATGATAAAAAATATATGAATTGTTGTCATTTTGAAACACTACCAATTAAGTCTCATGAATCTTCAACCTAAATCTTGGATACTTTTAGCAGCAATCATCTTGGTATGCATGGGGCTAGGACTCTACTTTTATACAACTACGCAGACGAATCGTAGAAAGTTGGAAATGAATAAATGCCGTAATGAATTGATGGAGATGAAGAAAAACTCTCAATATAGTCAAAAAGAAATCGAGCTTGTCTGTAAGCAACGTGTTTACGGGGGATGATTACAGAGTAGATACAGGACTGTAAGATAGTTTTTAAACCTATACATAAAGAGGATTTCAAGAATATTTTTTTAGTTTATTAATGAGGTTATCGCATTAAGATTCTGTTAACTTTTGAATTTGAGAGGCTAACAGAATCATTGAGATCGCAAAAAATAGGAAGTCTTAATCCAAACCTCACAACGCAGAGACAATTTGTCGATAAACCCGATGAGGGGTTAACATTTGCCAAGAAAAACTATAGCTTCCTTAATTTGGTAGTGTAGCTGAGAGGTATCTCACCTTCGCGATCATCCAGCCATTCTGGTCGATTTTGGTTGCTTAGAGAAATTGTCATTGCCTCACCATCGGCGGAAGGTTGATAGACGTAGCGAAGATTTTTGCAAATTACAGAAGAATCTATTCCTGATAAGGTCTGAGGAAATTTACCCGATTGAGATGCGACCTCGCGTAATCTTAGGATTTTCTGCGTTAATTCCATATCGATTTGCCGCTTAGTTAATTTGTATCCTTGCAAGCCAGAGGGGGGTGATCCGACAAAGCCTAGGATATTCCATGAAGAAAGTTGAGGCAAATCCTCATAAGAAATTGAAATACAAGGATCTTGATTAAAGCTCAGATCAAGATTTCGCATTGCTACTTGCCAAGTATCTACAGCAGAAAGTGTAAAATATGGTTGAACAAAAGGATGTAAAAAACGGTTAAAGAGAGAAGAAGACTGTTCATCCTGCTCTGAGCCTCCCTTCCTTAAGGGGAAATTTCGTCTGATTCCATATTGCTTAAAGATATCAAATTTTAAGGCAGTTAAAAACAACTTACTTTGGTCAAAAGAGATTAATCTTTTTTGCCAGACGGGAGAAGCAAGGTCAAGTTTGCGTAGCCCACGAACCTGAACCCCATCGGTAATATTTGCAACCAATTGAGAGAGAAGACTAGGGCGTTCTTTCATGGATTGATTGAGTCTCCAAGAAAATTCTAAAGAGTCGATCGCAGTTTGGGAATTTCCAAGGCGAGAATTGTTAATAGCATCAGCTATTAAGAGGCGATGTAAATCAGCTACTCCGAGAAAACTCTCTGTAGCCATAGATGATTTGCCGAGTTCCATATTTATGTCAAGTGTCTCCCAGCGTGGAATGTCACTTTTTATTATGTGGGCACGAATCACCGCTAAATCCGCTGAATGGGTCGAAAGATATTGTTGTAAGGGTTTAGAAGGTACTGAAGAAGTGGAGTCTTCTAAATATCTCAATAGATCGGCTCTGATTTGATTAAATTCTTTTTGAGATGCTTCGGTTGGAACATAGAGATCGTCATTACGATTTCGAGCTTTGACTAGCAAATTGATACCCAGCTTAGCACTTAGCTCCTCTAATTTTAGTGCAGAAGCATTGGTCTCAATTTTTGGGAACTTATGAACCAGCTCAGCTTTTGCTATCAAGACTGGTTGCTCTAGCTGGAATGCAGCAAAGTTACCAATAACAATCCATAGCACCAAAAAGCTAACACTGATAATATTAAACCAATGTAAGATAAAGCGAAATCTGTTTCTTTTGTCTTTGTGTAGTTTAGGAGAAGGACTATCAATATTGGCAAGTTTATTAGGCATATGTTTCTTAACTTTATTCAATCAAAGCTTTAACTTCAAAATTTAAATATGCGAACGACAGTATCTCTATAGAACTAATTAGGAGCAAGGATTTTGGGTCGAGATATCGTTGGCAATGGTTTTCCTTCTTCTACTAGTTTCCGCATTTCTTCACAATCTGTATTTGGTGCAAAGGTAGCAGTCCGAACAACACCTTTTCTTGTCTCAGATGTAGTGCCGATCGTACATTCAGTAGGAATGCCGTTACTGCCAAGCCAAGATTGCCATCCGTTCCAAGCGATCGCTAAACTAATCAAAATAAGAACAGTTGATATTAAGCTCTTTCCTTTTTTGAATGTAGTTTCGCTCGATTGATTTTGATGACTAATACTGTAACCAATGGGAAGAGATGCAAAATGCTCTAACAAACTCCTATGAACAAATATGTATCCACCACCAATTCTTTGGAGAAGAACACTATTTACAGAATAGTTTAAAAACTTAGCATAGTTCCAAGGACTCCAGCTGCCAACAAAAAGAACTAACCTTAGAACTAAATGTTTTAAGGCGGCTTCTAATGCAAATAAACCAAGCAATAGTCCCAAAAACATTCCTATTGAGCTTGGTAAACCAAATAGAGAAAATATAACTGAAAGGAAAAATGAACCAATAACAGCCAAGATCAAACCGTTAGAGAGCGACTGTCTTATCCCCTGATTGGGAAATGTACTTCGCTCGATCTCTGACCCAGCAAGTCCTGCAAGTGACCCGCTAATTAAAGCTCCAATTAGCTGACCAATAAGTCCGCAGACTAATAAATTAATTAGCATTAAGAATAATAAGGAGAGAATATGGGATAAAGTCATATTTATATTGGGTAGGTAGTTTGATTATAAATAAGGATTGAAACTTTTAAATTAAATAATGGAGGCTAATTCATCACACTAGTTAAACTTAGAAATACCGAAATATCAATTAACGTTATAAGTACTCCAGCAATTAATCCAAATGCTAGTCCAAGACCTCTCCCAGTAACCAAATTTTCTTTAAAAGATTTCCAAGACCATTTTAATATTTCAGTTGGTATAATTGGTCTTTCTAGTATGTCAAAAACCATGAAACTAATTAGAAAGCCCAATAGAAAAAACAAGAATATCCAGAGTGGACTGCTTATTATATGAGCGATTCCTAGTCCACAAACTATGAGTGAGCAAGCCAAAGAGCGGATAAGAATGTCGATTTTACTAATTTTTTTGTCATTGAATCTAATAGTAAATCCCCACAATATCGCAATAACAAATCCAATTAGAAGAGAACCAGAATGGACTCCAAAATATAATCGCTCTTTATCTGTAAGTATAAACATTGCAGCAACTGGGGGAAGTTCACCCCCAAGGCTCCTATAAATTTTATCTGCTTCAGCTAGAATATTTGATGTTGTTAGTTGAATTAATATTCCGATAGAGCTAGGCAAAACAATCAGGGAAATAATCGGAGCTATAATGATCGCTGTTAAGGCAGCATAAATTGCTCTGGCATTTCCAGTTAACCAACTCGGCTGGATTCTCTCAATCAAAAACACAGTTTGCGACTCATTCTTTAACTGCCTAGCCAGAAACCCCAACCACCGCTTCACCTTACTTGGTGAATAACTCTTGTCAGGTCGCCGCCTCAGCATACGGTCGATATAAGTATCAAATAAATGCTGCACATGATTTTCAGAGAGACTCATCTTAATCAAATCTGTCACCGACATACCGCGATAAGCGATCGCCATAATATTTGCCATCAAAGGAGTCTTCGCCAATTCCAATAACTTCTCATCCGTGGTCAGCATTTCCCGTACACCCTCCAACTCAGCACCAAGGCGATCGAAGTATTCAAATACCTGCACTTCCTCTAAGGGCTGAATGAAAATCGCACCTTGAAACTGCAATCGTTGCGCCAGAGACTCGTAGTCCTTCATCCGGCTGCAAACCACGATTTCCGTCTGTCCATATTCACTATGAAAGCGATTGATTGCCTCCACACAGGCATTGCGGCGTTCTACTCTCACCTCATCCAAACCATCCAACATCGGTAGGATCTGCTGTTCGATCACCCATGCTTTCCCAATCTTTTTCGGCACTTGGTATTTCGTGTTCAGTTCCAACACCATCCAGTCCGCTAAACTTTGCTTTTCTTGCCATGACGAAAGGTTAAACACAATCGGCATCGGCAGTTCAATATCGCGCTCAGCTCGGACAATCAATTCTCGCGTCAATTCCAACAGCGTCGTCGTTTTCCCAGCACCAGGATCGCCTAAAATCAAAAGGGTGCGACCAGTGCCGAGACGATCGAATTGATTAATTGCTTTAGTCCCTGTTGGCAAAGGTTTCCTTGCTTCATCAGATGTCGCCCATTCCATTTGCCACGGATGCGCGATCGCATCGAGCCTTGTTTGTAGACCTAATTCGATCAGTGCCTTATCATGAATTGATGTCTCTAAAACACCCTCAACCCAAAAGTTTCGCACTTTATTTAGCATGATTTGGCGATCGCGATAGCCTTGTTGAGTTAGCTGTCGGGATGATTTGGGAGATTTAGCAGCTATATCTTGGCGATCGCTATGCAATGAAGGATCTAAAAAAGGAATTAAAACGTTATAAGCGGGAATTTGTTCTTGAATATTTTTTAGTTCTAATTCACCCAGATAAGTAACATCTAGCTCTAGGCGATTCTTAACAACATCATAGACAGTTTGAGAAATGCAAATACCGCCAACCTCAGCTTTTGCCTGAAGCCGCGCCGCGATGTTTACTCCATTACCCATTACATCGGTTTCATTAAAGAACACATCACCCAAATGAATACCAATACGATGTGCGAGGACATCATTTTTAGGCAAAATATTCGCAGACTTCGCAAACTCAGTTTGCATCTCGCGAGTACAATCAACGGCTTGGACAGCACTAACAAAATACATGAGCAAACCGTCCCCAGTAGTTTTTAATACCTTGCCAGCAAACTTTTGGCAGAGGTCAGTCATAAACTGAAAGTCTCGCTCTACTAAGCTCAACGTATGTTCTTCGTCTCGCCCCATACGAGCACTAAATCCAACGATGTCGCTAAACGCGATCGCTGCTAGAGTTTGCTGCCCTTTTGAATGGGAAAGTGGTGTATCCATAGCGCTTGGTGATTTGTACTTATGTCAAAGTATCATGTCTTTCTTGTCGTTGTATGATGAGAGATATCACTTAAAAATGAGATCCTTATCACAATGTGGAAAACCTAATGTGCCCGAAAACAGTCCTTGAGAGCGACCTTGCAGTTTTTTAATGTATTTTGTAGCTATGTCTATAAACCATTACCGATCGCAAAAAATGCTGACCAGTATTTGGGATGATTAAACTCTGAAGAACGAATCAAGGAAACTTGCGCCCTTTGTAAAGCTTCAGTAGTCGTGACATTGTCTTTTTTGAGTTCTTGATAAAATGCTGCCATGAGAGCCTGCGTGCCAGCATCATCGACCAACCAGAGAGAGGCGATCGCATTTTTTGCTCCTGCTTTCTGAACTTGATAGCCAAAACCCAAGATTTCCACACCATCACCGAGTTTGCCCACGCCAGTCTGACAGGCACTCAGCACGATCAAATCTATATTCGGAATTTGCCAATCGGTGATTTCATTGAGAAGGATTTTGTCGCCATTGCCGAAGATGATGAAGGAGTTCTCTGGTCTACCAATATTAAACGAAGCATGGGTAGCAAGATGGAGAATGTTGTAATTTTTAAATTTTGATTCGATCGCTTGTCGGCTAAATTTATCTTCAGTTAAGGTGACTGAGTTTTGGAACGAATTTGCGATCGCTTGAACTTCTTTTAGCGTCGCAGGTAATGCATTTTGTCCAAACTTTTTCTCGCCTGCTTTGCCACCAAATGCGGCTGCGAGGATGTTGGGCTGAGTCTTTAGCCTTGGCGCAAAGTCGAAGAGGCTGTAGGCGATCAAGTTACTAATGCGGTATTTCTCTGCTAGCCATTGTTTGCCGTCATAGAGTGCGGCAATGGGAATATAGCGCAAGATGCCATCGGGTGCATAGAGAATTGTGGTGGCTTTGGCTTGGATGAGTTCGATTTCGATGGGCTTAATCAGCAATTTGTAGAGTTGTGCCGCAGGTTCTTTGTAATCTTCGGAGCCTGCATCGAGAAGTGCCGCTTTAAAATCAATCACTAGGTTTTCTAGTTCTTTTTGGGAGATTTTGACGGTGCGGCTGATGGGGATGGTGTTGGGTGAGAAGAGGATGATTTCGAGGTGATCGCTAAGAATCAAGGGATACAGTAAAGCGGTTCCTTGAGGAATTTTTTGGAGATAGTCTGGTACTTTGTTGATTTCTGATTTGGGAAGTTGTTGGATTTTGTTAGCAAGTTGGCTGTTAATTTCAGGACTATTCTCAAAGCTAATTGCTAACAACTTATCGTTCATAGCTTTCTCGGGTTCTAGAAGTCGGACACCTTGCGCCGATCTGTCGCTGCCTTTGATGTTTTTGAGATAGTCTTCGAGTTCTTGGACTTTGAGGAGATCGAGGACTTGTAGGGCTTCCACGATGCGACCTTGCTGAATCAGTAGGTCGGCGAGGCGTTTATAGCTGCTAGAAACTCTTTCTAAATAGGATTTTTGGATGTCTTTATCGAGTTTACGGATATCTTTGCGAATCGCTTCGCGGACGTTGATTGATTGTTTGTAAAAGAGAATCGCTAGTTCGGGTTGATCTAGTTTGGAAATAATATAACCAAATCTGCTTAGAACTCTCCCTTCAGCCTCACGATCTCCAATTTGTCTAAATATAGTTAAAGCTTTCTGATAGTAATCAATCGCTTTGGGAGACTGATTTAGATTGTTGTAGGCATTACCCAAAGCATTTAATGACCTAGCTTGCCCCTGTGAGTCATTGATTTGTTCTTTTATACCTAAAGCCTGACTATAAACTTCAATTGAGCGTTCATATTGACCTAAATTTTGGAAGACATTGCCCATATTGTTCAAAGTGTTAGCTTCGCTCTGAAGATCGCCAATTTGTTTGAAAATGGGCAGAGATTGGTCATAAAACATAAGAGAACGCTCAAATTGCCCCAAATTACTATAAGAAATGCCTAGACCATTTAAACTTAAACCTTCGCTCTGACGATCTCCAATTTGTCTAAATATGTTGAGAGACTGACTGTAAAAATCAATTGCTTTCTGGTACTGCCCCAAACTGCGGTAAATAAATCCCTGTATACCTAATGAATTAGCTTCACCTTGAAGATCATGAATGTGTTTGGCAATTTCTAGTGACTGCTGAGAAAGTGCGATCGCTTGTTGATATTGACTCAGATTGCGATATACGATTCCTAGATTATTAAGTAACTTGGCTTCATTAAGGCGATCGCTAGATTGCCTAAAAATCACAAGAGCTTGCTGATAGAAAGTAACGCTCTCATGAAACTTGCCCAAATAGTCATAAACAATTCCTAAACTATTCAAGGCCATCGCTTCTCCATCACGATCTGCAATTTGTCGAAATATTGACAAGGCTTGCTGTGATAAATCTACAGATTTTTTAAAGTCTCCCAAGTCCCCATAAACACCACCAATATTGTTCAAAGAGTCAGCTTGACAGCCTAAACTATTATTCCGCTGCTTTAATTCTTGTGATTGCTGATGATATGCAAAAGCTTGTTGAGAATCAATTAGGTGTTTATAAAAAGTTTTTAGAGTAGCTAGTGCTTTAGCCTCTCGGTTTGGAACATTCACTTTTTCACATATAGATAAAGCTTCCTGATGTAAGTCCAGAGCTAATTTATATTCACTCAAATTACGGTAAGCTCTACCAATATTATTTAATGTACTGGCTTCTCCAACTGGATTATGATCTTCACGGTATAGATCTAGTGATTTTTGCCAAAACTGGATAGCTTTTTTGTAATCACTGAATTGATACTCACGATTTCCTTGCTCTATAAAACTTTCTACTTCCAAATTGCGATTCTGTAATGTCGTCGCTTCGGTAGTCCTGAGATTAATGTCATGCGGTAATATCAAGCCAAAAACACTAATAATTACTGCCGTCAAACATGCCATGACGAGTAAGTAGATCCGAGAAGCCATAAGACTACCTTTGAGTTGGAATAGTGACTTTATATTTTAACCAGATTATAGTTATGGGAAGACCAAAGCTATTCCACTTCCATACTTTTGGCTGCTTCCAACCCATCATTTCACAAACCATTACCGATCGCAAAAAATGCCGACCAGTATTTGGGATGATTAAACTCTGAAGAACGAATCAAGGAAACTTGCGCCCTTTGTA
>QBMK01000031.1 GCA_003249035.1 Pseudanabaena sp.
GATAATTTAATAAAACCCAAAATTGGTTCGGCGGGCGAAGCCCGCCGAACCAATTTTGGGTTTTATATGCACATGTTATTTAATTTTCATTCCTAAATTCCCAAAGTGTGTTTCATTTAATCCACCAGGACTGACTGTTGCTAGAATTTTGAACTTTCCATTCTAAATATGTTCAATTCTCAAGTTTTGTCTTTAAACATTTCTTAACAAAGAAGAAATGTTTACTGTTTTGTTAAGAAACCTGTGCGGTTGCCCTACAATGCCAATCCTTTCCTTTGCAGGGCTAAAAACAAACAAGAAATAATTTTTAATCTTTAGGTAAAAATTGAGGATTTAAAACATCCCTTCGATCAAAGGGACAAACCTCTGGCAAAACGTCAAGATCTAAGCCTGTCTCCTGAGCCGTTATCAATCTCGCATCTTGATAGCATCCGATAAACACATCTTCAAAATAAGGCTTAAGACTAGGACTCTTTTAGAATTATTTTTTTGAGCATGCCACAAATGCGCGTTACTGTGTCATAATTACAAAGCGTTAAAAAACGCCCTCATGGCTCAGGGGTAGAGCATTCCCTTGGTAAGGGAAAGGTCACGGGTTCAAATCCCGTTGAGGGCTTAGCTAGGAATAAATCATAGATCGGATTATTCACAGAATCTACTCAATCTAATGATAGAAAGACTAGATAGAATCGAAGCGGAGCGTATAGAAGAAATCACCGCTCAAAATGCTATTAACTGGCAAGAAACCAAAGCAGTAGCAACCTCAAACGCCCGTGCAGTTGATGTAATGTTGCAACAAATGGCAATGGACAGAGAAGAGAGAAATGCAGTTTTAGAAGTGATTGCTAAACAGCAAAGGCAATTAGACCGACATCAGCGCATCCTCAAAGGATTGCAAACCGAGAACCGCCGTATTTTAGATTTATTGCTCAACGACCCGCCCGAACTAGATGACGAAGAATAACGAGAAAGGCGATCGCTTCCCGATCTAATCTCTTTGAAGGAAACCTTTTTTATTTCCGATCGCTTTCAAGATCAAAGATAACTTTCTGCCAATACCAGACTTCAGGCATATTCGGATGCTCTTGTTTGGCAATATCGATCAGGCGCTGGGCGATCGCCATATTGCCGCCGACTAAACCGAGTAAGCGCTGCTGTAATTCCAGACTTGGCATTTGCATCAAATCCACAGTTGCCGCAGCATTTGCCTGCTGGCGCTTACCCTCTTTAGTTTGTTTTTCGAGTTCCGATTGCCAAAGATTAACCCGATCTAAGACATACCGATACCGCTCCATGTTCGACTGATTAAACCAAATATTCGCGGCTTGTTGATAATCATCGATCGCACCTTTGAGATCGCCAAATTCATACCTTGCCTCAGCCCGATCGCAATATAGTTGGGGACTATTGTGATTGAGAGACAGCGATCGTGAAAAGTCTTCGATCGCTGTGCGATAGTCCTTAAGTTTTAGATGAGCTTTAGCGCGATCGCTGTAGATTTCCGCCATGCTGGGATATTCGCTGAGTAATTCATTAAAATCGGCGATCGCTCCTTGAGCATCACCAATTTCAAGACGGATTCTGCCACGACTGATGCGCACTTCAATATTTTGTGGTTCGAGGAAGGTTGCTTGGTTGAGGTCTTTGATCGCTGCTTCAGGATCGCCAAGCTTACCTAGGGTCAAGCCTCGCAAACAAAAAGCTTTAACATTTTTAGGATCGATTTGCAGCATCCAATTAAGATCGATCAAGGCATTGGTATAGTCGCTCTTATCGATTTTTTGCTGGACATTGGCAAAAATATCTGCCGTAGATGGTGGCAACATTGCCTCTAGTGGTTTATAGCTCTCGATGCAACGGCGACAATTATCTTCATCCCGTAGTTCTAAAAATAGGCTTGCAGCTTTTTTATAGGTAGCGATCGCCTTTTCGATTTGATTTTGTTGTTTATAGGTCAAGCCTAATAATTGATGGGCGATCGCGGATTTGGGCTTAATTACTAGCGCTTGAGCAATGTCAGATTGAGCCGCCACGATATCGTTAATTGCAATGCGAGTGATGCTTCGAGCAATATACACATCGATCGCATCAGGTTTGAGGCTAAGAGCTTGGTCATAGTCGGAGATCGCTCCTTGGCGATCGCTCAAATCAAATAGGACTAAACCACGCTGATAATAGGCTTCAGCCAGTTGAGCATTAGCAGAGATCGCACGACTAAAGGCTTGTACAGCACCATAGCGATCGCCAGCCTTTGCCTTTGCTAAACCCTGCCGATAGAAATCTTCTTGAAAATCTTGTATCATGGCTCTACTTGCTATCCCAGCTATAGCGATTATGATAAATGAAACTCATACTTTTGCAGTGCATTACTAAGGAGTTATCGCGATGTCCAAAAAGTCGAAAGATATCAAGCATCAGATCGAAAAAACGCTGCATACAGTCGCTGACGTAGCTCAACAGCAGTACGAAAAAAATTTAAAAAAAGCCCATAAAAATGTTGACAAGCAGGTTGGCTCAGTACGCGATCGCCTTGAAGAATTTGATAGCTGGGCAGTTGAGTCGGTTAATGAGGCTTTAGAAAATGTCGAGAAAAAACTAGAGAAAAAAGTCTCGAAAACCCTGAACCGTTTTCAAAAAGCAGCGAAATCGGCATGGGAAAAACTAACCGATTAACAAAAAAGAAGCGCGAAGTGCTTCTTATTTGTTAATCGGTGGTAGAGGCAATTCATGAATTGCCTCTACCACGTTCTAAACAGTAACTTGCATCTGGCTCATTAACTGACCAAAGCGATCGCTATGGAGGCGATAACTAAGTGGATGCCCGATTAATCGGGCTGTGCTTTGATATAAAACTTCAATTTCAATCAGCCCATTATCTTTAAGAGTTTTGCCTGTGGATACTAAATCCACAATCGCTTCCGCCATGCCTGTAATGGGACCAAGCTCGACGGAGCCATACAGGGGAATAATCTCGACGGGTAGATCGATGCTGTCAAAGTAGGCTTGGGCGCAACCGACATATTTTGAGGCGACACGACTATGGGGTGGCAGGTCTAGTGGCGATCGGTAGCGGCTCTCTCCTGAAACTGCGATCGACATCCGACAGCCGCCAAAGCCCAAATCAAGCAACTTTGCTACTTTAGGAGTTTTTTCGCGCAATACATCTTCACCGACAATGCCAGCTTGCGCCTGTCCATATTCCACATATACAGGCACATCTTGTGCTCTTACTAGCAGAGCCTTGGCAGTTCCTGTGGGATCGGTGATTTGGAGTTGGCGGTTCGATGCATCGAGAAATGCGCTAAAGTCAAGCCCGACTCCTTGAAGCAAGCGGATCGAGTCTTTTAACAGTGAGCCTTTGGGCAGTGCGAAGGTGAACATGGAATGGTTAGAGCGTTTGTCATAGTCCATTCTATAGCTATAACTCCCCAATAGAGTTGCGACGCGAAGCGTCGCAACTCTATTGGGGAGTATGAGATCGCCCAAAATGTCAAAACTTGAAGCTTAAAAATTGAGCAAATCAAAAATCTGCGTAACCGTCCAAGTTAAATCAACTCCATTAAGAACAGGTACAGACTGCTCTCAGTGTGAACAACGGTATCGCTGTTCACACTGAGATGGGTGATGGGTTTGGACAGGCTAAACGACGGTTCAGTTTAAATCGCATCATGACCAAGTTAGCAAATACTTCGGAAACGGCGATCGCTATCACTTTCTTGGTGATGAATTTGGAAGCCCTGCTCAGGCGGCTTGTTTTTTCGATTTTTCTTTGGTTATGCTTTGCTCCCAACTTTTGTTTCTTCCTTCATTAAAATCAATCCTTAACTTTAATTCTCTTGCTTGGCAATGTCCTAGTAGACTGTTAAAGTACCCTCCTCTTCCTCTTTACCCACTACTTTCCGCTTAGCCTCTTTTTCAGGAAGCCCTATTTACGAGGAAAGTACTGCTAGGGATTTGATAAAGAAACAACTTGCCGATCTCATTGATACTAAACAATCTACGATCGCTCTTGTTTAAGGATGCTGATTGTGATTTGCCTTCGCTGTCAATGTTACAGAAAATTGCTGGCGCTCTCGATCGAAGGTTGAGATTAAGTTTTTAGCGATCGCTCCTTGAGTCAAGTTTGGTGTAGTTGCTGTGTTAGTTTTCAGGAAATTAAGCACGATCGCTTGTCAAAATTTGAAAACTTTAGGCTATACTTGGGCTATACATATTTTGCAAAAATAATCGTCAAAAGCTATGTTGGTCAAAGTCCAGAAATGGGGAAATAGTCAGGGAATTAGACTCAGTAAAGAGGTTTTAGCTGAGGCTAATATTCTGGTTGGTGATGCACTAGAGATTATCACCACTAAGGAGCATATTGTGATCAAACCTGTTCGTAAAATTCGATGTAAGTACGATCTTAAAGATCTAGTTTCCAAAATTCCTTCTAACTATAAGGTTCAAGAAGAGAATTGGGGATCGCCTGTAGGTTTGGAAGTTTGGTAAATGGCTAGTTATATTCCCAAAAAGGGCGATTTGATTATCCTCACTTTCGATCCGCAGTCTGGACATGAGCAGAAAGGGCGGCGACCTGCTTTAGTGGTGAGTAATACGCTGTTTAATCAGCATACGGGCTAGGCGATTGTCTGTCCGATTACAAATACGAAGCGTGATTTTCCTTTTCATGTGGAAATTTCTAGAAGTAAAACACTAACTGGCTATGTGATGGTTGAGCAAGTGAAATCTATCGATTACAAGTCAAGAAAGGTGAAGTTGATAGAGGCTGCTGCGGATGATATTTTGGCTGAGGTTTTGAGTATTTTGGATGCTTGTATTTATTGAATGTCACCTCTCATCAAGCCAAACCAAAACCCAATAATCGCGTTGGGACTAAACAATCAGCGATCGCTTCTTGAGACGAATTTGGTGTTCCTCCTTAATAGTTATTTTAAAATTAGATTCTGAAAATGTTGATATGAAATAATTTCTACACCTTGAAAAGGGTTTAATATCAACAAATCTGCATCGCCTGTGACTAGGTAATTTGCATGACCTGACACGGCTAAATCCAAGAGGAAGTTATCTTTTGCATCTCGACAATCATCAAAATGGTGAGTGATTTCGATCAATTCAACTTTTTCATAGAGAAGTGCCACTAAATTCTCAATGGCAGTTTCTGAAAAATATTTTTTAAATTTTGGACGTTTCAAAACTTCAATTAATTCGCCAAATAGGTCATCGCTAAATAGAACAATTACCTGACCGCTAATAATGGCTTCGCTAAGACCCCTAATTGATTTGCCGATGAGAAAGCTAATCCAAATATTCGTATCAATAACAACGCGAAGTGGATTACCGTGCATGATAATTTGCCTGTCTTACGGCTTCGACTTCTTCAGTAATATCTTCAAAACTTAGTTCGTCAGTTTGCACTGAACTTAAAAATTTATTGAATCTCGCTGAAAATGTGTCTTTTTCTAGTAACTGCAATAATTCCAGCTTTTCTTGTAGATTGCATTGCGCGATTACTGTTTTAAGTTGAGAAAAGTCTATGGAGATGGACACATTCATTTTTGCCTTCCTACAAAAAATCACTAGCATTTGGATATTGCTAATATTGTACAGCGATCGCCTAATTCATCAGTATCTAATCGCTCTACAAAACTTGGAGGCGATCGCCAAACCTCAACAAAATCCTAATGTATATCCAGATCCCCGATTTTTTGTTAATGTCATTATCTATCCTCGCCCATAAAGTTGAACTGTAGGGGCAGTGCATTCCCGCAGGAATTTCTAATTTTTTAGATCGTCTTCTTTTGGGAATGCTCTGCCCAAAACTTCGCAACGTTGGGACAAATTGTCTGTAAAAGCAAAGAGGGCGTAGCATTTGTGGATCGAGATTTCTGTGCTGGGTTTTAAAATTGTGGCGCAAATGCTAAGCCCCTACTTATTGCACTTTCGCAATCGCCTGACGCAGCATCTCAATCATAGTATCAATGCCCTCAAGTTTAGTAGGAAATTGCGCTATAAGTTCTGCATCTTTAAGAACATCTGACAGAATACCCAATGGCGTTTTCTCTGTTGCTAAAATCTCTCGTAAGCTGTTTGTGCCACGCTCGATTTCACCAATTCCAACTTCATGTAATGATCGAAAGAGGCGATCGTATTGAGAATTACTAGTAAGAAGTTCTAATCCTTGTTTCCATAAAGTAATTGCTTCTTCTTTTTTACCTTGTCGTCCCATTACAGTCCCAAGATTGAATCTTGGAGGTGCAGATTCTGGGGGAAGATTGATTCTCTGTTGATAGGAAGAGATCGCTAATTCGTACTTCCCTTGAGCTTGGTAGACATTGCCTAAACCGTTGTGAGGAGGGGCAAGTTTTGGGTCGAGGTCGATCGCCTGTTGATAGGATGCGATCGCTAATTCGTATTCTCCTTGTGCTTTGTAGACATCGCCTAAACCGTTGTGGGGATAGGCATCTTTTGGGTCGATGTTGATCGGCTGTTGATAGGATGCGATTGCTAATTCGTATTCTCCTTGATAGGAGTAGACATTGCCCAAACCGTTGTGGGGAGTGGCAGATTTTGGGTCGAGGTTGATCGCTTGTTGATAGGATGCGATCGCTAATTCATATTCTCCTTGGGCTTGGTAGACATTGCCCAAACCGTTGTGGGGAGTGGCAGATTTTGGATCGAGGTCGATCGCCTGTTGATAGGATGCGATCGCTAATTCATATTCTCCCTGAGCTTGGTAGACATCGCCTAAATCACTATGAGGATAGGAAAATTTTGGGTCGAGGTTGATCGCCTGTTGATAGGATGCGATCGCAGATTCAAACAGATCTAATTTTTCGAGACTCACCCCTAACCCTCGCCATGCAAGGGAATTATCAGGATTTAATGAGCAAGAACTTTGATAAGCCGTCTGTGCTTCAGGCGATGCGATTGGTTTACCATCTTTCCAGAGAAGTTTATTGCCAATTCCACTAAATTCTTCTGCTAAATCTTTTCGTAAATGTAGTGCAGTTTCAGGAAGTTGTTTTTCTGCTTCAAGATACATCTGAAGACATTCTGAATAGCGTTCAAGTTCATAAAGTAATCGCCCACGTTGTAAAAAGAGAATTACCATGCGTTCGTTCTTACGATCGCCATCAAGCCAACCCCGTTTTGCCAACTTCTCCAATTCATCCAGTAAAACCTTCCGACTATCAGAATCAAAAAAGTAATAGTCTAAATCTTTAGCAAAAGTTCGCAAACGCTTTTTACTATCCCCATCAAACCGCACCTGAAAAGCCTCAATAACTCCCAAAAGTTGCTCTTGCCATTCGCGATCATATTGCCAACTTTCCACAAAAAGTGGCACTGCATAGCGCCAGCCAACCTCCACATCTTGCCAAAACTTAAACTGCACCAAATCCAACAACCCATTCGCAATCCGATCCGACTCGAAATAATCCGCCGTATCCGTAAACTCTTGAGTCCATTCACCCAAGCGCGGTTCCAAATAAGCCACAGCCCGATCGCTCAACTCCCGCACCATTGGCGACTGTCCCGCCAACCCACAACGCAGATAATCTTGCAAAAAGCTCTCTAGCTTGTCATGCAGCCTAATGCCCTTACCCTCCAACAACACAAACGAATGCCTTGCCTTCAGCGATCGCATTTCTGGCTCAAGGTCAGTCACCCCCAGCATCGCCTTTAATAGCTCATTATCAGGACGACGCATCATTGCCATCGCATACA
The DNA here is from genome assembly GCA_003249035.1 of Pseudanabaena sp. Taxonomy (GTDB): domain Bacteria; phylum Cyanobacteriota; class Cyanobacteriia; order Pseudanabaenales; family Pseudanabaenaceae; genus Pseudanabaena. Next base: position 7,726 of record QBMK01000031.1, read on the forward strand.
CCGCCTTTTGGTCGCACTCATCCAAGCAATACCGCAAAAAGCGATCGCTCGTTGCCCTAACCACCGCCTCACGGGGCGACTCATCATCACGATCCGCCGATGGAGCGCTAAGAATCGTAGCAAGATCGATCCCCTGTTGACGCATCGCTGCAATTTGCTGCACCACAAAGGGAATCCCCAAACTAAACTGCTTCACCAACTCCGCCGCCTCATCACTCAGAGGCACATTGATTTGAGGATGCGCGAAATATTCACTCACCTGCTCCCGACTAAACTCACTCATCGGGTAAACATAGAGATTTTCCGAAAATATATCCCGATAGCCCTGAAAATAATCCTGAAATACCTTTTTGCTATCCGCCAGATTTGCCCGACCTGCGATCGCCCAAACCACCCGTCGCCCCGCCGCCTTGATCACCATCCGCAACACGCGATCGCACTCAAGGCGATCGACAATCTCATAGGTATCCAACAACAGCACCAAGGGTTTCTGAGCAGAAATTGCCTGTAAACCATGTCCCAAAGCCTCAGCCAATTGTCGATGGGGAGTCGCAAAAATCCTGCGTTCCTCCAAGGACAACCGCTTTTTCATCAAACCCACCAAAGCACTCACCGCCCCATCCGCGATCGTCTCATCCACCTTGCCATCTCCCGCCCCCAGAATCGCCTCCACCTGTGGCAGTTTCCGCAAGGCTCCCAACGACCAACTCAAACCCTTTTTCAAAATCGGCGCATATTCCGCCCCCTCTCCCTGCCTTGCTTGCAGTTCCTTATCCACCTTATCCTCAATTTGCTTCAGCGTTTTCTCCACCTGCCGATACTTCTCAAAAATCCCCTCCCGCCCCTTACTCACCGTCAAATAAATTGTCTCCAATACTGACTCAGGACGAATGGATTCATGTCCCACATTGAGCGATGGATACTCATTCTTTGCCTCTTCCCAATCCAACCGCAACACCTGAAAGCGATCGGGAAACTCTTCCCCAGCCAATTCACAAAACCGCCGCCCCAGAGTCGTTTTTCCCATTCCCCCTTCGCCATAGAGCAAGAAAATATGTGGTGATGTACTGACCGTTTCTTTCTTCGCAGGTAAATATTTCGCCACCGTTGGCAAATTTTGCGAGAACCATCCAACATTTGGTTGCAGCGATCGCAATACTTCCCGAAATCTTTTCTGCTCCTCAGTCCTCGCCAAAAAGATTCTTGTCATAGCTCAGCATCCTCCACATCTGTTGCCATTCTAACGAAAACTTATGTCTATCTACCTAAACTATTAAATTAAATATAGTTTTAGGAGAGCTTTATTCTTTATCATGTGCGGCTGTTAGCGATCGCGTAAATATACACTTGCAACCATCTTGCTATAATAGCCGCATAATCTTAGCTCACCAAAAACTTCTATGCTCTCCCAACAGCTTGAAGACAAATCTCAACATCTAGAAACTAGAGTTTCTGCATTAGAAACAGAACTCGCACAAATGCGACAGATGCTATCTGTCTTTGTTCAGAAAAAAACACCTTGGTGGTTAAAAGTCGCAGGTAGCTTTGAAAACGATCCTACCTTTGACGAAGCAAGTCGTCTCGGTCAAGAATGGCGCAAATCTGCTGAATAGAGCATCATGTATATTTTTGACACCGATCATCTCAGCCTGATTCAGCGCAATGGACAAGAAGGAAAGCGAATCTTAGCCAAACTTTCAGAGATAGAAGATCCTGAGGTTGCCGTTACCGTCATTACCTACGAAGAGCAGATTAGAGGAAGAATCGCTTTTTTAGCTAAAGCAAAAACATTAGACGAACAAATCTTTGCCTATCAAGGATTACAGCAACTAGCAACCAATTACCAAGCGATCGCCATTATCCCTTTTAGCCGCGCATCTGCCATAGAACATCAACGCCTACGCAAAGCCTATCCCCGTCTAGGAAATATGGATCTCAAAATTGCCGCGATCGCCTTAACAAACAATGCAATCTTAGTCACCCGTAACAAATCAGATTTTGGACAAATTGTAGAGTTGTCCATAGATGACTGGTCATAAGTACCCAAGACTCAAGACCTAATCACCGCAGTCGATAACTTTGCCAATCAAGCAGGACAGACTCTTGCCATAGAAGGCACATGACGATCTCAACTTCCCACATCCTAATCAAACCCAAAAATGTCGAGTAAAATCATAATCAAGCTTTCTTAAGACAGATCCCCATGCAAGTAGAGATATTAAAACAGCAGATTGTAAAACTAGATAAAGGTTCCTTTGCAGAATTGCGAGATTGGTTTTTCGAGTTAGATCAAGCTTGTTGGGACAAACAACTCGAAGCAGATGTCAAAACTGGAAGACTAGATCTTTTAGGTAATGAAGCGATCGCCGAAGCTCAAAAAATTACACGAAACAGCAATGATACTAGCGCTATAGAAGCTCTTGATCGAACAGTTGAGAAAATTTTATTAGAAACTGGCATGACAGAGGATGAATTAGTGGAAGCTTTTTGCAGTGATTTGTGACGTTGTGCAATTAGAGGCGATCACTACATTTATCCGTCCTTTTGGCTATGGATGCGCCAGTGTCTTAGAGCCAGTTACCTAGCAATACAAAAGGAGCCCAAAAATAAGGATGATTATATTGGGAATCTTTGAGTAAAGCCTGTTGTGCTGTTCTTAGAGATGCGGCTCTAGTAACATTCACCGAAGATAAACTTTGATAGAGTGCAATCATAAACTTTGAAGTAGCAGCATCATCGACTGACCATAGCGAAGCGATCGTACTTCTAGCTCCTGCTCTTACCGCCATTCCCGCCAAGCCCAGTGCTGCCCGTTTATCTCCCACCGCAGTTTGACAAGCACTTAAAATCAATAACTCAACAGGTTCAGGATTGCTACGGCCAGAAGAGCGCAATAATTGATAGAGATTCTCAATCGTCAACTTGCCATCGTAAGTTAGTAAATAAGTTTTTTCAGCTTCAGAACTGAAGTTGCCATGGGTGGCAAGATGAATAATGGGGACAGGTAATGATACAAGCGTTTGCGCGAGGTTTTGTTTGGTAAAGCTAGAGTTAAGAAAAATGGAACTTAAGGGAACTTGTTTGTTGATTTCTTGTAACTCGCCTTTTACATTAGGTAAAGCCGAAAAGCCCTGTCTTGCCTCAGTCAAGCCTCCAATTAAAGCCGAAACTTTTTGTTTAGCGATGGGTTTTGGATCGAGTAACTGTAGGCTCGGAGTGAGTGCGATGTCGTAATTCTCAATTAAGAATTGCTTACCATCATGTAAAACAGACATGGGAATATTTCTTAAAGAACCGTCTAAGACAAAAACAATAGTTTTGATCTGGCTTTGAGCGATCGCACTTGCTGCAGGACGAATTAACCAGTCATAAATGCGTTGAGCACTGGAAAGATAATCTTCCGAAGAGTAATCTCGAAGATTCACTCGTAAATCGGTTACCATATCATCAATTTTTGCAGCTGTAACGTTGCTGGCATAGTGACGCAGTGGTTGATTAGGCAGACTGAGTATCACTTCTAAGCGATCTTTGAGAATGATCGGGTAAATGACAGCAGCAGTTTTGTCTACTTGGCTAATATCAACTTGTGCAGCATTAAGACAGTCTGAACGGAAAAAATTCACTAGCTCGGCAATTTGGAGCGATTCGATCGCTGCTTGAGCTTTGACTAAGTTTTTCTGTTTGTCTCCTGCATTGTCTTGTAGCAATAAACTCACAAGTTGCCGATAAACTGGCTCGACAGTTTCTCGAAATGAGAACTGCACATTGGGGTTTACAAATACAAGATCGCTGCGTAATTGCCTCAAGCCATTGACAGCTTCTGTATAAGCAAGGATTGCATTTTGGGTATCCCCTTTTGCACTAAGTAGTCTGCCTAGCTGCCATTGCCAACGATAGGCGATGTCATTAGCGTTGATGCTTTGAGCGATCGCTAGAGCTTGCTCGGTCAGATTTTGGGCTGATTCAGTTTGTTGACTTTGTTCGTAGGCATTTCCTAGAGTGCCGAGCGCATAGGAGAGAGTGCGACTATCGTTGATTGATTTAGCTTGTTGCGCCGAAACTGCTAACATTTTTGCGGCTTCAGCTAATAGTGAATCGGCTACAGTTTGAGGGACTAACTTAGTGAGTCTTAGTAGGCTATCTCCATAATTGATTTTTACAAAAATTGCCTCGCGACTGTTTTCCAGCTTTGATAATTCTGGTGCAATTTGCGATCGCATTGCTAAAGCCTCTGAGAATTTATCAGAAGGATTCTCAGATTCAATCAATAAACTAAATAAATTTAGTTGGGCTTGCAAGTTTGTCAGCAATTGCCCCGATATCTGTGATGATTTTCGATAGAATTCGCTAGCTTCTTTGGTTTTACCTTCAAGTCGCGCCAGATTGCCCATTCTTAGTAAAACAATACTTTTTTGATCGTTATTTGCAAGACGATTGAGAATTTCCAAACTATCTGCTAAAGGTTGATACGCGAGTTTAAGATCGCCAACTGTGGTCAACATATCTCCATAGTGATGAAGAGCGATCGCCGTAAGAAGACTATCCGATGTTTTTGGCAATAGTACTTGAACAGATTCTAAAATTTGCAATGCGCGTCGATAAAAGCCTTGAGATTTTAAAGCTTGAGATTGATTGATCGCATTGCGAATCTGATGATCGAGATCGCCGATCTGGGAATGTAAAAGAGCAGCTTCTTTCCAAACAGCGATCGCCTCTTCGTTTTTACCTAGGTTTAAATATAAATTTCCTTGAGTATCAAGAGCCTGAGCGATCGCTCTTTGACCTGCTGCATTGCTTTCTAGCGATCGGGCTATTTTAAGGCTTTGAGAGATCGTGCGATCGGCTTCTTGCCATTGTCCTAATTTTTGATGAGCTAAGGATAGATTGCTTAAAGTTATCGCTAAATCTAGGGAATTATTTTGCTGTTGATAGATTTTTACGGCTTGCTCCCATACTTGAATTGCATCTTGCCACTGTCCTAATTGATAAAAAGACTTGCCGCGATTAAATAAAGTATTTGGTTGTTCTGAGTTTGTTTGGACTGCTTGAGAACTCTGCCATGTCGTCATGGTAGATGCCAACATTGGCTGAGCAAGTGCAGTTAGAAAAAATAAAAGAAAAACCAGCCCTGAATTTCCAATAAAAGCTAGGCTTTGCTTTGCTTTTGTTAAAAATTTAGTGATTCGGATTTTTGACGGACTTTGAAATAATCGCTTCATTGGTTTATTCTCTCTACTGGTTAACGCAATGTAGTTGTCTCGCCCAAACGGGAGAAGGTAAAACTTTGGGAACTTCTGCTACAAGAGCGACTTCACCATAGGGGTTAATTGTCCAGCCTTGAGCTTCAACTATGCGATCGGGCAATTCATCAGTATTTTGATTTGATTGTATTTGTTTAGCCCAAGATGGAGTTGGCAGAGCCTGTGAAGTATCCCTAACAACCGCAACTTCACCATAGGGCTGAACTGTTTGGCTCTGACTCTCAGCTACATTCACTGAGGTAGTCTTCACACCCAGATTTTCCTGCAAGCTATTACCACTAATCACATCAGCAGGACTGGAAGGAATACCGCCTCGCCCAGTGATTACAAATGTACTGCCTTGGCGATCGGCTAAGCATTTCTGTGTGACTAATTTACTCGCGTCACCAAAATCTACTGGTAAATTGTTTAATCCTTTACTAGGGTCAACTCCTGGAGTATTAATATTAACTGTTCCATTAATGCCTAAATCAGAACTAGCGGTAATATCGCTTAAAGCAGTCAACCGCGGACGAAACTGCAATCCAAAAATTGCTTGGGTAGTAAGGTTGATATTTCCACCATTCCCCGTAAAGGCATTGGCAAAGATATCGCTATTTTCATTGGGGAGAGCCACAATAAAACCAGCAGTAATATTTATATTTCCACCGTTACCCCCAGCTAGGGCTGTACCTGCGGTGGTACTGATTTGACTACCATTGCGCAATAGTAAGATAGAGGGAATGTTAAGGGTAATATTCCCACCATCAGCGCTAGCTGTTTCGGCAGTGATGGAAGAACCATTTAGCAACGTAAGGAAGTTAGATATAAGGGTGATATTGCCGCCAATACCAGCACCGAGACTACCAACAGCAATCTGCGCTCCATCCCGAAGAGTAACAGATATTGGGTCAATAAAGATATCTCCGCCTCTACCTGTAGAGTTTGGTAAGGTATTAGCAAATAAGCCTGTTTTTGAGCCAGAAAGATTAAATTGATTGACCACTCTCACGTCGATTGTACCTGAGTCGCCAATACTAGATGTTGCAGTTTGGATCTGTGCGCCATTAGAGATTGTAAAGTCATTCGCCCTCACAAAGATGTCACCTGCTTTTCCTCTTCCTGAAGTAGAAGCTGATACTAAAACTCCATCACTGAGCGTAAGCTGTTTGGTCGTAAATGTGATATTTCCTGCTTTGCCTGCATTTTCCATCTGTCCTGTTGTTTCGACAGCGAGTTTTCCTTGTCCTGCGATCGCAATTGATTGTGGAGCAGTGATAAACAAGTCACCGCCATTACCAATGCTAGAAGTGGAAGCTGAGATTTGGGAATTAGGTGCTAAGGCAATGTTGAGATAGCCAAGATTGTTGTAGGGATTGAGTCTTAAAGTTCCTGCGGGAGATATTCCTTGGGTTTCAGCAAATACACCGACTGTGCCGAAAAGATTCATCTGAGAAGCGTTGAGGGTAATGCTGCCACCACCGTCAGGATTAGTGGCGGTGGCGCTAGCAGTAGCGGTAATTCTTGCCTGATCTGTGAGGGTGAGGATCGGCGTGTTAATGACGATATTCCCTGCTTTGCCTGCGTTATTGGTTTGGACGGATAGAACTGGGAATGCATCGAGTACTCGCGTTAAGTCAACAGATGTTGGAGCATTGATTGTAATATTGCCGCCTGTTCCTGTGCCATTGGTCTCTGCTAATACTTTGGAATTGTCGTTAATTTTGACTATGGGTGCATTAATAGTTATGTCTCCTGCTTTGCCTTGATTATTGGTTGTTGCCGTGACCTTGCTATTGTTTTGGAAGGTAATCATGGTGGGGCTAGTGATCGAGATATTGCCCGCAGGATCTTTACTTTGGGTGACAGTATTGATCGTGGTTTGATCAAAGGTGAGGCTGCCTAAAGTATTAGCGATCGCCACATCTCCCGATATGCCACTTTTTCCAATTTCAAAGGTGATTGGGGTGCCAAAGGGGAGTTCAACAATTAAATCTTGACTAGTACTAATTTGCACATTTGTAATAACTAGATCTCCCAATCCATTAATTGTTACTGCCCCTGCTTTCCCTGTAGAAGATTGAGTAAAGATCTCAAAATTACTGATTTTGTCTTTAGCATCTATTTTAATGTCACCACCAGCACCACTTTCTCCCAGTTTTGATATTGAGGTAGCAAGCAAGTAGCGCCTAGGATCGAACCCAGTTGTGATAATGCTGCCATTGGATGCAGATAAGGAAATGTTTCCCGCATTTCCTACATTGCCACTAGTCGAATTGGTATATGAAGATGATGCTGATCTATTGAAAGAGATATTGCCGTTAGAGGTTAAGAAAGCAATTTCTCCTCCATTTCCCGCATTGCCAGTATTTGAGAGCGAGTAAGCAAATGATGTCGATCTTCTGAGCGAGATATTACCGTTAGGGGTATAAAAAGAAATCTTACCCCCGTTTCCAGCATTGCCAGAGTCAGATAGTGAGTATGCGGTAGAGAACGAGTTAGCTAGTGATATATTGCCATTAGAGGTAATGAATGAGATTGCCCCAGCATTCCCCGCATTGCCAAATTTTGAGCTTGAGTATGATGATGGGCTTGAGCTTTCTAGTGAGATATCACCATTGGAGGTAGAGAAAGATATTGCACCACCATTTCCTGCATTGCCAGAGTCAGCTTGCGAGTATGAGGATATTAATATTGAGCCATTGATCGAGATATTACCATTGGTATTAGAGAATGATATCGCACCACCATTTCCTGCATTGCCAGAGTTAGAGCTTGAATTTGAGGACAATATAGAGTTGTCTAGCGAAATATTACCGTTGGTATTAGAGAAAAATATCGCACCGCCATTTCCAGAACTAGAAGAAGATGAGTTAGTAATCGTCCCTGCAAGAGAAATATTGCCATTGTTGTTAGAGAGAGAAATTGCTCCCCCATTTCCCACATTGCTAGAAGACAGGTTTGAAGTAGAGATTAAAGATAATCCTGAAAGTAAGATGTTACCGTTAGAGTTATTGAAAGAAATTGCGCCCCCGTTTCTCCCGTAAGCGATCGCACCAGATCTAGTGAGCGAGATATTACCGTTGGAGTTAAAAAAAGAAATCGCACCTCCGTTTCCTATATTGCCTGAATTTGAGAGCGAGATCGCCACCGATGTCGAATTGTCAAGGGTAATATTGCCGTTGGAGGTAAAGAAAGAAATTGCACCTCCGTTTCCCGCATCACCTGAACTTGACTGCGAGATCGCTTCCGATGTCGAATTATCAAGGGTAATATTGCCATTCAAGGCGAAGAAAGAAATTGCACCTCCATTTCCCGCATTACCAGAGCCAAATTCAGCACGCGATCGAGTAACTGTTGTTGAATTAATTAACGAGATATTACCATTAGAAGCAGAGAAAGAGACAGCCCCTCCATTCCCAGCATTGCCTGTGCCTGTTCTTGTTGTCGAATACGAAGAAGGGTTGGAATTGTTAAGCGATATATTGCCGTTAGCAGATGACAAGGAGATCGCTCCTCCGTTCCCAGCATTGTCAAAGATTGATTGGGAGTATGATTTTAAATCAGAGTCAGTAAGGGATATATTGCCATTATTTGTTGATAAGGAGATCGCGCCTCCCTCTCTAGAACTGTTGCCAAAGACTGAGGACGAGAATGAATTCAAGTATGAGTTAGTTAACGCAATGCTACCATTTGATGCAGAAAAAGAAATTGCTCCTCCATTTCCCGTGTTAGAGGAAACAGATGCATATGTATCTAAATTCGTATTAGTAAGTGAGATAGTCCCATTACTAGTAGAGAGAGAGAGATCCCCTCCATTTCCAGCATTAGCGGAGACAGATACATAGGATCGCAATGAAGCATTTGCGATCGCAATATCACCACGCCCATCAACACGAATATTTCCACCATTAGCCCCAGCCAAATTAGTACTAGTATCAATGTCTTTAGCCGAGATTATCCCTGTTAAAGTATTCGGGAGAAACTGGTTAGTCAACAACACCAATCCGTTTGGCTGTGATACCCGAATATTGCCATTTATCGTAATATCTGCACTACTAGGAGTCGCATAAGTTGGGTCTGTATTTGGTATCGTAAAAGCTCCCAGAACCTGATTAGTTGACAAACCTCCCAACCGTGCCCAATCTACACCTGCCCTTACATCCAAAGTCGCCTGCTGACTGCCATCAATTGTTATTGAAGAAGTGCCTAACGCTACATAGGTCGCAAGATCAGCATATGTATTCGTGGCATTAAATGGCGTTGTATTATTTGGATTAATTGTAGTCGCAACAGCCCCAGTACTATTAATCGTTACATTAGCAAGGGTAACGCTTCCTCCTGCCAAAATATGTAGCGATGCTCCTGTATAGTCACCTAAAGACACATCTCCATTCGCCAAAATCACTGGATCGTTAGGACTAATTAAATTACCCAAACTTCCATCTAGTTTCTCAATCTTTAAATTCTTACCCACATAAAAATGTGCGTCACCGATAACAGGATTCTGCGATCGCAGCACTATATTCCCACCCGACCAAAAACCACTATTACGATGATTTAAAGTAAAGATGTCAACGGATTGATTACCCTGAATCAGTAAATCGCGCCCAGCAACAGCAAAAAAAGGAGTAGTAGAAGTGTCGCGAATCTTTACTGAATCCTGAGCTTGGAGCGTCAAGTCTCGCTGCGATCGCAAAGTCCCCTGCAAATCCAATCTATCGGCATTCAGCACTAAATCTTGACCAGCCGAGAGATCACCTCGATTACTAATCGTTGCTCCTGTATTACTTTTGCCATACTGCAAACCTAGAGGCACATTTACATTTAACAAAGGCGGTGATTGGGGATTGGTCGCACTAAACTCACTACCATCAGAAAACTTAATGCTATTAGCAGTACTAGCGCTAAAAGTACCAGCAATATCGAGCTTGGCATTAGCCCCAAAGATAATTCCATTAGGATTAATTAAATATAAATTTGTTGTTCCATTGGTTCTTAAGATCCCATCAATATTCGAGATACTGGAGCCAGTTACCCGCCCGATCGCATTAACTATAGTTGGTGCAGTATCAAAATGCGCGGTATTACCAGTCGGCACTGAAAAATCTTGAAAGCTATGAAATTGGTTTCCCCCAACCTGAGTACCACCTGTGATCGTATAGGTTTTATTTGTACTATTAAAATCAACTGCGGTATTGATGGGGAGAGTGTTGTCAGAGGAGATGGCAGTTTGAGCATATCCCGCGTAAATCGGAGAACTACAGCTAACTATAGACAGCACAGAAGCTAAAGCTACCAAGCGAAAATTATTATTGCTCACCAAAGCCTCTTCTAACACTAATTAAACAAACATTCTGAAGCTTTATAGTAATACTAAATAAACTTAATTTGCAACTAAATGTTGGTAAGAGTAGACAGACCTTATACATTCCTTACATTTTTATTGAAAGCCACCAAATCCATACCAAGTAATACTATTAAGTAAAAGAGAAGAGTCAATTCAATTCTTTATCATGAAAATGTCAAGAGATCTATTGTTGAAATTCAGAATCTCTAATTTATAGATTTAACTTAATAGAAATGTTGAAATCGACATGAAGAAAGTCGCATTTATTTTCTTTTTCTAATATTTTATTTTTAAGAAATAAGTCTGATATATTTGAAAACATTTTTTGATCATAAATCTGACATATTTAAAGGTGTATTTTGAAATTAAGTTTGACATTCTTTAAAACATAAAATACAAATGATATGGCGTTCTTAATTCATTAATTTAAGATTAAGTGATTTGCTATATAGTCTGATTTTTTGCCATTACTATCGATTCTTATCAGTTTTAGGAATTAAGGCTTTGAGTAAGCATAGATTCAAAGGGGATTTCATTTCTAATTTTTACGTTTTGAACTTGTTAGGAATAGTATGGATAGGACTAATTCCATCACAAGTTTTTGCTCAAACAACAAATTTACCAGCAACAGCTCCAGTTCTAACACCAAGAATTATAGCGCCAACCACGCCACCACCCTTACCCCAAGGCATTCCTGCGCCTTTACCATCCCCTGACGAATTACTAAAATCTCCTAGCCAAATTGCTCCACCAGTCGATACTAAACCACCTCAAACAGGTGCGATCGCTGTTAAACAATTTCAAGTATTAGGAAGCACCGTATTTAGTACCGCAGAATTGAATGAAGTACTTGATAAATTTACCAAGCGATCGCTAACCTTTAATGAGCTTCTACAAGCCCGTTCCGCAATTACAGATCTCTACATTAGCAAGGGCTATATCACTTCTGGCGCTTTTATCCCACCTCAAAATTTACAATCAGGCATCGTCAAAATCCAAGTTATCGAAGGTGGACTAGAAGAAATTATAGTCACAGGAACCAATCGACTCAGCCCTGACTACATCCGATCGCGCATTAACATCGCCACAGGTGCGCCACTCAACCGCGATCGTCTGATCGAAGCATTACAAGTACTGCAAATCAATCCTCTGATCGCCAGTCTGTCAGCCGAACTCTCAGCAGGCGATCGTCCAGGCAAAAATATTCTCGAACTAAAAGTCTCAGAAACGCAAACCTTTAACTTGCAGCTATCTTTGGACAACAACACTGTCCCAAGCATTGGTTCCTTCAGTCGCGGTCTTCAGATTAGCGAAGCGAACCTTACTGGGCTTGGAGATTCTTTAACAGTTGCCTATAGCAATACGGACGGCAGCAACGTCTACAATCTCAACTACAGTATTCCCATCAATCCATACAATGGCACACTTGCTTTCGCTTTTAGCAATACCAACAGCAACGTAATTGAAGCACCCTTCAATGTACTCGATATCTACGCAAACTCTACTACCTACTCCCTCACCTTCCGACAGCCAGTTTTGCAAACCCCCAACCAAGAATTGGCATTTGGAGCCATAGGCTCCTATAGTGACAGCCTTACCAGTCTGCTCGGAATTCCTTTCCCTCTTTCAGCAGGCGCAAATGACAATGGGGTAACTAAAGTTTCAGTTTTAAGCTTCTTTCAAGACTACGTTCAACGCTCTAGTCAATCGGTTTTGGCGTTTCGCAATCAAATTAATATCGGTCTTGATGGCATTGGTTCTACCGTAAATGCTAGGTTCCCTGATAGCCGATTTGTTTCTTTTCGAGGACAGGCACAATATGTTAATTTGCTTGCTCCTGAGACCCTTTTGCTATTTCGTAGCGATATTCAACTGAGCGATCGCCCTCTTGTCCCAATCCAGCAAATTTCTTTTGGTGGACAAGACACCCTGCGCGGTTATCGTCAAGATCTACTCTTGGGTGACAATGGAGCTTCATTATCAGCAGAATTGAGGGTTCCAGTTTTGCGCGTTCCCGAAATTGAAGGGATTCTGCAAATCGCGCCATTTATCGACTCAGGAATGGTGTGGACAAGTTCAGGTGAAGCTAACCCGCCTCAAAACCTTCTCGTTGGAACAGGGATGGGCTTACGCTGGCAAATGGGAACGCGTATGACTGCTGTATTAAATTATGGTATTCCTCTGATGAATGTGCCAAATCGTCGCATAAATTGGCAAGAAAACGGTATTTATTTCTCTGTGATTTACAATCTGTTTTAGAAAATCAGGTTCTTCTGGATCTCCCGTGGTAGACCCTAGATATAGCGTACCGCTATGAAGAGGATTCCCCCAGAGGGAAAACCGATCATATCCGCTAATATCGAGGGTCAATCGTAGGATTTCGTTGCGATTTGGCGATCACCTCCAAGTTTTTGTAAGGCGATTATACCAATTCACGAAAGTGTACCAACACTTTTGTGAATTACAAACCAAACCCAGTAAGGGTTCTCAAAACTAAAAATGGCGAAGCCATTTTTAGTTTTGGTATTAGATACTGAATATTTTAGGCGATTGAATTAGATTTATTGAAACTAAAACAGCGATTACACCAAACTTGACTCAAGACGAGATCGCTGAGAACTTAATCTCAACCTTCTGATTGAGAGTGCCAGCAATTCTCTGTAACATTGACAACGAAGGCACATCATAATCAGCATCCTCAATAATCAGATTCTCCATTTCAGAATCATCACCAGTCAAACTATCAATAAGTTTAAGCGTATCACTTGCGGGGCGGCGTAGCTCATATCCTTACTTGCAAGCTTGCGATCGCTTAACATGACTTATCCATGCGCTATCCATATAAAATCATTTAAGATTTTGTACATCGCACAGTAGATAGAAGTCCATACTCTAAGCCTTCTGCAAGAGCTTTACAAGAAGCATCGATGATATTATTTGATACTCCAGCCGTTGACCAACGACTTTTCCCATTACTGAACTCGATTAATACTCTGGTAATTGCATTAGTTCCAGAATCACTATTGAGAATGCGTACTTTATAGTCGGTAAGATAGAAATTAGCAATTTCAGGATAGAAGCTAACCAGAGCTTTGCGAAGTGCAATATCAAGAGCAGCAACTGGCCCATTGCCTTCGGCGGCGGTCAGATGCTCTTCGTGATTGACCATCACTTTAACTGTCGCTTGGGAATTGACCAATCCAGTATGGTGAGACGATTCCGTAGAGCAGTAAACATGAAAACTGCTAATTGTAAAAAATTTTGGGCGATCGCCTAATGCTTCGCGAACCAATAGTTCAAAACTTGCTTCCGCTGACTCAAACTGATAGCCGAGCTGTTCGAGATCCTTAGTCATTTGCAAGATTTGCCGACAGGCGGGATCTTCTTTTCGTAGACAAATGCCAAAGGTTTCTACTTTGGAGATCACATTGCTAATTCCTGCCTGTTCAGAGATAATGATGCGGCGATTGTTCCCGATACTTTCAGGAGCAATATGCTCGTAGGTGAGGGGATTGCGCTGTACGGCACTGACATGGATGCCACCCTTATGGGCAAAAGCCGAAGCACCTACAAAAGGCGCATGATCGTCTGGCGCAAGATTAACAATCTCGCTAACTTGACGTGAGACTTCAGTGATCTGGGCTAACTTTTCTGAGTCAATGCAGTCATAACCCATTTTTAGTTGCAGATTAGGAATCACCGTACAGAGATTGGCATTACCGCAGCGTTCACCATAGCCATTAATTGTGCCTTGCACCATCGTTGCGCCATGTTGCACAGCAGCGATCGCATTAGCGACAGCCAAGCCCGCATCATTATGGGTATGAATGCCAATTTGTGGGCTACTTCCCCAGTGACGTAACGACTCATTTACAACTTCGGTAATCTTCGCCACTTCATCGGGCATAGTGCCGCCATTGGTGTCGCAGAGGACAAACCACTCAGCTCCAGCATCAAGCGCTGCTTTTAGCGTTTGTAAGGCATAGTCAGGATTGTTTTTGTAGCCATCAAACCAATGCTCAGCATCATAGATCAGACGGCGATCGCAACTTTTTAGATAAGCGATCGTATCGCCGATCATGGCAAGATTTTCTTCAAGGGTTGTCCGCAATCCCTCAATGACGTGGAGATCCCATGATTTACCAAAAATAGTGATCCACTTAGTCTCCGCAGCGATAATTGGCACGAGCATCGGATCGTCCTTGGCTTTGATTCCTGCACGTCTTGTCGAACAGAAGACGACGAGTTCAGCATTGCTGAGGCGATACTCTTGCATTCGTCGAAAAAATTCACCATCCTTAGGATTTGCACCTGCCCAACCACCTTCGATAAAGGCAACTCCCATCCGATCGAGGCGAACTGCTATGCGCACCTTATCTTCAACTGACAGTGACAACCCTTCGCGCTGTGTGCCATCACGAAGGGTTGTGTCGTAGATCAAAATGTTTTGATTTTCCATTTCTTAATATAAAATCCCAAACCCAGTACTGCCTGAGAATCAGGCAGTACTGGCTATTGTTTATTTGCCCATAGCCTTGACTAAGAAAATGCCACCAAAGTACAAAAGTGCAACTGCACCAGCGAGCAAACTTTGCGTCATGGGATCGGTGGATGGAGTTAACACCGCACCGAGGATAACTGCACCAAGAACAACATAGCGCCATCCAGCAAGCATTCGGGCGGAGTTGACAATGCCTGTCATCGCTAACAGGGCTTGAATTACAGGGATTTGAAATGCTAAGCCAGTACTAAATAACAGCAATAGTACAAATTCAAAATAGCGATCGATTGACCAAAATTGCTCAACCACATCGCCGCCATAGCTAATAAAGAAATTAAGTGCAGCAGGGATCAGTAACTCATAGGCAAACACAATGCCGAGAACAAATAAAATGCTAGAGCCAAACACAATCGGCGCGATCGCACGTTTTTCTTTGCGGGTTAGTCCTGGCAGAATGAATCTCACAATTTGATACAAGATGGCAGGGCTTGCTACCAATAAGCCACTATAGCCAGCAACTTTAATCGATACAAAGAAATATTCACCAGGTGCAAGCTGTAAAAATTTTACTCCTTGGGCAGGAATTTCAAGTAATGCCACAATTTTGTTGACAAACGCAAAGCAGCCAACTATGGCGATAAAAATGGCAATTAAGGCATAAAAGATCCGCGATCGCAATTCTTCGAGGTGATCGAATAAAGACATCTCAACATCTTCAGGTACTTCGAGGTCTTCTTCAATGACCGGCGGATCGACGATTGCGATCGCAGCTTCACTTACTTCCTCAATGGCCTGCGCGGATAAATCCTTTGGTTGCTCTGCTTCACTTACCGTCTCTAGCATGGTGTCGTTACTAAAATCTACTTGTCGATTGCTTAACCCGATTGCTTAACAAACTATCAAATAATCGAAGTATATCGATACTATAGCAACCATATCCAACTTTGGAGTTTTCATCACTACAGAATAGTTACAGTGCAAAGTGCCTTAACTATACTAATTGGACGGCTATATATTGCTGTCGGCAGTCTTGATTAAGCAATAAAAGCCAAAAGATGAGAAACGCCTTTTCTCATCTTTTGGCTTTTATTGCGTTCTAAGGCAAGTGACTATACATCTATGTAAAATATTCTGACATTTAGCTGTATCGATAAAATATCAATGTTAGGTTTAATGGAGGAAGTTAAGTATTTCGTGTTGTAGTTCATCATTTTAAATTCCAGGGGAAATAAAATGGCTTCATTCAAAAGTTTAGGATTATTGGCAATCTCTTGTGCTGCATTTTCATTGAATGCAACAAGTATTAATGCTCAAGTGAATATTAGTAATAGTAAGTCGAGTGGATTGTCACCTGCCCAGCAAATGTTAGTAGATATGCGGCAGACTAATGCACCTGCTGTTGGTGCTGGGAGTATGCAGTTATTTCGAGTTACAGACAAGAATGTCTCGTTCGTGCCGCTCGAAGGTATAGACCGATTGTTCAATTGGCAGCCTTCAACAGATAAAGGCGTCTCAGCTGATAAAACCATGGGCGATCGCGTAGAACAATTCAAGTCAGATCAGCGGCAACAGGTAGCTTCTGGTAGTGAGATGTTTCAAGTTATGAATCGCATTAATAGCAATAAGTAACGGCATTACTTTGAACTGAGATAAAAAACAAAGTAATTTGTTGAGTGTGTTGGTTGGCAATACTCAACAAATTTTTTGATGAGAATTGCTAATCTTTGTAAGCCCGCCACATCAATCTCGCCCCGCATCTGAGACAGTTTACCAATTCACAAAAGTGTGACAACACTTTTGTGAATTAAAAATCAAACCCAGTAAAGGTTTTAAAAAAACAAAATGGCGTAGCCATTTTGTTTTTTGGTATTAATCTTATATTTTTTATTTTGGGGAATAAGCGATTACTTGTTCTACATTAGCTGTCACACCTTCGCAAATTGTATCGATTGGTAAATCGTTCAAGTCATATCCAAACGGATTTTCGATTTCACTGCCAATTTGTTCTATTCCTAAAAGGATAAAACTAACCAACCCAACTGCGATCGCAGTTAGCCAATCTATCTCCATAGCAAGATGGAATGGTAACCCAAGACAGTAAATCAAAATTAAGTTCTTTAAATAGATACCATAGGCGATCGGTAGTGGGGTTCTGAGAATACGTTCACAACCTGTTAGCCCTTCTACTAGAGCATTGATCTGACTATTCATGGCTACAAAATAATTGGTGTCAATGCGATCGCGTTGTACTTGCTTTTGTAGATAGTCCCCTAACCATAGTGTTAATTCTAAAGGAGGATGTTTAACGCTTCGTAGCTTGATGATTGCATCTTCACTAAGAAGTCCATCAAGATCCTTCTCGATCGCTTCACTACGGAGATGGAGCTTTGTCGCGATCGCAAAAGCTGTTAACAACTTGATCGTTTCTTCTTTTTGTTGTTGTTCGCTCTCAGGGCAGTTAGTCGAGATTTGGATTAATCTAGATAAATTGCGAATATTAACTACCAAAGCTCCCCATGCTTTGCGTCCTTCCCAATAGCGATCGTAAGCAGTATTTGTCCGAAAAACTAAAAGCAAACCCAAAACTAGGTTGAAGACAACATTGTTAGTCAGATCTCCAAACATTTTGAGAGATATCTGTGGTTCATAATAGTGAAAAAGAGAAACTCCAAAAGCAAATCCCGCAAAAATCAGCACTCTTGGTAAAATAATAGGTGCAACCGATCCTTGAAACTTAAATGCAAGATTGAACCACTTCAAAGTCATAATCTTGATAGGCGTGAAAAATTGATAGGCTCAAAAATTGTATAACGCTTTGTAATCTTAAAGTTGGCACTTAGTGCCAACTTTAAGATTACAAAGCTTCACCGCGTCGATAGAGTTCACGCACATAGTCTGTCCAAGTTCCCTGTCCCCAATAGCGGAAGCAACTGGTTTGGACTAAGAGATTGTAGAGCAGAGCTTGTTGGTAATCCGATCGCTTAGTAACTGAGGGATCTTTTGCCACAAGCGGATCGTATTTTTCATGGAACTTGGCACTGAGCTTATTCATTGGCTCCAATACGTTTTCGTAGCCATGCACCCAACTCATACTATTTGTCCATGACGCACCATCCATGTGGAATTGATGGTCAGTTGCTTTCAGCTCGGTAATGGCACTTTCTAAGGCGGCGGTATTGAGATTACTGCGATCGCCGATTTGAGAAACCTTTTGCCAGACCTTGTGCTGTTGTACTGCTTGAATAGTTGGATAATCAAGGGGACTAACTCCTGCCGCCTCGATCATTTCTAGATATTCAGTTCCATTTAGTCCGACCACGCCAGAACTACCGCGACCGTTATTTTTCAGTTGATCCCATACCAATGGATAATCTCGGGGGAATTCATTCATCATCACGCCACCATTCTCCCCATCGGCGATTTGAGAAACTAGAGAAGGGACGGAAATATTCCCTAGCATCTGTCTCGCTCTTCCTTTCGCCTCATGATAAGGCTGCATTTGCGCGACTAACTTAGTGTCAGATCCTTGAGTTTTGATTAACGCAGTGATACTAATCGATTCGCCATTGGAATTCATGGCAACGAGTCGATTTGGCAAATATTTCTGATCTTGGGTGAGTCCAGAACCATCTAGGCATTCTACAGAGTGCTCTTGAACCATGAGCCAACGATAGCCGCATTCTTTGAGGGCTTTGATGTATTCGTAGAGCGTGTCGGGATGATTGGGAAGATGCATCTCAGGTGGAGAAAACCCTTTAACTCTTTTCAGGGCTTCTATGCCAAAAATCGAAGCAAAATGACTTTGCCATGCTTGAATATGTAGCTTCACATCGGGGATGGGTGTAGATGGAATCACTGCATGACTCCACATTGTCCCTAGCCATTCTACATAGGGCTGATATTGGCGATCGCAGGTAATGCGCTTGAGATTATCTAAAATGTCATGGCGCTGCATTTGCTGCAAGCCCCAGAGCAGATTTCCTGAGTAGTCCAACATAATTCGAGGGTTGCTGCCCTGTGCGACCAGTTGGGGGATAAAATCTCCCATACGGCTATAGCACCATGCAAACACTGAAGCGTTGTGATTGTCTCCTTCGCCTTGATGTTCAAACATGTTTTGGAGGTTACAAATTAGCGCTCCATTTGCTCCTTCGGGAATTGTCGGCTGGTGCATATGCAACGCACAGGCAAAAGCTGAGGTAATCTCATCAAGACGTAGATTGTTATTAGGTAGAAATACTGGCGCATCATCTTGCACAGCGCGTTGAATTACGTCTTCATTTCCACAAATGGCTGGGAAGTCAGAGGCGACAAGGCTTGACGGTGTAGTTATAATCAAAACTTGTAAAACCTGAATATTAAATTTATAATGACTCTCAGATTAGCCTACATCGCTTTGCGAACAAACAGTAAACAAACAGTACTATTTTAAAAACTTGAAGCCATCTAATTGACTCCATTAGCCAAATCTGTTTACTCAATCTTCTATCGATGAAAGTGGCGAGGAGAGGGCAGGGATAATTCATCGCTGAAAGCGGAGAGGGCGAAGCATTTGCGGATTGAGGTTGATCTGTTGAGTTTTAAGATTGTGGCGCAAATGCTTGCAACGGAGGGACAAATTAAAGGAAAATGGAAAAAGGAAAAATTTGGTAGGGGCAGAGCATTCCCGCAGCGATTTATGAAATTTGGGGACAACCTTTCTTCGGGAATGCTCTGCCCAAAACCTCACAACGCAGGGACAATGTATTGGTGAAGGCGGAGAGGGCGTAGCATTTGCGGATTGGGGTTATCTGTTGGTGTTCGAGATTATGGCGCAAATGCTACGCCCCTACGTGATGGAATACTCAATACAAATTTTTTCCTTTTTACTTTCTACTTTTTACTTTCCAAAAGTTGTCTGTCGCTTTCAGAAACATTGGGGTTATTGGTGAGGTAAGGACGTAGCCAATCGCAGGCTTGAGAAATTGCGCGATTGTAGTCTATATCCCATAATTTAATCGTATTATATTTGTGCTTATTGCTGGCAGAAGCAATCATTTTGCCGCTGGGTGAAAAGACTACACTCCGAAATGATTTGTAATCAATATCCTCAATCGTAAGTAGTTCCTTGCCATCCAAATACCATAATTTGATAGTGTTGTTAAAACTACCAGATATTATCGTTTTCCCATCTGGAGAGAAGGCTACACTCACAACTCCACTACTATGACCATCGATAGTAAGAACTTCTTTACCTTGTAAATCCCACAATTTAATGGTGTTATCGTTACTGCCAGAGGCAATCATTTTGCCATTAGGTGAGAATGCTACACTCAAAACTCCACTACTGTGACCATAAATAGTAAGAACTTTTTTACTTTCTAAATTCCATAATTTAATAGTGTTATCGTTACTGCCAGAAGCAATCATTTTTCCATTAGGTGAAAAGATAACGCTCCGAATTTCTTTATTATGACCGTTTAGGGTAAGTAGTTCTTTACCATCTAAATTCCATAATTTGAGTGTTTGATCAAAGCTACTAGAGACAATTTTTTTGCTGTCTGGGGAAAATGCTAAACTTAAAACCCCTCCGCTATGTCCATTAATCGTAAGTAGTTCTTTACCTTTTAAGTTCCACAACTTAATTGTTTTGTCACTACTTCCAGAAACTATTGTTTGACCATCGGGTGAGAATATTACACTTCTAACATCCTCTGTATGCCCTTTAAAGGTAATTAATTCTCTCCCTTCAAGATCCCACAATTTTACAGTTTTATCAAAGCTACATGAGGCAATAGTTTTACTGTCAGGAGAAAATACTACACTCCAAATCTTCTCGTTGTGACCCTTGAAAATAGTACATTGTTCTCTATCTTTCAAGTTCCATAACTTGACTGTTTTGTCATTACTTCCAGAAGCTATTGTTTGACCATCGGGGGAAAAAGCTACACTCCAAATTTTATTGCTATGACCTTCCAGTGTAAGAATTTCTTCACCTTCTAAATTCCACAATTTTATTGTTTTATCGTCACTACTAGATAAAACTATTTTGCCATCAGGACTAAAGGAAACACTCCTAACTCCAGCATAATGACCTTTGAATATGCGTAATTCTTGTCCTTCTAGATCCAACAATCTGATTGTATGATCATCAGATGCAGAGATAATATATTTACCGTTTGGAGCAAATGCCACGCTCAAGACTGCACCCATATGGCTTTTAAAAGTTAATAATTCTTTCCCTTCGAGATCCCATAACTTGATAGTTCTATCTAAGCTTCCAGAAGCAATCATTTTACCATCTGGAGAAAATGATAGGCTTCTAACTCCAGCATGATGTCCTTCACAAATAGATAGTTCTTTCCCTTCTAGATTCCATAATTTTATAGTCTTGTCAGCACTGCCAGAAGCAATAAGCTTACCATCTGGAGAAAATGCAACACTTCTTACTTCTTTGCTATGTCCCTTAAGAGTATATAATTCTTTACCTTCTAAGTTCCATAATTTTAGTGTATTGTCAAAGCTTCCAGAAACTATAACTTTGTCATTTGGAGAAAATGCCACGCTTAAAACATCACTGGTATGACCTTTTAAGGTTCGTAATTCTTTACCTTGTAAATTCCATAATTTGATTGTTTTATCACCACTGCTAGAAATAATTATTTTGCCATCGTGACTAAATGCTACACTTCTGACCCAGTTACTATGACCTTCAAGACAATTATATTCATAAATGTTGTGCGTAAATTTCCATAGCTGTCCAAAACTTTTCTTAGCTAGATATTCAGGAATTATTTTACTAGTGCTTGGACTAAGAATCCGTTGTCCAGCCTTCACTCCTGCTATCATGGCTTCAAGTTGATGATGTGCCAACCAGTAAGACTCGCAAGAGATACTCAAAGCTTCGATTTCGGCAATTTCTGCTCGTTGGAGTTCTTGTTCTTTATCTGCTAAAGCCGATCGCAATTGTTCTTTGGTCATTCGCAACTCTTCCGCCATACCAAAGACATACTTCTTCCGAATAAAGCTAACCAAATAATCATGAATCAACTGAAAGCGATCATCAGGCGAACTACTCACCCGAAAAGCAAGCCCAGAGCCAACGAGAACTGCTAGTACCAGCGAGAGATTTTCTGCTTCGTTGAGAGGTTCGATCCCCCTGCCTTCGTCATCCCCATTAAAAAGGGGGACTTGGCTTAACTCTTCTCCCCCCTTTATAAGGGGGACTGGGGGGGATCGAAACCCCAATCCATCGCCAGAAACCTCACCCAACAACTCACCAGCAAGCTCTGCTTGCGTCTTTTGCGGACGCTTCTCCTCATTCCCCGTCAACGCATACAACACCCTCTCCGCCAACTCCTGATTCGCCACCCCACAATCCCGCACCACATTCTCCAACCACCGCTCCACCAACACCTCACTCGGCTTGCGATGCGGATCGCTCGTTAAGGCAAGATACTGCTGAAGATTCGCGATCGGCGGAACCTCAGACTCCAACTGCGCCCCCACCACCTGCAACTCAATCGGCAAAATCCGCAACTGCTCACCACTCAAATCCGTCACAAGTCGCTCAATCAACTCAGGCTCCAAACGTAACTGCGATCGCTTAGTCAAAGCATCGATCACCTTTCGCGCCTGATCCTGCGTAAAATCCCCCAAATAATAACGCACCTGCTTACCGAGAATGTCATTCTCTACTTTCTCCAAATCCACAGCGCGATCGCATTCCAACAAATAATGCAGATAGTCCTCCCGCAGCGACAACACCACCCGCACAAAATCCGTATGCAAACAAGCCTTGAGAAACTTGTAAAACGGCAGGCGATCGCGAAAATCTTCCTTCTTAAAAAAGAAATCTTCAAACTGATCGAAAATCAATACCGTCAAATAATTCTCATCGATATTCCGTTTGAAATGCTGAATCGGATCGAGATCGGGACGGCGATCGCCAAAATATTTTTGGAGCTTGTGTTTGACCGATCCACTCCAATCTTTGTAATCTTTGATCGCAAAAACTAAAACCTTCCGCCCGTCAATTGTTCCCTTTGTGCGTAACGCAGGAACCAACCCACCACTAAGGATTGAGCTTTTCCCCGCCCCCGAATCGCCATGAATTACTGTCAAG
The DNA here is from genome assembly GCA_003249035.1 of Pseudanabaena sp. Taxonomy (GTDB): domain Bacteria; phylum Cyanobacteriota; class Cyanobacteriia; order Pseudanabaenales; family Pseudanabaenaceae; genus Pseudanabaena. The sequence continues at coordinate 30,921 of QBMK01000031.1, forward strand.
GGAAATCGCGCCTGACCGATGCGATCGGCCAAATTCTCCACATCCAGCATCCGCCCCGAAGCCTCAATCTCTTGAGCAATGCTATCCGACTGATTCGCAACTTCTGTATATATATTTGGATTGTTCGCTTCCCGCTTAGGGTTCAGCGTACCCGCCCCAATAAATGCGCGTAGCCCATACTGCTGCTCCACCGATCGCTGATGTTGCTTCGTCTCAAATGCTTCCAAATATAAACCTGCAGCGGTATAAAGCGATCTCAATTCCTCCAAAACCAACACATAGATCTGCGCCTCATACTGATGATTCCAGCTAGCTCTTAAGGCTTCTAGTCTAGCGATCGCACCTTGGCGATCGCCCAATCCATCCAAGGCTTTTGCTAACCATAGCTCATACTTCCCATAGACATACCGTTGTGAAAATGGAAAATTCGGTAGTTTTAGCGCTTCTCCTTCTCGATAAAGCCGCAATGCAGTCTCTGCCAACTCCCGCGCCGATGCATAGTCATGCTGCCAGAGTCTCACCGAGGCAAAGATTGCGCGATCGTGAGCCTCCCGCAATTGATTGGGATAGATTTTATGTAGTGCAAGTGCTTCTTGGACGAGAGCTTTTAGGCTCTCAATGGTTTCCCGACTCAACAAATCTTCCATTGTCGCTGTCAAAAAATTAATGTATTCCGCCACCAAATCCCCACGTTCCAATTGGCGGAAAATTGCGAGACATTCCGTGAAATATTGCTGTGACGAAAGATAAAATATCTCCTTGTCAAAACGATGACGCAGAGCTTGGCTGCGATCGCACATTCCTAATTGCAACAGACAAACCGCCTGCTTGAGTTGATTCTTACCCCGCCAAATCGCGAGACTTTTCTCAAATAGTTCCTTCGCCAAATCAAGTTGCGACTCAGCAAACGCAATACAACCAAAAGCAAAATCAAGATTTGCTCTCAGTTCTTCATCTATTTCTATTTCTTGAATCTCCAACTCCGAGATCGCCGTCTTTAGCTCAAACTGTTGCAACCGATCGGCGATCGCTGTACGTATCGATTCACGTTTGCGAACATCCTGAAAGCGCTCGAACATCTCCTCTGTCGAGGCTTGCACTAGCAGCTTTAGCTCCACAGGCTCCAACCGAAACTCAATCGCCCCCGCCGTAGTCCAGTTCGCCAGATCGCTTGCCTCACGGGTGAGGATGTCCTGAGTGCGATCGCTCAACCATAGGATCATCGGAAATTCTAAACAATTCGCAAATTCCTCGCGTACTCGATTTGCTGACTTTAAAACCGCTTCAATTTCTTTGACCGCATCTAATCCTAAAACCATCAGAACTTTTGGCTTTTGCTCTGACGGCGAATGATACACCATTTTAATTAATTCTTGAATTGGAGTCAGCAAAGTCTTAGCATCTGTTTCCAATTCGAGAATAGCGATTGCTGTTTCGGGCAATCCCTGAGCCGAAAGTCGCGATCGCAAGTCCTGCAACACCCGCTTTTGCAATACGCGATAATTACATAAAACGATCGACAATGAAAATCCCTGCGCTAGCTGGACAATGCGCGTTAACCGCTTCAAAGCTTTTTGATTAATATCGGCAACACTCATAATTTTTGTCTGTTTATAGGTCAGCAAAAGAAAACTGTGAATGACCAGATCCCCGACTTTTTTAGTGACTAGCAAAACTGATCTCTGATTGCAAAGAAAAAGTCGGGGATCTTAAACTTTGCATCTTTAGTTTATTTATGACTAACTACTTAGCTTACTAGCCAAAATTGGATTTACATCAAACCAGCCTTCATTTTGATATTCATACTCAAATACAAATTTGCTCCTGATTAGAGTCTGGTATTCAGATTCTCCACTCAATTGTTTATCTTTATGTACTTTCCTAATCAATGTCCACTCATCCACAGTGATTTTTTTGATGAGACTGTTCCGTTCCGATGCTATCGTATCCTCTAATAATTCCCTCGTAATTGGTGGATCTTCTTGTTGCAAGCAAGCTGATAGTAATCTAAACAAATCACGAACATGACCACCACTAACTTGACATAGGCGATCAAGGGTTTGCGAATTGTCAAAAACCTTGGTGACTAACTCATCATTAACACGCTGTACAGGATTAGCCGACGGAAAAGCCCTAGACATGACAATTTGCCTTAACAAAGCCATACCTGTAGCGCACTCGCCACCATCTGCCAAACTCGTAGGAATCATTGGTAAGGTTTTAATTTGAGTCCCAAAACGATCCTCAACGATCGCTGCATCATTGGAAAAAGTAAGCAAAAATGGAACCGTATATAAAACATGACATTTAAGTTCGCGCAGATCGCTGCGTTCTACAAATAAATAACCAGCCTTGTTGCGGTCTTTTTCATCAATACGATTTTCAATGCGATCAAGGTTATCGACAATAACCACAAGTCCCTTCATTCCTTGGGATTGTAACTGGCGCTTGGCAGGCTCTAGTAACTCGTCATTAATCGCATTAATGATTTTAGATATCCGTGATTCGAGTCTTTCTCTGATTTGTCTTCTTATAGAATCGTTCTTTTTGGATTGTGCGGTGATCTCGGCAATTCCGAGTGAAAGCTTGAAATTTACCCCAAAGTCCACTGGCGATTGCAATAAATCTTTTAATTCTCCCAGTATCTTTTTGAGTGTTTCAGGGGTTTTCATGATAACGTTTTTAGACTCAAGACTATTGCTAATTTGACCTGCGATCGCTAGCAACACATCACTCACCGCAACATCAGCCAACTCTAGAACGCGATCGCTCTCAAAGTAAACCACATGAAACTTTTGCTGTTCTAATAAATATTTCAATCGCAAGAGTTCCGTTGACTTTCCACAACCAATCCGCCCTGTAAATAATTGGCAGGTTGCTTTGTCAGGTGATAGTGTGGTAATTTGCCTTTCCATCCCCTGAAGCAGCCTAGCTCCTCTCACCTTTGAAAGATCGACATAGTAGTTACGTTCCGCTTCAATGGCTGAATTCACAGGAAGCATGGGATTACAGGCATTATAAAATCGAGAAAGTTCGAGATCCATATTTGAATTAATCGACGACTGAGCATGTCCTGATTATTCACTATTGTAAGTCATCATCCACATCCCTGCGCTCAAGTGCGGGCTAAAAGCTCAAGTCTGCTGAAGCAGACTAAGAAATAATCGATCTCCAAAATATTGCTGCGGGCTTTGCCCACAGCAATATTTTGGGGTTTTATATAAATCATTTTTTCTTGTAATGCCCTAGGCCACTTCAGTGGACTAGGGCTGTAAGCCCTGCAATTGAGTGGAGGGCTCACAAACATACTAATGCTATGATGTGACATCAGCTTTCGGGTTTAGTGAGAAGCATTCACTAAAAGTAATGGGGAAAGATTGGTGCAAATCCAACGCTGTCCCGCAACTGTGATTTTCTGCCCATCAGCAGAAACAGTCAGAACACCCGCCGAAATCTATATCGAATCCATTAATCTACATCTACGAGGTAATAGATGAAGCTAAAAGATAGCGACTGGCAAGGAAACTTTGGCTATTGGCAAAAAGGTTTTATTCACTCAAACCTAATGATGATCGGCTATTCCGCATGGTTAGGCTTTTTGCAGCATGGTCGCGGAGTCGTTATTTGTGATGTCGATCGCAGTGCGATCGCTCCCAGCAACACAGGATTAGAGGTAACTCAATTCAAATCTCAATTTATTGCTGAACAAGAATTAATCACTTCGATTCAGTCTTTTTCTTTGGATCAAGAATTGATTGCCGTGCTTGTACAAGCAGTGAGTAATTACGCTCCAGACAAAGAGATTGTTCTACTCATAAAAATGGAGCATCACCTCGAAATCAATCTTTTTCAAAATCTGAAGATTTTTCCTCCAGATTGTTACGCCCAAGTCAGCCGTCGTTGGGAAGAGTTTCAGCCTTGTTTAGAAACACATATTAAATGAGTTCTCGCAGAGTTCAAATTGGATAAGCGATTGTACAATTTAATCAATATGGTTAATATATTGCCAATATAAGCTTTCTCGAGGGATTTTATGCTTAAGCCAGCAATTGCTTACTTTAAGTCATTAGTAACTATTTGCTTACTTGTCTATTTCAGCTTTGTGACATTTGTTAGTCCCGCACAAGCTGGTAAGTTTATGGCTTCACTACCTTTTGATACTTCGACTAATGTTATTGAGGTTGCAGCTATCTATGAAACTTCCTACACAACCCAGAAAGCCATTGTCAAGTCCCTCAAGGTAAGCAATAAGCCCATGAAAAAGGCTTTAGGGTTTAAAGGATTTTCACTCCTACAAAGCCAAGATGGCAAACAAGTGATTGCACTCTCTCAATGGAACGATCTAGACAGCTATCAGGCTTACATTCCAGCTTCAGCCACGGTCACTACTAGCAAGTCCAAAAGTCCAGATGGTGCAGTCACGATTCCAGAACCTAGTCAAACTCAAATATTTGAGATTGTGTCTGCCAAGACTTCGATCTCAGGAGCTATTCCTGCATTGCGCGGTAAAGAAGCCGTAGTCCGATTTACTCAACTAACGCCCAAAAGTCCTGAAATGCGATCGCAAGTTTTGACTAATCTTGAGGAGATGATTTCATCTACTATGCAAAATCAACCTATTCCTCAATCAGTGATTGTATTGAAAAGCTTGGATAGTGACGACGTGGCAATAATGACGAATTGGAACTGTAGCGCTATGTTTGAAGATGTTGGAAAACCTGAAGCGATCGCACTAAGCAGTAGTCTAAACGAATTAGTAGACAACAAACAGAGCATTTACAATGTTATGACCATTATCCCTTATGAAGTCAAAAAGGATAAAGAGAGCAAAAAAGACTAGTTACTTCTGGTAACCGTGAGAACAAAACAATAAAGGTTCTGAATCAATTGGACTAGCAAACTGAGTTTATCCCCTGCGCAGCAATCCAAGCTGTAGTCCATGCACTCTGGAAATTAAAACCACCAGTCACACCATCAATATCTAACACCTCACCCGCAAAAAATAAACCTTGGCAAATCTTACTTTCCATAGTCTGAAAATTAACATCTTGTAAGCGGATCCCGCCACAAGTTACAAACTCATCTTTAAACACACCCTTACCTGCGATCGCATATTCACTCGCGCTTAGTACATTCACAATTTGCTGAATTGCCTTATTAGAAACATCTGCCCAACGTTTCTCTAGTTCCACTTCAGCTTTATCTAGCAGATATTCCCATAGACGCAATGAGATATCGACAGGACAATAATTAGATATAAATTTCTTGGGCTGCTCAGTCTTCGCACTCAGCAAAATCTGCTTGATTGCCTCTACTTTAAGTGAAGGAATCCAATTAACCGCTAATTTTGCATGATAGTTGCAATCATGCAATTCTCGCGCTGCCCATGCTGACAACTTCAAAACGGCGGGCCCACTCAATCCCCAATGGGTAATTAACAGAGCGCCTGATTGTTCTAATTGATTACGAGCAGATTTTTTCTTTTCAGGACTAGGATTTGATGTTAACAGCTTAACTGTAGAAGGGTTAACGCTGACTCCAGCCAACTCATGCAGTTTAGAATCTTTAATATTAAATGTAAAAAGTGAAGGGACGGGAGGTTCCAATTCATGTCTTAGAGATCGCGCGATCGCATAGCCCGATGGACTGCTACCAGTGGCAAGCAAGAGGCGATCGCAAATTATATTTTCGCCATTTTTGAGAATCACATCAAATTTGCTATTCCCTTTGTCACCTTCTAAACGCTCAATCTTTTGCACTAAAACATTATTGCGAAGCACTACACCAGATTTCTTAGCGGCAAACATCAGTGCTTCCACAATTGTTCCTGAATCATCGGTAACGGGAAACATTCTGCCATCTGCTTCCGTTTTTAGCTTCACTCCTTCTGCATTAAACCAGCGCACTACATCTAAAGCCTGAAACCGAGAAAATGCACCACGCAGAGCTTTGCCACCTCTAGGATAGTTCTGCACTAATTGCGAAGGTTCAAAGCAGTGATGGGTAACGTTACATCGTCCACCCCCCGAAATTCGCACCTTGGCAAGTGGCTGTCTTCCCGCTTCTAAAAGAGTTACGCGCGTATGTGGTGCTTGCGCTGCATGGATTGCCCCAAAAAAGCCTGCTGCCCCGCCACCAATAACTACAACCTCTATACTTGCCATGCTTAATTCCTAATAAGACAGGCGGCGCGAAGCTCCACCTATCTTATATTTTACCATTTCGGCAAGATTGAAATATCTTGATTACTTCTGGAGGAACTTGCTTAGTTTCTCTGACAGATGTGTCAATCTTTACGAACTCTGCAAAGGTATATTCCGATCGCAGTTTGTCTATACTGCAACTACAATACGCTTTACTACTGGTAAATCCACAACCCTTCATAAAAGTTTTGATTACTTCTTGAGGATATTCATACTTCTCTTGATTGGCTGGTTTGGGTTCTTCTGCACTTGCAATAGAAATTCCATTAATGGTTAAGACAATTGTACTAAGAATGAATAATAGATGATGGCGCATATTTACTTGTATTGTAATTTTTGCTATTCGTTTAGTCCATCATCATATTAGCAATGAGAGGCATGGTGTAGTGTAGCCCTTAAAAAACAGCAATCCTCATGATGAACCCGATTTTTATAATGAGAATTACTATAAAAAACAAGGGATAGTGCATTAAGTTGCGGCACGGAATCTTGATGTTTTTTACAATTTCTATCATCGGGATGACTGCATAGATTACGGTTTCATGACAACATCTATATGGCAATTCTGTTTTGATTGAGCATTTGAATGAAATCTCCCGACCGTTTACTAATCGTTGATGATGTGCCAGACAATCTATTTCTTGTCCGCACGATCCTTGAGGAAGAGGGATATGAAATTATCACATTGTCAAATGGTCAAGATGCACTAAAAGTTATAGAGACTGAGCCTCCAGACTTGATTTTGCTGGATGTAATGATGCCAGTGATGGACGGCTACGAGGTGACAAGACGCATTAGGGCAATGAAAGATTTGCCATTTATTCCGATTTTGTTGATTACGGCTTACGATCGCGCCAATGCAGTCAAAGGTTTAGATCTCGGCGCTGATGAATTTATTCGCAAGCCAATCGAAGCCGATGAGCTATTGGCAAGAGTAAGATCCTTACTGCGATTGAAACATAGTATTGCTGAGCGCGATCGCATTGATCGTCAAAGACAAGATTTTGTCTCACGGTTAACCCATGACTTGCGAACACCATTAGTTGCAGCCGATCGGATGTTAGGGCTATTACAAGATGGTGTACTGGGGGAGATTTCGCCCGAAATTTGTGAAGCTCTCAAAATTATGGGACGCAGCAATAGCAATTTACTGGAAATGGTAAATAAGCTCTTAGATGTATATCGCTATGAATCTGGTAGTAAAACAATTAATTTGCAACCGTTAGATTTGAAAGAAATACTCGATCAAGTTTTACAGGAACTTAAGCCGATCGCTATTTCTAAAAATCTTGAACTAATTGCTAATCTTGAAGATATTGGCATGGTTAAGGGAGATCGGTTAGAGTTATTGCGAGTATTTAATAATCTAATCGGTAATGCTCTCAAATTCACCGAATCTGGCAACATTAGTGTTAGCTTGAAATCAGATCAATCCGAGGCTATTATAGCGATCGCGGATACAGGCGCAGGGGTTCCCATAGAAGAGCAGGCGTTCTTGTTCCAAAGATTTAGCCAAGGCAATCATCAAAAACAAGGTAGTGGCTTAGGATTATATCTATCTCACTATATAGTCAGCGCCCATAATGGCAAAATCTTAGTAAAGTCGCCCAACTCTGACTCCCAAAAAGGTTCTACATTCTTCGTGCATTTGCCTATTATTACCCCATGAGTACTCCTCAACTTCAGTACGACTCACTCCTAAGCCACTATAGCAATCCACTCGAAGCAATCCCTCTTTTGAGAGAATATCGTCCATATTTTGAGTTGATTCCCAGTCTACGCCGTCCCAGTGACAGCTTGATTTCAATCCCGTTTCCAGTCGTACAGCTTACTAGCCCTAACTTAACTCAGAGTCACGTTCAGTTGCAGTGCGATATTGCCTTGATCATGTGCGATCCTGACTGGAAAGTAAAAACTGGTCAAGAAATTTTTGTATTTATCCATCGTCCTAATGAGGACTATTCAGCTTTATTAAAGCGTTGGCGGCAAGTGGAAGTCACTTTAGGGGAAGAATATTATTGGCTTTTACCTTGGAAGCATCGCAGCATCATTAGCGATCGCGGAGAATACCATTATCCGCTTTTTGTCACCCTAGATTATTCACCAGTCCGAATTAATAAAGGACTAGAAGGCGCGTCACTTCCGCATGTTAAAGCACTTAATCTAGAGATCGATCCTCCACCTGACAATGAAGAAAATCAAGAAGCTCCAATTTGCGATCCTACTCAATAACTTAAACTTATTGTGCTTAGAAGGAATTTTTGCTGTAGCAGAAGTCTAGATCTGCCAAGAGAGCTAAGCTTTAGCATTTTCAAGATATCACTGGTCGGACAGGAACTGATTAGCAACCAGTGAAACTAAGTAGATGTGCATAATTCAAATTAATTACAAACCCAAACCCGTAAAGTTGCGCCCCTTCGGGGCGCAACTTTACGGGTTTGGGTAATTTATTTTGCACAAGTACTTAATAGCGATCGCAAGATTATTTTAAAACGATCTTTTGACAAAAATTCTCTTAAATTACTGGCTTACATCACCAATCCTTAAACTACTTCTTAAAAGCTCTACTAACAGAAATCAAAATCACTGATAGGATGATTAAGATGCGCTGCAAGAAATGTTGCACATCTTAATCATCCTGAAATACTCAAATAAATCAATGGCTTCCCAATTGCGCGTATATGTTCCTCCTCATCCCATCATCCGGCACTGGCTCACGATCGCACGAGAGAAACATACACCAGTTCCCTTATTCCGAACTGCGATGAGCGAAATGGGCAAATGGCTTACCTATGAGGCTGTTCGGGAGTTTCTGCCTGTACAAGAAGTAAATATAGAAACTCCATTGGGAAATGCATCAGGACAGTTGATCGATGGTTCTATCCCTTTAGCTTTTGTCCCGATTTTGCGGGCAGGCTTGTCAATGCTTGAAGGATGCCAAAATCTATTGCCAACAGCAAATGTTTATCATCTTGGCTTAGTACGTAATGAAGAAACTCTAGAAGCAGGTTGTTATCTTAATCGTTTGCCAGAGAGATTTGAGCCTCAAACACATATTTTCATTGTTGAGCCGATGATGGCAACAGGTGGCTCGATTATTACAACCCTAAAAATGCTAACAGAGCGAGGAGCTGATGCTTCCTTAATAAGGATTATTAATGCTCTATGTGCTCCGCCAGCTTTACAACTAATCAACCAACAATTTCCTGCGGTACAGATCTATTCAGGTTGTATCGATGAAGTTGTGAACGAAAAGGGCTGGATTGTCCCTGGATTAGGTGATGCAGGAGATCGCTCGTTTGGAACTTAAACAAAAAGCCTCGCATAGCGAGGCTTTTTGTTTAAACCGTAGTAGCAACTTTGATGTTCTCTTCCCATTTACGAGGGGGACTAGCACGACGAATATTACGCCAGATTTGGGTTGCGGCAACAGTGCCATCAGCAACTGCGATCGATACTTGATTCAAGCCCTTTTTTAAATCGCCTAGGGCAAAAATGCGATCGTGGCTAGTTTTTGCCATCTCATTGGTGACCAAATTCTGCCCATCCCATTCCAGACCCTCAATTCCTTTAAGATAATGATTGTGATAAACAGAACCCATGCCAACTAGACCAGTTGTTGCTTCGACAACTGTGCCATCGGTAAGTTTGACCCCACTGAGTTTATGGTTATCACCTAAGAATTTAGCGATCGGGGCTTCATACAATGGATAACCATGTTCAGCAAGCTTCTGTTTCATTGCATCGCTGACTGTGCATAAACCGTGAGTCAGAACCGAAATATATGGTGTGAACCAGTTCAGTACAAAAGCAGCACCGATCTGAGATTCCGTATTCGCGATCAAAACTGCTTTCTGATCCCACATGTCATAGCCATCGCAAATCATGCAGACATGCAGCGTATAACCTGCATAATCATAGACATTTTGCATATTTTCCAACTGTGGCAAATTGTCCATAATTCCAGAAGCAGCAATCACATACTTACTGCGAAATACAGGATAAATACTATCTTGCTTACCAACCTTCACTTTTACAGCAAAAGTTTCGCCTTCATCGTTTACTTCCTCGACATAACCACGCAGATGATCGGCTCCCCAATCTAAGGATGTTTTGGTTCCATGGTTTAAAATATCGCGCCCAGGAGTGTGAGGATCAAGACCGACATAGTTACGCAAATCTTGCATCCATAGCGATCGCCCTTTCCCTTTTTCGATCACTAGACACTTCAATCCATAACGAGCTAGATAGATCGCCGCCGATAGACCTCCCATACCACCACCAACGACGATCGCATCGTAGAGAGTATCAATGCGTTGATTAAGATTTTTGCTAGAGAGTTTCATGGCAGTATAAATATACAAGTAGGAGATAAATAATTTTTAAATGACTTGCTTCGCAAGTCATTTAAAAATTATTTATCTTTTGGAATAGAGCTTTAACCAACAAAGGCAAGGCGAGGAGCAGACACACCCGTAGCTTCAGCACCCTTGAGGTAAGCCAACATTGTGTCAGCATCAGATACTTCAAAAGGATCGCTACCAGCATTATCAGCAAAGCCGGGTTCTACAAAAATCTTCTCGATCTTAGAGTCGTTAACCAACATCGAGTAGCGCCAAGAACGAAGACCGAAGCCAATATTTGATTTGTCAACAAGCATTCCCATCTTGCGGGTAAACTCACCAGCGCCATCAGGAAGCAAGAATACATTCTTAGAACCGATTTCCTTGCCCCATTTGAACATAACGAAAGCGTCGTTAACTGAGATACAAATAACTGAATCAACGCCTAGAGCTTTAAATTCTTCGTAAAGCTCTTCGTAACGAGGGAGGTGATTGGATGAGCAGGTAGGAGTAAATGCACCAGGTAGAGAGAAAACTACTACTTTTTTGCCAGCAAAAAGATCTTGAGTAGTCTTGTCTTCCCAACGATATGGGTTAGGACCTTCAACAGATTCATCACGTACACGGGTCTTAAAAACAACGCTTGGTACGGTTTCAATAACTGCCATATTTTTCTCTTGAGGTAAATACTTATCTGAACATTTTTAAGAATAGTTCTTATTTAGAAGTTAGTCAATACCCATAATTACTCAATTCTTTTAAAAAGTTTAATAAATTTGTGATTCTTAGATAGAAATGATATAGTTGCAAATCAAGTAAGTAAACATGCTCATTACTTGTGAAATTTTTATTTGAAATCTTTTAGTTGAATTTTCCTATCTTATAGAGCAGATTACTAAATTCTTAAAACTGTAAATCTAGTCTGCAAGATCTTTACAAGAAAATTTGACGTGAATCAGGAGTAAGTGTATATGCAAAAGCAAGCGGATCGAGTTGTCCAAATCTTGAAATCTAAAGGGTTGCGTGTCACGCCACAACGGTTTGCCGTATATGCAAATTTACTGGAACGCCTAGATCATCCAACCGCCGACCAAATCCTAAATGATTTAAACCAAGATGCGCCCACCTCATCTCAGGCAACAGTTTACCTTTCACTTCAGACTTTGTGTGATGCAGGATTAGTGCGAGAAGTTCTATTGGAGCAGGGTGTATGTCGTTATGATGCCAATGTAGAGCCACATCACCATTTTCGATGCAGATGTTGCGGCAAGATTGAGGATATTGAGTGGGATGCCTTTGAAGGTTTAAGTTTTCGGAAACTTCGTGCAGGTCTAAAAGTTGATAGCTACGAGGTAACTGTTAATGGTGTCTGCGATCGCTGTCAACATTAAAAAAAGGTTGGTGAAAGCACCAACCTTTTTTTAATCTTCATCTGGGGTCAAATCTCCCATAAATCCCTCAGAGCGAATTTCATCAGGAGTAACTAGCCGATTTTGTCTAGTAATGCCATTTTCGCTTTCATCTAAGTCGTCAGGAGGTAGATTACTAGAGCGTAAATTTTCTGGATATATATCTGTCGGCGATCGCTTTTGACGACGCGGACGGCCGAGAGATTTTAAGCCAGCTTTTAAGCCAGCAAATGCACTTTTAGTTGCGATCGATGCATTAGAAGCACCTTGGCGTACACCCTTGATTCCATCATTTACTTGCTTAACAGCCTCGCCAGCACTTTTTGCACCTTGGTTGAGTTCATCACTTAATTCACTTAGCTCTAGCCCTGTCATCCGGATTGCTTCGAGTGTCGCAGGTAACTCCCGCGTTAAGGTGTCAGCTAAGCGAATAATACTATTGGCAGCTTTTGCCAATTCCTGAAAAGCAGGGATTGCCGTTAGCAAAAGAATCGTCAGACAAACGACCACCAATAAAAATGATAAACCTAGCAGAAAGATCGCTTCTGACATAATTTCCTATAGGTGTTTACTCTTTCAAGACTGTTTTAAAGGTTTATTCTTCATCTTCAATAGCATGGTCACCTTCACTGATCGCACTATTTGGCGAACCACCCATTGATAGAGCTAATTCCTCCTGTAGCTTGCGACTAGCTTCTTGTCCTGTAGCGATCGCCTCCTGTAGACGGACTAACGTTTCATCGATAGTTCGTTGGGCTTGCTCAGTAAAGCGATCAGCTTGATACTGCACATTAGAACCTAACTCTTCAGCTAGTTGCGGTAAGTCCTGAGCCGATCGCTTCAAAACTTGTCGAGTTTCTTTGCCTGATCTCGGCGCAAATAATACACCAACTGCCGCACCAATCGCAGTACCCACGATCAATCCACCGAAAAATTTACCTGCGCCGTTTGACATTATGCTTGCTCCCTGACGACTTGCTGCCTGACAAACGTTTGTTTGACTTGCCGTTTGGTTTGTTATTTAGAGAGTTTGACACACCATTAGATGTACCTTTCCGCGACTGTTGCCACCTACTCCTTAAAAAGGATACACCACGCACAAGTACAGACAATAATTTGCGGATTTTTTCTAATTGAATTTGCAACATTTGGTATTGCTTGCGTGCCGAACCAACACCACCAAGAACGACTTCAAGGTTAGGGGTAGATCCTAGTAAGCCATTTTCACAAGCTTCTGTCCAGCCATCTACAGTTTTTACTGTTGATCGTAGAGTACTGCGCAACATCCAGACCTGCCATGAAGCCCATAGCAATCCTACGCTAAGTATTAACTGTATGGAGATCGCGATCCAAATCATTGTTTTTTTACAAAAACTTATGGAATTTATATGGTTTGTAATGTCAAGAAAATAAGTAACATATATTGCATTTCTCTCGCTTTGTTAATCAGTGTTGATAAAATTTTTCACTCATATAACAACCCTAAATCATCTGTGATTTTCTAAGTTTGTAGAAGCAAAGACCTATTGGGTGAAATCTTCTGCAAAATATTTAGAATTCCTATATGAGTGAGTATAGCAATTATATCAATTCACAAAAATGTGATCACACTTTTGTGAATTGAAAACCAAACCCAGTAAGGTTTTAAAAAAGCAAAATGGCATAGCCGTTTTGTGTTTTGGTATTACATAGAAAATTTAATGTCAGAAAATTAATGTCAGAAAATTAATGTCAAAAGATATCGTGACAGAATATGTCAGCAAAAGCCATGAATTCAAAAAAGGAACTCAAAATTTATTAAAATCGTCCCACAATATATAAATAAGTTATATTGGCAATTGATTGAGATGCACACAACAAAGTTGTCTAATAGTTCAGTGACACTTCTACACCCACATCCCTACCTGATCGTTCATGCAGATGAGGGGCAGCAAATGATTCCACTTATAAACGCAGATTTCTGGACAATTGGGAGAGGCTATGACAACTCAATTGTATTAACAGATAAATGGGTTTCTCGTTATCACGCTACATTGCAAATCGTAGGAGCGCCAAAAAACGATGCATTTGATTCTTCTGTGAAAGGAGATCCCAAAAATCGTAGCAATAACAATGAGTCTGGTAGCTTCTACCTAGTCGATTTTGGTAGCCGCAATGGTTCTTTCATGCGCGGCCAGAGGATCACATTCCCCATTTTACTGAAAAGTGGCGATCGCATGACCATTGGCAAAACTGATATAGATTTCTTCTCGCCACATAAACGTGAACCACATCGACCTTCTAGTGAGCATATGCGGGTATTTCAGCAGCCCACTGCTCCAGTCTCTCGCACTACACTAACTCCTTCTGAAGAGAGGGTTTTTTGGCAAGTTGTCCAAGGCTTTACCAACAAAGAAATTGGCAAACGTCTTCAAATCAGCCCACGAACAGTTCAAACTCATCTCAGCAGTATCATGACTAAGCTGAATCTTGAGAATCGTTCGCAGATTGTTCGCTACGCCTTCGAGCAGAGCTATCGTCCTAGTGTCGATAATATTGATACTTCTGACAATGCTGATAGCAGCAATATCTAATTTAGAAAAAGGGTCAGCTTTCTGAGCTAAACCCTTTTTCTAAACTTTGCATAATTTTTTTATATTGCATGAAGCGTAAAGCTCTGTAAACATTAAGAAAGCCAATCTACAATGGCTTTCTTAATGTTTTTTATTTAAAATTAGGTGAGTTTGATAGCTGCCATTTGTGCTACTCATTGCGTAAATGACAGAAAAGGTTGTTAAGTACTTGTGCAAAATAAATTACATGTGCATATAAAACCCAAAATTGGTTCGGCGGGCGAAGCCCGCCGAACCAATTTTGGGTTTTATTAAATTATCATTCCTTAACTCAAAGTGCGAACTACATTTTCCATTTTCGTCTAACTGACGTTAAAATATAAAAATCAGAATCATTATTATCCAAAAACCTGAAAACATGCTTGATCTAAAAGTAATTCTGCCGATATTGACCATCTTGTTTACAGTTAGCTGCTTGTTCTTCGGTACTCGTAATGGCTTTTACGATACCGACAAATATAATGGTAATGGCTCAGCTCATTAACAAATAAGGCGGCGCTTTTCGCCGCTTTATTTGTTTTGCAAAATATGTATTCAATCATGATAGGCTAGTATGTCTGAAAGCTAAAGCCTTAAGAAAGCATGGATGATCGCCATGCAATGTACTCAGAGACTACTGAGAAACGGAAACCGCCTATGCAGTCGATCTGTCCAAGAGTGAGTAAATAACTGCTCTAGATAAGTGACGAAATCCCAAAACTGGGAATAACTAGGAATGCCCAATCGCGAGGTTGGGAAACCCGCACTGTAAAGCCTAATTAAAAATTAACTGGCATTTAGTGTCGAGTCTATGTCACGTACACCTCAAAACACGTTTAAAGTTTTTATCATGGCACTGTTGCAAGAACGCAAACTAGAAATTTTCTCTGAATATCAAAAGCATCCAACTGACACTGGCTCTTCAGATGTTCAAGTTGCATTATTGACCGAGCGAGTAACCCAATTGACTACTCACCTGAAGCTACACCCTAAAGATTTTTCCTCTCGTCGTAGTTTGCTGAAAATCATTGGTCAACGTAAGCGCTTACTTGCCTATGTTCGCAATCAAGATCGCGCTCATTACAAACAACTAATCCAAAGCCTCGGAGTAAGAGGCTAGTCTAGATCGCTTCACGCTGTACTTGCCCCTGTAAAGGTGTGAAAACAAGAAGCTAAATCAAGGAGCTAACGTGAGTAAACCGACCACAGACCGTATCCCTTTCGAGCCAAATAATCGCAGCAAGAAAACAAAAGAGTCTAAGGAGTCAAAGAAAACGCCTTCTGCTCCTGTTGCTGCGACGATAAATGCTAAAAAAAGTACTGTCAATCCAAACTCTAATCCCAAAACCATTAATTCTCTAGGCATACCTGAGGAAGTAAACCGTCGAATAATCCGTCGGGCGGCTCTTTTCTGCGGTATTCCTACAGGGCTAGGGATAACAACATTTATCGTCAGCTATTTTCTTGTTAGTAAACACATTGTCGATCTTCCAACTTCAGCAGTTGTTTTATTGAGTATGTTGTTTCTGGGCATAGGAGTTGTAGGCCTCAGCTACGGAGCCATTTCTGCTTCTTGGGATGAAGGACGATTAGGCAGTTGGTGGGGAGGCGAAGAGTTTAAACTTAACTTTGGCTATTTGAGGGAGGCTTGGAAGTCTCAGCAGCAAATAGTTAAAGCTACTCAAAACTCTAAAAACAAATAAAAAAATCGCAAACCGGTTTTTCTCCAACAAAAAATCAAGGTGCTTTGCACCTTGATTTTTTGTTGGAGAAAAACAAAGTTAGAATGCTTTAGCTTAAGCATACTTCCACCTATTGAGAATGTCAGCTTTCTTTTTGGTCTACACCGCCTTATTCTTTTTGTCAAATAGAACTAGAAAAGTTTGAACAATCAATTTGAGATCGTACCAAATACTCCAATTTTTACGATATTCAATATCATAGTTAACTACTTCACCAAAAGATCTAACACTCGATCGCCCATTCACCTGCCATACGCCAGTAATTCCTGGTCTTACATCTAGACGATTCCATTCTGTATAGCGCTCATTATGATATTCCACTTCTAATTCATAGGAGTTAATCTCATCAAATGTAGGAGGACGAGTTCCGACTAAACTCATATCACCGATTAAGACATTCCAAAATTGCGGAAATTCATCAAGGCTAGTCTTTCTTAGGAACTTACCGATTCTAGTTACACGAGGATCATTGGCATTCTTAAAAAATTTACCACTTGCGGTCGTATCATCTCCTTCCGCAATAGGGATATTTGAACTTGCTTCAACCTGATTCTCAACCTTTATTTTAAGTTGCTCAGCATTCTGCACCATCGATCGAAATTTCCAGATTTTGAATGGCTTACTCAATAGACCACAACGAACTTGTCCAAACAAAACACCACCTTTACTTTCTAATGCGATCGCGATCGCAAGTGGAATAAATATAACAGCAGTAAAACTTAAGCCAATTAATGAGCCTACGATATCAATTATTCTTTTAAGAGGGTTGCGGACAGAAGGATGTACAGGCACACTGGGGTCGATATCAATGAAAGGGAAAAGAAATTTTAGGATTGGGTAGAAAATCCTGAGAACAGGGATTCTTTTGAGTAATTGCTGTGTCCGAAACAGAAATAACCCAAACATTGTAATATTTCTAACTTTAGTCATTTGGATTGAATTAGAATATCGGAAGGTATTGCTGGTTGGCTCAGTTATAAATAAATTGCTAAGAGAAGATAATCTAATCAAAGCGCCAACAGCTTCACCTACACTCCACAGAGCTAATTTGGTCTTGTTTGCAGTAGCTATTCTGAGGCAATTGGTTAAAGCTCCTAAGCCCGCACTGTCCATAACCGTAGTGTGACTCATATCTATCACAATCTTCTTATAGTGTTCATCGCTATTGCAAATAGTTTGAAAATCGATCAAAAACTCTCTGGCAGAAGAAAACACCAATCTTTCGGGACTAAATATAAATGCAACTTCATCAAAAGTCACTATTGACGCTTGTTTGTAATCTCTATTTTGATTGATTTCGTTATTGCTTCCATCACTAACAGGAATATAAACAGCTTTGGGATAAAGATTTGCGATCGCCTTACTTCTGACAATAATTAGATCGAGTACCCGCAATTTTATTAATACCCATGCAGGTAACCCAATATCTTGAAAGCGAGTTTTTGATTCTATAAAAACAACTTTACTACCACAAAACCACTTGGCAATAAGTAGATAAGGAAGGGCAAATCCTGAGCCTGTAGAAACAACTAGATCTGGTTTCTGTCGAGGAACAACTCTGAAGGCTAGGGCTACATTACGGATAAAATTTACGAAGTTATCTTTTACAGGAGCATATCCCCAATACCGATGAACATTTTCAATCTCGCGCTCAGTGGTATTCGTGCGTATAGATATCCATAGGCGATCGCTATAATTTTCCCAAAAACTTTTTAGGCTTTTCATATAGCGGAAATAACCACCAGCACCACAAACAAGCATTAATTTTTGTGATGGATATCGATCTTTTAAATATTCACATAATTGAGTCTCATCAAATTTAGGAATTACTGTAGATTGTTGTAACTTAATAAATTTGACTAAATCTCCCGGAGATCTAGCGATCGCAACTCCTCTGTGTTCAAATTCATCGGCAACTTCCATTTGACGATTATCAATATATTCTCTAAATCTTTGTAAACGAGGTACGAGAACAAATGGGGTATCTTTGTCTTCTAACAGCAGAGCCGTATTCTCATCGCAATGACTAATAATTAAACTAGCTCGATCAACAAAGTTTAAAAATTCATGCTCAGATAAATTCCGATAAGCCTTAGATCCATCAGGGAAATGAGTTGAAAAGCCGTATTGTACTAATACATCTTCATTGATTAGTTGGTACTTAATCAACAATTCTATCCAATGCATTAGAGCGTTAAATTGATATTGTTCTGTCCCAACTGTGATTAGAAGCATATCTGAAGCCTTACTGGATCAAAACTAAAAAATTCAGCATCTCAAGTATTTTATACTTAGACCGTTATCGTATCGTTAAAGTTGTATAGCTAAGTCTATCAAACATTACAATAACAACTGAATCTTACGCAGAAATACCGGAAAATCTAATATTGCGATTGAATGCAATTTATAAATTGTCCTTGTATTTTCTAGGGCTTAAGGATCGGCTAGATGTAACTTGTGCTTTGCCCGCGCTATGTCTAGCGAAATTCTGTAAATTCGTTAATCGTTCTGATTTCGTTCTTTTGCGTAAGTTCTAAATACATCAATTAATTCTACAAACCTCAAATTTATGACAAAAGCTATTTGGAATGGAGTTGTGCTTGCGGAGAGCGATCGCTGTGAAGTTGTCGATGGCAATCAGTATTTTCCTGCCGATGCGCTGAATATGGAATATTTCAAACCTAGCAATACGCATACAACTTGTGGCTGGAAAGGGGTAGCGAGTTATTACAGTGTCGAAGTTAATGGCGAGACTAACAAAGATGCAGCTTGGTACTATCCTGAGCCAAAGGATGCGGCAAAGCAGATCAAAGGTCATATTGCGTTTTGGCGTGGAGTAAAAGTTCAGCCATAAATATAATTGTCGCCTATTAGTGCATAAAACCCAAGAAGATAATGGCGGAGCGAAGCTCCGCCATTATCTTCTTGGGTTTTGATTTTTATTTATGAGTTAACAGCCTTGATATGTGCTTGGCGAGAAATAGGAGAATTGACTCGGTATATAGCACTACGGGGTAAGACGCGCAAAATTTCTTCGGTCGTGGTTATACCAGAGTTAAGCTTGTCGATCGCTGCAAGTCGAAATGAATTAAAGTCAATTTCATTAAGATAACGATTCATTTGGGTAATCGTCCCTTCATAAATCATTTGGCGAAAAGCATCGTCAATATCGATCAATTCGACCACTGCTTCTCGCCCAATATAACCAGTGAAAAAGCATTTTTCGCAACCCTTCCCTTTACGCCAAAGACTGGGATCAATATCTTTGCGATCGAGTCTGAGAGATTGTAGCTCTGACAAAGTTGGATGATTGGGCGCTGAGCAATGAGGACAGTTTTTACGAATTAGCCGCTGAGCGACGACACCCAATAGAGCATCACTAATTAATCCTGGGTCTGGGCCAAGATCTCTGAGGCGAGGAATGGCACTAGCTGCATCATTTGTATGCATTGTCGATAATACCAAATGTCCTGTTAGAGCAGCTCTAACAACGGTTTCAGCGGTTTCAGGATCTCTAACTTCGCCCACCATCACAATATCGGGATCTTGTCGCAAAATTGCGCGTAGCCCTGCGGCAAAGGTCATGCCTGCGGGTTCACAGACTTGAGTTTGAGTAATATTTGGCAGGATATATTCGACAGGGTCTTCAACGGTAATCACATTGACATGTTCTTGAGCGATCGCTTGCAAGCTCGTATAAAGAGTGCTGGTTTTACCTGAACCAGTTGGGCCAGTCATGATGATCAGTCCTTGAGGCTGTCGTAACCAACTGTCGTAAATTTTCAGAGTGCGATCGCTGAATCCTAGATTTTCTAAATGGTTCGAGAAAGGATTGTCACGGGGCAAAAGCCTAATTACTGCTTTTTCACCACAGACACAGGGCAATGTACTCACCCGCATATCGAGATTACGGTGCAGGCTTTCGTCGCTGGTATATTCTTTGCCAATGCGTCCGTCTTGAGGACGTCGGCTATCGGCTATGTCCATGTCGGACATCACTTTCAGGGCGACAATAATTTTGCGGCTAATTTCGAGTGGTAAGGTTTTGATATCGCGCAAAATGCCATCAATGCGAAAGCGTACCCGAAGCCCTTTGGGAGTCGGCTCTAGATGAATGTCACTTGCCCGATGTTGTAATGCGATCGACATTAAGGCATTAATCCGACGGGTTTGATCGACAGCTTGAGATAGATAAAGATCTGTAGCCTCGACAATATCAACTTGCTCTGTTTCCCCTGTGAGCGGATTGATCGCCTGTGCTGAATGGATCTCGTTTGGATTCGGAATATTTTGGCGACGAAACCATGTGCGATAACTAGTCGTTGCAATCTTGATCGTTTTGATATCGGTCAAGGTACGATCGCTAATCAGCTTGATATGGTCATCTGTTAGAGGCTTGGGACTTCCAATATAAAAACAGTTGCGCCAAAGTAATAGAGGAATTACTGGTGGCAATATGCTGCGGTCTTCAAATTCTCGAAAAAAACGGTGCGTAAGCTCTTGGTCAAGACAAGATAAATGCACATTGCCTTCAATATCTACTAAAAGCTGCAATGCTTCTTCGCAGGTTGCAATGTTGCCATGTCGCAGCCTTTTCCAGACTGATTCCCCTACATGTCCCGATGTTTCATTCATATTTGGTAAGCTCCGCGTAAGAACTTGAGCAAATCTTTCGTCAAATGAATTGAGAAGAATGAACCTCTTAGAGGCTCATTCTTTTCAATTCATTTGATCGTATTTTTTATTGAACACTTTTTTAGCTTGATCATAAACATCGACAGTGATTGGCGAGAAGCTATTATCCTGAGCATATTTTTCAATCTTTTTACGCGCAAATGGACGTACAAAGAAGGGAATATCTTTAAGCTTGGCTTCAGCTTCAGCAGTCCACACGATCTTTTCGCTCATTGATTTTTAGAATTAATTTGTATTTTTTGTTTTACTTGTTACTTTACAAAGTTTAACCTAGCGATCGCCACTCGTACAGCTACTGCCAAGTTGTTAAAAGCTCTAAAGCTTCATCACACCAATCGATCCAGCCTTGCTCAAAGTTGATCCCTCGGCGGAGTGTTAAATAGGCAAAACGGGACTCTTTGGGACAATCTTGAGGTGAACTAAAAAAGTTACGCTCGATCGCTTGATAAATTTCTAGTTGTTTTTGATGTAGCTGGCGATGATGTTTGATCTTTTGGGCGATCGCTTCTTCAGGAATTAGATAACCCGCGTAAATTTTAAGCAGAAATTCATCTTTAACCAGCGCAACCTCACTCGATTGCAGTAACCATGTTTTCAAGTGAGATAAACCTAAGTCATTTACTGAAAATATTTTTTTGTCGGGTCGTCCTTCTTGGGCGATCGCTTCAGCCACAATCAAGCTTTGTTGCTCTAGTTTTGACAGCTCACGATAAATCTGTTGGTGTGTGGCTTGCCAGAAAAATCCCACCGTACCATCAAATTGTTTGGCGAGGTCGTAACCACTTTTTGGCTCACAAATCAATGAAACCAAGATGGCGTAAGCAAGGGACATATTTTTGAAAATTAACTAGACTTGAGGTTGACATATGCACTTAGTTGAGTATATATTATTTCCTATATTCAATTAAGTGCATATTAGCTTAGTTGAATACAAGAAAACAAGCTAGCTATTGAAAGGAGACAAAATCATGAATGCTTCTCAACAGGATTTTCAAGTTGTTTTTGGGACAGGGACTTTAGGTAAGGCGATCGCACAGCAACTTGTCGCACAGGGCAAACAAATACGGATGGTAAGTCGCACCAATCGGGAGAATTTGCCTCAAGGTGTGGAATTGGTTCTCGGTGATGCTGCCGATCCACGCTTTACGCAGAAAGTTTGCAAAGGTGCAGAAGTGATTTATCACTGTGCGGGTCCAAAATACAATTTCAAAGCTTGGGTGACAGAGTTTCCGCCCTTGCAGCAAGGTATTCTCGCAGGTGCTATCGCTAGCGGTGCAAAGCTGATTTACGGCGATAGTCTCTATGGCTATGGCAAAGTCAAAGACCCGATGCGCGAAGATATGCCCTATGCCGCAACTACAAATAAGGGTAAGATCCGCGCTCAACTTGCAGAAACCTTGATGACTGCTCATCGCGAAGGAAAAGCCCAAGTAGCGATCGCCAGAGCTTCTGATTTCTATGGTGAAGGCGTTCTCAATTCTGTATTTGGCGATCGCGTTTTTATTCCTGCCCTGCAAGGCAAGACCGCCGAAGCGATCGGCAACTTGGATCTACCTCATACCTATACCTACATTCAAGATTTTGCGAGAGCGATGATCATTTTGGGAGAGCGAGATGAAGCGATCGGGCAAGTCTGGCATATTCCCAACGCGCCCACGATTTCCACAAGAGAAATGCTGAATATTCTTTTTGAAGAATTGGGACTACCACCAAAAATGAATGGCATGGGCAAATTGATGATGCGAATTGGTGGATTTTTCATTCCTGAAGCCGCCGAATCGGTGGAGATGATGTATCAATTTGAGAATTCATTTGTTGTTGACAGTTCTAAGTTTGTCAGGGCTTTTGGCGATATTGCCACACCTCATCGCGAAGCAATTCGCAATACAATTGCATGGTATCGGCAATATTTACAAACTCAAGCTGAACAAGATTCAGTAAAAAATGAAGTTCGTAAATCTATGGAGAAAATTGCTGCAACTTAGAAGAATTTCCATCCTAAATTAATGACTATCATCGATCCTAACCAAATCCCAAGCCGCACAGGCAGTAACTATCCCGATCGCTTTAAACCCGTAGTTGCAGGACGCGAGAAAAAACGTTTAGGTGAGGCAACAGGATTGAAAAACTTTGGTGTGAATTTAACCACACTTTTGCCAAAATCGCGATCGGCGCTTCGTCATTGGCATACCAAACAGGATGAATTTATCTATGTGATATCAGGTGAATTAACCCTGATTACCGATGAAGGCGAATCGATTTTATCAGCAGGGCAAGCGGCGGGATTCCCTGCGGGTGTTGCCAATGGGCATTGTCTTTATAATCATAACGAGCAAGTTGCGACTTATTTAGAAATTGGCGATCGCACTCCCAATGATGCAGGAACTTATCCCGATGACGATCTCGTTGCCATTGCAACCGAACAAGGTTGGCAATTTACCCGTAAAGACGGAACCCCTTATTCTTCTTAGAACCTATTAAAGAGAAAATTATGAATACAACCATTGACAAACAAGTACAGCAAGCATCTTGGGCAAAGGCGATCGCTAAACCAGCTAGCGAATTTCCTCTCACCCAACTCTCGACAATCTCTGGACAAATCCCTGAAAATCTCAAAGGTTCTCTCTATCGCAATGGACCCGCAAGATTGGAGCGTGGTGAATTTCATGTGGGACATTGGTTTGATGGCGATGGCGCAATTTTGGCGGTGCATTTTGCTGAGGGACAGGCGCGAGCAACCTATCGCTATGTCCAAACAGAAGGATATCGCGAAGAAGAAAGCGCTGGTAAATTGATCTATGGGAATTATGGCATGACCGCCACAGGTAAATGGTGGCAACGTTTCGGTAAAACTTCTAAGAATGTGGCGAATACCTCTGTTCTCGCTTTGCCTGACAAACTTCTCGCATTATGGGAAGGAGGATTACCCCATGCTCTCGATTTGGAAACTCTAGAAACATCTGGTATAGAGAATCTCGAAGGTTTGGAAAACCGACTTCCCTATTCGGCTCATCCTAAGCGCGATGCCAATACTGGTGAGATTTTTAACTTTGGGGTTTCCTATGGCAAAAATGCAACTTTAAACATTTATCGTAGCGATCGCCATGGCAATCTGCTCAAAAAGAATCAGACAACTTTGGCTGGTTTACCAATGATTCATGACTTTGTACTAGCAGGTGATTATCTAATTTTCTGCGTGCCGCCCTTACGCATGAATCCCTTTCCTTTATTGCTGAATTTGCAAAGTTACAGCGATTCATTGGCTTGGAAACCTGAAGAGGGAACAGAGATCTTGGTGTTCGATCGCCACAATCTCGAATTGGTCAGCCGCAACGTTGCCGAACCTTGGTATCAATGGCATTTTGGTAATGGCTATAGCGATCGCGATGGCAATCTTGTCTTTGATTTAGTGCGTTATCCAGACTTTGCGACCAATCAATATCTCAAAGAAGTTGCTTCTGGTAAAACGAAAACCACAGCCAAGGGAACTCTCTGGCAAATGCGCCTCAACCCAAACACAGGAGAATTTCTGGAGTCTTTGCAAATATGCGATCGCGGTTCTGAGTTTCCTAGCGTCGCTCCTTCTCACGTTGGTCAAAATTCTCGCTATACCTATCTTTCCATTCATCGCCCAGATGCAGTGATTAATCAAGAACTGTTTGGAACGATTGCCCGTTACGATTACCAAACTAATACGCTTACCGAAGCTAATCTCGGTGCAAATCGCTATCCAATGGAACCATTATTTGCGTCTGATTCCGTCAATCCAGATTCTGGCTATGTGATTACAGTAGTGTTTGATGGCGATCGCGAATGTTCGGAAGTGTGGGTATTTGATAGCGATCGCTTGGATTCTGAGCCAGTCTGTCGGTTAGAACTGCCGAGCATTGTGCCAATGGGTTTTCATGGTACATGGCGATCGAAATAGTATGTAAGTAGGGCTTGCTGAAAAAGTCTACAGAGCGAATTTAAAGGCAATATAGCTTTAAAAATAGTGTTTTGTCGCATATTTCCCCAATTTACCCAGCGATTTTCTACGGAAGTGCAAGGGTTTTGAGCCTCTAGGCGCTATAACCTTGCACTTGTTATGGCAAAAAAAGCTTGAAGTCCTTATTTAGCAGGCTTTTATCCCACATTCAGGAAGCCCTACTTAGGGCTTCCTGAATGTGGGATAAAATGGCTACGCCATTTTATGTTTTGGAATTATTGGTGCAGTGCTGCACCAATAATTCTTGGGTTTTGCTGTCTATGTCTTACTTCTTTAAGACGGATGCAATAAGGCGATCGCAGTCGATCGCAAATAGAGAAGGAATATCTTTAGCAGGGAGTGTCATAGACTTGATAAAGTCAACTTTCCAGCGTTGGCTATAGGTTGCTGGCAGCGGTACAAGTTGATCTTGTGCGATTTTTTGGAGTGCTGGTTGAGAATTACTAAGTATGCCAACTAAATCCTCATTTTGGCTCCGAACAACGATTAACGATGGTTTTGAAGCCACGACCGCGCCATTGACAAATAGCTGTGGAATACTACTTGCTTTTAATTGCCCCTGACCAAATAATATTTTCCCAAGATCGATGATTGCGACATTCTGACCTGAAAAGGTAAGTTTAGGGATATGTTTGTCGAGGGAAATTACTCGGTAAATGGATTCGATTGGGACAATAAACCATGCGAGACGGAGTCGAAAAGCGATATATTGCTGTTCGTTTTCAGGACGGAGTTCTAAAAGACGTTGCGATCGCAGAGAAGAAATAGCAGGCATAATTGATTAGTGATTAATTGGTTTTCGTTTTTTTATTTCGCAACAAGTTGAGATAAAGTTTGCAAGAGTTCATTATCTTTAAAAGGCTTAGAGAAATAGGCTGAAGCTCCCAGACGCATCGCTAAATCTCGGTGCTTTGACCCACTCCGAGAAGTGAGCATCACCACAGGGATATTTTTGCAACTCTCGTCACCACGAGATTGAACTAAGAAGCCAAACCCATCTAGTCGAGGCATCTCAATGTCACAGATCACTACGCTGACTCTATCATTTTGGGTTAGCGTTTGTAGTTTTCGCAATTTTTCCATTGCTTCCAGTCCATCTTTAGCCTGTTCGACCCGATAGCCAGATTTTTCTAAGGTCATCGCTAAGAACCTGCGGACATTAATTGAGTCATCAACGACTAGAACAGTAACTCGACGATCGCTTCTTTCAGATGGCAATGTAAGTGTTTTGCTGGGAGGTGCATCAAGATCATCGATCGCCCAAGTGAGCATGTTATCAATATCCACAAGTGGCACGAGCTTGCCGCCGCCAAGAATCGCACAACCCATAAAACCAGTTGGCATCGGGATCATACTCTGGACACCGCGAATGGTTACTTCCTGTTCTCCCCAATAGCGATCGACTTGCAACCCAAAGGGAACGTTATTTCGCGCCACAATTAACATTAATGACTCATCAACAATTGGTCTATTTTCGTTCTCCACTTGTAGTCGATTACGAGAGAAATGTAAGCGATCGCCTAGTTTTAATAAAGGTACAGAATAGCCTTCCCAGTCTACTACTTCTTGATTAGCGACCGTATAGATTGCCGTGTCCTTAATTAAGAGAATTTCTTCGACGGCACTGGTGAGAATTGCCATCTGCAAACCATTACTTTCAAACAGTAGAACGCGAGCAATGGAGAGCGAGACTGGGACAGTTAATATAAATGATGTCCCTTTGCCAGCTTCCGTTTCGATGCGAATGCTGCCGCCAATGATATTCAGATTTGAGCGCACCACATCCATGCCCACGCCGCGCCCTGAAAGTTCAGTAACACGGTCAGCGGTACTGAAACCTGCTTCAAAAATCAGATCTAACATCTCGGTTTCACTAGAACCATCGAGATCGCTCTCGCTAAGTCCCATTTGCAAGGCGCGATCGCGTAGTTTCGCGAAATTGATCCCATTGCCATCATCACTGACGGTGATTACGGTTTGGTTGCCGCGATAACCTGCGGCAATTTCGATCTTCCCTTTCGGTGGCTTACCAACAGCAATTCGAGCTTCAGGTGTTTCAATGCCATGATCGAAGGCATTGCGAATTAGATGTAAGAGCGGATCTTCTAATATTTCTAAAACCGATCGCTCAACGAGGGTGGAACTACCGCGCACCACTAACTCAACTTGTTTCCCATGGGTAACTGACAAATCTCTCAATAAGCGAGGAAATCTGCCTAAGATTTCGCTGAGCATTCGCATTCTCGCTTGCTCGATCGCAGTCTGCATCTGTCGTGAGGCTCGTCCTAGTTCGCGTTCAGTACCTTCAGTATCTGTTAAGGCGGTTTCTAGATCGCTTGAGACTTCTTGCAACTGCACAACACTATCCATGATTTCCCGTGATAGCACATGCAACTCGCTATAGCGATCCATTTCTAGCAAGTCAAAACGACTGGTATAGGGCAAAAAGTCTTCGTTGCTTACGGTTTCATTGGCGTAGCGATCGCTTCTCATGATTTCAGATGGGATTTCTGAAGCAATTATTGTATTTAAGGGAATAAATGGCTCAGATGAGGTAACTACTCGATCGTAGGCTTCTCTAAGTTGAGAATTGGACTGTTCTAATCCATGCATTCTTGCATTGAGAAGTTGCACCAAATCGCGCATTCGTCGTAGTTGTAGGCGCAATCCACTCCGTTCTGCATTTAACTCACCGAAGCGATCGCTAAGTGCTTCTAACTGGCGGAGAGGAATACGGATCGTAGCATCAAGATTTATGGCAGTGGCGGGTGCTGGCTCTACTGTGGTTGGCGCGATCTGGATATCTTGATAGTTAGATTGCAATTCAACCAAGTCTAACGAAAACTCATTAAGTTCCGTAATGTCTTCATTATTATCTGCATTGAGATCGTTAACTAGAAATTCTTGCGGGTACTCCTCTAACTCATGGGATGGGGCGTTGGTGGTAACAACAGTTGGCGCAGTTTTTGGTGGCGATATCTGAAAATGGTCTGGTAAAGCTTGAAACTGTCCGACTAAAACAAGAGCTTGCGATCGCCGCCAGGCCTCTAAGGCGGCAGTTGTCACTTCGTGAATATTATTGTCCTGCTCGGCTAAGGCGCTGCTAATCTCTTGGCAAAGGCGACTAAATGCTGGCAGCTCTAACATTTCCCCTAAGCAGCCAAATTCTTGACTTGTGAGTTCAAATTCTTCGCGGAGCACTTGTGAATCTCGATCGCCAATTACTTGGGTTAGCCGCTCCAAACAAGCATCTACTTCAGTCGCAAACATGAGGACACGCATATCCTGACCTGCTTCTTCAGATAGCAGACTTGCTTCATCCTTTGTTGATAGTTCGCCGAGGATTTCCCGCAGATGTTTAAATGGAAGATTAACATTTTCTTCTAGCCAAACCTCATCGGGATTTTGTCGCTGCTTATGAATATTTGCGGTTTTCCCCATGTTATCGACAGCTGCTAGAAACAGGCTTTCCATTGCAGGGGCGATCGCAGTTTGATTGTTTACTTGGAGGATTTTAACAAAGTCTTCTAGATGGTGTGCGAGTTCGCTGAGTGCAAGAAAACCCATCATTGCCGCACCACCTTTCATGGAGTGAGCAGCACGTAAAATCTTATCAGTTGCCGATCTCTGCAAACCGCGATCGCTCAGCCCGATAATTTCTGATTCAATATCTGCTAAGAAGTCTTTGACTTCATCAAGAAATAGTAAACGAACTTCCCATTCGCGATCGCTTAATGTATCAATTGCCATATCGACCTCTTTTTTGTTTTGTCTTTTTGCTAAAGCGATTAGCTTTTAGTTAACTTAAGTTAAGCTGCGTCTACTTTAAAGGTTTCTACCGAAGCCTGTAGCTTGTTGGCAACATCTGCGGTCTCTTGGAGCGCGATCGCCACATCCCGCGAAGTCTCTGAAGAATGCTGTGACTGAGCAGAGAGATTTGCCATTAAAGATCGCACTGATTGCGAAGTTTGTACCTGCGAAGTTGTGGCGATCGAAATATCTTGGAAAAGTTGGTTGACCTGACGCGACACTTGGACAATTTGGTTCAAACTCTTACGAGCATCTTCGACTCGGTTTGTACCTTCAACCACCTGTACCGTACTAGCTTCCATCGCTTGTACCACTTCGCTAGTTTCTTTTTGAATAGTTTCCACCAGAATTTCGATTTCTTTTGTTGCTGTTGCTGACTGTGCAGCCAACGCTCCAACTTCTTCCGCAACTACAGCAAAGCCTCGACCTTGCTCACCTGCTAGCGATGCTTCGATACTGGCGTTAACTGCCAACATGTTTGTTTTTAGCGCAATTTGATCGATCAGTACGACAATCTTAGAAATTTGTTGAGTAGCTTCCCCAAGCCGTTTTACCTTCTTGGCAGTCTCAGCAACAGTTTGGCGCAATTGCATAATACTTTGAACTGACTGCTCGATCGCTACGCTACCAGTTTCCGCCGAATCTGCCGCTGAGTTCGAAACATTGGCAGCTTGTTGGGCGTTACTAGCAACTTGCTGAATTGAATTGGTCATTTGTTCGACCGATTGCAGTGCTTCCTCAAGTTGTTGAGTTTGGGAGATGGCATCTTCGGCAAGATTGCGAATTGACTGGTTATTAGTATCCACTGATGTATTTACCAACCCTGCCGACAGTTTTACTTGTCGCACAACGTCGCGCAGACTTTCAATAATTGAGTTAAAGAAGTCGGCAACAATGCCAATTTCTCCAGCCGAGAGCTTTGCTCGCACTGTTAAGTCACCGCTAGCCGCACCTTCAACATCAGCCAGCAATGTAATTAAGTCTCTTTGTAAAACAGCGCTCCGTTCGCTATCTTGAGCCGCAATGGATTGCTCTAATTGCATTCTTGCCCGTTCTTGCTCAGCTGTAGCCTGTTGTAGTTCGAGTCTTGCGCGTTCCTTATCGGTCTCAGCCTGTTGGATTAGCAATGAGGCAATATTTTTTTGTGCACGATCGCGATCGCTTAGATATGCGCGAATTAGCCTCAGCGCAATTAGATAAGCCCCAATCAATGCGGGTAAACTGAGGAGCGTAAATATTAGCGAAACAATCAAGCGTTGGCTAAAAGCATCTAGCTCTCCTCTCGTTTCAGTTTCAATTGCTGCCAGTGTCTTTGACGAGCCGTCAGCATAGATCTTCTTCAGTGCTTCGTATTCAGTACCAAATAAAATTTGTGAAGCTTCATTTTTTTTGCCTTGACGGACTAATTCAAAGGATTTTTTTTCTAAGTCAACTAGCTTTGTATTTGCATCATTAACTTCTGCGGGCAAATTTTTATAAGTATTAGGCGCGATCTTTGCTGATTCCTCAAGCGCAGCTACGAGTTGAGGGTCGAACTCTAGATAGCGCTTTTCCCACCGAGGATCGCCAGTGGAGGCTGACATCCTTGCCGACATAGTCAGAACTTCGTCAAAATATACGATTTTGCCGCTTAGTTCTTGGAGGCGAAAATTTCTCTCGGAAATCGAGCGGAAACCTCGATAGATGTCAAAGAGGTTCAATGCCGAAATCCCAAATACAACTAACCCGACTCCCACAAAAGCAGTCAAGCCGCGAATGATTTTACGATCTTCTCCAGTTCGCTCCATTACAGGCTCTAGAACAACTGGTATAGAAGGCTTGGGATCGGTCAAAACTGATTCTTTGTTTGCTAGCATATGTTTCTTTAAAAAGCCCCTGCTCTTAATTCGGTTATGGATAAAGCGATCGCCGCAACGCATTGATTGACGATCGATCGCTCAAACTTTAGAACTTATTCGACCTTAAAGGTTTCGACGGATGCTTGTAGCTGACTGGTGACATCTGCGGTTTCCTGTAAGGCGATCGCAACATCTCGCGAGGTTTCCGAAGAACGCTGGGACTGGGTTGAGAGATTTTGCATTAGCGATCGCACTGATTGTGAGGTTTGCACCTGTGAGGTCGTAGCAAGCGAAATCCCTTGGAAGAGTTCATTTACCTGCTGTGAAACTGCCACAATTTGATTCAAACTCTTACGTGCTTCTTCGACTTGGCTTGTACCTTCAACCACCTGTATCGTACTGGATTCCATCGCTTGTACCACTTCTCGCGTTTCTGCTTGAATACTTTCAACCAAGCGAGCAATTTCTTTGGTCGCAGTTGCTGACTGCGCAGCCAAGGCTCCCACCTCAGCCGCAACTACCGCAAAGCTTCGACCTTCCTCACCCGCCCGCGCTGCCTCAACACTGGCGTTTAGTGCAAGCATGTTGGTTTTTAGTGCGATCTGATCGATCAGTACGACTACCTTCGAGATTTGTTGTGAGGCATCTCCCAGTCGTTTTACCTTTTTCCCAGTATCATCAACGGTCTGGCGTAGTTGCAAAATACTTTGCACCGATTTTTCGATTTCCACGCTACCTGTTTTCGCTGAGTTTGCAGCCGTATTAGATGCTGATGCTGCCTGTTGAGCGCTACTTGCCACCTGTTGAATCGAGTCGGTCATTTTTTCAACGGAGATCAATGCTTCATCAAGTTGTTCTGCTTGTAAGGTTGACTCTTGGGCGAGATTACGAATTGCCTCGTTATTGGTATTTACGGAGGTGCTTACCAGCCCTGTCGTGTCTTTTACCTTACGCACAACGTCCCGCAAACTTTCCACGATCGCATTAAAAAAGTCGGCAACGATGCCAATTTCACCAGCCGAGATTTGAGCGCGAACGGTCAAATCTCCACTTGCAGCACCTTCTACATCTGTTAGCAAATTAATTAACTCGCGCTGAATTGATTCACTACGTTGGCGTTCTTGATCGGCAAATAGGCGCTGTTTCTCGAGGGCGGCTAGTCCCGAAATGGCACGTCCGATTTCATTGGCTCGTTTCTGTAGGGTGGCAATTTCTGATTCTTGCCAGTTGCGTTGGCGATCGCAAGAATGGGCGATCAGCAAGCTGTCAAGCTCATCGCCACGGATTACAGGCACGATTAAATTCGACTTGATTTGCAATTGGTGCATCATATTCACATGAGCAGGACTAATACAGCCTTCTTTAAAAACGTCATTGATTGCCATAATCCGCCCATTTCTGTAAGCTTCGAGGGTTTCTTGAGGAATACAAGGATCGCTCAAGCCTGCGGCTTTAGCATTAGTCAAATGAGCCAGCCCATCTTCAGCGACAATGATTCCTTTGGTTCCGCCCATACCATTATCCATAAAGCGATAAACCACCACCCGATCGCAATTAAACTCTTGGCGAATTTCTGCCATAAATTTATTCAATGGCGTTTCTAGCTCATCAAGGTCGCTCGATCGCGCCACTTCAGTAAGAAGCTCTGAGCGCCTTGCTTGCGCTTCTTGTAAAGCCAAGAAAGTCTGCAACTGCCCTGCCATCAAGTTGATGTTGTCACCCAACTGCGCCATTTCATCTTGACCTTTGACTTCAAGGCGAGTATCGAGATCACCTTTACCAAGTTTGACCACCGCTTGCGTTGCGTCAAGGATTGGTTTTGAAGCGCGTTGGGCGATCACGATCGCTAATACTGCCGCCAATATACCCACACCACCAGTCGCAGCGAGCAAGATCAACAGCAATTGTTGCAATGGCTGGAGAGCTGTAATTTTGTCCGTTGCAATTACAGCTTCCCATTTTTGATCGGGTAATCCCTCGACTTTTGCCAAAGGAGAGTAACCAGCGAATAATTCTTTATTAGAGGCTGGATCAATTACTGTTGCCGAATGCTTTTCTCGTGTTTCTAGGTATGGAGCAAATGGAGGGAATACAGATTTTAGATCGCGCCCAATTAACTCTTGATTTAAAGATATAAATAATTTGCCATCAGACTCCGCCAAGTAATACTGTTCCCCAACAGGAATATAGTCTTTGTAGATATTTTCTAAAGCGGATGCGGGCATTCTAGTACGAACGATAGCAATAGTTTTACCAGTAGTAATATCTTTTACTGGGGCTGCCAAAAAAATACTAACTTTTTTGGTCACAACAGATGGCTCTGGCTGACTAATCGTTGGCTGATCAGTTGTCAGTACAGTTTGAAAATAGTCGCGTTTGAAAGCACTAGCTGGGGCTGGGTCTGATCCTGCATCAACAATTAATTTACCATCTAGCCCATACACAGCAATACTGTCATAAACGCCATAGCTCTTAATATAATTGTCCAAGATTGCCTTTTGTTCAGCTAGGGTAACAGATGCTTGCACCTTAGGATTATTTAGAGATGGCACATTAGACAATGTCTGAATATCACCATAGCGCTCTCGCATAAATAGAGCAGTTCGACTAGCCATCCCTCCTGCTCGAACAGTGTTTGCTTGCTGCCTAGTATTAGAAATGTTTTGCCCAACGAAGTAATAGGTAAATCCTCCAATGGCTAACAAAGGAAACGTAATCGCGGCAATTGAGACAATTGTAGTTTTTGTTCGCAGATTTAAATCTTGCCACCATCCCGACTTTTTCTTGTTTGCGGGAGTCACACGCTTAGATTCAGACGATTTAGTCGTCTTTACTGTGGCATAGTTGCCATTGATAGAAGGATCTGCACCATTGCTATTGATGGATTCAGAGCTATCAGCGCGAGAACGTGAATCGAGAACCATGATTTAAAACTCCGTTTTTCAAGGAAAAAGTTAAAAGGAAATCCAATTTACACCGTGAAGTCGTGACGGGCGATCGCCTCTGCATCTAACACATACAGATTTTTACCGACCCCTTCAGCATTTGGGAGCCAACCACGCAAAAATGGCACAGCCTCAATGGGGATTTTTGTCTGCGGAAATTCTAAGGGCGATACAATCTCGGTCTCATTGAACCGCAACACCCGCCCAATCCGATATACCCCCAAGCCCAAAAACGCACCACCGATTTGTAAGATGGCGATATGAGTATCGATCGCGTTTGACTCAAGCGGTGCAAACCCCAAAAACTGCGGTAAGTCTAGCACCCAAAAAACGTTACTGCGATGCTCAACCAAACCAATCAAACATGGATGCACATTGGGCATTTGCGTAAAGCGATCGGCATCTAGTACCAAGGTCTCACGCACCAATTTGAGTTGTACCGCCGCAGTCACGTTGCGCTCTAGTTGCAAACTGAGGTGTGGCAATCCTGCGATCGCCTGTGACTTTTCTTCAAGTAACTCGATCGTCAATTTGCTCATTTCATCCTCCAACTCCCAGCGATCGGACTGTTTGCAAAATATCCTCTTTTGTAAAAGGCTTAGTCAGATAGACATCAACGCCCTGTTTCATCCCCCAAAGGCGATCGAGTTCTTGATTTTTGGAAGTACAGGCAACTACAGGCACTTTACGAGTGGCATTTTTTTTGATTGCCCGACAAAACTCCAATCCACTCATTCCAGGCATTACCAAATCGGTAAAGACGATATTCGGTTTAGCCGACTCAAACTTTTCTAAGCCTTCTTTGCCATCACAAGCGCTGATGACAGAATATCCACCCTGACGCAAATACTCACAAATTAATTCACGTTCCGAAGAAGTGTCTTCTACCACCAATACTGTAATCAATCTCTTATCTCCTTAACTATATGAAAGCCGATCAATCTTGACAATCAAGGCATAGGTCTTTAGACAACTGAGCGAACTGCCCGCAAAATATCTTCACGGGTAAAAGGCTTAGTAACGTAGACATCAATTCCTTGTTTCATGCCCCATAGCTTGTCAAGCTCTTGATTCTTAGAAGTACAAGCCACGATTGGCACATCCTTCGTCTCGCTATTCTTTTTCAAACTGCGACATAGCTCTAAACCACTCATTCCTGGCATGACCAGATCCGTAACAACAACATCAGGCTTCTTGCCTTCTATTTTTTTTATGGCTTCTTGTCCATTAGTTGCGCTGATTACGCTATAACCTCCCTCCACTAAGTAACTAACAATCAAATCCTGCTCAGATGCAGTATCTTCAACTACAAGAATTGTCGTCATAACGCGCTCTCACTAAATAGTATTTTTTGGATTACTAACTAAGGTTTTTTGATTTTGCTTTTAGTCCCAATACTAATTTTTGCATAAGATGGCAATTCTTAATAAAATATAAAGAAAATGCATAAAAGCAATGTGCTTTTGGATACATGCGACTTAAAACTGCCAAAGCTAAAACCCATTGAAATTAGGAATTTCCCTAAGAAAAATTGAGTAGAAGCTTACATGAGATGGCGCATAATCATCTTCAGCAAATCATTTTGAACAAAGGGTTTGGTCAAATAATCCGTCGCTCCTGCGATCCTTGCTCGCGCTCGATCGATTAATCCTTTATTACCTGTCACCATCACAATGGGAATATCTTTTAAAGCCGAAGATTTACGAATTAGAGAACAGAGTTGATAACCATCAACATTGGGCATTCCGATATCTAGCAAAATCAAATCGGGACGAATCGAAGTGATCTTTAAAAGTGCTTTCATAGAATCTTGAATCAGCGTAACTTGGAAATCTTCATTACCCAAATAACTGCTGATGATACTGAGCATTGATTCACTATCGTCGATACAGACTATCTTCCAAGTTTTTGATGCTTGCCTTGTAAAAATCTGCGAAATGCTAGATTCATCTTCCCCTGTGCTAGTGTCATTCTCAAAAGTTTCTGAGAGCTTTTCGATATTTTCTCGTTCTTCTGCGGGCGCTAGGTAATAGGTCGGAGGCAACATATTAAAAGGAGGTAAGGGTGCTCTCAATAAGATCGCGCCATCACTAATGAGAGGAGCGAGTTGCTTAGCGATCGCTAGCGGATCTTTGGATAGTAATGCCCCCAACTGACAAAAGTTAAAACCACGTAAAACCCGACTAAGTCTCTGCACAGTCTCTGGTGACATGCGCTTTTCCGCAGACTTTTGGCTGACTAAATAAGGACATTGGTAGGGTGAGATAATCGCCGGTCCAAGGTTGTACCAAGATTTTAGGCGCTGTGTCACAACTTCTAGAATCCGATCGATCGGTAAACTGCAATAGGTTTCTTTTAAGAAATGCCCGTAATGAGAACCCCCAAAATTCCCATCTGGCAAGCATAGAAATGCTTCGACAACTTCTTGGATAATCCGTGCGACCAGTTTACCCGCCATCGGTTTAGATAGATGGTTTTCCTCAACAAGCCACAAAATTGCAAGATACTCAATACAGAGAATTTCGGTAGTAACTTTGTACTTAGCAGTATCTGGAGAAGGATCGTCAAACATGAGCCGAAGCTGCGATCGCAATTTGTCATCCAAGTTAGGCACCTCGCGACTCAGAGCCCGCAGATGTCTTTCTAACCTCTCAAAACTATCTAATGAGTGGGAAGCATAGACCAGTTTGCCGCGATCGATGTAGAACGACCAACGAATGCGATCGCGAATAACATATACACATCCAGATCTACTTAGCTCTAGACTCTTTAATAACTCCTTAGCCGATTGCTTCTGCTCTTTAGATATTTCATCTAAATCAATGTCAGCACTCATCATAAATTATTCCCAATTGATTAGGCTTGGATTCTGATCGGACTCCTCACATTTAGAACTTAGCTCGGTTTTACGCCCTACCCCTAGTTTGAATTATAGGAATGTGCTGCTTATTTTTTACTAAAGTTTCTCTAATTCCCCATGATAATTATTAAACCATAATCGCATCAAAAAAAAGAACAGTCAGCTTGTTTCTAAAAATAATCGCAAAAATGTCATAGGATTTTTAATTTTCAAATCATCCTATCAAAGCCATTTAGCTGGCTCAAAGATAGCTTAGGGACTTGCGAAAAAATAAAGTCCCAATCCAGATTTTCCAGAATTGGTGGGGCGGCGAAGCCGCCCCACCAATTCTGGTTTTATATTTGGTACTCTATTAAATCGCGTAGCCATTATGCTATGGAAATCCTAAAAATAATCTTTAACCTGTGTCGCTTTTTTTATCGAAGCTTTTACCACTATTCATCTATCCGCTAGGATTATCTTGTCTATTAATAGCGATCGCTTTAGTGATTTTATTATGGAATTCCAAGCGATCTCCCAATGCTACTAACTCTAGTAGATCGATCAGCTTATTTAGAAAAAATCGTGTTGCCTCAACTCTTCTGGGAATTGCATTAATAATTTTATTGCTAAGCAGCAATGAAGTTATTTCTAAGTGGTTAGTGCGATCGCTAGAATGGCAATATTTACCGAATGGTGAAATCCCTCAAGCTGAAGCGATTGTCGTTTTAGGCGGTGGTACTCGACCACGCATAGCACCGCGCCCATGGTATGAGGTAAATGAAGCAGGCGATCGCATTTTGTATGGCTCATGGCTTTTCAAGCAAGGCAAAGCACCGTTATTAGTAGTCACTGGTGGTCGTGCCGAATGGCTAGGCGAGGGTGGTAATCCTGAGTCAGAAGATATGGCTGCGATCGCTGAGATGCTGGGAGTACCCAAGAGTGCCATTATCCAAGAATCGCAATCATTTAATACTCGCGACAATGCAGTCAACACAAAGCAAATCTTAGATAAACGCGGCATCAA
Organism: Pseudanabaena sp.; assembly: GCA_003249035.1. GTDB lineage: Bacteria > Cyanobacteriota > Cyanobacteriia > Pseudanabaenales > Pseudanabaenaceae > Pseudanabaena. The sequence continues at coordinate 68,351 of QBMK01000031.1, forward strand.
TAAAATATTGCTGGTCACATCGGCTCTACATATGCCTCGTTCAATCCAAATTTTCCGCAAAGTTGGCTTCGAGAGTATTCCTGCACCGACCGATTTTTTGGCGGTGCAAAATGAAAACAGCAAAGGTTTGGCAGCAGTTCTTGAGCTGCTACCTAGCGCGGATGCGCTCAAAAACACAACTAATGTCATCAAAGAATATATTGGTTTACTTATCTATCAATTAGCTGGTTGGGCTTGATGAAAAGCTATCGTAGCGACGGCTCTTCGTGTTTAGGAATGATAATTTAATAAAACCCAAAATTGGTTCGGCGGGCGAAGCCCGCCG
>QBMK01000032.1 GCA_003249035.1 Pseudanabaena sp.
CACTTGAAAATCGCGATCGCACCAGCAAAAAATCAATAACTAAAACTGCGATCGCAATATATACAAGCTTCGTTGGTGTTGGGTTGAAAAATGAAATCAATACCACGCGATCGCCGATCGCATTTGCTAAAAATCGATAACTGAAACTGTGATCGCTTTTTAGACATTGTAGAAGTTTCATTCTTCATCTCAATTTACGCGATAGCGATCACACTACCTAATCTATAATCTATTGGTCTTATTCCAAACCTTTTTTATATCTACTAACAAGAACTTGTCTAACTAGTTTTTCATCAGCGTTTGAATTTATCGCACTTCTTGTCGAAAAACGCTCCTGTAGATTTTGTGCTTCCCATTTACTGATTGTCGGATGAGCATTTGTTTCTGCTTGCAGCATCCCTTGTTCAAATGCGTCAAAAGCGTCTTTTAACTTTTTCGTACCAAAATCACCTGGTATTTTGTTCGCTGCAAGAATTAGATTGTTTACAGCCGTTACGGCATAATTTTTGCGTTTCGATTTGCTTACTTCTATCATTTCAGACAAATTTGCTTGCCAACTTATGGTTATTGAAGTCATCCCACCTAGATTGTCTAATGGAATAACATCGGTATTTGCTCTATCAAAATCAATGTTATTTGCCATCACTCTTCCATTGGACTGAAATCGGTCTACGTTTCGAGTTAAAACGTCGTAATAAGCCATTTGCCCGTATCGAACACACTTATTTGTGTCTAATATTGTATTTAATAGAGCATCTTTATTTGTCTTATTATTCATATTTGTTATTTTTAATAGAGTTTTGCCCATATCTAATTTATCCATCTTAATACCTACAGTTTGCTGATCTATATTTCTACCTAAATTCCTCAATAAACTTCCACTGTCATCGTTTGCATTAATGGGTATAAGCTTCAATTGATTGATATCATTTTGATCGAGAAACTTCCTTTCAATGTTGCCATCCAACACTGCTTCCCCTAGTTCCTGTCCCAACTTATACCTTGCTTGGAATAGGCTCAAGCTTTCTTGAGGACTAGTTGGTACTTCGAATTTCACAACAACACTGTCTTGATTTGCACCTTTCAATATATATACTAACCCGTGGGGATTTTTTACATTTTGTACTTCGTTTGCTGCAATCGGGTTGTCTTTTGATAACAAGCGTTGTAATTTAACGTGAGTATGGCTATTTTCACTCGTCTGCTGAACAACATGTGTCAATTCATGAGCAATCAACTCTTGTCCACCTCGACTGCTCGGCTCATAAGCCCCTTGCCGAAAGAAGACATCTTGACCTGTTGTAAAAGCCTTGGCTTGAATTGATTTATTTAATTGGTCTGATTGCGAATCTATATGCACTTTCACACCGCTAAAGTCTGCACCCATAGCTTGGCCCATCTTTGCTTTTAGAATGGGATCTAGAGACTGTCCACTACCCCGCGCACTTTGAATTGATGACTCTAAATCAGGCGATGATTCTCCCTCGCCAAGATTTTCGCGGCTCTGAACCAAAGACTTCATTTGCAATTCTTCCTCTTCTTCCATCACTTCTCGTTGGATTGAAGAGATTGGTTTCATTTGCAATTCTTCATCTTCTTCTTCCATCGACTCTTCTCGTTGGATAGATTGATCCTGTGGTGTTGAATTTATCTGTTGGACAACTTTAGAGGCAGTGGCATCTGCTTCTTGCTCATACTTATCATTTGGCTCACCAATACTCAGCTTGGCTTGGATCACCGACACCCGTTTATCTTGAAGCGGTCTCCTCAAGCGGTTCATTGGTTTTGTTTGGACTGGAGTATCAGACGACTCAGTGCTGCGCTGATTAATTATTTTTTCTAGAAAATTTTCTGTATATCCCGATGGTCGAGGTGTAGCATCTTCATCCAAATCCGTCTGAATTGGCGCGAAGCCTCTAGTTTGTAAAAATGAAGCTGTGGGTTTAAATAAAAACGTAGATTGGGAAGGCTTTTTTTCGTTATCGTAAGCACGAGACATACCACTAAACCCTAAATTTACTTACTGAGACACAGCATGTATTTGATATTGCATATTCTCGCATAATCAAAAAAAAATGGCTCAATAGGTGTTTCGGGGAGGTGCTTTAGCTTAAATGGCTGAAATGCTTGATGTGCAATAGTTTTAGCCTCGGAGGTCTTTGATGTCTGAAACACCCAGTATTAAAAGCATTGAGCCATTTATTATGTTTGACCTCCCCGAAACACCTTTAGAGCCAAAAAAATTAACGACAATTTTGAACGTTTACTGACCCATCTTGCATGGTCGTGTTACATAACTTTGCTTTTGTTAAATTTGTATTGATTAACGAAGCATTTTCGAGATACTCATCAACTAAATTTACTTTGATCGCTTCTTAGACCTTGTAGAAAGTAGATTGGGTTTCATTATTCATCTCAATTTAAGCGATCACTGGTCGCATCAGTCCAAAAATCAATAACCAGAAAAGCGAACATGGGATCGCACCAGCCAAAGATCAACAACGAGATATAGCGATCACCGATCACATTAGCTAAAAATCAATAACTGAAACTGCGATCACTTGCTGCCAACTTTAAAAATGCGAAATTATAAAAAGTAGAAATTAGGTTGAGTGGAGCGTCAGCGATACCCAACAGTTAACCTCATTGCACATAATGCCTGCTGGTGTTGGGTTTCATTCTTCAACCCAACCTACGCGATAGCGATCACTATAGACCAAGCGCCTCATAGAAGTCTAACGGTTCTACGTAGTAATTAGCTCCCATTTTTTCATGGTAAATTGTCAAGTGATAATCATTGACTGAGTCGATCACAAGTATCTCCCCTTTTTGCAGTATATGGTTAGTTTCCATCATTTTGTCAACAAAGTTGAAATCGTTCGCAAGCGAGAATTTCTTTCCTGTGTTGTCTCCAAAAAAAGCTATTACGTTACCTCTGTTCTGCTCTCTTCTCTGTCTTATTGCATTCGCTTGTGCTCTTTGTTGAGCAGCTTGTGCTTTTTGTTGAGCGTCTAGAGCTGCTTTTGGCACGTATCCTTGATTGCTGTCAGCTATTGACTTGTGGAGTGCATTCGGGTTGTAAGCGTCTTTCCACCCAACTCCCAGCAATGCTGTAATCTCATCAGCGGGGACGCGCATAGCGGCTCCTTTAGGAAAGGTCTTTCCAGTAGTTTCCACAATATCTTTGGCAAATTCTGTGCAATTATAGCCAGTTAACAGATAGTCCGGCGGAGACGCTAAAACTTTTTGTGCTCTGGTCAAAGCTTTGTCATATTGTTTTTCAGTTAGTTCATAGTCAATTACCATTTGATCGGGATCATCTTCATGACTATCATCAGGATATAACACCATCCCAGCAACAGCTAAATCTGGGCGATTGTAAAATGTTAGAGGACGGAATCCAAAACTATGTTCTGCTAAGGGTTGTTTATTATCATCGCAGGGAACGAGCTTAATCCAGGTGTGACCCACTTTTGTACTTCCAGCGATTAAATCTTTAACGGCTTTTAGCTTTTCTGAGTCAGTCATTCCTTGACCACCGGCACTTGCCTTTTGGCGCTTTATATCTTCTTGATCGACTATCCATTGAGCAGCTTGCTGCTTCATCATGCCACTATCCGGTTTTTTGAATTCTTTTTTGGCGCTTTCGATAGTCAGTTCAAGCCGCTTCTTATTGAATTCTAAAAGATGGGGGTTCTCTACCGATGCGTACAAAACAAGCTTATATGTTTTTGCCTTTTGAGTTACAGCGCGTTCTGTCGCTATGACTTTATCATCAACATCCTGTATGCGATCCTTCTCTTTTTTAATCGTTTCTGAAGGAGTTTCGTTAGTAGCTTTTTGACCTCCTTTTTCTGCTTTGACTTCTTCTAATAAGGCTTCAATATACTGGGCTTTTCGGAGATCTTTGTTTTCGTTAACCCCTTGTTGGCTCATGTGTTGCCCAATCCACGATGTGCATAAATTTTCTAACTGATCAAGGTGCTTTTTTTTCTTCTCTTTTGGGTATTTCTTGAGTATCTTCAGGATTTGATTGTAGGTACTGTTGTCAAGGGTTGCTTTTGTGCCGACATCGCCCGCGAGCCTCTTAAAATCAGTTTCACTAATGAGACGTTGAACTTGAGAGCTTGGAGCTTTACTACTAGGAAGCAATTGATGTGGAGCATTCCTGACTCCAGTTTGCTGCACTACATGGGTTAACTCATGAGCGATCAACTCTTGTCCATCTCGGCTACTTGGGGCATACGCCCCCTGCCGAAAGAACACATCTTGCCCGGTTGTAAAAGCCTTTGCTTGAATTGATTTATTTAATTGGTCTGATTGCGAATCTATATGCACTTTCACACCGCTAAAGTCTGCTCCCATTGCTTGACCCATCTTTGCTTGTAGATTGGGATCTAGCGACTGTCCACTACCCCGCGCACTTTGAATTGATGACTCTAAATCAGTCGATACTTCTCCCCCACCAAAATTTTCGCGCCTCTGCACCAAAGACTTCATTTGCAATTCTTCCTCTTCTTCCATTGATTCTCGCTGGATGGAAGAGATTGGTTTCATTTGCAATTCATCCTCTTCTTCCATTGCCGCTTCTCGTTGGACAGATTTATCCTGAGTTGGCGAATTTATCTGCTGAACAACTTTAGAGGCAGTGGCATCAGCTTCTTGCTCATACTTATCATTTGGCTCACCAATACTCAGCTTGGCTTGGATCACCGACACCCGTTTATCTTGAAGCGGTCTCCTCAAGCGGTTCATTGGTTTTGTTTGGACTGGAGTATCAGACGACTCAGTGCTGCGCTGATTAATTATTTTTTCTAGAAAATTTTCTGTATATCCCGATGGTCGAGGTGTAGCATCTTCATCCAAATCCGTCTGAATTGGCGCGAAGCCTCTAGTTTGTAAAAATGAAGCTGTGGGTTTGAATGAAAACGTAGATTGAGAAGGCTTTTTTTCGTTATCGTTAGTGCGTTTCATAACTCAATAACCTCTAAATTTGCGTAGAAAAACTTTATGGCTTTTGCTTATTGCCTGAGGCTATTGTGACACAAGTTACATACAATTCCTGCTGAAGTCTGATTTCATTCTTCAACTTGATCTGGGCGATCGCGAAACGCGCTACTGGGAGTGTGATGGTATATTCTGCTATTGGCATCGGTCAGAGACGTCAGTTTCTATTCTAGTTTGATTGGGAAAGGGTGGAATCTGTTCTTATGCGAGCGCTCGGACTCCATGATCCAAGATTGGGCTGATATTCCTATGAATCCAGTGAATCATGGGTTGTGTGAAAAGCCTCAAGATTGTTTGTTTTCGAGCATTCATCGGTTCATTGCGCAAGGCTCCGGTTATTCGACGAGATCGTTGAAATTGTTGTTTATGATTCAATAGGTCAGAATTCCTCATATAGCCGCAGGAGCCGGGGAAAATCTTCTTTTTCCTCCAACCCGAAGACGAATTCCCGGTTAACGAAGCGGGACACGCAGTGGTAGTAGGCAAGGAGATAATGGGGCTGAGTTTTGAGTCGGGATTTGCGCAAGGCTGGACGGTCGATTGTCATTAGAATCAATGATCGATTGCGTTAAATCTTTGGTTCTTGCCATACCCCTGCATTCTGAAGAGCCTTACGCAAGGGCTCCGCTTCACCAAAGGTTTTCTCACCCACGCCAAACTTTTCATTTTTCCAACCAGCGCCTGACACTTTAGTTTTTGAACCATCGGCTTGGTAATGGACGTGCCATTCCGGAATTAGCCGTCCTCCCCCAGCATATTCAAACACCCAAGAGCTGCCAATTCCCTGTTTTCCAGATGTATAGATATTGCCTTTTGCTCGCAGCAAACCAACACTCAGCAAAGAGCTGACTATTTTGGAGTCGACTGTTGTACGGTCGTTCAGTTGGCTAAAGTTATTGACCAGTTTTTCCAAATCCGCTTTTTTGGCATTTGTAGCGATGCGAAAACTACGCATCACTTGTTGTTTCTTGCTCGGATCCACGATCGTGTTGTTCAGGGTGTTCCAACAGCCCAAAATCTCCTGCTTGGTCACACCCGCTTTTTTGTTAAATTCGACAATATCGCGTTCATCAATCGCGGCAGCCTGCATTGACAAATTGGCATCAATGTTGCCGCCTATAGCAAATAGCTTTTTCAGTTGCTGGTATGTTGAAATTTGGCCGTTGCCATCAAGATGCACTAGGGTCTGAAGGTCGGGAATGGAGAGACTGCCCAAAATCCCCGCAGCCCATTTGGCACGAAGCAAGTTGTTTTCGATCAACCTCATGCCCAACAGTGTTTGCACATGCTCAAGCTTTGGGAAAGCCTGAGGGTTGAGCATCTGCACAGTCAGGAGATTGCCAAGCTCGCGCTTGTGGGGTTTCACTTCTGCCAAGAGATTGCCATCGGCAAAAGACTCCAGCCCAAGACGCCTCTCGCGTTCCGCTATCACTGCTCCAACGGGATCAGACTGCTGTCCAAGTTGATTTTTAATCGCCAGCCGACCTTCCAACCGACCACTATTCACTAGCTTATTGGAAACAGGGGCTTCTGTTTCACCCATCTCTTGCGCTTCGCGGGTGCTGGCAGCGCCGCCAATATTGGACAGGGCTATCTGGTAACGTGGATCTTGCGCTTGTCGTTTGTCCAGCGTGTCGCCTGCGCCGCCTTCTTCTTCGCCTGCTTCTTTCATGGTTATGCCACGCACAGCGGCGCGGCGCTTTTGCATTTCACGCAGGAAATGATCATCTGGCTGGCGCTGAATTGTTTTGGACGGCCAACCAGTTTGTCCGTCAGAGGGCGATTTCGTTGTATACTCCATCACACCGCCTTGCTCTGGTTCCTCGGCATCATTTACTGGCACGCCACCCTTCATCTGCATCGTCGGCTTTACCCTGCCCTGCGACTGCTGGACAACGTGAGTGAGTTCATGGGCAATCAACTCCTGCCCACCCTTACTGCTTGAATCATAGGCTCCTTGCCGAAAGAAAACATCCTGTCCTGTAGTAAAAGCTTTAGCTTGAATCGACTGATTGAGTTGATCTGATTGCGAGTCCGTATGTACCTTCACTCCGCTAAAATCTGCGCCCATAGCCTGCCCCATTGACTGTTGCAGCCCAGCATCCAGCGATCGCCCACCACCTCGCACACTTTGAATCGATGATTCCAAATCAGTTGAAGCTTGTCCCCCGCCAAGATTTTCGCGTCTCTGCACCAAAGACTTCATTTGCAATTCTTCATCTTCTTCCATCGACTCTTCTCGTTGGATTGTAGAGATTGGTTTCATTTGCAATTCTTCATCTTCTTCTTCCATCGACTCTTCTCGTTGGATAGATTGATCCTGTGGTGTTGAATTTATCTGTTGGACAACTTTAGAAGCAGTGGCATCTGCTTCCTGCTCATACTTATCATTTGGTTCACCAATACTCAGCTTGGCTTGGATCACCGACATCCGTTTATCTTGAAGCGGTCTCCTCAAGCGGTTCATTGGTTTTGTTTGGACTGGCGTATCAGACGTCTCAGTGCTGCGCTGATTAATTATTTTTTCTAGAAAATTTTCTGTATATCCAGATGGTCGAGGTGTGGCATCTTCATCCAAATCTGTCTGAATTGGCGCGAAGCCTCTAGTTTGTAAAAATGAAGCTGTAGGTTTGAATGAAGCCGTAGATTGAGAAGGCTTTTTTTCGTTATCGTAACTACGCGACATGTCACTAACCCCGCTATTTACTTACAGAGAAACTTCATGTATTTGATACTGCATATTCTCGCATAATCAAAAAAATTAACGACAATTTTGAACGTTTACTGACCCATCTTGCATGGTCGTGTTACATAACTTTGATTTTGTTAAATTTGTATTGATTAACGAAGCATTTTCGAGATAAGCATCAACTAAATTTACTTCAATCGACTTTTGTCCATTGGAGAAAGTAGGCTGAGTTGAGTGGAAGTCAACGCTCTCTCTCATTGCATTCATATTTTTTTACTGCTGTGGGTTTCATTCTTTGACTCAAACTATGCGAGAACGAGCGTATTAGCCCAGTATCAATTATCAATACAACAATTACCATAACTGTATTGACAACAATAACAAATTATCATCTACCTGTATCTTCGAGGTCAACGAGCTCTGATATCATTCGCAATTGCTTGACTTACCGCAGGCATATAATTGCCCACAAAGCCATGCCCCTTCCCTTTGCCTACACTGTGCAGCTTTGACTTTTTCGATCCACCTGAGCCAATAAACGCATCAACCTTACGACCAGTTTCACTGTAAGTTCCCACAAACATGCTGACAGGATCCATCCCGCCAACATAGATACTAATATCAATAAATGCAGAGGGATGCTGTACAGCATTACCTGCATAGATTAACTGTACAAATTTGTTCATATCTTCTTTGGCTTTCTCGGCGGCAAGAACCTTATAACATTGCGCTGCCATCGCTTCAGGTAGAATCCCTACCTCCTCATAGGCGTATTGGCAATATGCCTTTACTCTTTTTACATTGTCCGCAGATTGTTTAACGACGGGGATAAATTCTTGAGCTAAGATTTTATGCACCTCTCTTACAGCATTGTCGGTTTTGATTGTGCCACGGCTATGGGCTGAGACAGTCACTCGTTCTTGGCGGCGCACTGCATCGAGCATGATTTCTTCTTGTTTAACCGTCGCATCGTCTTCCACCTGAACCTTACCCTTGATGCAGTCCCACAGATCACCAACTGTACCACCCCTTAAAGCACTGTATGTATAAAGCAGATCCACCACGTTCTGAGCAACTGACATATCCGTACCTGCGGCTTCTAGAGCATTATTCACAGATTCTTGCAAGGCAGCAGCACTTAAAATCCCACCCTTGGGAGCTACTGCCATTCCATTAATGTGCGTCACTGCCGGATACCAATTCCCGAGAGAAATCGGTGCTGCATAGGGAGTAATCACAGGGACTTTACCATCGAAGCCTGTAACTAGACCAGTGGCGTAATAGACAATATCTCCATTTACTTCCTGCGTCCGTTTTACTTCCTCAATTTTGCGAGTGGGCGCACGCCCTGACACTCGAAATTGCTTGCTGTCAAAGTCACTGAAGTCAGCACTGGGTCTCTGGACAGGACCAATCGCTAGGTCTGGATTAGCATTAGCGGGATCTCTGCTAAGTTTGCCAACTTCATTAGCTACATGTTTACGCAAAGCTTCAACAGTATCGTAACGGGAGTTAGTAGGTTTTGCTTTTGCTTGCCATTTTTTGATTGCCTCTAGTAATTCCGACATCAAGATGATATCTTCGCCAGTCTGCTCTATCTTTTTCAGACAGGTATCTATTTCCGTTAGTTCTTTGGATCTTTTACTTCCCAATCCTTTCTTTGGGGTAGCAGATTTAAATTTCGCGGCTGTAACTAAGAGCTTGGGCTGGACATCGATATCCATAGATGACGGCAAGGCTTTTTCAGAGTATGCTCTGCGAATCATTCTGCGGTTAACAGCTGTCACGGAATTTTGCTGCACCACATGCGTTAATTCATGGGCAATTAACTCTTGCCCTCCTTGGCTGGTTGGGTCATATGCCCCTTGACCGAAGAAAACATCTTGACCTGTCGTAAATGCTTTTGCCTGTATTGATTTATTGAGTTGATCGGACTGCGAATCTGTATGCACTTTTACGCCACTAAAATCTGCTCCCATTGCTTGACCCATCTTTTTTTGCAAAACAGAATCTAGAGGCTGCCCACTACCCCTTGCATTTTGAATTGATGACTCTAAATCAGTCGATGCTTCTCCCCCGCCAAGATTTTCGCGTCTCTGCACCAAAGACTTCATTTGCAATTCCTCCTCTTCTTCCATCGCTTCTCGTTGGATGGAAGAGATTGGCTTCATCTGCAATTCTTCCTCTTCTTCCATTGCCGCTTCTCGTTGGATGGAAGAGATTGGCTTCATTTGCAATTCTTCCTCTTCTTCCATTGCCGCTTCTCGTTGGACAGATTTATCCTGAGTTGGCGAATTTATCTGCTGAACAACTTTAGAGGCAGTGGCATCAGCTTCTTGCTCATACTTATCATTTGGCTCACCAATACTCAGCTTGGCTTGGATCACCGACACCCGTTTATCTTGAAGCGGTCTCCTCAAGCGGTTCATTGGTTTTGTTTGGACTGGAGTATCAGACGACTCAGTGCTGCGCTGATTAATTATTTTTTCTAGAAAATTTTCTGTATATCCCGATGGTCGAGGTGTAGCATCTTCATCCAAATCCGTCTGAATTGGCGCGAAGCCTCTAGTTTGTAAAAATGAAGCTGTGGGTTTGAATGAAAACGTAGATTGAGAAGGCTTTTTTTCGTTATCGTTAGTGCGTTTCATAACTCAATAACCTCTAAATTTACTTACTAAGACACTTTATAAATTTGATATTGCATATTCTCGCATAATCAAAAAAAATTAACGACAATTTTGATCGTATACTGACTCATCTTGCAGGATCGTGTTACATAACTTCGCTTTTGTTAGATTTGTATTGATTAACGAAGCATTTTCGAGATAAGCATCAACTAAATTTACTTCGATCGCATCTTAGACATTGTAGAAAGTAGGTTGGGTTTCATTCTTTATCTCAATTTAAGCGATCGCTGATCGCATCAGCTAAAAATCAATGACTAGAACTGCGATCGCTTGCTGCCAACTTTAAAAATGCGAAATTATAAAAAGTAGGTTGGGTGGAGCGTCAGCGATACCCAACATTTAATCACATTGTTATAATGCCTGTTTGGTTTCATTCTTCAACCTAACCTATGCGATCACGATCGCACTGGGGATTTGTGGCAATGAAGATTTGATTATGAATCCCAACCAAGCACAGGTCTTGAAGCAGTAAGCTCCGCACGACAAAAATCGACATATTCCTGGATGCGGGACATTGTCCGATGATTGACTACCCCAAACGTTTTCACCAGACGGGAAGATACTTTACGAGCAGCAGGCAAATTTGTCAGCAATCCATTTATAGAGTCACTGGTGCGACGATAACTGAGCGAACCCCTTCCAAGAATTTATTTAAACGGATTTCTTTGGCTTGCAGCGTTGGGGCGATTTTAATCACATCCAGTTTTTCCGCTTCAATTTTCCACTGCTCATCTGTCCAAGCGGCTTTCTTTTTGGCAAATTTATTCGTCATTGCGCTCTGCGCTTGTTTTTTGCCTGTTTCTGTCAATTTAGCATATATAGATACGAAATCAAAGGCAGTAGCATCGGTACGATTAATCCCTTTCTTTGGCATACCCGCGATGATAGCTGAGACCTGTTGGGAAATATTTTTTTGACGCGCACCTGGGAGCAGATCTTGAAAGACACGCTCGTAAGTGTAGCCATCATTTCGGCTGCCGCCTGCGTGAACTCGCTTATATTTAACGTAGCCAAAGTGATCGGATGCTTGTAACCCTTGTGTTGCCATTTCGCCTTCGCCAAAGGCATTGGTCTGCTGCATATTAACGGTTGTCCCAAAGCCCTCTGTTACGCCAACCAGATAGACGTAGTTATATGTAATCGGCAATCCGTTGTCGTCGTAGCCAGCGATTTCTGCTGTTTTCATTGATTCGATCATTGGGAAATCCAATGAATCAATCGCGGACTTGGCGACGCTAATGGTTGTGTCTAGTTCGTTGTCTTCCTGCTTATTGCGGAACAAAAATGGACGACTGGATATGTCCCCACCGAACCAGAAAGGATGCCATTCTTCAATTCCCAAATCTTTTTTCATAAAAGATTGAATGCCCCCTTTGTCAGACGGATCTTTGCCATGACGCTCAATCATAGGGATTGTGCCTTTATGTAACTTAATGACGGTCTTTGGGTCGCGCCATGTTCCATGATACCCAGCAGCAATAGTGGTTGTTTTCGTACTGGTAGCGCCGCCAACAGGTGCATTGATTTGATGTACAAGTGAACCTTCACGGATTAATTCTGCGGCACTAACCCATAATTTCTCTTGGTAGGCGTGTTTATAGAGTAAATCGAGTACGCTTTTTTTCGTCGGCACATCCAGCGCGCTTCCAGCCTGAGGATCATCTGTGTTTCCTTTGAGCAAATTCATAACAGAGCTTTTAACATCAACATCTTCTACTTCAGCCCACATTGAATTGACCCAATATTCAAAGTCCGGTGGTTTATGGCTGGTTGAATAAGGCAGTGATTTATACGTATCATCAGAATAGACACGTTGAATCGAAGTATGCCCCATTTGAGTGATAGCCAGTTGCACTAACGTTGGGTTTTGGAGTTGTCCTCCCCAATTGCCTTTCGATTGAATAAAGCCTGCTGTCGATAGAGCCTCTGTTGCTGGGCGTTGGGTTAACTGTCGCTGTGGTAATGACTTTCTGCCTATAGTTCCTTCATTCTGCTGTACCACATGCGACAATTCATGAGCAATCAACTCCTGCCCTCCCCGACTTCCCGGATCATACTCTCCCTGCCGAAAGAACACATCTTGCCCAGTTGTAAATGCTTTCGACTGAATTGATTGATTTAATTGATCTGATTGTGAATCAGTATGTACTTTTACATTACTAAAATCTGCTCCCATCGCTTGACCCATCTTGACTTGCAGGTTTGGATCTAGCGACTGACCACTACCCCTTGCACTTTGAATTGATGACTCTAAATCAGTCGATGCTTCTCCCCCGCCAAGATTTTCACGTCTCTGCACCAAAGACTTCATTTGCAATTCTTCATCTTCTTCCATCGCAGCTTCTCGTTGGATAGAAGAGATTGGTTTCATTTGCAATTCTTCATCTTCTTCCATTGCTTCTCGTTGGACAGATTGATCCTGAGTTGGCGAATTTATCTGTTGAACAACTTTAGATGCAGTAGCATCAGCTTCCTGCTCATACTTATCGTTTGGCTCACCAATATTCAGCTTGGCTTGAATCATCGACATCCGATTAGCTTGAATCGTCTGCAATCGGTTCATTCGTTTTGGTTGGACTGGCGTATCAGACGAGTCAGTACTACGCTGATTAATTATTTTTTCTAGAAAATTCTCAGTATATCCAGAAGGTCGAGGTGTAGCATCTTCATCCAAATCCATCTGAATTGGCGCGAAGCCTCTAGTTTGTAAAAATGAAGCTGTGGGTTTGAATGAAAACGTAGATTGCGAAGGCTTTTTTTCGTTATCGTAAGTACGCGACATATCACTAACCCCTAGATTTACTTACTGAGACGCTTCATGTATTTGATGTTGCTTATTCTCTCATAATCAAAAAAAAATTAACGACAATTTTGATCGTTTACTGACCTATCTTGCATGGTCGTGTTACATAACTTCACTTTTATTGAATTTGTATTAATTAACGGAGCATTTTCGAGAATAGGTATCAACTAAATTTACTCCGATCGCCCCTCAGACACTGTAGAAAGTAGGTTGGGTTTCATTTTTTATCTCAATTTTAGCAATAGGCGATCGCATCAGTAAAAAATCAATAACTGAGAATGAGATCGCCTATTGCCAATTTTGAAAATGCGAAATTATAAAAAGCAGGTTGGGTGGAGCGTCAGCGATACCCAACGGTTAGCGAAATCGCTCAAGCCAGTTGTAGTGTTAGCGATACCCAACACAATCATAAAGAGAGAACAATCGGTTTGGCAACGTCGTTTTTGGGAACATCAAATTCGCGATAAGCGAGATTTTGCACAACATGTAGATTACATCCATTTTAATCCAGTAAGTCACGGATTGGCGGAGGCTACGAGGGATTGGCATTATTCCAGTTTCCATCGATATATGCGAGATGGGAGTTATCCTATCGATTGGGGCGCAGATGGCAATGTGCAATTTGCCCTTGAGGTAGGTTACGAATAATGGAAATTAGAAAGTAGGTTGGGTGGAGCGTCAGCGATACCCAACAGTTAATCACATCATATTAATGCCTGTTGGGTTTCATTCTTCAATCCAACCTACGCGATAGCGATCGTACTGAGGATTTGTGATCGCACTTCAGCTCATCGGCAATGTACACCCCTTGCCCGCAATGTTGGCATCCGTGGGCAAGGGGTTCGGGATTCCTCGCAGAACTGCTCTGCGCAGTCTGCGGTTCCTCGATCATTTAGTCGCCTTGGCGAATGGCAGAGTCAGGTGATGCTTGGTCGTGTGCGGGTCGTCCTGAGTTACATCCTCGAACGAATTGCTGGGCCCGAGCAAACGGAATCGCCAACGATAAGTATCAATGTTCAATCTATTTACATCGTCACCTGCGGCATTCTCGAGCAAAACATAATCTGGACCGTCGACCATAACTACGGGAACCCAATGGAAGTTCCACTTATCCTTTGCATCTTTAAATTCTGGATCATTCTTGTCCCGCTTTTCGGCTTCCGCGTCGCCTACCAGTTTCTCATAAGGATTATTGATTGCAGAGATTCCTTCTCCGATTTGTGGTGTACCAAGTCCTTCGTTCACCTTGTACTTGTTGGCAAGGATCAGGCGGGCAGCGGGGTCATCCATGATCGTGTTATAGAGTCGCCAGAGCTCCTTGGGGTAGTCCATATTATTCTCAACAGTATTGAGTGTCTTTCCCTTGATAGGCGATGAATCCAAAGTGTTGGCAGTTGCGATGACTGCCTGATTTCCTGTTGCGCGCAGAACATCGCCAAAGAAAGGGATCACCTTCATTAGCCATGAAATAGCACCGATCGCGGCCGGATCAGCGGCACCCCCTGGATTCACATTCCGAGCCTTGAGCCCGGTTTGCTTTTGAGCGTTCGGGAGCGCTTTCCGCTCGTCAATGTTGCTGGGGTCTAGGGGTGAAACATCTTCACCACCCATTGCGTACATGGTGTTATAGCAACAATCCGCGAATGTTACATAGTCGCCGATCGTCTGTTTGATCTCGGCGTTAACCCTCTCTGCATGTGCTTTATGAGCTTCGCTGACTTCCTCTTCTGTGGCTTCCTCACTGTACACTGCTGGTTCAATCCGTTCGCTGTTGTATGTAGTTTTGAAGCGTTGCTGCGAACGTTCCTCTAAATTCGTGGAATTCGCGTTGTAAGGTTCTTCTTGCGGAGATCCTTTGCGTGGTTTAACTGACTCATTGCGCACCGGGATGACCTGCATCAGATCGGTCTCGGGAAAGACCTTACCGGCTTTAAATTGCACGAACGAGTTTTTGGAAGCCAGCGCTTTGTTTGCCGTCTCTATAAGTACTAATGTGGCATACAGTTCCTGCGGGTTGACGAGCGCAATGCCACCCGAATTGGACTGTTCTTCGAATTCCCAGGAGTCCTTATCCTGCTGATCACGAAGTCGCTGAATCGATTGTGACGCATTGGCAGATTCAATATGGGCGGATTCGATTGCTTTTGATACTCGCTGCACAGCCCCACCATTTTGTTGCAACACATGGGTTAACTCATGAGCAATTAGTTCTTGTCCACCTCTACTACTTGGCTCATAAGCCCCCTGCCGAAAGAAAACATCTTGTCCTGTTGTAAATGCTTTCGCTTGAATAGATTTATTTAATTGATCGGACTGCGAATCTGTATGCACTTTTACACCGCTAAAGTCTGCCCCCATTGCTTGCCCCATCTTAGTCTGAAGACTAGAATCTAGAGACTGACCACTACCCCTTGCACTTTGAATTGATGACTCTAAATCAGTCGATGCTTCTCCCCCGCCAAGATTTTCACGTCTCTGCACCAAAGACTTCATTTGCAATTCTTCATCTTCTTCCATTGCTTCTCGTTGGACAGATTGATCCTGAGTTGGTGAATTTATCTGCTGAACAACTTTAGAGGCAGTAGCATACGCTTCCTGCTCATACTTATCATTCGGTTCACCAATACTCAGCTTGGCTTGGATCATCGCCATCCGTGCAGCCTTCAAGCGGTTCATTGGTTTTGGTTGGACTGGCGTATCAGACGATGACGATTGAGTACCGCGCTGATTAATTATTTTTTCTAGAAAATTCTCAGTGTATCCAGATGGTCGAGGTGTGGCATCTTCATCCAAATCTGTCTGAATTGGCGCGAAGCCTCTAGTTTGTAAAAATGAAGCTGTAGGTTTGAATGAAAACGTGGATTGCGAAGGCTTTTTTTCGTTATCGTAACTACGCGACATACCACTAACCCCTCTATTTACTTACTGAGACACAGCATGTATTTGACATTGCATATTCTCGCATAATCAAAAAAAATTAACGACAATTTTGATCGTTTACTGACCCATCTTGCATGGTCGTATTACATAACTTTGCTTTTGTTAAATTTGCATTGATTAACGAAGCATTTTCGAGATAAGCATCAACTAAATTTACTTCACTGAGATTTGCCCCTTCGAGATTGGCAAAACCTAGCTTGGCATTCGTCAGATTGGCTCTAAGTAAATTTGCTCCTTCAAGATCGACAAATTGGCGCACAGATGTAAACACATCGACATTACCATCCGCATAACTGTCAGTAAGATTGGCCTCTAGGAGATTGCTCTGGCGAAAAGAAGCCTCAAGTAAATACGCATTGCTCAGATTTGCCCCCGTCAAATTGGCTTGACCAAAATTCGCCAGCCGCAAATCGGCATAACTCAGATCGGCATAGATTAGACTTGTTCCTTGCAAATTTGCACCCCGCAGATCGACACTCCTCAGATTTGCCCCTTGGAGATTAGCTTTATTTAAATCTGCGCCAATCAGTTTTAAACCATTCAAGTCCGTATTTTGTAAATTACAGCCCTGACAGCGATTAGTTTCGATCAGGCGTTGACGATTAGCCGATTGGATGCGATCGCTACTAGGGTCAGCAAAAGCACTCAATGGCAAAGCGATCGCGATCGCCGTAAAAAATCCCGAAAATAAAACCCTAGCCACAATGCTCATTTTCAGACTCCGATTGAGTATAAGCATCCTATGGTAGTTGTATCGTGGGCTTTACCCACGATACAACTACCTACTTCGTTAGTCATAATGATAAATTAATGTGGATATGAAAAGTTGTCATCATAATTACGCCATATATCGCGATGTATTTGGTGGCAGATTCTGCTAAACCTGTGGTTGAGAAATTGGAATTACCAATGATTTTGCGTTCTTTTTTTCAGTCAGTCAAACAAGGCAAACGGTTTTTGTTGCTCATGATTGTGCTGCTAAACTTGCCGATCGCACCGACAGCGATCGCTCAGGAAAAGCTACAGGATTTCGACTATTGGGCATCACTCTGTAGCTCCTTGGTCAAATCTCGCAAATACAAAGAAGCCGTCGAAGCTTGCAATCAGGCTATCACCCTAAATACAAATGAGCCGATCGCTTGGCTAGAGCGTGGCGATGCCATGGCTGGGTTAGGGATGTATATCGATGCTGTCGTATCCTACGATCGCTTTATTAAGTTACAGCCCGAAAACTCAGGCGGTCTAGCAAAACGTTGCTGGGCATTGATGGAGCTAGAACGCTTTGAAGATGCGATCTCATCCTGCGAACTGGCGCTAAGACTTGACAAAAACTGGGCTGATGCTTCACCGGCAATGGTGTGGTTCATCCAAGGAGCATTGCTAAAACGGGAGGGGAAATTGGCAGAGGCATTAGAGTCGCTGGGACTAGCCATTCGCACAAATCCCAATTATTCTCTAGCTCTCACCGAACGGTGCGATACTTTTGTCGCCCTCGATCGAGCAGCCGATGCCATCCAAGATTGCGATCGCGCCATCAAGGTAAATGCGAACTGGGGCAGATCCACCCCTGCGATCGCATGGAAAACTAAAGGCAAAGTCCAGAACCAATTAAAACGCTTTGATGAAGCCTTATTTTCCTATGACAAAGCTGTAGCGATCGAGCCGACAAATGCTCAGGCATGGGCCGAACAGGGGATGATTTTATGGAGATTGGGGCGTTATGCCGAAGCTTTGGCTTCACAAGAATGGGCTCTTAAAGCTAAAGAAAAATATTCTCTCGCCTTAGCCAACTCCTGCGCTGCTCTTAACCAACTCCGTCAATTTAAAGAAGCCCTAGCCGCCTGTAACTCCGCACTCCAAGAAGGCGATCAACAATGGGACTTTCTGGGGCCAGCATGGGCATGGGATCAAAGAGCGAATGCTCTCAACGGTTTGGGTAAGTACGAAGAAGCCCTAGCCTCGGCAAATCGAGCGATCTCCCTCCAGCCAAGCCAAGCTAGTTTTTGGGGCAATCGAGCAGCTACTCTTTGGGCATTAGGGCGTTTTGACTTAGCGCTATCTTCTACCAATCAAGCGATCGCCCTCAATCAAAATTCCTCAAACGCATGGTTCAATCATGGACGTATTCTTGCCTCAATGGGTCGCACAGAAGAAGCTCTCAAAGCCTATGACAAGGCAATACAAGGCGATGCTAATATAGGCAATCAAAAATCGTTAGCAGATATTTGGACAAACAAGGCTGCTCTGCTATGGCGACTAAATCGGTTTCGCGAATCTATAGCCGCCAGTCAACAGGCGATCGGGGTTAATCCAAAATTAGACACGGCTTGGTTTAATCTCGGCTTAGCGCTGATGTCAATTGATCGCTTTGCCGAGGCAGCCGTTGCCTATAGTCGGGCGATCGCGATCGATGTCAAGAATGCTGACTATTGGACAGGGCGAGGTCTGGCACTATTGGCTCTAAATAGTAATGCCGATGCGCTGGTTGCCTTTGAGCAAGCCCTCAAGCTTAACCCCAGCCAGACTCAAGCCACAAACAATAAGGCGATCGCGATCGAGCGTCTAAAACCAAAACCAATGCAGAAATAATTACAGTGCTGTGAGCTGTAATTATTTCTGCATTGGTTTTGGAGATTTCTAAATTCCAGGAATTTCTGAAAGATGACACTTTAATTCTTCGACCTCAAAGTTGGTCATCTGCTGCCATTCTTCGATCGTGAAGTCATATCCTTCAGCCTTTGCCATTTCCACAAAACTTTCAAGATCGGGGGCTTGATTTAGCTTTGCTTTAAGAAGGGAATCTGTCTTCGCTGCTCGATACAGACGCGCTACTTGATCTCTTGCCATAATCTTAAATAGGGGTAAAGTGGTGGGACATGCTTTAGACAAGAATGTATAAACAATACAAACCTTTGCCACAAATCACACACCTGTAATTGATAATAGTCTAACAAGAAGAAGGCAAGCAATCTATGGCTACAAAGTCTCCAAATGTTTGGCAAAAATTCTGGAAACGCATCAAAGACCTTTGGGGGCAGTTTCTTGGCACTATCGATGGGCTGATCGGTAATAAGTTTGTCGAGTTCTTAAATAAGTCAGTTCCCGCGCCTTTAAAATTTCTGATCCCATTTCTTAGAGATGATCTAGGGATAGCACCTCCTTCAATCACTTCTTTTAAAGGCATTGCAATACCCGAAAAGATAGAAACAAAAGAAATCTTAAAAGAAATTTCTATCGACCAAAGAGTCGGGACAATTTGGCAAATCAAGCCGCAGTTTCTCCGCTATCAATGTCAAGAATCAAATCCCTTCCGGTGCGAACTTCCTCACGAAACCGTCACCGATGATCCAAACAATAAATATTGCAAAAAATGTCAATTCCCGGCAAGCTTGCCTCCTGAAGTCAAAGTGCGTGGCAGGAGTGGAGTTTACCAAGTTGATGAATATATCGGTATCCGAGGCAGTGGCAGACTCTATAACGCTACTAACTTAACTGATGGGGAATCTTTTCTATTAAAAGAATATGTAATTCCCAAAAAATATTTTAACGATCAAGAAACTAGAGCCTGTAAACGTAATTTTGAAGCATCATCAGAACTCAAACTTTCTGATGGACGGAAGCAAGACTCTCGGCTGATTTCACCAATAGAAGCGATCGCTGATGCTCGCGAAGAACGTTGTTATGCGATTTTGCCAAAAGCAAATGATGCGATCTCCTTAGCTGAATATTTAGCAGTGAATGGAGCAATGAGTAACTGGCAGGTGAAATCATTCCTTAATCAAGCTTTACAAACTCTTGAGTCTTTACATTCACAGAAGTATCGATTGCGTTCTGGAGTGGTGACTTCAGGGCTGCCTCACGGCAATCTTACCTTTTATAGCATTGCCATCCGATCAAATTTTCAAGGGTTTACGGTCTATCTCAACGACATGGCACTCTGGGAAGATCGCTTTTATCCACCCGATGTGCAAGAGCCTGACTATTCCATCAATCGCGATCTCGAAGATTTAGGCTATATCGCTTTCTATCTATTAAAAGGCGGCGTCATCGATCTTGAAAATCGTTCCTGCTTAAATCCCTTCGACCCAGACCATTGGGGTGGTAAAGTTCATCTGGGTTTGAAAAAATTTGTACAGAATTTACTTGGTTTTGGGGAGACTGCTTATAGTAGTGCTGAAGTGGCTCGAAGGTCTCTACTACGACTACATATCGATCGTGACGCTCTACTAGAATTTATTGACCAAGAGGAAGTTGAGCCAGTCAAAAAGAAATGGTGGGGATGGCTGAATAAGAAAGTAATCGCGATCGCAATCGGGATAATTCTTTTATTGCTATTGGCTTTCTTGTTATACTTCTGGCTAACGCAACCACAAAAGGCTGCCAACCTAAATTTCCCTTGCTGCATTAACCAAATATCGGATATTCCTGAAGGGAAGTTTACCTATACAGCCGAAAAGAATGGCACTTGGAATTACTCACTTTTACAGAATAATTTGATTGCCAAAGGTTCGACTCTAGAAGATGAATTGCAAAAACGTCAGCCAAAACTCCAACTTAGCTATCAGCCCGTAAATATTGATCAAAGTGGCGATAAGACCACTGAGCGGTATCCAATCTCCCAATTACAATCCAATCAAGCCGATTTTGCTATTTCTAGTGTGACCGATAATCTTGGCGGCAATTTTATAACCCAAGATATTGCCTACGATGGCTTAGCTGTATTTGTCGCCTTTAGTTATGCTCAGCGCAACAACAGCTTGCCCACGGCTCTAAATGGCAGACTCACCTTTGAGCAATTGCGCCAACTCTACACTGGAGAAATTATTAATTGGCAACAGTTAGGGGGGCCAAACTTGCCTGTGAAGCTCTATATGCCGCTAGATGATGAGTCGGTTAGGATCTTTGAAAAACGGGTACTAAAAGAGGAGTCTGCGATCGCGGCTTTCCGACAATTAAGCAAAGACGGAAATATCACATCGCTATCTATCTTTGATTCATTGCGGCAAGTAATCCAAGACTTTGAGGATCGCAATATTGGTGGCATTTCCTTTGGTTCGATTAGTCAAGTTTTTGGCCAATGCTCAGTCTATCCCCTTGCGATCGCTGATGACAATAAATCCTTCGTTGCACCTTTAGTTCAAAAAACTGGTGCTGCCCTGACACCCAATGTTGATCTTTGCAATGAAAAAGGTAGTTACATTCAAAACTACAGTGCTTTTATCAATCAAAACTATCCTCTTGCTTTTCCCATTTCAGTAGTCTATACCCGCGATAACCGCCGATTGCCGATCGCTGAACGTTTTGTCTCGATCATGCGAACTGAAGAAGCCCAAAATTTACTTAAGCAAACTGGACTAGTCCCCCTAAAATATCCAATCAAGTGATGTAGCAAAGCAAGATTTGCTGAGGACATAAAACCATCAATGAGTTGCGGCGCGAATCGTCGCAACTCATTGATGGGGGTGTACTAGCCAGCTCATTTTTTGTTATATAAAGCGCGAAGTATTACTTCGCGCAGATCCTCACTCTTTTGTTTTGTCTAACAGCAAATTCCAATGCTTATTCAGTTTTGTTTGCTAAACTTAGAGCTATTAGGTCATGAGAATTGGAGAATATGCTAATTTCTTTGGAAAATTTATTGGAAGAATTATGTGGTATCGAAGCAGTTACAAACCCAATACAAGTTGCAAAACTTTCAGAAGATTACGCACATTTTAGTCCAGTTCTAGTTCCATTACTGGCTGGCAAAGTTGGTAATGTAGTCATGCGCCCTAAAAATGAAAGTGAAGTACTGAGAATTGCTAAAGCTTGTGTCAAGTATAAAATCGCTCTGACAGTACGTGGAAGTGGAACAGGCAACTATGGACAATGCACTCCAATGAAAGGTGGTGTGATCATAGAAACTTTGCGATTGCAAGAAATTAAATGGCTTAAACCCGGACTTGCCTGCGTGGAAACCGGTGTAAAGCTGGGGGAACTTGATAAGAAAGCTCAAGAAATTGGATGGGAATCGCGTATGGTTCCATCTATGTTTAGAAGTGCGACAGTGGGCGGATTTATTGCAGGAGGAAGTGGTGGGGTTGGCTCTATTTTGTATGGGCAATTGCGTGATCGCGGTAACTTGAGAGCTGTGCGTGTAGTCACCCTCGAAGATGAGCCGCGCATCATTGAATTGCGAGGCGATGATGTCCAAAAGGTCAATCATGCCTATGGAACTAATGGCATTATTACTGAATTGGAAGTTCCCCTTGCGCCAGCCTATGCATGGATGGAATGCATTGTTAGCTTCACCGATTTCATGACCGCCGCCAGATTTGGACAAGCTCTTGGCAACTGCGATGGCATTATCAAAAAGATGATCAGCATTCATGCTGATCCGATTCCAAGCTATTTTGCGGCTTTGCAGAGCTATATTCCCAATGGCGCTCATTGCGCTTTAGTACTAGTCGCAGAGAGCGATCGCGAGCCATTTCAAAGTCTTGTCCAAGAATTTAAGGGCGAGATCTGCTACGAAAAAAGCGCACAAGAAGCTAGTAAAGGTATCAGTCTAATTGAGTTTACATGGAATCACACGACTCTACATGCTCGTGCTGCCGATCCTTCCCTCACTTATCTCCAGAGCCTGTTTTTGAATGATCCGAAACTAGAACTTGTGCAGCAGATGCATGAGTATTTTGGCGATGAGGTCATCATGCATCTTGAGTTCATTAAAGTAAATGGAGTCGTCATTCCTGCGGCGATTCAGATTGTCCGTTTTACCGATAGCGATCGCCTGAATGAGATAATTGCGTATCACGAGTCGCAGGGTGTATTTATCGCTAATCCTCATACCTATATTCTCGAAGATGGCGGCATGAAGACAATTGACTATGAGCAACTAAACTTCAAGCGCATGGTCGATCCATACGGACTCATGAATCCCGAAAAAATGAAAGCATGGAAAATGTAGTAAAACCCCCAAAAAATGAGATGGCGCAAAGCGCCACCTCATTTTTTGGGGTTTACTACACAGACAAGATTGGCAATCACAGGCTAAACTATACATAACTTTACAATGCGATCGCTTTGGCTGCCATGACTGCAAATACTTTACTGAGAGAAAATCTTAATCCAAACGATTCCCAAGCTCAAAGTTTACCTGCGGGCGGACTAGATCCTGATCGTTTTGACTGGCAAGAAGTCTGGTATCCCGTCTTTTATATAGAAGACTTAGACAAAGCTAAGCCATCAAAATTCACTTTGTTAGAGCGCGATCTGGTGATTTGGTGGGATCGTCAAACTAACGAATGGCGAGCCTTTGACGATCGCTGTCCCCATCGCCTTGTACCTCTATCGGAAGGAAGAATTGCTGAAGATGGCTTATTAGAATGTCCTTATCACGGCTGGGCTTTTAAAGGTGATGGAAGCTGCGATCGCATTCCCCAACAGCCCGAAGGAGGAACCGCTCATACTTCTAAACGTGCTTGCATAGCATCTTTACCTACCGCCGAGCGCCAAGGTATGTTATTTGTTTACGCTGGCAAACCAGAAAATGCATCTCAAGTCAAAATCCCGATTATTGAACCTCTCGAAACTGACACAGGGAAGTGGACGCTTTTCGGGACATTTCGAGATTTGCCCTACGATGCCCTCACTCTGCTTGAAAACGTCCTTGACGCAAGTCACTTGCCCTTTACCCATCATAAATCCGTTGGCAATCGTGCCAATGCAGCTCCAATGGTATTAGAGATTGTTGAAAGCAATAAAAATGGCTTTAAGGGTATATGGGAAGAAGGACCTAGACGCGGAAAGCTAGGAAAACAAGATACTACGTTTATCGCTCCTGCGACAATGTGGCATGACCTGACTTCCAAACAATTTGGTAGAACTATGACAGTGGTATATGCCACCCCAACTCGCAAGGGGGAATGTCGTTTGTTTGCCAGATTCCCTTTCCAATTTAGCTCCGCAATTCCGAGATTTTTCATTGGCATCACACCACGTTGGTATTCGCACATTGGACAGAATGGAATTCTCGAAGACGATCAAATTTTCTTGCATTATCAAGAGCGTTACTTAGAGCAAGCTCTTACCAAGCTAGAGAGCAATGGGAGTTATGCGAAGGCTTTCTATTTAGCAACTCAAGCTGACGCCTATGTTTCTGAATTGCGAAAATGGGTCGGCAGGTATGACGCTGATCCTTTCGCAGGTCAACAGCTAACAGCACCTTTAGTTAAAGAGGCACTCTTAAATCGTTATCATTCCCATACTGCTAAATGTGCGAGTTGCAGTCAAGCTTTGCGGAATGTGCGCAAGATTAAAACGATCAGTAAAATCGTTGCCGCGATCGCATGGACAATAAGCCCCTTAATTAGCTACTTTTTTACCCCTGTAAATTTGCTAGTGATTTTGCTGAGTTCCATTCCTATGGCGATCGCGATCGCTCTATGGCTAATATGTAACAACTTAGAGCAGAAGTTTATCTACGGTCAAGAAATTCCATTGCGAAATCTATAGAGATCGATCCTTTAAAACCAAAAAGAGAGAGGTATCGCAAATCACTATCTTTGTCTTCTATAAATAATTGGAGAAAACCGATGATAAAGCTCTATGGTGGCGCAAGAAGTCGCGCCTCAATTGTCAAATGGTATCTAGAAGAATTGCAAGCTCCCCATGAGTTTCAATTGCTTGATATGAAAGTTGGACAACATTTACAGCCCGAATTTTTAGCAATTAATCCCTTTGGCAAAGTACCTGCGATCGCAGATGGTGACTTTCTATTATGGGAGTCTGGCGCAATTTTGCTGTACCTTGCCGATAAATATGCAGAGGTAAAAACTTTAGAAGAAAGAGCGATCGCCTCTCAATGGGTCTTGTTTGCAAATGCTACTCTTGGACCTGGTTTGTTTGGCGAAGAGAATCGCGAAAAAGAAACACCAAGATTGCTCGGTGGCATCAACAAGATTCTTGGAAATCAATCTTATATCACAGGCGACAACTTCACCGTCTCAGATGTGGCAGTTGCCGCAATTCTCGGTTATGCGATTTTGTTTATCAAAATATCCTACGAGGACTATCCTGCGATCGATGCTTACATGCAACGGATTAGCGATCGCCCTGCTTACAAAAAAGCAATTTTAGGTATTGAATAAAAAAAGGGGAGCGCAATGCGCTCCCCTTTTTTTATGGAAATTTAGCTAGCAGAGCCAAGCCCTACATAGGAACCATAAAAGAATAGACCAACAACAAGTAGTACGCCTGTACCAGCAACCGTGGCAACTAGCCAAAGCGGGATACGTCCATTTTGAAGCATGAATTAAACCTCCTGATAAAAATGATTTTTATGAAATGAATAGCAAAACTAGTTAAAGAAGTAACTGGAAAAAAGTAGCACAGTCACGAAAATTAGCAGTAGTCCCAAGAAGAGAGAAGTACGGTTCAACTCTACAGGTTGGCTGTTAGGGTTTTTAGGAGCCATAGGTAGGGGAAAAGGTAAGAGGTAAAAGGTAAAGGTAAAAAGTTTTGTTTTAAAAAAGCAAAACTGGAGTGAATTTTGATTAGCGGCTGATGAATTGCATAGCTGCGATCGCACCGATGAAGAACACGGTAGGAACCCCTAAACCGTGAACGGCTAGCCAACGGAAAGTGAATACGGGGTATTGAATGGGTTGATTAGGATTATTGCTTGCCATAGTTATTTACTAGTAGATGCGTTGATTTTGGGAGTTAATTTGGAAGCGTTAATTGTAGGGCTTAAGTTTATAGCTACAAAATTAACGAAATGATCTTAGCAAAGCGCTATTTGCCCATTTGGATATCTTTGGCGGGATTGTAGCGATCAGTTACAAGAGGTGCGGTCTGACGATCTTGACTGTAATACTCGTTGGGTCGTGGTGTGCCAAATACGTCATAAGCTAAGCCTGTGCTTACAAATAGCCAACCTGCCAAAAACAATGCAGGGATGGTAAGGCTGTGGATTAGCCAATAACGAACGCTAGTAATAATGTCGGAAAATGGGCGTTCTCCAGTAGTACCTGCCATAACAGTCCTCTAAATGTGTGATGTTTAAAATCTTTATCTTAAATAATAATTTACTATTGTACATACTTGCCACCGCAAACATAAAACCAAAGAGTAAGTAAACATGCTTGGCACTGCCGCATCACTCTAAAGGCAACTGTTTCATGAAAATTCGCAAAATTAATAATACTGAGCGTCTTGAAATTCTCAAGGGTGATTTGTATGCCTATTCGCGTTGGACTAATCAAGATTTGCCCCGATCTCATTTGACAGCGATCAATCCTGAGGAGGTTCTGGCAGCGGAAATTGATGGCAAGATTGTCGCGGCGTTGCAGTGTTTTAGTTTTCAGCAGTCGGTGCGTGGCAGTCTTAAGGCGATGGGGGGCATCGGTGGCGTATGGACATATCCTGAATACCGAAATCGGGGCTGTGTGAAGGCACTCATGAAAAGTGCATTTTTAGAAATGCGAATGCAAGGGATTTGCGTGAGTATGCTTACACCATTTAAGGAAAGTTTTTATGGCGCCTTGGGCTATGCGATCGCCAATGCCACTAATGAGATCAATATTCCAGTCTCGTCTTTAGAAAATTATTTAAAATTGCCAAATTCAGCTAACTTGAGTTGCGATCGCATTCCTGCAACTGAAGTAAAGGATATTTTGTCTAATTTCCTCTACGAAAACTTGCGATCGCAGACTCTTCAGCCCCACAGTCATGGGCTCGCTATTACTAATTTTACTTATGACCAGTGGTGGCATTTGCATCGCCAAAAGCTCTGTGTAGCGATCAAACGCGATCGCCAGCCAGTCGCCATGGCAATCTATGCGATCGATAGCAGTGGCAATTTGCCGATGTGCGATCGCCAGATTGAAATTTCATCAATATTTTGGACAGATATCGAATCACGCGATCGCCTCTTGCAATTCTTCGCCAGTCATCGCGATCAAATTCATAGTCTGAGAATGCCCGTCCCATTAGGTGCAAACGTCCACACTTGGCTCAGCAACTCAGGACACTTAGATTCATCAATGACTGAGCCTTGGATGGTCAGAGCGATCGATATTGTTGGTGCTTTGCATGGTTTACCGATCTCCTGCGAGCCATTTACCTTTGCTCTCAGCGATCCTTGCTGTAACTGGAATGATGGAGTATTTGGAGTGAATGGCGATCTCGGCCAGCTTAAAGTCAAACGCTATGCTCAAAGCGATTTGTCAAACTTAGCGATCAATTTTCGCGTCACGATCACAGGTATATCCGCCTTAATTTATGGCACTCATGAAATCTCAGAATTATTGCATAATCGATGGATTACCGAAATTTCTTCGGGAACCTATGAACGATTAGAAAAATGCTTTACACCATGTCTGATTTATAATCCTTTTAAGTTCTAACCATGCCTATGGGAAAATGTCCGCCGCATATTTCCCCTAAGCAAAAAACAAAAAGTATGAAAGACAAACTCACTCGCAGCCAAGAACGAGTGCTCCATCTTCTCCAACATCATGATCGCGCAGTATCGGCGCAAGATATTCATTCGGAGTTACGCAATAGTGAAAATAGTGTGGGTCTAGCCACGGTCTATCGCTCACTAGATACTCTCAAACTGCAAGGCTTAATCAAAGCACTGACATTACCAAATGGTGAAACCGTCTATAGTGTGACCCCTGCCGATAGACATCATCTCAACTGTCTCAATTGCGGCAAGTCTTTACCAATCGACTCCTGCCCTATTCATGATCTGGGAAATCAATTGGCAAAAAAACATACTTTTCAAATTTACTATCACACACTAGAATTTTTCGGTCTATGTAGTCAATGTCAACAGGAAGCAGAGTAGAGAGTTTGCAGAAATCTCTCACGAAGTAGGGCTGGAGCAAAATAATTTTACGAATGGGATACTCTAGAGCAGTCTTTTTGTTCTCAATATATATAGTTATGGACATGCCACAGGTGATCTCGTACTGCAGGAAATTGCGCGAGTCTGATGCTAAGGAATGCGTTCTTACGATGTGATAGCCCGGTTGGTAAGCTTCATGATGTCAATTCCCAAACCTTCAATTTTGTCTCTTCTACTGACTTCTTTCGCTGAAGGTCGTACTTTGCTCATTTGACCGCCATATCAAACTAAAAAAGAGGGTGGGCGCTATGCGCCCACCCTCTTTTTTAGAATTAACTATTTCGATTCCGTGAAATCAGCATCGATTACATCGTCATCGCCACTAGCGGCATCCTTAGTTCCATCTTCAGGAGCAGCACCAGAAGCAGATTCACCGCCGCCTTGCTGATAAACAGAAGAGCTAAGAGCATACAAAGCTTGCTTCAACTCTTCAGTTTGAGCTGCGATCGCCTCGTGATCGTCTTTAACGATTACTTCACGTAAGCTCTTGACCAGACCTTCGATCTTCGTCTTGTCTGCTTCAGGAACCTTGTCACCAAGATCCTTGATTTGCTTCTCGGCTTGATAAGCAAGAGAGTCAGCTTGATTCTTCGCTTCGATGCGATCGCGCTTTTCTTTGTCAGTAGATGCGTTACGCTCAGCTTCATTAACCATACGTTCCACTTCGTCCTTAGGTAAGGTAGAAGCGCCAGAGATTGATAGGGTTTGAACCTTACCAGTTCCCTTGTCCTTAGCAGTTACAGACAATAGCCCGTTGGCATCAATGTCAAATACAACTTCGATTTGAGGTACGCCACGAGGAGCAGGAGGAATTCCATCTAAGCGGAAAGTTCCCAAACTCTTGTTGTCGTTAGACATTTCACGTTCGCCTTGAAGAACATGAATCTCAACGTTGCTCTGTCCATCAACCGCAGTCGAGAAGACTTCAGACTTCTTAGTAGGAACAGTAGTGTTACGAGGAATGATTTTGGTCATTACGCCACCCAAGGTTTCTACACCAAGAGATAGAGGAGTTACGTCAAGCAAGAGAATGTCTTTGACTTCACCAGCCAATACACCAGCTTGGACTGCTGCTCCGATCGCAACGACTTCATCGGGGTTAACACTTTGGTTAGGATCTTTGCCAAGAATCTTCTTAACGACTTCTTGTACCGCAGGAATACGAGTCGAACCACCAACCAGCACAACTTCATCGATTTTCGACTTGTCGATTTTGGCATCACGGACGGCTTGCTCGACAGGAATACGGCAGCGATCGATTAGATCAGCGCAAAGTTCTTCAAACTTGGCGCGGGTCAATGTGGTGTCAAGGTGCTTAGGCCCATCTTGAGTTGCGGTGATGAAGGGCAGGTTGATTTCGGTTTGAGAAACGCTCGAAAGTTCAATCTTCGCTTTTTCAGCAGCTTCAGTCAGACGTTGCAATGCTTGCTTGTCTTTACGCAGATCAATGCCTTCAGCCGATTGGAACTGATTAGCAAGGAAATCTACGATCTTCTTATCAAAATCGTCACCACCGAGATGAGTGTCACCACTGGTGGACATTACTTCAAATACACCATCGCCAACTTCGAGGATCGATACGTCAAAAGTACCGCCGCCAAGGTCAAATACGAGGATAGTTTCATTGGTCTTGCTATCTAGCCCATAAGCCAGAGCCGCAGCAGTTGGCTCGTTGATGATGCGGAGAACTTCTACGCCTGCAATTTTGCCAGCATCTTTGGTGGCTTGACGTTGTGAGTCATTGAAATATGCAGGAACGGTGATAACCGCTTGAGTGACGGTTTCGCCTAAATATTTGCTAGCGTCGTCAACTAACTTACGCAATACTTGAGCAGAAATTTCTTCGGGTGCAAACTGTTTACTAACTGCAGGTGCGTCGATCTTGACATTTTCACCTACTTTCAAAACTTTGTATGCAACTTGCTTGGATTCCCCACTAACTTCGTCATAACGTCTACCGATAAAACGCTTTACTGAGTAAAAGGTGTTGTCGGTGTTCATTACGGCTTGACGCTTAGCAATTTGTCCAACTAAGCGATCGCCATTTTTTGCATAAGCAACAACTGAGGGTGTGGTACGGAAGCCTTCGGCGTTTGCAATCACCGTTGGCTTGCCCCCTTCCATGACGGCAACGACTGAGTTTGTCGTACCTAAGTCGATTCCAACTACTTTAGCCATAAGGCTTCTAACTCCTAAGTTTTATTAATCTTTAATCTCCTACAAGATTAGCTACTTTTCCTGATTAGCACATCAGGGGGACTCTACCTATTCTGGTAGGGTTTCCCGTACAGAGTGCTTAGCTACTGGCTGTTAGTTTGCTTTTGGCAATTAGTAATTTTTGCGCTCTTGGTTATGTCTGCATCGAGGTATCTCTCAAGAAAATTCGTGTTATCAGCTACAGTCACAATGTCACCTATAGCTCACAATAGTTACGATAGTCTCTGGGTAGCGATCGTGATCGCTCACAATCAATGAAACCCCGCATTATCATCTGTGGTTTAGATCGAACGGGTTACAAAATTTTGAGCCTTCTGAAACAGCAGGGCTGTCTTGTTGTGGGTATTCACGATCGCCCGATTCATCAAGCTGGTACCGAAATTATTATTGGCGATTTGGCGGCGGCGGAGACTTTGCTTGCCGCAGGGATTAGAGATGCTCAAACCTTAATTTTAGCTGGAGCCGATGAGACTCGCAATTTGACAATTTTGATGCAAGCGCGAGTGCTTAATCCCCATGTCAGGATTATTAATCGTTTATTTAATTCCAGCTTGGGTGTTCGCCTCGACTTGACTTTGCCTAATCATTTAACGATGAGTGTAGCTGCTCTAGCTGCGCCTGTATTTGCTTTTAGTGCAATGGGCAGTCAGGCGATCGGACAATTACGTCTATTTAATCAAACTTGGCCGATCCATGAAGAATATATTGACGATCGCCATCCTTGGCTGGGTAAACCCTTGTCAGAGTTTTGGGAAGATCGGACAAGGATGTTGATCTATTACCTGCCCTATGACGAAAGCAAGGTAGATCTGGTGAGTGCAGTGTTGAGTGGCAGAACTTTACAATTAGGCGATCGCCTATTACTCGGAACACAGCCCAGTGTGAGAACTGCTTCTCGTCCGATCTTGCAGAAAATATCAAAGCTATTAACCAGTATTCGCCAATTTCATGTGCATGGAAGAGCCGTGTTATTTACGGCGATCACATTATTACTAACTATTTTTTCGGCAACAGTTGTATATACCAGCTTCCAGATGAAAGTTTCGTTAGTAGATGCCCTCTATTTCTCGGTAGGAATGATTACAGGAGCAGGTGGCAACGAGCAAGTTGTTGAGCATTCTTCAGATAGCATCAAAATTTTTACGATCATCATGATGCTCATTGGCACTGCCGTAATTGGTATTTTTTACGCGATTTTAAATGATTTTATTCTCGGTTCACGTCTAAGGAATTTCTGGGATGCCGCGCGTGTACCTCAACGAAATCATATTGTCATTTGTGGTTTGGGAAGTGTGGGTGTGCAGACAGCGCTACAGTTAGTTAGCTATGGTTATGAGGTTTTAGTTATAGAGCGAGATGTAAATAATCGCTTTTTAGATACAGTGCGAGCACAAAATATTCCTGTCATTCATGGTGATGCAAGTCTTCCCACCACTCTTAAAGCTGCCAATCTCGAAAAAGCCGAAAGTCTACTTGCTGTAACCAGTAACGACACTGCGAATTTAGAAATCGCGCTCAATGCTAAGGGAATTGCACCCCGTTGTCGGGTAGTCGTGCGTTACGACGATCCCTATTATGCGAGTATGGCTCAGGAAGTCTTTGATTTTGAAGCAGTTCTCAGCCCTCCTGAGATTGCCGCTCCTGCTTTTGCTTCTTCCGCACTTGGTGGACGCATTCTCGGCAATGGCATAGTCGCTGACAGTCTCTGGGTGGCGATCGCAACTATGATTACCCCCAATCATCCATTCTGCGGAAAACCTGTCTGCGAAGCCTCAATGACGGCGGACTTTGTCCCGCTCTATATCGAAACTTCTTGCCAAACAATTCATGGATGGAGTTTATTAGAGGCTTCGCTAAGCGCAGGAGATATTCTCTATTTGACGATGCCTGCGGCAAAGTTAGAACAGCTATGGCGAGTCGCTCCCTTTCAAGTAGCGGTAAGCTAGACAGCCCTTATATTCACTATCAAATTAATTTTTGTTATGAATTTTTTGTTGCTTTGGCTATAAGAATGGAGAGATCGTTATTATATTTTCAAATACTTCTGAGGTTTAGATGTTTGGTTTCCCTGTCCATATAGCAATGCATATTCCCGATGGCTATCTCAGCATACCTGTGAGCTTAGTTACTGGGGGCATCGCGATCGCCTTAATTGCGCTTTCTCTAAATCGTGTTCAATCAGAATATAAAGAACGCACCGTTCCGCTCATGGGCGTGAGTGCCGCTTTTATCTTTGCTGCCCAAATGATTAACTTCCCGATTGTAGGGGGCACATCGGGGCATTTACTCGGTGGAACTCTGGCGGGAATCTTGCTGGGGCCTTGGGCAGGTTCATTAGTAATGTCAGTAGTCTTTATTGTGCAGTCCGTGATGTTTCAGGATGGGGGACTGACAGCTCTAGGCGCAAATATCACGATCATGGGACTAATTGGAACCTTTGGTGGTTATTATCTCTATCGAGTGATTAGATTTCTGATTGGGCGGAATACATGGCTGGGCATGAGTGTTGGCACTTCGATAGCTTCATGGACAAGTGTAGTTGTGGCGGCGGCAGTTTGTGCAGTGCTGTTAGCTCTTTCAGACACCGTTCCCTTGGCTTTAGGAATGACCGCGATGCTGTCATGGCATTTAATGATCGGCATTGGTGAAGCATTTATCACTCTCGCCGTAACTAGCTTTATCTGGAAGACTCGTCCCGAGCTAATTTATGATGCTCCAAATCCGCAATTAAGCAAATTAAATTAGATAATTTTTAGGCTGGCATAAACACCATAAACACATGCATAAAAATCGTATTTTTCTATTCTCAGGATTAGCTCTAGCTCTAGCTATTGCTGCATTCATGTCACCCTTTGCTAGTAAGGATCCAGATGGATTAGACCGAGTTTCTCAAGATCTAAAATTTGAAGGAAAAGCTACTGAGAAACCACCAACAAAACAACTTCCCTTTGCTAACATTTTTGAAGAATATTCCTTCAAGGCAGTTCCT
This sequence comes from Pseudanabaena sp., assembly GCA_003249035.1. Taxonomy (GTDB): domain Bacteria; phylum Cyanobacteriota; class Cyanobacteriia; order Pseudanabaenales; family Pseudanabaenaceae; genus Pseudanabaena. Next base: position 33,229 of record QBMK01000032.1, read on the forward strand.
AATGAAAAAGTGTCAACGGCTCTAGCGGGAATTACAGGAACATTAGTTGTATTTGGCTTAGCGTGGGGAGTTGGCAAACTTGCAGTACGCAAATCTGAACCAAAGCAGAAATAGAAGGCGAAGCTCCTTATTTCTGAGAAATTAAATCTATGCTGCTACATATTCATCTCATTGAGTCAAGCGATCGCCTATCTCAATCACAGAGCGATCGCTTAAATTTATGGAATCGTTTAGCTGTAAATACACGCTTGATCTGCATATTTCTATTGGTATTTGCGATCGCCTTAACTGCGATGGGCAAATGGTGGACTTGGACGTTATATGGAGCCGTGAGTTTACCCATTCTATACTGGAGCCAAGTAGATTTAAGATTGCTCGGTAAGCGAATGGCGATCGAGTTAGCTTTTATTAGCGTGATTCTGCTCGGAACTCTCTTCCGTGGTGGTGGACAGATACTTTGGCAATGGGGATGGTTACAAATAACTACTAATGGATTGGTTATTTTAGGAAGTGTAAGTGTTAAAGCTTTTTTATCTTTATTGCTGTTAAATATTCTCACTCTAAGTACTTCTGTTCCATTATTATTGCAAGCTCTAGTTACCCTGAAAGTCCCGCCACTTTTAGTTAGCATTATTGCCTCGATGTACCGATATATACTAGTCTTGACCAACGAATTCAAGGCAATGCGCCGTGCAGCAACTGCCCGAAATTTTGCACCACAAAATATCTACAATCATCAACGCCACGATCGACCATGGCAACGACAGGTACTCGGCAATATGTTGGGAGTTCTATTTATTCGCACCTACGATCGCGGCGATCGTATTTATCAGGCTATGCTTGCACGAGGCTATCAAGGCACTCCAGTCATGATTGAATCAGCTGCAAGCTCATGGGGTGATCGTCTTACCATTGGTTGCGTTATGATCGTGATCGTAATCGGACAAGTTTTTATTTAGTTAAAGCGCTTTGCATCACAATCCTATCTCCATTGAGAATCTCAGTTATTGCTACCCTGATGGTATTCAGGCTTTGAAAGAGATTAACCTCCAGATCGGCGCAACAGAACGGGTGGCGCTCATTGGGGCAAACGGTTCCGGAAAGTCAACATTGCTTTTGCATCTTAATGGCATACTCATGCCACAGGTGGGCGAAATAGTGGTCGGTGAGATGCAGGTCACATCCAGCAATTTTGCAGCAATTCGGAATTTTGTCGGGCTAGTGTTTCAAAACCCAGATGATCAATTATTTATGCCAACGGTTTGGGAAGATGTTGCTTTTGGGTTAATGAATCAAGGACTACGAGGGGATAATTTGAAAACGAGAGTAGCAGAGGCTCTGGTGGCAGTAGGGCTAGATGTCGCAAAATTTCGAGAGAGGCTATCTCACAATCTTTCTGGTGGCGAAAAAAAACGTGTTGCGATCGCAGGAGTTCTAGCAATGCAGCCACAGGTCTTAGTATTTGATGAACCATCCGCTCAGCTCGATCCGCGATCGCGTCGTCAATTAATCCAGCTTTTGCAAACTCTCCATGAAACTCAATTAATCGCTACCCACGATTTAGACTTAGCTCTAGAGTTATGTGATCGCACCGTCGTTCTTAGCGAAGGCAAAATCGTCTATGATGGCGAGACTAAACAGGTATTATGCGATCAGGAATTTTTACTGGCTCATTCTCTAGAGTTGCCATTAAGTCAAAGCAAAATATAGTAAAGGATTGCACTTCTGATTTGTTTGAAATGGATTTCTAGTAGGCATCTTTAGGATGACTGACACTAAGCAATATGACAATTAGCTCTCTGTCTTTAATTTCGAAGATAATGCGATAATCACCGACAAAAATTCTGAAATATTCTCAACTTCTTGAATTGGCTTAGTTTGCGTGATGTTTGCAATTGTGAGGTCACGCCACTTCAACAACTTGCAACTTGCAACGCCGACTGTTGATTTTGCGGATCTGTCGTCATATTGTCTCGCCCAAGATTAAAAAGATCGCTTGATTAACAATAGCCTCGCGATCGACCATAGCCGCTAATTTATTGTTACCACTGATTTACCATCAAACTTTACTTTAGATCGACTTCTAGGAAATTCTGATACTTTCGCGATCGCAGCCTACAGGGAAGTGAAAACCGTAATATCACCATATTTTCTGTGAGCCTGAGTGCAGGGCATAATAAAATTATATTTTCATGTCAGCGCATTTACTTAAGTAACTAATGACCCTACAAACAGACATTGACACCGCCGCCGCACAGCTCAAAGGCAAAACCCCTCAAGAAGTACTCACATGGGCGCTCGGTAACTATGACAAGATCTCGCTAGCTTCAAGTTTTGGAGCCGAAGATGTCACCTTGATCGACATGATCGCCAAAATCAAGCCCGATGCCCATGTATTCACCCTCGATACAGGTCGGTTGAATGCCGAGACCTATGAAGTAATCGCCAAAGTACAACAAAAATATCCTCAACTGCAATTGCGAATAATGTTCCCACAAGCCGAAGCAGTGGAACAGATGGTCAGCGATAAGGGCATTAATCTCTTCTATGACAGCGTCGAAAATCGCAAGCAATGCTGCTTCATTCGCAAAGTCGAGCCGCTTGGTCGGGCTACTAAGGGTCTGGATGCTTGGATTACAGGGCTACGCCGCGATCAGACTGCTAACCGTTCCACAATGGAAACCGTTGAACTAGATGGCGATCGCAATATTGCCAAGATTAATCCATTAATCGATTGGACAAACGAGCAAGTTTGGGAATACATTCACGCAAATGAAGTACCCTATAATGCTCTCCACGATCAAAACTTCCCTAGTATTGGCTGTGCGCCATGTACGAGAGCCGTCGAAGCAGGAGAAGATCTCCGTGCTGGTCGTTGGTGGTGGGAGATGAGCAATCAAGAATGTGGATTGCATGTCACCAGTGACGGTCGATTGGTTCGTGCCAAGGGCGAATAAATGATAAAGGCTCGCAAAGCGAGCCTTTATCATAGAAGCATTGTTCGCGAAAATTTTTAAAGTGATGAATATGGCTAATGTAATGCAATATCGCGATTGGTACTTTCGAGGATGGCGATCGCGTTATGGATTTCGTCGATCGCAAAATGCTGATCGCACTAAGCCTCCAATTCTGTTAATTCACGGATTTGGTGCAGCGATCGATCATTGGCGCGGCAATATTCCCGCTTTAGCCGAAAATCACACGGTCTATGCGATCGACCTATTAGGATTTGGGAATTCCGAAAAACCACCAACGCGCTATTCGATCCATCTTTGGGTAGAGCAAGTTTTTCAGTTTTGGCAGAAGTTTATTAAAGTACCAATGGTGATTATTGGGAACTCAATTGGCTCTCTTGTCGCCGCGATCGCAGCTAGCCATCATCCCGAAATAGCTTCAGGCGTAGTAGTGATTAGCTTGCCTGATATCGCTGCTTTTAACGCCATGGTTCCTAAAGCATTGCAACCGATTGAGCGCACGGTTAAAGCGATTGTGTCCGCAGTTCTCGTTAAACCTTTATTCCATTTAATCCGTCAGCCCTTCACGATCCGCATAGTTCTCAAAGGTATTGTCTATTGCGATCGCAGTCGCGTTGACAATGAACTCGTAGAAATCATTGCTGAACCCGCGCGCGATCGCCAAGCTGCTGAAGCTTTTCTTAGGCTTAATCGCAGTATCAATCAACCCAACTATTCACCAAGTTTGACTGAAGCCCTTGAGCAATTACAAGCTCCATTATTGATCTTGTGGGGAAGTCGCGATCGCCTAATACCACCATCAGAAGGTAAGCGATTAGTACAGTATGCGCCTAATGCCACTTTAATGTATTTGGAAGGAATGGGACATTGCGCCCATGATGAGAATCCTGAGCGCGTTAATCATGAAATTTTAACTTGGCTAGCTTAAAATATATCAATTCAATACTTTCAGACTTGTTGATTCACTCAAAAGACAATTAGCAAAGAGATTCTCTCACAAAGTATTAAGGAATGATAATCTAATAAAACCCAAATTGGTTCGGCTGGCAAAGCCAGCCGAACCAATTTGGGTTTTAGGAGAGGTAGTAGGCGACCTCTAACTCTCCTTAATTCAACAATTTCTACATAGTATGTCCCATGCGCTTAGGGATTGCATCGTTAAAGTTATTGGTGATTTGAGAAAGAGATAATGAGATCGCCTTCTCATCACCCACAGAGATCAGCAAATCACTAGCTGCACCCCTGACATTACCAATATGCTGCCAACTATCACCCAATTGACTGGTGAGATAAGCTTCCCATGTAGAGCGATCACCTTCTTGAACAGAAACCACAATTCGACTTGCACCTTCACCAAAAAGAAGTTGAGTTAGATGGCTACGATCTGGATTATTTAGTTGAATTTGAGCAGTAAGTTTACCAGAGATGCATGACTCAGCGATCGCTACAGCAAGTCCACCGTCCGAACAATCATGGGCGGATTGCACTAAACCTTGGCTAATCCCTTGACGACAAGCAAATTGAACTTTACGCTCTAGTTCAAAATCTACGGGTTGGGGGCGACCTGTGACTTCACCGATGACCGAGGCAAGATATTCGGAACCAGCTAGACTGGCGCGATCGCCACCTAGTAAATAAATTGCATCGCCAACAGCTTTCCATCCCTGACCAACTACCTTCGTGACATCTTCAACTAAGCCAACCATACCGATTACAGGTGTTGGATAGATAGGTTGAGAATTGCCTTCCGAGTCGATAGTTTCGTTGTAGAGCGAAACATTACCGCCAGTCACAGGAGTTGACAACTCGCGACAAGCATCAGCAATCCCACGACAAGCTTCGTGAAGCTGCCAATAACCGATCTCATTTTCAGGACTGCCAAAGTTCAAATTGTCGGTAACAGATAAAGGCTCAGAACCAACACAGGACAAGTTCCGCGCTGCTTCGGCAACGGCGAGTTTTGCACCTTCATAGGGGTCAAGATAGACATAACGAGCGTTACAATCAACGGTAGCGGCGACACCAACGAGAGAATCAATTTGCGCCGCATCTGTTCCCAATTCACCAACACCAAATCCTTGACTGCGTAAGCGAATCACCGCCGCATCTGCTCCCCCTGGGAAGATGACAGTATTATTCTGAACTTGATGATCGTATTGGCGATAAACCCATGCTTTCGAGGCGATCGCGGGTGTATCGAGTAATTTCAATAATGCGTCGTTTGGAGAAATAGAAGGAAAAGAGGCGATTGCAGCTTTCTCATCCCAAGCCCAAGCTTTCTTGGCATAGTCAGGTGTATCGGCAAGTTGACGATGATAAATCGGCGTATTGTCCGCTAAAGATGTCGCAGGGATCTCCGCCGCAATCTCACCATGCCAGAGAATCCGCACAATTGGCTCTTCGAGGATTTCACCCGCAACAACTGCATGAAGCCCCCAACGCTCAAAAATATCAATTAGTTCCTGTTCTCTTCCTTTGTGCGCCACAAACAACATCCGTTCCTGTGACTCAGAGAGCAGATATTCATAGGGAGTCATTCCTGTTTCCCGCGCAGGTATCTTGTCCAAATCAAGAACGACACCCACACCGCCTTTTGCCGCCATTTCAGAAGTAGAACAGGTCAAACCCGCCGCGCCCATATCCTGTGCCGCCACGACAGCGCCAGTTTTAAAAGCTTCTAAACAGGCTTCCACTAACGCTTTCTCAAGGAATGGATCGCCAACTTGAACCGCCGAACGACTTTGCTCTGATTTGTTAGAGATTTCGGCGCTGGCAAAACTCGCGCCCTTCATGCCATCGCGCCCCGTGGTGGAGCCAACATAAATTACAGGATTACCAGTACCCGCAGCGCCCGACTTGACGATTTCCTTAGTTTCCATAATTCCGATCGCCATCGCATTCACGAGGGGATTACGGTTATAGGCTTTATCGAAATACACTTCACCGCCAACGGTAGGCACGCCGATACAGTTACCATAACCTGCGATACCGTTGACAATGCCATTAACGCGACTCCGCACCCAAGGGTCGGATAATTCCCCAAAGCGCAATGAATTCAAAATCGCAACAGGACGCGCCCCCATCGTAAAAATATCGCGCAAAATACCGCCTACCCCTGTCGCCGCACCCTGATATGGTTCCACTGCCGAAGGACGATTATGGCTTTCGATTTTAAAACTAATCGCAATATCATCAGTAATCTTGACCACACCTGCATTTTCCCCTGGTCCCACGAGAATGCGATCGCCTGTCGTGGGAAATTGCTTCAGAAGCGGGCGCGAATTTTTGTAACAGCAATGCTCCGACCACATCACGCCAAACATCCCCAATTCGGCTTTGTTGGGTTCACGACCAAGGCGATCGCAAATCATTTGATATTCGTCTAGGGTCAACCCCTCGGACTTAATTTCGGCTGGGGAAAATTTGAGTGTTGTGGTATCTGCGGTCATGGTTAACTTGAGACAAAATTTTGGCTATCAATCACGATCTTATCGCATTCAACTAAACTAAATTGACAAACTTCTTCAAGCAGATTGTGGAAATCGCTAGAGCGAATAAACTTAACAACGCTCCAAAGATGGGAGTGATTTCTCCTAGTGTTATGACCAATCCTGCAAAAAGTGCTGATGCAAGACCACTACCACCAAAAAATAAACCCGTACCAAACCCTGATTGATTACGTGCAACCATTGATAATGCGAGAGGGATCGTATTTATTAAAACTAAACCTAGCGCAATTGAAGCGATCGCACCAATCAGCATTAAATAAATACCATTTTGGCTCAATACTGCGAGAGTAAGACATCCTGCGATCGCAGCTAATCCTAATCCCATACCATAAGGAACTTTTAGTCTTTTAAACCAAGGTTGCAAAATCAATGTTGTGAGTGACGCAATCAACAGTAGCCCCGCTTGAAAATATTCAACGGCAATATAACCGATTGATTTAAACAAATTATGGGAAAGCACATGAAGCAGTATATTAATCTCTAAATTAGAACCGAATCCAACTAGAAAAGGTAGAGAGTATAACCACAGATGGCTTGGGTTAAATTTTGCAGGAATGGCTATAGGACTAGTTGGAGTAGCTATATGGCGAGGCATCGATTGCCATAGAAGAACAGAACCAACTAATAGAGCGATCGCTCCTAAAATAAAACTTGTCGAAGCACCAATCTGTTTGAGAATAAGGCTGACTATAGGGCTCGTTGCACCAACAGCAGATAAAACAAAAGCCAAAATGGAACTAGCTTGAGGAAGACGATCGGTTGGCGCAAACTCTACTAGTAGAGCCATAGCTGGCCCACGAAAAATAATCATGGAGATAGTCCAAGTCGTCATCAGTAAGGGGACGATCCAGCGTATTCCCTCGGATATTTCGGTTTTGACTAGCCATGAAACGACCGTAAAAATTAGTCCCGCTAGAACAACTCCCACGACAATTTGTGGCAATCGACTACCAAATTTACCGAGCAAGCGATCGGAATACAAACCGAAAACTGGCTCAATGATGGCGCCGAGCAAACCCTGGATAATGCCCAGCCATATAGCCAAGTCGGCAAATCCCAGCCCTACCAAAATTCTCGGCTGATAAAATCCGTAAGTAATCCAACTAAAGGTAATTGCTGCTAGCAATGCGGCTAACCCCCAGACCTGTCGCCAAAGAATTTTGGTCGGAGGATAAGGGAAAGAATTAATTTGAGCGTTATTCACGATAGTCAAGCTCGATCTTCAGAAAAGAAAGCAAGGGGCTTACGCCCCTTGTAAATAGGTTTTGGATGTTGGGTTTTGTTCGCTGTAGCAATCGCATCGCAAAGCTTTGCAAAAAACTTACAAAATTTAGAATTTCTTATACCTTGATAATCCAAGCATCGCGAGTATCTTTGCTGACGAAGGCTGCGGGAACAACGTTGAGACTAACGCCTAGAGATTGGAAAGCAGCCCGAATTACTGTGGCATGAGCAGCCTCTGTAGAGCCAATGCTTGCACCTGCGGTAATTAGATCGGCATTTTTGAACTTTGCAACCATAGGCGATCGCGGCATCAACTTCAAGGGCAAGAGCTAGTTTGGCAATATTCACGTCATTGTCCAAGTTGCCTTCTCCCTTTTCGATATAAGGAGTGACAGTTTTGAGATATTCTGTCTTAGCACCAACAGGCATCCCACCAAGCTTTTGCACTACGCTAGCCAGCAAGTCACGGTGCGCCTTGTGATCGGCTTGGTTTGCCAATGCGATCGCCAAAACAGCTTTACCCACTTTGCTATCGGTAAGTTTGCCTGCGGCAAAGCCATATGCCCAAATTGCTTGATGCTCGTAAAACAAGGCATTGTTAAGAACTTGGATATCATTGGCAGCATCACCTTTGGGCTTAGCCATAGCCGTAGGAACAATTGCAGCAGTGGCAACGCCCACGGCTCCAAACAATCCGGCTTTAATTAATTGACGGCGCGAAGCTGAACGAGAAGATGTTTCTGTTCTAGACATGGTTCTTTACCAGTTAAAATTTAGTAGTGACTGATCGGCGCAATCTCATCAATTTCTAATTAGTCTTTCCTACCAAGGATGCGACAAAACTATTTGAAGTTGATGATTACGCTGAGTTGTATAGGAATACGGAGAGGATCTAACATTGGATTCATGCGATCGCAAATTTCTTGAAATAGATCGCGAAAGTAAGCTGAATGAAATTGCTCTCATTAGCCGAATTGCGACACAAGACCAAACTGCTCTATCGCAGCTCTGCGATCGCTATGCCAGAGTGATTTATACGATTGCCTATAAAATCCTTAATTCTGCGGAGGAATCCGAAGAGATCGTTTTAGACGTATTTAATCAAGTGTGGAGAATCGCCAAAAATTACAATTTTCAAAAGGGGAGAGTTGATACATGGTTATTTATGATGACTCGCAGTCGTGCTTTAGATCGACTACGCACTTATACAAGATTCGATAAAGCTGTTGAGGCTTCTGAAGATGCACTAACTATGCGATCGCATACAGATAGTCCTGAAGAAGATGTATTGATGAAAGAACGAAGACTTTATGTAAAAGCATGCTTAGGTGAGCTTCCTGATGAACAAAGTCGGGTTATAGAACTTGCATATTTTAAAGGGCTGAGCCATAGTGAAATTGCATCTCAAACTGGTATTTCACTTGGCACTGTCAAAACTCGCATTCGTCTTGGCTTAAAAAAATTACGCGAAGCGATCGGTGATGAATGGTGCAGTTTTTAGTTTACAGGAGCAATATATTCATACATCTGCCTTTAGTAACTAAACTTGTCAATAGACTAAGCAAACAAACTAACAATATAATCAAGGCTAGATAATCAAGAATCTTATAGTCACAATAAAAATATTACTAAAAAGACAATTGCATGAGACAAGATGAAGTTGAAGTTAGCGAACTATTTGGGTTGACGGCTATTGAAGCGATCTGTGCTGACGATATGGAATATAGCAAAGAACTTGCTGCCAATTATCCAGAGTCAGAACTAGAATTGAGATCGCTGCGTAATGCCGCCGCCGCCATTGCCTACGCTACGACACCTTTAAAAATTCCTACTAATCTCAAACAAAGATTATTTAATCGTATTCAGCAGGATGCTGATGCTCCCAACTTCATAGCAAGGCGAGCGAACGAGCTTCAATGGGAATCTCACACTGTAAAAGGACTATTAATCGCAGTTTTAAATACCGATCCTTTTAAAAGAGAAGTTTCATCATTGGTTCGCGCTGAGGTGACTGTTAAGTATCCTTTGCATCATCATGCATCGGGGGAAGAAATCTATATGTTGGAAGGGGAACTCATCGATAACAATGTTACTTATAAAGCCGGAGACTATCTCTATTCGGCGGCTGGATCGAATCATGCACCTATAGCTTTAGCTGGTTGTAAGTTCTTCGTGCGGACTTCTCTAGATGATACGTTTCTTTGAAAGAGCTACTTTGTGAAAAGCCTAAAAGCAAACCGCTCGCCGCGCGTGCGCTTTGCTTTTAGGCTTGTTTGTTTCGTCAAGGCACTTACACGAATTCACAAAAGGTTAGTCACACTTTATATGAATTAAAAAACAAGCACAGAAAAGTTTTTATAGCTTGCGCCAAGTATGTGACAAGTGACTGTAATACAAATGCACAAAATGGCTAAGCCATTTTGTGCATTTGTATTTCCCATCATTTTTCTTGACTCTCCTCTAAGGGGATACTGTGTAATCACAATTAGAGGTTTATGAGGTCAACGAAATGCTCAAAATCGGAGATTTTTCTAAACTCAGTCAGGTGTCTATAAGGGCTCTGCGCCTCTACGACGAAATGGGATTACTCAAACCAATCTCAGTAGATCGCTCTTCGGGATATCGGTTTTACTCTGCTAGCCAATTGCCTCGACTCAATCGCATTCTCGCGTTCAAAAATTTGGGATTCTCTTTAGAGCAAATTACTCAATTACTCAATGAAGAAGTTTCTCCAGAGCAGATACGCGGAATGCTGCGGTTGAAGCAAGCTGATTTGCAACAGCAGCTTGAGGAGGAACAAGGGAGATTGATGAGTGTAGCCGCCCGACTCAAACAAATTGAACAGGAGAATATAATGTCTGACTATGAAGTTGTAATTAAGAAGATGGAGCCGATCATGGTTGCTTCAATTCGCGAGATTTTGCCTAATTATTTTGCGATCGGCAAACTTTTTCACGAACTATATCAATATTATGCTCAGCAAGGACTTACTAAATTCGATTATGATGCTGGCATCTGGCATGACTATGGATACAAGGAGAGCGATGTTGATAGCGAGGCAGTTTTGGCTGTACCCCCTTCAGTAAAAGGGAACGATCGCATTAAAGTGTATGAGCTTCAGGGATATGATACGATCGCATGTGTGATTCATCATGGGAGCTACAGCACTCTGAATAATGGTTATCAGTATCTGCTAGTTTGGATTGAAAATAATGGGTATCGCTGTATAGGTGCAAATCGTGAGTTCTATATTGAAGGCGGAGCAGAGCTTGATAATGAATCTTATATTACAGAGATTCAGTTCCCTGTAGAAAAGGTTTAAGAGCGAAATAAACAACTAACAAGTTAAGGTCATGCCCACCTTAACTTGTTTAACTTGCATTTACAAATTCTATTCTTCTTCAATCCCAAAAATCTGATTGAAGGTTTTAAGAACTTTGTAACCAGTGTCAATTGACTCGAGCGGATCTTTGCGTAGACGGTGACGTAGACATAGACCGATTACTCGCTTAATGTCATCTACCTCTACTTCTTTACGTCCCTCAAAAGCTGCGATCGCTCTCGCCGCACGATTGCTGACAATGTCGCCGCGCAAACCATCGACATTGAGATCAGAGCAAACTCTAGAGATATTTAAGCGCAGATCTTGAGGAATATCCACTTCGCTGAGAAGAGTTTGTGCCCTCACGATTTTGGCTTGGAGTTCTTCTTGGCGATCCGAGTATTCTTTAAGAAAGCCATGAGGATTTCCATCAAAGTTAGTGCGTTCTTCTACTACGCGCACGCGCAATTCAGGCTCGCGCACTGTCCGAATTTCAGCATACATGCCAAAGCGATCGAGCAATTGTGGACGTAATTCTCCTTCTTCAGGGTTCCCAGAGCCAACTAATACGAATCGGGCAGGGTGACGAATAGAAATCCCTTCTCGTTCAACAGTATTCCATCCCGAAGCTGCGGAGTCTAACAGTACATCGACTAAGTGATCGTCGAGAAGGTTAACTTCATCAATATAGAGAATGCCGCGATTTGCTTTCGCTAGTAATCCTAATTCAAAGGCTTTCACCCCCTCCGATAAAGCTTTCTCAATATCGATTGTGCCGCAAACTCGATCTTCGGTTGCGCCTAGGGGCAAGTCCACCATAATTACTTGCTTGGTGGTGACTGGTAGAACTTCGCCATTGGCAACACGGCGACGCACTTCTTCGCTTTGCAAGTCGCCGTCGGTGGGATGGCTGCTAAATGGATCATCAGCAACAACTTCGATTTCAGGTAAGAGGTCGGCAAGGGCGCGAACGGTGGTGGATTTGCCCGTACCGCGATCGCCCATGACCATCACTCCACCGATTTTAGGATCGATGACGTTGAGCAACAGGGCGAGCTTCATTTCTTCCTGTCCGATCACGGCGGTGAAAGGAAATACAGGTCGTCTTGTCGTTACAGTTGGTTTAATGGGAGTTGCAATCAAGGTTTTTTAAATTTTGTATCGATAAACGTGTCACTCTTGTCAATATACAACTTTATCATCTCCAATTTTCTGAAAATTTACAGAAAATCATGATATTTTGGTTGCGTTAACGCTGTTTGAATAGCATGTCGCAATTTTAGGAACGGTTAATTTTTTCATAGGAATAA
>QBMK01000033.1 GCA_003249035.1 Pseudanabaena sp.
ACACTATCTACCAACTTAAATTTGGACTTTTGTCTGATTATTTAAAATCCCAACTCAAGCATCCTTCTATCCCTATGGCTCTTGCGTAAGTCCTAAACTAATTTCGCAGATCAGCGATCGCGCTAAGAGCAACATTAGCGATCGCTTGATCGGTAGCCTTTGGTAAATGGTAATACTTTCCACCGCCTGCGGCGGCGAGTTCCTTAGCAAAGCCAGTAGACACAAATTTATTTTCTGTGTCAATTACCAATAGCCCTAAATTCAAAGCACGAACTTTTCGGCAAATATCGATCAATTCCGCTTTAATATCAGGCTTATTTTCTGGATCAATTGGATCGCCCATTGATCTCGCCAATGGCACATTGCCCCGCCCATCAGTAATTGCCACAATCGTTACTGAGCCAACATCACCTGACTGTCTAGCATTCATTGCGACACGCACTGCCTGAGTCAAGCCATGCGCTAGTGGCGAACCACCTCCGCAAGGCATCGTATCTAAGCGACGACGCGCCGCCTCAATAGAACGAGTTGGCGGTAACAATACATCTGCTTTTTCTCCGCGAAAGGGAATTAGAGAAATTTGGTCACGGTTTTGATAGCTATCGGTTAACATTCGCAAAGCCGCACCCTTAGCAGATTGCATTCGATTTAATGCCATCGATCCCGAAGCATCTACTAAGAAAATCGTCAAGGCTCCTGCCTTACGCGCTAGCTTCTTCGCTCTGATATCCACATCCTCAACGATGACTTTGCGATGGGGTTGGCGCAATCTTCTTGCCTTTTGATAGGGTGCGGAGGCACGTAGGGTCGCATCGACCGCAATGCGATCGCTCTTTCCTTGGGGCAGAACTGGCTTAATATAGCGCCCTCGCTCTTGCGAATAAATTACATTGCGTGTACCCGATCTCCCCTGCTTTTGCATAGACTGCGCAAAAAATAGCACTTCAGGATCGAGAATTACACCTTCAGGATCGAAGATAAATTCTTCAGGGATTTCGGGGGATTCATCCTGCTCTTGCTCTTGTTCACGATCCTCTCGATCTTCTTCCTGCTCTTGTTCTCCCTCATCTTGATTTGGAGGTGGGGGTGGGGGAGATTGCTGTTGCTGTTCGGGTTGTTGTTGATCGGGCGAAAGAGGAGATCTCGGCACGATTACTAACTCCACCGCCTGACGCAAATCGTCAGCATTGACTTGCGTGCGACTTTCCAATGCCGCCGCTGCCTTAGCCACCCGCAATGCAAATAACTCAGCGCGATGTCCTTGGACTCCACCCCGCACCGCTTCAGCAACTAAATATTGAATTTGCGCTCTAGAAATGGTGACATCTTTAAGCCATTCTCTCGCTAAAATAATCTGTGTCCGAAGATCATCTATATCCGAGTCATAGCAATTTAAAAAGGATTCAGGAGAATTGGCATAGTCCAACACCATATCTACTGCTTCGACTCGTTGATCAAGGGAGAGAACTCCATCCGCAGAAAGATTGATTGCAATCCGATCCATCAAATGCTCTCCTAATGTCCCCTCTTCGGGATTATAGGTAGCAATTAGCAAAGGCTGACAAGGATGTTGATAGCTAATTCCTTCGCGTTCGACTTGGTTATATCCTGTAGAGAGAACCGAAAGCAGTAAATTAGAAATCTGAGGATCGAGTAAATTAATCTCATCGATATAAAGAACGCCGCGATGAGCTTCCGCCAAAATCCCTGGTTGAAATACAGTTTGTCCCTCTCGCACCGATCGACTGACATCCACCGAGCCAATCAGTCGATCTTCAGTAATTCCTAAAGGAATCTGAATAAACGGCGCAGGTATGACTTTGGTTTTGATTTCGCTAAGCTCTTTCCCCTGCATTGCTTCAATTAAAGCGTTATCCCATTCGTCAGGATTGGTCGGATCGCAATTACCTAAAGAGTCAATCGCGACTTCAATGGGAGGGAGTAAGGCATGGATACCACGGGCAAGTACTGATTTTGCCGTGCCGCGTCTTCCTGCAAGGGCAATACCACCGATCGCAGGATCGATCGCAGCTAGTAGTAAAGCGGTCTTAATCGCTTCTTGACCGACCACAGCCGCGAGGGGAAATGTGATAGGAGTATAGGAGATGTTTGTGGTGGGGTTGGCGGGTGGCGAAGATACCATGCGATCAATTTATATAAAAGTTATGGAATTTATAGATGTCTGACCAATTATAGCGGTTGTTGAATATAGTCGAGATTGAATTAAGTGTTTTGTGGCGTTAATTTCCTATTTGTTACAGAAAAAGCAAGATTTACGCTTTATCTCAAGTTGACAGTCTAAGAACTGAAGAGAAATCAAGATTGATAAGTTTTGACGGACTGTCTATTGGCTTGAACCGATTATTTACGCAAAGATTACAGGCTTTACGGTATCGAAAAAGCACTTTAGTTGTATCTCAAATATCAATTGAGATCATACATGTGTGATTTTATGATTTGAAGTTTATAGCAATCGCATCACAGGAATATTTTTAGAATCTAGCCAAACATTTAGCAGTTCGGATTCCTATTTGTTTAGACTAAAATAGCAACATATGCAAATCCAATCCTTCATTGAGTATTGAAAATACTATGCTGGAATACCTTCCACCTTTAAATGACCATAATTTGCCTTATCCCGACACAATTCACCCGATTGTGGTGCATTTTGTGATTGCGATGGTGTTGTTTTCGGTAGTATGCGATGCGATCGGCTACTTCACTCGCAATCCTCGTCTATATGAAGTTAGCTGGTGGAATTACTTTTTTGCCACTATTTCTATTTTTATCGCCATTATCTTCGGACAAATTGAAGCAGGACTTGCTGAACCTTATAGTTCAGTAGAAGCTACTTTAAACTTACATACCATTATAGGTTGGTCATTATCAGGAATTATCGCCGCGATTACAGGATGGCGATATGTAATTCGTATTCGAGATCCTAAAGTTTTGCCTGCCTCGTTCCTAGGCGTAGGAGTGTTATTGACAGGACTGGTTTTGTTTCAAGTTTATTTAGGAGACCTATTAGTTTGGGTTTATGGACTGCATACAGTTCCCGTTGTTGAAGCTTTAAGGGAGGCTAGTTTAAAGTGAATCCAGACTTGATTAATCAATTAGGTAGTCAGTTGGGCGCAAATGGATTACCCTATGCAATTCCAATTCATCCCAATCTTGTTCATATGACTTTGGGATTGTTTATTGTCGCGATCGGGTTTGATTTTGTCGGTGTGTTTTTTGTTTTGGAAAAGCCCGTATTCAAGTTTCTGGCGATTCCTGCGGCTCGTTCCAACTTTTTTGATGTCGGTTGGTATAACATGGTCGCTGCTTCGATCATCACCTTCTTCACTGTGGCTGCTGGCTTTTACGAGATCTTGTTAGCTACTCCTGATCCCAATGTGAAAAGCGCTTGGGGTTTTCAAGCACTGGAAACGATGATCTGGCATGGCGTGGGCGGAGTATTGTTGCTTGCGCTGATTGTGGGCATGACCATATGGCGTGGGTTTCAGCGCTTTCTCTGGCGCAAGGATATGGGACAACAGGTACAATGGAGTTATCTATTAGCAGGATTAGCAATTTTTGCGATCATGTTTGCCCATGGGACTTTAGGAGCGCAACTTGCTTCGGAATTTGGCGTGCATATCACTGCCGATCGCATATTGCGTATGAGTAAAGATGTCGATCTCAATCAGTTACTGAAATAGGGATATCTATGAAACTTCGCACAGTTTTAATTTTAGGTGGAATAGCGATCGCGATCGCCCTGATCAGTCTCTGGATGGGACAACAAGCCTATACGTGGTTTCCACCGCAAGCATCAGCTGAATCAATTTTAATTGATAACTTATTTAGCTTTTTGGTGACATTAGGAACTTTTATTTTCCTTGGCGTGGTTGGAACCTTGTCCTATTCGGTTTTGTTTCAGAGAGCTGACAAATATGACTATAGTGATGGGCCACACATTGAGGGCAATGTTAAGTTAGAGATTATCTGGACAGCAATTCCCTTTGCACTAGTAATTTGGATTGCAGCATATAGCTATCAGATCTATGGTCAAATGTCGGTCTTAGGGCCAATGGAACATGTGCATATGAATGCATCGGCTGAGGCGGCAACGATGGCGAAGATGGGAGATGGCGAAGAC
Source organism: Pseudanabaena sp. (assembly GCA_003249035.1). GTDB lineage: Bacteria > Cyanobacteriota > Cyanobacteriia > Pseudanabaenales > Pseudanabaenaceae > Pseudanabaena. The sequence goes on from QBMK01000033.1 coordinate 4,142, forward strand.
ACCGAAAAAATTGATGTATTTGCGCGGCAATGGTCATGGGAGTTTGTTTATGGAAAAGGCACTAGTGTCGATGTTAGTAGTACAGAATTACATCTGCCGAATAATCGCCGCATTAAATTAGCCTTACATTCCGCAGATGTACTACATGGCTTTTACGTTCCCGCCTTTCGCCTCAAGCAAGACATCATTCCTGGGCGAGTGATTAATTTTGAATTTACGCCAATTCGTGAAGGCAAATATCGACTGCGGGATTCTCAATATAGCGGCACTTATTTTGCGGCGATGCAAACTGATGTGGTAGTGGAATCTCCTGAAGCCTATCAAAAATGGTTGGCGGATGCTTCTATCGCTACGCCTGTAGCCGCCTATAATCGTGCATCTAATGAATATGCCAAACGAGCTAATGCAAATAATTGGGCGACGGTTATCCCTGCGGCTCCGCCTGTGGTGAATTATTCTAATTAAATATGGAGGTCAACTAATGTCTGATCTACTCGAAAAAAGTCCCAAAGAAGATTCTCGCAAAAGAAATCCTAAGCGAATTATGGCATTGACCGCTATTGGTGCAATCCCTTTGGGTATTGGAATTTGTTTTATTCAAGTTCCGATTGGTTGCGCTTGTGCTGATCCTGGATTATCTATAACTGGTAGCTATCTGAGGGCTCAACAAGCCTATCATTTAGAGCATCAGACTTTTAGTAAATCTTATGAAACTTTGGGTATTGGCTCGATCCCTGAAAAAACGAAGCGTTATCTCTTCTCTACAGAAGTAATTAGCGATCGCGTTTATATCTATGCAACTCCAAGGGAAGTGCCAACTGACCTATTTGGTCTAGGACTCACTAAGGCAAAGATATCTGCTCTTGTCGGTGCTGTTGGCTATGACGAGAAACGGAAAGAGACTGATTCAGTTCTATGTATAGCTGAAGGAAGTACTTTCGATAAGCCACCTAAACCTGTATTCAATGGTGGGAAATTTACTTGCCCTAGTGGATTTTATGCCAGATAGCGATCGGGCTTTGTAATTAATTCAACATCTCATCCGTTCCCACAATTCTTAGTTAATTTTATTCGTTATGGCAAACATTTCTATTGATGCGATCGCTGGTGTTCAACCGGCGCAGTCTGGTAAGCCTGAAGACTGGCGCAGATTTTTTGGGTTTAGCACCGATCATAAAGTAATTGGGATTCAATATATTGTTACTTCCTTCTTCTTCTTTTTAATCGGTGGCGTTTTAGCGATGGTGATTCGGGGCGAACTACTTACACCTGAATCGGATCTGGTCGATCGCACAGTTTACAATTCCATGTTTACGATGCATGGCACGATCATGCTGTTTCTTTGGACATTTCCAGTGTTATTAGGGATATCTAATTACCTAGTTCCATTGATGATCGGGGCGCGAGATATGGCTTTCCCAAAGTTAAATGCTGTTGCTTTTTGGATGGTTCCTGTATTTGGAATTATTCTGATGGCAAGCTTTTTTGTACCTGGAGGTTCTTCGCAATCGGGTTGGTGGGCGTATCCGCCAGTGAGTTTGCAAAATCCTACAGGAAATTTGATTAATGGTCAGTTCCTGTGGTTGCTGGCGGTGGCGATTTCGGGTGTTGCTTCGATTATGGGCGCGATTAACTTCGTAACTACGATTTTCAGAATGCGGACTACAGGAATGACTTGGTTCAAAATGCCTGTGTTTGTATGGACAGTTCTTGCCGCGCAAATTATTCAGTTATTTGGTTTGCCAGCCCTGACCGCAGGAGCAGTGATGCTGTTATCTGACTTGACTTTTGGCACGAGTTTCTTCGATCCTGCTAAAGGCGGTGATCCCGTTCTCTTTCAACATTTTTTCTGGTTCTATTCCCATCCTGCGGTTTATGTAATTATCCTGCCAGTGTTTGGGATTTTCTCGGAGATTTTCCCTGTTTACGCCCGTAAGCCATTATTTGGTTACAAGGTCGTCGCAGTTTCTTCATTGATTATCACGGGATTGAGCGCTGTAGTTTGGGTTCATCATATGTTCGCCAGTGGCACTCCTGATTGGATGCGGATGCTATTTATGGCGACGACGATGTTGATTTCTGTGCCAACTGGAATCAAAGTTTTTGCATGGGTCGCGACGATCTGGGGCGGCAAGATCAAGCTAACCACCGCGATGCTATTTGGACTAGGGGCATTGGTGATGTTTGTATTTTCAGGAATCACAGGCATCATGCTTGCCGCAGTTCCTGTAGATATCCATGTGAACAATACTTACTTCGTGGTTGGACATTTCCACTATGTAATTTACGGCGCAGTGGTCTTAGGAATTTATGCAGGGCTTTATCACTGGTTCCCCAAAATGACGGGACGGATGTATTCCGAAGGCCTAGGCAAACTTCATTTCATTCTCACCTTTATTGGCACTAATGCTTGTTTCTTTCCAATGCATCCGCTCGGTTTACAGGGAATGCCACGCCGCGTTGCCTCCTACGATCCTGAATTTGCTTTCTGGAATGTGATTGCCAGTTTAGGCGGATTTCTACTAGGAATATCGACATTACCATTCTTACTCAACATGATTGGCTCATGGGTACAGGGAGAAAAAGCTCCCAAAAATCCTTGGCGAGCGATCGGTTTGGAATGGCTAATTTCTTCGCCACCATCCCATGAGAACTTTGAGGAGTTACCAATTGTAATTTCCGAACCCTATGGCTATGGCAAAGATGAACCCTTAGTTTCTAATCCTGATAAGTTAGAGGTAAATCATGCAACCAGTTAGTGCTTCTGTTGGCGACAACCCCATTTTGGAGGTTACCCACGAATCTGCTCATAGTGAGCATCCCGACAATCGGCTGTTTGGCTTTATCGTATTTCTGCTTTCCGAAAGCGTCATCTTCTTGAGCTTTTTCGCCGCTTACATTGTCTATAAAACTACTGCTCTCAATTGGTTGCCTGATGGAGTCACAGGTTTAGAAATTAAAGAGCCAACGATTAACACGATCATTCTGGTTTCCAGTAGTTTCACGATCTATATCGCGGAGAAATTCCTCCATAAAAAGCAGCTTTGGGGCTTTCGCGCTTTCTGGCTACTGACGATCGTTATGGGTAGTTACTTCCTTTACGGTCAAGCCGTGGAATGGAGTGGTTTAGCCTTTGGCTTTGGTGATGGTGTATTTGGTGGTAGTTTCTATTTGCTAACTGGTTTTCACGGCTTGCACGTTTTAACGGGTGTGCTGTTGCAACTAATCATGTTAGTGCGATCGTTCCTTCCTGATAATTATGCAAAAGGAGAGTTCGGAGTTGAATCCACTTCACTATTTTGGCATTTTGTCGATGTGATTTGGATTGCGTTGTTTATTCTGATTTATGTTTGGCAATAAAAGAATCATAAAACTTTAGGGGCAAAGCATTCCCACCCCAATCTATAAATTCTTAGATCCCCTTTATTTGGGAATGCTTTGCCCAAAACCTCGCAACGTAGGGACAATCCCAAAAATCTCTAACACAGAGACAATTTCCAAAACATCAGACGCAGGGAAAATTTAACGGTGAAAGCGAAGAGGGCAGAGCATTTGCGGATTGAGATTATTGTAGGGTTTGAAGATTGTGGCGCAAAGGCTCTGCCCCTACAGTTGTTTTACGGTTGTTTTTCTATTTCTAAATTATTTATTTGAGGGAAAATCCAATGATTATTGATGACAATTATTACGATGTGATTATTGTGGGAACTGGTGCGGGTGGCGGAACCCTTGCCTATAAACTCGCTTCTATAGGTAAGAAAATCCTGATTCTGGAACGTGGTGACTTTATGCCTCTCGAAGAACAGAATCGTAGCAATATTGATATCTTTCAGCGCGATCGCTATCATGCTCCCGAACAGTGGTACGACCACACAGGCGAGCCATTTTCACCGCAGACTAACTATGCGATCGGAGGGAATACAAAAATCTATGGTGCGGCTCTCTTGCGGCGGCGCGAGAAGGACTTTGAAGCAGTCACCCATCAAGCGGGAATTTCGCCAGAATGGAGCGTCAAGTATGACGAATTTGAGCCTTATTATGCGGAAGCGGAAAATCTGTATAAGGTGCATGGCGAGTCGCAAACTGACAGTACCGAACCAGCTCACAGCGCTGATTATCCCTATCCTGCGGTCAGTCATGAGCCTGAGATTCAGAAGATCTATGAGGCGATCGCAAATCAAGGTTTGCATGCATCAACAATTCCCCTCGGCTTGACCCGTCAAGAGGATGACCCCACTAGCGACTCCGAAGAAAGTTGCCTTGTCCCTGCCTTAAAGTCGGCAAATGTCACCTTGAAAACCCAAGCCAAAGTGATCAGTTTACATACCAATCCATCGGGGCGATCGGTGAAGGGAGTAGAAGCAGAGGTGGGCGGACAGTCCTATCTCTTTTTAGGCGATATTGTCGTGCTTGCCTGTGGTGCAATCAATTCGGCGGCGTTGCTGTTGAGATCGGCTAATGATTCCCATCCCAAAGGGCTTGCCAATAGCTCCGATCAAGTGGGACGGAATTTGATGAAAAGCCTGTTGTCATCGGTAGTCCAACTCAGCACCAAACCCAATAATGGCTCCTTCCAAAAGTCGATTTATGTGAATGATTTTTATTGGGGTGATGCGGATTTTCCCTATCCGATGGGACATATTCAGAATTCAGGCGGACTGCTCACCGACATCATTTTTGCGGAATCTCCTCCCGTATTCTCCATTGTTGCCAAGCTCATGCCCAACTTTGGACTGAAGCAGTTAGCTACCCATTCGATCGGCTGGTGGGCGCAAACAGAGGATTTGCCAGACACGAATAATCGGGTGCGTTGGGAAAATAACAAAATCCATATCGATTACAATCCCAACAATATGGAAGCTCACGATCGCCTAATTTATCGTTGGACTGATGTGTTAAAAAATATCGAAAAGTCCCTAGATGTTTTCCGTACTGGTTCCCTGCATCCCCGCGCCGAGTCGCCTTTGCAGGTGGTCGCCAATCAATGCGGAACCTGTCGCTTTGGTGACGATCCTTCAACTTCCGTTTTAGATCGCGATTGCCGCGCCCACGATCTCGATAATCTCTACGTTGTCGATGGCAGTTTCTTCCCGTCTAATGCGGCGGTGAGTCCTGCCTTGACGATTATTGCTAATGCTCTAAGAGTAGGCGATCGGTTGATTGAGCGATTGCAGTAAGTATTTATTTAATTGTTTACAGGTTGGGGTGTTTAGCAAAAATCAGTCTACATAGCTAGATACCCTAGGATTCAAAGCAATTATAATGTTTCATGATTAATACCTAAATATGACTATGGCAGGTTTAACCAATCCAGAAATAGCTAAAATTGTTGACCGATACATTGGTGTAAGTGATGGATATCTCGGAAATTTTACTTATCCATCTCATGCTGATTTTTATCCAGAGTATTGTGAGCTTGATATAGATCCTAATAAATATGAAGGAACTACACGCAAAAGATTCATAACGATTCTAAAGAGTTTTTCTCCTCACGATTAAGCAAAGATTGTACGTGGTGTTTTAGAAAGATTTCCATTAGACCATCAATATGCCAGACCAGAGACAAGAACTAAAGAACTTTATGAAGAGTTGCTAAACATAGCTCAAAGGCTAGAGGATACATCACCCATTTTAAGCCCTGATCCTCAAATTAGTAGCGCAGTTGTTGAACGTGCAATTGCAGATGGAGAACTACTAATTCAAGCAGGTAACGCAGTGAGTGGAGTTGATCGAATTCATACTGCTTTACATGGTTATTTAATTGCTGTTTGTGACGCTGAGGGAATTGCTTACAATAAAGATCCAAACATGACTGCTTTATTTAAATTACTTCGTTGTCATCATCCTAAACTCCAGAATTTAGGTACACGTTCAAACGAGATTGAAAAAATCTTAATATCTTTTGCTACCATCTTAGACTCACTAAATCCAATAAGAAATAAAGCAAGTGTAGCGCATCCCAATGGAGATCTACTAAACGAAGCAGAAGCATTGCTTGTTATAAATGTGGTACGCACAGTATTACATTATCTCGATTCAAAATTTGTGCCTAACCCATCTTGATTTTCTTTGCCCAACCCTGAGAAATATTTAAAAGTAACAATTAGTCAATCTTTAGTAAATCTAACTATCATGAAAGAAATACATCATGTCCCTTATCAAGACTCAGACATATGTCCAACGAAAACCGTTATCTATAAAAAGATAGCTGATGAGAATATGCTGTATGCACTTGCATACTTTGGTAGATCTAAAATTAGAAATTCTAAAGTTGGGCAAACATTTAAGCTCTATGTTGCGACTGAATACGTTACTCTATTTGGAATAAGTATTCCAATTCAAATTCTAACTGCTACGTTTCGGAACTTGGGGAAATATGATGAAAAAAAACTCTTCGAACACAGATACTATGGTGTTTTGTTTAGTAAGGGCTATCTTACGGGAAAAGATCTTGATAATATTGAAAAAATAAAACGTTTGTGGGACGAAGAAGCTATTGAGATTCATGTCGAAGTTGGTCTTGAGATAAATCCGTTTGCAAAATATAGTGACGAAGATTTAAAAATAATAAGAAATTGGAATCCAGAGATATAAATGATAAGTAATAGAAGAATAACCACTCGCGTTTTTTGTGATTGATTGGGCGATCATATTTTTTGAGGGAATGATTGGGTGATCGCGTTTTTGAGTGATTGATTGGGCGATCGTGTTTTTGTGATTGATTGGGCGATCGTCTTTAAGGGAAAAACTTGTAAATATCCTTACGGTGCAAAAATCTTACAAAAATTACTTCATTATCCAAAACTTCTATCCCTATCCTGTAATCACCTAGGCGAACGCGATAAAAACTATCATATCCCTGCATCTTTTTTAGATTATTGATTTCCCCCAAAGATTCAGCTTGCTTACAGGACAAAATCACCTGCTTCAACCTTGGCAAAAGATTACGATCCTTGACTAACTTCAAGTCCTTTTCAAACCTAGACTCAAACCTAACATTCATGCAACATCACCATCTAGAAGCGCAAAGATATTCTCTTCAGGAACAAACTCATTTTTTCTACCCTCAGCGATCGCATTCCCCAAACCGACCTCTTCTAAAGCATCTTGGAATATTTCCGCAAAAAGCTCCTTTCTAGTCTTAATCAAATCAATTAAGATTTCAGTGAGCATTTCTTTTGTCTTCTCATCGTTAAGGAGTATTTGCATATTCAAACTCTCATTCATAAACCAAGTATTTATAATTCTAGCTTAATAACATCAAACAGCTTTTGGAGATCGCGTTTTGGTTGGTTGGGCGATCGTGTTTTTGGTGCGTGGTTGGGCGATCGTGTTTTGGGTTGGATGATTGGCGATCGTGTTTTGGGTGAGTGATTGGGCGATCGCCTTTAAGGGAAAAACTTGTAAATATCCTTACGATGCAAAAATCTTACAAAGATTAATTCATTTTCCAAAATTTCTATCCCTATCCTGTAATCACCTAGACGAATGCGATAAAAACTATCATATCCCTGCATCTTTTTTAGATTATTGATTTCCCCCAAAGATTCAGCTTGCTTACAGGTCAAAATTATCTGCTTCAACCTTGCCAAAAGACTACGATCCTTGACCAGCTTCAAGTCCTTTTCAAACCTAGCCTCAAACCTAACATTCATGCAACATCACCATCCAGAAGCGCAAAGATATTCTCTTCAGGAACAAATTCATTTTTTCTACCCTCAGCGATCGCATTCCCTAAACCGACCTCTTCTAAAGCATCTTGAAATATTTCCGCAAAAAGCTCTTTTCTAGTCTTAATTAAATCTATTAAGATTTCAGTGAGTATTTCTCTTGTCTTCTCATCGTTAAGGAGTATTTCCATATTCAAACTCTCATTCAAAAACCAAGTTTACATAATTCTAACTCAATAACATCAAACAGCTTGTGGCGATCTCGTCTTTTGAGGTAATTGGGCGATCGTGTTTTGGGTGAGGTGGTTGAATGGGCGTTCGTGTTTTTTGTGGATGGTTGGGCGATCGTGTTTTACTTTTTGGGAAGTGTTTGGGCGATCGTGCTTTTTTAGGAGATGAGGAGACTGTCAAGGAAAATGTGTAAAGTCTAGAAACTAGAGTGAGAGGCGATCCTCGAAAAGGATGGCAAATCGATTAAGAGCAGGTTTCCAATCACGAATCGGCATTGTCCATTTCTTGGAGATATTCCGCATTGCCAAATAGACCAGTTTGAAAGCAGCCTCATCAGAAGGAAAAATCTGTTGAGACTTAATCACCTTCCGCAAACTGCTATTCATTGACTCAATGGCATTGGTGGTATAAATCGCCCTGCGAATCTCAGGAGGGAAAGCAAAGAAGGGAATAATATTTGCCCAATGACTGCGCCAAGACTTAGAGATCGACGGATATTGCCTGTCCCATTTTTCAGCAAACAACTCCAGGTTAAACTCTGTTTCTGATTCTGTCGCAGCGGCATAAATTGTCTTGAGATCTGCACAAACTTGCTTACGCTGTTGCCAAGGGACAAAAGCGACCGAGTTACGCACCATATGAACAATACATAACTGTACCTGAGTTTTGGGAAACACAGTTTCGATAGCATTGGGAAAACCAGTTAAACCATCAACGCAAGCAATTAAAATATCTTTGACTCCACGGTTGTGAATTTCGGTGAGTACCGACAACCAGAACTTTGCACCCTCATTGGGGGAAATCCACATACCCAATAATTCCTTGTACCCTTCCATGTTTACCGCTAAGGCAAAGTACAGGGACTTATTAATTACCCTGCCATTGTCTCGAACTTTGATGACCAGACAGTCCAGAAATACTATCGGATAGACTGCATCTAGGGGACGGTTTTGCCATTGCTTCACCTCATCGATTACGGCATCAGTGACATTGGAAATGAGCGTTGGTGATACTTCGACACCATACATTTCTTGCAACTGGGCTTGGATATCTCTGACACTCATCCCTCTGGCATACAGGGCAATCATCTTTTCATCTAGTCCTGACAAGCGGCTTTGTCCTTTCTTTACCAGATGCGGTTCAAACTCGCTTTGGCGATCGAGGGGGACTGCGATTTCAGCTACGCCAAAGTCGCCTTGGACTTTTTTCTGGCTATAACCGTTACGACTGTTACTTTGTCCTTCTGGTCTGGATTCATGCTTCTTGTACCCTTGATGGGTCGATAATTCTGCTTCTAAGGCTCGCTCCACCAACGCGGTGGTTAGTTGTTTGAGGATTCCTCCTTCTCCGAATAAGTCGGGTGGAGTTTTACATTCTTGCAGCAATTCATCGAGTAGGGGAGTTGACCTTCAACCTTCCGAACAAGGCATCATTGCTCTCGCCAACGAACTAACTGCCCTCCAACAAAAAGATCGCGAAGGCAAACTCACAGAATCAGAGCAAAAACGCCTCTTCCAACTCGTCCAAGCCGAACAGACGCAAAACGAAAAATTCAACTCCTTTCTCAACAGCCCCGAAATTCAAAAGCTAACCGAAGAAATCCGCCGCACCGAACAACAGCAAAACGTCAACCTTGCCAGTTACCGCAAACTCCAAAAAGAAGTGCTATCACAAATGCCCACCGCCGTGATGCTTTATCCACTGATTTTCGACGATCGCTTGGAACTAATTCTCGTCTCGGCAAACACTCCCCCGATCCGCCGCACCGTCAAAATTAAAAAAGAAGAACTCAACCAATTAATTATTGATTTTCGGGCTGGACTGCGCGACAACGGCTCAGAGGATGTCAAAGAACCCGCTCGGCAATTATATAAAACCATTATCAAACCCTTTGAATCCGAACTAGACCAACTCAAAATCGACACAATTATCTACGCACCCGATGGACAATTGCGTTATATTCCCCTCTCCGCACTCTATGACGGCAAACAATGGCTAATTGAGAAATATCGCATTAACAACATCACGGCTGAGTCACTCACAGGATTTAACCTTAAACCGATTTCTAAGCCTCACATCTTAGCTGGAGCATTTGGAGGTAAAGATGGTGACAAGCGATCGGGATTTAGCGGGTTACCAGCAACTTTAATAGAAGTGCAAAAAATATCCGATCGCTTTGCCAATACCACCACATTAATAGAAGCCGCCTTCACCAAAAACGCCACGGCAACCAAAGCTAATTCCTATACAATTCTGCACCTAGCCACCCACGGGTTTCTCTCAGTTGACAAACCAGAAGATTCTTTTATCTTGTTTGGTGATGGCGACAAAGCCACCATTCGCAATATTCAAGACTGGTCGCTCAAAAACATCGATCTTGTCGTCTTAAGCGCTTGCGAAACAGGTATTGGCAATAAGATCGGCAGTGGGATCGAAATTCTGGGGTTAGGCTATCAAATGCAATCTGCTGGTGCGAGAGTCGCGATCGCCTCGCTCTGGAAAGTCGATGACGCAGGCACGCAAGCGCTCATGGAAGCATTTTATAGCGAACTCCAAAAAGAAAATGTCACGATCTCCGAAGCCTTACGCAGAGCGCAAATAGCTCTCATTCGATCGCCTCAATACAACCATCCAAATTATTGGTCAGCTTTTTTGGCGATCGGCAATGGTTTGTAATCTACGCCAATCCAAGGATGGAATATTTAAGATTTTTTAAGTAGCTATGCATAAGTAACCTTAAAACCCAGAAGTGTAAGTCGCCCGCTACGCGGGCGACTTACACTTCTGGATTTGGGTTTTAGTTATACTAAGCTACTTAATGCAATTATTGTTGGTAAGGCAAGCAAATTGTGCGCGTGATCGTACAATCAGTGCCTTTATATTGCTGACAAACTTGCTTTGCGGTAGTTTCGGCAGCAGCCTGCTCTGCAGACCAGCCTGCGCCAGCCGAACCGTTAGGACTCTCCGCCAGAGACATACAGGCATTCTTCGTCCACATTAATACTTGACAATCCCCTGACTTGGAAGTACTTTCACATTCACTCAAAGCTCTAGTTTCGGCTTCTTTTTGGGAAGTGAAGTTCCAAGAGTAGCCTTTGGCTTGTGTTGATGGGGAGCGGGCGATCGCACCAAAACTTGCCATGATGGGATTACTAGTTGCAACTACAGGTGGCGGCTCTGGAGTTGACGTCGCTGTTTCTATAGGTTCAGGTGTTTCAGGACTTGGAGAACTAGTTGGAGAAGTTGTTACCGTTTTTGTGACTTCAGTCTGAGGATTATTATCCGCAGAGCGATTGGTTAGTTTTGGTAAAAGCATTGCCGTAGCGATCGCCGCAGAAACTGAGATAAAGCCAGTTAAGACGATCCATACAACTGGTTGAAAAGAGGGGAAAGATTGTCTAGGAGCAGATACCGTGACATGGGGAGTTGTGTCGGGAGTTTGAGGTTTAGTAGGAGTTTGAGGTGTAGTAGGGGATGACTCAGGAATAGTTGCTCTATTTGTATTGGTAATTATTGTGGGCGATGAATTTGCTGCAGATGATGGATAAGCGATCACTTCAGTTGGTGCAATATTGTTATTGATGTTGGTGGCACACAGAGTCTGAACCGCTTGTAAAGCCTCGATCGCAGATTTATAGCGCTGACTAAAATGATAAAACACCATCTTTTGTAATACTTCCGCAAAAGGATTACTGACTTCTACGCGATCGCGCCACAAAATCTCACCTGTATTGGCATCTTCTTGCAAGCTATCAGGAGCAATACCCGTAAGCGCTTGAATACCAATCATACCCACGGCATAAACATCACTGCTGAGTCGAGGTTTTCCCCTTGCTTGCTCGCTAGGCATATACCCTGGGGAGCCAATGCTGACCGTGACATCTGTATGACCTTGCGAGTCTGTTCCTAAAGCGGTAATGTCTTTAACTGCGCCAAAGTCAATGAGAACAATTTTGCCATCTTGTTGACGGCGCATGAGATTAGCGAGTTTGATGTCACGATGGATGACATTATTTTGATGAACAAATGATAGAACTTCCAAGATCTCCATTAACAGAGTGGTTGTAGCACTTTCTGACAGTCTTTTCCCGATGGGAATCTCTTCGGCTAGACTATGCCCTTCTACAAATTCTTGCACCAAAAAGAATTCATTATTCTCTTCAAAGTGAGCAAATAGCTTGGGGATCTGTGAATGAGCATTACCCAATTTGTAAAGATACTCCGCTTCCCGTTCAAATAGGCTTTTGGCGATCGGCAAAACATTTGGGCTAGTATCCTTAGGTTTGAGCTGCTTAACGACACAGGTGGGATTGCCCGGCAGATCAGTATCTTGCGCCAAATAGGTATCACCAAATCCCCCACTTCCAAGAACTTTGAGGATTTTGTAGCGATTTCTTAATGTTTTGCCTACGAACATATTTACCTACTAAGTTACATAGCTTTGGCTTTTGCGGATAGATTAAGAGCAATTCATGAACTGCTCTTAATCTAACGATCTAGGCACAATTAAAGATAAAATCTCAAAAACTTTATTGCCAGCTGTGCGAGCGATACAGTTTTTGGTTCTGTTTTTTTAATTATGCTGAGGTACTTACAATCAAATTAGGATTGCCATAACTTTAAGCTTAACAAACAGAGATATGATTGAGCTACTGTGCTGAGTTAAATGCTGAATTTAGATATTGAATGCAAAACAAAAAAGCGATTGTGTTAGGGGTTTCTGGGGCATCAGGCATGATTTATGCGGTACGATCGCTCAAATTTTTATTAAATAATCATTACAACGTCGATCTGGTTGCTTCAAAGGCAGCGATGATGGTTTGGCAATCGGAAAATAATATTGCAATGCCAAGTAACTTACGATCGCAAGAGCAGTTTTGGCGCGATCGCTGCGAGGCTCAGGACGGCAAGTTAATTTGCCATCAATTTGCTGATGTAGGAGCAACGATCGCTAGTGGTTCATTTCGGACATTAGGAATGTTGGTGATTCCTTGCAGTATGGCAACCGTTGCCAAGATTGCCCACGGACTAAGCTCAGATTTATTAGAACGCGCCGCCGACGTGCATCTAAAGGAAGGACGAAGATTGGTAGTTGTCCCGCGTGAAACACCCTTAAGCTTAATCCATTTGCGGAATCTCACCGCTTTAGCCGAAGCAGGAGCGAGAATTGTACCTGCGATTCCTGCTTGGTATCACAACCCGAAAACGATTGAGGATTTGGTGGATTTTGTAATTGCTAGAGCGCTGGATCAACTAGATATTGACGCAGATTTGATTCAGCGTTGGCAGGGTAGAATGCCTTCTAACATTGAAGTAGGAGATTTAGAGCCATGACTCGATCGCGGTTTTCACAAACTACAAATTCTGCTAATAAGAGACCATCTGGTGCGATCGCGATCGTACAGCTTGCGATCATTGGTCTTGTGATCACCTTACTTGCGGCTATTTTTATTCAAAATTTGCAGCCTACCGTTCAGATTTTCTTTTTAGGTCAAAAGACGATTGCAATTCCCTTAAGTGTGACTATGATGGTTGCTTTTGTCGGAGGTGGGATTCTAGCGTTTGTGATTAATGCGATCGCCTCTTGGCGGCAAAATCTCTTAATTCGTCGGGCGATAATTGCGTCGAGATCTGACAACGATATGGAAGAACAGGTCAAACCTGAAAAATCTCAGAACAAAGAAGAATTTATCGAGGAAGAAGAGGAAGAGTATGAAGATGATGAATGGGTAGATTACGAAGATAACGATCCTGACACCGTTCCCTATGGCGATCGTCCAAATATGAAACCCCAAAATACTAGCCAAAGCAAACAATATCGACCACCTATTGACGCGAAATTTATCAAGTAAAGTCTTGTAGTCTAAGATCATATTGAGAACAAACCACATCCAATAATTTTGATAAGAATGTTGCAAAGCATCATTCTTATCAAAATTATTGGAACTTAATTTCAGCGCAAAGCGCTGCTACTAGAGACTAATGCGCTTCCATCTACCCATAACTTTGTCTTTACTGATAGTATTGCGAGGTGTCTTTTGGTTATTTGCACCGCCAAATCCCGATGAAGCTTATTACTGGTTGTGGGGACAACATTTAGACTTCTCTTATTACGATCATCCGCCTTTGCAGTCATGGCTGCAAGGATGGATAACAGCATGGTTTGGCAAATCTCTACTTACACTTCGATCGTTAAATATCCTAACTAACGGACTCTTTTTCTATACTTATTACCGCATTCTCAAATATCTCTATGGCGATCGCGCTAGCAGTTATATCTGGTGGGTGATTCTCGCAGTTCTTGCATCACCTTTATATAACATAATGCTTGCCTTTGCTTGGCACGACCATTTGGCGATCTCCCTCAGTCTTGTCGGTGCATATTTATGTATTCGGTTTCTCGATGAATATCTAGCAAATGGAAAAGGCACAAGCTGGCGACTATATGGTAGTGCGATCGCCCTCTCTCTTGCCCATATCACAAAATATAATTCGCTGTTTATGACTTTGGGTTTATTAACTGCGATCGCCACAGATTCACAATCAAGAAAATTATTTAGAGATTTACGCTTATGGCTATGTGTAGGTATTGGTGCGATCGCTTTTCTGCCTGTATTTTATTGGAACTATAGCAATAATTTTTTGTCCTTCCGTTTCTATGCAAATCGCAGTGTGGATAGCGGCACAATGCTCATGCGCCTGTTAGAACCGTTAGGTTTTATTGGGATTTCGCTATTGATGCTTTCGCCTTTTGTGGCATGGCTATTATGGCTAGGTTTTCGGGCTGCAAATGGGCTATATAAAAGAGTGGCTTTTTGGACATTTGTGATTCCCACAAGCTTACTGATGGCAATTTCATTTTTTTCTACAGCGCTCTATTATTGGAATATTCATGCTTATCTGCTGCTATTTCCCCTGTTACCATTAGCTTTAGAAGATGATCTTCATTCCATAGCCAGATCCCAATCTATGAAGGTGACTAGAAATAAAACCCTGAAAATTTTTTATGGAGTAGAAATCTTTGGACTCTTATTCGCCACTCTATTTGTCTGGAACTCCTGTATATTCCCCATAAGTGCCATATTTGGCGAAGATGGGGATCAAGATGGGCGGATGATTTATGGCTGGCAAGAAGTTTCTGCTGAAGTACAGAAACTTAGCAATACTCTTTCAGAAAGCCCCCTGCTAATCACCTCCGATTATCGTTCGTCGGCATCGCTAGCCTATGCGATGCAAAACCCTAATGTGACCGCAATTTCTAAACGAATTAGTCAATTTACTATTTGGAACCTAGAGAATGAAGTGAAACAGGGGGGTAAAAATGCAATTTTGATTTCCGATCAATGGCATCCTCTTACTAATGAAGCGATCGCGCATTTCGATAAGGTTACCCCGATTAGTAATGTGAAAATCTCTAGATTTGGGGTGAATTTGAAGACCTATGAAATTGCGATCGGGCGAAATTACAAACCATAATTCTGTTGGTATTGCATTGAAACATAGTCATTTAATCGATTATGCTTATATTGTCCTGATGCGATCGATAAATATATGGCGCACATTGGTCTAATCTGTGTCCCTGCTACAGGTCATCTCAACCCGATGACAACACTTGGCTACGAGCTAAAAAAAAGAGGTCATCAAATCACTTTAATTAATATATTAGATGCTAAGGAAAAAGCAGAGGATGCTGGGTTAGGATTTA
Organism: Pseudanabaena sp.; assembly: GCA_003249035.1. GTDB lineage: Bacteria > Cyanobacteriota > Cyanobacteriia > Pseudanabaenales > Pseudanabaenaceae > Pseudanabaena. The sequence continues at coordinate 19,748 of QBMK01000033.1, forward strand.
AAGTCTATTCTGAACAAACTCGCCCACTAGGATTCACTCCTGATTCTCTAGTCAAAATGGGTGAATTAAGTGGAATAGATGCATTTCGCTACACAATTGAATTGTTTCAGCAAGGTGCTATTAACATGATGAAAGAAGGGATTGAGTCAATTCGCAATACTCAAGTTGACCTACTCCTTATTGATCAAGCTTCTTTTGGGGCTTCTAGTGTCGCTGAGCATTTAGGAATTCCCTTCATCAGTGTTAGTTGTGCCCTGATGTTAAATCGTGATGAATTAGTTCCACCTCTTAATTTCGGATGGCTATATTCGGTGAGCCCTTGGGCTAAACTGCGTAACCAACTTGGCTATAAATTGTTAGATAGATTAGTCAAACCAATTACAGAGACTATTAACGAATTTAGGGTGTCGTGGAAACTCCCGCCTTTTACACATGCTAATGATGCCTACTCTAAACTAGCTCAAATTTCTCAGCAACCAAGCGAATTAGAATTTCCTCGCAAGCAGTTACCGGACTGCTTTCATTTTACGGGAGCTTTTCATAATCCTTTAAGTCGCGCAAATGTTGATTTCCCTTATGAGAAGTTGAATGGGAAGCCCTTAATCTATGCTTCAATGGGAACTATTCAGAATCGATTGCTTAGTGTTTTTAGCCAAATCGCAGAAGCTTGCCAAGACTTAGATGCTCAACTAATTATCTCTTTGGGGGGCTCGGCAGAACCCGATAGTATGCCTAAGTTTGCAGGCGATCCAATTGTGATCAAATATGCACCGCAGCTAGAAATTTTAAAAAAAGCTCAACTCACAATCACTCATGCAGGACTGAATACTACTTTAGAGTCATTGAGTTGTGGAGTGCCTATGGTTGCTATTCCGATCGCAAACGATCAGCCAGGTGTAGCCGCGCGAATTGCTTGGAAAGAAACAGGAATGGTTATTCCTGTAAAAAAATTAACCATTCCTAAATTGCGAAATGCTATCCAAACAGTGTTAACGCAACCAAAATATAGAGATAATTCTAAAAAGATGCAAGCAGCAATGCAAAAATCTGGTGGAGTAAATTTGGCGGCAAATATTATTGAAGAAGTTATTGCCACGGGTAAACCTGTTTTGCGCATTCCATAAGTGGTGCAAAATCCTACAAATTTTGCCACGATTTACAGCAAATATTAGATGAAAGCGTCAAAATTCTTAAAACTCTTTTGAGATAAGCTAGATGGACATTGTAACCTCCATCTAACTTATCTCAATAAATTGTTGATATTGTTGTCAAGTTGTTTCATAAGCGAGATACGTGGTTCCACGATCGCAGATGCATCTAAGTTTTTGTTCTCTATCAGCGGTGTATCAAGGGTGATATCCATAATCTTAGACAAAACTTGCTTAGAGTTAATAGATTGTAGCAATTTCTTAAAGTCGCTTAACTTTGCTTTTCAGAACCTTTTCTTCAACCTCGTTGAATTGGACTTCTCTCAACCTTGTTGCATAGGCAGGGAAAGGAAATCCAACCAGCAAAGGTGATGGAACTTCGGGCTGATGGATAAACATACTGCCCGATTTTAATAATAGCGATCGCTTCCGACAAGCACCCGTCAAGAAATTATATTCAGGGCGTTCCACTTCGGCGGAGTCAAGACGACCAACCACACGCACCGCAGCCTGTCCAACCACACGCCGCTCAACCTCTGAGGCAGTTTGTTGTGCGCCGATTAAGATAATGCCAAGAGATCGCCCACGTTCCGCGATTTCTACTAGCAAATCCTTTATGGGGCTGCGACCTTCTTTTGGTGCGTATTTATTTAACTCATCGAGAACGATAAAGACAACGGGATATTGACCGCGCTTTTCCTTTTCCATGAAGAGCTTTTGGAGCAAGACACCCACCACAAACTTTTGAGCCTTACTGCCCAGCTTGTTGATATCTGCGATCGTTAATTGATATTCCGCATCAAGTGGATCGAGTTTATATTTTTGTAATTCTTCCGCAGGCAGATCGCCGCGAATGAGATGCCCCATTTCATCGGCAATTCCCCATAAACGTCGAGTTAGAGCTTCGGCAGTTGCAGGAGCATTCCGCCCTAGCCATTTCTGATCGGGATTCTCGACTAACTTCTCTTCGAGAAATTCAATCAAATCTCGAAATGTTTCCACCTTATCTTTATCTTCTTCCCCATAGGTATCATCTAAGTCCAGACTAGTTCTAGGCATAAATCCTAGCTTCTTATCATATTTGTCATTGTCCATCGCTAATCTGGCTAAACGTTCTTCGACAATACTTGCCAAAAAGCCTATGTTCCCACGCTCAAGATCGTCTCCTGCAAATAGGAATCTAAATAGGCGATCGCGGCAAAATTCTCGCATCCCCCAGACATACGCAGAAATATTATCGGAACGTTGATCGAGATGTGGCTCTATCTCTTGTGTATTTTTCTTAGGCGCAACACAAAAACGCACATCTCGAAATGGCTCTACAGGTAGATCGAGAGCATGATAGGTATTGCGATCCTCTTCACGCATTTTATTGTTTGCTTTATCTAGGAAAAACAAGTCTTCCCCTTTAACATTAAAAATTAGCGCCTTAGTATTCGCTCTTTTAGAACCCAAAGCCGCCGAATTGAAAATGGAATGCAGTAAAAATAAAGCAAAAGAAGTCTTCGTTGCTACTCCCGAAATCCCAGAAATATTTACGTGAGCACCTTTCGTACCATCGATAAATTCATAGTTCAAATAGGCTGGACTGCCATTTCGCATAATACCTGCGGAGATGCGCTGCTCCATGCCGTCGAAATTCAACGCAAATCTGAGATTCTCATCTTCGGCTAAATAGACAGCATCGCTCGGTTGTGGCGGTAAATATTCTTCAGGCTCAATGCGCGTGACTTGAATATGGGCGGCGTAGGATACATTTACAGGCATACTGCCATTGGTAACAAGAAATGTATCCGTATCAAATTGCGTACCTTCATGGATAGTTCGCACATGATCGACAACCCCATAAAAATTAACGATCCCTTTTTTGTCAGGGCGATCGGTTTTCACTTGTACAACATCATCGAGACGAAGGACTTTGCCATCACTCACCGCCACCCAAAACTCAAGTGGGGTAGCATCTTTGGTTCCTAATATGTATCCAATCGGCTCGATCATTTCGTTATTTTTTCTGGCTTGAAGATTTGAGAGTCAGACAGTAAGGTGAGCAATGCCCACCTTACTAATTTCTTATCTATTTCTATTTGCGACTTCTTGTTTAATCGCCTGTAATGTATCACCTAAAGCTTCTTTGAAAATTCCATAGAATGCCTCAGTGGGAGTGCCACTTTTAGGTTGGGCATTGACAGTATAAGTAATTAGAATTTGATTAGGCGGACGTTTTGGTAGGGATGAGACTGGTTCTATTTTCCAATAGCCTTCCATTTTTGATAAATCGCCATCAACAAGTCGAAAATCAATTTGTTTGCGATCGGTTTCCTGAACTGCCAGCTTGGTGCGCGAAACAATTGACACTAAAAAGACTTGACGTGAATCCACTTGCTCGATCACCTTGCGGTTGCCACGACTTTCAACAATTTTGCTGGAAGTCATATTGGGAATGAATTTGTAGAGATTGGCATAGTCGGTCAAAACTCGCCAAACTAGGTCAGTCGAGGCGTTGACAAGCACTCGCGCTACATATTTACCATCGTCACCTGTGACCACTGATTGCCCCTTGCGAAGTGAATCACGCTGCACCGCAGGCAAGCGATCGACAGCCCCATCGAATAGAGCAGCTCGGGCGGGAAGAGTTGGGATGCAGCAAGCGATCGCGATCGCCATGCACATTGCCGATCCTGCTGAAATTTTCGTCACTATTTTTTTGCCTAATTTCTGTCCTAGTTTTTGATGTGATTGCGTGGAATTTGTATAGGATGGATATTCTGTCATAGAAGTGCTAGTTGTTGTGTATGTATATCAAAATTTGTGGCATTACGAAACTTGAGCAAGCCCAAGAAATCGCTCAAATGGGAGTCGATGCACTTGGTTTTATTTGTGTAGCCTCATCACCACGATATATCAGCGCATCTGGGATCGGTCAAATCACCTCTAGTTTACTCTCTGTGCAGTCCAAGATTCTAGGGGACTGTCCTAGATGCTCAGAGCTAGATTTGATTGGAGTATTTCTGAATTCAAGTGTTAGTGAAATCTGTGAAACAGTGTCTCTAGCTGGACTAAATGCGGTGCAACTACATGGTGATGAATCTCCAGAATTTTGTAATCAACTGCGATCGCAGTTAAATACTACTAACTCCAAAATCAAGCTAATTAAAGCGCTCAGAGTTAAAGATCAAGCAGGTTTAGAGCAAGCCCATCTTTTTAGTAATGTTGTAGATGCGGTTTTACTTGATGCTTATGATCCACACATGGCGGGAGGAACTGGCAAAACTCTGGATTGGCAAATGTTGCGCGATTTTCGTCCAGCTTGTGACTGGTGGTTAGCAGGAGGCTTATCACCTGAGAATGTTGCCGAGGCGATCGCGCTGTTACATCCAAAGGGTTTGGATGTGTCCAGTGGGGTGGAGCGCTCCGCAGGAGATAAGGATTTGGCTAAAGTTAAAAAATTTATTGCGCTAGCAGAAGTTTAGGGCTGGCACGGGGGCGCAGCCCCTACAGAATCTAAATTTTTTGGGTAGGGGCACCCCCCCGTGGTTGCCCTGCCAAGCTACCAGCAAGAGATTCATCATCTGCGTTCCGCGTAATATCAGTTAAATAATTTTGCAATCTTTATAAATCTGCTTGAACTTTTGCTGCTGAATATTGTGATCGACAATTGGCAAAGGATAATCGCGTTTTTTGCACTGGTGCGGCGGAATATTGCCACTTAAAAGCTCAGCCGTAGTTAAGCCTTGCAGTTCAGGTAACCAACGCAAAATATATTCACCCTCAGGATCATACTTACGGGCTTGCGAAGCAGGATTAAAGATCCTTAAGGGCTTTGGATCCATGCCACTAGAGGCACTCCATTGCCAACCGCCATTATTTGCTGCCAGATCACCATCCAGTAGTTTCTGCATAAAATATCGCTCGCCCCACTGCCAATTAATAATCAGATCTTTGGTCAGGAAACTAGCCACAATCATCCGACAACGGTTATGCATCCAGCCAGTTTGATTAAGCTGCCGCATCGCCGCATCGACAATCGGATAGCCTGTGCGCCCCTCACACCATGCCACAAATTTCTCATCATCATCATCCCAAGGAAAACTTCGCATTTGTGGGCGATATGCACCCGTTTCTAGTTCGGGAAAGTAAAACAGCACATGCTGGTAAAACTCACGCCATGCGAGCTCCTGTTGCCATGTGGTGATCCCCGTGGCTTCTTCTTCACTTCGGACAAGCTGCTCAGCCGCGATCGCCTTTTCCCAGACCCTTCTAATCCCCACAGTCCCAAAGCGCAAATGTGGGCTCAGGGCCGATGTGCCCGCATGAGCAGGAAAATTACGTTCAGTCTGATAGCGCAAGATCCCATTACCATCACAAAAGGTTTCTAAAAGTGACAAAGCGGCGGCTTCTCCAGATTTCGGTAGCTTTATGTCATTGATAAATTTGAGTTCACGTAAACTTGGTAAAGAAATTACAGGCAGATTTTCATAACTAACTAAACCCGTTAATTTTTGAGGTGTATTAAAGGGTTTTGGTTTTGGTTTGCTTTGCCAATTGCGCCAAAAAGGAGTGTAAACCTTGTAAGGTTCACCTGCTTGGGTAGCGATCGCATCAGGAGCAATCAAACCAATATCAATGAAACTCTGAACTTTAATTCCTAATTCTTGCAAGGCAAGGGTTGAGGCGCGATCCCGCTTAATCGCAAAAGGCTCAACATCTTGATTAAAAAAGACATGACTAGCATTAATTGCTTTGGCTAGTTCGCAAATTGAATTAATCGGCTGACCATGCATAAACAATAAATCACTGCCCAACCTCCGATAGTTAGCTTGCAACTCGCGCAAACAACCAAGCATGAAATCTACCTTGCTCCCCTCAGTCACGCCATCATCAAGAATATCAGGGTCAAAAATAAATAACCCCAGCACGATCCCCCGATCTCCAACTTGGGCGATCGCCTCACTCAGCGCAGGATTATCATCAATTCTTAAATCGCGTCGATGCCAGACTAAAGCGATCGGTTGTTCCGATGATATATCAGTTTTTTTTTCAGAGCTACTGGCTATTTGAGTCATAACTATTGACGGTTGTATACTTAAATAACATTAAGATTTGGAGGTTTGTGAGAGTGCGCCCCGAAGTGGCGCACTCTCACAAACCATTTAGGATTGCTATATCTATTCTATACAGGCTAAAAACTCACGATTTGGAGGTTTTTATTATGCCAGTCAAAATTGCAATCGCGCAAATACAACTAAACGAAGGGCAGCGCGTCATCCTTGAAAATATTAATTGGCAAGAATTTGAAGATATTCTGGAAGATTTGGGAGAACATCGCCATTCACTAATTGCCTATTACAAAGGAGTCTTAGAGCTGAGGATGCCATTACCAGAACATGAACGCGCAAAAGTTTTGATTTCGCATTTACTAGTAGTTTTATTAGAAGAACTAGGTTTAGAGTGGGAATCTCTTGGTTCTTCAACATTTAAAAGCAAGAAGATTCAAGCAGGGATCGAGCCTGATGATTGCTTTTATATCCAAAACTATAGATCGATGATTGGTAAAAAAAGACTCGATCTTGATGTCGATCCATTGCCTGACCTAGCGATCGAAGTAGACTTAACCTCAATCACGCAAATCAATACATATGAAGCTTTGGCTGTTCCCGAAATTTGGCGATATAAGAACGGGAAATTAGAAATAAGCCTATTTGTTAATGGCAAATACGTGAATTCTCCTGTTAGTAAAGCTTTCCCTACTATTGATGCGATCGCGGGAATATCTCTCATGCTAGAAAAAAGTAAGGATTTGCCAATCAGTGCCTTGCGTCGCGAATTTCGGCAATGGCTCCAAACTCAATCTTAATTACCCACAAAAAAAGTAGCTGTTCTTCGTAACTCCATATTTTTTGTGGATAATGTCAGGGAACCATAAATATTGCAATCCCCAAACATAAATTTTCAGTTAAATAAATGCCCAACATCCCATAGTTTGTGCTTGGATAAGGAGAGTAGACTTACCCTTCGCCTTAGGGTCAGCAGAACGGCATTAAGACAAAGTAACCATTCAGGAATAATTCTATGCAAACAAATGTTGCTAATCAAACCAGCAATATTACGGTAGAAGACGATCGCACAGGTTTAAGTATTGAAACCCTCAAGCGTGCATTTGCCGACAACCTGTTCTACATACAAGGCAAGCTCGCGATCATCGCCAACTTCACCGACTACTACATGGCGCTGTCGTACACTACACGCGATCGCCTTTTGCAACGTTGGCTGCAAACCCTCAAGGTCTATCACGAACAAGACATCAAAACCGTCTATTACCTCTCTGCCGAATTTCTGATGGGGCGACATCTTGGTAATAGCTTAATTAACCTTGACCTGTATGAATCGATCGCCCAAGCAGTCAAAGAGTCAGGACTTGACCTAACTGAAATCCTAGAACAAGAACCCGATCCCGGACTTGGCAACGGTGGTCTTGGACGCTTAGCCGCTTGTTTTCTAGATTCGCTTGCGACCTTAGAAATTCCCGCAATGGGCTATGGTATTCGTTATGAATTTGGGATTTTCAACCAAGCAATTCAACATGGTTGGCAGGTCGAAATTCCTGACAAATGGCTTAAATGTGGCAACCCTTGGGAAGTCGTGCGCTACGAGTCCACAGTCCAAGTCAAATTTGGCGGACATACCGAAATCTATAACGACGATCGCGGTCTTCCTCATACCCGTTGGATTCCTAGCTTCACCGTCGAAGGGATTCCCCACGATACCCCTGTTCCCGGATATCAAACCAACACGGTTAATACATTGCGTCTTTGGAAAGCTGAGGCAGGTGAAGACTTTAACTTCCAAGCCTTTAACTCTGGCGACTATGACGGCGCGGTAGCAACCAAGATCAAATCGGAAACCATTTCCAAAGTTCTTTACCCCAACGACAACACACCTCAAGGTCGTCAATTACGACTAGAGCAGCAGTTCTTCTTTGTATCCTGCTCACTCCAAGACATCATTCGTCGCCATCTCAAAAAATATGGTCGTCTGGACAATCTTGCCGATCATGCCGCCGTTCAGCTCAATGACACTCACCCAGCCATCAGCATTGCCGAAATGATGCGTTTGCTGGTGGACGATCATCAAATGTACTGGGATGAAGCTTGGCGAATTACCCAAAGCACCTTTGCTTACACCAATCACACCCTGATGCCTGAAGCTTTAGAAAGATGGGGTGTACCTTTATTTGAAAGCTTATTGCCTCGCCATTTGGAAATCATTTACGAAATCAATCATCGCTTCTTGCAAGATGTGCAGACTTGGTATCCTGATGATGATGAGTTGCTATTGCGCCTATCAATTATCGAAGAAGGCGGCGAGAAAAAAGTACGGATGGCAAACCTCGCCACTATCGGCAGTCATGCGGTTAATGGTGTTGCAGCTCTACATACCGAGTTGCTAAAACAAGATGTATTAAAAGATTTCTATAAGCTTTGGCCAGAGAAATTTAATAACAAAACCAATGGAGTTACTCCTCGCCGTTGGGTATTGCTGGCTAACCCTGCGCTGTCCGCATTTATTACTGAAAAAATTGGTGATACTTGGCTGAAGCATCTTGATGAACTTCGTAAGCTTGAGGCGTTTGTCGATGATAAAGATTTTCGCGATCGCTGGAGACAGATTAAACAAGCCAACAAGCAAAAACTTGCCGATTATATTCGCACTCACAACGGTGTAGAAGTCGATGTTAATTCCATCTTTGACATCCAAGTAAAACGCATCCACGAGTACAAGCGTCAGCATCTTGACCTACTGCACATCATTGGACTGTATCTACGGATTAAGCAAAATCCTAGTATTAAGATTACTCCTCGTACTTTTGTGTTTGGTGGTAAGGCTGCGCCTGGCTACTTCATGGCAAAGTTGATCATCAAAGCGATCAACGCAGTAGCTGATGTTGTCAATCGCGATCCTGATGTGCAAGGTCGCATCAAGGTTGTCTTTCTTGCTAACTTCAGTGCCTCACTTGGTCAATTGATTTATCCTGCTGCTGATTTGTCAGAGCAGGTCTCGACCGCAGGTAAAGAAGCTTCGGGTACTGGAAACATGAAGTTCACGATGAATGGTGCTCTGACTATTGGTACTCTTGACGGTGCTAACATCGAAATTCGTGAAGAAGTTGGCGATGATAATTTCTTCCTCTTTGGTCTGACGGCGGCTGAAGTTGAGCAGAAGAAGGCTGATGGCTACAATCCTCAAACATACTATCAAAGCAATGAAGAACTTCGCAATGTTCTCGATCGCCTCGGTATGGGATATTTCTCTCCTGGCGATAAGGACTTGTTTAAGCCTCTAGTGGATTCGCTGATGTATCACGATGACTATATGCTTTTAGCTGATTATCAAGCTTATTCAGATTGTCAGGCTGAAGTCAGTGCCGCATATCAAGATGTCGAGAAATGGACAACTATGAGCATTCTCAACGTGGCAAGATCTGGTAAGTTCTCTTCCGATCGCACGATCAAAGAATACTGTGATGAGATCTGGAATGTTAAGCCCGTGAAAGTGGAGTTAGAGCCCTATGATCCTGCAAGGGCAACGCTCAATGTTGGTGGTTAACATCTAAATCGCAAATAGAAAAGGCTCGCTAAGCGAGCCTTTTCTATTTGTTTCAAAATTTCTATCTCATTAATTATGAAAATCGCCTTTTTCAATACCAAGCCCTACGATCGTCAATCGTTTAATTTTGCTAATGATCGACATCAGCATGAAATAGTTTTTTTTGAATGTCGTCTTAGCCATGAGACTGTTTCCCTTGCCATAGGTTTTTCTTCTATCTGCATTTTTATTAATGATTACCTAGACGCAGAAATGTTAGAGAAGCTAGCTCAAGGTGGCACTAAATTAATTGCGCTACGATCGGCTGGATTTAATCATGTGGACTTAGCTGCGGCATCGCATTTGGGAATGACGATTGTGCGCGTTCCAGCTTATTCTCCCTATGCAGTTGCCGAACATGCGATCGCTTTAATTTTATCGCTCAATCGTAAAGTCCATCGAGCCTATAACCGCGTTAGAGAAGGCAACTTCTCCATTGAAGGATTACTTGGTTTTGATCTACATGGGGCAACAGTGGGCGTAATTGGCACTGGTCGAATTGGTGCAATTTTTGCCCAGATTATGAGTGGATTTGGTTGTAAATTAATCGGCTTTGATGCTTATCAGAATCCTGTTTGTTTAGAAATGGGAATGGAGTACGTCTCAATGCCCGAACTCTTCGCTCAGTCAGATATTATTTCGCTCCATTGTCCACTTACTCCTGACACACATTATTTGATTAATGCCGAAGCGATCGCCCAAATGAAACCTGGGATGATGTTAATTACTGATGTTACGTGGATGGAATACCTACAACCTTATAAGTATAGGGCTGGCACGGGGGCACAGCCCCTACAGTATTGAAATTATTGAAGTAGGGGCAATCGCCCTGTGGTTGCCCTATCACGCTAGCAGAAAGAGATTCATCATCTGAGTTCCACGTAACATCAGTTAATTAATACAAGTCGCGGTGCATTAATTAATACTCAGGCTGCGATTGATGGTCTCAAGTCAGGCGTGATCGCCTATCTCGGTATTGATGTGTATGAGCAAGAAGCAGATTTGTTTTTTGAAGACCTGTCCAATGAAGTTATTCAAGATGATGTATTTCAGAGATTGCTAACTTCCCAAATGTGATTGTTACAGGACATCAGGCTTTCTTTACTAGCCAAGCTCTTGCCAATATTGCTGATACTACACTCTCAAATATTACAGAATTTGAGAAGAGTGGAAATTGTGCAAATGAAGTAAAAATCGAAAATGCGATCGCCACGAAATAACACCAACGAAAACCCAATATTTAGTGGTGCGTGGCTCTGCCGCACTCGGCTTTAGTCGCTGTTAAATACAGCGCGATCGCGTCCTTGGTTTTTAGCTAGATATAAGCCTTTGTCAGCAGATTCAATTAGACTTCTTGCATGAACGTTCCTATCAGGCATAGTTGTGGATATACCAACACTGACAGACACACATTTTTTCACAAAAGAGGATTCGTGCGGAATATTCAGAGCAGCAATTGCATGACAAACCTCTTCAGCGATAAAGGTAGCCCCTTCTTTTAGAGTGTTAGGCAAAATCACCGCAAACTCTTCACCACCATATCGAGCCACCATATCGGCAGGGCGACGAGTACAAGTCTCGATCGTCTTTGCCACTGCTCGCAAACAGTCATCACCCGCAGGATGTCCATAGCGATCGTTATAGCGCTTAAAAAAATCCACATCACACAGTAATAAAGAAAGCGGCATATGCTCTCTAGATGAGCGTTGCCATTCTTGCTCCAATCTTTGGTCGAAAGCTCGACGATTAGAAATCTGGGTCAAGCCGTCTATGGTAACTTCGCGGGCAAGCGATAAAGCTCGGTCGTAAAGCAGGGCTTCGATCGTATCACTATGGGATGTGGTGGTATCAAGAATGATTTCTAGATCGTTTTTTTCACTTGAGAGTCGATCTAAAAGCAATCTCAGAGCTGTTTCTGTCTGTTGGCGATCGAGAATTTCAGTTTGTAGCCGATAATTAGCTTGCGATAGTTGTTCTTCGTGAATAGTTTTTGTGTTTAAAAGCTCTTTTAAGCTGATGCACTGTGCTTGTAACAATTGGATCTCTTGCTCTAAGCGCTCAACTTTAGCCAAGAAAAGTTTTTCATTAGTAACTATTTGGTGGTTTTCGGGTTCCATACTTTTCCAATCTGTTGGCTTTAGCAATTTTAGAACAGCTTTAAGAAATTGCCAAACTTACAACTACATATCCAAATAAAGCACTTAAATTTTATTAAAAATGTTGCAAAATAACAGTTTTAATAAAATTGCGCTCAGATAAACCCCATATTAGGGTAAAAATCACGCTTTGCGCATTTTTTATCCAAATATGGGTTGATTGTATGCTAACTACGAAATAATCGTGAATATTGAGTTTCGTGGTTAGCGCAAGCTAAACTCACGCCCCAACCACACCACTCTAATTCATTGTCTAATCTCTTTAGAGCTAATTGAGAACTACTGAGAATATCATTGCTAAGCTTGAAGATGACCTGCTGTCCAGTAGTCTGGCCAAAAGGGACAGACCTCACGGCTGCACTGACTAAATTGGATATCCAACTATAAATATAGCCAACTGTCGTATTGCTAGCATTAATTCCTAAGCTTGCTGCGACGATTCCGAAGGCGATCGCATAGTTACAACCTTTCCCTTGAGCATTCTCTTTGGCGGTTGGTAAAAGCTCTCTAATTGATTCACGGATAGATAATCGATCGTCTTGACTATCTGGCAGTTGCCACCATAACTTTATTAAGGACTGACCCATTTGCCAACTGGCAAGACGTACCTCTTCAGATTCTCTAGTTGCCGATAGCCAATTATTCCAGTAGTTTAATGCCGTGATATCGTTAGACATCATTGCTTGATGAGATCGAAGCGCGATCGCTGCTTCATTAGGAATAAACCCAAAGCTCAATTCTCTTTTTAACCAATCAAAGAGATCTGTCTCAGTTTGAATAATCCCAATGTTACAGAGATATTCGATCCCTTCAGAATAGCTATAAGCGCCAACTGGTAAAGCAGGACTGGTGAGTTGTAGCAATCGCAATAATTGCCAAGAATCGGGATTAATGATCATGGTGATGATGGTAAGCGCCAGACTCAGGCTGAAAAGGTTGAGTTTCGTGAGTTACGGTCAGTCCCATTTGCAGAACCATATCTTCTAAAACTGAATCCGGTGATAAACGAAGATAGGTTTCCGTAATTTCCAAAGAAATATGACGATTACCTAGATGATAGGCAGCCCTCAAAAATTCAAGGGGATGCTTAGCGGTGACCGTAACTACTGGCTCAGGCTTTGCGACGATAATAGCGATCGCCCGATCGTGCTCATCGGCGAGAATATCGCCTTCTCTTAAAACAGTTCCTCTCTGGAGCTGCAAATTAATCTCTTCTCCTTCAACAGTCATAAATCGGTGACGACTGCGAGTTCTATCTTCTGCAATGAGTGCAAGTTTTAAGAGTGAGTCTCGATCAACCAATTTCTCTGTTTCAGTTGCTAAACTTGCTTTCGATAAACGTTTTGTAACAATGTGCATTAGCTAAAATTAGAGTAAAGTAGAGTCGAAGCTTTTTTTCCAAATCTACTTTACCCTATTTATAAGCAGGACAAATCCCAATGTCACCATTTCGTGTCGGAGTTGCTGGCCCCGTTGGTTCTGGAAAAACTGCCCTCGTTGATTCTCTTTGCAAATCCTTGCGATCGCATTTCCAAATTGCTGTTGTCACCAATGATATTTACACCCAAGAAGATGCTCAATTTTTAGTGCGCAGTGAAGCCCTAACTCGCGATCGCATTGTCGGTGTAGAAACAGGAGGCTGTCCCCATACTGCGATTCGCGAAGATGCATCGATGAACTTAGCAGCGATCGAGCAATTAGAATTACGCTTCACCGATTTAGATTTAATTTTTGTGGAGAGCGGCGGCGATAATCTCGCCTCTACTTTCAGCCCTGAACTTGTAGATTTGACTCTATATGTAATCGATGTTGCTGCCGGTGACAAAATTCCCCGTAAAGGTGGCCCTGGAATAACCAAGTCTGATTTGTTAGTAATTAATAAAATTGACCTTGCGCCATATGTAGGTGCAGATCTGGGTGTAATGGATCGCGATGCTCGAAAAATGCGGGGCGAAAAACCGTTTGTTTTTAGTAATCTTAAAACTCAAGATGGCTTAGCTAAAATCACAGAATTTATAATCAAGAAAATGTAGATTTGACAAATGTCCTTTACTAATTATTCCCTGAGAAGGGAGGGTGTAGCGTTATAGTGGGAAAAAAATATAGCGAAAGCTATGCTATTTGTTAAGAAAGACAATTATTGAAGTGAAACCATCCTTGAGTATGGAAAAATATCCTCCTTTAACATCTGAGCAAATTTCTCTTGAAGATTGGCAAAATACGCCAATAAATGTCAGGTGTCTTGTGGATTCGCTACTTACAAGTGCATCGGAATCAGATCGCGAAATTCTCTTGAGCCAATTTCTAGAAGCTAATCAAGAGCCCGAACTCAAGCTACGCAATCTTATCGACGAAATTCCAGGGGCTGTTTACCAATTCCGACTTAGTCCAGAAGGGACTTACAGCATGATCTTCATGAGTGAAGGGGTTCGAGAATTGGGGGGCATTTTCCCAGAACAGGCTACTAATGACATCCAAGTTATTTGGGACTTAATCTTGCCTGAAGATTTGGAGCTTTTACATCAATCAATTAGCCTCTCAGCAGAAACTCTAGAACCTTGGCATTTTGAATTTCGTATTCAAAATGATAGTAAAAAAATTAAGTGGATTTTGGGAAAATCTCTTCCCAGTCAGCAAGAAGATGGGGCAATTATTTGGAATGGCATTTTGACGGATATCAGCGATCGCAAATTTGTCGAGGAGAAATTTAGGGAACAACAAACCCAACTCGATCTAGTTGTAGAGGCATCTCAAATTGGTTTCTATATTTCCGATTTTCGTACTGAAACCTCCATCGTTTCTCCAGCATACAAAACCCAAATTGGTTATACGCCTGATGCAATAGAAGCCTCTCCCGATGATTGGAGCGATCGTCTTCATCCAGCCGATCGCGAAAGGGCGACTACAGCCTTTCGTGCATTTAAGAACAACGAAGCTTCGTATAGCGAAGATTTTCGCTTACTCCATCGGGACGGTAGCTATCGATGGATTTATAGTAATGCTCAGCTAATTTGTGATAAAGCGGGTACTCCGATCAAAATAGTGGGTACTCATATCGATATCACTGATCGCAAAAAAGCCGAAGAAGATATAAGTCGGTCAGTTGCGACAAATCAAGCTTTGATCGATGCTCTCCCCGATCTGATTATCCGGATTAGTCGAGAAGGGATTTATATAGATGCAATTCCCTCAGGCAATGTAAAGTTTGCGGTTCCACCCAAAAAAATGATCGGCAACAGCATTTTTGATGTTCTTCCGATAGAATTTGCACAACAGCGAATGTATTATGTCGAACAAGCATTTCAGACTGGGAAATTGCAACTTTATGAATACCAAATTTTGATCGATGGTGAAATCCATTACGAGGAGGCTCGGATTGTCGTCAGTGGTGAGAATGAAGCTACGATCCTGATTCGTGATATTAGCGATCGCAAAAAAGCTGAAGAAGATTTACGTCGGGCTGTTGCGACAAAACAAGCCTTGATCGATGCTCTCCCAGATCTGATTATTCGGATTAGCCGAGATGGCGTTTATTTAGATGCAATTTCCTCCGCTACTATGAAGTTCTCGCATCCGCCTGACACATTTATCGGTAAATGTATGGTTGATATCCTTCCATCTGAACTCGCTCAACAGCTAATGTATTACATCGAACAAGCGTTTCAGACTCAGAAAATTCAACTTCATGAATACCAAATTTTCCTCAATGGTGAAATCCATTACGAGGAGGCTCGGATTGTCATCAGTGGCGAGAATGAAGCTACAATCTTGATTCGCGATATTAGCGATCGCAAAAAAGCAGAATTATCTTTGCGAGAGAGCAAAGAACGTTATCGAGTATTAGCTGAGAACATTAACGATCTTGTCTGTTTACACCATCCTGACGGTCAATATCTCTATGTAAGTCCATCCTGTGAAGCCCTTTTGGGTTATCGTTACGATGAAATGCTGGGACAAGATCCATATACATACTTTCATCCAGACGATCGCGATCGCATCCGACAAGTATCTCATGCAGCAGTGCTCGCAGGAAAAGCAACACCAATTACCTATCGGATGCGTCATAAGTCTGGTAACTATATCTGGTTTGAAACCCTGACCACTCCGATTATGGATGCGACTGGACAGGTTATTCAACTTCAAACTACCTCCCGCGACGTGAGCGATCGCATCCAAGTTCAAAACCAGTTAGAATATGACACCCTCCACGACACGCTTACAGGCTTGCCCAATCGACATCTCTTAATGGAACGTTTGGACTTATCTCTTCACCGTGCCAAACGCCTTGAGGATTATCATTTTGCAGTTTTATTTCTCGACCTCGATCGCTTCAAAGTCATCAACGATAGTTTGGGGCATTTAGCAGGCGATAAATTATTGATTGCCATTTCTCGAAATCTGCAAGCCACTCTTCGAGAAATCGATCTTGTCGCGCGTTTAGGTGGTGATGAGTTTGTAATTCTACTCGATGAAATTAAGGATATTCAAGAAGCCATTCACGCTACACAAAGGATTTTTGCAGAGTTGCAAACACCTCTGACCATTGAAGGGCGCGAAGTATACACGACCTCTAGTATTGGTATTGTGTTAGGAACAAAAGACTACGCTAAAGCATCTCACCTATTGCGAGATGCTGATATTGCCATGTATCGGGCAAAAGCAAGGGGCAAAGCAAGGTATGAAATTTTTGATACTCAGATGCATAGGGAAGCCCTAAGTCGGATGCATTTAGAAAACGATCTGCGGCAAGCAATCTCCTCTCAGGAGTTTATACTGCACTATCAACCGATTGTTTCTCTAGACAATGGACATGTTGTTGGGTTTGAAGCTTTGATGCGTTGGCAGCATCCTAGTCAGGGGTTGAAATATCCAGGCGAATTTATCGCCATAGCCGAAGAGATTGGACTGATCTCAATGCTAAGCTCATGGGCATTGAGGTCTGCCTGTCAGCAATTAGCCGCGTGGCAAACTGCTTTCCCAAATCTTACAGAGCTAAAAGTAAGTGTAAATCTTTCGGCGAAAGATCTCCGACGGTCGGATCTCTTCGCAGAAGTCGATCGGCTGCTTGCTCAAACTCAATTAGATGCCCGTTGTCTGACCTTAGAAATTACCGAAAGTATGTTAATTGAAGATGTTGAGTCTGCAATTAGAGTGTTTAGCCAAATGAGAGAAAGAGGAATTCAAATCAGCCTTGATGACTTTGGCACGGGATATTCATCGTTAAACTATCTCCATCGCTTGCCTATGGATAACTTGAAGGTCGATCGCTCATTTGTCAACCAAATGCAGGAAGGTAAAAAAAATCATCAAATCATCGAAATGATCGCGACCCTCAGTAAACAATTAGAACTTGATGCGATCGCCGAAGGGATTGAAACATCACATCAGCTAAAACGGTTACAAGAACTTGGATATCGATTTGGACAAGGGTATCTATTCTCAAAACCGCTTAGTCCAGAAGCGGCAGAATCACTACTAAGAGATACTAATTTATGTTTATTTCCGTAAGAGACATTCAAGGCAAGTTATGAATTCACAGGTTTCAAACAACTTTCCAATTGGAGAAAATGCAGACAAAGATACACAGCACGATCTCTGGATGCAAAGCTGTATTGATTTGGCTAAAAAAGCGAGAGGTCAAACTGCCCCTAATCCGATGGTGGGAAGCGTAATTGTTAAAAATGGACAGGTCTTGGGTGAAGGATTCCATCCTAAAGCAGGTGATCCTCATGCAGAAATATTCGCAATTCGAGCGGCGAAACAAACTGGTGAAGATCTGTGCGATAGCACGCTGTATGTCAATCTAGAACCTTGTAATCATCACGGACGAACCCCTCCTTGCTCAGAGGCAATTATCAAGGCTGGAATTGGTGAGGTTGTCATTGGTGCGATCGATGCCGATCCGCGAGTATCTGGAACTGGCTGCGATCGCCTTCGAGATGCTGGCATAAAAGTGACTACGGGTATTTTGGAGCAGCAATGTTTGGATCTAAATGAAGCATTCTTTCATCGCGTCAAAACTAATTTGCCCTTTGGCATTTTTAAATATGCGATGACCCTTGATGGCAAAATTGCGACAACTTCAGGACATAGCTATTGGATTACTGAAAATGAGGCGCGTCATTTAGTACATGACCTGCGCGTAGAATGTGATGCAATTATTACAGGCGGCAACACAGTTAGACTCGATAATCCCCATTTAAATACGCATGGATTGAGTATTCATAGTCCTTTGCGGGTCGTAATTACGCAAAGTTTCGATCTTCCTGAAGAGGCGAATTTATGGAATGTTACAGACAATGAAAGAACCTTGGTAATTACTCTCCCTAATGTCAATCCTCAACTAAAACAAAAACTACGCGATCGCCAAGTTGAAGTTCTCGAACTAGATGACATATCGCCTGAAGCCGTGATGCGAGAACTGGGTAAGCGTGGCTGCAATACAGTTCTATGGGAATGTGGAGGGCGCTTAGGTGCAGCCGCAATTAAGGCTAAGATGGTACAAAAAGTTTATGCTTTTATTGCGCCTAAGTTAATTGGGGGATTTACGGCTCCCAGCCCCATTGACGATCTAGGATTAAATCTGATGACTGATGCTATAAATCTTTCGCGATCGCAGTTTCAACAAATTGGTTCAGACTTTTTAATTACTGGCTATCTGAAATGATCGACAAAACACCACGTATTAAAATTCCAACTGAAGTTAGAGAAAAGATTTTCGAGCGGAATAATTATCAATGTCAAAGCTGTCAGAAAATAGACATTACAGCTAGAGGCTTGCAAATCGATCATATTATTCCTCTAGCCCAAGGTGGAACCAATGACATGAGTAATCTCCAAACCCTCTGCGCTAAATGTAACCGAGAGAAAAGTGCCAAACTCGATCCACGCATTCGGAGATTGTATAGTGATTAGCAAAAGCGGCGCATTGCACCGCTTTTGTTTAGACTGGTTGAAAATAGAATGCAAAGCCTAAAATTGCGTATGTCGCTACTAGCAAAGAGCCTTCTAGCCAATTCGATCGCCCATCGGAACTAATCGAATTTGCAATCAACACCGCTACGACAACCGCCACTAACTCAAACGGATTAAAGTTTAAATCCATTGGTTGCCCCATAAACCAACCGATAATCACAAGCAATGGTGCAACAAATAAAGCAATTTGCATACTTGAACCCACGGCTACCGAGACCGAGAGTTCCATTTTATTCTTCATCGCCACTGTAATCGCCGTTGTATGCTCGGCAGCATTACCAATGATCGGTAATAGGATTACCCCAGTAAACAGTTCTGTTAAACCTAATTGGGATGTAGCTTCTTCTAAAGTCCCAACTAAAAGCTCGGATTCTACAGCAACTAACAGGGTCACTCCAAGCAGAACCGAAATCCATAGTTTAAGGTTGATTTCTTGAGGATGCCCTTCTTTCTCTTCAGCATCATCTGCTTCAGATTTGCCTACATCATAGAGATAGGCATGGGTTTTCATTGAAAATAGAAGCGTTAGACAATAGACAATAATCAGCACGATCGCTACAGCGATCGATAGCTTTTGCAAGATATCTTCGCTAATTCCCGAACTTGTAAAATTAGCAGCCGTCGGCAACAAAATCGCTACCACTGCCAAATTCATAACCGAAGCATTTAATCGCGCCATCGTTGGCTGAAATTCTTGCTCCTTATAGCGCAGTCCACCCAAAAACATAGACATACCCATCACCAACAATAGATTGCCAATGATTGAGCCAGTGATGCTAGCTTTAACGACGCCAGTAAATCCTGCCTTCAGCGCCACGATCGCAATGATTAGCTCCGTCGCATTACCAAAAGTCGCATTTAACAACCCCCCCCATGATGGACCAAGCACTACCGAAATTTCTTCGGTCGCGGTGCTGAGCCAACCAGCTAAAGGCAAAATCGCGAGTGCCGATGTCACAAACACCAGCGTAGAATTCCATCCTTGTAAATGACCGATGACTGATATCGGTATAAATACAAGCAACCCGAATGAGAAGATTTTCTTAAACATATGCTGCCGTTGTATCGTTATGGCTAAATATACCAACAAAAAACAAAAAGTTATGCTAGGTAACTTTGAGAACTGCTCTAACTTTTTTGATTTTAATTTTTTCTGAGCATTATGACGCTTACGATAAAATGGTCAGAGATAAAGTAAAGCATCGCTTTGCTGCCACTCAACAGGAACGCTCTATGTCTGAACTTACCGCCGAACAACATCGCGCTAAAATGCAACGCCGCCAAGAGGTACAACTTCAGCGAGTTGCAGAGCGTAACCTCGAAAAGGGACTGATCATCATTAATACTGGTGACGGCAAGGGCAAAACTACTGCCGCGTTGGGGATGGTACTACGATCTCTAGGGCATGGATATAAAGTTGCGATCATTCAGTTCATCAAAGGTGCGTGGGAACCTGCTGAAAAAAAAGTATTTGAAATGTGGCAAGATCAACTCGTTTTTCAGGCACTAGGAGAGGGCTTTACCTGGGAAACCCAAAACCGCGATCGCGATATTGCGAAAACCAAAGAAGCATGGGAAGTGGGACTTGGCTATATCAAAAATCCTGAATACAAGCTTGTCCTGCTTGATGAGGTGAATATTGCCCTCAAGCTAGGCTATCTCGATGTCGATACTGTGATTGCAGGGCTTAAAGAGAAACCGGCGGATTCTCATGTAATTCTCACTGGTCGTGGTGCTCCTGCCGAACTGATCGAAGTTGCTGACTTAGTAACGAGAATGGAACTTGTCAAACATCCCTTTAGAGAGCAAGGTGTCAAAGCCCAAGCAGGAATCGAGTTTTAGAACCCATTTAAAGATCCCCCCCAGCCCCCCTTAAAAAGAGGGGAGAATTAATTAATTCTTCCCCCTTTTTAAGGGGGATTGAGGGGGATCTCTCAAAGACTTTAACCTTAGAAAAAATATGTCAAAAATTGGTGTTGGTATTATCGGAACGGGCTTTGGTCAGATTATCCATATTCCTGCTCTCCAAATTCATCCTGATACAGAAGTTGTGGCGGTGCACCATCGAGATCGCCTCAAAGCACAACAAATAGCTGATAAGTTTAATATTCCCCATGCTTGCGAGCGCATTGAAGATTTACTCGCCCTTCCCGCAGTCCAAGCAGTGACCATCTCCACGCCACCAAGTTTTCATTATGAACAGGCAAAAGCAGCGATTGAAGCTGGCAAGCATGTGTTGATGGAAAAGCCTGTGACCATGAATTTCCAAGAGGCGATCGCGCTTTATCGTCTTGCCAAAGAGAGACAAGTAATCACTGCTACCGATTTTGAATTTCGTTGTGTCCCGCAATGGCGATATTTCAAACATCTACTAGATCAGAATCATGTCGGCAAAAAAAGACTGATTCAAATTGATTGGCTAGTGCAAGGTCGCGCCGATCCAAAGCGGGTTTGGAATTGGTATAGTCAAAAGGATTTTGGTGGTGGCGCATTAGGTGCGATCGGTTCCCACGCATTTGATTATGTGCGCTGGCTATTTGGTGATATCAAAAGTCTGTCAGGTCAACTAAGTACAGGCATTACTGAACGTCCTGATGCAAATGGGGTTCTGCGTCGCGTCGATGCCGATGACACATGCAATATTCTTCTGGAACTTACAGATGGAACTCCTTGCAATATTTCTCTGAGTACTGTCACCTATCGCGGTCGTGGGCATTGGCTGACGGTTTACGGTGAAAATGGAACGCTTGTATTAGGTAGTTCTAATCAATCAGATTATGTACATGGGTTTAGCTTGCGACAAGGCAAAATTGATCGCACGGAAATGGAAATCGTACCGATTCCATCTGAATATGACCTCCCGAAAACCTATACCGATGGTCGTCTCGCGCCTGTGCTAGCAATATGTGATCGCTGGGTACTGTCTATGCAAACTGGACAACCAATGACTCCTAGTCTCTATGAAGGCGCATGGTCACAGTTACTTATGGATCTTACCCAAGAGTCTCACCAGCAGAAAAAATGGATAGATGTGCCTTTATCGCTCTAGTGTTAGTGTCTTTACTTATTCGCGCTCTATATTATAGCTGTCTGAAACCTTTACGCAGAGGCTATCAATTTTTGAGCTTTGGGTGAGCGCTAATAATTCATGACACTAACGCTACGGGCTATAATCAATCGCAAGTCTATAAATTTTTGTAAATATGTCGTCTCCAACCCCTGACGTACCAGCGAGCGAGTCTCGCGAAGCCCGTACCCGCCAAATGCTTGGAATGAAAGGTGCGGATGTACAAGGAGCTTCAATCTGGAAGATCCGCCTGCAACTTATGAAACCGATTACATGGATACCCCTGATGTGGGGCGTACTCTGTGGCGCAGCCTCCTCTGGCGATTTTACATGGTCGATTGAAAACGTATTTCGATCGCTACTTTGTATGCTCATGTCAGGGCCCCTACTGACAGGCTATACCCAAACGATTAACGATTACTACGATCGCGAAATTGATGCAATTAACGAGCCATATCGTCCGATTCCATCGGGAGCAATTACGCTCAGGCAAGTCATTGCTCAGATTTGGATTTTGTGGCTGGCGGGCATTGCTGTAGCAGCCATCCTCGATGTCACCGCAGGTCATGCAGACTTTATCATGACGAAATTAGCGCTTGGTGGTTCATTTGTTGCTTATATCTACTCTGCGCCACCTTTGAAGCTCAAGCAAAATGGTTGGCTCGGAAACTATGCACTCGGAGCAAGCTATATCGCTCTACCTTGGTGGGCAGGGCATGCACTTTACGGGACTCTAAATTGGACTGTGGTAGCCGTTACCCTGTTCTATAGCCTTGCGGGTTTAGGTATTGCTGTCGTCAATGATTTTAAAAGCGTTGAAGGCGATCGCGAATTAGGATTGAAATCTCTGCCAGTGATGTTTGGGGTGCAAAATGCGGCGTTGATATCAGCAACTGCGATCGACGTGTTCCAAATTGGCATCGCTATTTATTTAGTTACTGTTGGTGAACAACTATTAGCAAGTTTAATCGTGCTGTTAGTAATTCCGCAGATTACGTTTCAAGACATGTACTTCCTGCGCGATCCGCTTAAGAATGATGTGAAGTATCAAGCTAGCGCTCAACCATTTCTTGTAATTGGGATGTTAGTTGCAGGTATCGCAATGGGACATGCGGGTATCTGAGCATAAAGGAGGCGCTTAGCGCCTCCTTTGTTGTTGAAGATATGGTTGAAGAGAAATAAATTAATTTAGTGATTAAATAAAGTCTTCCAGATTAATGAGAATGGAATTCTCAATTTAGTCGTGATTCTATTGGTTTAGAATATACTCACTTCTATGCATTATTACCAGAATTCTCTTGCGCTTTTAGAATGGTTTCTTGAGCTAAGGAATGAAAATTAAATTACATGTGCATATAAAACCCAAAAT
>QBMK01000034.1 GCA_003249035.1 Pseudanabaena sp.
TGGTACAACAAGAATATTTTAAAGTCTTGGGTAAGTTCTTTGCCAGAAATCTCCTAAAGTTTTTGATATCTGCTCTAAGTTGATCAAAATATGAACATCCTTTAGCTTCGCCTCAATTTCAGTAATAGATGTATTTGAAGATAAGTGATGTAACTTCTCTAACCGTAGAAGATGTATTTCATACTCGGCAAGATTAAGTGAGGGCGAGTAAGCTGGGGTATGGATGAATTCAATGAGGATTTTATCGTCATTTTCTGCGGCTTTTAGGTTCTCAGCCAATAATCTTTTTTTGCTCCTTGCTTAAGCTCTGTGTTTTTTCCCGTTTTACCAATTTTGTCAATCCCTTCAAACCTTCCTCATCAAACATATCTAGCTATGTCGATATACTCTCTCTGTCACAAACCACTTTGGCGATCACTTCTTTTCGGGATTTCCCTTCATACAGATATGTGATTGCTTGTAGCCTTTTTCTGATGTATTGCTGTTGATACTTATTCCATGACTTTTGCCACTCTTCTTCATCTAATCCTTTATTTTTCAGTCTTTCTAGTCGATCCATTTTTTTCTTTTGCTCTCTGCCTATTCTTACACTGGGAAGGGAGTAGGTGATTGCAATCCGCGTTAAGCACTACTTTCTGGATGATAAATAAAACCCACGCTTAGGGCGGGCTTTAGAGGTTAACAAGACTTTGTCAATATCTGCGCGATCGCATCAGCTAATCTCTCAGAACCACCTTTTGCTCCAACCCGTTCCACTCCATTTTGTTTGCAACGTTCCAAATAATCCTGATCGCTAAGAGTTCGCTTTACACATTGAGCCGCTTCCTGCAAAATTTTGGGAGTAGCTGGTTCCTTCCCAATTGTTTGTACTGACAAACCTAGCAAACGTTCCTGTGCATTGGCAAAGCGATAGGAAAATTGAGGACCATTTCCCATGATTTGAATTACAGGTTTTCCCAAGCCGACCATCTGCTCGACAGCAGTTCCTGCCATACCTATCGCCAAATCACAATGATGCAAAATATCCGCAAAAGCATCACTAAAGCAAAGAACATATATATTTGATTTTGATTGATACATTTTGCCGTCGGCATATTCCCAGCCAGCTTGAGCAGCTAATTCAGGCAATTGAGGTGTCAAACTCGGTACGATCGCTGCTCGGAATTGCACAGGATTGGGAGAAAATTCTCGGGCGATTTTTTCACATAAATGCAATTGCAATACTAAATTTTCAGCAGCTTCAGGCAACCGACTTCCTGACAGTAAGGCGATCGCAGGCACATCAGGGCTTAAAGCTAAATCTTTGCCTGTCGGTTCCAATACATCCATAATTGGATAACCGACAAAGTTCGTATTTGGATAGCCTCTTTTTCTAATTAGTTCCGCACTATAGGCATCACGGGTCAAAATCTGGCAACATCGGCGAGATCGCATCATTAAGGCTTGCAACCAGCGAGGTTCATAACGATTTTCGTAAAATGCTGATGATGAAACTAAAAACAAGGCATAAGGCAATCCTGTTATATAGGCAAACAGCGCAGGCACTACATCACCTGTCGCAAACACAAAATCACAGGTTTTGCCACATTCTCTCGCTGCTTTAATTTGTTGCCAAGTCAGGTTAATCAATCCCGATTGAAAATCTGCTATCTGTTTCTGCACACTCATATAAGCAAATCCCCCCGAAGGTAAGATTTTGGTCCGAGTTGCGATCGCCACACCAGCCCGACGATAAGAATTTCCTTCACCAACAATCGGTAATGCGATCGTCTCTATCTCAGGATATTTCTGTCTTAAAGCTTTGAGAACTTCGCAAGCATTTAGGTCTTCACCGTGACCGTTACTAATGAATAAAACTTGTTTTGGTCTTGAAGTCACGATGTTATAAGGCTAATAACTGATAGCAAAGAATTATCGCATTGTCTTTAACAAAGTAACTATACATAAGTAAACTTATGGCGAGTATCTTGATTTTTTACTGAGCAAAAATACTTAGGGCTCCCTGAAAAAGTCCGCGGAGCGAATTTAAAGGCAATACAGCTTTAAAAATAGTATTTTGTCGCGTATTCCCAAAATTTACCCAGCGATTTCCGTCGGAAGTGCATGGGTTTTGAGCCTTTAAACGCTATAATCTTACACTTGTTATGACAAAAAAGCTTAAAATCCTTATATAGCAAGCTTTTGCACTTTTTCAGGAAGCCCTACTTAGGTCTTGCTTCTTCAGTAATCCCTAAGGATTGAAAAATAAATAACCTATGCATTTTGTTCTTAGGAGAAACGGGGGAATTGTCAAACTAAGTGGCTCTCGTGAGAGAGTCACTTAGTTTAACAATTCTCCGTTTGCCCCTATTAGTAAGAGCAGCCCATGACCGTAGCTTAGACCAAAATAGTGAACGTCTATGGCAAAAACTGGAGTCGCAACCCGTAAGATTTGAACAGGAAATCAAAGTACCAGAGACTGGTAAACGTAAAGCCCGTATCGCCAAAATAGCTGTACGATTTTCTAAGGTTCATCTACGGATTCCCTATCGTTTTGACAATCGTGACCCATTACCAGTTTATGCTGTCTATGCAACGGAAATCGACTGCCCTGAAGGTGAAACTATAATGCTCCCCATAAATCGGACAGAAGATTAAGATAGAAAAGCTGCCAGAAATCACCAAGAAAGTATGAAGAGAAAAAAAACAATGCAACGAAAAAAAACACAGTGCAGAATTCAAAGCCAAAATAGCGCTGGAAGCAGCGAAGGGATTGAAAACAATCAATGAAATAGCAGGAGAAGCCGAGGTACACCCAACCCAAGTGACTCCATGGAAGAAACAACTGCTAGATGAAATGCCGAGCCTATTTGCCAGTGGTCGAGGACAGCAAGAAAAAAAGGAAGAAGATTTGACAGCAGTACTGTATCAACAAATCGGTCAGCTCAAGGTAGAACTGGACTGGATGAAAAAAGAATCTGGTCTTAGCCGTAGCTAAGAAGAAAGAATTGATTGAGCCAACGCATCGATCAATCTCGATTGCTCGACAGTGCGAACTATTGGGACTAGCAAGATCTAGTTTTTACTATGAACCGAAACCCGAAAGCGAGCAAAACCTAAAGCTGATGCAGATGTTAGACAAACAGTTCACGGCAACACCATTCTACGGTGTCCGCAGAATGACGGCTTGGCTTGCCACACAAGGTGAAACTGTCAACCCTAAACGAGTCAGGCGGTTGATGAGAGAGATGGGCTTAGAATCGATCTATCCCAAACCAAATCTCAGCAAAGCTAAAGACAACGTAAGGAAGTACCCGTATCTTTTAAAGGAGGAGGAAATAACAGTCCCCAACCAAGTCTGGAGTACAGATATTACCTACATTTCACTACCGCAAGGACATATTTATTTGGTTGCCGTAATCGATTGGTACAGCAGGTATGTACTATCTTGGGAGTTATCTAACACCATGGATGTTACCTTTTGCCTCAGTGCTTTGGATCGGGCTTTGACTCAGAATACACCCAAGATCTTTAACACCGATCAGGGTAGTCAATTTACCAGCGTGGCTTTCACCAGCAGATTAGAGCAGAAAGGAATAGCAATCAGCCAAGATAGTCGAGGTCGAGCTTTAGACAATATCTTTGTAGAGCGGTTGCGGAGATCGGTGAAGTATGAGGAGGTGTACCCCAAAGCTTACACATCGGTCAAAGAGGCGATGCAGGAGTTGGATAAATATTTCCACTTCTACAACGATGTAAGACTGCATCAGTCTTTGGACTATCAAACTCCTGCAACAATTCATTTTAAACAGCCTAACACGGAGGTTAATATGTAGTTATATTGCTTGCCTTTTGTCGATGCAGCTTTTTATCTTAACTTTTATACTTTTTTGTCTTGACAATGGGGAGCGCTTTAATACTTACCGTTGGCGTGTGGAAGATTTCCATAAAATCTTTAAGTCTGGCTGTCAGTGTGAGCGCTATAGACATGCTGCTGAAGGGATGAAGACATTGTTAGGCTTTTTAAGTGTCTGTGCGGTCGAACTTTTACTGGTTACTTATCTCCATCGCAATCAACCTGATGCTCCTGCCGTTGAGATTCTTTCTCCTCTCCAAATTCAGGTTTTAAAGGCTCGATTCCCTAAATTTCCTCCTGTCTTAACTGTTGCTTGGGCTATCGAGTCGATTGCTTTCCTTGGCGGTTATCTTGAGCATTGTCGCAAATCTCCCATTGGTATTCAAGTCCTCTGGCGTGGTTGGTCTAATTTACGTGAACTTTGCCAAGGCTGGCTTCTTGCTCAATTCCATACTTAAAGGGAAAAGTAAGCTACTGACAGCTTAGTGATTGAAGGATTTAGCACGCTCTATCAAGCCTCGATAACAGGCGAATCTATGTCTGTTGAAAAAACAGTGGGTGATGAAGTTTTCGCAGGAACAATCAATGGCTACGGAGCTATAAGGATTGAAATCCATCAGCCACCAGAAAGTAGTTTAATTCAGCGAGTAATTCGCTTAGAAGAACAAGCTCAGACTGAAAGACCTCCATCTCAGCAACTAATCGAAAAGTTTGAGCGGAGCTATGCCAAAGCGATCGCAATGAAAGGACCAATAGTTCCAGTACCAAAAACTTCCAGCCCTGAAATAAAGAGAAATGTAAAAAACATCGCAATGAGCGATTTATGATGCCCTTTGGTTAGATAGAAAAGCTTAGATGCAAATTGACGCATAAATCAAGCACAGTAAATTACAATCAACTAGAATTTATTTTATTAAAATTATAGATCAAGATTTCAATTAAAGCTAAGTATAAATCACATACATTTAGAGCTTTGAAAATACAAATAGCCCCAGAAGCCTCTTCAGCCAAAGGTCTAACCATTTTAATAAAATATTCGCATTTCTTGATCTTTTAAAACATATATTATTGAATCATTACTCACTTAAGGAATATTGCTTAAGCATTAAGTGAGAATATCAATTAACCGCCTTGAAAATTGCGTACCCTCCACGTAATCTAGGATTCTGCGATTCCAAGATATAGCTAGGATTTTCAGATAGATAATGATATTCCTTATATCCCTGCAAAGTATTGATGTTATCTAGCACTAAGAACATAGAGCCAACAAGGATGCTACTAATAAGTTCTATATCAGCAATTACGGCAGAAAAATCAATTATCACTAGGTCAAAATAATCTACTTTATGCTCTAGCTTAATCTTACCTACGCAGTCCTTAATGCCAATCCCAGAAATATCAATATTATCTGGTGAATTTGTCGATAATAATTGATAAAATTTAAGCTTAGGATTATTTTTGTAGTGCCTTTGTAATTTGGTCGATATAGGAGTTGATTCACTTACACAAAATACCGTGAGATTTTGAACTAGCTTTTGAGAGATATTTAAAACCAACTTACTTACTCTTCCACTCAAGTCTCCTCCAATTAGTAAAATATTTTTGGTATCCTCAGCTACTATCATCTTTCCAAGAGTACCAAAGAATTCATCATTTTTTATATCTGATATAGAGAAAGGTAGGAAGTATCCAAATCTAGTCTCTAGATGGTTGAGAGGAAACAATACTTTGCTTCCCACTTGTTTAATTCTGTTGATGAACTTTTTGCTAAATTCCGAGCGAAGAAAAATTTTACTACTTTTCGCTTTTAATCCCTCATAGGTTACTACTATATCAGCTTTTACAACAGCCTCAATAGAATTGGATATTTCCACTGTAGCCGCAACTGATTTGCCGAAGTTCTGCTCACTTAGATCTAGGAAATCGCGATCTAACAAAATTAATTCTAATTTTTTCGCAAGGTTTAATTGTCCACAGGCTCTAAGCATCGTTGCGATGTTTTTAGTCCACTTACTTAAATTTTGCTTTGGGAAACAATGAACACTAGCTCGGGATAACTTTCCAGAAGACGGATAAGTATACTGGTAAGTTGGTTGTGTTAATAGCTTAACAACCCAACGTACTCGATCAAGTTCAATATGACTTAGGCTAGGAAATTCATCACATCGTTTTTTCGCTTCTTCTAATTTTCCTAAACAGAGTAGAGTAACAATAAAGTATGCCCACTCGACAGGGTCAGGATCAAATGCTTTGTATACTTCGAGAATGACTTTGACTAACGGAGCAATCAATTCGAGTGACTTGTCAGCATTGCCTTTGTAAAGATTACAAATTCCCAATCTTAATTTCGGTTCATGCATTATCCCCACATGATAACTACATTGAAGATATAAAGACTCCGCTTTATCATATTGATTTAATTGGAGTTCTCTGTCACCTTGCTGAATCAGCATTAAACTCAAACCATTACACTTGATGTGATCATTGATCAATCCAGATGATTTCTCTACAACAGCCAGTGGTTCAAAAGGATTAGTTTGAATAATTTTTTGATGAGATTTAAGATGCTTATGCAAGTTAAACCACTGGAGAATCTGGTCTCTTTGCTTTAAGGTATGCCGAGCGTGAACAAGATCGTAGCCAGCATCAATAATTCTCTCAAGTTCATCTTGATTCTGAAATAAATAATCCAATTTATCCAATACATTGTGTTCATCAACAAAAACACAATTCTGCATATTAATAAAGCCTGCGGCTTCAAGAGCTGGAGATTGTTCTGTAATTAAGCAGGATCTGCAAGCTGGAATTTCAAAATGTTTCCGAACAACTTCTTTGGCGATCGTGCCACAGGTTGGGACAAACCAAGAAGCATTAATAGTACGGGAATATTTTTCACCAATAACCTCCCTTCCAATTGAGCGATTGGCATTATAGCCTAAATGTGGGCATATAAGAGAAGGATAATATTGAGAAATAGATTTTAATATTTTTTGTCGCCAAGGATAAAGAGCATAGTTTGCTCCAGTGAAAAGCACTGGCACGATTTTTGACTCATTATAATCCTTACATATTTCAGGATCTATACAATTCGGCCAAACAAACAGATTTTCAGCAATTTCTGGTGTATGTTCAGCAGAAACAACACTCATAGTAAAAAAGGTTTTTACTCCCCAATGCTCCATTTCAGACAAAAAAACTGCACGGCTATTGCACCAAGCATCTGCATTAAGAAAGCCTAGTTTTGGTATTTGTGGATGAGTATGAATGTTTGTTATTGTTAGTCTATGGCATTCTAAGATATTGCCAGCATTTTCAAAAAGAGTTAAATCTGGCTGATACTTGTCACAAATTTGCCGATAATCACAATCCTCAGAAATTACAATTACCTCAAAAAACTCTGACAAGCATTTGAAATGCTGCTGTCTTTGTAAAAGAATAAAACTAGCTATATTTTGGCTTGAAATGGGTCGAAAGAATATAAGCTTAGGCTTAATTATACTGTTTCTCATTTAATCAATTCAAATTCTATATAAAATTATATAACCAAATTATGTAAAATGCTATTCACTTTATTTATTAGCAACAAATACGCTTTATTTTTTAAAGCCTCACAGCAAAAGTCTTGTAAAATTACATCTTGCAAGTGGCTAATAAATAAAGACACTAACGGAAATTTCGCAAAAATCTCCCAAATATTTTTTGACCCTGCCCAACTAAATTGTGATCGAAGTATTAGGTCTTTTCCCTCGGAATAGAATATGGAATTGAAGCTTCATAGCCTATCCCACATTAACTGACCAGTACTAATTTCTAATAGTGTTTTTAGTTAGTCAAGCAAGGGTTGATAAAAATTATATCTGAGTTGAGCAATCGTTTTTTGAGAGTATTGCGTACGCATTATATTTTGAGCTTGAATGCACATTTCAAATGTCCGTTGTAAGTCCTCTAAATAATACTGAACTGCTTTACAAAATGAATCTTTATCTACGGCTAACATTACACTCTCAAGGTGTTTAACATTAACTCCTGTAGCTGCAAACTTTGTGCAGATAACTGGAATACCCTGAGCCATAGCGACGAGGATTTTAGTTTTGATACCACCACCTATGCGTATTGGCGCTATGCTAATGCTATTCCTAAGAATCTTGGACAAATCATCAACATAACCTGCAAAGTAGACATTACTGGGATGATTTTGAAATTTTGAAACAGTTTTTTACTCCAATTTCCGACAACACAAAGGCGCAAACCATATCTTAAACGAATTTCTTCTGCTACCTCATCAATAAACCATTCTATTGCATCCTGATTAGGGTAATGCTCATCACCTCCGATAAAAACCAACTTTTCGATTGGACTAATATGATTAATATCTAATTGCGAAAATTCTTGATCAAGAATGGCAAAAGGAATAGTAGCAAGCTTAGGTTTATTTTTTTCTTCTCCAATTGCCTCATTTATTTCTAACTTGTCATACTCAGTAAAACTTATAATGGCATCAAACATCTTAAGAAATGACAGCTCGATAATTTTGTTAAAATCAAGTACATAATCAGTAAATGAAGAACCAATTTTTTTTGTTTCTATATGAGTCTGAATCCTAGCAAATCTAGATTCATGACACACAAAGATTTTCTTGATTGATAAAGGGATAGATGCTACTAGGTTTAAGTTTTCAAAAAAATGCATCTGCACAATATCAATTTGATCTTCTTCAATTATCCAATTAATTGTTTCAATTACTTTTTTGCTATGAGTATAGAACTGAATAGGAGCAAAAAAAATTTTCAAATTGCGATTCCAACGAAATTTCCTTAGTAACTAAATAAAGTATTAGTTACTTTATCTTTTAATTTATTCTTTAATTTTTTTAATTGTTTCAAAAAATCTAAAAAGACTAATTTATAGCTAATATTTCTTGTTTTTGTTTTTTGCTTGTAACTTAAATTACTTGAATCACCTACATTGTAAATTTTAACTTTTGGAAATTGAGATCCACAAATTCAATTATGTAATGCAACGTCTATAGATTTAGGGCTATAAAGCTATTGAGAGATATAGCTTTACCTATTTCAAGGGAAGAAGTGGCTGCTGGAGATGGAGCATTACAGACATGGACTGAATTTGGGGTTCTAATGATTAAAAAATCATCAACTAGACTGCCATCATTCATTAGTGCCTGCGCTCTTACACCAGCATGGCTAGGTACTAGATCATCAGCTTTAACTTCGGGAATGAGTTTTTGTAAGCTTCGCACAAATGCTGCTTTACTAAAGGAGCGAATCATTTCTTGAATGCCTTCATCGGCATGTTTGAATGCTAGTTTCCAAAAGCCAGGGTAGGTCATTACTTCGGCAAAGTCTTTGAAATCAAAATCTGTTTTTTTATAACCTTCACGTTTTAAGCTCAGAACTGCATTCGGTCCTGCATGGATATTGCCATCGATCATGCGCGTGAAATGAACACCAAGAAAGGGGAAGTTGGGATTGGGAACTGGGTAAATAAGATGATTAACTAAGTATCTTTTTTCGGGCTTCAGTTCGTAATATTCACCTCGGAATGGTACTATTTGCGCTTGAGGATCAACTTGATTAAGCTTGGCAATGCGATCACTATGTAATCCAGCACAATTGATTAAAATGCGAGTCTCAAAGATACCATCATTAGTTTCAATTCTTTGAAAATTGGTTGATTCTACAATTTTTTCAACCTTTGTATTGAGATAAAGATCACCTCCCCAAAGTTCGATTAATTCTGCATATTTACGACAGACTTGTTTGTAATCAGCAATTCCTGTGGAAAAGACGCGAATTCCTGCAATACAATTAACGTGAGGTTCGATTTCTTTAACTTCTTCGGCTGTAAGTTTTGCGACCTCAATGCCATTAGCTAGACCTCGCTGATAGATATTTTCTAGAAATGGTAATTCTTTTGGCTCAGTAGCCACGATAACCTTGCCACAGACTTCATGAGCGATCCCATTCTCCTGACAAAACTGCACCATCGACTGAGAACCTGAACGGCAAAGCTTGGCTTTTAGGCTTCCAGGTTTGTAATAAATCCCAGAGTGAATGACTCCACTGTTATGTCCTGTTTGGTGCTGGCTCCAAGTACTTTCTTTCTCCAGAACTGCGATCCGCAGATCTGGATTGGATTGCAGTAACGCCATTGCTGTGGAGAGTCCAACAATGCCTCCACCAATTACTATTGAGTCATACATAAAAGCCACCTTCTCGGATCTAAAAATTTTACCATTCTAGGAAATGGGTGATGCTTTGCACCACCCCCATTCAGGATATTTATTTCACTACCAGATTTTGCAAGGCTTGAACAATCCGATCTTGATCCTGTTCAGTCATTTGATGGAAAAGTGGCAACAAGATCACAGTGTCTTGGGCTTTTTCACTTTCAACTAGGCGATCGCATGTTCCCGCTTCACAGTTACAGTTTTTTGGGGCAATTCCACAAGACCAAGCTTCCTTTTGATAGGCTGGCTCGCGATGGGTATTCATAATGCCACGCCTTGTAGCCAGCCCTTGATCTAGCATTTCCTGCATTACTTGCACCTGATCGTACTTGTCTGTCAGCTTTACCGCATAACTTTGCCAATTGCTTCTAGCCAAATCTGGCTCAGTGGGTACTTTCAATCCATCGATATTGGCTAAGAATTCATTATATCTTTGCGCTAAGTAACGACGACGCTCAATAATTGCAGGTAGACGTTTTAGTTGTTCACGTCCTACGGCAGCTTGGATGTCTGTAATCCGATAGTTGTAACCCAAGATGGGATAGGATTCAAAGATCACTTGCTTAGAGCCGTGGCGTACTGTGTCCGCTACGCTCATTCCATGTTGGCGCAACAGCCGAAACTGCCGATCCCATTCTGGATTAGAGGTCGTTAACATGCCTCCATCTCCAGTGGACATGACTTTGCGAGGATGGAAGGAAAAGCAAGCGATATCACCGTGAGGCTTACCAATTTTTTCCCATATTCCATTCCAATGAATTTCGCTACCGATCGCACAAGCCGCATCTTCCACTACAGGCAAATTGTGTTGACGGGCTATTTCTAAAATTGCTTTGAGGTCGCAAGGCATCCCAATTTGATGAACGACAAGAATGGCACGAGTACGATCGCTGATTGCTTCGGCTATTAATTTTGGATTGATGTTATAGGTTTGTGGTTCGATGTCTACAAATACTGGGACTGCGCCACAATAACGAATACTGTTAGCAGTAGCAATATAAGAATGGCTAACCGTAATTACTTCATCCTCTGGCTTGACTCCAACTGCTAGCAGTGCTAAATGCAAAGCTGTGGTGCAATTAGAGACAGCACAAGCATGTTTTGCACCGACATAATCAGCAAACTCTTTTTCAAATGCCGCAACTTCGGGACCTTGGGTAATCCAGCCAGAGAGAATTGCCCTGCTAGCTGCTTCAGCTTCCGCTTCACCCATCCAAGGTTTGGAGATCGGAATATTTGGGAGTTTCTCAGACATTACTTGTCTCCTTTGGTTTTTTGTTCTTTCCACCAAGTTACGAGTCTACTCAATCCTTCTTCTAAAGAGATTTCAGCTTCAAAACCCAATAGCTCCTTCGCTTTAGTTACATCTGCTAGTCTGCGAGCAACAGGATTGACTTTACGCTCTTCTCCATATTCGGGTTGCAAATCCGATCCCATGACCTTCGCCAAAATGTAAGCCAAGTCATTCAAGCTAGTTTCTACATGGCTCGCCACGTTAAATATCTCGTCAGTCACATTGGCTTTGGCAGCAAGGATATTGGCTCTGGCAATGTCTTCAATATATACAAAGTCCATAGTTTGCTTGCCATTTCCAAAAATCAATGGAGGCTGCCCTGCGATGATTCGTTCCATCCATCGAATTAGGACTTCAGTGTAGACACCATAAATATCCATGCGTGGACCATAGACATTGAAGTAACGCAGCGCCACATAATCTAGTCCATACATGTCATAGAAACTGCGTAATAGCGCTTCATTGAATACTTTAGTAGCCCCGTAAAGAGTACGGTTGTTGTAAGGATGATGTTGCTCAGTAGTAGGGAATTCATCAGCCATGCCATAGATTGAGGCTGATGAAGCAGCCACAACTTTTTTGACCTTGGCATTGACTGCTGCTTCCAATACGTTATAAGTACCGTCAGCCATTACTTCTAAAGCTAAACGAGGCTCAGCAGCACATTGGGT
The DNA here is from genome assembly GCA_003249035.1 of Pseudanabaena sp. Classification (GTDB taxonomy): domain Bacteria; phylum Cyanobacteriota; class Cyanobacteriia; order Pseudanabaenales; family Pseudanabaenaceae; genus Pseudanabaena. Next base: position 12,048 of record QBMK01000034.1, read on the forward strand.
AATGCGAATTGCCGCCTGATGAAAAATGATGTCCACGCCTTCGGTAACTTGCTCAAGAATTTGGCAATCGCGAATATCGCCTTCCACAACTTTGACATTGCCATGCTCCTTTGCCCAAGCCAGGTTAGATATCTGTCCGCGTGTAAAGTTGTCTAGGACAATAATTTCCGCAACTTCTTCCTTAACAAGGAGGTCGGCAATATGGGAACCAACTAAACCAGCGCCACCTGTAACCAATACTCGACTATTTTTCATCTTCTGTTTTTGTAATGTTTTCTATGGGTTGATATCCTTCACGCCAGCGTAAAAACTTAGATGTTACACCAGCAACGATCGCATAGGCAGGTAGTCTTTAGTAACCACCGCTCCAGCAACAATAATGATACCTTTGCCAACAGTTATACTAGGAAGTATAACTACATTCATACCTATAGTAGCTCCTACTTTAATTCTGACTGACTTGATTTCTAGTTTTGTTTTGACAATGGGTAGATCGATTGGCAAAACAGCGTAAACTGATTGCGGAGATATTCCGCAAATTGAACTTCAAAATCAGGATCGAGCTTATCTTCTTGTAAGCCATGAACGGCAGCGACTACTTTGGCTTTTCCTAAATCAGACATGAAATTCATCTATCTAATAGAGCTAATTACGGCTTTAGCGACCTGAGTTTGTGACTCAAGGGGTAGTTCGGGATACATAGGAAGAGATAGGACTTCTTTTGCTACTGCCTCTGACTGGGGGAAATCGCCAATTTTGTGACCTAGATCGGCATAGGACTTTTGAAGATGCACAGGGATTGGATAATGAATACCAGTCTGGACTTCCTGAGCCTGTAAGCTTTGTTGTAAAGCATCTCTCTGGGGCGTTCGCACAGCATATACATGATATACATGGCGGTTATGCGGTAGTGTTATGGGTAGTTCTAAACCAGATTCTGCTAAAAGCTTATTATAGTTAGCAGCGTGGGCAATTCGCGCTTCTGTCCAAGCTTCAATGTAGCGCATTTTTACCCGTAAAATTGCCCCTTGGATACCATCCATGCGATAGTTATAGCCTTTGAGAACATGGTGATATCTTTTCTCTTGCCCCCAATCGCGCAGCATCCGCATGGTCTGGTTATACTCAGGATTATTAGTTACTGCCATTCCGCCTTCACCATAGGCTCCTAAGTTTTTGCCTGGATAAAAGCTAAAACAACCAATATCACCAATACTACCAACTCTACGACCTTTGTACTCGGCTCCATGAGCTTGAGCTGCATCTTCGATGACAATCAAGTTATGACGGCGGGCAATTTCTAAAATCGGATCCATATCAGCCGCTTGCCCATATAGATGGACGGGTAGAATTGCTTTAGTCCGTGCCGTAATCGCTTTTTCAATTTGCGTGACATCAATGGTATAAGTTACAGGATCGATATCCACAAAAACAGGCTTAGCTCCTGTATAACAAATTGCGGCGGTAGTAGCTACAAATGTCATGGGGATAGTAATTACTTCATCACCTGCTCCGATCCCTGCGGCTAGTAATGCCAGATGCAGAGCGCTAGTTCCAGTGTTTAATGCAATTCCAAAACGAGCTTGACTATAGTTAGCAAATTCTTCCTCTAGTGCAGCAACTTCACTTCCAAGAATAAATTGCGTACTATCTAAAACCTTTAATACTGCAGTATCAATTTCATCTTTGATACTAAGATACTGAGCTTTCAGATCGACAAATGGAACTACCATGACACCTCTGTTAAATTCAATTCAACTAATTGTCCTTGCTTTTTTACTGACTGATTAGCAGCTTCAAGAATTTTGACAATCCTCAATCCTGCCTCACCATCGCTAATTGGGCGCTCACCAGTACGGATACAATGCAGAAAATGCAAACCTTCAGTACGCAAAGCCTCTGTAGAATCGAGTTTAGGACACCACATATCGCCAGTTCGATAACCAACTAGTTTCTGATAAATGCTTTCAGCATCATTATCGTTGAATATAATGCCTTTGTCATACACTTTAATCTTTTCACTGGGAACTAAATCATCAAATACAATCATTTTCTGACTACCACCAATTAGAGTTTGGCGAATTTTGACAGGTGCTAACCAGTTGACATGTAAATGAGCAATCAGATTCTTTTCAAAAAACAGAGTCAAGTAGGCAATGTTTTCTGTACCACCGGGAATATGGCTAATCCCGTTAGCAGAAACGGCATAGGGCTTTTCTGGCAAAACATAATCCATGATCGAGAGGTCATGAACAGCCAGATCCCAAATAACATTGACATCATGTTGAAACAGCCCTAAGTTAACGCGAACCGAGTCGTAATAATAGATAGCACCAAGCTGATTAGTTAAGACTAACTCAGCCATTTTACGAACGGCTCCTGTATAGACGAAAGTGTAATCGACCATCAACACAAGTTTTTGGCGTTTGGCTTCGGCTATTAGTTCGATTGATTCCTCGGAAGTGGTAGTCATGGGCTTTTCTACCATGACGTGTTTACCAGCTTTCAAGGCAGCTAAAGCCAGCTTAAAGTGAGTAGATACTGGAGTAGCGATCGCCACTGCGTCAATTTCGGAATCGTTAAAAATATCATTACAGTCTGTTGTGATCTGAATCGCAGGATAACGAGCCTTGGCTTTCGCCAAAAGTTCGGGACTAAAATCGCTCACAGTCTTGACATTAGCACCTGGAAGCTCCGAAAAATTTCTGACTAGGTTTGGTCCCCAATACCCATAGCCAATGACACCAATATTTATGCTATTAAAGCTTTGCATATATATTTATTAAGAATGTATTTATAAAGATATTATTTATTAAGAGTATTCATAAAATTATTTACAAAAAGATTCTTATAAAAAAATTAAACTGTAAGGCTAAACGATAAAAACTGCTAAATAATCATGGTGAAGTAGATTTATCGCGATCACGCACATCTCCCACAACTCTCGCAGGAACGCCAACTACAACGGTGTAGTCTAAAACATCTTGGGTAACCACAGCACCTGCACCAACAAGAGCATTTTCACCAATAGTTATGCCTGCCAAAATTGTGGCGTTACTACCAATGGAGGCTCCACGTTTTACATGGGTTTTGACAACAGTCCAATCAGCCTCAGTTTGTAAGCTTCCATCAGCATTTGTAGATCGCGGATAAAGATCGTTAGTAAATATTACCCCATGCCCAATAAAGACTTCATCCTCAATCACCACACCCTCACAAAGAAAGCTATGTGATGATATTTTGCACCGCTTGCCCACCGTCACATTCTTCTGAATCTCTACAAACGTTCCAATCTTTGTATCATCATCTATACGGCAACCATAAAGGTTAACGAGTTGGGGATGAAAAATTTTAACGCTTTCACTCAACTGTACATCTTCATTGACTGGCATTATTTAATCTAACCATTAGAATGAAATTCAATTTGCTTTTGCGATCGCCTAAATAAATTTTGGCTCAATAGGTGTTTCGGGGAGGTGCTTTAGCTTAAATGACTGAAATGCCTGATGTGCAATAGTTTTAGCCTCAGAGATCTTTAATGTCTGAAACACCCAGTATTAAAAGCATTGAGCCTTTTATTATGTTTGACCTCCCCGAAACACCTATAGAGTCAACATCTAATCACAGACAATCATTCAGATGGCTTTTATGTTTTTCATACTTTACACTAATATTTAGTCTTTTGGATAGACCCAATAAAAATCTTTAAAATTACAGTTGTGCAAATAATTACGTGCTCATTTGCACAACAAAAAACGATCATGGTAAAGGTTTTGAATTTTCCTTTTGCCTATGATAAAAGGAAAATTGCTAGGTAGTGTATCACATTTGTTGAAAAGTTCAATGGGATTGAAAGGAAAACTCATATTTGTTGATAAACAGACCGATGACAATATCATGCATCACAATGGATTTAGAGTAGCAAATCGTCTTTCTGGCTAATCGCTTAATCCTAGTTCGTAAAGTTAGATGCTTACGTTCAATCTTCTGAGTGTTTTGCTTGCCAATCAGGTGGGCGTTAGGCTCCAGAATCCTTTCGTATGCACCCCAAGCATCGGTAAAAAAACGCTTAATGCCAAATGGTTTTAGCAGATTTACTAGCTTAACTAAGGCTTGATCTTTATGTGGTGCTAATACATAAGCTAAAACCCTCCCAGTCGCATGATCAATAGAGGGCACATAACCATCGTTGCTGTTTTTTGCTACCAACAAAACTCCACGTCTCATCCATCTCTGCTTCTTCGACCTCATAAAGATCAACATCTAGAGTGTCTAGCTCAAGTTGTTCTAGCAGAGGATAGTTAACCAATTCTATTTCTTCCTCTTTTTTTAACTCTTTGATTACCGTGTTAGGACTAATCCCCAATACTCGACTTGTATCTCTGATCCCACTACCATTGATTGCCATCTCTGCGATTTGTTGTTTTACTTCTGGACGATATCCTTGATATGTGTAATCACGAATAAATGTCTTGCGTGTACAGTTAGAATTGCGGCAAACGTACCGCTTTTTGCCCGTACTACTTTGTCCAGTCGTTGGATATCTACTCCTCTACAAGTTGGGCATTCCACAGTTTCAAATACCATCTTTTCTCTCTTGCATTAACTACTTTTGCCTATACTTTGTTGATTCTGTCAACAAATATGATACACTACCTACTTAACTACAATTACAACTCAGTTCTCTTAATATTGTACTTTTCGACCGTTTCATCATTGCGGCGATCACTGATTGCGACAATTTGTCTGTAACCCTTGATTTGTATAGCTGAGATCTTTCTGATGCAGTAAAATGGGTGTAGCTTATGGGGATATCTTGATGATTGTGATGAATATCAAAATATACTTATGAGTCTCTTATGCCAAGATATATAGGTGTTGCGCTTCAGATTTGAATTGGCAATTTTATCTTATACCAAGAAAATAGGCAGAGAGTCAATATGTAGAAGTTATAAGTAAGTTATATTATATTTGCCCTAAGCTGGTCTATTCTGAAGGAAATACCAAGAACTCTTCATCTATAATTTGCGAGCCTCAACATTCATCAATTTGACTTTTTTGCTGTTTTCTTACTTGAATCTTGACAGTTTATTAATTTGCTCGATCGCAAAACTTGTAAACTACCACCTGCATAAAGTTGGCAAGACTCAACTTTAAAGCCAGAATTAATTAAAAGCTGTGGCAGATCAGTTTTAATTAATTGCCATGCAGTTTCTGTCTCAAATAGCCAGAGGAAAGTCGCAATAGGTAACCAAAATAAGGGATTAATAGGACGATGAAAATCAATAATGATAAATTGTCCTTCAGGTGTCAAAATCCGATGCACTTCTTGAATGATTTGCTGCAACTGCTCTGAGTCCATCTCATGCATAGCTGTATTCGTGAGTACCAGATCAAAAGTGCGATCGCTAAAAGGCATTTTCTCAGCAAAAGATTCTACATACTCCGCTTGGGGCACATTTTGCTTGGCACGTTTAATGGCGATCGGTGACGCATCTAAACCCGTCACATCATGGAAATGGTCAACTAGTTCCCTTGTCGCCTGTCCTGCTCCACAACAAAGGTCAAGAACTTTGGCTTCAGGATTAATGGATAAATCTTTTAAAAATAAACGGTGAAAACGCTTCTCTCCGCCGACACTGATTGCTGCCAGTGCAGATACAGTGTCATAAAACCATTGATAGCGATAACTCCAGTCACGTAAAATTGTTGTCATTGAGTAAATTCAATCCATTTTATGAGTTCTTGGGATAGATTACACCGCTTTCGAGTGATGGAATCAATACAAACATGTTTAGTTAATGCTTTTGCGATCGCATTTTTCTCAACACCTTCTATGAATAATTGATATTCAATTTGAAAAGACTCAGGGCTTAGCAAGGTTTTTATTAGCGAAACCACAATGCGATCGCCGCAGAACATTGGTTTAAAAAAATCAATACTTGCATGGGTAATCGGCACTGCAATCGCACCTCCTCGAAAAAAAGATTGAAGTTCAATTCCCGATGCTGCTAACGAAGCTTCGTAGGATTCATGACAAATAGATAATCCATTGGCAAAATAGACTACTCCTGCCGCATCAGTGTCGCGAAAATGAATTGTTCGATCGTAAATAAATGCTTGATTCATAGTTCTCTTAATAAAGAAGGCGCTTTGCGCCTTCTTTATTTATGCACGCTCCATTACTTCTGCCATACGATTGATTTTAATCATGAGCTTATCGAAATCATCGAAAGTGAGTGACTGTGGCCCATCAGACAAAGCTCTCTTAGGATTGGGATGAACTTCGATCATTAGGGAGTCAACTCCAGCTGCGATCGCCGCTAAACTCATGGATGGCACATACTCTGACCAACCTGTACCATGACTAGGATCGATCATGATTGGTAAATGTGTTAACTTTCGCAATACAGGAATTGCGGATAAGTCGAGAGTGTTACGGGTATATTCGCGATCGAAAGTTCTAATCCCACGTTCACAAAGAATTACATTAGGATTTCCCTCTGCGAGAATATATTCAGCTGCCATCAACCAATCATCAATGGTAGCCGCTAGACCCCGCTTGAGAAGAATTGGCTTATTCTGTTTACCTACTTGCTTAAGCAATGAGAAGTTCTGCATATTTCTTGCGCCAATTTGCAACACATCTGCAACTTCGGCAATTTTGTCAATATCGGCAGTATCCATTACTTCTGTAATAATTCCCAATCCACTTGCTTTACGAGCTGCTGCTAATAGAGATAAAGCGCTCTCACCATGCCCCTGAAAAGCATAGGGCGATGTACGTGGCTTATAAGCCCCGCCTCTTAGAAATTGTGCTCCTGCAGCTTTCACGCGCATTGCTGTTTCCACAATCATTTCTTCATTTTCAACAGAGCAGGGACCTGCTACTGTCACTAAAGGAAGATTTTCGCCGATCGCAATATCACCATTAGGCGTAGGTACAATCACCACGCTCGATTCATTTTGGCGATATTCACGACTAGCGCGTTTAAATGGACGTTCTACCCGCAAAACTGTCTCAATCCAAGGGCTTAATTCTTCGATACGATGCAGGTCAAGATTGGCTGTCTCACCAACTAGTCCCAACACAACTTTATGTTTTCCCACAATTTTCTCTGGCGATAATCCCCAACTAGATAGTTCTTCGCAGATCCGCCCAACTTCTTCTGCGGGTGTACCAATCTTGGTTACTACGATCACGGCTAGTCTCCTTTAGTTGTTTTCCTTGAATACAGCCTTTTTCAATAAAAAGGCTGTATAGCAACTCTAAATGATATGAGAGGCAAATCCGCAGGGTGCGCTTCTCATAAATCATCACAATCTTACAGCGCTTTGCACTCAAACCCAAACCAAGAAACTTCTTGAAAGTATTGCAAATCAATACTCTCAAAAAATTTCTTGTAGTTCGTTTGATGGATAATTGCTTTAATAAATGATTGAGGATTGCTATACATTTTAATTATAAAACTTTAGGCGGATGAGGTAGCGGTCTGATATGAATCGTAGGCTTAAGAAGCAAAGGAAATACTCTGTTCCATAAGCTTCTTAGTGACATTTGGTGTCCAACGATAGGGTTAATACACCAATCGTGTGATCGTGATCGCATAGCAAACAAAATCCTCGTTAATCCGAATCTTTGATGATATTTATAAACACAACCATCTTTTCTTCTCAATACATCAAGATAGTGTCGCGCCAATAAATTGGCTTACAAATCATCTTCCCAGCCGCAGCACTTACAAAGCCATTGTTCAGGGGGAATCCGCATCCGCGAAAAAGGAGTGCGACATTCAGGACATTTACCAGTAAAGATCGGATGCCACCCAAACTCTGTTTCCATGTCGGGATCGTAGCTTTTAGGATCTTCGGGTCCCCATAGCTCTGCCGAAACAAAATCGGAGCAAATTCCCCACTCTGGCCCATCAGGATGCACTGCACAGACCAAAAATTGGGTGTGGGCATAAAAATTACACCGATCGCACAGAGATATTTTTGCCATGGGAGTTTTTTTCTCAAAAAATTAGAGGTTACGCTCCATACCATCTCAAGCTTTTTGGTTAGCTAAAGCGAGCGATTTCAATACCATTTTGACGAATTATTAGTTCTAGGATAAGCGAACTAGCAGGAAAAATTGCTTCCTTGGCTACAGCTTTAATCTCATAGGGAGACTTAAGTTCATTCACTAATTTGAAAAGCTCAGTCAATGCTTCAGGTCGGAAATTGCCAACTTTACCTGTAAGTGGATCAGCTAAAACTCCCTCACGACGAGCGCGAAAACTAACTAACAAAAATAGCTGTTCAATTCTTGAGGCAAGAGCCTGGGGCGATAGATCGGGGGTAAATTGTAAGGACGCGATTTCAGCCCCTGGGGGAAATATTTGACGATTGAGAGTGACATCGGCAGCGATCGCAACTCTTGTTTCGCGCTTTAAAAAATTACCTGCGGAGAGGATACGAATCACATAGCTTTGTCCATCTTTGATGCGATTTAGTAATCCTTCGATCTGTGCTTCCGTAATTTTAATGACTGGTTCTTGCGGGGCTTGATCTGGCAGGAAATCTAACAGTTCACGGGCGTTACGCTCGGCTTGTTGAAGTAGTTGCTTACTAGCTTGACGCAATTCAGCCTGATTCAGATCGGGGCGCACAACTCCCATAGCTAAAATTTGGTCGGCAAAAATAGCCACGTTGCCCTTACGTAATGCTTCGAGGCTGATCAGCAATTGCTCTCGAGCCGATTCGAGGGAGGAAACTTCTGCCCCAAGAGCGACTCGTTGTTTTTCAATATCTACCAAGCGCTGCTCTGATTCATCGACCCTTTGTTTTAGGGTTTCGCGATCTCGGGAAATACTTGCTAATTCAGTGGAAATTCGTTCTTTTTCATCCCGAAGCTGCTTACTTTCAGCTTGTAGGCTTTCTTGCTCTGCGCTCAAATTTTGGATGCGATCGCGGAGATCGGCTTCCTGTTTCGATGCCTTTTGAAGATCTTCGTCAGCTTGTTTAAATTTGCTCTCAACGGACTGTAATAAGGTTTGAGTTTCTGATTGTTTACGCAAAGCTTGGACTAAAGACTTATTAATTTCCCCTAAACGTTGTTGCGCTTTTTCCTGCTCAGTTTTAGCGGCATTTAGCTCAGTTTCAATTTTTTTCTTTTGCTCTTGGCTACTGGATAATTCTGAGCGAATACTTTCGAGACGAAATAATCCATCCCTTAGCTGTCCACTTAGTAATAACAAAATCCCTAAGGTCGAGGCGGAGATCATCCCGCCTGTCGCGATCGTGACGACTGTGGCGGTGTCACGCGGCCTTAATTTGAATATGCTAAGACGCGCTTTTCCAACCTTAGTGCCAATGCGATCGCCAAGCGTCGCTATGATGCCTCCTAAGATCAAAATCGCTAAAATCAGCGTATATCCAGCCATGTAACTCCTATGTCCTCACGCTGATGATCTTAGCAGATTCCAACCCACGACATCAGTATGGGGTAATTCACATAGAGATCGCCAGTTATAAACCCCAAAAAAGAGTTGATTTATTTGGCAATGTAAGAGATAGCTAGGATAAATCAAAACCCAAATAAGTGAAGGCGGCACGAAGTGCCGCCTTCACTTATTTGGGTTTTAGCAAACCTTACATTGCTATAGCTATATTTAGAGAGGATATCTATATCAAAATCAACTATGTGTGTCGTGTTTTAGGCTATGAAAACCCTATAGTTGCTTAAAATATTGCTTTATGGGTAAGCGAACCGCGATAGGCTAGTATGACAAGTATTGCAAAATTCGATCTTCACAAGCTTGATGGGGAACATGGAAAAGCAAATCAAAGTACAACAATTAGTTGACAATCTGGCGAAGGCGATCGTTGGCAAAGATGAAGCCATTCAACTGGTCTTAGTAGCGTTATTTTCAGGTGGTCATGCATTGCTTGAAGATGTCCCTGGAGTGGGCAAGACTTTGCTCGCTAAGTCCCTTGCTGCATCTATCTCTGGCAAATTTCAACGCGTGCAATGTACACCGGATTTGCTGCCAACCGATATCACTGGTACAAATATATGGAATCCTCAAAAAGGTGAATTTCAGTTTTTGCCAGGCCCTGTATTTGCCAATGTTTTGCTGGCTGATGAAATCAATCGGGCGACACCACGTACCCAGTCAGCATTACTAGAAGTAATGGAAGAGAGCCAAGTCACAGTTGATGGCATCTCACGGAAAGTACCCTCACCATTTTTTGCGATCGCGACTCAAAACCCCATTGAATATCAAGGGACTTTCCCATTACCTGAAGCTCAATTAGATCGTTTTGCGCTCTCCTTTAGCATTGGCTATCCTAACGAAGCAGAAGAGTTGGAAATGCTGAAACGGATGCAAGTTGGGAAAATTGGTTCCGCTCAGTTAGAACCATGTATCACCCCCGAAGAGGTACTAGACATTCGCGAACTTTGCGCCAAAGTTCCTGTTAGTGATGCGACTAGCCAATATATCGTTAATGTTGTCCGTGCTACACGTAATGATGAAGAAATAACCCTTGGCGTGAGTCCTAGAGGTACGACAGCGTTGTTGCGATCGGTTCAGAGTTATACCTTTATTCAGCAAATGCTCGATCGCGATCGCAAGTCGGATTATGTTTTGCCTGATGATGTAAAGTTCCTTGCGCCATACGTTTTAGGGCATCGAATTATGGCGGCGGGAAGGCGATCTCCGAAGAAGATCATTCAGCGTTTACTGGATGTTGTGCCAGTTCCTTAATTGCAACCTATTGAGTCAATTTACAATTAGATTGCAATTAAGGAAGCCTTGTAAATATAGCAATGTCAGCTTTGATTTGTTCTAGAGAAACCTTGTGTTGCAACACAGCCAATGGATCACATTTGCTGTATGTATTTCTTGCTTCCCAATTTATCTATTTTATCTTGCTTTTCCATTACCATATCTTTTAAAGATTCACGATAGGCAATTACTTTTTCTAGAAGTTCAGGATTATGGCTGGCAAGCATCTGCACTGCTAGCAGACCAGCATTATCTGCATTACCGATCGCTACGGTTGCAACAGGAATTCCTTTGGGCATTTGCACAATTGAATAGAGTGAATCGATACCGCTAAGATGCTTTGTGGAAACTGGCACACCGATTACTGGCAGAGGAGAAAGGGCAGCCACCATACCTGGTAAATGAGCAGCACCTCCTGCTCCCGCAATAATTACTCTGATACCGCGAGTATGAGCTGATTTAGCAAATTCCACCATTCTCTCAGGTGTGCGGTGTGCGGAGATAATCGCGACTTCATGGGGAATATCAAATTGCTGGCAAATAGCGATCGCGCCTTGCATAGTGGGCAGGTCAGAGTCGCTACCCATGATGATGCTGACTTGTGGTTGATTTTGCATATTCTCGGTTTTTTATGTTGAGAAGTAATTATCAGGGATTTTTACCACTAGGACGCTAAAAATCTCATGATTTGTGATCCTTTTGCCTCATCGTTGGTTTATACCAATTCTTAAGTACAGGACAAAAAATCAAAAATAGAACTCCAAAATTCCCTCAACAAATATGACACACTACCCTTATTCTTATTCTGGTTTGTGGTGCTTGTGCCAATGGTGGGCAATGTCAACACGGCGACAAATCCAGACACGATCTCGACTCTGCACATAATCTAGAAATCTAGCTAGCGCCGCTGCCCTCCCTGGCCGTCCGACTAAACGACAATGCAAACCGATGCTCATCATTTTTGGTGATATTTCGCCTTCATCATAAAGAACATCAAAAGCATCACGTAAATAGGCAAAAAACTGATCCCCAGAATTAAAACCTTGAGGAGTGGCAAAGCGCATATCATTATTATCGAGTGTATAGGGAATGATTAAATGCGGCTTGCCATATTCATAATTCCAATAGGGAAGATCATCGGCGTAGCTATCGGAATCATAGAGAAATCCCCCTTCTTCCACCACTAAACGGCGAGTATGCTCGCTAGTGCGTCCTGTATACCAGCCAAAAGGTCGTTCTCCTGTAACTTGTGTATGAATAGCGATCGCCTTTTGCAAATGTTCACGTTCTTGCTCAGGCGAAAAATATTTGTAATCGATCCAGCGATAGCCATGACTAGCAATTTCCCAATCCGCTTCAAGCATGGCTGCGATAGCTTCGGGATTGCGTGCTAGCGCCATGGCAATACCATAGATAGTTACGGGAATATTGCGATCGCAAAACATCCGATATAAGCGCCAAAATCCTGCTCTACTTCCATATTCATAGCAAGATTCCATATTCATATGTCGTAGTCCATGAAATGGAGCCGCACCGACGATCTCAGACAGGAATGTCTCCGAACTACTGTCACCATGCAGAATACAGGTTTCACCGCCTTCTTCATAATTAATTACAAACTGGACAGAAACACGCGCGTTATCTTTCCATTTTGCATTGGGAGCAAATCTCCCATAGCCAATCATATCTCTTGGGTATGTCATAGGAGTTAGATATTAAGGGGATTAAGTTAGGCTTTTGACTGCTGGCTGTATGTTAATTGGGAACAGCCAAAATTAACCGCAATCTGGCAATTTCGATAATTTCAGCGATCGCTTGTTTTTTCTCTACTTCCAGATTGTTTTGCAGTCTTTGTTCAAAGGCGGCGAGAATACTCTCTTTCGTATGGTTACGAACAGCGATAATGAAAGGAAATGCAAACTTATCTTTATAGGCTTGATTGAGATATTGGAAGCGATCGTATTCAATTGCTGAGAGTCGATCTAGTCCGATGGTAGATTGCTCCTGTACAGAAGCTTCCGCCATTTTGAATTTGCTACCAAGATCAGGATGAGCGCAAATTAGTTTTATTTGCTCAGGATCGCTCATTTTTAAAACAATCGCAGCCATAACTTGATGTAGGCTTTGGACATCAGTAAAGGGACGCGATCGCCATGCTTCAAAGGCTATTTCTGGTGTATGTTCAAAGATAGAACCGATCGATTCTGTGAATTCTACTTTGCTCATCTGGTTGAGCATATCGATCGTATAAGTCAATGGCAAACTCAATGTAATGGCCCTCCACTAATAATTTTGGCGATGGCTTTGGTGACATCCAAGGGATTCTCTTGCGAGAGTTGGTCATACCACTTTTGGGTAACTTCAGGCTCTTTTCCGTGGATTGTTTCCGCGCGATTTCGCGCTTTGTTGACAATTTCAGCGGTGCGGACTTTACGTTCAGTTTCATAACGCCTTAAGGCATCGGGGACACTCAAATTTGTGGATGTCAAATAATTTGCTAGTACCCAACCATCTTCAATTGCTTGGCATCCACCCTGTCCGAGGTCTGGACAAGTAGCATGGGCAGCATCCCCGAGAAGCGCCACCCTACCTTTGACCATTTTGTTGATGGGCCCAACATCATGAATCTCCAAACGGGCAACGGATTCAGGGTCAAGGCGATCGATTAATAATTGCACAGGTTCAGCCCAACCTTGGAAATGTTGTTTCAATTCGTTTTTATAGTTAGAGTGATCGTTAGCTGTTCCTTTAGGTAACGGCACATCAAAAAAGAAATAGAAGCGATCGCCCGATAAGGGCATTAGCGATGCACGCTTATGTTCTCCCACATAAATTGACCAAGTATCTGCTGCGGCAAGATCTGAACTAATGGGAACTAGACCATTCCAATTAACATAGCCAGCGTATTTAGGCTCTACAGATTCGTTGAGAATATATTGACGTAAAATTGAACGAACTCCGTCCGCTGCTACCATTAGATCGCCAGTGGCAGTGCTGCCATCTTCAAACTTTGCCGTAACATCTCGAAAGCCATCTAGAATACCGATACATTTGGCTCCAAGAGTCAACTTGCCACCCACAGATTCAAAAGCTTCTAGTAGCACATTTTGTAAATCTCGCCTTGCCACTGGATAAGGACGTTGACCAACTTCCTCGACTAACGGTTGCAATGAAATATGATTAAGGAGATTCCCGGAAAGATAGCGGTATTCCATATAGTTCATTTGCCCGCCGATCGCAGCTAGCTTTTGCTCTAAACCAAGATTGTTGAGGACTTTCACTCCATTAGACCAAAGTGATATACCTGCACCAATCGGACGCAGATCCCTCACCCGATCGTAAATTTCTACTTCATAACCAGCTTGTCGTAAGGCGATGCCTGTGGTGAGTCCGCCAATACCTGCACCGATGACAATTGCTTTTAAGCCATACATCGCAACAAACCCATATATTATGTATACAGTATACATGCACATTTTTTGATGCACATCATAATTTTAAATATAGCTTTCGCCAAGCTGGCTAGAACATAAACCCAAGAATTGATTGGCGGCGCGGTGCGCCGCCAATCAATTCTTGGGTTTTGAAGTGAATGAACTAGTGCAAAGATGAAAACAGGCTTCTAGTTTAATTGCTTTTGCAAAACCAATATTCCCATCATGCCATTGGCGATCGCGTAGTGCTTTGCTTGATTAAAACCTGCGGTTTTAGCTAATTTTACCTGCTCTGCGCCAATCGGAAATCTTGCCAGACTTGGTGCAATATAGGCATACTCCTCAGTCATCGCAAAGCGATCGGCTAGGGGTACAACCACACGTTCTAAATAAAAAGCTTGAAAAGTTCGTATCAAGGGATCGCTAGGACGATGGAAATCTAAAATCGCGGCAGTTGCGCCATTTTTTAAGACACGATGTAACTCGGACAAGCATAGAGGGATATTTGCTACATTTCGCAACCCGTAGGCTAAAGTCGCACCATCAAAAGTATTGTTTGCAAAAGGAAGACTCAAAACATTGCCCTCTTGCCATGTCAGACATTTCTGGATTTTAGGCAAATAGTTTGCGGATTTATCGGCAGCGATCGCTAATAGTTCTTTAGAGAAATCAACGCCGATCGCTTGACCAGTGGGTGCAACTTTTTGAGCAACTAAAGCCGTCATATCTCCCGAACCGCAACAGAGATCAAGCCATTTTTCCCCTTGTTGAGGTTCACACCAACGCAATGCCATTTTCTTCCAAATCCTATGCTGACCTAAGCTCAGGAGATCGTTGAAGCGATCGTAGACTGGAGCAATGCGATCGAAAATCTGTTGAATATCAGTTTCCGAAGGTTGAGCCATGATAGTACCTAAAATCTAAAACTTAGCAATGATGGATGTGGGCGCAACGCACTCACATCCATCATTGCTAAGCATAATCGCTTAGCGGATCAATATGCACGATTTATATCATCATGCGACAATGTAATTCTAGTAATACTAGATGTTGGCAGTAAAATATTTGCCTTAATTATGCAAAAACTTTGGTCTAGTAAAAGTAAGCGATCGCAGCCATTGCTAACAGAATCTGAAGATACATCTTCAGCAGCAGATGTCTTTGAGCAGGAAGTCAGTGCTCCTTCGGATGGCAAGTTAAAGTATTTCTCAAAATTACTGAAGAAACCTACTATTAAATCCCAAGGCTCTCTTTCATGGTTGTTTTTGTCTGTGGGCATAGGCGGCGTCGCTATTGTGACAATATTTGGATTGAAGTACTTAACAGCCCCCGATGCAACGACCGATAGCAACCTTACCTGTAAATCAAAAATTAATGGAGATTGGCAAACGCCCTTTGGTAAGGTGACTTTGCAAGAGCAGGGCGAAGATTTAGTTTCTGGGAAATACGAATATGCAAATTTTGAGCGTGGCAAAATTTCGGGTGAGCTAACAGGTAAATTGAGTAACAATGTGATTACCTTTGACTGGAAAGAAACTCCCAAACAGCAACCACTGCAACAGGGGAAAGGGATTCTAGTTTTTGGAGAGGGCTGCAAGGAGTTTTATGGCAGTTACGGGACTGGGGAAAACACCAACAACTTTGGTAACTGGCAAGGATCTCGATTGGCGAAATAAATTTTTCATGACCCGTTTGATGGCTCAAAGATAAGCCATCAAACAGATATTTTGTATGTTTTTTCTATGTCTAATTCTCCTTACCTATTACTAATAGAAACTAGCGTCATCGTCTCCAGCGATCCAAATACTTGGCAGGCAATCGCCAAATTAGGTGAATGTCTTTTGCCAGAAGTAGTGGCGAACGAAATTAAAAACATTGCTAATGGTAAAGCTGAAGGTAACGAGTCTGCAGCAAAACAATTTCAAAATTCGACTGAATTAAATTGGCAAATTACGCCCCTGACTGGCAAACATTCGGACTTAGTGATTAAGGCTACTCAAAATCTCAGCCGCAAGGCAAGACTGATGATCAATGTTGCTCAAAGCGCCGTTGGAGTTGCAAATGCTTATCCAAAACAATGTGTAGTTTTAATCTCTGATGAAATATCCTTACGCGATCGCATTGCCACACTAGGCTCCAAAAACCTATGTGCTATTCCCTCCGCAGTTGCCCGACAATGGTCTAGAACCGATCAAGCACCACCGATTGTGTATCAAGCAATCAAATATTTACAAGAACAAATATCTGAGCCAACTAATCAATTTTTGCGTCAAACCGATACTATATATCTAAGCAATGCTATCTCAAGAGCTAAAGCTGAGCAAAAAACAAAAGACAAGCAAAAAAACAAACCAAACTATAGACAAATTGCGATAAGTCTTGTGAAATTTGGTTTGACATCAGTATTTTTAGTTACGATCTTATTATTTGGATGGCGGCTAGCTCAGCCTCAACAATTTCAACAGTTCTGGAAAAAGAATGGTTTGCCACCTTTACCAAAAGTTTTGGTTCAACCCAATCAAACCAACAAAAATCAATAAACTTATTCCCTCATAACATTTCCAAAAAAAAAGACGCTGTTGACAAATAGGGATGCAAAAAATGGACATGGGCGATACTAAATCAGAATCCTTTGAATTAATCGAAAAGCTAAATGAGATCGGCATTGCCCTCTCTGCCGAAAAAAATACGCCCAAATTACTAGAGATGATTTTAAGAGGGGCAAAAACCATCTTAAATGCTGATGGTGGGACACTATATCTAGCAACTGAAGATAAAAGATATCTCCAATTTGAAATCATCATGAATGACTCACTGGGGATCATGATGGGGGCAAAACTAGGTGAGCCAATTCCTTTTCCAGCTTTACCTCTCTATGATGACGCGGGCAACCCTAACAATACGATGGTGGCAGCCCATGCTGCTTTATACAAAAAAACGATTAATATTCCTGATGCCTATGTAGCTGAAGGTTTTGACTTTGCGGGGACAAGAGCTTTTGATACCAAAATGGGCTATCGTTCAAAGTCTTTTTTGACCCTGCCCATGCTCAATCATGAGAATGAATTGATTGGAGTGCTGCAACTAATCAATGCCAAAGGAGTTGGAGACAATCAAATCATCGAATTTTCCAAAGTTTCTCAGCGCATCGGCGAATCTTTAGCATCCCAAGCCGCGATCGCCTTAACGAATAACAAACTAATTGGTCAGTTTCGCGAATTGTTTGAGTCATTTATTAACCTCATGTCAGAAGCGATCGACAAAAAATCGCCCTACAATGGCGCTCACTGCCGTCGTGTACCAACCTTAACGATGATGATCGCCGATGCCGCCTGCAAAGCTGATTACGGTATTTTTAAGGATTTTGAATTGGATGAGGACGAACGATACGAACTGAAAATAGCGGGATTGCTCCATGATTGCGGAAAAGTCACCACACCTGTGCATGTGATCGATAAAGCTACTAAGCTAGAAACAATTTTTGATCGCATTCACTTAATAAATACTCGCTTTGAAGTACTGAAACGGGATGCCGAAATTAGTTTTCTCAATCAAAAAATAGCAGCGATCGAGTCTGGTAATCTCAGCATTATTCCTGAACTAGAGGCATCCTTTGATCAAAAACTTACTCAATATTCTAGCGATCAAGATTTTCTTCGCATTTGTAATATTGGCGGAGAATTTATGCGCGATGAATATAAAGAACGTTTGCAAATAATTGCGACCTATCGCTGGATTGATCCCAAAGGAGTCGAAACAAATTTCTTGACTGAGAATGAAGTATACAACCTGAATATTTCTAGAGGAACACTTACTGCTGAAGAGCGAAAAATTATCAACGATCACATCGTTGTCACAATTGAAATGTTGGAGCAATTACCCTATCCACGCAATCTCCGTCGCGTCCCAGAGTATGCTGGAGGTCACCATGAACGCATGGATGGCAAAGGCTATCCTAAGGGGCTAACCCGAGAACAAATGTCTTTACCTGCAAGAATGATGGGAATAGCTGATATTTTTGAAGCCCTCAGTGCAAAGGATCGCCCGTATAAGAAAGGCAAAACCTTGACTGAATGCCTTCAAATTCTCGGTAATATGAAGAAGAGTGGTCATATCGATCCTGACCTCTTTGATCTATTTGTTAGTGAAAAAGTCTATATGCGTTATGCCAATGAATACCTTGATCCCGATCAGATTGATGATGTAGATGAGAATCAGATTCCTGGATACCAAGCCACCCTCAACTTAATTGTTTGATGCATACATATTTGATGCAGAGAAAACTTTTATAGTGGTTTTCATCATGTTAGCGGGAAAATGAAACCTCAAAAACATTACTGAGATTGATTTTTCGCAAATAAACATATACTTGTTGGAAATTCGCTATAAGATGTTCTCCGTTTTGCAGATTATTTCCACAAAAAATTGATTTTGTACCTATTTATGTTTGCCCAGTTTCGCTCTCAATATCCTCAAGGTCGTATCCAGACAGAGATGCTACCTAAAATAGATGGGCTTCATGCTTTTAGAGCGATCGTATCTGAAGGAGATGCGATCATGGGTACGGCTACGGCTGTCGATAGCGATCTTGAAATAGCTGAAGATCGTGCTGTAAAACGTGCCCTTGCGATCGCAGGGCTTGCCTTTGACAATGGTTTTGATAATACCTACGGCAATTATGGAGGGCGATCGCCGATGCTAACACAAGTATCTCGGGAGTCAGCGATCAACTCCCTTCCATCTGCTAACTTGAATGCTTTAGGGGCTATGGGGTCGGGGCAAATAGCTGAGCATAACGATTCACGTCCCTTAACACATACGATGCAGACTATTCAAGCTGAATCAGCCATAGACTATACCAATGAATATGGAGGGAATGAGTTTCTCCCCGAAGCTGATGAAGCATTATCTTCTCCAGCCCGTTCGACAGAACTCCCTACACCGAGTAAGTCGTCGGCACCCCAAATTTCGCCTGAGCCTGTTGATCTATCAGACGCGATTTCTAAAATCGATGTGGAGATGGAACGACTGAGCTGGACAAAAACTCAGGGTCGCGATTATTTGGTGAGGACTTTTGATAAAAAGTCACGTCAGCAATTAACCAATGACGAGTTGCTACAATTTCTTAGTCATTTAAAATCTCTACCAACTCCACATCGACAATCAGCAAACGACGATTTCTTCTAGAATTGTCATTGAAAACTCGCTATAAAAACTCTTAGCGAGTTTTTGAAAATCCAAGGCATCTGTGCATGAAATCTCTCAATTTTAAAGAAGAACTTAGTCTGCTGATCCGCTCTAAATGTCCGATTATTTACGTCGTGACATGGGAAGAAGAACGAGCAGAAAAGGCGATCGCGCAAGTTGCAAATATATGTTCCCCCCCACGTCAGATGCACTATTACGACCTAGTGCGCGGTTTTGAGCATAATCAAGAAGGCAAAAACAATTTATTGCAAGCCCTGCAAATTGTTGAGAATAGCGATCGGCAAACGGCGACTATTTATGTATTTCGTGATTTACATCGGCGCTTAGCCTCTCCACGACTAGATGAAATCTTAGTCCGCCAACTTCGCAATCTCTATCGAAGTTTTCACAATTCGCGTAAGACTTTAATTTTGTTGAGTCCATTGCTAGAGATGCCATCGGAACTCGAAGAACAGGTTGCGGTGCTCTATTTCCCCTTACCTGAAACTACAGAAATCCGCAATATTATCGAACAGATGATTCCGCCTGATCAATTGCGAATGGAAGGGAATAGCCTTGAACAATTGATTAAAGCTTGTATGGGTATGACTCGCGATCGCATTTGTCATACTCTTTCTAAATCAATAGTGCAAAAGCATTTTCTTAATGAATCAGATATTGATCGTGTTTTATTTGAGAAGCAAAAACGGATTCGCCAAACGGAGTTTTTAGAGTTTTTTACACCAAATGAAACTTTAGATAGTATTGGTGGATTAGATAATTTTAAGCTATGGCTCATGCAGCGTCAGCGAGCTTTTTCCGACGAAGCAAGGGCGTTTGGTTTACCGAACCCTCGCGGCGTTTTGTTGCTAGGTATTCAAGGAACGGGGAAGAGTCTTTGCGCGAAGGCGATCGCCAATCTTTGGCGGTTACCACTATTAAGATTGGATGTCGGACGCTTATTTGGGAGCCTAGTCGGACAGTCGGAAAGTCGCACGCGCCAAACGATTCAGCTAGCGGAAGCCCTTGCGCCTTGCATCCTCTGGATTGATGAAATTGATAAGGCTTTTGGTGGTGTTTCAAATAGTATGGGCGATTCGGGGACAAGTCAGCGTGTGCTGGGAACTCTACTAACATGGATGCAGGAGAAATCCAGTCCAGTATTTGTGGTGGCAACTGCCAATAATATCCATGCGCTACCACCAGAGTTACTGCGAAAAGGACGATTTGATGAATTATTCTTCATCAACTTGCCTACCTATGAAGAACGCCAAGAAATCTTCTTACTCCATTTGAAACGTTTTCGCCCAGTGGAATTACGCAATTTTGATATTGATCAAATGGCGGCAATTTCTAAAGAGTTTAGCGGTGCAGAAATCGAACAGGCAATCGTCGAAGGTATGTATCGAGCTTTCCATGAACAGCGCGATGTTAGTACCGAAGATATCTTGGGCGCGATCGCAGAAACCTATCCTTTAGCTAGTACAGCTAGGGAGCAGATTAGTTTTATGCAAGCATGGGCAACTCAAGGAAGAGCGCGGAGTGCTTCGCGGGGAGAAGTAATTGATATACCAAGTGATAAATTAGGCGTAAAATCAGGCGATATTACTTTGATTGATAATGCAACTAAAGCCTTAAATGAGAAGTCAAGAAGCAAACATCGTCCTTTACCTTTACCACCGTTACCTCAAATTAAATCCAGTTCTGACTCATGACCTCCAATTCTGCGCCTTCCTTTGAAAATCCAGATTTGCCTCAGTTGCAGGCTATCAAGGCGCATTTGGATTTAGTGCTGCTTGCTATCGAGTCATTAACGGGAATTGGTTCCGATGAAATGCTTGCGGTTGCTGAAAAGTTAGGATTTGAAGAGATTTTAAGCGATCGCATCACACTGTGGCGCTTACGGCAGGCTAGTCCCTTACGCAAGGGCAAGGGGCGCAAAAAGCTGGATGTTGATGAGGCTAGGGCAATGACTTTAATCAGTTGTACGTTGGCAGCACAACAACAATTTGCGATCCGCAATGGGGTTGCTCAGTTAGAGAAATGCACGGCTCTAAAGCGTACGCCCCACCGCGAACCAATTTTGGGTGATTACCTCGATCGCTTTAATAGTCTGTATCAAGAGCGGATGGCTGAGGAGGAGCAAGCTAAACCTGAAGAGATTCAACGTTTAGCTTTAAAACTATTAATAGATTTATTATTTTATAGCTCCCAAATTGGCTCACGTCGTTTGTGGGTAGCTTTATTTGAGCGATCATCGCACTAAGAGTTTTTTGTATCGAGGCTTCGCTGCTCTACAAAAAACTTGAGATCGCAGAGCCTCAAGGCGGGTGTAAAAAAGTTGCGATCGGTTATAGTGATAGTCAAGTAACAAAGATTAATTTTTTAAGAGTCTGGAAAGCATTTATGACCATTTCTATGTATCAGGTTGCAGTTCCTTCCCTAGTGCGATCGCTAAATAATTTAGTCGCCATTTTAGAAAAGGGATCGGCTCATGCTGAAGCAAAAAAAATCGATCCCTCTGTACTCATAGCGAGTCGTTTGTATCCCAATATGTTACCGCTCAACCGTCAAGTGCATATTGCTTCGGATATTGCTAGACGTGGTGTTGCTAGATTGGCTGGCGCAGAAGCACCTGCGTTAGAAGATAAGGAAACTACTTTTGCAGAACTTTGCGATTGGCTACGGAATGTGGTCGCCTTCATCGAGTCGTTCACTCCCGAACAGATTGATGGTTCTGAAGAGAGAGTAATTACTCTACCTATGGGTAAGGAGACGATGACTTTTGCTGGACAAGCCTATTTGCTTTTCTTCATTTTGCCAAATGTCTATTTCCATGTGGCAACAGCCTATGACATTCTGAGACATTGCGGTGTTGAGCTAGGCAAGCGCGATTTCTTGGGCGCTCCTCAATAGTAATTGAAGCCAAAAGCTCTTGATGGATAGAATTTCTTTCATTACTGAAAATCTAGATACAAAATGCTGGAATGCATTTTTAAATATATTTTGCTATCCATCAAGCAAGTTTACACAGCATTTTCTAAAAGCAAGGAACGTGATATTCTTGCCGCCGCTTCGACTTCAGTTTGTATTAGATAACTGTATCTATAGCTTTATTGAGCGACATCTTATCAAGATATTAATTTATTCATCAGCATCTCTTAAGCAATAAGTGAGTGTGACAAAGTCAATTTGATTGAGCAGAATTAATTCTAATTCTCAATCGCAACTTCGCCCCTATCGAGATTTGAGGTAATTCTGGAAACTGGAATAGGTATGTGATCGCTACACATTGATCTTAGCTTATCAACAAACATTGAATTTTCAGCTAATAAAGTCATATTTTCATAAGCAGAGCGATAGACGTCAGAATATTCCCTAGTTGAAGTGGCGTAAACCTTCGCGGGTGCAGTTGTTCCAGAAGGAGTAGTAAGACGGCTAGGATATCTTTGCTGCTTATGCTCTATGGCTTGATTAGTTTGACGAGTAACTTGAGGAATTTTAGCGGCTCCTTGCACTGGGCGACGAGGAAACAGAAGCGGCGAATTTGATTCTACTGTTGAGAATGGAGAAATTTCCGTTACCGCAGCTTCGCGGGTAGAAGTACGAGGCGGTGTGTAAAAAATTCGATCTTCATAAATCACGGCAACATCGCCACAGACCAACCGCTCAAATTCGTGATTGTAGCGGCAATTCGGTTCGCCTTTGCGTTCCCATAACTGCAATATCTGATTAACCGAAACTGCTTTATATCTTCCTTGAAACAGTGATTCTATTACGGCTTGGCGCACCCATTCAGGTTTAAAACTACTCCATGCACGAGTCAAATCTTTGATGGAATAGCCACCAAGATCAAAACTGTAATGTTGCAAGAGGGCGATCGCAATTTCCATTGGGGCGACATTTATCTCGGATTATGTATCAAGATCTTACATTTAAAATCGTGAAATGAAAATAGTATTAGACAGAATTTATATTTATTAGGAAAACCAGATTGTGGCTTCAGTATTTTTTTCGCAGCTAACTTTTCTATTGCTTTCTTTAACAATGCGATTTTTAAGTTTGGCAAGATACAAAAAACATCACAATGTTCACTAACTCATGATTTATCAATACATAGCTAGGGCAAATCAAAACCCAAATAAATGAAGGTGGCGCGAAGCGCCACCTTCATTTATTTGGGTTTTTTGTCCTAAGCAAAACTTTCATTGCTATATATATTGATTGTCAAATTTTTTTCAGGGATTTCACCAACAGGTTTAGGCGATCGCCTATTTTTTTGAATTAAAAAACAGGCTAGTCAAGGATGACTAGCCTGTTAATTTGCATAATTAGCTCGCAAGATTAGGCACCTTACTGCAAAACAAGTTTGACATTGGCATTGCTTAAACCAGGACGCTTCACTTCAGTCAGAGCCTTGTTCACCGCATATTTCTGATTGATCGAATTGATCAGCTCAGTCTGATTGTGCTTCTTAGCAACACCCCATAGATCAGCGATCAGATCAAATGAACCGTCGGCATTACGCGACCAGCCCAAATCATAATCACCTTCTAGAGTTGCCACGATGTCGGCACGAATGCGTTGGCTATTGTAGCCACGAACATCAGCTTCAGTGTTAACACTGATACCCAGATCGCGCAAAGACGACTTTAGGACTTCGGCATCAGTAATTTTTGTGCGAAGAGTGCTGAAATGAGACATAATAGTTTTGCTCCTGTGAATAATTGTGAACGCAATTGTTAACTAGAACGTGAGACGTAAGAGTATTGGTGGTTCTTACTCCTATGTTAGCTGCAAGCCTAAAGTTCTTTTAATAAGAAATCTTTAGAATCTAGCCTTACCTCTGCTGCTTGCAAAAACAGCAGAATAAGCTTTTTAAAACTCCATACGCTGATATTCAGCGACAGAAGTTGCGGCGGGTCTAGCCCGCATCCTTGCCCAGTCACGCAAAGCAGCAACCTGCTCAGTCATCGTGCGTGAGAGGGGAGTTGTCGATTTCACAGCAGATATGATGTCAAGCTGTGTAAACTCCCGATCTTGGGCAAAAGCTTCATACATGGCGGCAATTACCGCCTGCTCGATTTCCGCCCCCGAAAAACCATCACTTACTTTTGATAGTTGTTCAAAATCGAATCTTTCTAATTTTTCAACATCTGGACGACGCTTGCACAGATGGATTTTAAAGATGTCCCTACGTTCTTCACCATTAGGTAAATCAACAAAGAACAGCTCATCAAAACGCCCCTTACGGAGAAACTCACTTGGTAGCTTCTCAATACGATTCGCCGTAGCCATAACGAATACAGGTGATTTTTTCTCCTGCATCCATGTGAGAAACGTACCGAAGATCCGAGACGATGTGCCACCATCGGAATCAGCCGAACCTGCACCACCAGCAAAAGCCTTATCAAGCTCATCAATAAATAGGATCATCGGTGAAATTGATTCAGCAACCTTGAGCGCATTGCGTAAATTTGCTTCCGACTTTCCCACAGTGGAGCCATCGTAGACACGCCCCATATCGAGACGGATCAATGGCAATGACCAAAGCCTTGCAGTTGTCTTGGCTATTAGAGATTTTCCGCAACCAGGAACACCCAAAATCAGCATTCCTTTTGGTTGAGGTAACCCATAATTTCTAGCTCTTTGACTAAAGGCATTTGAGCGCTGTTGCAACCAATGCTTTAATTCTTCTAGCCCGCCCACATCATTAATGTCTTCTTCATCCTCCATATATTCGAGAATGCCATTGCGGCGGATTAGCTGTTGCTTTTCTGAAAGCACAATATCGACTTCTTCTTCAGTCAGCTTGCCATTGGTGACCTGTGCTTTCCGATAAACCTTTTCGGCTTCATCTTGGGTTAATCCCAGCGTTGCTCTGACTAATTTTTCACGAGTCTCAGCCGATACTTTTCTGGTGCGAACCTGACCAAGTTGTTGATCGAGCACTTCTTCGATAGCTTGCATATCTGGCAGAGGAAAATCAAGGACGACTATTTCTTTTTCTAACTCGACAGGAATTACCTGAATTGGAGACATCAAAATAATTGTTTTCTGAGTGCCTTTAAAGTTAGCAACTGCATCACGCAGACAACGGACAATAACTGGATGATCGAAGAAAGGATGTGCGTCTTTAAAAATATATATAGCGGGTTCTTTTTGATCAGCTCGCGTAATCCATTTCAGAGCCGCTTCAGCAGATTCAGTATTGTGTTGCGCTGCACCCGTAGTTTGACCATACTCAACTATTCCATGAGTCACAGTCCAAGTGAACATGCGTCGGACTGGCTTGAGTTGAGATATAGTTGCGATCGCCCTTTCTGCTCTTTCTTCCTCTGGAGTGTTGAGGTAGATCAAGGGATATTGGGCTTGAATTAAAATGCTAAGTTGCTCTTGCATATTGTAATACCGAGGTTTGCGCCTCTGTCCTCACCTTGTCTACAGAAAAAATCTAGAAATTGCAGATGATTGATTTAACTAATTGAAACTAGCTCTTCATCTGGACTATCAGCTTTGCTAACAGTGACAGGTAAAGTCTGAGAACGATTGCCCCCGATCGCTAACAATTCACCCTCACGGATAACAACTGTTTGAGAACAACTTGGACAGTTATAGGTCTGATGGGTATGTCCGACACCTGAAGATTCAACAATATCAGCATGAGCAAGATAGAAGCTGATGGCTTTGTCTGCTAAATCTGACATCGAATCACCATCAATAGCTGAACGAATCTTTAGCTGTTGATGTAGTCGTTCGTGGAGATAAAAAGTTACCTTTTGCTTGTCTTGCATAATGGTTAAGAGCGGTGAATACCCGGATATGTGATTAACCTACAGGTAAAATCTTAAACTGTCAAGACATCATGCAGTCATGACAGCAATAACTTAACTTTTCTTTACATTTAATATATTTACCGTTAGAGGTGATGAATGTCGTAATTAGATCATTGTGGTTATGACCAAAAGGACTGCATAGCCTTTGTCTTATCTAGCAAGATTCATCATGTATGGCTATGAAATTGTTTCAGGAACAAAATCATGAACATTTCAGTCATGATGTCTAAGCAAATATAAAATCCTAAATAATGCATCAAAGTTAATGCATCTCACATGGAGTCAGGTATGAATGTTTCTAAAATTAGCCATTCCAATGTACTTAAGCTAGGCTGGGGAACCTTTGCAACTATTGTGGCTTTAGCGATCGCTGTTCCTAGTTTTGCTCAAAGTGCGATTTCACTGGGGAGGAATTTTAGACCAGATCCAGCAAATTTAACTGGAAAAGGAGGTGGCAATATCAGTATTGCTAGTATTGCGGGGATAGCTGATAATTGTCGCGGTTTTGCTAATGTTGAGCCTAATCATAAAATTACTTTGACCGAAACTTTTCCTCTATTGGATCTTTTGGTTTACACAAGTAATATTAATGATGATCCGACAATGTTGATTAAAGGACCAAATGGCATCGTCATCTGTGCTGATGATGAGTCTGGTGGGCGCAATCCTCAAGCTAATCGCCGTATGCCTAAAGGTGAATACCTAGTTTGGGTTGGTTCTAAAAATATTAATCAAGCTTTTTCCTATACGCTGTCTTTGAGTGAAATACTTCAAAAATGAAATTCTTGAAACTGTCGATCGCTTTACTGGGATGTGGTCTAGCACCGATGTTGCTGGCGGTATCTCCGATAATGAGCCAAGAGGTACTAAAGCCGATTTCTCCTAAATTCACCCCTGATCCTCAGGTCTATTCTGGCACTGCGGGCGGAGATGTTCCCTTGGCATCTATTGCAAGTAAGGCTAATGGACAATGCCAAGGATTTACCCAAAAAGCAGCAAACCATAGTTTGAAAGTGCAGAAAAGCTTTGGCTTTTTAGCATTGAAGGTTTCAGGCGATCAGAATTTGTCTCTACTCGTTAAGGGGCCTGATGGGAATTATTGTCGGAGTGGGAAGAGTGCTGAAGTCTCAGGGGCTTGGGGTGAGGGAGACTATAGTATATGGGTCGGTTCAACTGACGGAACTCGCACATCATATCGCCTAACAATTAGTGAAACTAGCCAATGAAAAATTAGGACAAATCAATAGAGAATCGTATTGCTAATTTCGCAATATGGTCTTTACACTTGCCAGTTTCTGGAATTTTGATTTCTGTTTCCTAAGGAATGATAATTTCTTAAAACCCAAAATTGTTTCGGCGGGGGAAGCCCGCCGAAACAATTTTGGGTTTTATATGCACATGTTATTTAATTTCTATTCCTAACTGGTTTATTTGCATATACAGAGACTAAACCTGCCTTTAGATTTTCTCTTCAAAGGCTTGTTTACTATACTTTCTGATTGCTTTTAGTTCGCCGAACTCACGTTGAATTAGGATTGCTTTAGTTAATCTCTTGTGTGGACTAGCTTTATACAAACTTGGATCGCGATCGCTGTTACCATCGTTTGTAATTTCTGGAAAGGAGAAAGCATCCGATGTCCGTAGTCAATCAGCAAGAAGTGTTGGCAAGCTTTAAGGTTTTGGTGAGTATGGCAAAAGCTGACGGCAAACTGCTCGATGAAGAGTTTGCCAGCCTTGCAGATACATTTGAAGAAATTCATCTACCTGAAGGCGTTACCGTTGATCGCTTATTAAATGAAGAAGATGAGCCAATCGATGCATTGCTTACCCAAATTACCAGCGAAATTGCGCAGGAAATGGTCTATCAGTCTGCCTATGCGATGGCTAATATCGATGGTGAGTGTAGTTCTGAAGAAAAAGAACTTTTAGATAAAATTGGTGCAACTTTTACCAGTTCTAAGCTATGGGGTAAACAAGAATGGCTGGAGACTCTAGAGCGCCGCTCTACCAAATCTTCTATCTCGGAGCAAGTTCGTCAAATCGATGATCCCGACAAACGGGCAGATGAGGTTGAGAGTGCCACTACCGATGCCTGTTTTCTGAATGCAGTTTTAGGTGCTTTCCCGATCCCTGGGGTCGCGATCGCCTTTGATATGCTTATCTACTGGAACCAACTCGATCTTGCACAAGCGATCGGACAAAGCTGGGGCTACGATCGCGCCAACGAAAATCTTCGCAAAGCCCTATTCGGTAGTTTAGGTATTACAGGTACGAGGATCGCTGTTAGTAATCTCGCTAAACTTGTTCCTGTTTTTGGGATGGTGGTTGGCGCAACCACCGCCTATGCAAGTACATGGGCATTGGGCAAAGTCGCCAACGAATACTATGCATCGGGCGGGGAAATGGACACCTTTAGCCTCCGACAAGCTTTTAAACAAGCAAAGAAAGAGGGTGAAGCTGTTTACAAAACCAAAGCTGATGAAATTACTGCGAAAAAACAAGCGATCGAGCCTCAAGTTCAGCTGCTAAATGAAGAGCTTAAAGCGGGAAGTATTACTCCTGAAGAATATCAAGAGAAGCTGAAAGCTCTGCTCTAAGAGAAAAGGGGGCTCTATGTGCCCCTTTTTTTACAATACTGAGAAATGATCTGGAAATATTTATTGATTCGTACTTGAGCGCAATGATATTGGATCGCGCAGACGCGAAGTCACCAAAAAATGAAATAATGCTCACTGTAAACTTCTTTACAATTGCTTAACACTTTTAGGAATATTTTCACAGAAATCATGGAACGTACTTTTTTGGCAGTCAAGCCCGATGGCGTACAACGTCACCTAGTCGGAGAAATTATTCGTCGTTACGAAACCAAAGGCTTTAAGCTCGTCGGACTCAAATTGATCCACCCAACCCGCGAACTAGCCGAAAATCATTATGCAGTTCACAAAGAAAGACCTTTCTTTGCCGGACTAGTTGACTTTATTACCTCTGGTCCAGTTGTTGCCATGGTGTGGGAAGGCGATGGTGTAGTCGCTTCAGCGCGTAAAATCATCGGCGCAACCAATCCTCTTACCGCTGAGCCAGGGACAATCCGTGGCGATTTTGGTGCAAATATTGGGCGCAATATTATTCATGGATCTGATGCGATCGAAACTGCTCAAACGGAGATTGCGCTCTGGTTTAACCCAGAAGAACTAGTTTCATGGACTCCAAGCCTTACTTCTTGGGTTTACGAATAGTCAAAATTCACAAAAAAAGAGCGCTAGGCGCTCTTTTTTTGTGTCAAGGATGGGTTGTGGGCGGTAACCTCGACTCTACACAAAGGTACATTGACAAAACTTTACAATTTGATATATTTATTTACGTAGGCAGCAAATGCTTATAAAACAAAAAATCTTAAAACTAAAATACAAAAATGACCATAGCAGTACAAAGACGCGAAAGCGCTTCAATCTGGGATCAGTTTTGCAATTGGATCACCAGCA
>QBMK01000035.1 GCA_003249035.1 Pseudanabaena sp.
ATTAAATTATTATTCCTTAGGGCGATCGCATATTTAACGTATCACATTACCAAATTTCCGCAAGGCTCAAAACAAACTCAGGTAAAACATCTTCTCCAGAGAGCGAACTCGGATTTTGCAAAACCTCCTTAGACTTCCCAATCCGATAAACTTCCACTTCCCGATCTTTGCGATTAATCAGCCAACCAAGCCTTGCACCATTATCCTGATATTCCTGCATCTTGGCTTGCGTGACCTTCAAATTATCGCTAGGCGACATCAATTCGATTACGAAATCTGGACAAATTGGCGCAAACTTAGCCTGTTGCTCAGGACTTAAGGCTTCCCAGCGCTCTTTCAAAATCCATGAAGTATCAGGAGAGCGATCACTTCCATTGGGAAGTTTAAAGCCAGTTGACGAGCCAAAAATAAAGCCTAACTTAGTTTTGCGATTCCAAATTGACAAATCGGTAGTAATGCTAGCACTCCGCATTCCTGTGCCGCCACCTTCTGGAGCCATAATTGTGATATCCCCTTGAGCATTGCGCTCGAATCTGAGGTCGCTATTTTTGCAGCAAAGTTGAAAAAACTGTTCGTCAGTAAGATCGATCACAGATTCTAGGCTGATTGTTAAAGCATTCATAGTTCTCAGTATAGTCTAGAGCCTACATTCCGATTCTATCACAAGCACTAATTCATGGTGTTTAGAGCGATCCCATCTCACGCATTACAAACCGATAAAACTAAATGAGATAAAGTGGAAGCCTATCGTCAAGATTGTGGAAGGAATTGGGCAAAGGATCGTAATAGGGAAGTTTTTGTATTGCCCTAATCCACTCATAATCAATCCTCTTTAGATAAACGTTTAAAGCTATGACTCACGAGTGATCGCTATATTACAAACTGAAAATAGGTGTAACGTAATTTCTGAGCGTTTTTAGCTGATAATAAATCGGGTTGGGCAGCGAAAACTTCCCTGTCTATGTAGCTCAAGACACCTGCACAGATAAAATTATGGATCAAAACACGGCAAAAAATAGCTTCGTTGCCTTAGAAGGTGTAGGTAAGTCTTACTTACAGCCAAATGGGCAGACTATTTCGATCATTGAAAATATTAACTGTCAGTTGCAAGTAGGCGAAATTATTGCCTTATTAGGACCTTCAGGTTCTGGTAAGTCAACATTAATGCGAATGATTGCGGGATTAATTCCACCTTCCACTGGGAAAGTACTGTATTACAATCGCCCATTAGTAGGACTAAATCCAGGGGTAGCGATCGTTTTTCAAAACTTTGCGCTTTATCCTTGGTTAACTGTCTTAGAGAATGTGGAACTTGGTCTAAAAGCAAAGGGAGAGGCAAAGGATACGAGAGAGCAAAAAGCCCTTCGCATGATCGATGTGATTGGTTTAGATGGATTTGAGAATGCTTATCCTAAGGAGTTATCGGGGGGAATGCGTCAGCGCGTTGGTTTTGCCAGAGCTTTGGCGGTTGAGCCAGAACTATTATGTATGGATGAGCCATTTTCGGCATTGGATGTATTGACGGCAGAGAACTTACGGTTTGAGTTGCTTGACCTTTGGTTAGAAAAACGCATTCCTACTAAATCAATTTTGATTGTGACTCATGGGATCGAAGAAGCAGTGACCCTCGCCGATCGCGTAATTGTTTTAGGTCGTAATCCTGGAAGGATTCGGGCTGATTTGCCAATTACTTTGCCGCATTATCGCGATCGCAAAAGTCCTGAATTCCAAGCCTTAGTTGACCAAGTTTATAAAATTCTCACAAATCCCGACTTGCCCGATTTACAGCAACCAATGACCACAACTTCCACATCTGAACCCAAACAGGATTCACAGCCTAAATATCAATCTCTACCCCATGTACGAATTGGCTCCGTGGCTGGTTTACTAGAACTCCTCGAAGGTCGTCAAGAGAAAGATATTTATCGCATTGCTCAAGAGCTTTTGTTAGAAGTTGATGATTTATTACCCATTGTTGACGCTTGCAAATTAATGGATCTCGTGGCAATTACGGAAGGGGATATTCAATTAGCTACGATGGGTGAGAAGTTCATCAATAGTAGCATTGACGAACGCAAAGCCATTATTCGCGATCTATTACAAAAACACATTCGATTAGTGCAGCAGATTTGTCAGCTTTTGCAAGCCAAGCGTAATAAAAGGATCTCGGAAGAACTAGTTCTTGATATTTTAGAAAATCACTTCACAAGTAAGGAAGCTCAACGTCAGCTCAGAACCGCAATGGATTGGGGACGCTATGCAGAGCTATTTAGCTATGATGAACCTTCAGGTGAAATCTTTATTGAAAGTGTTGCTGACATTGAAGAGCCAGAATAGATAAGACTTAAGCTTTGAGCTGACTACACTTCCATTGTCAATTTGATTAGCCTAGAGCGATAATACCAATTCACAAAAGTGTGACAACACTTTTGTGAATTACAACACAAACCCAGTAAGGGTTTTAAAGACACAAAATGGCATAACCATTTTGTGTCTAGGGAGAATTTAGGAAGAAAATAGTTCTTAAGTACTTGTGCAAAATAAATTATCCAAAACCGTAAAATTGCGCCCCTACGGGGCGCAATTTTACGGGTTTGGATGTGTAATTAATACTTAATTATCCTAGCGATCGCTAATAGGCAGATAGGTGACATCATGTAACCCTGTATAAACCTGCGTTGGTCGGAAAAGTCGATTGTCGGAAAGTTGCTCTTTCCAATGAGCTAGCCAACCAGGAACACGGGCGATCGCAAAAATAGTTGTAAACAAATTACTAGGAATCCCTAATTTCTTGTAAACCAATCCCGAATAGAAATCCACATTCGGGTGGATACCTTTACTAGATAGCTTCTCAAAGGCTTGCTTTTCTAGTTCGAGAGCAATGTCATAGTAAGGATCGTGACCAAACTCGTCGAACATTTTATGTACTAAGTCCTGCAAAACGATCGCGCGAGGATCTTTGACTTTATATATGCGATGTCCAAATCCCATGAGCTTTTCTTTGCGCTCAATTTTATTCTCAAGGTAAGCAGTCACATTCTCAACCGAGCCAATTTCTTCGAGCATCATCATGACTTGCTCATTAGCACCACCATGCAAAGGTCCAGCAAGAGTACCGATCGCTGAAGTAATAACCGCATAGGGATCGGTCAGCGTTGAAGCCGTAACTAAAGCCGCAAAAGTCGAAGCATTAACAGTATGCTCGGCATGAAGAGTTAAACAGACATCAAAAACATGTGCTGCAAGAGGAGCAGGAACCTTCTCGTTTAACATGTACAGGAAATTAGAGGCGTAGTCCAAATCATCGCGAGGCATCACAGGATCATTACCTTGACGCATCATATGAAAAGCCGCCACCATTGTTGGTACTTTTGCTAGCAGCCTTAAGGTTGCCTGATAAATGTAGTCCACATCATGGAAATTACCCAGAGGATAGAACATTCCCAAAGCTGCAACACTTGTTTGCAGTGCATCCATCGGATGTGCATTATCAGGGAATGACTTAATCATGTCGCGAATGCGATACTTAATTCTTCTTCTATGCCTGAGATCGTGCTCAAATTCTTCTAGTTGAGTAGCTTTTGGCAATTCACCGAAGATTAGTAAGTAGCTGGTTTCAAGAAAATTACTATGCTTGCAAAGATCCTCAATGCGGATACCTCGATATTCGAGCAACCCTGCTTTCCCATCAACATAGCTTATATTAGATTGGGTTGCAGGAACCCCCTCTAAACCAGGCTTATATTCTCCGATCGCCATATTTTAGCTACCCTACAAGATTAGTTTTGTTTATTTCTTTAGATTATTTTATCGCTATGTCTGCTTATGACTGTACATACCTAACAATAAACCCAAATATTAAGAAAGGACGCTATGCGTCCTTTCTTAATATTTGGGTTTTGCGATGAACTTATTGGAAAGGATTGTTACCTTGCTTGCCAAATAGAGAAGCTTCACCCTTAATTACAGCTTTGCCAAGGTTAAAGGCTGCCCATGCAGCTACCAAAACAATGGGGCCTAATACTATTAATACTCTTAAATCCATATGTTTATACCGATTAACTAGAAATTGCTTTTAGTACTCATTATGACAGCAAATCTGAAAGTTGAACTCTAAAAAGTAGACGTGTCAGTAATTCTCATTCCCAAACCCGAAAAGTTGCGCCCCTGCGGGGCGCAACTTTTCGGGTTTGGGTAATTATTTTGCACAAGTACTTAGATTCGCGAGCTTTGCTCGCACATCTACTTTTTAGGGTTTTGCAAATTCGTGATATAAGTCGTTTGTCTAATTTTTGATTTTTATGGAATACTGGCAAGCTTTTGTTTTAGGGATCGTGCAAGGATTAACTGAATTTTTGCCGATTAGTAGTACGGCTCATCTGAAGGTAGTTCCTGCAATATTTGGATGGAAAGATGCTGGTCTATCCTTTGATGCTGTGATTCAGCTGGGGAGCATTGCCGCTGTTGTCGGCTATTTCTGGAAAGATCTCAGCAATATAACTCTAGGCAGTATCAAAGCCGTCCGATCGCAAAACTACAAGTCCCAAGAATTTAAGTTGGCAGTGGCGATTGCCCTTGGTACAATCCCAATTTTATTTGGTGGTTTGCTAATTAAAATTTTTGTCCCAGACTATGACAAGTCTCCTTTGCGAAGTTTGACAGCGATTGCGATCGCCTCA
Organism: Pseudanabaena sp.; assembly: GCA_003249035.1. Classification (GTDB taxonomy): domain Bacteria; phylum Cyanobacteriota; class Cyanobacteriia; order Pseudanabaenales; family Pseudanabaenaceae; genus Pseudanabaena. Next base: position 4,680 of record QBMK01000035.1, read on the forward strand.
ATTGTCATGTCCAGTTTGCTTGCGCTAGCGGAGATATTAGGTCAGCGTGGCAAAACTGAAAAGCGTCAATTCCAAAGAGTAAGAGTAATTGATGGCATTTTGATGGGCGTAGCGCAAACTATGGCTCTTGTTCCAGGAGTATCGCGTTCAGGCTCAACATTGACCGCAGGTTTATTTTTAGGATTAGATCGCGTTGCCGCAACAAGGTTTTCCTTTTTGCTAGGCATTCCTGCTATCACCATTGGTGGGCTGGTTGAGTTAATCAGCTTGATTAGAAAAGGCTTTGGTGACGTTGGTGCAGGACAGCTTGCGATCGGGCTATTCTCCTCGGTGATTTTTTCGTATTTAGCGATCGCATGGTTGTTGAAGTTTTTTCAAACCCATACAACATGGGTATTTGTAATCTATCGACTTATTTTTGGAACATTGCTTCTAACCGCTCTAGGAATAGGATGGCTTAAATAAAACCCAAAAATTAGAAAAGGCACGCTTAGCGTGCTTTTTCTAATTTTTAAAATAATTTTTTGCACAGTGAAAATTTATTTGTTTATTTCCTGTATAGTTATAGATCGCACGATCTTTCATGCTCGGATCGGGTTATTTAGAAAAATTGGTGAAACTAGGTAAAACTAAATTTCCCAATACCTGTACGGCATCTACTGAATATTTAAACACCATGAGTTACGCAATCATTGAAACAGGCGGTAAGCAATATCGCGTCGAAGTCGGCAGATTTTATGACGTTGAGCTACTTGAAGCCGAAGAAGACAGCAAACTGTCTATTGAAAAAGTTTTGTTTGTCAATATGGAAGGTGCCATTTCAATTGGTCAGCCTTTAGTTGATAGCGCAAGCGTAGAAGTTACTGTAATGCGCCATCATAAGGCGAAAAAAGTAATCGTTTACAAAATGCGTCCTAAGAAGAAAACTCGCAGAAAGAACGGTCACCGTCAGCCTATGACTCGGATCATGGTTGAAGCAATTAACCTAAGCGGTAAGGCAGCTTAAACCAACTAAAGCAAATGTCACATAGCTGTATTTGCTTTAGTCATTTTTTGATTAGCACTTTTTAGAGGATACAAAACAAATGGCACATAAGAAGGGTACAGGTAGTACAAGAAACGGACGTGACTCTAATGCTAAGCGCCTTGGCGTAAAGCGTTATGGCGGTCAAGTCGTTAAGGCTGGCAGCATCCTAGTCCGCCAACGCGGCACTAAGTTTCACCCAGGCAATAACGTTGGTCGTGGTAGCGATGATACATTGTACGCAACCGTTGATGGCGTTGTAACCTTTGAGCGCTTTGGCAAAACCCGTAAGAAAATTAGCGTTTATGCACCTGTAGCTGTAGAAGTTGCAGAAGCAGAAGTTGCTTAAAACAAAAAAGTGAGTGCCCTCAAGCACTCACTTTTTTGTTTTAGAGGCTGTTCTTTTCACAGCCTCTATTTTTTTGTTTTCAATGATGCGTAGTGCTGCAAAAGATTTTTGAGCTTTTCAATCTGAATGGGTTTACTGATGTAATCATTCATTCCTGCATCACGAAAGATGTGTTGATCGTCATCTATGTCAGTTGCAGTCATCGCAATGATCGCTATAGGGGGAAGTCGTAATTCTGATTCCTGCTTGCGGATATATTTGGTTGTCTCTAAGCCGTCCATCTCAGGCATCTGAATATCCATCAAGATCAGATCGTAGGATTGATCGGCGATCGCTCTAATTGCTTCTAAACCGTTATTAACTATATCGGCTTGGTATCCTAAGTGAGCCAGCATCCTTTTGGCTACCTTCTGGTTAACAGGATTATCTTCGGCTAACAGTATTCTGAAACCAGATAAAGACGAATCGAGTCTGCCTGAGGCATCCATAGGTATCTAACCCATAATTTGCGGTACGCGGAAAAAGTCTTCTTCGCGATCGGGTGCACAGTCAAGTAAGACTTCGCGATCGGCAAAGGGCTGTAATACGTCGGGGCGAGTAATGTTGACAGTATTTACTGCTCTTGTTGTCGGCTCAACTCCTTCTAGTAAAGGATCGAGTTCATTTAGCTGTTGGAAATAATCCAAAATGCTATCTAGTTGCTTAGTAAAAGAAATTTCTTCAGCTTCGGTTAATTGTAACCTGCCTAAATGGGCAACGTGGCGAACTTGGTCTCTGTCAATCATAACTTCTATATATGTAAGCAAATATGAATCTTGAAACAAGATGCTTAAGCACCTTGTTTCAAGATTTTGAGAAAAGAACTATGCAAATCTGTGGGTAATTATATAAAAACAGTCTAGAAGAACAAGTTAATGTCGGCTCTACCAGTAGTTTTTAGCCAGTTTTGGGCTTCGATGTAGTTGTTTGGCGCAAGGCGGATTGCTCTCACCCAATGGTCGGCTGCGATGTTGAAATATTCTTCAGATTGTTCTTCATCTTGGGCATTTTCGCCTTTATGGTGATAAATCACTGCCACATTATTGAGAGCTTGTGGCATTCGAGGATTAAGGTCGATCGCCTGCTCATAAAGCTCAAGAGCTTTGTCATGGTCACCATTGCTAGCATGAATCAGTCCCATGTTGTAATACACATAGCTGCGATCGTAGGAATTCTCCTCAAGGTTGAGGGCTTCTTCGTAGTTTGCTAATGCTTCGGCATATTCACCATCGCCTTGAGCTGACATACCGTCACGGTAGTAAGCAAAGGCTTCTTTTTCTCTCTGGCTAGCAGGAAAGAGTTTTAAAATCGTGTCGGCAATAACGGTAAAAGTTTGATCGACGAAGTTGTCATTACGTTGCGATCTAGGCATAGTTCTTTATAAATTTGCAGTCAATTACTAATCAGCATAGCAAAAGCTTGATAAATTAAAACCCATAAAGTTAAGAGACACGCGAACCGTGCCTCTTAACTTTATGGGTTTTAACTAGATGCACTTGTGTAAAACCTCAATGCAAATCGCCAAAATCTATTCGAAGCATAAAGTAAACCGATCGCTAAAAACATCGAACCGATGATCCATGCGGGTTCTCCACGCCCTAAAAGTGTTTCGGCGGGAACCGTTGTCAAAAAGGCTATGGGTACAACAAAAGTAAAAAAGAAACGGTAGGAGGCGGGATAGGCTGCCATCGGATATCGACCTGCCTCCATGAGTCCACGTAAAACTTCGGTAACGTTATAAATTTTTACAAGCCAGATGCTAGTTGCCCCGAGCATGAACCAAATGCTGTAGAGACTAATACAGCCAAAAATGAGAGGAATTAAACTCAAAAGATAATTACTCAGTCCTAATCCCAGTTTGTTGCCTGCATATAGCAAAATGCCACAGCCAAAAATCAGATTAGGAAATCCCCAAGGTGATAATGCTCTTGCTGATAACCAAAATTGACTGCTAATTGGTTTTAAAAGTACAAAATCCAACGTGCCATTCTGCACATGATCTACGATCTTGCTTAAGTTCGGCGCAAGAAAGGTGCTAGAAAAGCCTTCGAGGATCGTAAATATACCAAGTACAAGGATCGCCTCTTCCCATCGCCACCCCGCAAAAGTGTAACCAGTGCGATAAAACAAAAATAATCCAAACAGACTTCCTGCCAAATTGCCAATACTACTCAGGGCAGCGATCGCAAAATTAATCCGATATTCAAGTTCGGCGGAGATCGCAGTTGACCAGAAAAGCTTTAAGACAAGTACGTATCTGCTCATATTGGTTTACTCATAGCAAAATACGAAGAACACCATGGCATTCTTCGTATTTTGCGATTTTTGCAATTAATTAGACCTAGGCGTAGCCACGACCTCTAGGGCGATCATTACTACGTTCAGCACGGGGCTTAGCCTTATTAACGCGAAGGGTTCGTCCCATCCATTCGGCTTCGTTTAGCGCCGCGATCGCCGCTTCTTCTTGAGCATCGTCCTCCATATCCACGAAGGCGAAGCCCCGAACTCGACCTGTTTCTTGGTCGGTGGGCAATTGCACGCGCTTTACGGTGCCGTAGTCTGAAAAGACGCTTGTTAAGTCGTCTTTAGCAGCTTGATAAGACAAATTTCCAACGTAAATAGTCACAGTCAGTTCGCTCCAAAAAAGAGATCGATATAATAATTTAGCCAGTCTTCGGAAAAGACTCGCTCGATCCGAGATCTCACAAATCCAACCTAAATTTCAGCTTTGATATAGTTTACCGTCTACCCGCAGCAATTTGCGTAGGCTGTATTACAAAGCTTTGCGCAACTAATGGTAAAGAGCTTATAAAGGCTTTATAAGCTCAATAAATTCCTTGTAAAAGTGGTACTTCTGGTGATTTGCGATCGCTCCTATCATAATATTTTCGAGTTTTATCCTAAAATTTCTGTCCAAAGGCATAGGCTATATTACAGCCGTCAGCAAAATGAGATTAAGCCAATCGTGATTTTGTTTTATAGCTTCAGTCACTTGTCTTAGGACAAATCAAACCCCAAGAATTGATTGACGGCGCTCTGCGCCGTCAATCAATTCTTGGGGTTTATGAGTTAACAACTATAAAAAATAAGAGGGGGCACTTAGTGCCCCCTCTTATTTTTTATAGTTGAATGAATTTTACCTATTTCGTTTTATGGGGTTTGCCCATTATTATACTTTTGCGCAGTCGTGGTGGTGGGCATTACGCCATCAGTATTAGGTGATGCGACTTCAGATGGATCGAGGAGCTTAATCGACATTTGATTATTTTTGATCCAGCCATACTTTCTCAATAACATTTCTTGAGATTTACCAGAGTTTATGGTTTGGGGTAATTTTTCTCGCAACCCATTTACCCTTTGCTCGACTGAGTTTACCTCTGTTGTCATCTCGTCGAGGCGATCTTTTTGTGAAGATTGGTAGGGAAGTAATTTAGCGATCGCCGCGATCGCCGCAATAGACAAGGCAACATTTACCGCAATGACGATGATTGACTCTGTAGCTTTGGCTCGGCAGAACTGTTCTTTTTTTAGCTGGACGTTCTGAGCAAATGCTTCACTGTAGTTGCTAGCGCCGTTAAAAATTGATGCAACGTTGTTCCCAGAGGCAGAATGGTTGCTGCGTGAATGTATACCGACGGCATCATTTCGCCCGTACTGACCCCGCGATCGCGGAGTTTGTTTTTGTACTTGCTGAGAAAAACGCGGAGATAAATCTCGTTTGGCAACCATTTGCAACCTCTAGGCTGAAAAAATAGATATGATGAGGACTAGGAATTGGAAAGAGCGGAACCTAAGAGAGCTGCTAATACTGCGGGAACGAGTGCAACTGCCAATGCTGTAAAAACTTGGGTATCCGAAAGATTCATGAATTATCTCCTTTTATTATAAATATTAAGTATTTAGATAAAATACTTACACCAGTAAAGTGCTTTAGGAATTATAGCCCTAGCAATGTTTATGGGTAATTAATTTCGTTAAAATACTTAATTTCTATTTCAATCTTAACAATACACTGTGATATCAAAAATTGACTAGATAATTAGCAAAAAAGAAGTAATTATCATCATAAAAATTGGTTCCATAATTAGAGTTAATACAAAGAAGCGCAAAGAAGCTCAGTATTTAGGGTTTAAGTATTCTGATGTTCTAAAATAAATGTCTGGATGCGATCGCATGTTTCAGGACGGATCTCATGTGACATCTCATATTCTTCATATTCTACCGTTACGCCTAAACGCTCAAAAAACTCTCTTGTATTACGCGCCACACTAATTGGAACAACTGTATCTTGCGTACCATGAGTGATTAAAATCGGCGGGAATGAAACAGATGCAAGTTCTTTGACTTCTTCTTCAGTAATGTGCAAGTACCCACTTAGAGCAATTAATCCTGACAAGGGAAATACTAAACCCACATCCAAGGTCATTGCTGCTCCCTGCGAAAATCCTAACAAAAATGTTTTCTCTAACGGTATGCCCGTCATGGCTGGTAAATCTTCGAGAAACTGGCTGAGCATTTCGCAGCTTTTGGCTAAACCTTCAGTATCAAGACTTTGCAAGTCGTACCACATTTTGCCATTGGGCATTGGGTGGTTAAAGGGAGCTTCAGGACAAATCCATTGATAGTTTTGAAGTCCTACAAGGGGCGCAAGGGAAATTAAATCATCACAGTTTGCTCCCCAACCATGCAGTGCGACGATCGCGCCAAGCGCATTTGGATTGGGCAGTTGTACGGGAAGCGATCGGTAATTTAAGGTCATAGCCAGAATTATATATAAAGATGGCGATTGCCCGCTTGATGACTGCTACCCATAATTCTTTGCCGAACCAATTTTGGGCTTTATATGCACATGTTATTTAATTTTCATTCCTTAACAAAACTCTATACTCCCTTCCCACTATAAAACTAGACATTAAAACCCAAGAATTAGACGGTGCGGCGCGAAGCGCCGCACCGTCTAATTCTTGGCTGGGAAGGGAGTATTTTGCAGGTTGGCTTGTAACTTTTTTAGCTCATTCGAGAAAGTAGCGATCACTATAAGTTTCTCAGGAACAGTCTGAGCGATCTAGATACTTAACAATTAATACAAACTACCAAATGCAATTTTTTTGTATTAATAATTAATTACTTGTTAAAAGCGCTTATGTATATTGACGCTACGCCCTACCCATATCCTTATAATGGCGATCTTAGACCAGACAATACTGCTCTGATCATCATCGATATGCAGACCGACTTTTGCGGTGTCGGCGGCTATGTGGACAAAATGGGCTATGACCTCTCACTCACCCGTGCCCCGATTGAGCCAATTAAAAAAGTTTTAACCCTGTTCCGCGAAAAGGGCTTTCTAATTATTCACACCCGCGAAGGACATCGCCCTGACTTATCAGATTTACCTGAAAACAAGCGCTGGCGATCGCAAAGAATCGGTGCAGGCATCGGTGATGATGGGCCCTGCGGCAAAATCTTAGTCCGTGGCGAAAAAGGTTGGGATATCATTCCAGAGCTTTACCCGATCTCAGGTGAACCGATTATCGACAAACCTGGAAAAGGCTCATTCTATGCCACCGATCTCGATTTGCTTTTAAAACGCAATGGTATTCAAAATATTATATTGTCAGGCATCACCACCGATGTCTGCGTACACACGACCATGCGAGATGCCAACGATCGCGGCTATGAATGTTTGATGTTGTCTGATTGCACAGGCGCAACCGACTATGGCAATCATCTTGCAGCTTTGAAAATGATCGAAATGCAGGGCGGCGTATTTGGTGCAGTCAGTGATTCTGAAACATTGACTACAGCGATCGCGCAAAATTTCTAGTTAAATTATCAAATATGTTTTAAGTGTACGTTGCCATGGAAAAACCGATGCCTGACGATCTTGAAGGCAATCTAGCCGATAATCTGGTTGAAGCAGAATCTATGAAAGGGTCGATACCATCCTTGACTATTCCATCTAGTGTTTCCGCTGATACCCTGCGATCGCACTTACCACCTGAATTAGAGCTAGTAAATATCTCTAAAAAGTTTGGCTCGTTCGTAGCGGTTGATAATGTCTCGCTCAAGCTTGCTCCTGGGACTTTTCATGCACTACTCGGCGAAAATGGAGCTGGCAAAAGTACGCTAGTCAAATGCATTATGGGTTTCCATGCTGCGAGTCACGGCGATATTTTGATCGACAAACATTCTCGCGATATCAGCAGTCCACGTGATGCCTATAACTATGGCATCGGCATGGTTTATCAGCATTTCACAGTTGTGCCTGCGATGACGGTTGCCGAGAATCTCTTGCTGGTTCGTCCTGACACTCCAAAGATCATTAATTGGAAGGATGAATTAGATAAGCTAGAAACATTTATGGCATCAGCTCCTTTTAAAATCGATCTCAATACCCCAATCTCGCAATTAGCGGCTGGGCAAAAGCAGAAGTTAGAAATTCTCAAACAACTTTATCTCAAAAGTCGCATTCTCATTCTCGATGAACCAACATCAGTTTTGACTCCTCAAGAAGCCGATGAAGTGTTAGGGCTTTTGCGCGAGGAAGTTACAGCAGGACGCTTGAGCGTCTTGATGATCAGTCACAAGTTCCGTGAGATTACTGCCTTTGCGGATGATGTCACGGTGCTCCGTAAAGGCAAATATGTAGGGACAGGTTCTACTAAAGATCTGTCAGTCTCGGATATGGCGGCAATGATGCTTGGTGAAGCCAAAGAAGCACGTCAAGTTATTAAAACAGAAGTTGCGACAGATAATCTCGTTCTTGAAGTGCGGAATATCCATGCCGATCGCGACAATGGGTTAGAAGCAGTTGCTGGTGTTGATTTAAAAATTAAAAGCGGTGAAATTGTGGGTATCGCTGGCGTGTCAGGCAATGGACAGAAGGAGCTAGTGGAAGTTCTCTCTGGCCAGCGCATCCCCACCTCTGGCGAAGTTTTGGTCAATGGCGATCGCTACTATGCAACCCGCAAAGAAATGTATAGCCATCAAGTATTCTCACTACCTGAAGAACCTCTTCGCAATGCCTGTGTACCCTATATGAGCGTTGCAGAGAATTTGGCTTTAAGAACCTTTGATAGAACTCCACAAGCTAAAGGCGGAATTTTACTGCTATTTAAAGCAATTCGCGAAACTGCCAAGAATTTGATTAAGGTATTCTCGATCAAAACGCCATCACCTGAAACCCCTGTCGGTAATCTCTCAGGAGGTAATGTGCAGCGTACAGTTCTTGCGAGAGAGCTTTCCGCAGAAAAAATCAAATTATTGATTGTGGCAAATCCTGTCTTTGGTCTAGACTTCGCAGCGGTTGAGTATATTCACAACCAAATTGTGGAAGCTCGGAATCGGGGTGTAGCTGTACTCTTGGTCAGCGAAGATCTTGATGAGATTTTGACTTTAAGCGATCGCATTTTGGTCATTAGCGATGGCAAATTCGTTTACGAAAGCACCAGTGCTGAAGCTAATCTCGCTGAGATCGGACAGAAAATGGCAGGACATTAAATAGGATTTTGAGGTTTTGAATTTGCCATACGCAAATTCAAAACCTTTATATTAAAAAAACATGATTATCAATCAACAGGTTCGGATCTTTCCTGAATTGCTCACTCGTTCTAGCTATGACGATCTGCCATGGGAGCCATTTCGCAAAGGAGTTGAAATCTACCCTTTATACAAAAATGATATGGGAGCAAGTGCAGCTTTGTTGCGCTATGAGGCAGGAGCGAAGGTTCCCCATCATTCCCATTCAGGATACGAACATATATTTATCTTGTCGGGTTCACAAGCCGATGCTAATGGCAAATATACCAAAGGTTCAGTAGTCATCAATTCACCTGATACTAGTCATCAAGTCTCTAGCGAAGAAGGATGTGTAGTTCTCATTGTCTGGGAAAAGCCTGTAATTATTCACGAATAAGCAGTTTGCATTTTGCTGTAGGCAAAATGCAAACTCCAAGCCCCTATACTCAAATTACTCACCTTACGCAGATAGAATTCCAGCAACAGCAAAGATTTAGGGCTGGTACAGGGGCACAGCCCCTACAAGATCTAAATTTTTCAGGTAGGGGCAATCCCCCCGTGGTTGCCCTGCCACTCTAGCAGCAAGAGATTCATCATCTGCGTTCCACGTAATATCAGTTAAATTATTGAGGACAAACTTATGTCTGCGATCGCGGCTCAACCTTACGACTATGAATTGCCAACTGAGAGCAAAATAGCTCTAGTCATTATTGATATGCAACGTGACTTCTTAGAGCATGGTGGTTTTGGTGATGCATTGGGTAACGATGTCACTCAGCTCCAAAGCATTGTGCCAACAGTTAAGAGTCTCTTAGAAACTTTTCGATCGCTAGATTTACCTGTAATTCATACCATCGAGGCTCATTCTCCTGACTTATCAGACTGTCCTCCATCTAAGCTCAATCGAGGTCAAGGCAATCCTAAAATTGGCGATCAAGGGACAATGGGCAGAATTCTAATCGTTGGTGAAGATGGAAACAACATTATTCCTGAGCTTACGCCTCTAGAGAATGAAATTGTGATTGTTAAACCAGGGAAAGGAGCATTTTGTCGCACAAGTTTAGAGGAGATTCTGCAAAAAGAAGGGATTACCCATCTTCTATTTACTGGCGTTACTACGGAAGTATGTGTACAGACCACGATGCGTGAAGCTAACGATCGCGGTTACGAATGCTTGCTAATTGAAGATGGAACGGCGAGCTATTTCCCAGAATTTAAATCTTCAACGATTGAAATGCTTCGTGCTCAAGGCGGTATTATTGGCTGGACAGCTAACGCTGACGCAGTGATTTCGGCATTAGCCCCTCAAGCAATGGCGATCGCTTAATTTTTGATGAGCTAAGCATAGAAGAAAATAAATGCGTAGAGAAGCTACGCATTTATTCTCAACCCCTCAAGAACTAGAATAGATTAGGAAAATAGTCATGATCGCATCTAATCATATTTCACGCATAGAATATTCATAGGATTTAGTATTACGATCAATAATGAATATAAGTTTTCGTAAGAATTAAAAATAACACCGTATGTTGTCAGCCTACCGTGACCATGTTGCCGAACGCGCTCAGCAAGGAATTCCACCTTTGCCCTTGAATGCTGTGCAAGCTTCTGCACTTTGTGATTTATTGCAAAATCCCCCCGCAGGCGAAGAGGAATTTTTATTATTGTTACTTCGCGATCGCATTCCTCCAGGTGTCGATCAAGCTGCCTACGTCAAAGCAGGATGGCTAACCGCGATCGCCAAAGGTGAGCAAAAATCACCACTCATTTCGCCATCAAGGGCTGTGGAACTGCTCGGCACTATGGTAGGCGGCTATAACGTCCACACCCTAATTGATTTGCTCGCCAATGACCAACTAGGGGATCTTGCTGCCACAGCTTTGAAGAAAACCCTATTGGTGTTTGATGCTTTTAACCAAGTTTTAGAACTTTCCAAGACCAATGCTAGAGCTAAAGCCGTGATCGATTCATGGGCGATGGCGGAATGGTTTACCAGTCGTCCTGTGCTGCCTGAAACTTTGACCGTGACAGTATTTAAAGTCACAGGCGAAATTAACACCGATGACTTCTCACCCGCCTCTCAAGCCTTCTCTCGTCCCGATATTCCCCTCCATGCCCTAAGTATGTTGGAATCGATGATGCCTGAAGGTTTGAAGAAGATTGTGGAACTCAAACAGAAAGGTCATCCCGTCGCCTTTGTCGGCGATGTCGTAGGAACAGGTTCTTCACGCAAATCAGCGATTAACTCGGTGCTGTGGCATATCGGCAATGATATTCCGTTTATTCCTAACAAGCGATCGGGCGGAGTGATTCTCGGTAGCACAATCGCCCCGATTTTCTTTAATACCGCCGAAGATGCAGGTGCATTGCCGATTCAATGTGATGTTTCAAAATTGGAAATGGGTGATGTGATTACGATCCACACTCACGAAGGTAAGATTACCAACTCAGCTGGCGAAACCCTTTCCACCTTTAGTCTTACTCCAGACACCATCTCTGACGAAGTGCGTGCTGGTGGTAGAATCCCCCTTCTGATTGGGCGCAGTTTGACTGCCAAAACTCGCCATGCGCTCGGCTTACCTGCTAGCGAAGTATTTATCCTTCCATCTACTCCTGTTGATACTGGCAAAGGCTTCACCCTAGCTCAAAAGATGGTTGGTAAAGCTTGCGGTGTCGTTGGTGTGCGCCCCTACACTTCTTGCGAACCCCTTATGACCACAGTTGGTTCTCAAGACACAACAGGTCCCATGACTCGCGATGAGTTACAGGAGCTAGCCTGTTTAGGATTTAGTGCTGACTTAGTATTACAGAGCTTCTGCCACACCGCCGCTTATCCTAAACCCACTGACATCAAAACTCATAAGGAACTTCCCGATTTCTTTGCTACCCGTGCTGGTGTGGCGCTACGTCCCAACGATGGCATTATCCACTCTTGGCTAAATCGGATGCTGTTGCCTGACACCGTCGGCACTGGTGGCGATTCTCATACCCGTTTTCCTCTTGGCATTTCTTTCCCTGCTGGTTCGGGACTGGTCGCCTTTGCTGCTGCCCTTGGCATTATGCCATTAGATATGCCTGAATCGGTTTTAGTGCGATTTACAGGTGAGTTACAACCTGGTGTCACCCTAAGGGATGTCGTAAATGCGATTCCTTATATTGCAATTCAAAAAGGATTGCTGACCGTTGAGAAGAAGAATAAAAAAAATGTCTTCGCTGGTAGGATTATGGAGATTGAAGGCTTACCCGATCTCAAGGTTGAGCAGGCTTTTGAGTTAACCGATGCCACCGCCGAGCGTTCTTGCTCAGGTAGCACGATTAAACTAAGTATTGAGACAGTTTCAGAATATTTGCGATCGAACATCGCCTTGATGAAAAACATGATTGCCCGTGATTACCACGATGCGAAAACCCTCACTCGTCGCATTGCCAAAATGGAAGAGTGGTTAGCTAATCCTGTTCTCATGGAAGCAGATCCTGATGCCGAGTATGCAGAGATCATTGAGATCGATCTTAATGAAATAAAAGAGCCAATTGTTGCTGCACCAAACGATCCTGACAATGTAAAGTTGCTCTCGGAAGTTGCAGGCGATCGCGTTGATGAAGTATTTATTGGCTCATGCATGACCAATATCGGTCATTACCGTGCTGCCGCCAAGGTTCTCGAAAAAGAACCGCCTGTCAAAACTCGTCTCTGGATTGCGCCTCCAACCCGTATGGATGAGTTTCAACTCAAAGAAGAAGGGATTTACAGCACTTTCGGTGTAGCTGGTGCAAGAACGGAAGTTCCTGGTTGTTCACTCTGCATGGGCAACCAAGCCCGTGTTGCCGATGGTGCAACCGTATTCTCGACTTCCACCCGCAACTTCAATAATCGCATGGGCAAAGATGCTCAAGTCTATCTAGGCTCGGCAGAACTAGCGGCTGTCTGTGCCTTGCTAGGTCGTATTCCCACGGTAGATGAGTATCAAGCGATCGTGACTAGAAAGATCGATCCGTTTGCCAGCGACCTCTATCGCTATCTCAACTTCGATCAGATCTCCAATTTTGAAGATCAAGGTCGGGTGATTCCTTTAGACCAAATGCCTCGCATCGAGGACATTTTGGGTATGCCTGTAGAGGCAAAGTAGGCGCTGGACTTTCTGCTTAAGATATTAGGGTGAGTTCTTGTAACTCACCTTTTTTTTATGATTATACCAACTCCCGAAAGTGTCGCCACACTTTCGGGAGTTGAAAAGCAAACCCAGTAAGGGTTTCGGAATCACGAAATGGCATTGCCATTTCGTGATTTGATGTTGTTTGTTGTTGGGCTAGCGTGCTGAAGGACATCCAATAAAGATTTCTTTAATTCTAGGATACTCACTTAACAGTTTTTGGAAAAGATTAAAATTGAAACTGCGAGGATCGATACGTGAACCTGAGCGATCGACAATTTTGTGCGTAGTAATTCTCTCTAGCGGGACATCTGTTTTAGCAACTAACCATGCTAGAGACTGATATTGAGCTTCTGTATATCCACTATGGGTATAACCATTATGCATTCCATCTTCGGGCGTTTCTAGAGAAATATGATAGGCAAAATTATTTACAGAACTGGGATATCGAGGGTTAGTCTGTACTGCTTCATTGCCTGATGAACTTACAAAAACAGAATTCCCTGCTCCAAAAGCGCGTTTATCTGGTGGGACAAAGTAGATAATCGTTCCATCGATCGCAATTAACGTGTGATAGCTAGCCTGATTATCCTCATCAGTATGGAATTCTTGGAAAAAATTAATGACACTATTAGTAGATCCCACAGTTTCATGAAGGACAATGATGGGTGATAGATTTGCGAGATTGCCTGATAGATCTTTTATATATCGCTCTCCATAGTTGGAGGCTGCCGCCAAAGCAATTATTTCCCTAGGGCTATAAGCGATAGTCTTGGGGGAAGAATTAGTATTCGATGTAGAGTCGCTGATTGGCTTCCGAAATCGCTCCATAGTTATAGGCGTAGCAGTAAGTGCTGCGGGTAACGATGGATCGGGTGGATTCGCTGGCGGTTGGATTTGACAGCCAAATACTGGTGCTGATTGGTTGATTTCTGACGAAAAATTAATTTCTGGAAGATTTTGTTGTGCAATTTTTTTCGTATAGCTCTGTGTGCTTTTTGGACGAGTTTCCGTAAACTCGGCATCAGCAATTACCTTGGTTTTAGCTGGCTCTGCTAAGTGGATAAATATCACCAAGGTCAGAAAGAAGAAGGCGATTGCTACTAATCGTTTAACTTGCATAATTGGCTAATGGTAACGGCAGAAAAGAGAAACAACATTTACGAGGGAGATTTATGAAAGTAACTTATATTAAATAAATCACAATATTTATTTTCAAAGTGTTGAGAAGTAACTCTTTGAAAATAAATATTTTAGAGAGAAGCATATTCTTCTTTATGTGTTTCTCTCTACTAATCATTTTGGTTGAACGATGGTTACGGTCAACAGAATCGGCGAAGGGATAATTCGACTCAAAATAGCGATCGCATATCCAGTTAATACCGTAAGTGCGATCGCTAATCCGATCCATATGCGATTGCAGTTTTTCTGCGCTTGCTTTATCTGTTGTATGGAAATAGCCCTTTTGATGAACTATTTGTAATACTCGAACGATTTGACGCATCCATCCCATCGCCATTTGCTCTGAGAGCTTTTTATAGGTATAGTTCCAATCATGAAGATTAATTCCTTCAATTTTTTCCATGACAATGCCATATATCATTTTTCTGTCTGGTAAATAATGATGGATATAAGCATCGATTTTGGGTAATCCCATGAAATCAATTTGCCCAAACAAAAAAGCTTCTTTTTCAAAAAGCTCGACGGTTTTTTGTTGATCGTTTAACTCGGGTTTGAGAATTTTGAGTACTTTAGGATGTTGATTGGCATCTTCAACTTCGTAGATTGTCCCAAAGCCGCTTTTATCGCTAAGTAATCTCTTCACTGCATATGCGCGATCAATGAGTAATTCGCATCCACATTGCTGGCAAAGCATTAATGTGTCTATATTCTGGCTATTGCAATTAGGATTGAGGCAAAGGCGCATAATGAAGCTTTGTTTGCGACAAAATCATTATAGCGCCCAAAAAGTGTGACTACACTTTCGAGGGTTGAAAAGCAAATCCAGTAAGGCTTTTAGATTCTCAAAATGGCAATGTCATTTTGAGAATTGTTGTAATAAATATATTGATATTCTTAGATCCCTACTTGTTTTAAATGATAGATATTGCTAAATAATGATTCTCATACTTTAGTTTTGGGGTTTACAATAAGTTGAGTTCAAAGAAATTAAATATAGTTTAAATTATTAGTTCTATGGAAATATTGTCAGTGCCGACAGAGATTTGTACTCTTTATCCTGAAAGCACTTTAGGCAAAATATACCTAGATTGGATGCCGCAACCCGGAGACCATATTGATTTGGAAGGTAAAACCTACACAATTTTAGAACGTCGTCATCGATATCAGTTTCGTAGAGGTAAATACAACTTATTTAGAGTTTTAGTATATGTACAGTTAATACCAGAAAATCTGGAGAGAAGCTTGAGCAATGGTCGTTGGGTTATTGGAGATAGTAGTTGTCGCTATAACGCTTGTTCAGAAATGATCCGTTGTGCTGTAAATCCTGACGGACCATGTCAAGGCTGTCCCTTTTGGGAAGCATAAAAAAAGAAGTCGCGAAGCGACTTCTTTTAGAGAACAAAAAATAGAGGTGGCGCTTCGCGCTGCCTCTATTTTTTGTTCTTTTAGAATTGAATGCCTACACCTGCTTGGAGCGAGGTACCTGCAGTTCCATTGCTTTGACCATTGAATGGAATCACTGCGTTGCTGTAAAGTAGAACGCTCTTGTTGAGGCTAACTTCTACTCCGGGTTGCAGAGCGAAAGAGGTTTGATTGCCTGTTAAGCTACTATCTCCGCCAACTTTAAATGATGCTCCAGCGCCAAGATAAACATTAGTGCGATCGCCAACAGGTAAGTCATAGGATACAGTAGGAACAATTGAAGTTCCACCATTCCCAAAGAGCACAGAACTTCTAGCAGAAATTGGTACACCATCAAATTTATAGCGGCCAGCTAAGTTTGCACCAAATGTAGATGGGGTTGTGGCAAAGCTTTGGAGAGAGATACCCAAGCCTACGTAACTA
Source organism: Pseudanabaena sp. (assembly GCA_003249035.1). GTDB lineage: Bacteria > Cyanobacteriota > Cyanobacteriia > Pseudanabaenales > Pseudanabaenaceae > Pseudanabaena. The sequence goes on from QBMK01000035.1 coordinate 20,791, forward strand.
CCAGGTTGTTTTACTTCTTCGGCTGAGGCGATCGCGCTAAAAGAGGTAAGAACAGAAGTAGCGATCGCAATACCGAGAGAGATTTTTGTAAGAGATTTCATGAGCTTGATTTCCTGCATTGTTTTGCTGTGTGAGATGACTCTTTTGACTGGAGAGAATTCGCATTGTTCCCATTGTTCCTTTTGCCATAAAAGTTGCTAAAATTCCTTCTGCATCTATGTTGTGGCTTTTTAAAATGGATTCTATCTCTAAACAATCATGCTAATGGGTGACCTATCTCAAAGCAAATCTGCAACAAAAAAGAGAAGTAGAGCTTAGCTCTACTTCTCTTTTTTGTTAATTATGAGAGTCGGTGCGAAGCACTGACTCTCATCTTTAGGCTTTTAATAACTTCCTGCGATCGCAATTTCACGTAGTTGCAGATCGCAACTGCGCCAAACTTGACCATCAAGAGCCGTTTGTTCGATCAGGCTAGCAAGGCGCAACGTCTTGAGAGCTTGATCGCCGCCGACCGATGGTTGCTGGTTATCACGAACACAAGCCACGAAATGTTCTAGCTCAGCATGAAGTGGCTCGATATTACTGGTATGAACTTTTTCGATAAACCCATCTTGACGATAAAGGACTTGGCCGTAATCAGTTGTCCAGTTAGCCGTAGTTTGGCGATAAATCAAAATTTCGTTGTTTAAGAAATCAGACTCGGTGAGTGAGTTTGTGCAATGAGCCGTAATTTTGCGTTTTTTGCGATGTGTAACTTTGCTAGCGGTGAGCGTGGCAATCACACTATTTTCAAAACCAATTGTTGCAGTCACATAATCGAGGTACTCAGACTCAGGAGATACACGATTGCCATGAGCAGAAACACGTACGATGGGCGCATCAACTAGCTCCAAAATGATGTCAATGTCGTGAATCATTAGATCAAATACGACTGATACATCATTAGCCCTTTGTGAATAGGGACTCATGCGATCCGCCTCGATCGCCAAAATTGTCTCATGCTTTAAAACTTTGCTGAGCTCTTGAAATGCAGGATTGAATCTTTCGATATGCCCGACTTGGAGAATTCGATTGTGGTCGGATGCAGTTTTAACTAGGGATTCAGCCTCTTCAATGGTGGCAGCGATCGGCTTTTCGATAAGTACATGAACCCCCGCTTTGAGACAAGTTGTGCCTACATCATAATGTAACCTTGTGGGTACTGCAATGCAGACCGCATCCACCAGAGGTAAAAGGTCTCGATAATCCTCAAAAAAGAGAACACGATGTTTACTAGCAGTATCGCGCCCACGCTCTACGCTCAAGTCAGAAACGCCAATTAGTTCTGCATCCTTGAGCAAGCTGAGAACCCTTGCGTGATGCTGCCCCATATTACCGATACCTATAACACCAACCCTGATGGGATCGTGGAAATTACGATTGGGGCTCATATTCCTCACAGCTTATGTAAACGCGCTCAGTTTGTCCAAAATCGTAACATGGATACATAGCGCTTTGTGTTCTAACTAGAAAGCACATCCAGTGTGCTTCAGCAATTTTGATTGTCAAACAAGCCTTTGGAGTTTGATCTCTGAACTTAAATGAGGCTATCTCTTAAAAGGAATGGACATTTCTTGTCCATTCCTTTTTTAGCCTGTATTTCTCATGCCTGCGGCAATGCCGTTGATGGTAAGTAATGCACCACGCAATAGTTCGTTTTTGGAGTAACGCGATCGCAGATCGACAGTATCAGAACGGTGTTGACGTAAGCGCTTGAGCAACGAAGCTTGGATGAAACCAAGGGGGACGATCGAGCCATTACGCAATTGTACAGATCGCTGAAGATCGCGATCGCTATCAAGGATTTGTTTTTGTCCTGTAATTGCTTGAATTACTTTTCGAGTACGTTGATACTCTTCATGGATTTCTGCAAATACTTCTATAAAAGCTTCTTCATAGCCTTCTCTGGTCAGCTCCCGCATATAGTGATGCGCGATTTGTAAATCAGTTTTAGCTAGTGTCATCTCCACACGAGAGATTGCCGTTTTAAAGAATGGCCATTTGCTATAAAAATATTGCAACAATGATAAATGACCATCAGGGTTTTGCTGAAGAAACTCTTCAAGGGCTGCCCCAATGCCATACCAAGAAGGTAATAAAAATCGGCTTTGAGTCCAACTAAATACCCACGGAATTGCCCTTAAACTTGCCAGATCTCTCTTACCTGCTCGTCTTGCGGGGCGGGAGCTAATTTGTAATTGACTGATTTCTTCGATCGGGGTGACTTGATGAAAAAATTCGACTAGATTTGGTTGCTCATATATGAGATGTCGATAAACTTGGCGCGATCGCACCGAAATCCCTTCCATCGTATCTAGCCAGCAGTCGAGAGTGTCAGTACTGCTAGGTAAGAGAGCCGCTTGGATGACTGCTGCTGCGATCGTCTCCAGATTGTAGAGAGCTATTTCAGGCAAAGAATATTTTGAAGCAAGTACTTCACCTTGCTCGGTGATCTTGATCCGCCCTTCGATACTGCGTCCTGGTTGAGCCAAGATCGCTTCATAGGTTGGTCCGCCACCTCGTCCGACCGATCCACCTCGTCCATGGAACATGCGGAGATCGACTTGATATTTTTGGCAAACCTCTTGGAGAGCACGTTGTGCTTTATAAATTTCCCAATTGCTGCTTAAAAATCCCGAATCTTTGTTGCTATCTGAGTAACCAAGCATCACCTCCTGCAAATGTTCATGGCATTCAAGATAAGAACGGTAAAGCGGCAGCTCAAATAGCTCGGTCATAATTGGCGGGGCGCTGCGTAAATCCTCGACCGTCTCAAATAAAGGTGCGATGCTGAGCGAACCCATACCCGTTGCAGGATTATAAAGTCCTGCCTCCTTAGCCAGCAATAATACTTCGAGAATATCGCTGACACTACGATTCATACTGATCACGTAGTTGTTGCAAATGGCGACAGAAAATTCTTGTTGAACCTTGGCAACCATCCGAAATGTCTCAATAATTTCGTTTGTTCTGGCGCTAAAGTCGAGCTTGGCAGGAATCATTGGGCGACGAGTTTTTAGCTCTTGAGTTAACCATGTAACCTTTTCGACTTCGGTCAGGTCATCATAGGGCTTATCAAGAAGCTGAAGTGCATCGGCAATTTCCGCGATGGTGTTGCTATGTTGGGTACTCTCTTGTCGGATATCAAGGTGGGCAAGATGAAACCCATAGACATCAACCTGACGAATCAGATTCTCGAGGGGTTTGGGGTTGAGTTTTGTTTCTACTAAACTTGCCTGAACTAGCTTTAACTCTGCCAAAAATTCCGAAACGTGATTGTATAGTTGATTCTCTTGACCTTTGGTGGATAGCTCCATTTCTGAGGCTTGCCAACCGCTATGACGTAATTTTTGGTTGCGATCGCGGGTTCGGATGAGTCGCTCGTGTACATAGGCTAGTTTTAGACGGTAAGGCTCTTGTCGGTACTTGAGTGAGTATTTCTCATAGATTTCAGGCAAATAAATTTGATCGTCCCCAAGGGAGTCGAGCAATTCTTGGGACACATCACTGAGACTTTGCGATAGCGACAGCAGGCGACTAAGTCGCTCAACGGATTTAATGTACTTGTTAAGCACAAGATTGCGCTGATAGCAGGCGGTTTGCCAAGTTACTTCAGGTGTGACATATGGGTTTCCGTCGCGATCGCTACCTACCCATGAGCCAAAGTTACAAAAGTTGTAGCGCGGTAAGGTTAGCTTGGGAAAGGTTTCTGAAATAGCTGAAGCAATGCGATCGTAAAGTACGGGGATTGCATCAAATAAGACTTCTTCAAAATAGTGCAATGTATAGTCGGCTTCGTCTAAAACCGTGGGCTTGATTTGGTTTAACTCATCAGTGCGCCACCAGAGTCGGATTTCTTCGGCAATTTGCTCCTGCAATGCTGCAGCTTCCCAGCTCAAAGAGATCGCCTGTGGGGCGATTTCGGCGCCTTTAGGATCGCTGATTCGATCCAGTTCCTTAAGCATCTTTGCGATCGTGCGTTGTTTCTCACGAATTGTATGCCGCACAATTTCGGTAGGGTGAGCGGTAAAGACTAGACTGATATCAAGATTGTTTAGAACTTTTTGAATTTGGCGTGGGGGCACATTTAGTTTTTTGAGCTCAGGGAAGAGCCAACGAAATGTGCCGACAGGGTATTCAGCTTCACTATTGATCGGGCTGATCCGATGGATGTTAGTTTGCTCTTGCTCATGATCTTGCTCAACAATATTAATTAGTTGAAAAAATAAAGCAAAAGCACGAGCTGCCGTAGTTGCTTCTTGTAAATCAAGGCTTTCGACCACTTTTAAGACTTCTTGGGCTGGATATTCAGGTGCTTGCCCTTCGGGAGAACACATGGCTCTTAGTTGTCGTAATAAATCGACTAATTCTTGACCGCTTTCTCTTAATAGGACTGATTCCCACAAATCCTCTACGAGCTTGAGACGATATCGTAGACGGGAATTGGCGGCACGCAGATCGCTCTCTAAATTAACTATCTGTACTAATGACGCTGACAGTGCTGCTGGGGAACTCATCCAACTTTCTCCAAAATTTTCTTTCTAATCTAAAATTTTCCCACTTTAAGACCCAATCTTCTGTTGCTGATATAGCAATTAACAACTGTTGTAGTTACAGAATTTAGAATCTTAAGCAGGAAGCAAGCATAAAATCTCTATTCTTTTCTATACCATACCAGCCTAACTGTTAGTTAGTTGTAACCTTTTTAGACAATTATCTTTTTTCAAAATGGCAAGGCAATCTTAAGGATTCAAAACCCTTGCTGGGTTTTATGTCTTAGTACACTTGGCAAAAGCTATATCAGAATTTATTTGAGGTAAGGGCTTTTTTGATTGCTCTCATGCTGATAAAGACAGCAATTATCGATTTAGTGAAGTCATAAAATTCATTTAGTTCTTGCTTCAGGCTAAATGAATTTAGGTATAGTTAAAAATATCTGTGATTTTGCAATATTTCTTTACAAAGTATTGATAATAAGAAGAACTATAAAAAACAATTTAGAAAGTAACTTAACTAATGTTTGATGTGCTGATTGTCGGTGCGGGAATGGTAGGAGCGAGTTTAGCCTGTGCGTTAGGTGACAAGAATTGCTTAGCAAACCGCAATCTCAAGGTGGGAATTATTGAAGGTAATGGTAATTTCTTGCGTGGAGAATTTACGGCTGATGGTCGCGCTAGTGCGATCGCATATGGCTCAAGCCAGATTTGGCAAAATATCGGTGTTTGGGGAGGAATGCAGCAACGAGGTGTAACCCCAATGCATACGATTCAAGTCTCAGAAGGAGATTTGCCTTATCAAGTACACTTGTGCCGTGAGGATATGGGGCAAGAAGCATTAGGCTATATTGTCGAAAATGCTGTGACTTTGGCTTCGCTCTGGGAATTTGCAAAGGAATGCCAAAATTTAGAACTAATTTGTCCTGCCAAAATCTTAGATATCGAGCATGTCAACGATCGCGATGTGATGCGTGTAAAAATTAGTTCGGAAATCGGCGAACAATATTTGGAAACCAAATTATTAGTTGGTGCTGATGGTGGGCGATCTCAAGTGCGCCAAATGGCAAAGATTGAGATCTCGGAGCGTCAGTACGAGCAAACCTGCATTGTGACTACAGTTAAGTCAGAGAATCCTCATCAAAATTTTGCCTACGAAAGATTTCAATCAAGTGGTCCCTTTGCAATTTTGCCGTTAGGTTGCGATCGCGCTTGCATTGTTTGGACTGCCACCAAGGAAGAAACCCCGATTTTATTAGCCCTTGATGAATCGACATTTTTACAAGAGCTAGCAAAACGGTTTGGTGCACCTCTCATCCACAAGCTGGGAAAGCTCACAGTTGAATCGCGAACTCGGACTAACTATGTTCCTCGATGGATGCATAGCCAAACTTATATTCAGCCTCGCATAGCCCTAATTGGTGATGCAGCGCATACTACTCACCCGATCGCAGGTCAGGGCATGAATCTTGGTATTCGTGATGTTAATGCTTTGGCAAAGGTGTTAAAAGCTGCTCATCAAAATCATGAGGATCTGGGGGCGATCGCAGTTTTAAAACGCTATCAATCCAAACGTAAATGGGATAACTTAGGCGTAATTTGGCTTACTGATATTTCTAATCGCCTATTTTCTAACCATAACTGGTTCTTTAAAGTCTTACGCCGCTTTGGGTTACTGCTTCTGCAAATCTCTCCACTCAAGCGCATTTTGATGTACTTTATGATGGGCTTACATCAGGTATAAAACATCAGGTGTAAAATTGAGTTGTACGTCAAGGGAATAAAAAATGACTCAAGACATAAACAATAGACTAGACCGTGTAGAGATTGCTTTGATTGCTCTAGCAGAAGAGTCACAAGCATTGAGACAAGAATTACGTGCTACAAATAGTAGATTAGACAGTCTGATTGAGCATCTTTACACTCAGCGCGATGTGGTTGCCCTTGATGTGGTAGATATAAAAGACGAGTTACATGAACTCAAGGAAGTGACTAAACAGCAAAGTGCAACTGCCGATCGCTATTCAATTTCGGCGCAACTGCAAGCGGAAACAGTCAAAATCCAAGCCGAAAATATTCGGATCATGATTGAAGCTTTGAATCTCAAACAGGCTTAAAGCATTTTCTATATGGCGATCGCACATTTACCAACTCAGTTTACTCCGCAATTAATTACGCCTGAAAATTTTCAACCCTATGGGCAAGTAATTTTTCCGACTGATGACAGTAAGCAATTTGATATGAATGATGCTCAGCTAGTCTTATCGGGGATTCCGCGTTTTTACATCATGCACCTCCACAAAGTTGGGCTTAAATTTAAGAGCTTGGCGCGGCATCAACAATGCACTCAATGTCTGGGCTCTCTTAATGGGAAAGCATGGTTCATGGCAGTTGCTCCAGCCTCAGCACCAGCGCAAATTGATTTAACGCAAATAGCTGCATTTCAGATTACGGGCAATTGTTTTATCAAACTAAATGCTGGCACTTGGCACGCGGGGCCCCTTTTTGAAGAAGAATTTATAGATTTTTATAATCTGGAATTGCATGACACCAATATCAATGACTATGAAGTTTGCAATTTACGAAAACTTTATAACTTGAATTTTGAGTTAACTGTAGTAAAGTAAAACCCAGAAAGTTGAGATGGCGATTTGTCCGCTTCTCAACTCCGACTCCTTCAGTCCCCATTCAGCCGTGAAACTCCTTCAGATTTTTCAAGCCTTTCCATTTTTCGATCGCACCGTCGATAAATGGGCAAAAGAAGCCCGTCTCCTTAGATGGCTGACTTTCTTGTGGTTATTTGCCGGACTAGCAGTTCTTTTCTCTGCATCTTATCCCGTTGCGGATATTGCCTTTAAAGATGGCACGCTTTATTTCAAATACCAATTAGCGTGGGCGGTGATTGGTTTATTGCTCTTTAATGCGATCGTGCATGTGCCATTAAAGTTCATGCTCAAAATCAGCCCAATCTTTTTGTTCATTATTCTGGCAATGCTCTATGCAACCCATATCCCAGGGCTAGGGACAACACGCAACGCGGCAACAAGATGGCTATCAGTGGGATCTAGTTCATTCTTATTACAGCCATCGGAGCTAATTAAGCCATTCCTGATTTTGCAAGCAGCTCAGCTTTTTGGTAACTGGAATCGCACGCCTTGGAAAACAAGGATTGGATGGCTGTTGGTGTTTTTGTTGGTGCTAGGGGGCATTTTAATGCAGCCTAGTTTGAGCGTGACTGCTCTATGTGGGATTACGCTATGGTTGATTGCATTAGGGGCAGGATTGCCAAGCTTACAACTTTTGGGGACTGCGGCTGTAGGTACTTGTGTTGCAATAGCGAGTGTCACTTTTCGCGAATACCAACGCAGAAGAATTATGTCATTTCTCGATCCTTGGCAAGATCAAGCAGGTGATGGTTATCAATTGGTGCAAAGCTTAATGGCGATTGGCTCTGGTGGTCTCTGGGGGACTGGTTTTGGCTTATCCCAACAAAAGCTATTTTTGCCTATTCAATATACTGACTTTATTTTTGCGATTTTTGCTGAAGAATTTGGCTTGTTTGGCGGGATTTGTTTATTAGTTCTGGTGATGATTTACGGCTCGATTGGGCTGATGGTAACTTACAAGTGCAAAGATCCCGTGGTTCGTTTGATTGCCCTTGGTTCTACGTCATTAATTGTGGTGCAAGCAATTTTGAATGTGGGAGTAGCAACGGGTGTCTTGCCAACAACGGGTCTGCCTTTTCCTTTCTTAAGTTACGGTGGCAGTTCGACGATATCTTGTTTGTTTATTGCTGGTTTGCTGATTCGGTCGGCAAGGGAAATGTCTGCGGCTGATGTGATTCCGTTTCCTAGGGGTAAGAGCGATCGCAATGATTTCAAAACTAAGCAGCAAGAAAAAATAGAAGCATCGCGACGGCGATCGCCAGTATAAAAAAAAGGAATCGCTTTGCGATTCCTTTTTTTATCGATATCGCAAAGCTTATAACTTTACTGAAGATCGCCATAGTCTCTACAATGTTTGAGAAAAGCCACTTTAGCTAGCTATTTTTACAGATGTCTGAACCCGATCTAAACTCACCCGCTGGCTATCTAGTAGTTTTGCGTAATCGTCAATTTTTGGCATTGTGGCTCGCCCAAATATTGGCTCAGTTAGTTGATAAAGTTGTCCTGATTTTGCTGATTGCCCTTGCTGTTGCTGATGGCGGTAATGATGTGAATACGCGAGAATCAGCAATCATGATTGCTATGACCTTGCCTGCTGTATTTTTGGGTTCTATTGCAGGTATTTTTGTTGATTGGCATCCAAAACGCGAAGTTTTAATCTTGTGTAACTTTTTGCGTGGGGCTTGTATTTTTGCTATTCCGTTTGCTCCACGATCATTAGCCGTCTTACTACTACTAACCTTTCTTATTTCCACCCTAACTAACTTCTTCGCACCTGCAGAACAATCCGCAATTCCTTTAATCGTTCCCAAGAAAGATCTTTTAGCTGCTAATTCTCTATTTACAATTACCGAAGTGGGATCATTGATTGTTGGATTTGCGATCGGAGCGCCACTGCTCGCTTTTACATTAAGTCTCTTTCCTGAGGCTAAAGCTTATAGCCGTGAAGTTTTGCTAGGTAGTTTATATGTAATCTCTGGGTTCTTTCTATTTGCTTTACCAAAAGATGAGATTATCCAGCCTAAAAAAGTAGGTTCGGGAATATGGACTGATTTAAGAGAAGCTTTTCAATATGTTCGCCACAATCATTTGATTGGTGGGGCAATGTTGCAGATGATTTTGCTATACGCAGTTCTTGGTGCGATGCAAAAACTTTCGCTAAATCTCGCTGAAGTCGTTACAGGTAATCGCGAGGAGTTTGGATCTTTTGTTGCATCGGTAGGCGTCGGGTTAGTTATCGGGGCATTTATTTTAGGAAAATTTGGCAAGAAGTTTGGACATAGACCATTACCATTCATTGGCTTTGTTGGAATAGCGATCGGCTTGATGATGTATGCATTTGTAACTAATCAATGGGTTGCTTGGCTGATCGGCAGTTTTATTGGTGTCAACGGTTCGTTAATCGTGATTCCTATGCGAACGGCGATTCAAGAGCATACTCCTGAGAATATGCGCGGCAAGGTGTTTGGGTTATTAAATAATGGTGAAAACATAGCTGCTAGTTTGCCTCTTGCCCTGATTGCTATCTCCCTAGATTTTCTGACAGGGGTATTTGGCACACAAAACGGAGGCAAGCAACAAATTGGCTTTCAAATAGTGCTAATTGTTTTTAGCTTAATTGTATTTGGTCTTGGCTCTTGGGCTTGGAAAAGAACTAAGAAAGCATTATCAAATGCTCTATAAAAAAGGGCGCTTTGCGCCCTTTTTTATTTACCTATTGAGCGATCGCCTCTTGAACAATAGTGGCAAGTTCACCGCGTTGGTTTAGCTCCATTACAATGTCGCAGCCGCCAACAAATTCTCCACCAACATACACTTGAGGAAAAGTCGGCCAACTAGAAAACTCCTTCATTCCCATGCGTAAATCTCCATCTTCAAGGATGTTTGCGGTTTCATAAGGATGTCCTAATGCATTAAAAGTTTGCACAACTGCTGCTGAAAATCCACATTGAGGCTGTTGGGGCGTTCCTTTGATGTAGAGCATGATTTTATTATTATTAATCTGACTCTCGATCTTAGTTTTCAAAATAGGGCTAAGCATATTAGTTGGTTTGATTCAGTTGTGAATAAATTTACTATTGCTACTATAGCAATCGTCATAATGCTTAGAGCAAATTAAATATCAAAAGCCAACAACAATTGGGAAGCTCTAGGTTTCCTTTTTATTAAAACTTACAAATATTGGCACTACGAAATTTTTACTGACAAGATCAAATTAGACATCATGCTTTGCGCGCCAGTTTGGATATTCAGCTTTTGGTGATCTTAAGCATTCTTCAACAACTTCAGCTACATTGCGCCAGGTAATATCATCTCTTTCGAGTAGTTCTCTCAATTGCACTAAAGTCGCTTCTAGCTCAAGATTGAACTTCTCAAAAGGTAAGGGTGATAAAGATCTTTCAGGTGCTTGGATTACTGTGTTTAAAGCTTCTTTGACAATACTGATAATTTGATTTGTCATCTCAGACTTGACTTTTTGTCGCAAATTTTGTAAACCGCGACGACTCGTGGCATACATGGGTGGTAACCGATTAAGAACATACGATGCCACATCATCAATGCTAATTTTTTTCTGAACTACCTCGTCAAGACGTTGTACACGTCGCTCGACGATCGCCGCCACAAGACTTTCAAGAATATTACTATAACGATAAATAGTTCCTGACATGTAGGACTCAAAGTCTTTAATATCGGTTGAGATATCTTTCTCAGTTTTAGGAGTCTTAGATGAGTTCGGCAAAGTCGTCATTGTCTTTCGACGGACTGCATAGCTGCGGGCTAAAAGAGAATTACGTCGGTCTAAGCTGACATATGTACCATTAGCAAGACTCTGATAGAATCCTGAATTCAAAGCATCTCTAACAATCTCAGGAACATCTTTCCACTTGAGATAGTCTTTGCCAAATAATTTGCGTAATTTAAAAAGTGATCGCGCCTGACTAATCAGCTCATGAGCTGGAATTGGATCGTTTTGCCTTAGGACATCGCTTTGTGTACTAAGAAAACCATTGCGTACAGTTTTCGCGATCGCTGCGCCTAATTCCTGTTCAGCTCTCTTACGCTGCTGTACCCATCCACGCTGAGTAGTTGCATACATTGGCGGTAATCGATTGAGTGTATAGGCGATTACTTCACTAAGATCGACGCGTTTTTTTACGTCAGCACCCAAGCGTTTGTATTGTGCTTCTGCCTCTTCGATTACCAATTCTTCTAGTGCATTTCTACAACTGCTCATGGGAAATATTCCATCTTGAGTATTTTTAGATGTGCTGATTACATCGTATTTTAATCTTATAAAGTTATACATAGTAGCATAAAATCAATAATTATAAATATGAAGCTGATTTTATTTTTCAGTACTCTAAACGATACTGCCATTAGTATATAAAAACTAAAAAGTATAAGTAACGAAAAGCATCACCTATACTTTACTTTTTGTTTTTTGATTTTTCCTAGATACTCCCTATCCAATAAATAGCGGGGCGTGGCTTTACCACGCTCCGCTATTTATTGGCTTTATATGTCTATTTCTCTAGTGGGAAGGGAGGATTTTTACTTAGAAATCATTAAGACCTGTTTCTGGAACTGAGGTTTTTGATAAACCAGCAATCGCTCGTAAGTTTTGACAACGAATTAACTCTGTAAACTCGGGTGTATCTCGTCCTATTAACTTTGCAGCAGCATGTATAGCTTCAAGTAACGCTCTAGCTGCTTCAGCCTCCCCATAACCACGTTTTTTTGCAATATCAAGCGCTTCATTATCCGCTTGAATTTGAATTTGTGAACTTTTGGCTTTACGTAAAATTTGATTGATGCCGATAGTGCCTAATAATATTGCGATCGCTATGCCAGTGACATCACCCTGCACAGCTTCGACGACTCCTCCTACAAAAGCAGCCGCAGCAATACCTTGGTATGGCCCTGTTTGTAGCCATTTAGTTAGTTGTCGCCAGCTTATCTCATGCAATAACAACATATCTCTCTGGGCTTCAGGTAACTGTCTCCATAGTCGAAAATTAATATTTACTTGAGTCCCTTTCTGCCAAGGCAAAATTTGTAAACTTGAGACTGGCTCAATTTGCTCAGGCTTTGATTTTATTGACGTTGACATGCGCCAAGAGGCTGGTAATAGATCGCGCAAGCGAGCAATTTCTTCGTTAATGTTCATAATATAATTTAGCTCTCCTTACCCTAGAAACGTGGACCCATGAGCAATAATCTAACCATCGCCGATGCTGAACGTATTCTCTGGGAACTAAGTGACTTAGATCGAGAAGCTGCAACTTCAGAACGGCGATCGCAAATTTGTGAAGCACTAGATTACTTAACTAAACAAGCTGATTATCACATTTTTGGGATCTGTGCCGATACCACAGCTGAAGCTTTGCAAGCTCTTCAAAATTATGCATCTCATTTTCGCTATGAGTTACCCGAAACTGATATACCTGCGATCTCCGACGGCGTATATATTAAGTACAACCCTCGAAGTCGTCGCTATCATTCTGACAATTACAAAGGTATTTATCGGGGGGTATTGCTATCTCTGCATACCGATTTTGCTGATGGCTATAGCGGCACTCACGGACATTTTCCTTTAGATCTCTTTAAATAGCAAAAGGGGCGCTTTGCGCCCCTTTTGTTTAAAAGATTTCAGTAGTAAAACTACCGTGCAATCCGTAAGGCACATGATGTTTTAAATGCAAAGTTGCTACAGGGTTACCCGTAATATTTTGAGCGTCAAGTACCACTAAGTCTGAACGATTGTGGGTTGCGTCAAAAATTAATGTCAGAATCCAGCCATCGTCTTCAGCACTATCAGCATTGCAATTGCGTGGCACAAAAATCGGCTCACTAATAAACCCTCGTGGCGCAAAACTATGGAATTCTTGCTTACCAGTTTCCATATCGACTTTGGCGATCGCTTGCAATGGCGCGTTGCCAGATTCCTTTGCGATCGCGCCAATATAGGCATAACGATGTTTTCGCCCCACACAACGGGGATGTACCACAGGAAATTCGCAAGATCTCTTTAAAATCAGTTCGCGCTTTACTGTTCCAAGTTTGGGATTAATCGTAAAGCGATATAACTGTCCTGCAATCACCTTGTCAAAATTAATCTCACGAAAATCCGTATTTGGTTCCAACTTGGGATAGTCAGGATAGCAAACCGAATCCAAAATAATCTCATCGCCTTGTTCGTAGGCATTACAGTGATGAAATACAAAACAAGGATCGGTCTCAATGGTTTGTAGATTGCCTTGGCGATCGATTAGCAAAAATTGACTAGGAGCATTTGGCTTTAATTCAATACATTCACCTGCCGTAGCCAATCCCAACATAAATGGCAAAGGTTTAAAAGACACAGGATTTTGCATAAAAATCCGATAGTTTGGCGTATAGGCAAAATCATGCAAGAAACAAAATCCTGAAACTTTGACCTGAGATTCTGTCGCTAACTTGCCCTCATCTGTCACCTGATAAATCGAAATCGTAGACTTTGGCCCAGGCTGTACCCCAAATCCCCATAAATCCCCAGTGCGATCATCCTTTCTTGGATGCGCAGTAAAGACTTGCCCCGCAGTTAATTTACCATCAAAAGTTTCTTGACCCAGAGTATCCAAACTTTGAGGATTGAGAGCGTAGGGGCGAGCAGCTTCCCACAAAGCTAATAACTTCCCGCCCTGATACACCACGTTGGTATTAGCAACATTTTTATTCCGCAAATCAAAAATATTGCTGAGCCAGCCGCCCGCCTTTTGTGTACCAAATACGCCCCGATATAAAATCTTGCCTGCTTTCTGCTCAGCAATAAACTCAGGTGTTTTGACAAATTGATTTGCAAAATGCGCCTTGCCATTTTTAAAGGCGATCGCGCAGATCATGCCATCGCCATCAAATGGGTGTCCATACTTCTGCCCGTTAATATCGAGCTGTCCAGGTCCATTCCGAAACAATGTTCCTTCTAACCCCGGCGGTATCTGACCATCTATTTCATCAATCCAATAAGCCTGCTCAGTTCGCAATGACTCATATCCCTTTTGCCAATCTTCGCGCGAAAAAGTAGTCGATGCAGCCTGAACCATAAATATTTATAAATGAATTTCCCTCATTGTAACAATTTCGTCACAATTGCGAGCCCGATCCACAAATTTTAGAAATGCTCAATCCAATCCACTGTAAGAAGGTTTGTAGGGCGAAGCCCCGCAATATTTTTTATGTTTTTACTTGTTGAGGGTCTGTAATCAAATTGATTTATACCAAAACACAAAATGGCGTAGCCATTTTGTGTTTTTAAAACCCTTACTAGGTTTGTTTTTTAATTCACAAAAGTGTCGTCACACTTTTGTGAATTGGTATTACTGATCAACAAGAAGGGACATCACCTTGTGATGTCCCTTCTTTCTGGCTTAGTGCGAATTGATTACGATTCTTTTGTGGGACTAGAAATTTCTTTTAATGATTTTCCCATTTCTTGCTCCGACTCACTCAGCGACCAACGGTAAGAAACTTGAATGCCATGATACTCGCACAGATCTTCAACCTGTTTCTGCAAAGCAAAAGCTTTGCGGAGATTAATAATAGCTGTTTGAAGATGTTCTCTTGAAACATTCATTTTTGTCGCCATGTGCGGTTGCTTCATCTCAGTGTGCAGCGCCGGCAAGGTTTGACGCTCCAGCAACTGAAGCAAAAGCTCGTAGTGGATATGGGATGGAACAGGAAGTGAACTCACAAATACCTCGATCAACGCAAAACCAAAATCAAATCTTTGGCTGTATATTTTAGTGGGAGTTTTAACAGCTAGTACGCGCAGTATCTCAAGAAACTATTTCAGTTACTGAGCGTCAAGCTTGGCATATTCAAGACTTAAAAATTCGAGACTTAAATAAATTGTAGAGGATAAATTTATGTCATTTTCGCGGACATCTCTGAGACTTGCTTTTCTTTTTACTTTTGGACTATCTCAAATTGTTGCATTAACCGAGTCTGCGATCGCTCAAAATGCTATTTCAGTTGACATAAATTCTCCAACCAGCATAGTTGCTCAAGCCAACACAACTATCTTCGTTTCCGCTAACGGTTCAGATGCTAACTCAGGCTCCTCGGCTAATCAACCGTTGCGAACCATAACTGCAGCCCTCAAGAAAAATCCTCAAAGCGGTGCGATCATTCAACTTGCATCTGGGACTTACTCAACGGAAACTGGAGAACAATTTCCCCTCATAATCCCCGCAGGCGTAACTTTGCTCGGCAACTCCGCTAATCAAGGCCAATCAATAATTATTTCAGGCGGAGGAGTTTTCGTTAGCCCCACTTTTGCACGACAAAATATTGCCATGCTTGCAGGCAATGGTTCTCGTATTGAAGGTATTACCTTAAGCAATAAAAATCCTAGGGGCTACGCTCTCTGGGCTGAATCTGCTCAAAATGTCACAATCACAAATAACACCTTTGCCAATTCCACCCATGATGGAGTTTTCTTGACAGGTGCAACTTCTGCCAATGTTAGCAGCAACATTTTTACCAAAAATGGTGCAAATGGTCTTTCTGCCCTTGGTACAAGTACAGGCAATATTCAGGCGAACACTTTCGACAACACTGGATTTGGATTAGCGATCGGGCAAAAGTCAAGAGTAGCTGTTATTTCCAATCGTATCGTCAATAACCGAGGTGGCATTGTTGTCTCGAATCTATCTACACCATCGTTTCGCAATAATCTCATTGCCAACAGCAAAGAAAATGGTTTAGTGATTTTAAAGGATCGTAAGGGTCAACCAATAGTCGATCTCGGCTCCACCTCTAGCCCTGGTCAAAACATTTTTCAAAATAATAAACAAGCTGACATTAACAATGCTTCAGGAGTCACAGTTGTTGCGATCGGTAACCAAGTTGATCCCAAGCGCATCCAAGGCTCCGTCGAACTTGCTCAGCCTACCTCACCAATCACCGCTCCATCTACCCCCACAGTTCCAATAGCTCCAAAAGCCCCAGATCCAAAAACTCCAGCTACCACTACTCCAAAGACCCCAGCTCCAAAAACTCCAGCTACCACTACTCCAAAGACCCCAGCTCCAAAAACTCCAGCTACCACTACTCCAAAGACCCCAGCTCCAAAAACTCCAGCTACCACTACTCCAAAAGCTTCAGCCACTTTTAAAGATGTCCCTAACAACCATTGGGCGCAAACTTTTATCCAAGAATTATCATCTAGAAATATTGTTAAGGGATTTCCTGACAGTAGTTTTCGCCCCAACGATCCGGTCACCAGAGCCCAATTTGCTGCATTGCTTAGTCAATCTATGAATAAGTCACCTATTCGCAGTGGCGCCACTTTCACTGATGTTGCTTCAACCTACTGGGCTGCTACTGCAATTCAAAAAGCCTATTCCACAGGTTTTATGTCTGGTTATTCCGCAACCACATTCCGCCCCAACGAAAATATTTCACGCGTCCAAATTCTTGTTGCCCTAGCCAACGGACTAGGTTATGCACCAACTAAACCTGCCGATGCAACTTTGCAAGCATACTCAGACTCAACTACTATCCCCGCTTATGCTCGTAACAGTGTTGCTGCCGCAACTGACCATCGTATGGTCGTAAATTATCCAAATCCAAAAATCTTAAATCCCAACCGACCTGCAACCAGAGCCGAAGTGTCTGCCTTCATTTACCAGGCTTTAGTGCGATCAGGTGAACTAAAAGCGATTTCTTCTCCCTACATCATCAACCAATAAACCTAATTAAATCGGCTCTATAGGTGTTTCGGGGAGTTCAAACATGATAAACGGCTCAATGCTTTTAATGACAGGTGTTTCATACATCAAAGACATCCGAGGCTAAAACTATTACACTTAAGGCATTTCAGCTATTTAAGCTAAAGCCCCCCCCGAAACACCTATTGAGCCATTAAATCTCTTGCTTCAATTTACGCTGAATTGCTAGCGCCAGATAAATTTTTTTAAATTTTTCTACTTGAAAGCTTTACACAGTAATGAAAATAGCGATTTAAAGAAGTCAACACCAAAACAAAAAGGAAAAAGGGGTTGACAAGTCCAACTAAGCAAGCTAACTTAGTAAAG
>QBMK01000036.1 GCA_003249035.1 Pseudanabaena sp.
GATGCCAAGCTTAATTTTAAAAAGAGAAGAGGAGATAGATAACATTGTTATCTATCTCCTCTTCTCTTTTTAGTTTAATCTCCAGACTGGCAATGTCATTCTGGGGATTAAGGGCTTAGAAAGTTACGCCGCAAAGCTCCACAATTCTTTTCTGCTCTAAAATCTCAGGCTATATCTGTGCAAAAGAAGAGTTAGCTAGTAAGAATCTAAAAACCAGAGATGAGTTGCGGCGCTTCGCGCCGCAACTCATCTCTGGTTTTATGTCCTAAGTAAAACTTGCTTTACTATAACTATCAAAATTGTGATCACAATTTTGATAGTTGGTATTATTGGATGAATGTGAACTTGCCGCTATTGCCGTCAGGTTCCATTTTGATTTGAGCTACAAAAAATTGCTTCTGGACAATTTCGCCTTCAGGTGTGAAGGATATCTCTCCAAGAGGAGTGGTGTATTTACCTGTCAGCAATGTGTCATTTAGCTGTGTGCGAAGTTGTGGTAGAGCTAGTGTGGATATCTTAATCGTTTTATCTAGAGTGCTCAACGCTTCAACAAATACTTGGACACCTGTAAATGCTTGAGCTGTAAATTGAGGTGGTTCTTTTTTATTTTGCTCGGTATAGAGCTGACGAAAAGTAGTATTGATTTCATTCTTCATCTCAGGGCTATAGGCTTGAGCGATGATGATGCCATCGCAAAGCGCTTTACACACAGGTAGAAGATTGGAAGTGTTTAACCCATTTCCGCCGATAATTAGATCTTTGTAACCTAGTTCCCGCAACTGTTTGACTAGATTTCCGCCATCAGCAGATAGCCCTGAAATGATAATTAAATCAGGCTTGATATTAATCGCATTAGTGACTTGAGATTGAAAATCGGTATCGGTAGTTTGGAAAGTTTGTACAGTTGCTAGTTCTAAACCTTTTTGCTTAACGGTTTCTTGAAAAGTACCTGTTTCTGATTTGCTGAAAGCATCGTTTTGAGCGAAAAAGACTGCAACTTTCTTGATTTGGGGATTGATTTTGAGAGCTGCATCGATCGCATTAGGAGCAACAACTGCGACAGGAGCGGATACACGCGAAATGTATTTGCCGATTTGGGGAATGCCTTTGGCGGTATTTGATGGCGCAATCACAGGAACACCTGCGCGTTCAGCGATTGGGTCAGCGCTAAAGGCTTGTTGCGAGAGTGTAGGCCCAACTATACCAACCACTTTATCTTGGGAAATTAGCGTGTTAAAGGCATTAATTGCGCCCTGCTCATCACCAGCGGTATCTTGGAAGATAAGGCGAATTGGTGTGCCATTGATGCCACCTTTTTTGTTGAAATAAGCCTCAGCAATTTTTGTACCAGTGACTTGTTCTTGTCCTAATAGGGCGACATTGCTGGTTTGGGCAACAGCGATGCCAATAGGGATTGGGGTTTGATTGCCGCTTGTGGTGGGACTGTTAGGGGTGGTTGTGGTGGAATTATTTGTTGGGATGCAAGCCACTGCTAGTAAGCAGGTCATAAGAGCAGCGATCGCGTAACTAAAAAGTTTTTTGATAGATTTTGCCATAATTTAAAAAGCCTTAAAGTAGCATTACTCGAATCAGTCTATCAAAGTAGGGGTAATTTATGAATTGCCTTGGCTTTGACGGCAGATTTCTAAGCGATAGAGAACTATATCGACTAGATTAAATCCTTCCCAAAAGAATAGGCTTGGCAAATGACCTTTTGGTGCAGAGATATCGAAGCTTAGATTCTCATATTTGCGCCAAATCTTTGGAGAAAATGCTAGATTTAACCAACGTGGTTTGCGCCATCCAACACGAGCGGCAAACTTCTCATAGACCTTGGCAAATTCCCAATAGTTATTTTCTTCATAGATCAATCTGCCGCTGAGACTTTTCCAGATTTGTTGCTGAATACTCCAACCAAAGCGATTATTACTAGCTTGTATCCATGCTTGGTCGATCGCTATCCATATATCACAAGAAATCTGAGAGATGTCATTGGAAGTTAATTCGGCAATTCTATTTTTATTTGCGAGTTCTAAAATGATTGCGTTAGTTAGTCGATCGCTTTCTTGCCATTGCCCTAAATTTAAAGCTTCAATTAATTTCTTTATCTGAGGGATGTTAATTTGTTTAATATAACTAACTTCTAAACTATTGGAATTAATGAATGAACTAGTTGTTACAGATTGGAGATCATGCAAGACCTCCATAGCGGAACTGTAGCGATTAGCGATCGCTCTTTCTAAGAGACGATTGAGAATTCCTGCTAAATGATTAGATATAGAAGCTTGTATCTTTTCTCTCCAAGTCCAGCGATCGCTTTTATCGTCATATAAATCAAAGGGGGAAATTCCTGTCAGTAAATAAATGCAGGTTACTCCTAAACTATAAAGATCGCTTTGAGGAACCGCTTTGCCTCTTGCTTGTTCAGGAGCGATATATTCAACACTGCCGATTAATGTGCCCGTGCGGTTAGCGGTATTAGTAGTAAAAGCTTTGGCGGCTCCAAAATCAACTAGAACAAAATTGATCCCAGAAGAATTGGTAATTGGTGATTGGTAATTCGAGATCTTTTCTTTTTGATCTAGCTCAAGAGATTTTAAAGACCGTCTGATAATATTGTCGGGTTTGATGTCGCGATGGATAACTTGGCGATCATGGATGAATTGAAGAACTGGCAGAATATCTACTAGTAACTCATAAATCTGTGCTTTGCTAAATATGCCATTACGCTGTAAGTCGATATAGAGATTTTCGCCTTCGATGAGTTCTTGAACTAAATATAGACATCCATCTTCTTCAAAATAGGCGATTAATTCAGGGATCTGTGGATGAGAGCCTAATGCTTTGAGTTGGGCGGCTTCGCTTTCAAAGAGAGTGATCGCCTTTTTCATTAACTCAGGATCTTGAACCTGTGGCAGAAATTGCTTGATTGCACAGGGCTTTCCAAATCGCCCTAAATCATGCGCCTGAAAAGTACGCCCCATCCCTCCCTGTCCAATTAAGGCGATCGCCTCATATAAACCTTTAAGCCGCAAGTTCTTACCACAATTCATGCAAAAACTCGCACTTTCGGGATTGCTCGGCTTCTGGCAGCTAGGGTTTAGACAATAGGGCATATTTCTGACGATAGATTTACATTTGGCTGCATTAAATATAAAGTTTGGTTAACTAAAATTAAAGATTGTGTAGGAAAAAATTAACCATGGTAGTCACACCAACCAAAATCTCGTCAGATGATAACAATACTGCAAAAGCAGCTAGCAAGACATTATTTCTCAATGTCAATCCTACAGGTGCGGGCATATTTGGTTTCGGAAATTTTGCTGAGACTTGGAATGGTCGGATGGCAATGATTGGATTAGTTGCGGGCTTTACCAATGAAGTTTTGACTGGTAAAGGGATTCTGGCTCAAGTTGGTATTACAGGCGGTATCAGTGTTTTGTTTGCCCTCTTCTTCACAGGATTTACCATTGCCACATTGCTTGGCTACTATGCTGTTAAATCGACTCAAGCAGACTAATTTGAAAGCAAAATCATCAGAATGAAAAATCTTTTGAGGCTGAATCAATTTACTAAAACTACTATTCATCGACTCAATAGTATTAGTCTTAATAAGTCTCCCTGATAATTTTTGTTGCAAAGATAATGAAGGGAGTAAGTTAGTGGAATGACCTGGTTAGCAATTAATGATCGATTGATAGTGCTTATACCACTTCTCGGAAAGGAACTCGAGATAAAACTCGTTTTAACTATTGCATGTCAGCGCTGTAAATCGCCTTAGGAACTTGCAATAAATAATAAAACCCAAAAACATGGAGGGGGGGCTAAGCCTGCCTCCATGTTTTTGGGTTTTATATGGATCATTTTTTTCTTGGAGTTCCCTTAAGGTCAGCACAAATCTGCTTATAAGTTTGCCAATTTACAAAAGCAATTGAGTTACGAACCATGTAGACAATGCATAACTAACTGAGTTTTCCTAAACTCAGTTAGTTATGCATTAGGGAAACTAGTAAATTATCGATATAGGGAATTAAAATAGCCTTCTTTAATCCAACGATTTTGAATTTTTTCATTTATACTTGGCTACTCTGCAAAACTCTTGTCTCGCTTACACAGGGCTATTTTATTTCCGACTAGTCAAGATAATTCCGCTACTACAAAGACTCCCTTAGAGCAAGTGTTCCTTTGGATCCCTAACTTCCTAAATCCTCAGCCTGAGTAGTTATAAAAACAGAATAAATATAGTTGCTGGTTGCGTAATGATTGCGAACAGTATGTTCGTAATAGCCAAATCTTAGATACAACTCAAAACTCTTGAAACAAGTTACACTGACTGAATATTTGATCATCATCGCATAACTCATGACCTGTCCAGTCCCAAAAGATCAACAACCTCTAAATGAATATGTCGAGCTTAAGGAGGCTTTCTTTTATCGCTGGGCAAAGCTGGCGCGATCGCAATATTTGAAAGTTTTGTTGTTTATGTGGTTCGGTTTCACTGTTATTTTTTTGCCAGTGGCGATGAGCATTGAGTCACCAAGCCGACATTTGTGGCAATTTATCTGTGTGGCGAGTATTGGTGGCTCGGTTGGACTGATTTTACCGGTGTTGCTATTACTGTCAGGATGGAGTCATGTAAAGCAAAGGCTTGATAGCGCGAAGATTTTTTATGAAGAGTCAGGCTGGTATGACGGGCAAACATGGGAAAAGCCAGAAGCAGATTTAGTTAAGGATCGTTTGTTAGTGGCATATGAGATTAAGCCCGTTTTAAGTAGACTGCAAAAGACTCTTTTGGGAATCATTGGATTTATAGCTCTTGGCTTTGGGGCTCTAAATATTCTGTAAACCCAATCGTTTTCTTCGCAGCGCATTCGGCACTTTACAGAAAAAATTAGCAATTTTTTCTGCCCGATAGGATGAAGCTAATTGCGCAAAACAAGACTTAACATATGTTTACAAATAAACTAATATGTCTTTTAAGACTTAAATAAAGCTTGCTTAGTTAATGTTAAGGAAGTTTTAAGCTTAAAACTAATTCAGGTAAGGGATTATGACCGTTTTAGACCAGTATTTTGAACTTTCCGATCGCGCTAATGATGACGAGCAAGCATTTAACGAATTGGTAGAGCTATTCGCTGAGCAAGCTGAAGTGCATCCATCAGGGGCAAAAAAAGTAGTAGGCAAAGATGAAATAGCGCAACTATATCGCAAATTTTTTGACGCTTATTCTGGGATGCAACGCGTTTGGACGACCAGAAAGACCGAGAATGGACTAGAAGCTATTTGGGCGATCGCAGGCAAGCGAGATAGTGGTGAACTATTCGCGATGCAAGGCAGACATATTGCCGAAGTTGATGCCCATGGCAAAATCTACGCCTTAGAAGTTCATGTATCCAAAGCTAGCTAACCCATCGATTGAAGAATATCTCGCCAGTTTCGATAAATTTGGCATTCACCTTGGTCTAGAGCGTATTCAGCAGCTTCTTAATACTTTAGGAAATCCCCATCAACAAATTCCCGTAATTCATGTCGCTGGCACAAATGGAAAAGGTTCTGTTTGTGCTTTTTTGTTGTCAATTATACGCGCATCAGGCTATCGCGTTGGGCGTTACACTTCACCGCATCTACTTAATTGGCGCGAACGAATTACGATTAATGGCGAATGGATTAGTACTCAGGATTTATTAGAAGCTTTGCATCAAGTCGATGCGGCGATCGTACCAGAGTTTCCACCAACGCAGTTTGAGGTGATCACGGCGGCTATGTGGTGGTATTTCGCTCAACAAAAGTCACAGCAAAATCTTGATATTGCAATTATTGAAACTGGTTTGGGAGGTAGATTAGATGCAACTAATGTTTGCGATCGCCCTTTAGTTTGTGCAATCACCTCAATTGGGCTTGATCATTGTCAGCAATTGGGAAGTACCTTAGGTGCGATCGCCTCAGAAAAAGCAGGAATTATCAAACCTAAATGTCCCGTAGTCATTGCCGATAATCATCCTGAAGCGATCGCAGCTTTACAAAAAAAATCAACAGAATGTGATGCGCCGATAACTTGGGTCAATGCAGCTACTCGAACAGCTACAGGCGCAGTATGGCAAGGCTTCGCATATCCTTTACCGTTACTGGGAAATCATCAGTTAATTAATTCCGCGATCGCGACCGCTGTAGTTCAATCGTTGAGAACACAAGGTTGGCAAATTAGCGATGATGCGTTACGAACTGGAATGGCAAATACAGAATGGGCAGGTCGCTTGCAATGGGTAGAATTCAACTTAAATGGAAAGACCCGCCACATCTTAATTGATGGCGCACATAATGTCGCAGCGGCAGAATATCTCAGACAATTTGTAAATGAGTCTTTCCCAAATCAACGTAAGCTCTGGGTAATTGGAATTCTCAATACAAAGGATCAATTGGGAATTCTCCAAGCACTTCTCCATCCTGATGATTTACTGTATCCACTGCCTGTTCCTAATCCCGCAACGACATCGCCTCAGGATTTAGCCAAGATTGCTTCTGCAATCCTTAAGACCCACCCTCATGCTTATGAGCATCTGCAATTAGCACTAGAGGCAGCTTTTGATGATAAGCGATCGCAAGATATTGTGATTCTCTGCGGCTCATTATACTTAGTTGGTGAGTTTCTTGGTCAAAATTCAATTTTCTCGCAATCCTCAAATAACCATTAGGAAACGTAAAAGTTAGAGTTGAGCAATGCTTAGATTTTACGATCTTCGGGAAAAAGCCCATTCAAGTAAATGGGATAGCCAACTGTTTTTTTGTGGTTGAGTTATAGGTTTCTTAATGGTTGAGGGAATTGATTTGCGATCGCCTTTAGTATCGCTTTTAGTAATGCTTTGATTAAACTCTGGGCTGTTGAATTCTAGAAGATGTTTTAGGGCTATGGCTTCTTGAGGATTAATCTGAAGCGATCGCTTAAAGCTCGCTTTTGCCATTTGAGGTTGATTGATGTTTTTGTATACTACGCCTAGCAGAGCAAGACATTTACTATTGTTATTATCAATTGTCAAAATTTCTCGCAAATCTTGGAGCGCTGCTTTCCAATTGTTCTGCGATATGTATATTTCACAGATTTTCATGCGATTGTTAATCATCTGCATATCATTGCCATCAACTCTAGCCTGAATTATGGTTTCATCAGATTTATCCTGAGGCTTACTAGTTTGTTGATCGTTTGCATACTGCTGATTGTATGTGTAACTGGGCTTTGAGGGTGGAGGGAGAAAAGTTTTTGAATGAGATTTAGTACTTTTGGGCGTCAACAATGGGGCAAGTACTGGTGGCATATTGTCCGCTCCATGTCGATACCCCTCTTTATAAAGGATATAAACAAGATTTAGTTCACTGATTTCCGCCGTATACTCCAAAATTTGGGTGAGGGATTCATATTGAACTTTTGCGACTTCCGTAACCAATCGCTCATATACCTCATCACTGGGATTCATTACCAACTCACAGGCGAACTCTGAATGAATCTGGATATTTCGAGTTCTTTGCATTAATCTTTTGGCAAGAAGCTTAAATATTCCTTGATAGGCTTTACGATCTTGTTCCCGCATCAGACCGTTGTAGGCAGGATTGACCAGTTTTGCTAAATATTGCGTGGCAATTTCTTTTTCTTCTGTCGAAAAGCCAAATATATCGGGATGTAATATGCGGGCAACCCGCAAATAAACATTGCGAATGTACATAGGATTGCTGATTATTGGTAAGCCCAAAGCAGCATAATAGTCATGATTGTACTGACTAATACCTCGATCGAAGCGAATAAACTGAAGTTTTGACTCCTTGGGCTGATTCATGTTTGCTCGCTTTGCCCATGGCTAGAGGATGGCGAAGATCTGATCTATTAAATACTTATACCAATAATAAAGTCAAAAAAATAGAGAGTCTTTTGTAGCTATCCTATCAACGCTTTATGCTGAAGCTAAAATCTTGTGGGTCTAAGCCATGTTAGTGCCCTGAAGCCTATTAGGTTAAGCATAGTGGGGTTTGTATAACTCTTTAAGGAATCAGAATTGCGTCACACATCCATACAAAAACTAAATTTTTTAGAATTCAATCATGTTATATCGCTCAATCCTCTCAACTTTGTTGATTTTGAATGCTTCGACGTATTCAGCAAATGCCGAAATGATTTTGCAGTCCTTAAATTCTCAGAATCCAATTGCTCAGAGACAAGCACCAAAAACAGAGCTAAGCGACTTAGATCGCGGGTTTCAGTTTGTGATTGATGGTCGAGAAAGCTTTCAGCGTGGCGACCCGCAGGAATCACTACAACTACTTCAAAAGGCGATCGCAATTTTTCAGAAAGAAGGCGATCAGCTCTCTGAGTCACGGACTCAGAATTTTATGGGAAATGTTTATCTAAATTTACAGCAATTAGATAAGGTGATCGCTTCCTATCAGGAAGCTTTTAAAATAATCAGTACAATTCGGTTAAATGAAGCTAAGGCTAATTTGCAGGTTAGATCAGATGAATTAATGATCTTGCAAAATCTTGGCTTTGCTTTAAATCGAGCTAATAATTGGCGACAGGCGATCTCCACCTATGAGCTAGCCTTGGAGAGATCGCGAGTAATTAAAGCTCAAGATCGGGAACTAATAATTCTCAATAATATTGGCAATATTTATGTAGAGATCGGTCAATTTAGTCAGGGTCTAGAGAAGTTACAGCAAGCCCTGGCTATTTATGAATTAACTAATAATCAGAAAAATTCAGCGGGTGTCCTACTAAATATTGGCTTTGCCTATCGGAGACTTGGACAATTTGAGAAGGCACTGGACTTCTATCAGCAATCTCTAAAAATAGTGCGTGCAACAGGCGATCGCAAAATTGAGACCAGCATTCTCAATAATATGGCTGGTATATATCGTAGTCAGGGTAAATACATACAAGCTTTAGAAAAATACAATGCATCACTAAAATTATCCGAACAGTTGGATTTAACTAGTCAAGCCGCAACCACACTCAGTAATATTGGTACTGTTTATAAAGAATTAGGTCAGTTAGATAATGCTTTGCGGTTTCAGGAATTAGCACTACAAAAAACTCAAAAACTTGGTGATCGGCAAGCAGAAAGCATTTTTTTAAGTAATATAGGTTCCATTTACGATGACAAGGGAGATCTCAAGAAAGCATTGAATTATTATGAAGAAGCACTAGCCATTCATAAAGAACTGAATGATATTCCTGCACAGGGCATCACTTACAATAACCTCGGTGAAATATATCGGATTTTAAAGCAGAACAACGAAGCTATTCGCCACTATCAAAAATCATTGGAAATTTTACGAGAAATAGGTGATCGCTCTTCTGAAGCAACGGCTTTGAGTAATCTGGGTGTAGTTTATGTAGATATTAAACGATATGCTGAAGCTCTTGATGTCTATCAACAAGCCGCTACAATTCATCGTCAGTTGGGAGAACGCCGAGGTGAAAGTATTGATCTTAGTAATTTAGGAAATTTGTTTTCTAATTGGAAACAACCAGATTTAGCAATTTTCTTTTATAAGCAATCCGTTAATATCCGAGAATCACTTCGCAAAGAGCTGCGATCGCTATCTGTCGCAGCGCAGAAAACCTATACAGGCACTGTCGAAAGAACCTATCGAGATTTGGCAAATTTACTTCTTAAGCAAAATCGTGTTTTGGAAGCTCAACAGGTTCTTGACCTGTTAAAAGTACAAGAGCTAGATGACTATCTCAAAGATGTGCGTGGCAATGTCGAGACAGCTAAAGGGATTGATCTTTTAGAACCTGAACAAAGGTTCTTAACCGATTATAGAGCGATTCAAAATCGCTCTATTCAGGCTGGCAAAGAACAACTAGACATCCTAAAACTTACTCAAGCAAATAGATCTCCGCAACAAATTCAGCGATTGCGTGAGTTGTTAGATGTCCAAGAAAGGTCCTCCCAACAACTGAATATTTATGTGCAGAGTCCCGCCGTTGCCTCGATCTTAAATCAATCGGGCGATCGCTCAGCTACTGCCGATCCCCTGCAATTCGTATCTCTTCAAAAGAGTATCCAACAGCTACCGCATAAAGCTGCTATTTTCTATCCATTAATATTAGAAGATCGCTTAGAATTAATTCTCGTTCTTGCTAATGGTGCTCCGATTCGACGGACTGTGGCAGTTAATCGAGAAGATCTCAATCGGGCGATTGTTGAATTTCGGTCTGATGTTCGTGATCCTAGCTCCTTTGATATCTTAGATTCATCTAAACAACTTTACACTTGGCTAATCGAACCGATCTCGGCTGATTTACAAAAAGCTGGTGTGCAAACGATCGTCTATGCTCCTGACGGACAGTTACGCTATCTGCCACTCGCGGCGCTCTATGATGGCAATCAATGGCTTGTGGAGCGCTATGCCATTAATACGATTACCGCTGCAAGTTTGACTAATTTAAGCGATCGACGACGTAATACCCTACCTCGAGTTCTAGCAGGTGCTTTTACATCTGGCAAATATGTATTTAATGTAAATGGACAAACTTTTAACTTTTCTGGGTTACCTTTTGCTGGGAAAGAAGTTGATAACCTGATTGGTAAGTTGCCTAATTCTGCGAAATTTATTGATCGCGATTTTAATGTTAATTCTACTGTCGCTAAATTTAAGCAATACAATATTATCCATCTGGCGACTCATGCTGCTTTTGTGATTGGTAAACCCGAGGACTCCTTTGTGATGTTTGGCGATGGAAGTCGTGCTTCCTTACGCGATGTTTCGACTTGGTCATTGCACAATGTAGATCTCGTAATTCTTAGTGCTTGTGAAACAGGGTTAGGTGGCAGACTTGGAAATGGTACGGAGATTATGGGCTTTGGATATCAAATGGAATTTGCGGGTGCAAAGGCAGCGATCGCTTCTCTTTGGCAAGTTTCCGATGGTGGTACACAAGCTTTAATGGATGCTTTTTATGACATACTTCAAGATACAAAGCTAAGCAAAGCTGAAATATTAGCAAGATCTCAAAGAACTTTGATTAAAGCTGGCAAGAATAGCAGCTTTAGCCATCCCTATTACTGGTCACCATTTATCATTATTGGTAATGGCTTATAAATTTTTTGCTCGCTTACATAGCTTTTCATATGCCCATAACTAGTGATATATCTCCACTTACAGAACTAACGATCCAGATTAGCGCTGTGGCTATCTGGCTTGGTTTAGTATTTCTAGCTTCAGAAATCTTGCGTCGCCTCAAGCAAGATTCAGAACTAGTGCGCAAAGTTGTCCATATTGGCACTGGCAATGTTTTGCTGATCGCATGGTGGTTGCATATCCCAACATGGCTATGTGTTACCGCAGGAGTGACATTTAGCGCGATCGCCTTAGCCTCTCACTATACAAATATTTTGCCTATGATTCATGATGTAGGACGCAAGACCTACGGAGTGTTTTACTACGCTCTTAGTATCACGATTTTAGTTACTCTTCTTTGGGATAGCCATCCGCAATATGCTGTCATTGGGGTAATGGTCATGTCTTGGGGTGACGGTATGGCGGCATTAATTGGCAAACGCTTTGGTAAACACACCTTTGTTCATCTTGGTAATAAGCGTAGCCTTGAAGGATCGTTTGCTATGTTTTTCACCAGTTTGATGGTGATGATCGGCATTTTTGGTATTACTCACGGAATCCATGCTCGCGACATTGGAATTGCAATGCCTGTTGCCGCGATCGCAGCCTTACTCGAAGCCTATTCTCCTGGTGGTACGGATAATTTCTCAGTTCCCTTGTCTAGCGCTGCTTTAAGCTATGTATTGCAATCATTTTTGTGAAGCAGTGACAAAGATAGCGTCTTCTAGCCAATAGTCTTTTAAGTCACTGAATTTTTTTTCCTGGATTCCATATAAGGGATTAGCTACTGTTACTTTTTCCTTGATGGGGTCGATATCTAATAAAGCGATCGCATGTTGGTTTTTTGTGCCTGATACTGGCTCCATCACATGTAAAACAGCCATTTGTTTAAGTGCTACTAAATCTGCAATTGTCAAATGTCTTTCACAATTAGGATTGAGCCCCAATTGCTCCATTTTGAGCAAAATACCAGCATAAGAATGAACTTACTAAAAAGAAGCGCAAACAGTTCCCGCTAAATACACGATTATATTTTTGATGCTAAATATTTTAGAATGACAGCTTTGTTCCCCTACCCTCTTTTTGGGGTTGATTTTTAAGAAAGAGGCATTCTTTCAGTAAATATAAATTTCTCACTCAATGCATAGGTTAAAGTCGCGCCGATCCCAATACCTATCCCAGTGTTCACTACAGGATCAATCCCTAGCCAATCCATCAATGGAAATAATAATAAAGAACGAATTGCAATTACCATAGCTATAGATAGGTGATAGCTTGGTAATTCTGTTTGCAAGACTAGTCGCCAATTAAATTCTTCTATTTGCCAAACAATTTGACGATTTGCAAAAAAACTTGCAATTAAGCAAATTTCAGTGATCATAATATTGGCTATTGACCTCAAAAAGGTTGTCTCCCAATGTAAGCTATCAACTAAAGCTGCAAGAAGCAAAATATTTGTTAATGCTCCTACACCCCCCACTAATAGAAATCTTAGACTACGAGGTTCCAAAAGCTTTAGCCAAATTTTCTGTAAAAAGTTGTGCATTATTTTGAACGTTAGTATAAACAATGTGATGCCAATCATCTAGACAGTAGATCTATTTTGATGATTACAGTTACTTTTGATAAGATTAACCAAAAAAAATTGAAAGTGTCAGTTTTCAACACTTTCAATTTTTTTGTTTCACATTATATTTAAAGCATCTGTGTAAAACTCCTACAGGAATTTGTATTATTGAGATTGCCGAAAATGCAACTGAATGCTAAGCAATCTCAATTAATCAAGATTTTACCAACGTAGTAAATTGAACTGTTCCATATCTACAGTGTCGCGACTGCGATAGATGGATAGCACGATCGCAAGACCAACTGCGGCTTCGGCAGCAGCGATCGAAATTACAAAGATTGTAAATACTTGACCACGAATACTTGCTGAATCAAGATAATTTGAGAATGCCATCAGATTAAGATTTACAGCATTTAACATTAACTCGACTGACATTAATACACGAACAGCATTACGACTGGTAATTAATCCATAGATGCCAATGCAAAAAAGTGCGGCGGCAATAATCAAAAAAGGTTCTAAAGACATATTTGTTTACAATTAATTTCAACTACTAATAAATTTTGATTACTGCCTAATGCAGTAATCAAAATTTATTTAGAAGCAACAAGTTGCTCTTTGGGTTTTTCTAATAGCTCAAGTGAGTCTTCATCAACTTGACCAACAGCGACAGAGTCATGTACAAGCTCACGACGAGCAAGCACGATCGCGCCAATTAGGGCAACTAAAAGTAAGACAGATGCTAGTTCAAAGGGTAGTAAGTAATCGCTGAAGAAATGCTGACCAATCACTACCATTGTCGATGGTAGTTTGGCGATCGTTGGACTAACAGCCCAATTCGTTGAAGTTACTGTGACTCCTAACAATGCAAACAAACCTAGACAAACAACGCCTGTAACAACATTGCGTAAAGCTCCATATTTGACATCTTGATAGTCTTGGCGCTTATTCACTAGCATGATCGCAAATAGAATCAAAATATTTACCGCACCAACATAGATTAAAACCTGAGCTGCCGCCACAAAATCAGCATTTAGTAGGACGTAAAGTCCTGCCACGCTAATAAAACAAGCACCCAGCAAAAATGCTGCATAAACTATGTTTTGCAACAAAACCACTCCCATCGCCGAAGCTATGAGCATTGCTGTTAAGACAATAAGGGATACGGTTTGCGAACCATCACCTAAACCAATATTACTCATTAAAATTTCCTTTGATAGTCTTATTTGAAGCTAATAAATAATGTTATGAACAACGTTACAAACTAGCAATTACTTACTCTCAGAAGTGACTTCAGCAATTTCTTCGGGACGGAAGCCAGCTCGTTTAGCTGTGTGCGATACTTCATGACCTTCGATGACACCCTTTGGTAAATAGGCTAGCTCACGTATAGGGGTAACAAAAGGATCTTCAGTAACCTTGGTGGGCATACGTCCTAGGGCGATGCTATCAAAGTTTAGTTCATGGCGATCAAAGGTAGACAAATCATATTCTTCGGTCATTGACAAGGCGTTAGTGGGGCAGTATTCCACACAGTTGCCACAAAAAATACATACTCCAAAGTCAATACTGTAACTCTTGAGTTCCTTTTTCTTCATCTCAGTGTTAAACGTCCAATCAACTACAGGCAAGTTAATTGGACATACACGCACACAGACTTCGCATGAAATACACTTGTCAAACTCAAAGTGGATGCGACCACGAAAGCGCTCGGAAGGAATAAGCTTTTCGTAGGGATATTGCACAGTAATCGGACGACGACGCATATGGTCAAATGTTACCGACATGCCTTGACCGATGTACTTGGCAGCTTGGATCGCGTCTTTGGTGTATTCACCAACTTTATTGAGGAATTTCAGCATGATGGTAATTGATAATTAGGTTTATCTTTAGGAAAGTGCGATAACCGCACTTTCCTAATCAGTCTCTAGCCGCCAAACGCAAAGGGAAAAGATAATTTCAACGCGGCAGTAATCAGCAGATTAGCGAGTCCGATGGGTAATAGGAATTTCCAGCCGAGGTCGAGCAGTTGGTCGATCCGCACTCGGGGAACTGTCCAACGTAATAGAATTGCAAAAAATATAAAAGCATAGGTCTTGACAAGTGTTGCTGTTAAGCCAATAAAAGCAGCAATAACTTGCCACCATGCAGTATTGGCTTCGATACCAAGTGCTTCGCTAACCCTATCAATCGGGAAAGGTAATTCCCAACCGCCAAGATAGAGAATTGATGCAAGTAAACCTGCTAGCAGTAAATTCGCGTAAGAACCTCCATAAAAGAATGCAAATCTGATTCCAGAGTATTCGGTTTGATAACCTGCAACAATTTCTTCCTCTGCTTCTGGTAAGTCGAAGGGAAGTCGCTCACATTCGGCAAGAGCAGCAATAATAAAGATAACGAAACCAATTGGCTGTCGCCAAATGTTCCATGAGAGAATCCCATACTCTGCCTGCCGATTGACAATATCAATGGTGCTAAGTCCATTAGTCATCAACGCGACGGCAAGTACCGCCAATGCAAGAGGGATTTCATAGCTAATTGACTGAGCAGCCGCTCGTAAACCACCAAGCAGTGAGTACTTGTTATTCGATGAATAACCCGCCATCAGCAAACCAATAGGGGCAATACTAGAAATTGCAATTATAAAAAATACCCCTGTGCCTAAATCAGAGATGATCATGTTTTGACCAAAGGGTATGACCAAGTAGCACAGAAACACCGAGACAAAGACGAGAGCTGGGCCAATCGTATATAGCAAGGGATCGGCTTTAGCTGGGATTGTCCCCTGCTTGATTACTAATTTGGCTACGTCAGCGATCGGGATCAAAAGTCCAAATGGACCCGCATATTCGGGACCAATCCGTTGCTGAGCGGCAGCCGAGATTTTTCGTTCAAGCCATGTACAAACTAGTGCGCCGACGGTTACGCCTAAAACCATTACTGCCATGGGCAATAACATCCAAATCACCTTGGCAACATCGCCGGGTAATCCCAGCCCAGTGAGGACTTCGATTAAAGATTTCTGTAAATCAATTCCACCGTACATTAGC
Organism: Pseudanabaena sp.; assembly: GCA_003249035.1. Lineage (GTDB taxonomy): Bacteria > Cyanobacteriota > Cyanobacteriia > Pseudanabaenales > Pseudanabaenaceae > Pseudanabaena. Next base: position 15,730 of record QBMK01000036.1, read on the forward strand.
GATCGACCTCACCCATAATAATATCAACACTTCCTAAGATTGCCATGATATCGGCGAGCTTCATGCCACGCACTAGATCTGGCAAGATTTGCAAATTAATAAATCCTGGTGGACGAATCTTGAAACGCCAAGGGAACACACTATCTTCGCCAATGATATATACTCCCAATTCGCCCTTTGGCGCTTCAACTCGGACATAATGTTCACCCGAAGCAACTTTGAATGTAGGTGATGGTTTTTTGCTGATGAACTGATAGTCCATCGAGTTCCATTCGCTTTTTGGTCCCGCTAGAACTCTTTGTGCTTCGAGGTTTTCGTAGGATCCACCAGGAATTTGCTTAAGGCATTGCAAAATCATTTTTGTTGATTCACGCATTTCCTTTACGCGCACAAGATAACGAGCGAGACAGTCGCCACCGTTGTCCCACTGAACATCCCAGTCAAGTTCGTCGTAAAGCTCATAATGATCAACTTTCCGCAGATCAAGTTTTACGCCTGAGCCGCGCAACATAGGACCAGATAAGCCCCAGTTAATTGCCTCATCGCGAGTAATTGTGCCTAAGCCTTCCACCCGTTTGCGGAAAATGGGGTTGTTAGTAATTAGTTTTTCATACTCGTCAATGACGGGCATGAAATAATTACAAAAATCTTCGCATTTCTCAATCCAGCCGTAGGGAAGGTCGGCTGCAACACCTCCGATACGAAAATAGTTGTGCATCATCCGCATACCTGTCGCAGCCTCGAACAGGTCATAGATCATTTCTCGTTCGCGGAAGACATAGAAGAATGGCGTTTGTGCGCCAATGTCTGCTACGAATGTGCCGAGCCACAGTAGGTGAGAGGCGATGCGGCTAAGTTCTAGCATGATCATGCGTATGTAGCTAGCGCGCCGCGGAACTGGCACATTCGCTAGTTTTTCGGGCGCATTGACGGTTATTGCCTCAGTGAACATGGTCGCGAGGTAATCCCATCGGGTCACGTAGGGCAAATATTGGATAATCGTTCGATTTTCGGCGATTTTTTCCATTGAACGATGCAAATAACCTAAAACAGGCTCGCAATCGACCACATTTTCGCCGTCTAGCGTGACGATAAGTCTGAGAACGCCGTGCATGGATGGGTGGTGAGGCCCCATATTTATGACCATGCGTTCGGCTTTGGTTTCAATCATCACCATGATTTGCGATCGCCTCTTTACTCTGTAAACTGTTGCTCTGATTAAGTAGTGCTAGTTTTTACTAGTTGATTAGGATATGCAGCACATCCTAAACGTTTGTTATTTTAAGTCACAGCTAGGGCTATTGCTACAGCAAATGACTCTATTAGTTATGTTATTTAAGTAGATATACCTTAATGGTTATCAGTATATCGCCATGTTGAGGCTCGAATCTGTTATAAAAACTAGCAAATCAAAGATTATTTCAATGTATTATTTTACTATATCCATAGTATTGAATCTAGTCTTAAAAAGAAAATCATTACTTAATTACTATAGATAGCCTTGTTTTTTTCTCCGTTAACGCGACAGTTCCAATCTTTGAGCCGAAAGTTAACTTCTGCAGTTGGTTGATCGATTTCGTCTTGGGTGCGTTGACGCAGGCGATCTTGCCATCGATAGCTAGCCAACGCGGCATACTCCCGCATTACCACAAGTAATTGATCCGTTGTGCTCAATTTCTGAGATAGAGGGATTGGGTGAGGCGTTACATTAAACCCAAAACTTTGGAATAAGATTTGAGATCGCAGCATGTGGGGAGCATCTGTCACTAAAATAATCTTCTGAACCCGTTGAGGATGTAGCACCGCCACAGTATATTGAGCATTTTCTTCTGTTGTCTGTGAGCAGCGTTCGCCACTCAAGTGGCTATTGGGAATTCCCAAATTTTGCAATTGGGAGACTATTTCTTCGGCATCTAACATCCCACTCACAAAAATTTTAGAAGCGCGTTGTGCTTTCCAGAGTTCGCGAGCCGCTTCTACTCGTTTAGAACGCAACGATTCTCCTCGCCCCAAAATGACAATTGCTTCATTTTTTTCGCCAGTATCTGGGAGTAGAGCAAATGTCAAACCTTGACTTGCTATGGCAACTGCGATCGGCGAAGTTAAAAACATGCAACTCACACCAATGATCGCTATAGGAAGAATGACTCGAAGTTTCCATCTTCGAGGGCTCACCAGCCATAGCACCCATAGAATGGCAAAAAAAATCAAAGATTCCAGCATAACTATTCGAGCGCTCAGACATTTTTGATCGATAAATTTTTTATGTTAAATAGATTCGAGGTGTATCTAGATATTTGACGATAATTGGGAGTTAACACAACATTTCCTTTGGATTTCTAGCTCTCAAGCAAGCAATCATAACTTTTCACACTTTCAGTAACTTGGGTTTTAGATGACTTGCATTGGACTGAAAATTGTTATGAAATCTAGTTTTTCTATTAGCTAACAACGTAATGATATTTCTTAAATAACCCAAGTTGCTACCTATCAAAAATCACTTCAAAATAGCTTGAAACTAGCCTTGCAAAGCATTAAATGCTGTTATTTTTATATAAATACCTGATATTTATCGTTTTAAGTTGAGTTTTAAGCCAATAGGTAGCAACTTGGGTTAAATAATACATATAGATAATACTTTGTAAGTTATAGAAAGTTATGAAAAGGTTATGATGACACTTTCTTCTTCGATTAACGACTAAACTTCATGTAATTTAGATCTATCAGCATTAATATTTCTATAGCAATATTCAGAATTATTTCCTTTAGCTACTGATTGTATTTGCTCATATCTATACTCTGATTTTGTTCTTTTAATACTTTTTCGCTTGAAGAGATGTTACATTTCTTTGAAAATAAACACATACTTGCTTGTAAATTCCGTATGCATACCCGAAACTTGATTGGAACGCCAGTGTATGTTGAACCCTTTGATGAACAAATTAAACTTATTGTGACTTGGGCAAAAAATTGTCAAAGCAAGGTGGTTTGTGTTGCAAATACACATATGTTAATTGAGGCTCGTCGTGATTCTCAATTTGCTAATGTGTTAAATCAGGCTGATCTAGTCACACCAGATGGAGTGCCTTTGGTTTGGATGATGAAAATGATGGGAGCAAAGCAGGCTCAAAGAGTTGCTGGCATGGATATTTTCCATTCAGCTTGCGAGCAGGCATCTAAAGCCCAAATAAGTATCTTTTTAATGGGATCTACTCCTGAAGTACTTGATAAAATCAGTCACAGATTAAAGGATGATTTCCCTCTATTAAAAATTGCAGGAATGGAATCACCACCATTTAGACCACTTGGTTTAACCGCAGATATGGATATTACAAATACTATTAATGCAAGCGGTGCAGGAATTGTCTTTGTTGCCCTAGGTTGCCCTAAGCAAGAACAGTGGATGGCTTTGCATAGAGGAAAGATTCATGCTGTTATGATTGGAGTAGGTGCAGTATTCCCAATTTATGCTGGCGAGCTTAAGCATGCACCTAAGTTTATGCAAAATACTGGCTTTGAGTGGTTGTTTCGACTTTCTCAAGAACCTCAACGTCTTTGGAAGCGTTACTTCAGCACTATTCCAATATTTATATGGTTAGCTCTGAAGCAAATTTATTTTGAACCAAATCATTCGGATGATTAGTGCTAACAACGTAGAAACTCTAGATAACACATAAAATTAGTATGTGTTTAGTCTTAACTCAGTAAATTTGGTTAAAAGGTGTATAAATGACTCAGACCCCCACTCTAATCCTCAAGTTGCAAATTAAAGCCATTATTTTTAAGTTGCTTATACATTACACTTATTTAGATATGAACAAGTATTTACAATACTCAATGAGAGTAAACTGGTAATAATTTCTCATTTTAGACTAAAAGAAACATTACATTCAACACATGTAAGGAACTAAATATGCAGAATGAACAGTATCCTCAAATATCCTCCTCAAAAAGTGATATCAAGCGACTAGAAAAAGTGGGTTTGCTTAACTTGCCCTCTTCTGATGATGAGGGGGGATTAAAGTTGGGATTGATGTTTCAATCTTTGCGGAGGCAATGGCGCGTGATTATTGGAGTAACTATTGTGGTTACTTCTTTAGCATTATTAAGATCTGTCACCAGCAAACCAAATTATCAATCTGAATTTGAAATTTTAGCAAGAGCAATTACAAAGGAATCTAAAATAATTTCTGATGTAACTAAAGATACTGGCAACAATGATGGTAACGGGAAAGGATCAATTGATAAAGCGACTCTAAAAACATTAAAAAGTCCTAGTGTTCTTGTCCCAATTGTTGATCAGTTAAAGTTAAAATATCCAGATATAAGTTATGATAGCTTAGTTAGCAATCTAGATGTAAAACCAGTACCTGAAAGTGAAATTTTAAATGTTAGCTATCAGGATAAAGATCCTGAAGAAGTCAAAGAAGTTTTAGATTTGGTTTCTAAAGCTTACCTCAATTACAGTCTACAAGAGAGATTGTCTGACGTACAACAAGGAATTGAATTTGTTGAAACGCAACTACCTCAAGTACAGAAAAGAACAGAAAAATTACAGGATCAGCTACAAAACTTTCGTCAAAAATATAATTTGATAGATCCGGGGTCAAGTAGTACGCAATTAGCAGCGCAAATCAGCACTATTAGCCAACAGAGACTAGAAAATCAGGTCAAGTTAGATGAAACTCGGGCACTTTTTGTTGAGCTAAATCGCCAGATTACTGAACCAACAGTTAACTCAAAAGCTTCTTCCGCGTTCCAAAACAATGCTAGATACCAGTCGCTCTTAGCTCAAATTCAGTTATTAGAAACCCAAATTGCTAAAGAATTGAGTGTCTTCACAGAGAATACTGATAGGGTTCAATCGTTAAGGGATCAGATGGGAAATTTAGTACTCTTGTTAAGTCAAGAGGAACAGAGAACAAGAGAATTGATAGCAAGCAAAATACAAGAGTTGGAAGACCGTAATACTGTGTTATTGCTGTCTGAAGAGCAATTGAATCAACAAGTTAAACAGCTATCAGTTGTATCTCGACAATATACTGATATTCAGCAGGAAATTAAGATTACAAATGATACCCTAAATCAGTTTTTGACAAAGCGCGAAGCTTTACTTATTGATGCTGGGCAGCGCAAAGCTCCTTGGCAGATTCTCACTCCGTTAAAAGATCCTGTGTCTTCTTTCACTCTCAGACAAAATGGAATTCTAGGATTGATTTTAGGTTTGTTAGTTGGCATTGGTGTTGCCTTATTTCTTGAAAAAGTAAGTAATCTGATCCGTTCCACTCAGGAGATAAAAGATTTGGCAAAGTTGCCGATCTTAGGTGTGATTCCATCTAATGCTGTTTTGATAGATGACACAAGCAAAGATAAAGTTTTGGATATTGTTTCAGGCAATCAATCCTTGCCGGACAAAGATAACCAATCTTTTACAGGGAGTTTGACTAAAATAACAAAATTTATTCCGTTAATTCATCGATCTGACAAAAATTTGGAAGACAAATTCAATTCGACACACTCATACTATTCGACACCTCTATTCTTAGAGTCTTTTCGATCGCTCTATACAAATATTCGTCTACTTAGCCCCGACAACGAAATTCACTCTGTTGTAATTAGCTCTTCTATCATAGGTGAAGGCAAAACTACTACTTCTGTTAACTTAGCTCAAGCAGCAGCAGCTTTAGGCAAACGAGTACTGCTTGTTGATGCCGATCTACGTCGTCCAAAAATTCATAGTCAATTATTGCTCAATAATGACTTAGGCCTTAGCAATCTAATTTCTGCGGATCTAAGTTTAGATGAAGTTGTTCAGCGATCTCCTCTCGAACCAAACTTATCAATACTCACATCTGGTCAAGTGCCACCCGATCCCACTCGACTGCTTTCTTCTCAAAAAATGCAGAGTTTAATGCAACTATTTTACGAGAAATTTGATTTAGTGATTTATGATACTCCTCCACTCATAGGTATGGTCGATGCCAAATTAATTGCGTCCAAAACTGATGGCATGATCTTGGTAGTTGGTCTAGATAAAGCTAAGAGTTCAAATTTAATCCAATCTCTGGAACAATTAAAAAATTCTCGAATCACAGTATTTGGCATAGTTGCTAATGGTTCAAAAGATTATGCTCCAAGTACGAGTAATACCTACTATTCATAAACATGTCATTGATGTCTGAAACACCTGTCATTAAAAGCATTGAGTCGTTTATCATGTTAGACCCGCCCGAAACATCTATAGAGATATCCATCTTCTACGATTAGAGAAGTTACATCACTTACCTTCAAATACATCTATTACTGAAATTGAGGCGGAGCTAAAGTATGTTCATATTTTGATCAACTTAGAGTAGATATCAAAAACTTTAAAACACATTTTTTCTTTAGTCCCTCTGCCTATTCTTTGACCGGGAAGCGAGTATTATTGCCCATCATCACTTACATTTTTGATAGCAGCACGGAGACGGGAAAAGTGTTTCACCTGATGAGTTGTTTGTCAGAATTTGGCAAATTAGGACTAACGAGTATTGGCAACAATGCCGCTGAAGCGCAAGCAATCTTTAATCAAGTCGAGAAAGTTCTCGATAGTGAAACAAAGTAAAAATATCGACAGCAAAAATATCGCTCTGTTTACAATTTGCAGTAAATTGCTAAAACTAAATCTTTCTAGTAGAAATCCTTAGAGCTAAAACATTTTGCAAAAAGATTTTTGATTTAAGACGGATAGATTGAAAAATATTCCGACGCTTTACAACAGACATACATAAAGCTTCATTTAGAACGGGTTCGACGGGGCTCGAACCCGCAACTTCCGCCGTGACAGGGCGGTGCTCTAACCAATTGAACTACGAACCCAATTTTTAGCTTAAATCTCTAATTGAAGAAGCCCAAACCATCAACTACATTGCGGTTCATTTTTTTTAGTTCTTCATTTAAGCGCTCCTTATTATGTAGATTTAGGAGGAGTTTGTCAATACTCCAAGCATATTTTTTTTGTATAACGATCGCCTAAGCCCCTAAATAAGCGCAAAACCCAAGTAGCGGAGGAAGATCGCCTTAAAAAATCGTAAAAAGACTGAAAAAATCATTGCAATTACTCCAGTCCGTGATATCCTTTCACCCATTATTTGCCAGCTAAATTTGTCCATTAGGATTTAATTGGTGTAGAGGACTCCCATGAATTGCTTTAAGTGCTCAAACATCAAAAATGCGAAAATTGCGATCGCTACAACGCTTTTGATGCAAATCGCCAGTATTGTCTTACCGACGACATGGCAAACAGTCATGCCATCAGCGATCGCCTTACCAGGGCAAAGACCCGATCAAGTGATGGACTGGATTAAAACTCATCCTGTATTGCGTCCCGAAAGTGGCGAACGATTGCTAGTACGAAAAAGTGATACCCCTTCCAGAAGATTTCAGTTTCAGGCAAGTGTGTTGATACCTGGGCTAGCATTAATGCGGGGAGATACAAACTTAATTCGCAGTGAACAAATTAAGTTTTTTGACATCGTCAATGGTGTAACGAAATCACGACTAGAAGAAACTTTACGCTCAATTTATGGCCCAGAGATCATGCGTGACTACGCTACAGCCAAAAGAGTATATGCCTATCCGACGGCTGCGATGGTGCAACGATCTCAAGCTAACAATGCTTCGCCAATTCTAATTGCTTTGCAAGGGGAATTGCGCCAAGGCAAGAAGTATGGGTACTGGGTAGAATTATTGCAAACTGGCAGGGGAAGCGCTAATTCTGGACAAATCACTATCTTTGAGTTAGACAACCTTCCCCAACTTGAGGAAAAATTAAGCAACCGCTAAATCTAAAAAAGAAGGCTCGCTTAGCGAGCCTTCTTTTTTAGATTAGAGAAACCAGCCGTAACTGTGTAAGCCTTTACCGAGCAAATTTACACCCAGATAGCAAGTCCAGACAACTAGTAGACCGACACTCGCTAAAATTGCAGGCTTACGTCCTTGCCAACCTTTAGTTATGCGTGTATGCAAATAGGCTGCAAAAACTAACCATGTAATCAAAGACCATGTCTCTTTCGGGTCCCAACTCCAATAAGATCCCCATGCTTCGTTTGCCCATACACCACCAGCGATGATGCCAATCGTTAGCAGCGGAAATCCTAGTCCAATTGCCCGATAACTGAGATTGTCTAAAGTTTCACCAATGGTGAGACGGCGCAAAGATAAGGTTTTGGATTGGGGTGTGATCGCATCTACGGTCAACGTCGAACTATTTGCTGATTGTAAATTCCCTGAATTAATACCTGAATTAAAAAAATCGCCCATGCCCTCAACCGCAAAAGCGGCAAATGTCTCAGAGCTAGGATTAATGGTATTACTGCCATCGGCAACGCTGCGGAGATTTGTGCCAAATGAGCTTCCCTGCAACACTACATCTTGACCACGAGTAACGATCAAAAAGGCGATCGCCAAAATACTTCCAGTCATCAAAGCCGCATAACTAAGCAACATGACACTAACATGCATCATCAGCCAGTTAGACTTCAGCGCAGGTACAAGTGGCTCTGACACTTGCATCCCTGATGGTAAAGCGAGCGCCGCAAAGGCAGTGATACCCATCGCGAGGGGAGAGGTGAAAGCACCAACTAAGCGTTTAGCCTTGTCATTGGCGCTTTTGTTGCCGATGCGATTAACCACAAGATGCATGGTGCAAATGCCCCATGCTAAGAAGAATAGAGATTCGTAAAGATTACTGAGGGGGAAATAGCCTGCATCAATCCACCGCGCTCCCAGCAATGTAGCAATACAGAGATTAGCGATCGCTATACCTGCGTTACCAAGAGATCGTAAATATGGCAAATTAGGAAATGCGACATGCACCCAGAAAACGAGCATGGTCGCAAAGAGGACGGCAAATGATGAGTTGTCCAGTAAGTTCTGAAGCGCGACGAGTTGCATTCAGGCAATTCTCCAGCAATTTTGAAAAGTTTGTATGATTGGATTTTTAAAAGCGCATATTCAATGCAATTTTATTGTAGGCGATGTTGATAAGCCTTATCATTTAACACTCATACCAATACACAAAATGGCGTAGCCATTTTGTGTTTTTAAAACCCTTACTGGGTTTGGTTTTCAATTCACAAAAGTGTGACGACACTTTTGTGAATTGGGATCACTTGTTCTAGGACAATTAGCGACAAATATATATATTTTTAAATGAGGTTATTTACTGATTTGGCTACATTCGTTGCCAGATATTGATTTGACACTGCCGTCGGGTAAACTCTTAACACAGGTATTGTCTCTTTTTGGAGCAAAAACTATATAGGCAATAACGACTGACAGCAATATCAAAGAAGCAGGAATTAGCACATTTAAAGATAGCCACTTTGGGCGTAACTGCTTCTTGACATTCGCCAGCTTTTTCTGAGCCGATAAAATGCTTGGATGTTTAGCTTCAAGCGATCGCTTAAAAATTTTTATCGCCTGTTCGTAGAGGTTTTTAGCCTCTAGATAACGCTTTTGAAGATAGTAGATTGCGGCTAAATCTACCAAGCTAGCTGCAACTTCTGGATGTTCTGCGCCTAAGACATTTTTTTTGATTTCTAATGCTTGCAAAAAAAATGTTTCTGCTTTTGAGTACAAAGCTTGAGAATTATAAATAGTGGCTAAGCTGAGCATTGCTGATACCACATCAGGATTTTGTTCTTCCAAAGACTGCTGACGAATTTCGATAGCTTGCAAAAACAATGGCTCTGCTTTAACAAAGTCATTTTTTTTATAATAAAATACTGCCAGTTCCATCAAGCTAGTTGCAACATTGGGATGCGTCTCTCCATAAAAATTTTGTGTAACCACTAAAATTTGTTGAAGTGTGCCTTCAGCTTCATTGGTGTAGTTTCCTAATGTAAGATAAAGTTTAGCTAGGTTTTTTAAACTATCCAAAAAAACATCTATCTTGCCGTTAGCGTAGGGTGGCTCCGGCTCAATCCGATAGTAACCCATGCTATCACTGCTGAAAACGATCTCGTCGCCATGCATCAGCACCCAATAATCTCGTTGTTCCCCGTTGATTTGGATACCGTTCGTACTTTTCCCCTTTTCAGGATTGCCATCAATCAGACGAAATAGTTGAAACAATGGTGGATCGATCAATATGCCTGTTAAAGTTGCATGTTGACGAGATACCAATTGAGACCGCACCACAATACCATTTTCAGGCGCTCTCCCAATCTTATAGAATCGGTCGGCTAGTAATATGCCTTGTATTCCTTCAGGATCTTTAACAATGAGGGAATGCTCAAATTGACTACCTTCAACTACAGTTGATTCCTGTGAGCTCATATGCTTATAAACCATAGAGATAATATGATATAGCCAATTTAAGGAAAGCAGAAATCAAAACTTGCATATTGATATTTAAGGCCGGTTCGATTTAGAAATGCCTAAACAAAATAAAGGTTTCTAAGTTAATACTGAGCCAAGATCTCTAGACTTTTTAAACGCATTAAAGCTTTCCTAGGACTAAAATCACATGAAAAATCTTTTTTAAAATTACTATATGGCTTAAAAATAGTCTACTCACATCAAATTTGCAAGGAATAATTAACATCTATTTGACTGAAGTAAACTGAATCAAACTAATGTAATTGCGAATTTGTAATTTATGCGCTCTTAAAAAAGCGGATAATTTCGCGGACATGCTCTAAAAATTGACTGTCAGTACTTAGTTGAGCGATCGCTTGTCGAGACTCTCTAGCCAGTCGCTCATGCTCTCGATCGTTTGTAGCGCGTAAATCTTCGATATTTGCACCTAATCTCGATAAATCTTTGCGTGTCTCATCAGCAAACTGCTCATATTTCGACACCCAAGAATAGGGGTTTTCGTTACTGAGTTGTTCGTTAATTTGTCGCACTGACTCTTCCAAATTGACAAACCGTTGCCTTAACTCCATCACATCTTCGCGAGGATAGTCGATTTGTTGCGAAATTAATCTTAAGCGTTGAGCTATATATTCATAGGCACTTATTGCAGGACGTAATACGGTCAGCAACAACGCCGCGATCGCACCCACATAGCCGATAGTGCCAACGCCACTCGAAGCTAAAACATATAGGGTGATCGCCGAAATTACATGCAACCCAATCGCTAATCCTAGAGACTTCTGAGCAAGAGATCGGACATAAGGCAATTGATTTTCATCAATGGCGATACCTTTCTCCTTAGAAATTGTTGCTTGATTGAGTACGGCCTTAGATTGAAAGTAAACATTCCAAGGCACGGTGACGATAATAATCAGCCATACAAAAATGCTTGCCCCAATTACCCAATCAATGAAATTGCCAAAGGGTAAATTCAACCATTGAGTCAGTCCAAATCCTGCCAGAAAAATCAGTAGTAAGGCTCCCAGCCAACCAATAAAATTACCCATAGGACTTTACCTGAATATGTATCTGCTATTGGATTATGACAAAAGATGAAAGGCGGCGCAAAGCACCGCCTTTCATCTTTTGAATTTATAGAGATTGGAGCATCCTAATTTGGGAATTTTTGTGGAAACTGAGCAGTTTCTACGCTCAAAGCCACTGTCTGACCATTACGTTTGACTTCCATACTAATCCTTTCACCAACAGCACGATCTTCCACTAATTGGGTGACCTGCTCCGCAGTCAAGATTTCTTTGTCGTTAAACTTGGTGATTACGTCACCGCGCTTAGCACCTGCCTTTGCTGCAGGCGAATCATCAACAACTCTAGTAATCAGTACTCCTTTGTCTTCGGAAATTTTAATGCCAAATTCAGTGTCCTGATTGACTTGTTTCTTTACATTCTCATCGACTGTCACCATCTGAATGCCAAGATAGGCACGACTGACCCGACCATTCGCAATTATCTGTTTAGCTATGCGCTGAGCAGTTTCGATTGGAATTGCAAAACCTAAACCCTGCGCACCTTGGATGATTGCCGTGTTTACCCCTATTACCTCACCATTTTGATTAAGCAAGGGACCACCCGAGTTACCAGGATTAATTGCAGCATCAGTTTGAATGAAGCTAACCCGTTTATCGACTCCAATTTGACCGCTATTACGACCGATCGCACTGATGATTCCGGCTGTGACGGTGTTGTCTAAGCCAAGAGGATTACCAATCGCGATCGCCCAGTCGCCTGGTTGCAAATTTTGAGAACTGCCGATGCTCACGGTAGGCAAATTATCAGGCTTAACTTGAATAACAGCAATGTCAGTAAGTTCATCACTACCCAATACTTTGCCTTCGATTTGGCGACCATCTTTAAGAATCACAGTTACTTTGTCAGCACCGCTAACAACATGGGCATTGGTAATAATGTCGCCTTCTTTGTTGATGATGAATCCTGAGCCAGTGCCACGCTCTACCCGTTCTTTGGGCATACGACGTAGTTGGTCGCCAAAAAATTGACGAAACATAGGATCGTCTAAAAATTCCTGCGGAATTTGTTGATTACTCGCGACAGTACGCGAGGCGTTAATTCTCACAACGGCTGGTCCCGTGCGATTAACTGCGTCCACAACGTAATTTCGGGGAACAGAGATAGATTTAACTCTGTCGCTATCCTGTGCGATCGCAGGTGATACAGAGGCAACTTGAGTTACGGGCGTAACCATCGTTGTATTTGGGGATCTCACTCCAGACACAACTGCCCAAGCTCCCAGAATTACGCCTAAGAGGAGCATCGAAACATAAATCAAAGGTTGCTTGTAACGAGATTTTTTATTTGGGTCTCTCATAGCTATTTCCGCTACCAATAACATTTAAATTCTACTAAAGATTTTGTCTCAGTAGGTGTTTCGGGGAATTACTTTAGTTTAAAAGCCTGAAATGTTTGATTGACAGGTGATTGACAAAAATTGATTAAGCTTTATTTTGGACTTGCTGTATTGACAGCTTGAGAACCAGACATTTGAAGCCCTATTTGTTTGCTAATGGCTAATCTACGGAGCATATTAGTCTTTTAAGTAGATGTACCGTAAAAAATAGCGCCCCTACAGGGCGCTATTTTTTACGGGTTTGTGTAATTTATTTTGCACAAGTACTTACGATTTTTTTCTGACCTGTGCAAGTTCCAAAATCGCTTCTAATCGCAGGCTTACAAATCAAGAGCGCTATAATTTTGTCAGTACATCTTATTAGTTAGCATCACAGGCATTTGGCATCAGCTATGATCGCAACATCGCAAATTCCCGCCACTGTCCTTACAGGATTCCTTGGCGCAGGAAAAACTACTTTACTTAATCACATCCTTACATCTGAACATGGCAAAAAAGTTGCCGTGATCGTTAATGAGTTTGGTGAAGTTGGCATCGATCAACAACTTGTGATCGGCGCGGATGAAGAAATTTTTGAAATGAATAATGGTTGCATTTGCTGTACCGTGCGCGGCGACCTAATTCGGATTATCGGTAATTTAATGCGTCGCCGAAATAAATTCGATCATCTCTTGATCGAAACTACGGGCTTAGCCGATCCAGGTCCAGTGATTCAAACTTTCTTTATGGATGAAGACATTCATCGACAAGTTTCTCTTGATGCTGTGGTGACGGTAGTTGATGCCAAGCATGTCCAACAACATTGGGGCGATCGCGAAGTTCTCGAACAAATTGGTTTTGCTGATGTGATTTTGCTAAATAAAACTGATTTGGTTACTGAAGCTGAAATAGTAGAACTCGAAGCGAAAATCATGCATCTAAATGTCTTGGCAAGAGTCGATCGCGTTCAGTTAAATCAAACCAATGCTGAGAATATCGGAAATAGCATCAACAAAGTTCTTAATGTCGGTGGTTTTGACCTCAATCGTATTCTTGAAAAAAATCCTGAATTTCTTGCTGCGCAAGTTAAGGAAGAACATGCGCATGAGCACGAGCATGAACATGAGCATCATGACCACGACGATCATCACAAGCATGACCATGAACATCACTACCATGTCCATGATGAAGAAGTTGGATCTGTCAGTATTTTAGAAGCAGGTGCTGTCAGTCCATACAAATTTCAAGCATGGATTAGCGAACTCTTAAAAACTCAAGGTCAAGATATTTTCCGTTCGAAGGGAATTATCAATCTCTCTGGTTCTAATGAGCGACTGGTATTTCAGGGAGTTCACATGCAGTTTGACGCAACTCGCGATCGCATTTGGAAAGACAATGAGCTTCGCAAAAATCAATTAGTCTTTATCGGTAGACACTTAGAGAGCGAGAAACTTCGCGAAGGTTTTTTGGGTTGCCTAGTCTAATCAGCATTTAGCAATCACCTATTGTTTTTGATTAGTTCTTAGGAATGAAAATTAAATAACAAGTGCATATAAAACCCAAAATTGGTTCGGCGGGCGAAGCCCGTCGAACCAATTTTGGGTTTTATTAAATTATCATTCCTTAATGAACTGGCGATCTCTTTATTATTAGGCTTAGAATAATTGAGTGCAGGAATCTGAAGAAAATTCATTCATGATTTTCATGAGCCTGAAATGCATATCTAAAAAAGTAGAGCTAGTAATTCTATCGATGTGATTGACCTATAAAAAATCATAATTACTTTGTTTGAGATAAATCGAGTAACCCGATTAGACTAATCCTTGAACAATTCTTCTTTCGCTGCTTTATTCTCTTTCTCTTCTTTGATTGATCGCAACCAGATAGCAATCATGCCAGCAATAGGAATAGAAAGAAAGACTCCCAAAAGCCCCGCCACCCTTTCGCCAATAAACAGAGAAAGAAATAGAATAACTGGATTTAACTCTAGAGCATTCCCCATAACCTTTGGCCGCACCGCATTATCTTGGATTTGTACTAATAGAACACTGACAATTAATACTCTCAAAGCAATTGCATCTCCTTGAGATGTGTATGCCAACAGGGTAACTAACGTAATTCCCAGAGTGGCTCCAATCCCTGGAATTGCATCGATTATGCCAATAATAGTCGCCAAAAACAATGCATACTTCACTCCTAAAACCGTAAATGCGATGAAAGTAGTGATAGATAGAAATAACATCAACAGCATTTGTCCACGAATAAATCCTAGAAAGCTTTGCTTAAACACCTGAGCAAAGCGATCGCGAGACTCGAATGGCAAGAGTCCAAGAAATGTCTTCCAAAGCTTGTCACCATCAATTAACATGTACAAGCTGATAACAGCCCCAAAAACCCCTGCAAAGACACTAGAAAAAATACCCTGCACAAATCCTAAACCAGAAATCAAACCATTCTGTAGCGTTGAAATTACTTTACCTATGTCCACTTTATTCAAAAAATCTTGGAAGGGCAAAGCATCTTGCTGCGTCAGCGCATCCTTAAGATTGACTATTAAACCCTGTCCCTGACTTAGAACTTCTAGTCCGATACCAGTAAGCATACCAAATAGTAAGATTAACGTTCCTATGAAGGTGATGGCGATCGCTAATCCTCTGGGAATATAGCGAGATAACCAAACCACTGGATAATTTAAGAGTGCAGCAAAGATTGCTGCCACTGTAAATAGAGCGATCGTGCCATAGAAATAATTGATCAGTATGACCGTGACCCAACTACTAGCAAACAACAAAAGGTAGCGCAGAAGTGAAGAGTTATTGAGGGTTCGCCACAATTTAGATGATGGCTTTGGAGATCTCTTTGGGCGCATAGTATCTGGCAATTGGTAATTGATTTTATACCAATTCACAAAAGTGTGACAACACTTCTGTGAATTAAAAAACAAACCCTGTAAGGGTTTTGAAAACACAAAATGGCTACGCCATTTTGTGTTTTGGTATTATTCTTATACCTTATTCAATAAGATCAATACTAATGAAGGGGATCTATTTCGGGAAATCAAAATCATTTTTAGAAGCATAAATAATATTGAGTTACAGAAAATGTAACAGCAACGGGCGATCGCAAATTATGTCCTAAGTTAAAAATATAGAAATCTAGAGGCTTAGAAATTAGCATTATGAAAATTTATTATCGTGCCACGATTATTAGTCTGTTAGCCTTAACCTTGATGGGATGTGCAGTCCCTGACACTCGCAATTCTCAAGCTTCACTCGTTAGCACTGTAAGTCCATCACCAACAAGTATCGCTGCATCTCCTAAGCCAATTATCAATAATCGCCCAAATAATCTCAAAGTAAAACTGGATGATCGATTAGTTGAAGCAAATACCAGTTTTGGATTTAATCTATTCGATCGCATTGCTAAGCAAGATCCCAATAAAAATATATTTATCTCTCCTTCGAGTGTAGCGATCTCATTATCAATGATCTATAACGGTGCGAGTGGTGAAACTCAACAAGCAATCGCCAAGACTTTGGAGTTGCAAGCTATCAAAATTGACGATGTGAATAGCTTTAATCAGATGCTTCAGCAATTACTTGCTAATGGTGATACCAATGTGGAATTGAACATTGCTAACTCCTTGTGGGCTAGAAAGGATATTGCCTTAGAGCAAACTTTTTTAAATAAAGTCAAAGAGTTCTATCAAGCCGAAGTTAGCAGCCTTGACTATCAAGATCCTAATGCAGCAAATGCTATTAATGCTTGGGTAAAGACAAATACTAAGAATAAAATCGATAAAATCGTCGATCGCATTGATCCAGATAGTATGCTCTTTTTAATCAATGCTGTTTATTTTAAAGGGAAATGGGAAGCGCCTTTTGAGAAATCTCTGACTAAGCCACAACCCTTTACTCTTGCTGATGGCACAAAAATCCAACATCCTGCTATGTCGCGATCTGGAGAATACAGTTACTACGATGCGCCGACATTTCAGGCGATCAGTCTCCCCTATGGCTCTGGACGCTTTAGTATGGAGATTTTCTTGCCAAAGTCTAAATCAAGTCTTTTAGAATTTCAGAAACAACTGACGGCAAAGAATTGGCAAGAATGGTCAACGAAATTCTCGCGCAAAGAAGGATTGATTCAATTGCCACGCTTTAAAATGGAATATGAGACTAGTCTCAAATCAGCCTTGCAAAATATGGGCATGGCGATCGCTTTCAAGCCAGATAAAGCAGATTTCCGTAATCTCTCTACAGTTCAGGCTTTTATCGGCGATGTGAAGCATAAAACCTTTGTCGAAGTCAACGAAGAAGGAACAGAAGCGGCAGCAGCAACTTCTGTCGAGATGAAAGCAACTTCGGCGATGCCTTCTGAGGAACCTCCATTTCAGATGATTGTCGATCGCCCATTTTTCTTTACAATTAGCGATCGCCAAACTGGCACAATCATCTTCATAGGTAAAATTAAAAATCCATCTAAATAAGACAGATCTCCGACTGCTATATAATTAAGCATATCGATTTTTGTAATATAGCAATATTGTGACTGAAATCTTCCCTAATCTTGAAATCCAAGCGAGATTACTAGAACTACGCAAAGTACTGCAACGCAATAGTTATGAATACTATGTGCTTGATGCTCCCACAATGGAGGATTCAGTTTATGATGCGCTCTATCGGGAATTGCAAGCACTTGAAGCTCAACATCCATCTCTAATTACTCCCGATAGCCCCACGCAGCGCGTGGGCGAGAAACCAACCACTCAGTTTGTATCAGTTCAGCATCACATTCCGCTGTTTAGTTTAGAGAATGCCTTTGTTTCTAGTGATGTAAAAGCTTGGCAAGAAAGATGTCAAAAGGGATTAGCTAGTAATTCAGAGGAGGTAAGCGACGCATCAAGACATTTACCTAAAGGGTTTTTAGATAGTGTTTGCGAATTGAAGATTGATGGATCTGCAATCGCATTAACCTATGAGCATGCGGTCTTAGTGCGAGGAGCAACTAGAGGTGATGGCACATCAGGCGAAGACATTACCCCTAACATTAAAACCATTCGTTCCATTCCCTTAAGATTAAATTTAGAGAATCCCCCCGATCGCCTCGAAATTCGTGGTGAAGCATTCTTACCGATCGCAGTTTTTGATGAGATTAACCAAGAGCGATCGCAGCAGGGAGATTCCCTATTCGCCAACCCTCGCAACGCCGCCGCTGGTACTCTTCGTCAACTCGATTCCCGCATCGTCGCCAAACGCCGCCTTGATTTCTTTGCTTATACTGTTCACATTAATCAGGCAGATTTTGCTTCGCAAAATCTGCCTGACATTTCTTCTCAATGGCAAGCTCTAGAATTTCTGCAAACAATTGGCTTTCGCGTCAATCCCAATAAACGGCTCTGCAAATCCATACAGGAATTGCAAGATTACTATGACTTTTGGTCAACGGAACGGCTTAAACTTCCCTATATGACCGATGGGATGGTGATGAAGCTGAATGACTTCTCTCAGCAAGAACAACTCGGCTTTACCCAAAGAACTCCCCGTTGGGCGATCGCATGGAAATATCCCGCAGAAGAAATGCCCACGATTATCGAATCGGTTACAGTCCAAGTAGGTCGCACAGGTACACTTACGCCGGTTGCCGAATTACGTCCCGTATTGCTAGCTGGAACAACCGTTTCAAGAGCAACTTTGCATAATAGCGATCGCCTAGCCGAACTAGATTTACATCTTGGGGATACGGCGATCGTGCGAAAGGCTGGAGAGATTATTCCTGAAGTAGTGCGCGTACTGCCCGAATTGCGTCCAAATGGTGCAATTCGTTTTGTAATGCCCACCCATTGCCCTGAATGCAGTCAACCAGTTTTTAAGCCCGAGGATGAAGCAGCTACTCGTTGCATTAATTTAGAATGTCCTGCGATCGTGCGAGGTGCGATCGAGCATTGGGTCAGCCGTGATGCGCTAGATATTAATGGAATTGGTGAGAAATTAGTCAGGCAATTAGTTGCTGAAAACCATGTAACTTCCGTCGCCGATCTTTACGATCTGACTAGTGAACAGTTACAAACTCTCGATCGCATGGGTCAAAAGTCGGCTGATAAAATTATTACGGCGATCGCGCAATCGAAAACGAAACCTTGGGCACGAGTGCTTTACGGTTTAGGTATTAGGCATGTGGGCAGTGTGAACGCTCAAAATATTGCGGATAATTTTCCGAATGTGGAATTATTAGCAAGATCTACTCCCGAAGCGATCGCTTCTATCTTTGGCATTGGCGAAGAAATTGCTCAAGCTATTTATGAGTGGTTTCGCAAAGAAGCAAATCAGAATTTGATCCAGCGTTTGCAAGTGTCAGGGTTACAGTTTGTGAGCGAGAAGAAAGATAATCAGGCGATCGCGATAAACCCCAATATTACTGGTAAAACTTTTGTGGTCACGGGGACATTACCAACCCTTAAGCGCGATGAAGCCAAAGCTCTGATTCAATCCGCAGGCGGAAAAGTCACTGACTCTGTGAGCAAAAAAACAAATTATCTAGTTGTTGGAGCCGATGCTGGCTCTAAGTTAGAAAAAGCCCAATCTCTGGGTGTGCAATGCCTCTCTGAAGAAGAGTTATTAAAATTGCTTCTTTAGATATTTCGGGGAGGTCAATCATGATAAATGGAAATTCTCTTAATGACAAGCGTTTCAGTTGTCATTAAACACAGAGGTTGAGAAAATTGCACATAAAGTATTTCAGACCTTCAATCTAAAGAGCCTCCCCGAAAAGCTTATGGAGTTATATGTGTATGTTTTGTCTCCACGCCAGCAAACATGTTCTTAGCCTGGGGGCCAAGTAAATGAGCGATCGCCTAAAACATGAATATGTAAATGAAAAACGCTTTGCCCTGCCTCCGCACCATTATTGGTAACTAGCCGAAAAGCAGTTAAGCCTTCTTGTGTAGCGACTTTACTTGCTACAAGTAGCAGATGCCCTAGTAAGTTCTGATCCTCAATCGTTGCCTCTGAAAGCTTGACAATGGGCTTTTTAGGAATGACCAGAAAATGTACAGGGGCTTGAGGATTGACATCGCGGAACGCAAGTGCAAGATCATCTTCATAGAGAATACTTGCAGGAATTTCTCGACTAATAATTTTGTTAAATATAGTTTCGCTCATGTTGAAAACCTTTAATTGTTTATGATTAGGATAGGTCAGCGCTTCGCACCGACCTATCCTTGTTTTTAGCGCTATTGTGGCTCAAAGCATCGCCATAGCCACAACTTATTTACAATTCGCTCTGCGCTAAACCAGTAAATACTAACGTTGCAGGACCAGTCATCAAGATGCGATCGCTTTCAGCTAACCAATTAATTTTGAGATCGCCTCCAGGCAGATTGACTGTGCAGATGCGATCACAAAGATCATTTAAAACGCCAGCTACAACCGTCGCGCAAGCACCTGTACCACAGGCTAGAGTTGCCCCTGCGCCACGTTCCCATACCCGCATTTTTACATAGCCACGATTAACGACTTCCACAAATTCCGTATTTGTCCGTTTTGGGAATACAGGATGATGTTCAAAAAGAACGCCAATTTCTGCTAAAGGAATCGTATCAACATCATCAACAAAGGTCATACAGTGAGGGTTTCCCATGCTCACTGTCGTGACATTCCAAGTCTTGCCACCAACTTCAAGCGGAAGATTGACAACCTTGCAATCACTTTCGCCCAGGGTTGTCGGAATTTCAGCGGCAGTCAAAAATGGTTTGCCCATATCCACAGTCACATGTCCATCCGTATCCATTTGTGGCACGATCAAACCAGCCCCAGTTTGAATCTGATACTTGCTATCAGTAGTTGGAATATTCAAGTCCTGCATAAATTTAGCTAAGCAGCGAATTCCATTACCGCACATCTCTGGCTCAGAACCATCGGAGTTAAAAATCCGCATCTGAAATTCGCCATCATCCCCTGTTAGCAGAAAAATAACCCCATCAGCCCCAATACCAAAATTGCGATCGCACCATTTGAAAGCCTGCTCAGGGGTGAGAATTGGTTCAGCACTGTGACGGTTATCGATCAGAATAAAATCGTTACCTAAGCCGTGATATTTACTAAATGCGATCGACATGGATTAATTCAATATATTTTTGAATATTATATCGATCTCCATCACCAAAACAAAAAGGAGATGAAGCGCGAAGCACCTCATCTCCTTTTTGTTTTGACACCCGAACCAATAAATTTGAAAAGTATTGCTAAGTCCCACTTTTCAAATTTATTGGTTCGGATTTGAGGGCAAAGCGCTTAAATATGGTTGGTAACAGTTACAGCTGTTGATATTCCAAACCCTATAAGCGAATTGAGGCGCGAAGCGCCTCAATTCGCTTATAGGGTTTGTTTTTTAGAAATATATCCGTGCAAAGGACTATTTATACCAAAACACAAAATGGCTACGCCATTTTGTGTTTTTAAAACCTTTACTGGGTTTGATTTTTAATTCACAAAAGTGTGACAA
Organism: Pseudanabaena sp.; assembly: GCA_003249035.1. GTDB lineage: Bacteria > Cyanobacteriota > Cyanobacteriia > Pseudanabaenales > Pseudanabaenaceae > Pseudanabaena. The sequence goes on from QBMK01000036.1 coordinate 36,995, forward strand.
CACTTTTGTGAATCGGCATTATGTAATCAAAGATACCGAATTGGGATGGGGATTGATGAAATCCTTGAACGAGATTTTCACTATCTGCGATCGCGGAAAAATTATCTACTGCAAGAAACTCACGTCATTGAAACTGTGAGAATGTAACAAGCATATTTTCAGAAGAAAGATTTATTTTGTAAATCTTTCTTCTGAAAATATGAGTTTTAATTCGCTTCAAGGCAAAAACACTTAAAAACAAAAAACACTATGACAGTCGAATTTCCTAGCTTTACCTATACGCTCCTAGCCGCAAAAAAAGCTAAAGGCATTAGCTTTTCAGATCTCGAAAAACTATTAGGACATGATGAAGTCTGGATTGCTTCCCTTTTTTACGGTCAAAATAGCACCAATGTTGAAGAAGCCACAAAAATCGCCGATGCATTAGGGCTAGGTGAAGATATCATTTCCGCCTTAAGTGGATACCCTAGCAAAGGCTTAGGGCCAGTCGTACCTACTGATCCACTGATCTATCGCTTCTATGAAATTATGCAGGTCTACGGCTATCCAATGAAAGAAATCATCCATGAGAAGTTTGGTGATGGCATCATGAGCGCGATCGACTTCACTCTCGACATTGAGAAAGTGGAAGATCCCAAAGGCGATCGCGTCAAAGTAACAATGAACGGTAAGTTCCTTCCCTACAAAAAATGGTAATATTTTTTGCCCTCTCTTAATTTGCCATAGGGAGAGAATGTCTATGCCATTCTTTACCTATGGTCTATAATCGCTTATTTACTCCCTTCCCAGTCAAAGAATAGGCAGAGGGACTAAAGAAAAAATGTGTTTTAAGGAGATTTCTAAGAAAGAATTTACCCACTGGTAGGTCGAATCAGGATGTCCCATTTCGGTAATTCTGGATTACGGTCCAATCTCTTCTCAATTTCCCGCATATCCACTTTAGTCAGGGAGATCCCCTTTG
>QBMK01000037.1 GCA_003249035.1 Pseudanabaena sp.
CTAAATTTCTTTGACATTTGGCTTTGCCTAACTCTTCTTCTTTTTTACCTCTTTTTGCGCGTTGCGTAAGTCCTATATTTAATAAAAGTACTAATTGACCCTGAACTTATATTTTCACAAAATAAATCCTCAGTTTGTTTTATAATAACTCCATAGGGCAAGCGTAGGATAAGTCTTTGATAAATTGTCCAAGCTTTAAATCCATGACCAAATGAGAAGTGAGTAGTTTGTTCTAAAAATAAATCAGGAAAACAATATCTTTTACAGATTGGGCAATATTTTTTTTGACTTAGATATGCATCAATACTCTTTTTACATCCATTTTTAAAGAAGATAACATCAATAAATATTCTTTCAATAGCTTTGTCTGAATTTTTATCTGTCAATTCAGTATTGCACTTTGAACATTTTTCTAAAGCTGGTATTTCAATCACTCTGTTTAATTTTGCAGGGGCTAATCGACTATAGCCCTTATGACCCTTTTGCCCACCGATCTTTCTTCTCTCATTATTATCACCAGAATTTCTTTTGGAGATACTTATTTTTGCTTCTTCATAGTTGGCATGGGCGTATTTAAGAATTGTGTCAAATTCATCATGAATTTGCTTTCCATTTTCTGTAGAGATTTTTTTAGGTCGATCAGCAAAATCTATATTTACCTGAGAATCTGGATTTTCTGAAATCTTGCAAAATTCATTTACTAATATCACCAAAGCATTACAGTCATTTTGATTGTATCTAATCAACATTTGCTGATATGTGGAATCTTGGCTATCCTCCCATTTGTATCGCCATATAAGACTCTGTAAACCTGAAGCATTTTGAGCATCCCAAGTGATTCTAATAAAATTGCCGATCGCCTTTAGGCTATTTGAATAAGTCGGGAAATATATCTTGCCATAAATGTAGGAAGTAAGATTAATTAATCGGTTTTTGATTGCTTCAAAATCTGATGAATATCTTTTACCTAACTCAGTAATTGCCTTAATCTCATAGCTTCCATAGTGATAAATAGGTGCTTCAGGGTATTCATTTAGTTTTTTAATTAACTGCTCCCAAATTTCTTTCTCATTATTGGTTGTATTTGCCCAAAAAGCATGATGGGAGATAGTTTGGTTTTCACACACTGAAAGACCGATTAGATAATGAAAATCCTGATCGGGAATTCCTTCTATATCTAAAAAAAGTTCAATTAATTTTCTCGTTAGTTTTGGTAGCTCCTGAATGTATATCTTCTGTTCCTTAATTGCTAAAGCTTGCAACTCCAAACTATGCTTGACCACAGGTGTTTTTGTTTTATGTTTTCTCTTGCTTCGGGGTCTAAAAAGATAAGAAAGTTGGAGAACTGTAAATATTCCCTTCTTGTTATACTTTTGAATTGCTTTTGGAGTCATTCGATCTAACAAGCTGAGATTATTTTCCTTCACCGCCTGTTTTTGACATAAATCTTGAAATTGACAAGATGGACAATGTTTATTCAGCATCAAAGTTGGAGGCTCAAGAGGTTCTTCTTTACTCCATTCCTGTAATATCTTCGCTAATGGTGCGATCACTTTATATCCGCTTTCCAACTTAACTCGATGAGACTCACCATCCATTCCCACAATTATTCCTGTTGTTGGCAACTGTTTCTGAATTTGTCCCAACACCTTGCCAATAAACAAAAGCTCTATTTTCTGCTCTTTGGTTATGGTACAAGTTCCAACAACGATTGTCGGTTCAAACATCACCTTTCGATTGGACTCATCCTGCTCAACTTTGGTTAAAACATCGCAATAAGCTTCCCAACACTCTACCTTGAGTGTAGCTTCAACAAAAAGTTCATCTTTCTTTAAATTTTTTTCATTATAGGGTTTAGCTTCCTCATGTACTTGATTAAAAGTCTGAATATACTCAGCTTGATGAACTTTTCGACGCTCTTCTAAAATACGAGGATAATCATGAAGCGTACCCCGATTATCTGAGAACAAGAGCAAAAATGCTTTACGAGGACATTGGGAATAAGCAACAACCACATCTGACGAGATCACTTTGTCAATCATGATGCCTCCTTAGTGCAACATGAAAACTTTTAGCCACGATTTATATTGCTCACGATAACACCTATCACAAGACAGTTCCATCACCACTCAATAAAAATTCATTTACAAAGTTTTCTAAGCGGCGATTACAATTGTGTTACAAATCAATAGCTTCTAAAGAAGACTTAATTTGAGCGATCGCATTGTAGATGTGTTGATAGGCGATCTAGAAAATACCCTCATAAATATCTGCCATCGTTAGCGAGAGATTTACCGAGTTTAAGACTACTTTATCCTCACTTCCCAAAACTTCCATTGTCCAATCCCCTTGCAAATCTTGACGATAAACCTCTACTTTAATTTCATCTTGAGAAACTAAAACATATTCCTGCAAACTACCAATCGTTTGATAATTAACCAGCTTTTCGCGGCGATCGCTTACCTCCGTACTAGGTGACAACACCTCAAAAATCACACAAGGGTAATTCACAAAATACTTATCCCGATCTTTAGGACTGCAAGTAATCAGCACATCAGGATAATAGAATATTGTCTTATTTTGATTAGCAGCCTTTAACTTGACCTTCATATCTGACATGAAAACATCGCAAGCCCCACCCCGCATTTGAGAACGTAACCAACTTGCAATATTTAAAGTAATGATATTGTGAGCCTTACTCCCCCCAGCCATCGCAAAAATCTGACCACCCAAATACTCATGGCGAACTTCGCTCTTACTCTCTGCGTCTAAATATTCCGCAACTGAGAAAATATGAATCGGTGATCGCATAATTTTTGCAACTTGACATGTCAACTATCATATCACCTTAAAATTTACGATGCCAGAGAGAGAAGGCTTGCTCAATAGTCTAGATAGAAGACTTTGATTTGAGCGATCGCATTGTAGATGTGATGATATGCGATCGCGCTGCATTAACTCCCTATTATTGCCCCAACCAACAACAACCTTTTGACCCACGCCCGACAGTTTAACTTTAGCTAGCAAATCAAGACTTGATGTAACCCTAGACATACTAAAATGACTCTGGAGAAGAAATTTCAACATTTCTTAACCTCTATACATTTCATCATTAAATCTTTAGTCTAGATAAACCCAAGGTCAAAAAATCTATGGTCGCAACCCCAGAAACCACAAACGCAGCCACTCCCGCTTTCTGTGAAGGCATTCAATACTTTGGCGAACCGTTGGAGGGGTTCGACGAGCTAGGACTTGTACCTGTACTCAGCCCAGAAAAATCTGGAGTGACTGACCCTAGCGATCGCGCGGCTGTCTTTCAAACCTTACTAGCGGCTGATGCTCTGCGCTATCTCACCTTACAAGTCACAGCTAGCAAAGCATCAGGACACCCAGGCGGATTTGCCAGTAGCGCCGAAGCCGTCGCCGCCTTTTATATGCTGGGTCACAAGAACATGCCCACAGAAGTTGGACATCATGCGCCTGGATACTACAGCGCCATGTTTCTCGATCGCTCTCTCGAAGATATGGGCATTAGCACCGTAACGCAAATGCGCGATCGCTATCGTGAAAAACATGGCTTGCTCGGTCACTTATCAGGATTTATCCCCGGCATTCTCGCTCCTGCTGGCCCCCTTGGACAAGGACAACATTTTGCGATGGCAGCAGCCCTGCTGCATCGCGACAAGCTTTTTCCAGTGACGATGGGGGATGGTGGCATGGGTGAACCCTATCCAATTAGCTCGATCGCTCACTTTCATACTGCTTATCCTGAAGTCACAAATTTTATTCCAATTCTGGTTTGGAATGGCTATAGCCAAGAACATCACAGCATGGTTTCGACAAAGACCAATGCGGAAATGATTGCTTTCTGGAAAGGGAACGGCTTTGATGAAGTAATTCTGATCGATGCGAAGGATTTTGACGATCAGAATCAACCAGAAGCCTATGTTGATAGCACCGCTTTCTCTTTCAAACAACGCTTAGCTTTTACAGAAGCAGTTCTTGTCGGTGTGGACAAAGCCGCAAAACTAGCCTTTGGAGGCAAACTGACTGTATTTATCATCAAACAACTTAAGGGCGCTGGAGTTCATGCACGCGGTGCAAAATCCCATAACCTCTATGCTCACCACACCCTCGAAAATGCTGATGTTGTTGCTGGTTTAAAAGCCCGTGCGCTCAATCCTGAAGCATGGCAGACCGTTCGCACAAATTTAGAATGGGCTGGCGGTGGTTCTTCTTCTAAAACTGCGGTTACAGAATCAGTACTAGCATTAACCGATTTGGGAACTTTGCCCTTAGAAGAGTATGCTGCTGGGGAAGCAAAGATTTCCACAACAGCGATGGGGCGTTTAGTTGGCTACGTCGGACAAACCGATAAGCGCTATATCGTCACTAATGCTGATGGAAACGAAGCTTCAGGGATTGCCAATATCAACCAAGCTCTAAAAATCAACCACCCCACCGAGGATGCACTTTATAATCAGGGACCAGGTGGACAAGTTTACGAACCATTGAGCGAAGATGCTTGTGCGGGCTTAGCGGTTGGCTTGGCACTGATGGGTAGCCGTACCCTCTGGTGTTCCTACGAATCCTTTGCGGTTAATGGACTGCCAATTTGGCAAACAGTTACTCAGGCTATGGCAGAGCTGCGCCGCCCTACTCCTGCAACTGTATGCTTGTTTACCGCAGGAGCTTTGGAGCAAGGTCGCAATGGTTGGACACACCAACGGCCAGAAATCGAAGGCTACTTTGCCTCAATGATGCGGAATGGAAATATCTTCCCTCTCTTCCCTCTTGATGCAAATAGCATCCAAGTATGCTATGACTGGGCGCTGAAGGCAGTGAATAAGGGTGTTGTGATTACCGCCAGCAAATCACCTTTGCCAATCCGTACTACTTTTGAGCAGAACCGCAAGGCTCTCGAAGATGGTGCAATTACTTTGCAAGAAACCGCAGGTAATAAGAAGGTGGTCTTCGCTGTCATCGGTGACATGATGTTGATTCCTGTGTACGAAGCGGCGCAAAAACTCGCAGAACAGGGAATTGGTTCCAAAATCGTCTCGATTGTCAGCCCTCGCCGCCTCTATCGTGCGACCGATGTGGCTTGGGATACTTGCTCAGAGCCAGATGGGAAATTCTTGAGTGATGCTGATTTTGAGACTTTCTTTGGTGGTGATGCTTTGATTGGTATCGTGGGTGGTGCTTCAGCAATGCTGGAACCTGTAATGCTCCGCAGCAATAGCAAGCGCGATGTCTTCTCATGGAAGCGTGGTGAGACAACTGCCTCTGCTGGTCAGTTGTTTGATTTCAATGGCATGAATGCTGACGCGATCGCAAATCGGGCAAAGCAGTTAATTAGCTAGATAGTTAAAATCTAGTTTTTTGACCTCTCAAGGCACTGCTTATTTTTAAATTGGTCTATCAGATTTTATGAGTACAGGTCGGTTAATCGTCCAGTTAGGTATCGCCGCCTATATTCTATTTACCCTATTGCCCGATAGCAGTACCCAGATGGTTTCGTTCCCTTGGGTATTGCTGTGGCAAGTAGGACTGCTATGCTTTGCGATCGCAGGTTTACTAAATCTATGGCGGCGTGAGAAACCATTTTATTTATTAGGCAGTGGCTTTGATTGGGCGATTGGCGCAGGCTTTGTAACACTGTGCTTGTCAACGATGTTTTCACAGTTCCCAAATCAGGCGATGTGGTATAGCCTGATTGCCTTTGGCTATTTTATAGCGTTGTATGTAACTAATAATTTTTTACATGGAGCATCACCGCCAGTAGCGGTAAAGAAAACCTCGGCAGTTTTACCAATTTTGCGCTTTCAAGGCTTATTAGGATTTGCCGTAATTATTACAAGTTTGTTTCTGTGGATCACTCAGTCATGGTTGCCACAATTAAATAATTTTGCCAAGCTGAATCAATGGGGGCTAAATCTTAGTTACGATTTTTCGGATTTACAATCCCGTAATTGGGCACCGATGGGGCATCAGAATTATGTGGCAGGATTTTTGATGTTGGTTTTGCCGATTTTTGCAAGTTTAGCGATCGCCCAGAAGGGAATGTGGCGCTCGCTATGGCTAACAGCAATTGGTTTAGGCTTAATTGATTTATACACCACCAGTTCACGAGGCGGATTTTTGGGGCTAGGTGCAATAGTTTTGTATGGAATTATTGTGGCGCTATTTCGGATTAAGGGCAATCGATGGTTGGTTGGTTTGGGTGGAGTTGTCGCGATCGCCATAGTGGGATTATTGATTGCGACAAACAATCGCTTGCGATCGCTCATATCAGGATTAATCACCAGTTTTGCTAATCCCGCTCAAGGATCGGGAGAATTATTATTTAGAGCGATCGCAGCGGATGTGGGCTGGCGGATTGGCTTAGAACATTTGTTATTTGGTGCAGGGGCAGGCTCAGCAATCATGCTCTATCAGCAATATCGTCCTCAATGGGCGGGAAGAGAAGCTGAGCTTTTATTTCAATTACATAGTACGCCTGTTCATCTTTGGGCTGAGCTGGGAATCGGGGCGGTAATCACCTTTTTGTTTTTATGCGTGGCGCTTGTATCTCTATTCATCAAATTACATAGATCTCAGACTTGGCAAGCTAATTCAGAAGAACAGGCGATCGCCTATGGATTATTTGGCAGTGTAATTGGTTATGGAATGCTAGCAATTACCGATTATCAGCTAGATGTTCCTGCAATTAGTGGCAGCTTGGTGATTGTATTTGCTAGTCTGGCTTATCTAGGTCAGATACATACAGGCGAATTGATTAGTCTTGGTCATCAAAAATTGCCGCGCTTTTGGTTAGCAACTATTGCGACAGTTTATTTGATATCCGCGATCGCCTGGCTTGTTCCTGTGAATTTGGCTTGGCAAGCCTCAAGTGTAGGGTTTATCTATCTATCGAGAGCAAGAGAAGATTTGGCGACAGGAAAGCAGGAATTTCTACCTGAAGCGATCGCAGCGATTGATAAATTCCAAGATCGCCTCAAATTTGCGCATCACCAAGTTCCTTGGGAACCTTACTATCCTTATCAATTGGGTTGGAATCTCGCCGATCTTGCCGTTAACTATCCAAATTTACCGCAGGCTTCAGCTTGGCAAAAAGATGGTTTAGCATGGATCAAAACGGCGATCGCCACTAATCCCAATAACGAAGCAGGATTCAATGCTGCCTCATGGCTTAGTCTAAGGCAAGATTCTGCCGAAAAATCTGCTCAAGAAGCAGAGGCTTATTTCCGTCGTGGTTTAGAGCTAGTTCCCACCAAGCGATCGCTAAACTTTGGTTTCGGATTGAGTTTATTGCGTCAAGGTAAGACCGATGCGGCAGTTGCAGCAATGACTACGGAAGTAATCAACGACCCCATTTTTATTACTAGCCCAATTTGGAAAGAGCCACCATTCCAAAGCCTTTATCCACAAGTAGTAGCCAATCTGGAAAAATTCTATCGTAATGATCCTAGCAAAGCACTAAATCTTGCAGTTTTGAGATGGTGGAATGGTAATCCTAATGCAGTGGAGGAACTCAAGCAAACAGGAAATCCCACGGCAGTTCTATTAGCTAATGCGATCGCTAATGACAGTAGCACCTTGCAAGGGGTCGCAAAAAATCCCCAAACCCCTCTAGAAATGGTAATTTCGGCATGGCTAAATCCTAATTTGCGTGACAAGTTACTAGAACGCGCCTACGTATTTGCCACGAATAGTCCACCTGACGATCGTTCAGCTGCCATAGTCAAAGCTATGAGCGATCGCATGGCTCAAGCTCCTAATTTTGATGCTTGGATTCGTTTACCTTTACCAGTCAACAGTCCCCTAGTGATTAACTATCGTAGGGCAAGACTTGGCTTTGGTGTAGTCAGTCGGCATTTGGATGGAGTTGTCCCCCTTGACTTCTTTAATGTAAGCGATCGAGCTGAGATATCGCTTTTTCTCAAAGATTTATTCTAATGAAAGCGAAATGTTGGTATTAGGGACTTACACAAAATAATCGATCCCCAAAATATGGCGACGGGCGGAGCCCGTCGCCATATTTTGGGGTTTTATATGGATCGTTTTTTCCTTGGAGTTCCCTTAGACTAGCTAAGGAATGAAAATTAAATTACATGTGCATATAAAACCCAAAATTGGTTCGGCGAGCGAAGCCCGCCGAACCAATTTTGGGTTTTATTAAATTATCATTCCTAACTTAAAAAAATCTAGCAATATACAGCAATAAGTCTTGCGATTTTTTGTTATTAACAGTTAACATACATAGATTATGGAAGAAAGACGTTAATTCATTAAGATTTTATCTAAGCTGGAATATAGGAAATCAATCTACATGGCTACACTATGCTAGTAAACATTCTCGACTATCAAGTTCTTGAGAAGATTGAAGAAAGTCCTAATTCTCAAGTTTATCGAGGCGTCCGTAGACAAGATAACTTACCAGTTATCCTTAAAGTCTTAAACTCAGACTTTCCCTCAATTGAAGCCATAGGCAGATACAAATTAGAATATGAAATCACCAGAAATATTGATTCTAACTGGGTGATTAAAGCTTATAATTTGCGGCGTTATCAGAATAGCTTTGCGATCGAACTAGAAGACTTTGGCGGTCAATCTCTAGCGAAAATATTAGATCAAAAAAGGTTGACGCTAGTTGACTTTTTAACCTTGGCAATTCAGATTTGCGAAGGTGTTGGGCACATCCATACTGCTCATATTGTTCATAAAGATATTAACCCATCTAATATCGTCTTCAATCCTGAAACTCAGCAACTAAAAATAATTGATTTTGGGATTGCGTCAGTATTAGAGAAAGAGCTGTTAATTCTTAATTACAATCAAATACTGGAAGGAACTTTAGAATATATTTCACCTGAACAGACAGGGCGGATGAACCGATCGCTTGATTATCGGACAGATATTTATTCGATGGGCGTGACTTTTTATCAAATGTTGACGGGGCGGTTACCGTTTCAATCAGATGATCCGTTAGAAATAATTCATTATCATTTAGCGTTAGAACCGATCGCACCGCATTTAATTAATCCTGAGATTCCACCGATGGTCTCTGAAATTGTCTTGAAGTTAATGGCCAAGACTGCTGAAGCTAGATATCAGAGTGCTTGGGGCGTAAAAGCGGATTTGGAGAATTGTCTACAACAGTTGCAGACAGAATCTAAGATCGAGACTTTTGAGTTAGCGGAGCAGGATATTACGGATAAATTCTTAACTTCTGAAAAGCTTTATGGTAGAGCGAAGGAGGTTGAGAGCCTATTGGCTACTTTTGGAAGAGTAGCTGCAATTGGAGAATCAGGAGATCTCGTGGAGATGGTCTTGATCTCAGGTTATTCAGGCATTGGTAAATCAAGATTAGTGCAGGAAATTTATAAGCCTATCACCAAAAGTCATGGCTATTTTATTTCGGGAAAGTTTGACCAATATCAACGTAATATCCCCTATTTTGCAATTATTCAGGCTTTTCAGGGATTAATTAAGCAACTACTAACCGAAAGTGAGGCTGATTTAGAACAATGGCGATCGCAAATTAGGACCGCACTGGGATCTAATAGCCAGATGATCGCTCAAGTGATTCCATCTCTAGAGTTGATTATTGGCATAGAAAGTAATAAACCGCTATCTACAAACATATCAACTAGTGAAGCCCAAAATCGATTTAATAAAATTTTTCAGAAGTTGATTAGAGTCTTTGCTCAATCAAAACATCCGTTAGTTATCTTTTTGGACGATCTTCAATGGGCTGATCGTGCTTCTCTTGGATTACTAGAGATATTAGCAACTACAACCGAACCACAGAATCTGCTTTTGATTGGTGCATACAGAGACAATGAAGTTAATGCAGCTCATCCAATCATGCAAATGGTGGAGAATATTCAACAGATAAATGGAGTAATCCATCAGCTTTATTTGTCAGCATTAAACCTTAGCGATATCAATCAGCTTATCGCCGACACTTTACACTGTTCCACGCAATCTTGCCTGCCACTTGCTGAACTATTGCAAGAAAAGACAGGTGGTAATCCCTTCTTTCTAAATGAATTCCTCAAGACACTGTATGCGGATGATTTAATTAGGTTTGACTATCGATCGCTAGAGTGGCAATGGTCGATAGCCCAGATTCAGGAGCAGGCAATTACGGATAATATCGTGAGTCTGATGACTGGAAAAATCCAAAAATTGGGCGCTCTCCCCAAGCATCTGTTGACGATCGCTGCTTGCATTGGAAATCAGTTTGATCTTGAAACGTTAGAGATCACATTAGATCAAAAAAGCTCTTATATTGAGACTATTCAAGCCCTCCGAGCGTTAATTACTGAAGGATTAATCTTGTCCCTAGATAATGCGCACCAATCTATTCACTATGGAATCGAATTAACTAACAATCGCCCTGCGATCGCCTATAAATTTGGGCATGATCGTATCCAACAAGCTGCCTATTTTCGGATTGATGAAGCTAAACAAGCCGAAATTCATCAACGAATTGGACAGCAATTGCTCAAGAATACTAATGATTCTCAACTTGAATTAAAAATATTTGATATTGTAAATCAACTTAATCTTGGTATAGAGCTGGTTTCAAGTCGGCTAGAACGAGATCAATTGGCTCAACTCAATTTTATTGCAAGTCAGAAAGCCAAATCCTCAAATGCTTATAGATCTGCATTTAACTATGTAAAAACTTGCGTGAAATTACTAGGGGTTGAAAGCTGGAAAAGTCAATATGAGCTAACTTTAAGGCAATATCAGTTAGGGGTTGAGGTCGCTTTTTTAAACGGTGATTTTGCTCAGATGGAGAACTGGTCGATAGTTATTTTAAGTCATGCAAAAACTTTGCTAGACAAGACTAAAATCTATGAAATTCAGATCCAAGCATTAGTTGCTCAAAATCAGCGGTTAGAAGCAATCAAAGTTGGAGTTGAAACTTTAAAGCTACTAGGTCTTGAACTCCCTAAGCAAACTTCTCAAGCTGATGTAGCAGTGGCTCTACAGGACTTCCAAGCAATCATAGCCTTGCACCAGATTGAAGATTTGTTAGAGCTTCCATTGATGATCGATGAGATCGCATTAGCCGCGATGAATATTCTCCTAAGTATTGCGGCAGCATCTTATGTAGCGGCTCCAGAGTTATACATTATTGTTGTATTACAGCTAACGAAGCTATCGATCTCCAAAGGAAATGCCATAGGCTCAACCTATGGATATTCAGCTTGTGGACTGATTCTCTGTGGACTTATGAATCGAATTGAACTAGGCTTTCAGTTTGGGCAACTAGCATTGCAATTATTAGAGCGATTTGAGTCGCAAGAATTGACCGCAAAAACACTGGTCATTGTCAATGTATTTATTAATCACTGGAAATGTCATTTGCGAGAGACCTTACCCCCTTTATTAAGTGCTTATGCAATTGGGATTGAAACAGGTGATTTTGAATTTAGTGCCTATGGATTATGTCTTTACTGTAATTATCAGTACTTTCTTGGTAAAGAGTTAGTCAGTCTAGAAAGGGAAATGTCTGACTACGGAATGTTAATCAGCCAAATAAAACAACAAACCACTTTAAACTGGCTGCATACATATCAACAAGCAATCTTAAATTTACTGGGAAAATCTCAAGATCCTTGCTGCCTAATTGGTGAAATCTACAACGCTGAGACGATGTTGCCAGTTCATACAAAGACAGGCGATCGCAGTTCTTTGCATATGTTGCACTTTCACCAGCTAATTCTTTGCTATCTGTTTGAGAATTACGATCGAGCGCTTCATAATGCTTCTCAAGTGATTCTATATGCTGAGGCGGCTATTGGTCTATTTACCTCTGCAATATTCAATCTCTATTATAGTCTTACAAATTTAGCGGTCTATGCTGAATTGTCTCCAAGCAAAAGAACCGAAACTATGGCTTTGGTTGAGGCAAATCAAGAAAGAATGAAACTATGGGCGCATCATGCTCCGATGAATTATCTACACAAATGGCAACTTGTTGAAGCTGAACGATATCGAGTTTTGGGGCAAGTGCTAGAAGCAATCGAATTTTACGATCTGGCGATCGCTGGAGCTAAGGAAAATGGATATATTCAGGAAGAAGCATTAGCCAATGAACTAGCAGCTAAATTTTATCTCGCTCAAAACCGTGTGGCGATCGCTAAAGTTTATATAAAAGAGGCAAGATACTGCTATTTGAGCTGGGGGGCATCTGCTAAGGTTCAGCATCTAGAGAATTGCTACTCGGATATCTTGGAACCCTATGCGACAAATAAAAGTTTAAATAAAAGGTTAACCAGAGCTAGTTCCCATCAATCATCATCTAGCGAGATTGGAGATATAGATCTACAAGCTGTAATCAGAGCTTTCCAAGCGATCGCTAATGAAATAAAACTCGATCAACTTCTCGCCACCTTAATGAATATCTTGATTGAGAATGCAGGCGCGGAAACAGGTTATTTACTATTACCAAAGATTTTATCTAATTTCTCAAGTCAAGATCAATGGTGTATTGAAGCTGTCAAGATGATCGCCAATGAGCAAGTGGTAGTGATGCAATCAATTCCAATCAATGAAATCACCATAACTGGTAATGGCTATCTACCGCTCTCTTTAATTAGTTATGTCACCAGAACTCAAGAGACTGTTGTGTTAAATAATGCTGCTCAAGTCGGTGATTTTCAAAACGATCCTTGGATTGTGCAATACCAATCAAAATCGCTGCTATGTATGCCTTTATTAAATCAGGGAGATACTACTGCAATTGTATTTTTGGAAAATAGTCTGATCGCCGATGCATTTACACCAGAACGGATCGAAGTTCTTAAGTTACTCTCCACTCAAGCTGCTATATCGATCATCAAATCCCGCCTATTGCAGCAACAAGCGGAGCTAAATCAGTCTTTGCAAGCAGAAATATCCGATCGCCAATTAGCCGAAAAGGATCGCGATCGCCTCATCGCGATCATCCAAGCCTCAACCGATATTATTGGAATGTCATCACCTCAGGGGCAAGTTCTTTGGAATAACGCTGAGGCTAATAGAGTCCAAGGGTTACCAGCAAATGCCGATATTTCTAATTTAGATATCCCGACTTATCATCCACGGTGGGCGTTAGAGATCGTTCAAAATCAAGGTATTCCCTCGGCGATCGCCAATGGCTCATGGTTAGGAGAGACAGCTATATTAACTCACGAAGGAATAGAGATTCCAGTTTCGCAAATGATTATTGCCCATAAATCCGAGAATGGAGAACTAGAATATATATCTACAATCATGCGTGATATTAGTGAAGCCAAGCAGAGAGAAGAAGAACTTAAAAGATCCGAAACAACATTGCAAAGTTTAGTCGCTGGGACTGCGGCTGTCACAGGCGAAGACTTTTTTCCCGCACTAGCAAAACATATTGCTGAAGCCTTGCATGTCAAATACGCGCTAGTCACGGAGCTAGTTGACGATCAGCTTCATGCATTAGCATTTTGGGCACATGGGGCGCTTCAACTACCAATTATTTATGTCCCTGCTTACACTCCTTGCGAAATAGCATTGAGGAATGGCGAATATATTTGTGATAGCTTGGTACAGCAACTATTTCCCAAAGATCTCGATCTAGTTTCGATGCAAGCTGAGAGCTACATGGGAATTTCACTTAAGGACGCGGCTGGAAATGCGATCGGGAATCTTTGTATTCTCGATACACAACCGCTTCAAGACACTAAACGGATTGGAAATATATTGCAAGTATTTGCCGCGAGAGCATCCGCAGAGTTACAGCGCAAATCTGCTAGCGAGGCTTTGTATCAACTTAATCAGTCTCTTGAAAATCGAGTGACTCAAAGAACTGCTCAACTTGAAGCGGCAAACAAAGAACTAGAATCCTTTTCCTATTCGATCTCCCATGACCTTCGCGCACCATTGAGGGCGATCAATGGATTTTCAAAGATTTTACAAGAAGATTATAGTGATTTGATCGATGAAACTGGCAGTCGCTATCTCAAAATTGTGCGTGACAATGCCAATCGCATGGGTGAATTAATTGATGATCTTTTAAACCTATCCCGCATGAATCGCAAGGAAATTTCGCGGCGATCAATTGTTGTAAATGACCTCATAAATCAAATTCTGCAAGACTTTGAATCAGAAATAGGCGATCGCCAGATTACGTTTGCAATTGCCAATTTACCCAACTGCCAAGCAGATCTTTCTCTATTAACTCAAGTTTGGATCAATCTATTATCAAATTCGATCAAATACACAAGCAAAACTGAAAATGCTCATATTGAAATAAATTTCCAAATAATTAACGAAGAAAAAATATACTTTATCCGCGATAATGGTGCTGGATTTGATATGCAATATGCTGACAAATTATTTGGCGTATTTCAGCGAATGCATCTTGAAAAAGATTTTGAAGGCACTGGCATCGGTCTTGCGATCGTCCAACGCATCATTCAACGTCATGGAGGGAGAATCTGGGCAGAAGCAGCAGTCAATCAAGGTGCAACTTTTTACTTCGCAATTCCAGATCAATAATACCAACCAATGACAGACCTAATTCCTGAGCAGTTTTCCGATCAAAGTGTTTTCATCCTATTAGTTGAAGATAATCCTGCTGATTCTGAGTTAGCGATTCGCGCCTTACGTCGTGGCAGAATCAGCAATCAGATTCAACTATTGGAGGATGGAGCTGAAGCACTTGATTTTATATTTTGTCGTGGTAACTATGCGCATCGTCAAATCAATGATTATCCGAAAATGATCTTGCTCGATTTAAAGCTCCCCAAAGTCACTGGGCTTGAAGTTTTACGGCAGCTAAAATCCGATCCACGCACGAAAATGATTCCTATAGTCGTACTAACTTCTTCAGCTCAAGACAGTGATGTGCTTGAAAGCTATAAACTCGGTGTGAATAGTTATATTGTGAAACCAGTTGATTTTGAGCAATTTAATAAGGCAATTGAGCAGCTAGGCTTTTATTGGGTTTTAATAAATCGTACGCCCCATCATTAAAACCAAATTTAGGATTTTCAGCACCTGCGGCACCGAAAATCCTAAATTTCATATCTTCGTTCTTTAGGGCTTTATACCAATTCACAAAAGTGTGACGACACTTTTGTGAATTGGTATAAAGCCAAACCCAGTAAGGGTTTTAAAAGCACAAAATGTACGCCATTTTGTGCTTTTGTATTACGTTGAAAAGTGGCATTTCTTGAGATTCAATTTCTATAATGAGGATTGCGAACCAAAGCAACATTAGGCAAACAAAATACTTCTAATATTGAGTGAGTTTGATTTTGGTCAATCTAATCTACCCAAACTAAATGACCGCGACTGAGGAAAGTTTTGTGAAACAAGGATTAATTAAATTTTTGGCAGCCAGCCTAGTATTGTGCGGCGGGACAAGTGCGATCGCTACTTTTCCTCTGATTGCACCGCCCCCAGTAAATGCCCAAGATGAAGATACTAATATTCGTGTCTATAAATTAGCTAGTCCTGCAGTCGTGTCAATTCAATCCCGTAGTGGTAATGGGAGTGGTTCAATTATTGATCCCAAGGGCTTTGTCTTAACTAATGCCCATGTGGTTCGCGGATCAACCACGGTAAATGTGATCCTTAGCGATAAGCGCCAATTTCGGGGGGTAGTAATAGCTAGTAGTCGTAATCCCGATCTCGCCGTGATCAGACTAGAGGGAGTAACTACAAATCTTCCGACAATCCAAATCGCATCCTCCAGCACAATTCAAGTGGGGCAAAGAGCTTTTGCGATCGGTAATCCATTTGGTCGCTTTGCAGGAACATTGACCACGGGGATCATTAGCCGTATTGACACCGATCGCAAATTATTGCAAACCGATGCGGCTCTAAATCCCGGAAATTCGGGGGGCCCATTGCTGAATAGTCGTGCCGAGCTGGTTGGCGTGAATACTGCTATTTTTACAACTGGTTCAGTCAACAGTGGCATTGGTTTAGCGATCGAGGCTGATACAGTAAAGCAATTTATTGCCTCAGTTCGACAAGGGACGATCGCTAATAATCCCGCTCCTGCTGTTGCTAATCCTAATGTCATAAGTCTTAATGGCAATGCGATCGCTGCATCATTAACTGCATCAGACAATACTTTGCCTGATGGCAGCTATTACAAAGCCTATCAATTTCAAGGTCAAGCAGGGCAGTCAGTGGTGATTGAGATGCGTGGTAATGAGATCGATCCGTATTTAGTACTGTTTGATGCGATGGGGCGAAAAATTGCCGAAGATGATGATGGCGGCGGCGGAAAGAATGCGCGCATTAAGGTTACTTTGCCTAGTTCTGGTAGATATACTATTTATGCCAACTCCTATGAAGTTGGACAGGCGGGATCATTTACGATCTCAGGTCAACTGAGCAATAACCCTACTGCTCAATCAACGATTAAGCCAACGGGGGATCAGCGCATCATTTTGCAAAAAGATGGAGTCTTAGGAACTCAAAGTCGAGTTGTTGCTAAAGATGGCAGGCTATTTGAAGCTTTTAGTTTTAATGGTAAAGCAGGTCAAGTAGTTCAAATTGAACTTGTCAGCTCCGATTTTCATCCCTATTTGGTCTTGCTTGCCCCAGATCGTAAAGTATTGAAAGAAAACAACGGTTTACCAAGTCGAAAAAATGCATCAATGACACTCGAATTACCGATAACTGGAACCTACCGCACAATTGTGACTGCATTTGATCGCAAAGGCAAAGGTGCATACAAACTTATAATTAAAAGAGTTAGATAGAACAGCCAAAAGGTAAGACGCGTCACAAAGCGCTGTATCTAACCTTTGGATTTTTAGACCGACGAAAGCAATTATTTCTGAAGCTTTTCTATAAATTCCTTGCGCAGCAACTAGAAAATCTGCCAAGATGTAGCTAGTGTCGTTTCCTTTAAGGGAAGATTTTCGTGACTGTTGCTGCTTCTGTTTCTTCGCCTGATGTCAAGAGTTTGACTGATTCGGGAATTTATATTACGATTCACGGTCACTTTTATCAGCCTCCGCGTGAGAATCCCTACCTGAATGCGATCGAGCGGCAAGAAAGCGCAGCTCCTTTTCATGACTGGAATGCGCGGATTCACCATGAATGCTATCGCCCCAACGCATTCTCTCGGATTGAGCGCCATGATGGCAAGATCGTCAAGATTGTTAACAACTATGAGTACATGAGTTTCAACATGGGGCCAACGCTGCTCTCATGGATGGAATTTCACGATCGCGATACCTACCAAGCGATTTTAGATGCCGATAAACGCAGTGCCGATCGCCTAAATGGTCATGGCAATGCTATCGGACAGGTGTATAACCACATCATTATGCCTTTAGCGAATTGGCGCGACAAATTGACGCAAATTCGTTGGGGCAAGGAAGATTTTAAGGCTAGATTTGGTCGCGAGACTGAAGGGATGTGGCTGGCTGAGACTGCTGTTGACTATGAAACCCTTGAAGCTCTGGTTTTGGAAGGGATCAAGTTTATTATTCTTGCCCCATCACAGGCGCAACGATGCCGTCCCATGCCCACCAAAGATAATCCTAACCCTGCATGGGAGGAAGTAGGCGGAGCCCAGATTGATCCCAATCGTCCCTATCGTTGTTATTTACGTCGCCATAATGCCAATAACAGCAATGTATCTGAACTTGGGCAATACCATTTGCCTGCTGATACTGATGCTTATATAGATGTGTTTTTCTATGATGGGCCGATCTCACGTGATATGGGCTTTGGCGATCTCTTAGGTAGTTCTCATAATTTTGCCAAGCGGCTCAGTCAAGCAGTCCGCGAAGATCATCGTTCGCATCAGATTGTTTCCGTGGCAACCGATGGTGAGACCTTTGGACATCATAAGCACTTTACTGAAAAAACCCTTTCCTATGCTTTTGTCGAAGAATTTCCTAAGCGCGGTTGGACTGTCACCAATTATGCCCATTATTTAAGTCTCTTTCCACCCCAATGGGAAGCAGAGCTAAAATCTGTAACGGCTTGGAGCTGCGCCCATGGAGTCGATCGCTGGCAGGGTGGTTGTACATGTGGTGGCGAAGGATCTGGCTATCAACTCCTATGGCGGCGACCACTGCGCGATAGTCTTAACTGGCTACGCGATCGCCTAGCTGCTGTCTACGTAGATATCGGGCGCAAATATTTTAATGATCCTTGGGAAGCACGCGATCGCTATATTGACGTGCTGCAATATTCTCTGCGTGATGGCATATCTGAACATTCTCCAGTTTTAGAGAAATTTTTTGCGCAGCAGTCTGGGAGCAAAGTTTCGACCTCGGCTCAGAGGGTTGATGCTCTCAGGTTGTTGGAAATGCAACGCCACGCTTTGCTCATGTTTACCAGTTGTGGTTGGTTTTTTGAAGAATTATCACGACCTGAAACCGTACAGATTTTGCGCTATGCCGCCAGAGCGATCGAACTAGCGGCTGATGTTGCAGGTGTATTGCTAGAGGATGAGTTTATTCATCGCATGGCAAAATCACCCAGCAATCTCGTTGAATTTAAAGACGGAGAAGGAGTCTTTAAACACCAAGTAGCGACTAACCGCATTACCCTCGCTCAAGTTGCAGCACAATATGCCCTGAGTTCGACTTTGGGTAACTATGCGCGATCGCAACAAATCTATTGCTACCAAATCCAACAACAGGATTATCAACTGCAAAGGATTGGCTCAATGTCTTTAGCGATCGGGCAAATTCAATTAGTTTCTGGGATCACGCAAGAATCTGTAAATTACATTTTTGCAGTACTGCACCTTGGTGGTGATGACTTCCATTGCTGTATTCAACCCTTTACAGGAAGACGTGAATACGAGGAGATCAAAGCAACTTTATTTAAGGTTCTCAAACAAGCGAATACGGCAGCCGTAATTCTGGCGATGGCAAGCAACTTTAGTGGAGAGCAGTTCAATCTGCATCATCTCTTTGCGGAAGAGCGCCATCGGATTTTGCGAATGCTCGCCGACGAAACATTAACTAGACTCGATCAGCTTTACGAACAAGTTTATCGTGATAACTATGGAATCTTGATCTCATTCCGTCGGGACGATCTACCAGTACCGCGTGAACTGCAAGTCGCTGCGGAGATTGTGCTAAATAATCGACTCACTGAAGAACTAAAGCGACTAGAAACTGGCGAATCACTTCCGAATGTGGGGTTAGACGCCGTCGCGATTGAGGCACTTAATTTGGGCTGTAAGTTTACTCATGCCGAAGATGCCGAAATCCTCGAAAACTATATTTTGAGTCAAATTCAGCAACTTTCCCAACTTCAAGATATCGATGAAAAGTCGCTATTTACCTATCTCAATCAAATTGAGCAGTCTTTAATCATTAGCGATCGCTTAGCTCTAGAGCTAAACCTTGACCTCTCCCAAGAGGCTTTCCTTAACTATCTGTCAGCACGGATTGCCCCAAAGTGTGTACTTGCTCGACAGATTCTCGATTTGGAATCTGCACAAAAGCAACCAATTCACATTGAAGTCAATCTTTGCGAAAGCATTTCTAATTTGGAGCTGCATCAGTTAATTGATACAGCTAGTAAATTAGGGATTGCCACCGAAGCTTGGCTTCACGATTAGATCCTAATTCCCAAACTGTAGGGATAATTCATGAATTGCCCCTACAGTTTGGGAATTCCTTTTCAATCATTTAAGAATATCCAGATCATGCTCCCTCCTTTTATTGTTGTAGATCCGCTCCTTGAAGACTGGTTACGCGAAGACATTGGACGTGGCGATCGCAGTACTAGCGGTTTATTCCCAGATGGTAATTCTCCAATCGGCAAGGCGGTTTGGATTGCTAAGGCTGATGGTGTGGTTGCAGGATTAGCGATCGCGGCAAGAGTATTTTATTTATTAGATCGCTCGGTAAATTTTGTGGCGATCGCACAGGATGGCAAGCCTGTTAAATCTGGAGAACTCATTGCCGAAATCACCGGCAGTCTCGCCACATTGCTTATGGGTGAGAGGGTTGCACTCAATCTGGTGATGCGATTATCGGGAATTGCTAGCACCACAGCGGAATATGTAAAGGCGATCAACAGTACAAAAGTGCATCTAGTTGACACCCGCAAAACTATTCCAGGGATGCGAATCCTAGAGAAATATGCCACCTTTATTGGCGGTGCCATTAATCATCGTTATGGATTGGATGATGCTGTGATGCTTAAAGATAATCACATTGCGGCGGCTGGAGGCATTACAGAAGCAGTGCTTCGAGTACGCGCAAACATTCCATTTACCACATCAATTGAAGTGGAAACTGAATCAATCACGCAGGTAAAGGAAGCTGTGCATCTAGACCTTGATGTAATTATGCTTGATAATATGCCAGTGGAAATGATGCGTGAGGCGATCGCCATCATCCGTCAACATAGCTCTCACACAAAAATTGAAGCTTCGGGAAATATTACTCTCAATACGATTGCTCAGATTGCAAATCTAGGTGTAGATTATATTTCTACTTCGGCAATGGTGACGCGATCGCATTGGCTCGATATCAGTATGAGAATTAGCTCCTAGAAAGTAAGCATGTAAAGCGAACCTATTAGTTAGTATGGAACTTTCCTGTAGAATGAATAGCAATTAAGTTCAATTAAATTCTTTTAATGATTGAAGTCATCCAATCAATTCTGCAATCAACCGTTGACGGTATCGCTGTCGGCAGCATTATTGCTCTCGCTGCAGTCGGCTTAACACTTACCTATGGCATCTTGCGCCTTGCCAACTTTGCCCATGGCGATATTCTCACCTTAGGTGCTTACCTCGCCTTCCTAGCCAATACCTCTCTCAAGCTTGACATTTGGTTGTCGATCGCATTTGGCAGTCTTATCTCCATCGTCCTAGTATTAATTTGCGAAAAAATATTGTGGCAACCCTTACGAGCCAAAAAAGCCACCTCAACAACAATGATGATCGTCTCGATTGGTCTAGCTCTGGTGATTCGTAATGCGATCGTCCTTGTTTGGGGCGCAAAACCACAGAAATACAATTTGCCAACTTTTCCAGCGATCGACGTATTTGGTTTAGCAATCACCCGCAATAAAATCGTAGTCATTGTGGCAGCGATCGCAATCATCGCGGGGCTTTACTACTTATTGCAAAACACTAAAATCGGCAAAGCTATGCGAGCAGTAGCAGACAATCCTGAACTCGCGAAAGTAGCAGGAATAAACGTTAATGCAGTAATTATCTGGACATGGGTAATTGCTGGAGGCATGACCGCTTTTGGTGGCAGCATGTACGGCTTAATTACCAATTTACGTCCAAATATGGGTTGGTTTTTGATTTTGCCGATGTTTGCTGCTGTAATTCTTGGGGGGATCGGCAATCCCTATGGTGCGATCGCGGGTGCGCTAATTGTCGGTATTTCCCAAGAGGTTGCTACTACTTGTCCAGCGGCATTGGGAGAATTGCAAAAATACTGTATTGGGACAGAATATAAACTGGGAGTAGGTTTGGTCATTATGATTTTGGTTTTGCTCTTTAAACCGCAAGGCTTATTTAAGGGAACGATATAGACCGTTACAAGCCTTGACAAAGATAACTTTAGCGGTTATCAGCCTACATTCTACTCGTAATGGAAGGTTAGAATAATGTCGTACCGCTTACGTTAAGGGTAAGCAGCATAATTTCTAATTATTCAAAACCAGTGGAGTTCATTTTCTTTAACAGACAGAGGTTTTTCTAGTTTACAAAAGTTGCATCCTAACTCACAAATTTCCATCAAAAATCATGAAAATAGCTGATTATTCAATGAATATAATCGGTTTAATCTTCAAATTGCAAATCAAAGTTTTGCTATTGAGCCTGTTAATCGTTGTCTGGAATTTCTTAAGATTCTCTCTTTACCTTATCGTAAAAGTCGCCGTTTTGGCTTGCGTTACAATTTGATTACAGGCATCGACTTCCCCCCATCTAAGAATTAGTGGCGCGGAGCGGAGTGCCACTAATTCTTAGGTTTTACTATCTATTTTTAGACTGGGAAAGGAGTAGTCGTACTTTATCTAGTACGCCAAAATTCAATTACTAATTGATTAATTAACCCAAGTTGCTACCTATCAAAAACCGTCTCAAAACAAGTTAAAAACAGCCTATATAAGTGCTAAGCAACGCTTTTTTGGATAAAAATCTAGCATTTTTATTTTGATTTTAGTTTTGGATGAATAAGTAGCAACTTGGGTTAATTACGAATTATCAATTAGTGTACGCAGCAGGCAATCCTATACTCGCAAACATCTTTCTTCGTAATTCCCAATTCGTAATTCATAGTTCAAGAGACAAACCTCTCCAAAGATATAAACTTCCTCACGTACTCAGGAATCAAATCGCTCTCGACCAATTGCCGACATGAGTTGTTGATTTAACTACTCAGTATTGTTTGTAGCATCTGATTCAGAATTGGAAATAGAGACTGTGTTATCAAATAAGTATTGAGATCCTGAAACTTTGGCAAAATTAATGCAAATTCGTAGACGAAACTTTTTACAGTTATTAGGAGGAACGACTGGTGCAATTTTCACCAATTCATTGAGTAGTAGCGCTCAAGGTAAAAGCCCAAAAATTGTCATTGGTTATCCAGCCGTAACTCCAGCATTGCCACTCTACTTAGCTTTAGAAAAGGGCTACTTCACGAAAATGGGATTAGATGTAGAAGCGATTGCCTTTGCTAATCCTCAAGAAGTTGTCGAAGGAATTATTAAAGGAAAGATTCAAGCGGCGGGCAATGGAGTCTCTTCAGGGAATTTAGCGATCGGGGAGGATAAATCTCCAGGATTTTTCAAAATTATCTGTTCCAATAGCAGTAATGCTAAGTTTGTCCTTGAACAGTTTGTCGTTGCCAAAAATAGTGCAATCAAACAGATTAGTGAACTTAACGGGAAAAAAGTTTGTTCGGGATTGGGACCTCAAAACATTGCTTTAGCCAAGGCGATTTTGGCAAAAAATGGCTATCCTAATGCTCAAATAGTGCCTTTACCTTTTGATAAGCATATTGCCGCGATCGAGTCAGGAGAAGTGGATGGTGCTTATACTTTGGAACCGATCGGTACTGTGGGACGAAGTGAAGGCAAAACACGCACCCTCGAAGTAGGAGTGGTTTCTAAGTACATTCTTGGCGATCCTTTAGCGCCTTGGTTTGGAGGCTCGGCTGCGATCAGTACTAAGTTTCTCCAAGAGTATCCTGCGATCGCGCAAAAATTTATTACAGCCTATCGAATGGGAGTGATGGAAGTACGTCTCAATCCAATTCTATCGCGTAAATATTTGCAGCGTTTTACTAAAATCAATCCCGCTTTAACAAGCCGTGTACCTCTTCCAGACTACAGAATGTATGACGAGTTTTCTGCTGAAGATGTTAAATATTTTCAATATTTCTTTGATTTCCTAACCAGTGAAAAAGTCCTCAGCCGCAAAGTGGATGTGTTGCCATTGCTACTCTCAAAATAATTTCGCATCCAAATGCCAATTGTCAGATTGTCAAATAAACCCCAAAATTGTTGCGGCGAACTTTGCCCGCCGCAACAATTTTGGAGTTTATTTGGATCGCTTAATACTGGCACTGGTTCCATTGGGTGAGGAGACATAAAGCCTTGATGCTGCTATATTACAGAGATATAGTGTTGTATCCAACCTTAGACATTAGTGAGAGCAGATGATGGAATTATTCTTTCAGAACTGTCCTTGCTGTGACAGCGCAAGGAATATCGCTAAAGTGAACCTCGGTAAAGTGAAGCTAGGATGATAAGCTCAAAGCGCCGAACATCCTAGCCCGCAAACCTTGCGAGATGGTATGAGAAATACGAGTATTTAAAAGAAATTTGCCGTAATGTGCATTACAGCTGTACAACTAGCATTAGGAGCAAGTACAGTTAGATTCTCTTTGGTATTAAGAGAATTACGAGTCGCGCTCCAAGGTTCCAAGCAATAGAAGTCTTTGCCCTTAACTGTCCAGAACACAAGATAAGTACTAAAATCATCGTAATCGATCGCGATCTTGAGTTTGCGATCATTGTCAGTTACTGAAGTTGAACGGCGAGAAAGCTTCCCAAACACAGAGTCAATCTCATCTTGCTCGAAGTTAAACTTTCCGTCGAAAGCAAAATTCTCCTTTGTGCGATTATCTTGATAGCTTACGGAAGGAATATCTACTTCGATTTGATTTTTGTCGCCACAGAGAAAGTAGGGATGAAAACCAGAAGAGAAAGGCATTGGCGAAGAGGAAAGATTTTTATATTCTTGATGAATCTCTAACGTGTTACCACGCAATGCATATGTAAAAGCTAAATGGAAATCAAATGGATAAACAACTTTAGTCTGTTCGTTACTACCTAGCTCGACAGTAAGACTCGCATTGCCATCAGTGCTTTGTGCTGTTGCTCTCCAAGGCAACTCACGGGCAAAGCCATGCTGCTTGATTTTGTAATCCGTTCCATCAACATTGTAAGTGTCATTAGGTAAATTGCCGCAAAGTGGGAACAGGATTGGATTACCACCCCTAACACTAAGATCTGGATGAGTAAAGCGTTCAGCATCTAGATAGAAAACCTCTTTCCCATTAATGCGCCAACTAGTGACAATGCCACCGCGTTCTGGGACAACTTCTATGTGAGAACCTGTACTGTCATCAGACAAGGTATAGGTTTGGTATTGCTTTTGGGAGGAGGAGACTTTATACACTGATTTCACCCTGTAACTTTCCAGAAATGATTATACCGCTAGAGGGGGCGGGGGGTATTTGGTTTATTCGCAGCACAGCCAATAGGATAGGCAGTGTGATAAGTGCGATCGCGTTTTCCAAACAATTTATAGCGATTGTCTCGAATCTGGATATAGGTTAAGTCCCCTAGAGCTTTAACTGGTGAAATCGCCCGATAGGCTGCAATTAAAGCGCCACCCATTGGTAACAGTCGCGTAATTTCTTCAGCTGCGTTACTGCCTTGCCATCTTTGGCCAGGATCTACGCGATCGATTAAAATCATCCCCATTTCACAATCTTCTGGCGTGACATTAAACTGCTGCAATGTCTGATTATCTTGCATTGGGATATAGCGAAACTGACGACCGCGATCGAACTTTTCTAAGATGCTTACAAAATTCACACAGAGATTACAATTGCCATCATAGATTACAGCGTAGGACATAGTTGCTTTAACTACTTTTTTAAGAGATACGATTCACTCATTGAGAAAGATCAGCAGATACTAATTTATCCCAAAACTAAAAATGGCTAAGCCATTTTTAGTTTTTAAAATCCTTCCTAAGTTTGGTTTTTAGTTCACGAAAGTGTGACAACACTTTCGTGAATTGGTATTACAGTTCTTTGCAGCCAAGCTCGAACCATAATAAACTTGTTAAAAGTTTTTGTGGTTCGTTGGCTTGAAAATTAAACTGGAGTTGAAAATCGAATTTTCAGATAGTCATCTTCCATCTTTGCGCCAGCAGTTTGGAGAACTGACAAAGCTTGAGGTAGCACCAAATTACGGCGGTGATTGCCAATACGGATATTTAGCTCATCACCAGTCTTGGTCAACTCAATTTTCTCTTTGGGAACACCTGGTAAATACAATTCCAAACGATACTGCTTGTTTTCTTCAACTACACGCATCGTATTTTCTTTGTAATAGACCTGAGATGGATCTTCATTCCCATATAGCGTCTCTTTCAACCTCTCTAGGGCAGCAATTCCACACATTTCCTCAGCATATAGTGGAATCTCCTTGATTGGCAGAGGATGAAAATCACGGTGAATTTGTTCGCAGTACTGCTTCTGATTATTCTTCCAAGCTTTAAAGAATGGATCTTGGACTTCTTCAGGAATGATGCGATTGGCGATCACCATATCAGTTGCTACATTGTAGAGACTGAGATAGGAATGTGCTCTCAAGGACTCATTGATCACCATTTTCTCTGGATTAGTCACCAGTCTGACCGTTGTGGTGGTATTGTCCGTGAGAATTTTCTCTAAAGCTTCCAGTTCTTCATAAAACTCATAGGGTGCGTCCATTACCTCTTTATTGGGAAGAGAGAAACCAGTCACCTGCTTGAAAATTGGCTGAAATACAGGACTGAGCACTTGGGCAATTCCCTGCAAAGGTTTATAAAACTTTCGCATATACCAACCTGCCACTTCAGGCAGTGAAAGCAGTCGAAGTGCAGTTCCCGTGGGTGCAGAGTCAATTACTAATACGTCATATTCTTTTTCGTCATAATGACGCTTGACTCGCACTAAACCAAAAATTTCATCCATGCCAGGTAAGATGGCTAGTTCCTCAGCCTGAACTCCTTCCAGACCTCTTGCTTGGAGGACCTCACTAATGTAACGCTTGACCGCGCCCCAATTGCCTTCTAGCTCTCGTAATGCATCTAATTCAGCTCCCCAAAGATTTGGACGAACTTCTTTAGGATCGTGCCCCAATTCGACCATAAAGCTATCGGCGAGTGAGTGAGCAGGATCGGTACTCAATACTAATGTTCTATAACCCAATTCAGCACAGCGCAGCCCTGTGGCTGCTGCAACGGAAGTTTTGCCAACTCCGCCTTTTCCTGTCATTAAAATGATACGCATGGTCGATATGACTCGTCTTATTTAAATTTTGATTAAACGCAGTCTGAACAGAGATTTGCACTGTCAAGACTAATAAATTTTGAATAAAAATAAATTGCTTTGCAAATCTTTACAATTGCCATTCATTCTAACATCGATATCGCGATCGCCTGAATAGCTTTTGTGCAGCTTTTTTTCTAATTACTGGATTTTGGGATTGTATAATAAGCTTAAAATCAGCTAAATTAATCGCTCTAAGGCTTTTGCTATATGAATCGGCAACCAGATTTACCCGTTAACTTAGAGCGGCTTAACCAAATATCAGAGGGAGATGTAGAGTTTGAGCTTGAGATCTTACAGGCTTATATTGAGGATTTTGCACAACGCATAGAAAGAATTCGTGATGCGATCGCGATCAATGATTGGTCACAAATTATGGGACAGGCTCATCACCTTAGAGGTTCTAGTGGCAATGTTGGAGCTTCTCAAATCCACATGTTAGCCATACAACTTGAAGAGCTAAATTCTTCTCATGATTCAGGAAAAGCCTTAGACATTATTGGCTCGATGTCTGCAAGCATAAGAGCCATCGAGCTATTTATTGCCGAAAAGTCAGCAAGTTTGCCAACTTAGAAAACATTTCAATTTTAGATTTAGATAATATAGAAATCCTTAACGGTTTGTTGCATGCCCTATTCAAAGGGTGAAATTTCTTGGAAACAGACAAAACTCCAAATGATTTAGGATTGCTACATAGCATTATTTAATTAACATGAACTTGATAATCAACAAACAATGGCGATCGCTTGCCAACATATTCTTTATCTGCCTAATTTGTCTTGGCATTACGTTCTCAAATACTTTCGCCTCGAACGTATCAGCAGCAAACGAACCTGTATCAGATCAGATCGTCGAGCGCTTTGAAAACATTAAAAACAAAATGGCAAAACTCAGATTTTGCTATAACGAAAGCTGTTTCTATCGAAATGTCACCAGCAAAGTTATTCCACCAACTAATACTAATCCCCATTACACAGCCGAAATTTCTGCAGCAGTAGAGCGTCCATCCTCAAGCCCAGATCTCGCTGATTATCACTTTGTCTATGCTAATGATCGCTGGCAACTAGTTAAAGGTGAAGAGTTTACCGATGTGGCTGACTATGTGTTTATAGGCGATCGCTATGAAATTTACAGCGTTCACAATAGTCATACCTTACGCGGCAATTTAGATAAAGCTAAAGAAGAAGGTGGCATCAAATCAGGATATTTACCCCTTTATTACGAAGTCTTAGATGCTGGTATTGAACGTTGAATCATAGGCTGTGATTATCTATGCAACTATGGAAAATCTTCAAGCTCGATTAAGCCATCATCTCGAAAAAATTGTTATAGAGCGCAATCCATTTTATGCTTCGGCAGGACATTTATTTGCTAGGGAATATATCCGATCGCATTTTGCAAAATTCGGTCAAGTAATCACCCATGAGTTTGAAGTCAATGGGAATAAGCACCAGAATTTAATTTTAAATATTGCTGCTAATGAACATAAACAGCGATCGCCGATTATTATTGGCGCTCATTATGACACGGTTCCAGCTTGCGTAGGGGCAGACGACAATGGATCGGGCGTTGCGGTACTGCTTGAACTTGCTGAATATTTTTCGGCAAATCCTCTCTAATATCCGCTCCAATTAATCGCCTTTGATATGGAGGAATATGGATTGTCAGGAAGTAACGCTTATGCAAAAAAGCTCAAAGATGAAAAGCAAAAATTGCGGCTGATGATTTCGTTGGAAATGTTGGGATATTGCGGTCGCACTCCCAATTCGCAGAGATATCCCGCAGGATTGGATAAGTTCTATCCCAATACAGGAGACTTCATAGGCTTGATTGGCAGTATTCCCACGATTCTCGATCTCATTCATTTGCAGCATCATATGAAATCAATCGTCCCCTGTGAATGGCTTCCCGCAGGTTGGCGAGGTCTAGCGATACCTGATACTCGCCGTAGCGATCATGCTCCATTTTGGGATGCTGGCTACAAGGCACTGATGGTGACAGATACCGCGAATATGCGTAATCCTCACTATCACAAAAATAGCGGTCGCGTAGAAACTCTAGATTTAGAATTTATCACTAATGTTTGCCAAGGTTTAATTGCAGGAATTTCTGCTTTAACTTGATCGTGAATCGGTAAGAAATGTCAATTCTGCGTTGCGGTATAATTGATGTAACTAATTTACAAAACTTAAAGATTATTTATGAGTGAAATTACGAACCCTATCTTGATTGGTAAAGGGTTGCCACCATTTCCAGAGATTAAGCCAGAGCATGTCGTTCCAGCTATTACGCAATTGCTAGAAGAAGCCAGCACAGGCTTATCCAACCTCGAAGCCACATTACAACCAACATGGGCAGGTTTAGTCGAGCCACTAGATCGTCTGACTGAGCGTATTGGTTGGGGGTGGGGTGCGATCGAGCATTTGCTGAGTGTCAAAAATAGTGCCGAGTTGCGTGAAGCCCATAAGGTTGTCCAACCGAAAGTAATCGAATTTTTTAACCGCTTTAGCCAAAGCCAACCAGTTTACAAAGCATTTAAGGCGATTCATGCTTCATCTGATTGGGATAGTTTGGAACCTGCTCAAAAACGCATTGTCGAAGCTGCGATCCGTGATGCGGAGTTATCGGGTGTTGGTTTAGAAGGTGAAGCGAAAGAGAAATTTAATGCGATTCAAATGGAACTCGCGGAAATCTCCACAAATTTCTCCAATCACGTTCTAGATGCAACCAAAGCATTTAGCATGACGTTAACTCTGAAGGACGAAATCGAAGGGCTACCACCAAGCCTATTAGGTCAAGCAGCCCAAGCTGCTCGTCTAGACGGTGACGACAAAGCTACACCAGAAAATGGCCCTTGGTGTATCACTCTCGACTATCCTAGCTATGTTCCATTTATGCAGCATAGTTGCCGTCGCGATCTGCGTGAAACACTCTATCGCGCATTCGTTAGTCGTGCTGCAAGTGGTGAATTTGACAACTCGCCATTGATCGATCGCATTTTAGAACTACGCAAACAAAAAGCAGAATTGCTTGGCTATTCTAGTTATGCGGCATTAAGCCTTGCTCGTAAAATGGCTCCCGATGTAGATGCGGTAGAAAAGTTACTAGAAGAGTTGCGTCAATCCAGTTACGCTGCCGCAGTTGCAGAGTATGCAGAATTAAAGGAATTTGCTAAGGCTCAAGGCTCATCTACATTAGGAGATCTTAAGCATTGGGATACCTCTTACTGGGCGGAGCGTCAACGCGAAGCCAAGTTCAACTTCACCGTTGAAGAGTTACGTCCTTATTTTCCATTACCTCAAGTTCTCGAAGGTCTATTTGCTCTCGTTAAACGCTTATTTGGCGTGACTGTTGTTCCTGCTGATGGTACTGCCCCTATTTGGCATGAAAGCGTGCGCTTTTTTGAAATTCAGAATGAGCAGAATCAAGCGATCGCCTATTTTTATCTCGATCCCTATAGCCGTCCTGCTGAGAAACGAGGCGGAGCATGGATGAATGACTGCATCGGACGCGCTAAAGTAGTCGAAGATGGCAAACCCATTACCCGCTTACCAGTCGCCTATCTGATTTGCAATCAATCACCACCTGTGGATGGCAAGCCTAGCCTAATGACCTTCGGTGAAGTCGAAACACTCTTCCATGAGTTTGGACATGGCTTGCAGCATATGTTGACCAAGGTTGACTATGTGGGCGCTTCAGGTATCAATAATATTGAATGGGATGCCGTAGAGTTGCCCAGTCAGTTTATGGAAAACTGGTGCTACGATCGCGCAACTTTATTCGGTATGGCGAGACATTACGAAACAGGCGAACCCCTTCCTGAAAGCTATTTCCAAAAGTTGATTGACTCCAAAAACTACATGAGTGGCTCAGGAATGTTGCGCCAGTTGCATTTCAGCCTCGTAGACATCGAACTTCACCATCGTTATCAAAGTGGCGGTTCCGAGACTCCACTCCAATTGCGATCTCGCCTTGCTGAAACGACAATGGTCATTGCACCTTTGCCAGAAGATAACTTCCTTTGCTCCTTTGGTCATATCTTTGCTGGCGGCTATGCTGCTGGTTACTATAGCTATAAATGGGCAGAAGTTCTTAGCGCTGATGCCTTTGCTGCCTTTGAGGAAGCTGGGCTCGAAGATGAAGTTGCGATCGCCGAGACAGGCAGGCTCTATCGTGATACGGTTCTGGCTCTTGGCGGCAGCAAACATCCAATGGAAGTCTTTAAGACTTTTCGCGGCAGAGAACCTAGCACAGCTCCGTTAATTCGCCATAGCGGTTTAGTAAAGGTTTAGCAAAGGTTTAGCTTATAGGGCAATTCATAAATTGCCCCTATATGCTATCGCCACATCCAGAGAGGCATTCCACTTGTTTCCGCTTCAAATTGCAGCCGCGCGATCGCATTTTCTGAACCGCCAGGCAAGAATTTACTCGCAAATGACTTGGGAGGCTTAATTGTAAAGACTTTAGTGGTTTTTGGGTCAAGTCCCACCAGTTCGGCAGCATAGCACCTTGCATCTTCTTCAGTACCAATGCGATCTACTAAGCCAAGTTGGACAGCTTGCTCACCTGTAAATACTCTGCCATCGGCAAACGATCTTACTGTCGCGGGGCTAAGTTTACGCCCCTCGGCAACAGTCTCGACAAACTGGTTGTAACTGCTGTCGATTAATGATTGCAGAATGACTCTTTCTTCGGGAGTGATTTCGCGATCGAAGGAGAGAATATCCTTATAAGTGCCAGATTTGACGACTTTAAAGGAAACCCCAATTTTATCGAGTAGCTTTTCGATATTGTTCCCACGCAAAATTACGCCGATGCTACCAGTGATTGTTCCAGCATTTGAGACAATATAATCTGCGCCAACACCGATATATACACCGCCGCTGGCAGAAATATTGCCAAAACTAGCGACGACTTTTACCTTTTCGCGTATGCGCTTTAGTGCGGCATAGATTTCTTGAGAGTCGCCCACAGTTCCCCCAGGACTGTCGATACGAAGTAGCAGAGCGGGAAATTTTTGTTCTTCCACAAATTCAAGAGCTTCAAGTACGCGAGTCCTTGTACCTGATCCGATCGCCCCCGTGATTTCAATACGTGCGATTTTTTTACGAAATTTGCGTTTTAGAAAGCCGAACATTAAATTATTAGTTTTAGTTTTGAATTGACTTTTACCATACTAGCTTTTACAGCAAATGATTGTCTGCAGTGGATTTCTGCCGACAGAAAGTAGCTTAAGATACAAAAATAGAGCTGTCTGTTTACTGTGACGCTATTTTTGGGTTTTGAGAATTGCAAAAAACCAACGATCAAAAGCTGTATCCTGAGTATATTCACTCTAAACATTTCGCAATATATTAAAACCCCAAATGCACGAGACGGACTTTCGTAGCAGCCTTCAAACAGGAGGCGATCGCCGCAGACTCAAAACGATCATTGTGATGTCAATTGTCTATGGATTGACATTTGGTATGCATTTTGCTCCTTGGAGTCGTTGGCTGCTATTAGGGCTATTTAGCATTCAGGCTTTGCGGTTAATATTTGCGCCGCCATTATCAGCGATCCTTCCAGAAGTTAATTTCAAAAATGAATCAGAAAACTATTTAGATCAAACTTCTGCTCAAGATTTACCATTTTTCTCCCTATTAGCTTCGGCAAAAAATGAAGAAGCCGTAATTGGTAATTTAGTTAAAAATTTGTGCCAAATTGACTATCCGAGCGATCGCTTCGAGGTCTGGATTGTTGACGACAATAGTAGCGATCGCACGTCTGAAGTGCTTGCCTCGTTAAAACAAAAATATCCCCAGTTAAAGACTCTCCGTCGGGGTGAAGAGGCTCAAGGTGGAAAATCTGGAGCATTAAATCAAGTTTTAGCCTTAACCAAAGGCGATATTATTGGCGTGTTTGATGCCGATGCTCAAGTTCCTGCGGATGTGTTGCAATCGCTAGTGCCAGTATTCCAACAGCCCAAAATTGGGGCAGTGCAGTTACGCAAAGCGATCGCCAATGCCTCAGAGAACTGGTGGACATCAGGACAGTCCGCGGAAATGGCTCTTGATTGGTGTTTGCAAGATTTACGGATTAGGGTTGGAGGCGTGGGGGAATTGCGAGGCAATGGTCAATTTGTGCGCCTTGCAGCGCTTAAAGACTGTGGTGGCTGGAACGAACAAACTATTACTGATGATCTCGATCTCACAATTCGTTTGCATTTGTGCCAATGGGATATTGCCTGTCTAAATTCTCCTGCTGTACAAGAAGAAGGTGTAGTTACAGCAAAACAGCTATGGCATCAGCGCAATCGTTGGGCAGAGGGAGGATTTCAGCGATATCTTGACTATTGGTCTCAACTACTAAGTGGGCGCATGGGATTTCTGAAAACCTTTGATGCTTCATTGTTTTACATCAATCAATATTTGCTAACTGTTGCCTTTATCCCCGACACGATCGCGGCAATAGTATTGAGACATAACCCAATGCTTCCTGCGATCGCTGGGTTCTCTCTTGCTTTAAGTTCGGTAACGATGGCTTTTGGTCTGAGACGATCCTATCAAATGTCATGGCGATCGGCGATCTGGCAAACAACTACAGGCATGATTTATATGCTGCATTGGATTCCTGTAATTGCCAGTGTTACGCTCAGAATGTGCATTTTGCCTAAGCGTTTAAAATGGGTTAAAACCCAACACCAAGGTGCTGGAGACACTATATTAGAAGATATAGACCTTCAAGAGATAGAAACCCATGCATGATTGGATTGTAATTGGTGGAGGCATCACAGGCATATCGTTGAGCTATGAATTGCAAAAAGCTGGCTTTTCGGTATTGCTAATCGAGCAACACCAACAGCTTCAGGGTGGCAGCAGCCTTGGCTATGGTGGCATTCCATACTGGTCTGGTACAACTCCAGTCACTCAGCAACTTTGTCATGAGGGAATCGCGCGACAAAGAGAACTATCTAATGAGTTGGGCATAGATACGGAATTTCGAGAGATTGATTTACTATTGACGCTTGAACCTGAGGCAGATCCACAAGAAATTCTCGCGCAATATGCCAATTGCTTGATCGCGCCGAATTTGCTCAATGCTCAAGAGGCTTGCGATCGCGAACCTCAGTTAAACCCTAAAGGAATTGGCGGCGCTCTCCTATTTCCTCACGGGCATATCAATCTCGATAGTTTTGGAACTGCCCATAGCCAAGCATTCCAAAAATTAGGCGGTGAAATTATCTATGCAAAGGTTGATAGTTTATTAATCGAATGCGATCGCTTAACAGGTGTCGTTACAGAACAGGGAGAGTTTCGGAGTAATCAGGTTGTTATTTGTGCAGGAGCTTTGTCACGCGCTCTACTTAAAGCTTCAGGTATTATAGCCAGAGTGTATTACACCCATGCCGAAGCGATCGATACTGAACCCGTCGATCTGGAATTGCGATCGATGGTGATGCCTGCGGATACTAAGCGCTATCAGCTAGAAGGAACCACAACAAATATTGACCAAGACTCAATTTGGGATATTGCAGGACATGAACTTTTGCCTCCATCCGTGGATGCAGGGGCAATTCAATTTTGCGATCGCCGCATTAGGTTTGGACAACTCAGCCGTGTTTTAACCGATCCTTTTGCTGCGATCGATCCGATTCAAAGTGAAGCTGCTATTCGGGAACAGGTGAGTAAAATCCTGCCAAAGATTGGTGAATTAAAAGGGAAATGGCGAAATTGTCTAGTCGCTTTTAGTAGTGACAATTTGCCCCTAGTTGGTTCATTAAAAGAATACGAAAACCTATATCTATTCTCAGGATTTACTAGCCCTACAGTCTATGTGCCAACCCTTGCTAAGCGTTTTGCTGAACAGATGAAGGGTTACCCTGATGAGATTATTGCTTTACTCTCTCCTCAAAGATTTTTATAGAATTGAGCATGTGCGAAGCACAGTCTCTATTCTTCTGGGTCGGCTTTGATATCGCCCTTAAAGCAACATCTACTGATCATCAGAGACTTCATCAAGATCGACAATCTGTCCATTAAACAAATCTGCTAAATTTTTGATCACTCTGTCATCTTCCGACATCCCAACATAACCTTTAGGTTGAGTCGGAGGTGGATTTACAGGGTTAGGCGGCGCAATGTTTACTTGTGGAACTGTCGGTGGTGTAACTGGAGTATTAGAAACTGAAGGTGGGGTGGGGTTTTGGTAAGTGACGGGCGGCGGTGCTATCGCAGGACTAACAGGAAGTGGAGCTGTAACTTTCACTGTTTCAGCTTGAGGTGGTGTAGACACAAATGAAAACATCACCTTGATCGGGCGCTGCAAATGCTTGGCAAAAACTTCTTCTAGTTCTGGACGCTTCTGAACCACAATATTTTTTGTGGTTTCATCACGCTTTCCAGCTAAGCCAATTTTGACACTACCACTATCGATCGCGAGAATATGAGCCTGTATCTGGATAAAAACCCATTTTGTCGGTGTTGGCAACATAGTCAAAATGCTTTGCCACATCTGATCTAGATCGTATCCAACTGAAGCAAGGTTCTCAATATCATCACTCCCAGATGATATCGGCGTTTCAATAGCTGGTAGCGAGGATATTGAAGGCGCAACTGGTTCAGCTACTTTAGATATTTGAGGGATTGGCGGTGATTCTTGTGTTGGAATTGATAGAGCTTGAGGTGGAGCTTGTACAGCTGTTGGAATTGATAGAGCTTGAGGTGGAGCTTGTACAGCAGGATTTGTCTTCGGTGGTTGGGGGGCAACTTGTGAAGTTGCAGGTGTCCGCAATGGAATAAATAGTTGTGCTGAAGAAGGGAGCGGCGATTGTGACTGGGCGATCGCACCCTGTGCTGACGGTAACAATCCCATGAGCGTAACTTCGAGCCAGAGGCGCGGCTGTGTGGTGTTACGGATTTGTAACTCTGCCGATCGCAAATGTTGTTGACCTAGCAAAATATTAGAAATTGGTATACTTTGAGCTAGTTGGCTCAGTCTTTCCCAACCAGCACTAGTCATGGCAACGAGGTCACTCCGATCGCTAGCTGTTTTCGCGATTAATAGATCTCGATATACATTCGCTAAGTTCTGCAAAACGATCAAGGGTTCGCGACCCCGATCCATAATTCGTCGCACATAATCAATTAGTTGAATGGAATGATCCGATGAGATCGCTTCAATGAGTGACAACAAATCTTGTTCAGGAACAGATCCCACCAAATCCCATACTGCCTCAACTGTAATCTCTCCATCCAATAGACTCAACTGATCGAGCAGAGATTCTGCATCACGTAATCCACCCTGAGCAATCTGTGCAACTAAAGTTAGGGCTTCAATATGAATATTAATATTCTCATTTGCAGCAATCTTCCCTAAATGCTTCACCATCGCATCAAGTGGAATCCGCCGAAAGTCAAATCTCTGACATCGCGAAATAATCGTTGGTAATACCCGCTGTGGATCGGTGGTTGCCAGAATAAAAGTAACGCGATCGGGAGGTTCTTCAAGGGTTTTCAGCAATGCGTTAAACGCTGCGGTGCTGAGCATATGACATTCGTCAATAATATAAACCTTAAATCTTGCCTTAACTGGCGCAAACTGGGCGCGTTCGATTAATTCTCGAATATTATCAACACCTGTATTGCTTGCTCCATCAATTTCGGTAATATCTAGCGCATTGCCATTAGCGATGCTGTGGCATAGTTCACACTTGCCACAGGGATTGGGCGTAGGTTGGTCAGAGCTTAGGCAATTGAGCGACTTTGCCATGATTCGCGCACTGGACGTTTTGCCTGTACCTCTTGCGCCTGTAAATAGGTATGCAGGAGCGATACGCTTAGTGTTTAAGGCATTGCTAAGGGTATGCGCGATCGCCTCTTGCCCAACAAGGTCAGCAAAGATTTGCGGTCGATATTTGTGGTGTAGTGGCTCATAGCCCATAGGAACACGATGATGCTCAAGCACTGCTGGTCAAATATATCATTCACCAGTATAGCGATTACCCTGAGTTTTATAGAGCTGACGCAAAGCGTCAGCTCTATAAGTTTTGATAGCAATTAGGAGATTTCTGGCAAAGAACTTACCCAAGACTTTAAAATATTCTTGTTGTACCA
>QBMK01000038.1 GCA_003249035.1 Pseudanabaena sp.
CATCAAGGATTGGAAAGCTGCTCTCAATCGTTTTGCTATTGAGTTTGGCGATCGCTTTCCCCTCTGATTTTTTCTTGACACAATCTTATTGACAAACCCAGTTACATTGGACTCTGCCCCAGATTACCTCTACTCAGGCTGCTGAGCGTTGGAGCGCTTTGATGCCTTTAATGACTTGGCAACTTTGGTTCGCTCGTCTCGATTGTGTTGATGCTCCTTTACCTTGGCAGTCTCCTCAGGATAATCTTGCTCCTGGTCGTGTCGCTCAATCTTTTGCGGTAATTATTGCCGCGATTGGTACTCCTGCAATCCCTCCTAAACTACGCGGTAAATCGTCCGGGCGCTCCTTAGGCGATCGCCTCCCTCCTCGTATTCGCTATCCCACTGTTAAAAAACGCGCCTCAAAAAGAAAGAAAACTGAAAAGACTCCTGTGCCAACCCATCCAATTGCCATTTAGGTTCTGCTTCTTTTCTCACTTTTGGGCTGGAGTTTTCCATTACTGGCTCCTGCTTCATTTTTTCGCAGCTTTTTGTTGCTTTCTCCTTCCTGCCTGTTAGTCCAAACTAAAGTTGTATTGTTGCTGCTTGATTTTCAGTAAGTACAATATTTGCAATCGCTCTTTGTCTGTGCCTGTTTTCTGCTGCCTTAGCATCTCTTTCAGATCTTCTTCACTTTCGCTTATTTCTAATCTGTAAACTCCTGCCATTTTCTTTTTTTTCTTGTATCTTCTGTTGCCTCTCGTTTGTGTTTTGGTATTAGTCCTCACAGAGGTGTTCAACAATAAGCCTCTACTTCAAATTTTCTCAACGTTCGCTCTTAGCATCATTCAACTAAACGCTACGGGGTTTCTGCTTGGGTTGTAAAGCAATTATCCATTCTTGTTCATCACTCTTATACCCTGATTCCGCTCATTGCTTCTATCTTTAAGAAATTGATATCCTTCGTCTTCACCTATTTTCTTAAATAAAAAAGCGATCGCATCCACCAAATATCAAAAACTGCGATCGCCCCATCATCTCCCTCACCACAAAGCGATCGAGCCCAACCAAATACCAACAAACTGCGATCGCCCCTTCATCTATCCATCACAAAGCGATCGCCCCCAATCAAAATCAACAAACTGCGATCGCCCCTTCATCTCCCAACACAAAGCGAGTACACCCAACCAAATCTTAAAAACTGCGATCGCACATTCATCTCCCCACCACGAAACGATCGCCTTCAACCAAACATCAACAACCAGCGATCGCCCCTTCATTTCTCCACCACAAAGCGATCGCACTCGATCAAATATCAACAAACTGCGATCGCACATTCATCTCAACACAATAAAGCGATCAGCCCAACCAAAATCAACAAACAGAGTTCGTCCATTACAAAGCGATCGCCCCAATCAAAAATCAAAAACTGCGATTACCAATTCATTCTAATAGGGTAGCCCGGCTTCTAAATAACTAGAAGATATTAGATTGTTATTCACGAGTATTGATTCGACTGTTTGTGAACTTACATTGAAATGTTCAGATGCTTCTTCTATAGCTGATTCCGAGTAGTCATTATCTAAATAGGCTTGTAAGCTAATGATCGGACAAAGAAATTCAGCAGCAAAGGCGCGCTGATATTTTTGCCTTGAAGTTCTAAGGTCTGTGCTGGCAAGCCAAGATGTACCCTTACTACCGTAGAGTAAATAGTCGCCAAGAAGTCTAGCTAATTCAAATCTCTTTGCAGTTGGATAGCGCTTCCTAGGATGGAAGTAAAGTCCATTACTATCTGAAGGAAAGGCAACTGAGATATGCTGTCCTTTGGGAGGATTCCAATCTTCATATTCTGATTCCTGCAAACCGAGCAAGTCACAAAGTGTGTTGTTGGTGATTGGTTCTTCACCGATATCAATAGACTGACGCACTCGAATTGCCGCTTCTTTAGCTCTCTGCCAAGGTATTTTTGAAGATTCTTGCTCGAAAGAACAGTCGATCAAAATATCAGGTGTTCCTCTAAGTCCTGATCGGCTATTAATTAAGTCAGTTATTAAACTGAGTGGCGTTGCATTCATTGAATCTTTGCCACAAGTGGGAGCTAGCTCTGAAAGTGTTTTACTACCCATTCGATCGGCAAGGTCAAGAGCAGCTTTCATAATAATTTCGGGACACTCATCAGGATCAAAACCCAATTCTGCTTCACAACGACGGTAATTCGTTGCGCATATATCAGAACGTTCTTCTTTAACTTCCTCCCAAAGGTTAGACAATGACGTATCGTCAACTGAAGTTGCTTTGAGACGACTTATGACAGATTCAATGAATGTCTCTGCTATCTGATCAAATTCAAGAAAGTTGACTGAGACTGGAAAATCAAG
Source organism: Pseudanabaena sp. (assembly GCA_003249035.1). GTDB lineage: Bacteria > Cyanobacteriota > Cyanobacteriia > Pseudanabaenales > Pseudanabaenaceae > Pseudanabaena. The sequence goes on from QBMK01000038.1 coordinate 2,358, forward strand.
ACTATTTATGTACCTAACAGACTGTTTATCAGCAGCGTTAGATGGGGTAGACCACATCTGTATTGATTCGGTATCTGAAGCAAATATTACCCTTGGCCAAATAAACCCTTGGTTAGCAGCAGTGAGTTCATGCGCCATCCTCCAGTCAACCGATGGCTTAATTCCTTTAGCTGGTAGAGGTTCAAAAAGCAGCCTCCACCATGAGGATGCCATCCACATAGCAATCGGATAAGCGGAAACTAGAACAGTGTCGTGAATCTTTTGAGACCAAATGTTCTCATTCTCAGTAAGATTTATGCCTCCTGCTCTTAAGCCAAACTCACCCATAGTTTGCTGAATTTCGGGAGAATCATTTCCACTTATCAGCCAATCAAAATTAAGTCTCAGCATATTTATTCCTTTCACTCCATGCATCAATTACTTTGGCGCAAAAAGGATCTTCCGTTTGCATAGGATATCCGTGGTAAGAACCTGTTTCAGATGACTCAATCTGTGCTTCTAGTGGAGTCCCATCATCCATAACTGACCAAATGTTTTTAGGCCACTGTCCCTCAAAACGGTCACTAACTAAGCCATTCTTCAAACCTTTCTTTAGCAGTTCTAGAGCTACTTTTCTAGTAAAGACTTTAACAGAGTCACAAAGAGATTTACCTGCTCTAGGAAGACTAGGCGGGGTGAGTTTAAAATCGCCTGGATTTTTCTTGTGTTCAGGGTTTCCACCATATTTAGCCTTTAGAGAAAGGGCTAAAAGGTGCTTAAAGTCACATTTGTTGATCTCAAGCATTCTACGTTTGGGGTTGAACTGATTGTTGCGCTGTTTCATGACTACAAAAAGGGTCGTCTGATCGTAACATATTTCATTCAGACAGCAGTTGCATTTTAAGTTTTATGTGCGTTTTGGGAGCATATCTTCTCAGATTTGCTCTAGCTCATAACTTCATCATAGATGGTGTAAAAATAGAACTAACTTTATTAATTGCCAAAAAACCAAACGCACTCTATTGCTTATAGATTTTAATGTCTAATTTTTACAAAAGTTTGTAGTTTCCATGATTGGTAGTACGAGTAAGCCTCATCACCAAAAAGTAACTCATCATCTTCTACTTCCTGCATCAACTTAGACAAGCCAAAATTTTCTAAAATTTCTTCTATTTGGTTATATATGGCTATAGGAATTTGCACTGCAAGGGGACGGTGCTGTTCATCAAAAACATATTGCTTTGGGATATCAAGCATTAATTTACCTTGAGTTTGTATGATTTTATATCACCTGATATCTAGTATATCAAAACAAAAAAGCCCCGCATTGCGGGGCTTTTTTGTTTGTTAAAGCTTAGTAACGAGCAGCATTAGGCTTGTGTACGATGAAGCTTTGGACTTGGCACTGCTTGATGTTGTCGAAAGCAACAACACGGATGAAGCTACCAGGATAGCTAGAGCGGCAAGCTTGAACTTCAGTCAAAACTTCTTGAGGAGTTCTGGCGCTGAACAAGGGCAACTTCCAAAGAGTCCAGTAGTGGATAGCTGGATCGGAATCTTCATTGAATTCGATCGCAGGGTAGAAACCTTGCTTAAGGGTGTACTCGATTTGACGAGTGATTTGAGCATCGCTCAAAGGGGGAAGATAAGAAAGAGTTTCGTAACGACGCTCTTTTGGTAAAGTTTGCATTATTTCCTCGCGATTAGAATTATATTTCTATTGATTTTGTTGAGTGGTAGCGCGATCGCCATCAACATCTGAATCCGCAATCGATTCTAAAGGTTCTTCTAAGAGATTTTCGAGACTAACTTCTAAACTAGATTCTGGATTGCTTTTCTCATCAATCCCAGTATCTAACTTATTTTCTAGATTCTCGCATTCTGCATATCCCTCAGAAGCCTGAACACTCATGATGCGTTCAAAATGCTGACGACGAAGTTGCATATTTGATTGTTGGATGCCAGTACGAGTCATTTCAGGCAAAAATTCTAAAATTTCATTAGCCAAATGCTCTCGAACTGTCATTACTCGAAAAGCCATTTCTTGGTTGACCTCAAAAAGGTCTTTGATATAAAGCTCGCCATTTTGGAGTCGCGCGCGCGTTGAGAACTGATTAAACCAAAGAGCTTTTAACTTATCGGTTTCCTGCAATTGCTCACCAATTGTCTTAACAGCCTCGAAGGTCAAAAAATTGATCAACATATTGGCTGTGGACTTAGTACTGCGCTTAATATCCATAGGCTGAACTTAACCAAGAATTTTTTTGTGAGAATGGGCTTAGCCCATTCTCACAAAAGCTAATCAATTTAGACGGTATCCATTGCTTCAAATTCAAACTTGATTTCTTTCCAGAGTTCAAGTGCAACGTTCAATTCAGGAGACCAACGACCAGCTTCACGGAGGATGTCGCCACCTTCACGCATCATGTCGCGACCTTCGTTACGTGCTTGTACGCAAGCTTCAAGAGCAACGCGGTTAGCGGTTGCACCAGGAGCAGCACCCCATGGGTGACCCAATGTACCACCACCGAACTGTAGGCAAGAGTCATCGCCGAAGATTTCGACGAGCGCAGGCATGTGCCATACGTGGATACCACCCGAAGCAACGGGCATAACACCAGGCATAGAAGCCCAATCTTGAGTGAAGTAGATACCACGTTCGCGATCGAGTTCGATGTGGTCTTCACGCATTAGGTCAACAAAGCCCATGGTGATTCCCTTTTCGCCTTCGAGTTTACCAACAACGGTTCCAGAGTGGAGGTGATCGCCACCAGACATACGGAGACACTTAGCCAAAACGCGGAAGTGAATACCGTGGGTTTTTTGACGGTCAATAACTGCGTGCATTGCGCGGTGAATGTGCAAGAGCAAGCCATTGTCGCGGCAATACTTAGCAAGAGAGGTGTTAGCGGTGAAACCACCAGTCAAGAAGTCATGCATGATGATCGGTGTGCCGATTTCCTTTGCGAATTCTGCACGCTGCATCATTTGCTCAGATGTAGGAGCAGTTACGTTCAAGTAGTGACCCTTGATTTCGCCAGTTTCAGCTTGAGCTTTTTCGATTGCTTCTTGCACAAACAGGAAGCGATCGCGCCAACGCATGAAGGGCTGAGAGTTAATGTTTTCGTCGTCTTTGGTGAAGTCCAAACCGCCGCGCAAACATTCGTATACTGCACGACCGTAGTTCTTCGCAGATAGACCCAATTTAGGCTTAATGGTACAACCCAATAGAGGACGACCGTACTTGTTCAACTTGTCGCGCTCAACTTGGATACCGTGAGGAGGTCCTTGGAAAGTCTTGAGGTAAGCAATAGGTACGCGGATGTCTTCTAGACGAAGTGCGCGAAGAGCTTTGAAACCGAATACGTTACCAACCAATGAGGTTAGCAAGTTGGTTACAGAACCTTCCTCGAACAAGTCTAGAGGATATGCGATGTAAGCGATATATTGATTGTCTTCGTTAGGTACTGGCTCGACATCATAGCAACGACCTTTGTAGCGATCGAGGTCGGTCAACAAATCTGTCCATACAGTTGTCCATGTACCTGTAGAAGATTCAGCGGCTACCGCAGCAGCAGCTTCTTCTGGGGGTACGCCTGGTTGAGGCACGAAGCGAAAAGCAGCGAGAAGGTCAGTATCTCTGGGTGTGTAATCGGGGGTATAGTACTTTAGTTTATAGTCCTGAACACCTGCGTCGTACCCAGCCTTAGCTTTAGACTGTGTTTTTGAGTAAGACATTAATATCTCCTTACTATGGTTGAATGAAAATCAGTAAACTGCAAACGGGAATCTGCAAATTGGCACTGCAAAAAGAACTAAAGAGTCAGAGTCAGTAGTCAAATCGAAAATTAAAGAAAGATTGAAAATCTATTAAAAATCTAATTAGTCCGTTGATATCTGCTTCTTTGGTGGAATACTTTTTTGCTTTATATAAGTTAATCCTATCAGGAATTCTTCGTGAGAAGTCCTTGAGCGATGTCTTTAATTTAAACATAAAGTGCGTATCCACATTTACTTTTTTTGAAATTTTTTTTTTGAAACTCTCCATTTTTGGCAACAAATTCATATAAAAAATTTATATAACTCTAATAAGCTAGATATATCCTCTAGCACTTGTTTTTCCGAGGTGTTTCTAAACTCATATGTGTAAATCCTCTATATATAAGGATTAGATGGCAAGGCAGCAAGGTGGTTTATGTTAAGAAAAATAGCGATTTGTCAATATGTTTTTGCGATCCAGAGATACATAATGATACAAAAAATAATATTAATAGTCAGTAATCTTAATAAGATTAAAAAAATATTAGAAATCCTAATGACTTATATATCGATACAGAATCAATCGATTTGATCGAACTTTGTTGTTAAGTTGACCGTTTATTTCATTAGAGTATTTTTACTCATTGTTATTACTTCCTAAAAAAGTAGGGGTGCAAAGCACCCCTACTTTTTAAACAATTTGCTTAGCCAGCCATGCGAGCAAGACTAGTTCTAGGCTCTGATTATTTTTGTGCATTTCTTGCTTAACCCATTGCGCGATCGCGTCGATCGCCGAGAAATTTGAACCCGCTTGCCATTTCATATCAATCCCCATAGATGTGAGGTGAGTTCCTTCGAGGGTCTGCAAGCTGACAGTTTTAGGGAATTTTTGGGTGAGTAGCTGGGAAAGGGTCGAAATTTCGTCAATACTATCATCCACAAATTTGACTAATAAGTTATTTGCAGTCTGATAATTGGCAGTGACAAGCTGTTCAGTTTCCTTTGGTGAGGGAGTAAACTCCATTGATGACATTTCGGGGATTGTGCCTGCTAGTTCCTTAAAAAATGGAATCGAGCGATCGGCGCTGTAGTTGTTGTAGGAGATGTAAATATTGCCAGCACGGGTAGGTTTGTAGAGGCTATTGATCAATAGATGGATTTTGCAGCCCATGCTATGCCCCATGCCAAATACTGGGAAATAATCAAGAAACAGCTTGCTACGTGCTTTACGAAATGAGGTGTTGACTTCACGAGCAATCTGACGATGATCGAAAGTATTATTCAGAAATGGAGTAGCGACGATCGCATAGTTGTTCTTTGCAAGTTGCTCTAGTACGTGACTATAGGCAACATGGGGCGCAGCCGCAAAAAATGCACCACCAAGAAAGTGAATGACTCCCTTGGGTTTGGCTGGGGTCAATACCCAATTTTCTTCAATTTGCTTCCATTGCATTTTAGTTTAGTTACTGTTTACACTTTCTTACATCTGACTTATCTTAGCCAATTCACCTATGGAATCAAATGTTTTTACATCGCTAATCTTGCCGATCGCTCTCGGAACAATGATGCTTGGCATGGGTCTATCCCTTGTGCCAGAAGACTTTCAGCGTGTTGGGAAATATCCTAAAGCAGTAGTAATCGGCTTAATAAGTCAATTGATTTTACTGCCGATCATTGGGTTTATGATCGCTAAGGTTGTCCCTATGCAACCTGTGATCGCCACAGGTTTGATGATTATTGCCTTGTGTCCTGGGGGCGTTTCCTCAAACTTGGTCACATTTTTAGCGAAAGATGATGTTGCCCTCAGTGTGACATTGACAGCTTTAAGCAGTCTTATCACTATATTTACGATTCCCATTTTTACTAATCTGGCTAGCCAACATTTCTTTGGGAAAAGTGCGACGGTTGAGTTGCCAATTGGTACGACGATTCTGCAAATTTTTGTGATTACATTTTTACCGATCGCCATTGGTATGAGTATTCGTCAATTTGCGCCCACCTTATCTGCAAAATTAGAAAAAGTAACCAGTGGGTCTGCCGCAGCATTACTTGGTTTGATTATTTTGTTACTGATTATTAAAGAATGGAGCCGCCTGCCAAATTTTATCTTCCAAGTAGGTGTTGGCGTTTTGCTATTAAATACCCTGTCAATGGCAGCAGGATTCTATTTGAGTAAATTTTTTAACCTTAACCCTAATCAGCAAATTTGCATTGCCATTGAAGTCGGACTCCAAAACGGAACCCTTGCCATCGCCATTACCGCAGGGCTACTCAATAATCCTGATATGGCAATCCCCGCTGCAATTTATAGCTTACTGATGTATATAACGGGATTTTGGGCGATCCTTTACGGGCGTAAACTGGCTGCTGCAGAAGCATAAACTCCAAAAGAGTGTTACGGCGCGGCGCTCCGCACAACACTCTTTTGGGTTTATTCTCGGTTAGGCTTGTCAGTAGCGCGGTTGAGCAGCCAGAGGGAGGATACTAAGCCAACGAAATGAGCAAAAATAATATTGAAACTAGCTTGGATAACTTGAAAATCCAAAGGCTGAATTAGAGGGTTAATTCCACCTCCGCCTACTATTACCGTTTGCCCCTGCCCCGATCTCAAGGTTAAAGCACCAATAATCGCAAAGGCACCTAGTAAAGTTACAAACATCCCAATTAGGTTAATAATCAATCCGATTTTGATTTGAAATATGGTTTGGCTTTTCGTTGGGCGATCAGGCGATCGCAGTTTTTTCGCCATTTGCGTATAACGAAAATTCCAGAAAATACTTGCGCCTAGCACTGCCACACCGACCCATGCAAAACTCAGTCCCGGTAATGAGGCAGGGTTGCTGTCTATACCTGTTGGAACTGCTGATGTCCCACCCCTAGGAAACAAAAAAAGCTGTAATAAGACAACCGATGAAACTACGCACAAAACAACTTGTGCCCAAAACGCGGTCCAGCCCCAGCGTCTAAAAGATAAAACAACTCGCAATACGTTGGGGGAAACATCACTGTTATCTTCTTCGTTTTTGGCGTTTTTTAGTTCTCTGGGCATTTTTTTGGTGTGGCTGCTAGTAAAACCAGTAAATACTATAGCGTTTTACGCTTTCATAAAATCCAGAAAATCAAAGGCGTGCTAATCACGCCTTTGATTTTCTGGATTAACAATATTTTGAGACATCTTCGCCTTTGTCAGCGAGGTAACTTAGCGATCGAAACCGCAAACCTACGAGTTGATCGTATAGGGGATTAATCTCACACATAGCGGGAATATGCATGATTTTGCGACCAAATAAAACTACATCGCGCTCAAAGGGGCATTGAGCAGGGACGACCTTACAAATTAAATTAGCAAGGCGGGAATCATGAATATCCATATGATCGAGCCATTCTTTGACAGGCTCTAACAGATTTGGATGATGTTCCTCATGGTGAGATGAGGATTCTAGCTTTTGCCGCAAATCATTAATTGGCTTAATTTCTTGATTTAGCGCCTTGCAAAATTCTTGAATAATGCAATCTTCAGTATCTGTATATTTGCCATCGGCAAGTGCCATCATCACTGCCATCCGTAAAAAGTTTTCGCCTACCTTGCGATCGCTACCCAATGCATCAGCTAAGTCTTGAGCGCTAATCGGTTCAAAATTAGAGATGCTTACTTCTTCGCCCCATTCTTCGCTATGGCTGATTTGATCGAAGAGAGTACGCTCTTGCTCACTGTAATCATTGTCTGCAAGGGCAATGCTCATGAGGCCTCGAAACCAAGCTGAAATCTGTTCTTGCGTATAAGTCTGGTGATTTTTTTGCATAACAAGTCAGTCTACAGGTTGAATAAATCATATAGCAATTTAATTAGAGGTGATGCTTTGCACCGCCTCTAATCTCTGAGTTTTATACTCACAGAAATTTTCGATCAAGCGAACGCCAAAATTTTTAAAAAGTGTTGCAAAGCAAGACTTTTTAAAAATTTTGGCGTTCGGGTTTGACGGTAAAGCGCTGTAATACCAAATCACAAAAGAGCGGCAACAGATAGAGCATCGAGTATAGAATCTCTACCGACAAGGGAGGCTATGACAGATTTAGACACCTCAGAGAAACGATTCTTGACCAAAAGCCTTAACTCATCCATATTTTTGGGTAAAGTAAACCGCAACCCTTGCTTTAAATGTAACCAAACTCGTTCAATCGGGTTTAATTCTGGAGAATGAGCAGACTGAAATATCAAAATGATGTTTTGCGGCAATCGTAAGCGCTTAGCCCAATGACAACCAGCTTGATCGACTTGCATGAGGAGGATGCTGTCCGCAAATTTCCCTGATACAAGGTCAAGAAATATTTGAAAACAGTCGGTGTTGAGATGACTAAATTCATAGAAAAAGCTTTCTCCCGTGGCAGGTTCGACGATACCGTATAGCCATGTAGCTAGAAGCTGCCACTGGACTTTTGTCTTGGGCTTAACCCCACGGGCGGTGATTTTACGGCAACTGATAGTTTTCAAACCAATCCTTGTTTCATCTTGGCAAAAGAAACGAACTTTTACCGATAAGCCCAGCACTGATACGACATACCATGCAATCATCGCTAGGTTGTCAGAGAGTTTTTTATAGTCCTCGCATTGCGCTTGGTTTTGGCTGGCGCTATAGGAACGTGCTACCTTTGATCTGGCTCTCATTCGGTAATGTACCAAGTCATGCACATTTTTGTATGAAATTTTTATATGAAATTTCGATTCCTAGTTTTTCCTGCAACCAGTGACGTATCTCTCCGTAACTATTAAATCCTTCTTCCTGTTGCAGTTGTTTGTCCAGTGCTTTTTGCGGCCACTCTGGGATTTTGGGCATTCTGCCTACTCTTGGTTTATGGCTTAGTATTCCTGTAATTCCTCCCTCTCGATATCCTCTTATCCATTCTTGCACTGTGCTACGGTTTCTCCCGATTAGTTTGGCACAGGCTTGTATTGTTGCGGCTTGCTTTTCAGTAAGTACAATACTTGCACTCGCTCTTTGTCTGTAACTGTTTTCTGCCACCCTAGCATCTCTTTCAGCTCTTCTTCACTTTTACTTATTTCTAATCTGTATACTCCTACCATTTTTTTGCCCTCTTTCTTCTTTTTCTCATATATTATCTGTTGCCTCTCCATGGTGTTTTGGTATAAATACTTGTATTGCTAACGATACTTTTAGAGCCCAAAACTAGAACTATGTTAGTCTAGTTTTGGGAACTTAAGTCTAGTGTAATAAACTTAAGCCTAAACCAAAAATTTCTCCACACAACGCGCAAAAATCTCCACACCAGTTACCAAAGCCGTCTCATCAAAATTGAAGCGGGGATGATGGTGGGGATAGGCTAAATCCTTATCAGGATTTGCTGAGCCAAGAAAGAAATAACATCCAGGAACAGCTTCCAAAAAGAAAGATACATCTTCACCGCCCATCGTTTGACATTCGGGAACGATACCTGCGGGAGTCTCGATCACAGTCTCCACGACGGAACGAACTAATTCAGCAATCGCGTAATCATTAATTACAGGAGGATACAATTTTGTATATTTCAACTCGTAATTGGCTCCATGAGACGCACAAACTCCAGCGATCGTTTCTTCCAAACGCAGTGCTAATTTTGCGCCAACTTCAGGATTAAAAAATCGAACCGTACCACTAATTCTTGCGGAATCGGCAATGATATTCGTAGCAGAACCTGCATGAAATTCCCCAATGCTAATTACGGCGGACTCAATTGGACTGACATTGCGCGATACGATTGTATGAATAGCATTCACAACTTGAGCCGCCACCAAAATTGAGTCAATGGTTTGATGGGGAAGCGCACCATGTCCACCACGCCCAATAATTTTGCAATGGAAAAATTCTGTTGCTGCCATTAATGCCCCTGCCCGCACGCCGACAGTGCCAAGGGGTAAGCTATTCCATAGATGTAACCCAATCACCGCATCAACTTTAGGATTTTTGAGTACTCCTGCTTCAATCATTGGTTTTGCTCCCCCTGGTCCCTCCTCAGCTGGCTGGAAAATGATTTTAACAGTACCGCTAAAATCAGCACGATTTTCCCAGAGATATTTTGCAATGCCAAGAGCGATCGACGTATGACCATCGTGACCACAAGCGTGCATTACATTATCAATTTGCGATCGATAGCTAACAATATTTTCTTCTTGAATCGGGAGCGCATCCATATCTGCACGGATCGCTAAAACTTTGCTATTGCCTTTCTTTGTCCCAGAGATCGTAGCAACGATTCCAGTTTGGGCGATCTCAGTTTGATGTGGGATGCCCCATGCGATTAATTTTTCAGCGATCGTATTAGATGTGCGCTTTTCATTAAACCCAAGCTCAGGGAAGCGATGGAAGTCTCTACGCCATTGAACGAGGCTAGATTGAAGTGCGAGGATATCGGGACGAATCTTAAAATTGGTATAGGTGGGAGAGGTGGTGGTGGCAAAAGACATTAGCTTGTGAATTTTTGATTGCAAAAAAAAAGAGACTTCTAATCTCAATATAACAACCTAACTCAAAGAACTACAGCGAACACTCAAGTCAATTTGTCTACATTTCGATTTGTACTGAAATTTATTCTTTGCGACTACCGTATACATCTCGACCTTTGACATTGTTAATCGTATTTAATACCGCCGTCGAAGCCGCCATAATATCTCGCTCTTCTCCACCAAGATAAAGACGCCCAAAGCTACCCACCGCAACAATTTCCAGAATATTAATCGAGGCAGCTTTCTCAGCTTCATTAGCCGCAAGAGCCGCATAAGCTGCCGGCTCAACTTCCATGATGTATAAAGTCTGCCCAGACAACAACATTTGCCCCCGTCTAAAGCGATTAATTAGTTGCGTTTGGTGAGCGTCAACATTACGAATAATCTGACTAGATAACAACCTTGGCTTAATCCGATCTTCCTCAACAACTCCTAGCATCTCGAGAATTGCGCGACCTGCGGCTTGGGTTTCACCTTGACTCGCAGAATGAATTTCTAACAATCCATACAAGCGCTCAACAATTTGCACACCCGGTCTGACTGACGTCGATTTCAGGGCAACGTCTGTAATTCGGTTGATTTCAATACCCGGAGAAATTTCAATCCAAAGAGAGGTGTCACCTGGTAAGGGTAAAAATCCTTGTGCGACCGTTCCTAAATAAGCAGCATGTTGTTTTTGAAGATTGTCTAGGTAGACGTAGCTGCGTAAATCGATGCCCAAAAAATTTTTTCTCCCACGAGGCTTTTACTGGGTTTTACTAGCTGTCCGAATCAAAAAATTAGTTGGCTACCCAATATGTAATTTTATAGCAATAGCAACAAAAAATAGAGAACGCTTTGTTCCTCTATTTTTTTTGTTGCTATTGCAGTGAATTATGAAAAATGAACGTTATAAACCAGCTTGAGCTTTAGCTACTACTTGACCATCTTTAAATTCAATAATTGCATTACTGCCCTGAGGGTTTTTCCAAGAATAAACTTGTCCAATACTATTGCTTGAATTGTTCTCAGCAATAACTTTCCCCGACACGCCAAAAATTTTGTTCACCTGCTCAATCGTCATACCTTTTTGAATGCGATTAAACTTTTCTAAGGTTACAGATTCTTTAGCTTGGTCATTTGGCCTCGGTGCGATCGATTCAACTGAAGTAGAAGGATTAGCTTTAGATGTAGTTTGAGTAGTAACGGCTGATGGCTCACTAGTCTGGCTTGGAGTAATTTTTGAAGTAGTTGGCGTATCCCTTATAGCCTTATTATCAACAGATGGATCTGAAGATGGAGCCAATACTGATGAAAATGTATTAGACTCCAGTCCACTCTTTGCTGTAAGTGCCCTGACTGACGCCCCAATGCCTAAGCCTAATAAAACAATTGATAGACCTACCAATAATACCTGCCAATAATTACTGTCAGGTGATTGCATTTTTTGCCTATTATCACCAGAAAGTACAAGCGATGAACTATTTACTAAGCTTTCTGTTGCAGGATACAAATTTAGATTAGAGGCTAAAAGATTTGGCTTAGGTTGATTATGCGTCGGGAATATTTTAGAGATCGCTTGTTGCAAAACAAAATGCTTAGAAAGTTTCGGTTCAGGTGATCGCGTTTCTGATTTTCGCTCTTCTGGCGATTTTGAATTATCCAATAATGGTTGTAAATCTGAAATTGAAACTGATCTTGGTGATGATTTTGGCATATCTAGCATAAATTTCTCCGTCCATAGCAAGCGATGCTCTTGCATTTCTTCATCTTTGCGCCAACAGTGAATCTTAAATTTAGCTATCGATTCTATATGTAAATCTTGGAGTTTACTATGGACTAATGTCAGCAGTTTTTGCTTGTCAAAGGCTGAATCTGTACGAATTTGTAGCTCTAAACTACTATCGACAATATCGACAGCAACATCAAGTTGCTTAATGTCAAGAGGCTGCAACTCATGGCAAATTATTTCGGTGATCGCCCTTGGATCTCTTTTATGGGCAAGTTCAGCAATTGAAAGCATACTTGACTAATCGTCCTAGGCTAATTTGTGAATAGCTTTATAGCTACACTTATCTATCTTAATTTCAATACATTACACTTGCCAACTGAGAGCTGTGATCGGCTAAATTGCGTGAATGCATCAAAAAAACATATTCGAAATATCTTTAAGAGAATCTCTAACTCTAAAGCCTGCGTGTGTTTCTCGACACATATAACTTAATAAATTTCGGTCTTGCACATCACAAACGAGATAAATCCTGATAGGGTTAATTTGGAAACTGTAACTCAAATTTTTTGTAACCCACAGAATTCATGAAAGTACTGGTAATTGGTGGCGACGGTTATTGCGGATGGGCGACAGCTTTACATCTTGCCAATAAAGGATATGAAGTTGGTGTACTAGATAGCTTAATTCGTCGGCATTGGGACAATGAGTTAGGTGTTGCGACGCTCACCCCGATCTCCTCTATTCAAGACCGCATATACAAATGGCAAGCTGTTTCAGGTCAAAAAATTGACTTGTTTATTGGTGACATCACTAATTATGAATTTTTACAGAATGCGTTTCGTTGTTTTGAACCTGATGCGCTTGTCCATTTTGGGGAACAACGTTCAGCACCATTCTCGATGATCGATCGCGAACACGCTGTACTTACCCAAGTCAATAATGTAGTTGGGACGCTCAATTTACTTTATGCAATTAAAGAACATAATCCTGATTGCCACCTAGTTAAGCTGGGTACGATGGGTGAGTATGGCACTCCAAATATCGATATCGAAGAAGGCTACATTACTATTGAGCATAACGGGCGCAAAGACACGCTTCCTTATCCTAAGCAACCTGGAAGCTTTTACCATCTCAGCAAGGTTCACGATAGCCATAATATTCAATTTGCTTGTCGAACATGGGGATTGCGGGCGACTGATCTTAACCAAGGCGTGGTCTATGGGGTACTGACGGAAGAAACTGGCGCTGACGAGCTACTGATTAATCGTCTTGATTATGACGGCGTATTTGGGACAGCACTTAACCGTTTTTGCATCCAAGCGGCTATTGGGCATCGTTTGACTGTCTATGGTTCGGGCGGTCAAACTCGCAGTTTCCTTGATATTCGGGACACGGTGCGCTGTATTGAACTAGCGATCGCTACACCTGCGGAAGCTGGCAAAATGCGAGTATTCAACCAATTTACTGAGCTTTTCTCAATCCGAGATTTGGCTTTTATGGTGCAGAAAGCTGGGCAAACTCTTGGTATAAAGGTCGAAGTTCAAAATATCGACAATCCACGAGTCGAGCTAGAAGAGCATTATTTCAACGCCAAAAATACAAATCTTCTCGATCTTGGCTTACAACCTCATTTTCTGTCTGATGCCTTAATCGATTCATTACTCAACTTCGCTATCAAATATCGCGATCGCATTGACCAAAAGCAAATTTTGCCGAAAGTAAAATGGCGAGGATAATATAGCTACCGCCAAGTATCAAACCCAAAAGAAAGTGGCGGCGCTTTGCGCCGCCACTTTCTTTTGGGTTTAGTCCCTGCGATAGAAGATTTAAGATAAAAAAAGAAGTATCTTAAATTACATAACAGAGTTATTGTCAAGTCCTTCTAACCGAACCTACCATGACAGCTTCTACAAAAAACCTGCGCGTTTTGGTGGTGGATGACCACGAACTAACCAGATGCACTTTACAGCTAGCACTTTCACTACAATCTTGTATTGGTGCTGTAGAGGTTGCGACTAATGGCAAAGAAGCGATCGCCAAAGTGCAAAATCATAAGCCAGATGTTGTGGTGATGGATTTGCATATGCCTGTGATGGATGGATGGACAGCATCTAATGCCATAAAAACTGAATACCCCCATATTAAGATTGTCGCTTACTCCGCCGCAGATGGTGGTAAAGATCGTGCTTTGTCCAATGGAGCTAACATTGATGCTTTTTGTGACAAAGGAGCTTGCACTCGTAGTTTGCTAGAAGCAATCAGAAGCGTTGCTTAAATTCAATAAAAAAAAGGCGGCGTTTTACGCCGCCTTTTTTTTATTGGGCAGTTTTGCTTGGGGACAATAATTTTGCCGCAATGATGCCACCAAGAAAACCAAATAAATGTCCTTCCCATGAAATATAGGATCTAGTTGGTAATACTCCCCAAATCATTCCTCCATAACCGATCGCGACTATGATCGAAATAGCGATCGCCGCAAAGCTCTTTTCAAAATATCCACGAAATAGTAGATAGCCAAAATAGCCAAAAATCACACCGCTAACTCCAATATGCACAGAACATGGTCTACCAAACAACCAGGTTCCTAAACCACCAACCACAGCTGATATTACAGACACAAAATAAAAATCTTTAATGTTGCGTAACATTACGAGCCATCCCAACACAATAAATGGGACGGTATTTGCCAAAACATGATAGAAACTACCATGCAAAAATGGAGCAAACAAAATGCCTCGTAGACCAACAAAGCTCCGTGGCTCAATTCCCAGGGCATTAAGTCCACGACGCAAGCCGCAGCCAGTTGAAATAACTAATACATTTTCAAGCAGTGCTTCATTGAAAATGAAGATAATCCAAAAAGTTGCTACCAACGCAGCCAAGATTTTAACTTGAGTTTTTAGCTCTCCACTAACGGCTTTTAGATTTTGCTTCACGATTTTTATTCCAACTCTATATAGATCGCATCTTAGACAAACTAGACTGAAATAATCCTATCTAAGATTTTACTTTTTCCTTTATCTTTTTGTTCTAGCATATCCACCAACGTTCCTACCTCTACAGAACCTATTTCTACCGTTGTATATTGTCATTAAGATAAGTCTTGTTTCAAACACAGCTAACCCTAAAATCCTTGACGGAAAAGAGTTTCAGAGATGACGTAAAAAGTAAGTAACTAAGATTCGATATGGCTATAGCTCAACGTAAATCACGGATAGTAGTAAATCTAATTCTTCTCAATAATTCAGATATTTACTTGTTGCTCTGTTCGTTTTTTATTTTTTCTCTAATCCGTTTTTCAATTTCTTGTTCCTGTTTCTTTTTGGAATCGTCAAGAGTCTGACCAATCCACAAACAGTAGCCAAGAATGATGATTCCAAAAAATTCCATGTGAATACCATGTAAATTCATGAAAATGAATATTACATTGGTTAAATTTTGTCGGTCAAGTAATTAACAAGAAAAAACATCAAAACTTAACATTTGTATATTCCTTTATCTACTAAGTAAAGATGGTTCTCTCTTCCACTCTTTATTTTTGGATCTTATTTCTTGCCAAAGCAAGCTAGATATCTCAATATATTTTTAGTTTCCTAATTGATCTAATTTTGATACTTTCATTACATTTTATTTTTAAGACAGGCATTTTGTGTGTTATGTTAATTCATGGCGCAAGAGTGTCGTATCAGTTTGATTAATCGCAGGTAGCATGTAATCAATAGCTCAAATTTAAGCTAGCAAGTAGCGAACAAGTTTTTTAAACAAGTTTTTTGTAGCGGCTGCTCTAGTCACCTGCTGAAGATTTTATAGCGTAGAGGTTTTCTATTATCATGTCCATTCGCCTTTATGTTGGCAACTTGCCAGCAGAATTAGATCGCCAAGCTCTAGAAAAAATTTTCAATGAATCAGGTGATTCAGTATCGTTGAAAGTTATAACCGATCGCAAAACAGGCAAATGCCGAGGTTTTGGATTTGTAACCGTCGGCTCTGATGAAGTTGCTGACGTAGTAATTGAAAAGTTCAATGGTTATGATTTTAACGGTGCTGTACTAAAGCTAGAAAAAGCTTTGCCTCGTACCAAAGGTAAAGCCGAAGATGGTTCTGATTTAGAAGATGTTTCTGATGACTCCTCAGAGTCTGAGAGCGAAGCAACTGTGTCAAGTACAATTGCTGCACCAGTTAAAGCTGCAGCAAAACGCAAAAAACGCAGCAATAACAACAAGAAAACTACTGGAAGTGTATCGAGTTCCAGTGGATCCTCTGAATCGCATCAACCTGACCCACGGTGGGCATCAGATCTTGAGAGATTAAAACAGCTTCTAGAAGCTCAGGGAGCAGCTAAGTAAATCAAATAAAAAAGCCTCGCTAAGCGAGGCTTTTTTATTTGATCAATGGCAACTTATAGCAATTCACAAAAGTGTGTCAATGCTTTTGTGTATTAAAGATCCAATCCAATCAAGGTTTAAAAACACAAAATGACTACGCTATTTTGTGTTTTGGTATAATTCTTACTTTTTCCATTAAGTATGAACATTTTTTCCATATCTAGATAGGTTGTATCTCCAACTGATAGAACTTAACTATTGACGATGCTTAAATAGCTTCACTGGTCATTTGAAGGATACTGAGCAGATTCTAGGCAAATAGGCTAGGTCAAGGATGCGACGGAAATTTTTTATGAAAAATATTGGTTTGTCTTTATCAAGCTTTGGAGTCAGTTTTAAAGTTAAATTCAGTACCGTTGATGATGCGCTCGATATTAGAACGATGTAACCAAATTACAAAGATGCAGCCCACCGTTACAAAACTTGAATAAACAATATTTCCTTGTAAGCTCCACATCAAAACCGGAGCAGCAGCAGCGGCAGCAATTGAACTAATCGAAACAGTGCGCCAAATTGACAATGTCACTAGCCAAACACTGAAAGCCGCGATCGCGACGAGCCAATTCAACATAAATAAGATCCCCATACCCGTTGCTACTGATTTACCACCCTTAAAGCCTAACCAAACTGGGCGACTGTGCCCAATCAAAGCCATCATTCCTGCTCCAATGACAAATAGAGATAAATTATCAACAATTGGCGATTGATTGTATCCAAAAATTGATGCTGAGAGTGCTTGTAAGTAATTAGCCGATTGCATCATGTAAATCGCGATCGCACCCTTAGCAAAATCAGTCACAAATACTATAATTCCTGCAACCTTGCCAATATTGCGCCATACATTTGTAGCCCCTGTCGAGCCTGAGCCATGCTCTCGAATATCAATACCTGCCATCCTTCCCACCAAATAACCTGTAGGGAAAGAGCCTAAAAGATAGGCGATCGCAATCAAGAGATATGGAAACCACATAAGCTATTTTTAAAAACGTAAGACTAAATAAATTTTAAGGCTCACTTAGCGAGCCTTAAAATTTATTTAGTCTGGATGTTAGTCGATCGAAATAGATTGTGGCCCGTCATTATTGCTAGTAGAAGCAACCGTGGTTGGAGTTGCTCCTTGTTTTTCTAGCCAACCCTTTAGAGGATCTTGTTGGAGATCGAGCTTGAGAAAGCCCGAAACGAGTCCACCAAAAAATGCAACGGGTTGCCCTAAGAACTCATTGAGAATCGGTTTTAGCTCGTCCATAAAAATGCAAAAATATAGTTTGGGTTATTGTTTACAGCCTTTTGCTGGCAAAAGGATACAAGATAGTTTTTGAAACCGTTGCAAAGCAACTCTTTCAAAAAACTTTCTGGGTTTTATTTCAGCACAAAGCGCTGTTAATAAGGTTACACCTGTGGCAATTGTAACTTCAAAAACTAGAAAGTCGATAGGATTGCAGCTCACAAGGCTAATTTATAACTAGCGATTGATATAATTTCTGAACAAATCTGGCAATTTCTCACCATATCGTAGTTAAATCGATCAATGCACTCTGATAAATTTCTTTAAGAGTGGCAAATCTAGAGAATATTTTCGATGACTACGCTAAACCGATCCACTATTCGCCGCCTCAAAAAACTCAAGCAATCATCTGCAGTTTGGGAAGGTGATCGTCGTGCTTTACCCGCTAAAATCCGTCAACCACAAGACTCTTCCAACATAATTCCACTGCATGGTCATGATGAAGAGTCTAAGCCGCATTGTATTTTGTGGGTAGATGGCTCGATGGGAATGGTTCGTTCCATGGACGTAGTCGATTTGTCTGTAGGGCAAGAAGCCTTTGTCCGCGCTTTGTTACAAGCTATCGAACATCCTCAAAGTCCAGCACAGCCGTCATTGCCCCAAAAAATCTTGGTATGCGATCGCGAACTTCAGTTTTATTTGCGTGGGGTGCTCCAAGATTTAGGTATATCCGTTGAATATGTTGAACATTTACCCTTAATTGATGAGATTTTTTCGCATATATTAGAAAGCTTTACGGCAAATCCTCCCGTCGTACCCGAAAGGTTTGAGGCAGCTTTACATAAACAGTCCGAGCAGCTATGGCAAAATGCTCCTTGGAATACACTTTGGGATCATCAGGTAATTTCAATAAAGCTCGACCGCTGGGATCTCGACACACTTTATGCGATCGTCATGGGCAAAATAGGCTTAGAGCAGGGTGTGATTTTTTATCGCTCCGAAGAGTCCTTGGTAAAATTTCGACAGCGTATTGTTTCTGGCAACTCTGAAGATGAGATCGAAGAGACTTTTTTGCATCAAGACTGTCTGTTTAATCTTTTTGAAACGCCTGAGTTGGAAATGGAAGACGATATGCCACCATTCCCATTTCGAGGCAAAATCAGGGCTTTACCTGCGGCAAACTCACCGATGAAGCCCATTTATGGTGCTTTACATCCTCTTGAAGGCGGCAGACCATATCTCTATGACGAAGAAGCGATCGCCTTGACCGTGGCACTAGAAGTTCTAAATAAATTCTGGGAACAGTATCATAAACGTTTGAACTCCAGTTTTGGCAAGCTCTCTGGTACTTATACAGTTTATGCGCCAAACCTCGAAAGCGACGTTGAAGAAACGATCAAGGTCGTCGTTAAGACTATGCCAGAGCTAGCTGATGAGTTGCATCAATTAGTTGAAGAAGATGACGATGATGATGATTCACCTCTAATCAACGAGGATCTCTGGCCAGACAATGCCCTGATCCATATGATGACGATTCCTTGGGAGCAGGTGGACTTTTTACGCAACACTGATATCTATTGTCAGAACTCTGACGCAATTCCTGCGATCGCACCTACCAAAAAAGGTGAAGGTCTCCCGGGGCTAATGATCCAGACTTCGCGTCCAAAGGCACTAGAATTGATTGAACAAATCAATAGTTTTGGCGGTATTCAGTCTTTGTGCTTCAATCCCGCTGAGGATATCTTTGGCAACACTTGTCAGCTTGGCTTAATGGTGATGGGCAATGGTGACCTCCATCTATTTGGTGAATTTGACAAACCCACTCTCAATACTGAGCATCATAAGCGATGGAAACAACGCGCCAAAAATACTAAGGGTAATATCTGCGTAATTATTGCGATGGGAATTACTGGGGCTTCTCGCGGTAATCCTGCTCCCCATCATATTTTGGGCTATTACGAAATTAAACTAATCGACGATAAAGAATTGGGATTAGGCAAGTTACGCGCTGAACCAGCTTTTGACTTTGAATTTTAGAGAGTAAAAGCGCAAAGCGCTTCTACTATTAATTTATAGCTATAGTCAAAGACGTTAGGACAAAACCCCAAAGCCAAAATAGAGTTGCGGCGCTAAGCGCCGCAACTCTATTTTGGGTTTTATGTCTTAACTACAATGGCTATAGCTATATTTAAAGGAGCGTGCTTCGCACGCTCCTTTAAATATGGTTTTTTATATGTCCCAACAAATCATCTATCGCATTCTTGATGCCAACCTCGATCGCGCCCGTGAAGCCATACGAACTATTGAAGAATGGTGCCGATTTGGTTTGGAAGATGTAAACTTGTGCGATCGCTGTAAGCAGATGCGTCAAGAACTTGCCCAATGGCACAAAGAAGAATTTCGTCGCGCTCGCAATACTCCCGACGATCCTGCCACGGAGCTGAGCCATGCTAATGAAGTTATTCGTTCTGATATCCAATCCGTCCTCAGAGCGAATATGGGACGATTACAAGAGGCGCTCAGAGTTTTAGAAGAATATGGCAAAGTCACCGAGCCAAAACTAGGAGAGGCTATGAAGCAAATGCGCTACCAGGTCTATACCCTTGAAAGTCAATTATTAGCCCATGAGGTTACTAGCATTGGTGAGATTCGCCGCAAAAAATTACAAGCAGCGAATTTATATTTAGTAACTATGCCCGTAGATAATATCTTCACTGTTGTAGAGTCAGCTTTGCAAGGCGGCGTGCAGATCGTGCAATATCGACAAAAAGATGGCGAAGATGGAACTCGCTATGAGATCGCCCAGCAACTTTGCGAAATTTGTCATAAATACGATGCTTTATTTCTAGTTAACGATCGCGTCGATATTGCGATCGCCGTCGGAGCTGATGGTATCCATGTCGGACAGACAGATTTGCCAGTTTCTGCGGTGCGCCAAATCTTAAGTGCAAATGGTGGTGATGCATCGCAATACATTATTGGGCAGTCAACCACTAATCCTCAAGAACTAGAAATTGCGTTAAATAACCAAGTAGATTATGTCGGTGTCGGTCCCGTCCATGCCACACCTACTAAGCCAAACAAGGCTGCATCTGGCTATGAATATGTCAACTATGCTGCTCAGAATATAAACATTCCTTGGTTTGCGATCGGTGGGCTTGATGAACACAATTTAGAAGAGGCGATCGGGGCAGGTGCGAAACGTGTTGCTGTAGTTCGTGCCTTAATGAAAGCTGCAAAACCCGATCTAGTCGCCAAACAAATGCGATCGCTTTTACTTGGAAATTAAAAACCAAACAAGTATTACGATGCTTTGAACCACATTCTTTTTTGTTCTAGCATCTACTTTTACTCTCTGGACTCATCAAATAGCATACAAATTCAGCTATGTTGCAATAATGCAGACCTAGAGTATGCGCTTAGCCGAATGTTCATCGCGATAATTTTAGATCTTAGTTTATTTGCGCGATCGCTTCCATAGGCGATAGCCGACAAATGCAGCGATCGCAATTAACACACCGAAAACTACGACCTTGGTAATGACATCAATATAATCTTCGACTAACTTGTAGTTTTTACCCAAGAAATAGCCCGCATAGGTTAATAAGGCTACCCAGGCAATCGTTCCCACTGTGGAATAGAGAAAGAATGGGATCAGTGGCATTTTGCTAATTCCTGCGGGAATAGAAATCAACGTGCGGATACCAGGAACCATCCGACCGAGCAAAACGGCTGTAGAGCCATGTTTCTGAAACCAATTCACTGATTTATCGATATCTTTTTCAGAAACGCCAATCCACTTGCCATAGCGACTTGCTAATAATTCTAATCTCTGTTGTCCTAACAACGCTCCAGCATAGTACCAAGGGATAGCGCCTAAGATAGTACCAATGACCCCTGCCGCTATTGCTGGAACTACCTGAATTTGTGTATTGGGAAAAGTTGCAGTATATCCCGCAAGTGGCATAATCAGCTCCGAGGGAATCGGGGGGAAAAGGTTTTCTAAAAACATTAGTAACCCAATCCCTAAATAGCCTAGGGAATTCATCGTATTTGTAATCCATTCCTGCATTGTATTCGCCAAATTTAAAGTTGCTGATCAGCCTTTACAACCTCTCAATCCAAAGAATACCAGATTTCATAAAACCCTACCCTCGTTTAATCGGGCACTGGTCAGCTAAAACGTAATCGACGTATTTGCGTCTTTTTTGTTGATATGAAATTTTGCATTTCAGCACCCATCCCTCATTAACTGACCAGTGCCCACTTTTGTGAATTGAAAACCAAACCCAGCAAGGGTCTTCAAATCACAAAATGGATAAGCTATTTTGTGATTTGTGGTCAAATCAGCAAGACGTTTATTGAAAGGCTGCAATTCTGGAAATATTAGCTGTGATTGAATCCTACCCAAAACCGTAGCGAATATAGCGATCGAGATCAGCAATAAACGTTATGTTATTAGAATATGTTGCTAATTGTATTTGTAAGCGTATATTTTTAAGCTGGCAAGATTACTATGCAATTACGTAACGTTCATCCAAGGTACTTGTGGCTTATCGTCCATGAAGAATTCTTTTTTTTATCGCACTTTGCAAGTTGCGTCTGTAGTTGCTACTTACTCGGTGATCTCTATATGGGCTTCTACAAAGCATGTGAATAGTATTTCAAATATTCTGACAAAGATAGATTCGCTGTTGGTGATTTTAGCGATCGCTTTGGCGATGCCCTATTTTTGCTTTAAAGTTTTGGGTAAGCTCTACACACCGCCAGCATTTCGAAATCCTGATAAATCGCAGGCAGGAAGTTCGGAACCCGATCAAGATGATCTTAATGGGATCGATCAAGAAGATTCTAAAGTCATGCAGTACCGCGGAAATAGATACAAGCCTGAAGAATTAGCGATCAACAACGAAACAAAAAATGTTAGCGAGTCCCAGCCAGTCATCAAATATCGAGGAGTAAATGTTGCAAATAGCGTAGATGAATCTTCCGAAGATTTAGCAGATTCGTTCTCAGCCGCAAGAGACTCTCAAAAGTCAGCCAAGCCTAAAGAACGAATTAAATATCGTGGATCTTATGTGGATTAAGCTTTAAAAAGTAAAGTCGGCGCTTTGAGCCGACTTTACTTTTTTGGTATAGGTTAAAATTCTGATAGACCAAAATCTATATCTCCATCACCTACTTAACTTCATGGTTTTATTGCAGACTTTGCCAGCAGAATCATTCAACCAATCTAGTGACTTAAAAGGTACTGCTCAGAAATTTATGGCGCTGCGATCGCAGCTCGCTAAACATAACTTAGATGCTTATTTTGTTCCTTCAGCCGATGAGCATCTCAATGAGTATTTACCCGAAGCCAAACAACGTCGTCAATGGATTAGTGGTTTTACTGGCTCAGCAGGCGATTTTTTGATTGGCACCGATTATGCTTGGGTCTTTGTGGATTCGCGCTATTACGAGCAAGCAGATATGCAAGTGAATGCAAATCTTCAAAAGGTTTGCAAAGTGGGATTAGAAGATCATCAAACCGTCGAAGAAGTTCTCGAAGAACTTGCAAAAAATACCACAAATCAATCGCAAACCTTGAGGTTAGGGGTTGATCCCTTCACTATTACCGTTGCTCAGTATCGCCTCTTTTCAGAACGGTTAAGCAACTGTGGTGTTGAGATCGTCCCTATAATCGAAAACTTAGTAGATGTAGTGCGATCGCAAAGTCCTTGGGCTGAGAACGAACCCATACCTCCATTTGGCGATCAACCCGTAATCACTCTTCCTGAATCGGTTACTGGCGAGAGTGTGGTCAAAAAATTAGAGCGAATCCGAGAATTGATGGACAAAAGGAAAGCCTCAATTTTACCCGTAACTAAGCTCGATCAAATTGCGTGGCTCTATAATTTGCGCGGTTGGGATGTTGAGTGCAATCCTGTATTTATTAGTTATGCGATCGTAACTAAAACTGATGCATACATATTTACAAATACATCGCGCATTAGTGAATCGGTCAGTCAGGCTCTTGCGGGACAAGTGCAGATTTTGGAGTATGAGCAGTACATTCCTACTTTGCGATCGCTAATTGATGGAAGTCAGAATGTACTAGTTTCTTTCTCCCAAACCACCTATGGGACATATCTCCAACTTAAGGAAGTCAAAGCTAAAATCATTAATGGCGAACATCCAATTGAGACTTTCAAAGCGAACAAAAATGCTGTGGAAATTGACCAAATGCAGCAAGCTAATCTCAAGGCTAGTTTCGCTAAAACTCTCACCCTAAAATGGATTGAAGAACAAATTGATGCTGGCATTTCCATCAGTGAGCGAGATGTTGCCAATAAGATTGAAGGCTTATATAAACAGCAAGAAGGTTTCTACGATCTCAGTTTTCCTACAATTGCAGGTGCTGGCGCGAACGGCTCGATCGTTCATTACAGTAATCCTAATCCTGATTGTAAGCTTCTCAATGGCGATTTGCTACTGTTAGATTCTGGTTCGCAGTTTTACGGCGGTACTACCGATGACACGCGGTCAATTAGCATTGGGATGCCCACTGAAGAACAGCGTGATCGCTATACTGAAGTCCTAAAATCTCATATTAACTGTGCGATGCAGAAATTCCCGAAAGGTACGACAGGTAGCCAAATTGATGGTATCGCTCGCTCCTCAATGTGGCAAAGTGGACTCGACTATGGACATGGAACTGGTCATGGAGTAGGTGTATTCCTCAACGTCCATGAGGGCCCAAATGGCATCAGCAAGAGAGTTAATCAATCTCTCGATCTTGGCACAATCAATAGTATCGAGCCAGGCTACTATCAACCGAAATGGGGTGGTATTCGCTTGGAAAATCTCTATTTTGTTAAAGCAGTAAAACAAGAATTAGACAGCTCTCAGGAGACAAATCCCAATAAAACGCCTTGGTATGAATTCGAGTCTTTGACCTATATTCCTTTTGACAAAAAGTTGATCGATCGTAGCAAGCTTAATTCTCAACAAATCACATGGTTGGAAAATTACTATGCATCAGCAGTGGAGAAGTTATCTTGTTTCCTTACAGATGAGGAAATCGTTTGGTTAAAGGAAGCCTGTAGCTTTTGATGATGTCTGCCGTTACCTAAAAGAAACAAGCGATCGCTCGATATGCGTTCGCTATATGCAATATCAAAAATTGTTGAAGGTCAATTAGCAACTTAGGAATGATACTAATAAAACCCAAAATTGGTTCGGCGGGCAAAGCCCGCCGAACCAATTTTGGGTTTTACATGCACATGTTATTTAATTTTCATTCCTTCGTCACTAAAGAGATTGCTATATGTTAATGGGATTGTGATTATACAGGTTGTACCTTGTCCAACTTCGCTATTAAGGGAAATACTTCCTTGATGCAAATCAACGCATTTTTTGACAACAACTAGACCTAAACCAGTGCCAGAAATAGTTTTGACATTCTTTCCTCTGTGAAATGGCTCAAATAATTGCTTTTGATCTTCCAACAGAATTCCAATTCCTTGATCTTGGACTTTAATTATTAGATTATCTGATTGGAACTCTAGGGAAAGAGAGATATTCCCACCCTGCGGAGAATATTTAATTGCGTTGGAAAGTAAATTTGAGAGCATCGATCGCAACAACTTTTCATCAAGACAAACATGCTGAGACTTGCCTTGACAAGTAAACATAAGCTGGCGTTGATTGCCAGCACTAAGTTGCATTTCTTCGACAAAGTGACGGCAGTAAGCCTCTAATGCTAGTGGTTTAGGATTAAAGGCGAGTTTTCCAGTTTCAGCACGATTAATTGTCAAAATGTCATCAAGTAACTGCACCATATTCCTGACTGAATCTTGGATGCGATGTAAATTACGCAATCTTTTTTCGGTGTTATCCCATTCATTTCGAGAATTTTCGAGAACCTGTGCAGCCGCCAGCGCTGTGCTCAATGGCGTGCGAAACTCATGGGATGCCATAGAGAAAAAGCGCGTTTTTAAGGCACTTAGTTCTTTTTCTCTTTCGAGTGCAAGCCAAATTTCATCAAGGCGTTTACGTTCGGTGATGTCTCGGGCATTGACCATAACTTTCAAGGTTGCGGCGCTATCAGCAAAGGGCTGACTGATGGCTTCAAGAATTCGCCAAGAACCATCTTGATGACGATGCCGAAATTCAATGGGATTGAGAATTTCTGTTTGATTATTATTGGCAAGAAGATCGCGCAATGCCACTTGCGGAAAACTTTGAGCGATCGGCAAATCTTCTGGATGTATAAATTCGTTCACATTTGCGCCGAAAAGTTCAGTTACGGCATAACCTAAAACTTTTTCGACGGAGGGACTGACATAGCCAATTGTGCCATCTGGATCGAGGATCATAATGATATCTAAGGCATTTTCGATCAGCGATCGGAAACGTTCTTCGCTTTGTCGAAGAGCTTGTTCAACTTGCTTGCGCTCGGTGGTGTCACGTTGGACGGCAATCCAATGGGTATACCAACCTTTTGCGTTAGAGACTGGTACTAAACTAAATTCATTCCAAAATTCAGTTCCATCTTTACGATAGTTAATGACTTCGACGGTGACAGGTTCCCATCTGGCTAGAGCATTACGAACTTTATGGAGTTGGGATTGATCGGTTTTTTTCCCCTGTAAAATTCTTGGCGTTTGTCCTAAAACTTCTTCGGGTTGGTATCCTGTGATCCTCGTAAAAGCTTCATTTACATAGAGGATTCTGGGGCCAGGAGCGTCGATCGGTTCTGCTTCGGTAACGATTACTGCGTCATTGGTATTAACCACAACAGATTGCAATAGTCGCACCTGTTCTGCTTGTCTTTTTTGTTCGGAAATATCCGCGATTACGGCGACGAGTCCGCTAATTTCTCCATTTGTGTCAGGCAAGGGTGCAGCGGAAAAAATAATATTGATCTCTTTTCCATCCTTGCGATGACGACATAGCTCCACTCTGGTGTAGGTTTTACCTTGCAGAACGCTGCCTTGGATGGTTGTATAGTCCTCAATCGGCTCATCAAGGCTAATCGGACTAGGACGATCGATGACTTCAGCTTCTGTCCAACCAAACATCTGTTCGGCAGCAGGATTCCAGATCTTGACATTTCCTTCCAAATCAAGCATCAAGATTGCGCGAGGAGATGCACTAACTAGAGCTTGCAGGGTATCATTAGTTTGGCGTAAAGCAATTTCTGTTCTCTGCCGTTCCGAGATTTCTGCACGCAGAGAAACGTTAACAGTTGCCAGTTCGACTGTGCGTTCTTGGACTCGCTGTTCTAGTTGAGTATTTAGGTATTGAAGCTGTTTATATAGCTCTGATTGTTGAATGGCGATCGCTACTTGAGTAGCGAGTTGTTTCATGAGTTCCACTTCCCAATCTTGCCATTGACGAGGGCGATTGCATTGATGGGCAATTAATAAACCCCAAAGATAAGGATTAGAAATTTCTGAATCACTACCTTCACGGGTTTCTTGGATAATTGGTACTACTAATTTTGCCTGAACTCCAAACTCTTTCACAAAATCAGCAAGACATGGTTCTACATCTGCTTGCTTGATGTTATTAATGGAGAGAGCTTTTCCTAGAGAGTAAGCTTGGTGATATTGTTGAGGGAATACCTCCTCGGGGAATACTTGACCCAAAATGCTGGGATAGGGCGACAAGACAGTTTCATGGATAGCACTACCAGTGCCATCGTCCCATAGGCGATAGATCAAAACGCGATCAGCTCGTAGAAAGAGTTGGACTTCTTTGACCGTGGTTGCAAGGACTTGATCAAGGTTGAGTGATTTGCGGATTTGGTGAGCAATTTGCGTAACTAGTCTTTCGCGATCGCTCTGTTGTCGTAGAAGTTTTTCGTTGCGACGGCGATTTCTCTCTCTGATAAAGAAAAAAGAACCTGCCAACAGGATTAATATACCAAGGCAAATTCCGATCGCATAATAACTAATCATACTCTCAACTATCCCCATAGGGACTTAGTGCAAAACGCTCTAACTAAACATAAACGTTCTTAAAAAAGCCTTGCTTTGCATGGCTTTTTTAAGAACGTTTATAAATTATAAGGTTTACAACCCAAGGAAAACTCCTAATATCAAGAAGCTAACAATACCAACTCCAGCATAGGTAATCCCTGCACCAATTTTGCCGATAATTGCGGGTGGATTTTTCTGCCATTCCCAACGCAGATAATCAAGTTTTGCAGCACCTTTATTGCCTGTAAAGACTTGTTTCGGAAGGCGATCACGGTAGTCAGCGCCATAACGAGCCATGTGCGCAAAGGTGACTTCGCCCTTGGTCTGCTTAGCCAAGATACGGCGACGTTGATAGGGAACAGTGCTATCGCCAAAGTTACTGAGATATTCTTCGCTATTGAGCAACTCATCCACAAAAACTTGAATACCTTTGGTCGCAATTACAATCGACCATGCAATCTTTTCGCGATCACTATAGACATTACGTCCAAGAATTCGCTGGATACAAATCTCTGCAAAGCGATAGTTATTATTACTATCAAAAGTCAATCGTCTAAAGGAATCAGATAATACCAAGCCGCGAATGAATCCTCTAACCGTAATTTGTCCCGATCTCAACTGAGACTCTAGGTTTACTTGGCGATGGCTTTCTAGCATTTGCTGTTCGTTGCAGATTTGACGATAGGCGGCGCTGATCAAGAGATCTAGCTCAAAACCAGACAGAAGATTATCGGTGCTATAAATCCGAGGTTGCTCATCACCAGCGACCTCAAAACCAGCCACGCGCTGATTTTGGGATAAGGGTTTGTACTCTAATAATGGAAGTGTCATGAATATTCTCCTAAAAAATCTTAATAAAATCTGTAGAACTTGGCGCAAAGCGCCAAGTTCTACATTGAGCGTTAACTATTGAAAACGCGGCTGCGCCATTTGTTCAATCGCGCATCACCGATCGCGGCGTATCTCCGCGCATCAGCAATCTGGGCTTGCAGGGAGGCAATCTGTTCAATCTGATTGTCAGACTGTTGTAATAACGAGCCAGAGGCATCTCCTTGAACCGAGACAACCGAAGGTTGCCAAGAATTTTTAAGATAAGATGCACCAATAGAAGCCGATGGACGAAGATCGGCTAGTTGTTTTTGCAAACTTTCGATGATTAGAGCTTGCTCCAGTAGAGTTTGTCGTAAAGCTTGCTCGGCGGCAAAGTTTGCCGCCACCCAAGATTCAGTTTGTCCACCCGATGTTTTGGGCTTAAAGACCTCAGCGAGGATCGCCGCAGAATCACTGAACTTAAGCTTGTCGTAGGGCGAATCAGGTGAGCCGTTGAGTGGTGCGATCGCGCTTGGACGATTTCGGAAAATACAACTATTCAGTCGGAAGCGATTTTGATGAGTTGGATCTTTATCGCTGCTGGCTGATCCGCGCAAAAGCTGAAACATATGCGTAAACCCAACCATTTTTTTTCCCATCTGGGATTTATACCCACGATAGTAAGGAACGGTATCTTCGCCAAAAGCATGATGATATTCATCACTATCGATGTACTCATTGATCTCCATTTCAAGCCCACCGCGATCGAGCAACTGAGCATGATCAGCCATCTCTTCCGCACTTTCAGGAGCACGACCGAGCAAATGTTTGAAATTAAGTTCAATTAATCGCATTCGTGGACATGTCTCAAAAAATCTAGCGCGATACATCTCTGACAGGGCAATCTGACGCACATATTCGCGTACAGAGATATTTCCCTGTTTAAGTTGAGATTCGGCGACAGTCAACCGTTCGCTTTCCATGACATAGGAATTGCCAAGTACTTGGCGATAGGCGGCACGAATGACTAGATCGACATCAGATTTGGAATGATTTTGCAAAAAGCTGAATCGGCGCTGTTTCCTCGAATCGGCTAACCCCAAGGTTTGCCTCTGGATTAACCAGCGGATTTATAAAAGTACTGACCATATTAAATATCTATGTACTAAATTAACTTGCGTTTATTTTGAGGGTTGTAATTAAAAGAATATTTATTAAAAGTAATTAAGCTTGATCATCAAATCTTGTTTTAAAACTGCCGTATTTAATCCAATATCGCTTTAAATCATAGTGTTGAGTATGCATGCCTTGGCATGATACTACCCATTCAAATTCTCCAAATCTAAGTTGTATGTAAATTCACTTGGATGCACGACGCTTTGCGATGCACATCCTAACTTCCAGATCAAAAATTGTTTGTTTAAATCGATAGTGATCGTGACAATCAATCTTTTCTGACAATGAATCTAGATAATCTCATACCAAAAGTAAGGAAACTGGTCAGGGAATTGTAAAGAAAACGGAAAGATTGACCCTAGTCAATAAATCTTGATACTCTGTTACATTTGTTTGGATTTGGAAGGCGCAATCTATGATATACCAATGCTCTTAATCTGGATGGAAGCGTATTTTAGCGACAATTTTTTGTAGAATCAGAATAGTTTGATTGCATCTCCAAAAAAATTTCTATCCTATGAGGATTCTTCTGGTTGAAGATGATATCCGCCTTGCCGAAACCTTGGCAGAAGCGCTAACCGATGAGCGTTATGTTGTTGATATTGCCACTGACGGTGAAACGGGTTGGCATCAAGCTCAGTCCCTAGATTACGATCTGATGCTTTTGGATTTAATGTTGCCAGAACTGGATGGTATTAGTCTCTGTCATCGATTGCGATCGCATGGTTATAGTTTGCCAATCCTGATGCTGACCGCCTGTGACACCATCGATCACGAAATAAATGGGTTAGATGTAGGAGCAGATGATTATATTGTCAAACCTGTTGACTTACAAAAGCTATTTGCAAGGATTCGCGCACTATTACGTCGAGGTAGCCAAACTGCATCGCCAGTTCTGGGATGGGGCGAATTATATCTCAATCCAAGTACATGTGAAGTGGGCTATGGTAAAAATCCTATCCATTTAACGCCCAAGGAATATGCTCTTTTGGAATTGCTATTGCGCAATGGTCGGCGGGTATTGAGTCGTAGTGTAATGATAGAACATGTTTGGTCTTTGGAATCACCTCCAGAAGAACATACTGTGAAGGTTCATATTCGGGGATTACGCCAAAAAATGAAAGCCGCAGGAGCTAATGAAGATTTGATTGAGACGGTTCACAGTATGGGCTATCGGCTCAATCAAATTGATAGCAAATTTTGATGGTTATGATCCATCAAAATTTGCTATAAAATATTTTCTTAGGAATGATAATTTAATAAAACCCAAAA
>QBMK01000039.1 GCA_003249035.1 Pseudanabaena sp.
AAAGCGTTGTTTAGCACTTAGAGAGGCTGTTTTTAACTTGTTTTGAGACGGTTTTTGATAGGTAGCAACTTGGGTTAATTACGATTTGTGCAGTGATGAGTGGAGCCGATGATTTCGTAGCGATCGCCAAATATGTCAAAGCGAAACAAGAATGGTTGAAGACATTCTTGGAATTAGCAAATGGAATACCATCAGTAGATCTTACTTTTCCCGTTATCTTTTTGTTCTAGCATAACCGCCAACATTCATAACTCTACAAGCCTTATTCCACCGTTGCAAATTGTCATTAAGCAATCATTACTGCAAATGCAACTAATCTCAAAATCTTTGCCTAGAAAGCATTTCAGAGATGACGTGAAAAGTAAGATCAGTAGATACATTCGAGAGATTGTTTTCGAGACTGAAGCCAGAAGAACTACAAAAAAGATTCATTAACTGGATGGAAGTAGTCCATAGTTCTAAAGCATCGTTGTGCTTATCTCAATGATTATTGTTATTCTTCTAAGTATATTTACTCAGTTCCTAATTGAGATGCTCTCGATCCTGGTTTGGCTTATCTTCTTGTTTTACGACTTTTCACGCTACTACCATTACCGCTAATAATTCATAACACTAACTGGATTTTGAGTCTCGGCGATCGCAAAGTAGTAAACTAGCATTACTAGCCAAAAAGTATATTTCATGACTGATTCGCCAGATTTACGCAGCCCTAAATTAAAAATGCCAGATATTTCTAGCAGTCATGCAGAGCGAAAAAGTTGGACTGAAGTAGTTAATGACTATGCGGGGAAAGATTTAGGCGAAAGGAAAACTTGGTATAGCTCAGTTGCCGATGCATATAATCGTGTGAGACCGCGCTATCCATCAGAAATTATTGATCGCACGATTCAACTTGCTCAATTGCCTCCACAAGCAAAGATTCTCGAAATAGGTTGTGGTCCCGCGATCGCAACAGTAAGCTTTGCGAGACTTGGTTATTCGCTATTGAGTCTAGAACCAAATCGTGAAGCAGTAGAGCTAGCTAAACAAAACTGTGCAGCATATCCTCAAGTCGAGATTCAAAATTTAGCCTTTGAGGAATGGGAATTAGAACGTGATCGCTTTGATATAGTCCTAGCAGCGACATCTTGGCATTGGATCGATCCTGCGATCGCCTATGAAAAGTCGGCGGCAGCTTTGAAAGCAAAAGGTTCTCTCATTTTGTTATGGAACACCCCACCCCAACTAGACGATCAAACCTATCAATTAGTAGATGAAGTTTATCAGACTCTGGCACCTTCCATTCCTTTTTATGCCAGACATGAAGGTAGAAAAACTCATAAAGCAGATTTCCTCAAATTCAGTCAAATCATTATTGAGTCTGGGTATTTTGATAATCTCAGCTATGACTCCTCCATTCATCAAGTTGTCTACAGCCTTGATGACTATCTGTCACTTTTGAGTACGCTTTCGCCATACATCGCACTAACAGAAGAAACTAGATTTAAACTCTTTACAAATTTGAGAGAAGTGTTACATAGTAATCGAGGCGATCACCTAAACCTATCTTTTATTTCGGCTTTTCATGTTGCCCATAAAATATAAGCAGTGTTAGGGAAATCATATCAATTACTAACAAAGCGCTAAATGCTTAGTCTGTGAATCCAAGAGACACAATCTCGATTGATTCCCCTCCACGAGGCATCTGTCGAGTCTATTTATTTTGAGTTCATCGACTTAGGCAAAGGCACAAGTGGCTCTTCCATCGCAATCAAGATTGGCTCTTGTTTTACTTGAGCAGGCGCCTTAATACTGTTTGAAACTGGGCTAAATTGTGGAGAGGAATTGAAGGTAAACATCGAACCGAATACTCCAACCACAGCCGCAACAGATACACCAATACCTGCTAATTTCCATTTCCGACGCTGCGATCGCTTATCAATCTCATTAAAGACACGATTAATCATCACATCCGTCTCTGTTTTTACAGATGAATGCGCAGGCACAGGCACTGGTAAATCAATTAGTAATTGACGCAGTTTGAGTTGTTGTTGATAGAGGCGACGGAAATCAACATCATCGGACAACCATTGCTCGACAAGTTGCTCTTCAGACTCAGTTACTTCGCCATCTATATATGCGCTGAGTAACTCAAAGCGCTCTTCTGGGATAATCATAGAACTATTAAAAATTTGGTTAGCACTCATAACTTAAATACTCCCCTCGTTACATATTAGACAAATAGGGTTGTAGTTGCGCTTGTAACTTCAATCTTGCTCTAGCTATACGTGATTTTACAGTACCAAGCGATACACCTGTTAATTCAGAAATTTCTTCATAGGATAAACCTTGGATTTCTCTTAACACTATAGTTTCACGGAAGCTAGAAGGTAAATCTTGAATAGCTTTACGAAGTTGTTCATAAAACTCCTGCGTTGACATGTTGTCTATCGGACTAGGGGCAGCGCTAGGCAAGTCCCATGTCATCTCATCACCATCGCCAGACATAAATGGTGCATCGAGTGAAACTGAACCACCAACTCGTTTACGCTTACGCAACTCGTCATAAAACAGGTTGGTAGCGATCCGACTCAGCCAACCGCGAAATTTTTCGGGTTCTTGCAAGCGTTTGATATTGCGATAAACACGCAGCCATACTTCTTGGGCTAGATCAGCGCGATCTTGCCAATCAGGAGCGAGTTTGTACAAAACTTGATCGACATAGGATTGATTTCGTCGCATAAGTTCTGCAAACGCAGACCTGCTGGTTTGCGCTTCGGTTTGGCACAATTGTACTAGTTCAACGATGGGGAGCTTATCAACAGACACGGAGTTAGAGGGCGCGTACCCTCCGATGCTGGTTGACCAAGATAGGCTATAACTCATCAATTACTCGCTCCTACTGGACTTGAATCTGCACATTACTTAAAAAGTCTGTGTACTTATGTTCAAGGTTTAGGACGAAGAATAGAAAAAGTTTGTTCCTACCAAAATAGAGCTTTATTTGATACTTAGCACTTTGCCGCATTAATAAACCCATAGATTTGTTGGGAAAGTCTTACTAAGCAATACTTTCCCAACAAATCCGTCTCTATAAGAGCAAAATACTGTAGGTTTTACCTAAATACCGAAGATTAAAGATATTTCAAGAGGGATAATAGCAGTTAGTTTGAGTGTTTTTTCTAATACATAGATTTCCTTAGATTTTTTTACTTAATTTTTTATTGGGGCTTAGTTTATGCAGCGATCGCAATGGATATCAGTTTTTACAGGCATTGTCGCCGTAATCTTAGGTGTGGGCTATTTAATTTTGGTGCAGGTACTCGATTGGCGCGGCGGTGAGATGTTGCCTGCTCCTGTCGATTTGTCCTTTCTTTTTTAATATTCGTAGAGCGCGGCGCTCTCTAACTTCGTAGATTTAATATATTTAGAGGGAGGCGCAAAGCGCCTCCCTCTAAATTCGTAGGTTTTATGAAACTAACCAGAAAAGGTCATTACAGTGTGAAAGCGATGCTCGATCTGGTGGTTTGGGCAAAACGCAACCCAGCATCTGTTCGCGAAATTAGCGATCGCCAATCCATCCCTGCGCCTTATCTAGAAAAAATTTTAATTGCACTGCGTCAAGCGGATTTAGTCGAGTCAGTTCGTGGTGTGCAAGGGGGATATAAACTAAAGCGATCGCCTAAAGACATATCTCTGGGTGAAATATTGTCAGCAGTGGGCGAAGATACCTATCCCTTGCCTAGACTAAAGCCACAGGAAAAACTTGCCTCTGATTGGGTAACATTTGCGCTTTGGCAAAGACTCGATCGGAAGCTTAAGGATGCTCTTTATAGTATTTGTTTGGAAGACTTATATTACGATGCCCGCAGTTGGCAAGCATCCCAAGGACAAAGCGCAGGATTTATTGTTTAGCGCGAATTTGGCGCATCAGGTTAGCCATCTCGATCGCACCCATGCCAAACTCCCAACCCTTATTACCTTTAATCCCAGCCCGTTCGAGAGCTTGCTGCATGGTGTCAGTGGTCAATACCCCAAAAATAATCGGTACACCAGTCTGAAAAGAGGTTGCGGCTACACCTTTAGAAACCTCATTAGCCACATAGTCAAAATGCGGAGTGTCCCCACGAATGACTGCTCCTAGGCAAATGATTGCGTCATAACGTCCCGAAGTGGCTAATTCTTTGGCGACCATCGATATCTCAAGGCTACCTGGAACCCAAGCGTAATCAACTTGGCTACCAGTTTCAGAGACATCAATGCCATGACGCAATAGTGAATCTTGACAGCCTTGGAGGAGCTTACCGACGATCAGGTCATTAAATCGCGCTACCACGATCGCAAAGCGCAAACTATCTGTATTGGTAAAGCTACCTGCAAAAACAGTCATAGAGTTAATTTATAGCGATTTTTAAATGATTAAGAAAAGGAAAAGTTTCTAAAAGCACTATTTTAGTAAAGCTTTTAGAAACTTGTTTAGGTTTTATTAGCTATATCTAAGCTACAAAAGCGTTCAAAATGCCAATGACAATTACGAATGCTAACCAAATTAGAGAGCCAAGAAATAAAAGTGGCTTTGTTTGGTTCCAAGAGCTAGGGGATGCGTATGCGACAGGTACACCTATCACCAAAACGAAGGAAAACAATACAAAAGCTGCCAATAAAAGTTGGAATAGAATAGTCACTTTATTTAAACTCCGAATACTAAATCAAAATGTTAAAACAAATCCTTTACACCAAATTAGCAGAAAATGCGTCTCTCTTCAGTTTGAGGTAAATGACGCAAAAGCGTCTTTACCTCAATTGTATTTTAAAGAGCACCTGCGGCGGTGCGATCGAGAACGCCTTCAGATAGATGCGTAGTAATATTCCCAGATTGCAAAACTGGAAAACCTTTTGCCCCTTGAGGATAATCGATCACGCTCACTCCACCATTTCCTTGCTTAAAGACCCAAAATTGCGCAGGGGTAAAGCCAAATAATAGACAGAGAATTGCTTTGTTTACAGCATCATGGGCGACAACAAGGGCAGTTTCACCAGCAGGCACTGAATCGACAATTTTTTGCCAAACGATCGCCACCCGATCCCAAACCTGCTGTAAATTCTCGCCCTCAGGCATTTGCACAGTTTCTGGTTGAGCTTGCCAGAGAGCTAACTGACCTGCAAACTCAGCTTCGATTTCATGTTCAAATTTTCCTTCCCACAAGCCATGGGAAATTTCTTTGAGTTCATCAAATAGCTCCAGCTTAATCTGGGAATGCTTACTTAAAATTTCTATAGCAGTGTCTTTAGGACGCAACATTGGGCTGCTAAAGGCTTTATCGATTTTAACTTTTGCGAGAAATTCACTTGCTCGTCTAGCCTGAGCATGACCATTGTTATTAAGCGGCACATCAATTTGTCCTTGAAAACGTTTTTGGCGATTCCACTCGGTTTCTCCGTGACGGACTAGCAATAAACGTGGTCCATTATGATTTTTCTTGACAGGAGGTAGTGGTGAACCTGAAATATCCTCAAGATGACTGGCAAGATTGAGGGATTCAAGTTGAACACCGTCAGCGATGCTTGCACCTTGAAAATTAAGGATACTAATAGCGCAGTTAACTTGCTGAATATTGTGATAAAGCCTAACGGGAATACCGATCGCTGAACAAATTAAAGCGCGATTAATACCACTATGCCCCACAAGCAAAATCGTTTTACCTTGATGTTTAGGTAAAATCTCTGCCCATAAAGCCTTGGCTTGTTCAAATAAGTCGAGAATTGGGTAGCGATCGCCCAACTGAAACTTTTCAGGCTCGTTTTGCCAGAGATAATATTTCTCAGGGAACTGCTCTTTAACTTCATGAGAAATCATCGATTCCCACTCGCTAAGATCGATTTCTAACAGACCATCCGTTGCAACTAACTCTGGCGGATTAAAATTTTCAGACAAAATGAGTCTGGCAGTATGCTGAGCGCGGACTAAAGGACTAGCATAGGCAGAATCAATACTTAGGTTTGCCAGAGCTTTTCCTGCGAGCTTAGCTTGCTGATTGCCCTTGTCGGTCAAGACAGACTGCAATTCTGGGCGATCGTAATTACCCCTTCCTTGGATTTTGCTTAAGATGTTGAAATTACTCTCACCGTGACGGACGATAACTACTCGCGTACTCAGAACCTTACCCTCATTTTTTTACTTTGAAGTTAGTGATACGGCTTGTGCCGTATCACTAACATGGCTATCAATATTAAAACACTATTAAGAAATAGTTACGCTCAAAGCTGCGCTATAATACTACGATAGGCTTAAGCTGGCATCTAGCTAAAACGCATCTAGCTGCTAGTTAAGCGATCGAGCTTACAAACCATAATCATAAACTTGAATCATCAAGTACGCTGTTTTACTTACAGGCTGAATGCTGTAGGCAAATGGTGTAAGCACCTTTTAGATAGTCTAATAAACGTCAGTCTAAGAAATAACTTAATTCTTTTAACGAAACCCCACCAATTTTCCATACAAAGCAATATGCCTCTTTATCGTGATGTCAGAGTAGACACAGCGACTAATTACTAGCTTCGGTACATAGCTAAGTAACAGGTTGACGATAGAGTCAGGTTGCAATCGAAATTTTTTCTTGTTTTCGTTATTGGTGTTTTATGTTGTGAAGCCCCTATTAAGACTTTATGAGTCTGTTTATGATAAGTAGGCGCAATTAAATATAAAAGCCCAAAACCTGTGCCACCTGCGCAGCGGGCAGTCCAAGTTTTGACTCTAAGTTTTTAATTACGCCAACTTACTTAATAAAGGGTTTGAAAGATATTTTTTTTAATATTTTTTATATGAAGTTTAGAAAAAATGTTTTTCAGATAGGTTCTTAGGCTGGCTCTTTTGAATCGAAGAAATTCTGAGGAAATTGAATGCCAAAGCAAATAATAATTGCCGAGCAGTATCGAATTGCTGCTGTATTTAGCGAAGATCAAATTGAAGAAATTGTTGTTGCCGCAGGAACTCACCAAGTTGGGGATGTTTACTTGGGCGTTGTCGAAAATGTTTTAACCAGCATTGATGCTGCGTTTGTAAATATTGGTGACGGCGATCGCAATGGCTTTATTCACATTACTGACCTCGGCCCCTTAAAAATGCGGCGATCGTCTGGCTCGATCAGCGATCTAGTCGTACCGCAACAGCGCGTGCTAGTGCAGGTAATGAAAGAGCCAACAGGAAATAAAGGTCCCCGATTGACGGGAAATATCTCCTTGCCAGGTCGCTATGTAGTGCTACTACCCTTTGGTCGTGGCGTAAACCTGTCCCGTCGCATTCGCAGCGAGGCTGAGCGTAATCGTCTGCGTGCTCTTGCCATTTTGGTTAAGCCTGCGGGTATGGGTGTTTTGGTGCGGACTGAGGCGGACGGCATGCCTGAGGAGCAGATTATTGAAGATCTCGATAATTTGCAACGCCAGTGGGAAGGCATCCAGCAAGATGTCGCCACTACGCGCCAGCCAACATTGCTAGATCGCGAGCGAGATTTTGTCCAACGGGTATTGCGCGACCTGTATAGCACTGAAGTTAATCGGATCGTTACCGATACTAGTGACGGGCTGCGCCGCATTAAACAGCATTTACTAGGTTGGGCTGACGGCAAAATTCCTAGCGGTTTGATGTTGGATCACCATCGTGAACGCACGCCTATCTTAGAATATTTTCGTGTTAATGCTGGCATCCGTGAAGCTCTCAAGCCTAGAGTCGATCTACCTAGTGGCGGCTACATTATTATTGAGCCAACTGAAGCCTTAACCGTAATTGATGTTAACTCTGGCTCTTTTACGAAGTCGCAAACTTCTCGCGAGACGGTGTTATGGACAAACTGCGAAGCTGCGGTGGAGATTGCCCGTCAAGTTCGTCTGCGAAATATTGCTGGCGTAATTGTGGTGGACTTCATTGATATGGACACTCGCCGCGATCAATTGCAACTACTTGAACATTTTAATAAAGCTTTGCGATCGGACAAATCTCGTCCTCAAATTGCACAGCTTACTGAATTGGGGCTAGTGGAGCTGACTCGTAAACGCCAAGGTCAGAGCATTTATGAATTGTTTGGTCGTCCTTGCTCTACCTGTGGTGGCTTAGGACACTTAATGCATTTACCAGGGGAAGCCGCAGGACAGCCTGTTGATGCGACATCTCGGACCTGGGAATCGAAGCAATCCAATCAGCTTGATTTTACCTCTGAGTACGAAGATGGGGATTCTGACTTGGGCGGTGGGCTAGAGCCTAATTTGGTAAACCATCCTAGCTATCAAGAGCGCGGAAATCTGCGTAGACGCGGTAAACGCGCCATGCTCAATAAAGATTCGCGTGAGTCGCGTGAGCCAGAAAAAGTTGCACCAATGGATGTGCGATCGCGCTTTGAACCCCGCGTTGAACCATTAATTGAGCCACGGTTTGAGCCACGCATTGAACGTGAAATTGTCGTCGATCGATCTGTTCCAGCTAAATTGTCTTTGCCTAGCATTGCTAGCAATATTCCTGCAACTAAGGCAATCGCTGAGCCGAGCGAAGAATTGGTTGAAATAGTAGATGCTGCTTTACCTGTAGTTTCTGCTGAGAATTTACCTGAGCGTCCTAATAAACGAGAAATCCGCACCAAGGTCATTGAACCACCAGAGTTAATTGTGGTGGAGATGACTGAAGAAGAGCAAGATATCTATTCACTAATCGGACTTTCTCCTTTGGTATTGATCGATCGGGAGGTTAAAGATCCTCGCAATGTAATTGTGACGGTTGCGCTACCTGGTCAAGCTCCCAAGATCGCTAATAATATGGGCAATCTGCGATCAAATTCAGAATCAAATAGTGAGTCAAGAGCAGAATCAGGGTTTGACTCGACCGGCGAAACAAATATTGCGGCTGAGCCAGAAGAAGACGTAGCAGAAATATTGGCTGAGTCAGAAATCACCGAATTACCACCTGATGAAGTAGCCACAAGCATTCCAATGATTAGCACTGGAAAAGTGAATGGCACTTCTAACGGAGTGATTTTGAGAGTAAACCGGGCACAGCCACTTGAGTCATCAGATACGGATGAAAATCCTGATCTAAGAGATGAGTTAGCAGAGACATCCAAACAGTTTGTCCCCATCCAATCGCCTGAAGCTTCACGTCGCAAGCGATCTTCAGCATCACAACTCTAGAAAAAAGGCGGCGCAATGCGCCGCCTTTTTTGTTTTAAAAGAAAAGATCTAGTTCTAGATTTTTAAGATCGATAGCATCAAAAAAAGTAAAAATGGGTGTATGGCTGATTGAGAAAAGGTTTTA
The DNA here is from genome assembly GCA_003249035.1 of Pseudanabaena sp. GTDB lineage: Bacteria > Cyanobacteriota > Cyanobacteriia > Pseudanabaenales > Pseudanabaenaceae > Pseudanabaena. Next base: position 9,278 of record QBMK01000039.1, read on the forward strand.
AGCCCAACTTACCCCTCTTTTAGCTCAAATCACTTAAACAGAGAAGCCGTCAAGCTGAAATAAAATTCTCTCAAATTACGGTGCTTAACATTTCGTTGCAAAACAACTAGAGAGATGTCCAAAGATTGTCGATATCATGGTAAGAAGCGATATATAAAACGTAATATTTCTCAGCAAAATCCTTAGTCAAATTTATGAGTCAAGCTTCTACATCCGCCGATGTCCCTAGCATGGGTCGTCGCCAGTTTATGAACTTAATTTTAGGGGGGGCTGCGGCAGTAACCACCCTTGGTGCGGCTGTGCCTTTTCTAGCCTATTTTGTGCCTCCTTCTCGTGGTGGTACTGGTGGTGGTGTTGCCGCTAAAGATGCACTTGGTAATGATGTGGTTGCTTCGGCTTTCTTAGCTAGTCATCAAGCAGGCGATCGCGTACTTGCCCAAGGGCTCAAAGGCGACCCCACTTATATTGTCGTTACCGACAACAAGGAAATTGCTTCTTATGGACTAAATGCAGTTTGTACTCACCTTGGTTGCGTTGTACCTTGGAATGTTGCCGAAAACAAATTTATGTGTCCTTGCCATGGATCTCAGTACAACGCTGAAGGTAAAGTTGTACGTGGTCCTGCACCACTATCTCTCGCTCTTGCCCATGCCACAGTCTCCGATGATGTTGTGCAATTTAGCACTTGGACAGAAACTGACTTCCGCACCAACGAAGAGCCTTGGTGGTCTTAAAATAAAGGGTTTAGGATAGACGGCGCTCCGCGCCGTCTATCCTAAACATATCCAAATTGGTCTTTGAAATACATTTGAACTTATACATGAAAAAAGCTTTGTTCCGTGCCAACCGTTTGATTGTGGGAGTCAGTTTATGCATCCTCACAAGTTTAACTTTACTATTTGGGCTGAATACTGAGTCTGCTCAGGCCTATCCTTATTTTGCCCAAGAAGCATACAAAAATCCTCGTGAAGCCACTGGCCGTATCGTTTGTGCTAACTGTCACCTAGCCCAAAAGGGAATTGAGTTAGAACTACCTCAAGCAGTACTTCCCGACACTGTATTTGAAGCTGTTGTCAAACTCCCATACGACCATACAAAACTACAAGTAAGTGCTGATGGCAGCAAAACAGGCTTGAATGTTGGTGCAGTTTTAGTATTACCTGAAGGTTTCAAAATTGCTCCTGAAGAACGCTTGTCTGAAGAGCTTAAGGAGAAAGTTAAGGATACATATTACCAACCCTACAGCGATACCCAAGAAAATATCGTTCTAGTTGGGCCAGTATCTGGTGATGATTATTCGGAAATCGTTTTCCCTGTTCTTGCACCTGATCCGGCTAAAGATAAGAACATTCATTTCTTGAAATATTCGGTAAGTGCTGGTGGAAACCGTGGTCGTGGACAGGTTTATCCTACTGGTGAAAAGAGCAATAACAATGAATACAACTCTTCAGTGTCTGGTCTAGTTACCCAAATTAGCCCGATCGCACCAAATGAAGATGAAGGTATCTACGGTGGTTATGAAATCTCAATCCAAACTACCGATGGTAGCGTTGCCGTTGAAAAGGTTCCTGCTGGTGCATCACTGGTTGTAGAGCCTGGTAGTGATGTAAAGGTTGGTTCTCCGCTAACTACAAATCCTAATGTCGGTGGTTTTGGTCAACATGATGGCGAAATCGTCCTTCAAGATCCTCGCCGCATTCAGTGGTTGTTAGCATTCTTTGCTTCTGTAATCGTTACCCAAATTTTGTTGGTACTGAAGAAGAAGCAAGTAGAAAAAGTCCAAGCTGCGGAAATGAATTTCTAAAAGCTCCTTGTTATAACAAACAAAAAGAAGCACGCTTTGGGTGCTTCTTTTTGTTTTTAGATTGTGGAAATTTCTTTTTCTTTTTCGGCTGTAACCTTGTCGATATTTTTAACGAACTTATCCGTTAACTTATCTACCTGTTCTTGTTGGCTTTTAGACTCATCTTCAGAAATTTCTTTTGCCTTTTCTAGCTTCCGCAATGAGTCGATCGCATCACGCCGCACATTACGGACTGCGACCTTGCCCTCTTCAGCAAGTTTAGAAACCATTTTTACCAACTCCTTACGGCGATCGGTAGTTAATGGCGGAATATTTAGACGAATACTGCTGCCGTCATTGTTTGGGGTTAGTCCGATATCCGACTCAGAAATTGCCTTCTCAATTGCTCGCATAGTACTGCGATCGAAAGGCTGAATCATTAAGGTCGTGGCATCAGGCGAAGATATATTTGCTAACGCCTTAAGATGCGTCTCCGCACCATAATATTCCACTGTAATCCGATCTAATAGCGAAGCATTAGCTCGTCCCGTTCGCACACTATTAAAATTGTGCTGGGTCGCTTCTACAGCTTTCTGCATTCGCGCCTCAACATCAGTTAATTTCACAAGAGCCTCCAACATAAGTACCGATCGATTCTCCCATGATGACGCGACGAATGTTACCTGTAATACCAAGATCGAACACAATAATTGGGATGCCATTTTCTTTGCATAGAGCAAAGGCTGTTGCGTCCATCACTCTTAGATCGTTAATCAAAGCATGGTCAAAACTGACAGATTTAAAGCGCTTTGCGTCAGGATTTTTCTTCGGATCGCTATCATAAATACCATCGACTTTTGTTGCCTTCAGGATCACCTCAGCATCAATTTCTGCGCCACGCAAAGCTGCTGTCGTATCAGTGGTGAAATAGGGGTTGCCTGAGCCTGCCCCAAAAATAACCACCCGATTGTTTTCAAGGTGGCGAATGGCACGACGGCGGATATATGGTTCAGCGATCTCCTGCATGGCGATCGCTGACATCACTCTTGTCTGGATCGGTTCCTCTAAATGCTCAAAAGCATCTTGCAAAGTCAGTGCATTCATCACAGTAGCGATCATGCCAATATAATCAGCTGTGGCTCGATCCATACCTTTGTCAGCACCATTAATACCGCGAAAAATGTTGCCGCCACCAACAACGATCGCAACCTCAATACCATCTTTAACAATTTGAGCTACTTGCAAAGCAATATCTTGGACAACTTCAGGATCGATACCAAAACTACGATCGCCCATGAGCGCTTCGCCACTAAGTTTTAATAAAATGCGTTTATATTTTGGGGTTTCAGGTTTTGTAGTTGCGTTCATGTTCCATTCCTAACTGAATTATTTTTTAGTGCGATCGCTTTTTATTGTTTTCTCTCTCTAGACAAGACGTACCTACATACCATTACAGTTACTACGGTAAATGGCTTAGCTCTTACTAACTGGTCTAATCCGTCACATACTCTGGATTGCGATCGGCTTGATGCTCAACTAGTTGCAGAGATGCATTGGAGAAATCTGTACAATTCAAATTTGCACCATTTAGATTCGTTCTTAGTAAAAAAGCACCTTTAAAACTAGCTTTATAGCAATTGGATTTACTAAGATTTGTGCCTTCTAAACATGCTCTACCAAGTTGAGCATCAACCAGAAACGCACCATTAAGATCGGCATCTTTTAGATCGGCATCATTAAGATTGACATTGCTTAGATTTGCTCCACTCAGATCGGCTTTAGCCAATAATGCATCACTGAGATTGGCTGCATATAAATTCGCATGAGAAAGATCAGATGCAGAAAGATTTGCATGGCTAAGATTAGCTTCACTAAAGCTTGCCCCACTTAAGTTAGCGCCTTCAAGGTTTGCTCCGTTTAAGTTTGCCCCATCTAAGTTTGCTCCTTTTAAAAATGCTTCTGCGAGATTTGCTCCCTCTAGATTGGCTCCGACTAGAGACACACAACTTAAATTGGCTCTCGTCAAGTTAGAGTTGGCAAGACTCACCGCATTGAGATTTGCGCCAGTTAGGTCAGTATCCCTTAGACTAGTCCGTTCCAGCCTAGCACCATGCAAATCAGCCTTAATCAGACTAGCACCATTTAGATCCGCCTCACAGAGATTTGCCTCGCTTAGACTAGCGCGGTATAAGACAGTAGAATTTAGCTTTGCTCCATATAAATTTGCTTCATTTAAAGTGGCGCAGGATAGATTAGCTTCGCTCAAATTGGCATTAGCCAGATTGATTGAGGTCAAACCCACACCACTAAAATCTTCACGGCTGAGATCGGTATCACTAAAATCTCGAAAGCCTTGGTTATAGCGATCGACTAATTCTCTAGCTTTCATTACTCTTTCACACCATTTGTTTGTTTGCTTTTTAGGAAGTACTCAAAGCGAAGTTATAAAAAAATCTGAAAAATGCTATTTGTCCGTTGGCAAAATTGCCCCTGTCATATTTGCGCCATCTAAATTAGTCCATAACATGAAAGCCCCTCTCAAGTTTGTCCATAACATAAAAGCTCCTTTCAAGTTTGCGCCTGTTAGGCTAGCTCTAGAAAGATTGGCTCGATTGAGGTTAGCGTGATTTAAGCTAGCTCCATTTAAGACAGCTTCGTCAAGATTTGCACCTGTTAGATTTGCCTCGTTCAAAATTGCATTATGTAAATTTGTACGAATTAGGTAAGCGCCACGTAGATCGACATTGCTCAGATCTGCTCCACTTAAGTTTGCGCCCATCAAATTTGCACCGCTCAAATTGGCTCCACTCAAATTGGCATTGGACAGATTTACGCCGTTAAGATTTGCGCCACTGAGGTTAGATTTCATTAAAAATGCGCCCGTCATATTTGTCCAACTCAAGTCTGCTTCGGACAGGTTAGCTTCGTTTAAATTGGCCCAACTCAGATCGGACCCAACTAAATTTGCTTTTTCTAAGTTTGCACCTAGTAAATTTGACCAGCCCAAGTTAGCGCGGCTGAGTGAACCACCACTTAAATTTGTCTCAACAAGATCAACAGCATTGAGATTTGCCTCATTTAAAATTGCCCCACAAAGATCGGCTCCATGTAACTCTGCGCCTGTGAGGTTGGCTGCCGTGAGATCGACATTCATTAGACAGGCTTGACTAAGATTTGCCCCACTGAGATTTGCCTTGATCATCAATGCGCCCGTAAAGTCAGAGTCACTAAGATCAGCTCCCAATAAATTGGACTCTATAAAAAATGTGCCATTAAATTTTGCTCTACTAAGATTCGCGCCGTTGAGACATGCTCCTGTAAGGGTGGCAAGACTGAGATCGACGTTGATTAATGATGCACCTGTTAAATTAGCCGAGTTGAGATTGGCGGCAACTAGATAAGCTTCATTAAGGCATGCTCGTTGAAGATCCGCTTTGATTAGCAAAGCGGAGGTGAGATTTGCTTCAGCTAAATTGGCTTCGACCAGATTGGCTCTGGTTAAGTCAGCTCCATGAAGAAATGCGCCTGTGAGGTTTGCTTTAGAGAGTACCGCATCTGCAAGTTTGGCGTTGCTGAGATTAACGCGCTTAAGATCTGCTCCCTTAAGGTTGATTCCTTCTAGGTTTGATTTGGTAAGATTTGCTTTGGTAAAGTCAGTAAGATTCACGCCTGCCTCGTTTTGATTCGTTGTACTCGTTACAGCTCAAGAAGACTTCTAGACATATTCTTAAATGAATATGCGAGCGTTCTTTTCGTTCTCCTTGATTTGGCTTGACAAGATGGCTGCGTCTCAATATCTAGGAAGTAGCGACGCAAAGCGCCGTGCTTTATAACTTCTTCAAATAGAATATCCTTATAAAGTATGGCGCTGTGGGCGTTGCTTTATAACTTCTATAAATAGAATACATGAGGAAAATGAAGATGCGATCGCCTTGCAATATTTGGCTTAGATACTAGGGTTTGATGACGAATGACAAATACAGATTTACAACAAGTTATTAAGCCTGCCTCAGATCGAGTTTTAGGTAAGGTTTATTTAGTTGGTGCGGGACCTGGTGATGCGGGATTGATGACGCTCAAGGGCAAAGCATTATTAGAAACTTGTGATGTTGTACTTTACGATGCTCTAGTTAGTGATGAAATCCTTGCCATGACTAATCCGATCGCGGAGAAAATTCATGCAGGAAAGCGGCGCGGTAACCATTCGTTATTGCAAGAGGAGACTACGCAGTTATTGATCGAGAAGGCGAAAGAGCAGGCAATCGTTGTGAGGTTGAAAGGGGGCGATCCGTTTATCTTTGGGCGTGGAGGTGAAGAGCTTGCTGATTTGAGATCGGCAGGAATTGCGGTTGAGATTGTCCCAGGAATTACCTCAGGGATTGCTGCACCAGCCTATGCGGGGATTCCACTTACTCATCGCGATTTTAGTTCGTCGGTAATTTTTGTAACTGGGCATGAGTCAGCAGGAAAATATCGACCACAGATTAATTGGACAGCGATCGCTCAAGCCGCTGAAACAATCGTTGTATACATGGGATTACATAATTTAGGTGAAATTGTCCCCAAGGTAATCGCGGCGGGATTACCTGAATCTACACCTGTAGCTTTAATTCGCCAAGGAACACGAGCCGATCAGGCAGAATTAATCGGCTGTTTGGGTAATATTGTTAAACTTGTGCAAGAAAGCAACTTTGCTCCGCCTGCGATCGCCGTCATTGGTAATATCGTAAACTTTCGAAATATTTAAGCAGGCTAGGCTTCACAAGGCTTTCTAATTCTCAATATATGGAAAAAAGCTAATGAATATAAGTAAAGTGAGTATTCCTAGTGAAATCGATAATAATCATCGACTGGAAGCTCAAATACAAGACATTTTAGAAGCGATGACTGCCACTGAGTCATTTGTGTCGGGGATAGATTTTATGCAGTTTAGTTGCGATCAAAAAACAATTTTTGCTGTAGAAAGGGCAATCAGTCTCATCGGTGCAACAGCGAAGCGATTGCCGATTAGTTTTACGGATCAGTATCCTCAAATTAATTGGAGACGTTTGACAAGTGTGGGAGATAGCTTGATGTTTGGCTATTTAGAGGTGGATCTCAATACTTTGTGGGAGTTGACTCAACAAGACGTGCCTTTTATCAAAGACTTAATGCGAAAAGCGATCGCCACCTTATAAACAGCACCCCAATACAAGCTAAGAGCTTATTAAGACTCACACAAATAAAATGTAAACTTCTTTCTTCCTGTTTGACAAGGATTTTTGGGGGGAACTTTCTCTACAACTTTTGTTGAGATTTTAATATTGAGAACCAAACTTTCAACTTTAAGGAAGAAGCAGGAGAACAACTCACAGCCCATGAGGAGCAGTCTGAACATTACGCGATCATCAAACTGAAGTATTTAAACAGTGTTCCTTGAAATAATGGACACGATCAAGGAGATCGCTCTAGATGTTGCATAATTCAGCGCTTTGCGACCAAACCCAAACCAAGAAATTTTTTGCAAGTGTTGCAAAGCAACACTTGCAAAAAATTTCTTATGGTTCGTTTCACCGATAATTGCTGTAACTAATCTATAAGCCTTTTCTCTTATGCTGCCTAGCGAACTCCTGATGCATCGACTGAATGGCGAAACCGTCGTTCCTAAAAGATTAAAAGTAGATCAGAAGCATCAAGCGATCGCAATAGAACTAATCGCAATTTTTGAGAATGCTAAGGGCGGGACACAGAGCGAACTCGATCGCCTATTGCAAGAACTTGAAGGCGACACCCCAGATTATCGGGTAAAGCGGGGATTGGCGCATATTCTCAAGTCCAGTTTCAGCACTTTTGAAATCGTAAGTCCGCTGGAACCTCAAGAATTACGCCGCCGTATTTTTGAATTGTCGGCTCAAGTTATACCTAGTCAGCAAGCTACAAAGCAAACCCTTACAGAACTTGCCGATAGCCTGACTGAAGAACTTAAGCGTGAAGTCTTACCTTCGCAAATTACAACGGGGCTTTATGCCGATCTGATGGAGAATCGGATTCTGACACAATTTGAAAGTCCAACACCTGAAGATCTCATCCATCGTTATAATCTTTCGCAAGTTCAGGGGATTTTCTATCGTGCAAGTCAAATGACTCTAAAAGTCCATCGCAACGATCCTGGGGAATATAAGCTGCTATTCCGTTATCTCAAGCTATTTCAACTAATGTCTTATATCGAAGGCGATGTCGATTATGGATTTACGATTACTGTAGATGGGGCGACGAGTTTGTTTGGCACGAGTACCCGTTACGGACTTGCGATCGCAAAGCTTCTTCCTGCCCTACTTCATGTAACCAAATGGAGCCTCAACGCCACCCTCGTTGAAAAAGATACTTATTCAAAACAAAAGCGTACAGGTTTATTTACTCTCGATTCTGATTGTGGCTTAGTCAGCCATTATCCTGCTGGCAAAATGTATGACAGTGCGATCGAGTCATCGTTTGCAGAACGTTGGGCAGAACTAAAAACTGAGTGGAAGTTAGAAAGAGAAGTAGATTTAATTCCCATTCCTGGGAGTGTGATGATTCCTGATTTTCGATTAGTGCATCCCGATGGACGTACTTATTTATTAGAGATCGTTGGCTATTGGCGACCTGAGTATTTACGCAAGAAATTTTCGCAGGTGAGACAAGCTAATTGTGAGAATTTGATTTTGGCGATTTCTGAACGCCTGAATCTGGAGAAGGCGGGTGTAAAAGTAAGCGATACTCCTGCGCTGACAGTTTGGTTTAAGGATAAACTTTCGCCCAAAGTAGTTTTACAAGCGATCGAATAGAATGCCCCATATACCTTAGTGGCAATTCATGAATTGCCACTAAGGTATATGGGGCAAAGCGATGTACGGAAAACTAAGGATTGCAATAGGAGCAGTACATCGGATCAGCAGTTTGCACTTCATCTGGGAATAGAACTTCTTGCTGAAACTGACAGCGATCGCAACGATAGATATGAGCGCGAGTAACTTGAGTGGGTAAGCCGCACAGTTCACATGGCAAACCCTTCCGTCTTTCTACGACATCGAAATCCACAAAACCGCAATTTGGACAGAGTTGCTGCAACTTACGTACTAAATCTTCAGTGGCTTTAGCAATATTATTCATGCGAGTTGGATTGTAGAGCGATCGCATATCTGTTTCAATATGGATTTGTGATGATTGTTTTAGTAACTCATTGACAGATTCTTTGAGTAAATCTTCTGAAGTAATTCCTTTGTATAGAATGCCCCATATACCTTAGTGGCAATTCATGAATTGCCACTAAGGTATATGGGGCAAAGCGATGTACGGAAAACTAAGGATTGCAATAGGAGCAGTACATCGGATCAGCAGTTTGCACTTCATCTGGGAATAGAACTTCTTGCTGAAACTGACAGCGATCGCAACGATAGATATGAGCGCGAGTAACTTGAGTGGGTAAGCCGCACAGTTCACATGGCAAACCCTTCCGTCTTTCTACGACATCGAAATCCACAAAACCGCAATTTGGACAGAGTTGCTGCAACTTACGTACTAAATCTTCAGTGGCTTTAGCAATATTATTCATGCGAGTTGGATTGTAGAGCGATCGCATATCTGTTTCAATATGGATTTGTGATGATTGTTTTAGTAACTCATTGACAGATTCTTTGAGTAAATCTTCTGAAGTAATTCCTTTGTAAATAGCCTCTTTTGCAGAGGTCTTGGAATCTTGCATCAGCACGATCGCATGATCGGGAAAGCCAATTTTTAGCGCAAAATCATAGGCTTGGTCATAGCTAGAAATTTCTTGATGGCGAAAGTTCGTATCAGTGGAGAGAAATTCGCCGTAAACAGAGAAGTTATGCTTTTGATCCAGTAAAAAAACAATTTCGCGATTGTAAGGGATACTTAGCATTGGATGCGGGAAAAAGCTGCCTTCACTAGCGATCGCTAGATCAGCGTCAATTAGTTCTAAAGCTTTTTCGGCTTTGAGTTTTGCAGTTTCAACTTGATTAGCAGGGCGATCAATATCGCGGGTAAATGTGCCGAACAAGTCACTATCAAAATCTTGAGGGACTGTAATTCTAACGCCTAAGGATGTTTGTAATATTGGCGCGATCGCTAATTCCTTGCGATGCATTGTGGCGATCACCACTAGGCGATCGCGAAAGTCGATTCTATGGTCTATTGGATTCCCTTGTTCCCCTCTCCCACTGGGAGAGGGGATAGAAGCATTACTCGTCATGGGCAAATCGGTTATACAAGAAGTCGAGAGCCGTATTTCTCAGATCGTAGTATAAAGGATCTTCCATGATTTGAGCGCGATCGCGTGGACGGGCAAAGGGAATCGTTAAAACTTCACCAATATGTGCAGCGGGACCATTGGTCATCATTACAAGGCGATCGGCTAAGAATAAAGCCTCATCAATATCGTGAGTGATCATCAATACCGTACAGCGATGTTCTGTCCAGATTTGGAGAAGCTCTTCTTGTAGTTCCTCTTTTGTAATCGCATCCAAAAGCACCAAAGGGTTCATCAAGGATCAACACTTCAGGACGGATAGACAAGGCTCTAGCGATCGATACGCGCTGTTTCATCCCGCCTGAAATTTGAGGTGGCTTTTTCTCGGCAGATTCACTCAATCCGACCATCGCGAGGTGATGGCGGACAATATCATTTTTCTCGCTTTTCGAGAGGTTGGGATTAACTGAATCCACCGCCAGCATGACGTTTTCATATACTGTTAGCCAAGGCAAGAGTGCATAACCTTGGAATACGACCATGCGATCGGGCCCTGGCTTGGTGATCAGTTTTCCATTAAGGATGACTTCGCCAATAGATGGTTTTGAGAAACCACCAACCATGTTTAACAATGTAGATTTACCGCAGCCAGAGTGACCAATTAGGCACATAAATTCGCCTTCTTGGATATTCAGATTTACATCCTCTAGAACAACATATTGTCCGTTATTAGGTGTAGGGTAAATTTTGGAAACATTTTCAATGCGAAGGAATGATTCTTGAGGGGGGATTGTCGCGCTAGAGCTTTGATTCAGAATTGTTTGTGTCATTGTTCTTTTTGATTTTGTTCTTAAAGTTTTAGATCTAGATCTCCCCAAGCTCTCCTTTGTAAAGGCGGGAGAATTAATTGTTAATTCTAATCCCCTTCAAAAAGGGGACTTGAAGGGGATTAGAATTAAGCAACCATTCGGATTGAGTCCATCGGAATCTCTGCCATCGTGATATTATGCTTAATTTCTAGATGATTGAGATAATCAATCGGATCTTCAGCATTAAAGGGGATATCGTCAAACAATTGAATCGCATTACGGCTGTAGGTGATATCAGTCAAACCTAGCTCACGAGCTGCCGTACTATAAATGCCGACCCGACAAGTTTTCTCTAGAACCTCTACCCAGTTGCGAGGGAAAGGAACATCACCCCAACGCGCCATCTGCGTAATATGCCAGAGATGCTCAGAACGACTTGGACGGTTTACCCCAGCACCGAAAAACTGATGGTGCGCAGGTTCGCGCATAGGAGAGTCTAGCGCACAAGTTACATCATTAGGATTGCCCAGATGAATATAATTAATATTGGTGCTGACATATTCGCGACGCGATAGGATCAGGCGAATCTCATCCGCATTATTTGGATCTGCGCAGTACATACAAGCTTCTAGAAGAGCCTTGACAAGTGCAATGTGAGTATTGGGATACGCATTTGCCCAATCTTCGCGCACACCGAGAACCTTACCAGGATGTCCGTTCCAGATTTCTAAATCAGTGGCAACTGTGAAGCCAATATTTTCCATCGCAGCACGGAAGTTCCAAGGTTCGCCAACACAGAACCCATCAATACTGCCAGCTTTGAGGTCAACCACCATTTGCGCTGGTGGAATCGTTTTGAGCTGTACATCGCGATCTGGATCGATACCGCCTGCGGCTAGCCAGTAACGCAATAACAGATTATGCATCGAAGATGGATGGACTACACCCATACGGTGAGTACGATCGCGTGTATTCTGAAGCAGTTCCTTAAAATCAGTGAGGGTGTAAATCCCACGGTCGTAAAAATGCTTATCAAGAGTAATCGCATTACCATTGCGGGTCATGGTTAACGCCGTTACGATCGGTTTGCTAGCAGAACCAGAACCACCAAGGGTCATCCACATTGGCAATCCTGAAGGCATTTGGGCTGCGTCGAGATAGCCACCTGCAATACCATCGACAATTCCGCGCCAACTGGTTTCGCGCACTAGAGATACTTCGTCAAGCCCATGTTTTTGAAAGAATCCTTTTTCTTTGGCGATCGCGATTGGCGCACAGGCGGTTAAAGGAACAAAACCGATTTCTAGGTTCACCTTTTCTAAGCCGTGACGTGCAACTGTAGCAACAGTTCGCGCATTTATTTTTTTAACGCGCTTCTGTTGGTTTAAGAAATAGATGATTTCGCTGCGTAAGCTGTAGTAACTAGGATGCTTAACTGCTTCTAGTCTTTGACGAGGACGAGGAATATCAACCTCTAAAATGCCGCCAATTTTCGAGGCAGGACCATTGGTAAGCATAACAATGCGATCGCTTAGCAATACGGCTTCATCTACATCATGAGTGACCATTACCGCTGTAACTTCGTCTTCATTACAAATCTGCATTAATTTCTCTTGCAGATTGCCACGAGTCAGCGCATCCAAAGCTCCAAACGGCTCATCTAGTAGCAGAAGTTTAGGACGAACAGCAAGAGCACGAGCGATCGCAACTCGTTGTTTCATTCCACCTGAAAGTTGAGTGGGTGGCTTATCAATCGCATGACTTAGACCGACCATATTCACATAACGCTCGATCAAGTCGTGCCGTTCACCCTTGGGCAAATGCGAAAGAACTTCATCTACGGCTAAACCGACATTTTCGCGAACTGACATCCAAGGCAATAGCGAATAGTTCTGAAAAACCACCATGCGATCTGGTCCTGGACGGGATACGCGCTCATCTTCGAGCATGACGATGCCGCCAGTGGGCAAGTCTAATCCAGCGATCATATTCAGTAAGGTGGATTTCCCACAGCCAGAGTGACCGATGAGGGAAATAAATTCACCTTTTCTAATATTTAAATCAATTCCTTTGAGGGCAATATATTCTTTGCCACCACCCAAAGGAAAAGTTCTCCCTACTTGATCGATTGAAACAAAACTGCTCATTTTAAAATTCTCCTTTAATAAAGTATCAATCTACTGATGGCGCTAGGTGCTAAAGATCCCCCTCAATCCCCCTTAAAAAGGGGGAAGAGGAAATTAAATTAATGCTCCCCCCTTAAAAAGGGGGGCTGGGGGGATCTATAACCTGAAACGCAGACAGATAAATTTGTGTGTACAAGGTGGATTAACGGGTATCTATTTACTTCTGTTCTTCAGGCACAATCAATGTCTGAATCCATCCAATCGTACGGTCAAGTATCAAGCCGACAGCACCGATATAAACGAGAGCCAAGATAACTTCGCCTACCCTGCCATCTGTATATGCATTCCAAATAAAGAAGCCAATACCAACGATGCCTGACATGATGATTTCTGCGGCGATAATCGCAAGCCAAGCAAGACCAATAGAAATGCGAAGCCCAGTGAAGATATATGGGAGCGCTGAAGGAATCAAAATCTTAAAGAAATACTTTTGGCGAGAAAGTTGTAATACTCGTGAAACGTTGCGATAGTCTTGAGGAATTTGCTTTACGCCGACGGCTGTGTTCAGCAAAATTGGCCATACAGCAGTAATAAAAATAACAAACAATGCTGCTGGTTCATTTTGACGAAGAGCTGCCAAAGCGATCGGAACCCATGCCAAAGGGGGAACTGTACGCAAAAATTGAAACAGTGGATCGAGAGCTTTGTCAATTACTGGAGTTGTCCCCACTAAAATCCCCATCCCAACGCCCACGATCGCTGCTAGCGAGTAACCTTTAGCGACACGCTCAAAGCTAGCTAGTGTTTGCCAGAATAGTCCTTTGTCAGTGCCACCGCGATCATAGAAGGGATAGAGTAAAAGAGTTCGAGTCGATTTTTCGGACCAAATATCCCATGGCCCAGGCAATTTGACTAAACCGATGCTTGAAAGAATTTGCCATAATATGAGAAATCCTAAAATTCCTATGATTGGCAATACCCAATTCTGAGCATTTTTTTGCCAAAACTTAGAGAGGGCATTTGATGAATTGCGACTACCGACACTTGCTGCCATATACTTTCCGATCCTAATTTGTAATATATTGCTGAAAATTTTTGTTGGCTACCTCGGTTTATAAGTTGTTGGAGACAGCTTATAAACCATAAAACATTTTATAACGTTATCGAGTTTTTTTCGTTGTCCATATAAAACACGAAACCTAACAATGCTCATTATAAAAATTGACTTTGAAAAACCCAATTTTATTTTTTTCACCGCCTTAGTTGATGAAAAAAATAAAATTGGGTTTTAGTTAGAACAAATGAAGAGACTCACCACAAGACATCTTAGAATGTGAATGTTGTGCGAATTACACCTACAGTTGCGGTAGGTGCGTTATTGATACCTTCAGGATTAAAAACGAAATATACTCCTGGGGTAACGCTGATATTTTTAGACACCTTAAAATTGAAATAACCTTCCAATTGATAAGGAGTTGCTGTAAACCCAACTGGAATTGTGGCAAGCCCTCCTGCAGAACTACGTGCAAGAGGTTGTCCAAAAATAATGCCAGCAGAGTTTCCTTCTTGGAAAACATCGCTAAAATTGAATCCTGTCATCCAACTCGTAAAGGTAGTTGAAGCATTAATACCAGTAAGATTTGCAAAGACCCAAGCGCCCGATACATTAAAGGCAATCTTGGGAGCAATTCGCCAAGTCAAAGTTGCACCTATTGAATTTAGCTGGATGGGGTTAGTTAGTGCAGTTCCAATTCCATTAGTTGGATTAACAGCAATTGCATTAATATCGGCTCCAGCCAATCCAGTTCCCAAAAGGTTGAACTGGTGATAGCTGTTCGCGTAATTCAGCCCAATATCAAGAGTTGGTGTTGGCTTGAGGGTTAATTGCGCTGCAATAACACTACTGCCGCCAAAGAAACCAGCGCCAAGCGGTGTAGCTGGGAAGGGTTGATTACTGGGAATTGCTGGGCTAACACTTCCATACAAAGCGCGGAAGTCAACAGTATCGGAAGGAGTCCAGATAAAACCAACAGCTGCGGCTAAACCAGAGCCAGATGTGCCACCAGATACGCGGACAGCGGCATTTAAGCCTTGTCCAAAGCGAGAGATTGAGCCTTGTCCTTCATTTGCAAAAGGACTGATCGCAGGAAATGCATCTGTGACTTCTGCACTAGGTCCTGCAAACATCGTGAATTTCTCTGCTACTGGAAAGATGTACAGCAGCTTATAGAGATTTACAGAATTCGCAGGAACAGCGCTGAGGTTGGTGGGATTAACTCCGGGGAACTGTGGCTCGTAACCAAGTCGCACATTACTAGCACTTAATGCACCTAATCCGGGAGTGGTGTATCCCAATGTACCTTGGATACTGTTTGCACCGCCAAGAAGATTATAAGCTTGCAAACCAGTGATCAGTAAATCTTTGCCAGTAAAGCTCGTCAACAAATTTAGTCGAACTCTATAATTCATGACAATATTGGTATTAGTGCCACCATTAGGATTAGCACCTGTACCTCCGACAAAACCGGTAATTGCTTCACCAGTGAGTTTAGTTGTGGTTGAAAATTGTTGAGCCTCAAGCCTAGCGGTTTTGGCTTCAAGGGCATCAACACGACCACGCAAAATCGCAAGTTCTGCAGCAAACTCTTCTTGAAGTTTTTGCAAAGTCGCAAAATCTTCCTTACTTACTTTGTCTGCTAGACCAGCAGAAATAATCTCGTTGATTTTGTCGAGACAGGCATTTAAGCCAGCCGCAAACTCATAGCGTGTGGTTGCTTGCTTCCCTCGAAATGTACTGTCAGGAAATCCCGCAATACAACCATATCGCTCAACGAGAGACTGCAAAGCCGTAAAAGCCCAATCAGTGGGGCGCACATCTGATAGTTGGGAAACAGAAGTGACATTTTGAGCAACGGAGCTAGTTTGATTGGAATTGCCAGCATTGATGGTGTCGCGTTGAATATCCGCAAATAGTTGGGAAGTATTGGTAGCCTCTGACCGCGCAGTATTTTTGCTAGAAGTAGAATCAGATGTCTGCGCAGATACAGCGAGAGTTCCCAAAGATAGTGGCAAGCCTAGTAAAACTAAAGCAAGACTTGCATTCGCATAATTTTTTAGCATCTTAATATAGTCCTCACAAAGATCTTAAATTGTTGTTTGTTGATTTTATAAAGCCTGATTTTGGCTTGATTTCGCAAAGCCAAAATCAGGCTTTATGAAATTAGTGAAGTTTTAGGTTTATTGATTTTTAGAATCAAAGCTCCATAGAACTAGGAGAGAATAGATTTTTCAAAATCAATTAGCTAAGGAGAGTGACTTTCCCAGATGAGATACTGTAGTAAGCTGGAATGATTTTAAGGTTGCCCTGAGCAACAAGCTTAGACAAGATTGAAGACTTTGCCAGAGAGGCAGCCTGAATTTTTGCATTGGCTTTAATAGTTTCCTCAACATCATTGGCAACCTTCCCAACTCCCTCTTTCTTTACCTTTGCCTGAATCTGCTCGACACTGGGAGAAAGATAAGGAACAAGTGAAGGTATCGCTCCAAGATCCTTTAGGTCTATATTAGGCTCATCTAAACGACCCATTGCAGTGACGACTGCACCACAGGATTGATGTCCCAACACTAAAATCACCTTAGATCCTAGTACTAAGGTACCAAATTCAAGGCTACCGATCGCTTCAGGGGTAGCGATATTACCAGCTAGGCGGCAGACAAAACAATCGCCAATACCTTGATCAAATACAGTCTCTACGGGAACTCGCGAGTCAGCACAACCTAGAAATGCCGCAAAGGGAAACTGTCCAGAACTAGTCTGAATGACCCTATCTTTAGTGGCGCGAGGATGAGCTGTTTTCCCTTCAGTAAAACGTTGATTCCCATCCATAATGATTTTCAGGGCTTGATCTGGGGTTAGATCCTTTGCCTCAGGACGCTTCTCAATTGCAACTGGAACCTCGGCGGTAGGAGGGTTTGTCGCAGTAGGTGAAGCAGCTGCGGGATTACTAGAAGTAGCAGTCTTTGGGGTACAAGCAACAGTAGCAGCATAGCCAACGCCAGCAGCACCTAGAGCTTTGATCAGGTTACGGCGACCTAAGAAACCAGTAATACGATCCATTAAAAAAAGCCTCCAAAATAGTTTTTACTAGAACTCCATATATGGCTGTATTCCCCAGCGTTTCCACCGGAGAATTGGCTTTATCCCATGCAAGTAGATAAATCTTGATAGGAAAATTAAAGTTGAAAGAAAAAAAGGATAGAAATGTTCAAATCATAATATTCAAATCATTTAAGGAACAGAACATAATTTTTTATTCCTTAAATGATTTCGCAGTTGAACGTTAGAGAGATTTCAAGTTATATACTCTTAATCTTGAGACTATCAAGATAGGCTTGAGGATTTTCTGGATCAAACTTCACACCATCAAAGAATTCTTCAATGCCGCGAGAAGTACTAGTTGGGATGTCAGCAGCAGGAATACCTGCTTCCTTCGCAGCCTCTATCCACAAATCTTGTCGGTTGACTTTTTTGATCATGTCCTTGGCTGTAGCTAAAGTTTCTTTCGGCAAGAAGCCCCAACGCACACTTTCCGTCAAGAACCATAGATCGTGGCTTTGGTATGGATAGGAAACACTACCTTTTGCATCCTTCCAATACAGAACTGCCATACTCTTATCATCAATCTTGCGACCATCACCCATGTCATATTTGCCCATGATCGTGCTTTCAAGAATTTCCTTAGGAACGTTGAAATACTCCCTAGTAGAAACTATATCTACAAGTTCTTTACGATTATCAAAGTTGTCGCACCATTGTTGCGCTTCCATGACTGCCTTGAGCATAGCTTTGGTAGCTATGGGATTTTTATCTACCCAATCTGCCCGCACTGCTAAATACTCTTCAGGGTGAGCTTTCCAAATTTCGGGAGTCAACGCAGCAATAAACCCAATATTTTCCTTCACAAGTCTATAAGACCAAGGATCTCCCGTACTGAAAGCATCCATTGTCCCTGATTTCAGGTTAGCAACAGTTTGAGCTGTAGGTACCGTCAGCAATTCAACGTCACTATCAGGATTAACTCCATTCGCGGCAAGCCAGTAACGGATCCAAAATTCTTGGTTAGCCTTGGGGAAAGTGTAGGCAGCCTTAAATGTACTACCTCCAGACTTCAGTTTGTCAAAGAAAGCCTTGTCCACCTTCAGTCCTACACCCTGACCTTTATGCTTCCCTGCGACCGCAATGCCATTGCCTTGAGTATTCAACTGGAGCAGAACATACATGGGGACTTTCTGCTTGTCGGTAATGATACCTTCGGAGAGCAAATAGGGCATGGGCATCTGCCACTGACCACCATCAATCCCACCTCCTGATGCGCCGATTTTGACACTGTCTCTGGCTGCACCCCAGCTCGCTTGTTTAGCTAACTCGACATCAGTCATGCCATACTTAGCAAAAAATCCTTTCTCTTTAGCAATGATTAGAGGTGCGGATTCAACAATAGGTATAAAGCCAAGTTTAACCTTAGTGACTTCAGGTTTCTGTTGGGGTGAAAGATTAGCTTGTGCAGCAGGTGTTGAAGCAGTAGTTGGTGAAGAAGCTTTTGGTGCATCTTCGGGTGGATTACCACATGCTTTGAGAAGGACGGAACCTAGAGCTGTTGCTCCTGCCGTAGCAATAAACCGCCGACGAGAAATGTTTTTGTCGAAATCAGACATAAATTTTAAGCCTCACAAAAATATGGATAAATAAAGCGAAAATTCATTAAAGGAATTTATGCAAGTAAGCGCAAAACAAGAAGTTTATTACGGTTTGGATTGATTAAAGATTGATTGTTTGCTATTGATATCTTAGAGTCAAGTCTTGATAGAGTAAAGTCTATTATTCTTATAATATCAATAGTATTTAATCTATTAACAGATTGATGCAAGTCACTAATCTGTTACTTAATTTAATTAAAGTCTTGCATAAGGATTTGATAAACATCTCCGACTATAATCTCCATATTTAGCTGTTTTGGGGGTGCTATAGACGAGAAAGAAACAAAACTTTATTGGGATTGAGTTTTTGGGTTTCAAATTAAAATCTGGTGATTTGAAAGCCGATATATTTTAGGATAGGGAGACAAGAAATTAGAGCAACTCAAGTTTTGCTATACAATTGCCTTAGCAACAATACATGAATTAAGTATGGATACAGCAAGTCTCAATGCTCTACTCAATAGTGGCGCGATTTTGCCAGAACTAATCGTCATTGGGACATTGGTACTCGTGCTAATCGTCGATCTAATTGCTTCAGGACGAAAGTCAGCAAGAGTTCTACCCTATATTGCGATCGCTGGTTTAGTTGCCTCCACAGCTTCCCTCGTTTGGCAATGGACAAGCTTAGAAAACCCGATCGCGTTTTTGGGTAGCTTTAATAGTGACAAACTCAGCATTATTTTTCGCGGCATCATTGCCCTCTCGGCTCTTTTAACGATCCTAGTCTCGGTGCGTTATTTAGAGCAGTCGGGCGTAGTAGTGGGCGAATATCTGGTGATTTTACTCAGTGCTACCTTGGGCGGTATGTTCCTGACTGGTGCTGATGAAATGGTGATGGTATTTGTCTCCCTTGAAACCCTTAGTATTTCTTCCTACTTGCTCTCAGGCTACACCAAGCGAGATCCTCGTTCCAACGAAGCCGCACTTAAATATTTATTAGTTGGTGCGGCAAGTTCTGCGATTTTTCTATACGGGATGTCGTTGCTGTACGGACTATCGGGCGGTGAAACTTCACTAGCTGCGATCGCCTCTAAGATTACCGTTAGCAACACCGCACTGATTATCTCGATGGTGTTTGTGATTGCGGGAGTTTCATTCAAGCTCTCAGCAGTTCCTTTCCACCAATGGACTCCCGACGTATATGAAGGTTCACCAACTCCTGTAGTTGCCTTTTTATCAATCGGCTCAAAAGTGGCTGGTTTTGGACTTGCCCTCAGATTTTTAATTACCGTTTTTCCACTTGCTTCGCTGCAATGGCACTACGTGTTTGTCGTATTGACAATTTTGAGCATAGTCTTGGGCAACGTCGTTGCGATCGCTCAAACTAGCATTAAGCGGATGCTTGCATATTCTTCCATTGGTCAAGCAGGATTTGTGATGCTCGGCATGGCGATCGACTCCGAAGCGGGTTACGCCAGCATGATTTTTTACTTGATCTTGTATCTATTCATGAACATGGGTGCTTTTGCCTGTGTGATTCTGTTTTCTTCTCGGACGGGAACTGACCAAATCAGTGAATACAGTGGACTCTATCAAAAAGATCCTCTACTCACCTTGGCTCTAAGCGTTTGCTTACTTTCCCTCGGTGGTATTCCGCCTCTCGCAGGTTTCTTTGGTAAGCTCTACATTTTCTGGGCTGGTTGGCAAGCTCATGCTTACGGCTTGGTATTGCTAGCTCTAGTCATGAGCGTTGTTTCTCTCTATTACTACATCCGAGTCGTCAAGATGATGGTAGTTAAAGAGCCTCAAGAAATGTCAGAGTCAGTTCGCAACTATCCTGAAATCACATGGACTCAGGTAGGTATGAAGCCTTTACAAGCAGCGCTCGTATTTACCCTCATATTTACCGTGATCGCAGGTATTGCGTCTAACCCTCTCTTCTCACTATCCAATCAAGCCGTAAAAGAAACCAAGTTTCTCCAAGCTAAAGCTCCTAATGCTAAATCAGTTGCAGTATTACAAAACTCTGTATCTCTGCATTAGCAAATTAGAAATGAGTTTAGATTTGTATCAAAAGGGAGCCAAGTGCTCCCTTTTTTGTTTTGACATGAGAATTGTGTAATATCAAATCACAAGAGAGAATCGAGAGATAAAGCTTTCAGTATAGAAGTTCTACCAACAATGGAAACGATCGCAGTTGTATCAATTTCAAATGTTTCTATATTTAGCAGAATAATTACTTCATGTTAAATAGCGATCGCTCCATCATTCAAATCACTAAACAGCGATCGCCGATTCACCAAAAACAAAAATAATGCGATCTCCTAAGTTACATCTGATTCTGGATCTTCACCAATTGTTTGCTGGTATGCGTGGCGAATATGAAGAATGAGAACTGTTGAAATATCTTGTACTTCCAAAATAGTGAAAATTACTCGATATGAGTTACGTCCCTGACCGTACAGCAATTGGCGGATTTCTTGGCTAAAGTGCTCATTCTCTCTTGCCAATGGACAACGCTTAGGCATTTGAGATAAAGATGCGATCGCCTCTAATAATCCTGCATACCATTGATTGACTTTTTGTCGGAGAAGAGATTTGAGATAGGCGTAAAAATGATTTATCCGCTTCAGCTTCAGCAATACTTGAGATTTCGATGCGGTAGTTCATGAATTGGCTGGCAGATTGTACTTGTGGCGTTGTTCTTCAGCAAAGTCTTGAAAAGATCGATATCGTCCTGCCTCAAAGTCATCTAGTCCTGTTTGAATACCCTTAATAGCTTCCTCTGAGTCTTTTTCTTCCCAATCTAAAATACTCGCCAATAATTCAGATGCAATAAAATTAACGTCTTGACCTTGTTTTGCAGCTCTACTATGGAGCAATGCTTCTAATTTGGGATTAAGGGTAACAACTATTGACATAGAAAGCCTCTTCTAGCACAAAGTTTCTAGAGTAATTATAGCTTTAGAAAATTAATCTCAGCGATCGCCTATTTATCAAATTATTCAGCACAGCTTTATGCTGACTGCTGTTTTTTACTGTTCTCTATGTATTCGCGTAAAACACTATTAATCAAAGTTTTATACTGATCTCCTTGATTCTGAAACCATTGTTTTACATCGGGATCTAGTTGAACTAAGTTTTGAGCTTGATCCACGGGAATGCGTAAAGTTGCACGTTCAAAAAATTCATCTGTTAGCGGTGGGATATCTGAGTAGTCAATATCCTTATCTGACATTGCCTTCAATGCTGTCCAGTTAGTATGAGAGGTACTGTTCAAATTTTCTCTGTTCATGACGGTTGGCTCTTCTTGCAGAAATGATTCGGATGATGTTGTTTTTACGTTCTGTCCAGACTACTACCGCTATTCCAAGACCGAGAAAACCGATCCCAAACCAGCGATCTTCGCCATAATCAAAGCGATCGTCTAGTTCTATCAGCATTTCACCATCAAACATTGAGGGGACATCTGCAAAGTCAATTTCGTGCTTGCGAATGTTTTCAAGATTTTTTGTTTCGTCCCACTCAAACTGCATGAAGGTTATAGCTAATCAAACTAATTGCTCTCATTATCACCTATTCATCTAAGCCAACTGTTTCAACTATCCGATCGCCTTGCTGTAATGTCAGTGGAACTCTTGGAAGGCTATCAAATTCGTTTTGATTTGGGCTACTGGTGGAGTACTTGAATCTCATAAGTTATTGATGAGTTGTGTCTGTTTGTTTGAGGGCTTCCATTAAGATTGCGCCAGCATCAAACATATCGTAAGGGGTCGGCAGGTCATAGGTTTTAAATGGTTCGATTGGTGCAATATCTTCGGCAGTATCTAAGTCTTCTACCAGAACACGAATTAGTTTGAGCTTTTCGATCACAGTAAGTCGTCGTGCTGCTGAAATTACTTCGGCTAATGTCATGTTAGTCTCTCCATAATCTGAGATCTTGTGCTTCTAGCTTACTCGATCAAATGCAATCGTCCCATCATTCAAATCACCAAACAGCGATCGCCTTGCTGTAATGTCAATAGAATTCTTAGGAGACTCCAAACTCTTTCTGAATGGGTCTAGTGGTGGAAATGTTGCAATAAATAGAGTAGTGCATAAAGTAGTCGTAATATGTCTATATTATTTTGGAAGATAAGTAAGAGCAACAAACCCATTGCTACACTAATGATGATTGATAATTTGGACACTTTTAGCTACCTTCGATACTATATTTTTCTACCTCAACGAGTTTGAGTATTTCGATGCTAGACTCGACCGATCTAGTCAAGTTAGATGCTGTTTTTCTCTGACTATTTAAGTAATTCTATTTTAGTTTTTTCATCCTTAATTTATGATGTTGCAACAAATTCCAACTTTAATTGCAAACCAAAACGATCAGCAACATCTTGGAAGTATTGTTGAGACATCTCACGTGTTTTATCTAACGTTCTCTGTTCATACATCTTAGTCGCTTTATCAATACGAGACTTGATATATTCTTCAACATCAGCTTTTTGTCCTTTCTCATCTAATGGATTGTAATTAGGATCGTTGGTCTTGACGAATGCAGTAAACCTATCTTCCCCAACTATCTTTGGTTGAGGGAGTTTTACTAGCAAGACTCGCTGATTATTTTCTGTGATTACCTTAATGTCAGCATCTTTTAGCGAATATCCATAAAAATACGTCTTAATGTCATTTCGGATATAAAAATTATCTTTTGCGAGAAAGAGTAAGGGATTCTTTTTTTGAAAATTGACATAGTTAATGCTATAGCTTGCTTCTAAAGTTGCAAAAGAAGAAATATCTTGGCTGATTTTTGTTAAGATTTTCTGATCGACTTCCTTTTGTTCTTGCTCTGGAGAATGAAAATTACATCCTTGTATAAGCAAAATATTTGCACTAAACAGAACAAGGCAATTTATCCACTTCATAATGGTTTTGACAAAAAATTATCGTGCTAATTGATTAATGTGATGTTAGGAGATTTCTGGCAAAGAACTTACCCAAGACTTTAAAATATTCTTGTTGTACCA
>QBMK01000003.1:0-145816 GCA_003249035.1 Pseudanabaena sp.
CAAAGGGGATCTCCCTGACTAAAGTGGATATGCGGGAAATTGAGAAGAGATTGGACCGTAATCCAGAATTACCGAAATGGGACATCCTGATTCGACCTACCAGTGGGTAAATTCTTTCTTAGAAATCTCCTTACCTTGAGTTTTATAAAGATGACGCGAAGCATCATCTTTATATGTTTTGACCAAAGGCGACGATCGCATTTTGACCGCCAAAGCCAAAGCTGAAATTAAGCGCATATTGAAGATTGGGCGATCGCTCTGCTTGTTCAACCATTCTCAAATCAAAAGCAGGAGTTTGCATTCCTACAGTGGGAGGCAAAATGCGATCGCGCAAAGCCAATAGACAAAATGCTGCCTCGATCATCCCTGTTGCCCCCAGCGTATGCCCTGTTGCCCCTTTAGTGGCACTAACCTTACTATCAGGAAAAATTCTTTGGATTAACTCCGCTTCACGAGCATCATTCATCTGAGTGGCAGTGCCATGCACATTGATATAACCGATATCAGCAGCACTAATTTGCGATCGCCTCAAACAATCTTTAATTGCGATCGCCGCCATTTTATTGTCAGGATTCGGACTAGTAGCATGATAAGCATCATTAGTAATTCCCCAACCCAAAACTCTGCCATAAATTTGGCATCCTCGCTGTCTTGCAGATTCCAACGACTCTAGTACTAGCACGGCTGCCCCTTCCCCTAGAGCAAAGCCTTCGCGCTCTTGACTGAATGGATACACACCAGATTTGGCTAATACATTGATTTTTTGAAATCCAGCTATCGTTAATGGTGAGATTGCTGCATCGGTTGCGCCAGCGATCGCTATGTTGCATTGTCCTGAACGGATTAATTCACAAGCTTGAGAGATCGCCCAGTTGGCAGTTGCACAGGCTGCCATCGGCGCAAGTACTGGAGCTTGAGTTTGCAATAAATTAGCAATTTGCGCTGATATATTAGCTGGCTGGCATTGCCACCATTTACGTTCAATTAAGCCTTGTGCAGGCGCATCTAGAATTAATTCTAATTCTCTTTGATTACTTCGACTAGAACCAATAACCACTCCGCAGTTAGGTAATGGAACTTCAAGCTCGGCATCAGCGATCGCTTCTAAAGTAGATTTTTCTAATAAATCTTGCGATCTTGATGAGAGAGAATCCACTAAGTAATTAATCCTAGCAACAGGAAGTTGTAATTGATCGTCAAATTTAATTCCTGATTTATTTGCTAAAAGTCTTTGCCAAGTATTTTCGCGACCAGATGCGATCGCTGTCATCATGCCAATGCCTGTTACAACAACTGTTGTCCTATCTGCTTCTCTATCCCAAGATTTCATCGACAGTAATACTTACATCAGGAAAAGCAAGAATAGATAAGTTGTGACCACGATAGAATTTCTGAATTTCTTGATAGCCATTCGTAGTGGGATGACGATAGACTTCTATGCAAGCACTATTAATATCAACTAACCAAACTTCAATAATTCCATCTTCAGCATAGAGAGGAATTTTTAACTCGCGATCGCCATCAATTTTACTGTCAGCTACCTCGATTAATAGCAATACATCGCTAGGTTGTGGATGTCCTGATTCATAGAAGTCATCTTGATACTTCAGTAGCATGACATCTGGCTCTGGCTCAGAAGTATTATCCAAAGCCAAGGGATTCTGAATCCGAATTACAACCTTACCTGCAAGTTTTGTGGCAAATGCATAATTACAACGATCTACGCAAGCTGCATATCTTCGACCAATCGGCGACATTTTAATTTTTTCTCCGCGAATTAATTCCACACGCTCACCATTAGCGATTATTCCAGATTCTGCCATCTGATAATATTCTTTGACCGTGAAGAGTCTCTTGAGTAATGCTGTCGTTGGCATATATGTGCTTCCGTAGAATTGGTTTTATTTTAACCTTAATTTTTTCTATACGGCACTATGGGTACAGCAAAACTTTTGAAAGTGCTGCAAATCTGTACTTTCAAAAGTTTTCTTTGGTTTTAATTCCTTATGGTAACCAGCGTGGAACCGTACCGAACATTGGCAATACATCTGGTTGCAGAGGATTTGCGCCTTGATTATTATTAATAGGCAACATAATTAACTGGGTTGGAACTTGAGGAGTGCGAGAGTTTCTAGACGCTTGAGCAGAATCTTCTGAAATAGGCGGAGAATTAGAAGAATCTTTATCACTAGGAATAATAGAGTTTAAGAGAATTGATTGACCATCAGGAGCAATATTGAATTGAATTTCTCTTTGGGATGGGAGTTCTAAAAGTCTCCGTAATTTTGTGGATTCTATATTAATCGCAGCAAGATAGGGCTTCTCTCGAAAGATATTTTTGGCAGTATCTTGCTCCACGTCAGTTAGTAAGGAATAGATAGTTTTTTCCTCTGGATCAAACTGAGCACCAAGAATAGAGCCGTTAATTTTAACGAGTTCTTTTTGTAGACCTTGATTATTTACCAAATATAGCGATCTCGTATAGTCTTTATTAAATTTAATCATGGCGGCTTGTGTGCCGCTTCTACCAAAATTTAGAACCGTACCGAATCTTGGGAGAAAGTCCAACGGTGGGGCTTGCGGCTCAAGAGGCAAAATCGCAACTCCTTCGCCTTGAGCGATCGCCACCGACGCGCTGTCGGGCGTAAACATAAAATCGCCCCCCGGCTTATTATCAAGCGCTCTTGGTTGTTCGTTATCTCTGATGAGCCAGAGTCCATAGCTGCCGACTTGTTGGCGACTAAGTCGCTGCACCAAGATGTTTTTGCCATCTGGCGAGAGATCGAATTTAAAGTTTTGAAAGTCATCACTACCGAGTATAGGTTTGATTTCTGGCGGATTTGACGTTAAACGATCTTCGCGATCGATTCCCGTCGTTACCACATAGAGTTTTTGGTCAAGTAAGCTTTGCCCCACCGCTTCAATCGCCCCAAAGAGAATCTTTTGGCGATCAGGATAAATCCGAAAATCGAGGACAGACAAATTAGCAGGTGTTAAAACACGCTTATTCTTTTGTAGCACATCGTAAAGTATAAGGCGACCTTTTTCTTCACCCTGCAAGCCTATATACGCAAAATAAGGATTTGGAGTTGTAAAATTACCAGCAAATGGTTCAATCGATCTTTTATTGCCAGACTCACTAGCAAAGCGATCGTAGGCATTTTCTAGTTTGACTGTATAGGATTTGCCATAGGTGGCTGGAGCCAATGGCGTATATGACATACTCCGCGATGACCAGCTGACTTTGCCTTGGAGAGGAGGATCAAATTTTAGGTTTTTCTCAACGCTGTCTCGATCCATTGGGCGATTAAATGTTAAAGAAAAAGAAATATTGGTAGCATCAATCTTCTGTCCTTGCCAACTAAAATCTTTTACTTGTGGCGCTGTGCGATCGCCTACCCACAACAATATGGCGATCGCTACAGCCAACAATGTTGCTAAGCCAATCGCATAGCGATCGAGCGGTTGAGAAAACCATTTAAAGCGTGGGCTAAGTTGCATGTCAGCTTATTTACACCGAAAGACACGGATATTATTAAAGTAAATCGTAAAGAGAGGCGCATCGCGCCCCCATTTATTTTTTGTGTTTTAGCGAAAAAGCTTTTTACCTTCTAAAGAACGGAAATATACGGTTCCCATAGTCGATAAAAAAATGAAATAACTGACAATCTGATTTGCGTATAACTTATCAGAATAACCAAACAAAGTTGAGAAGATAATCCCAGGAAATTTATCGGCAGGTAATATCGAAGAAGTATCTGTAACCTGCGAGCCTAGAGTGAACCATTCTATTACTCGACGAGGTGGATCGAAAAACTCATATGATTGAGTTACAGGATTGAAAACTTTGTCAATCGTATTAGCGAGATCGAATGCGGAAAGAGAAGTAATTACTAATCCTGAAACAATTAGTAACAAGATAACTCCTAAAACTTGAAAGAACGCGCGAATATTTAGCTTGACACCAAACTTAAACATAGCTAGCCCGATCGCGATGGCAGCAAAAATTCCTGCAACACAGCCAATCGCAGGTGCATACTGAGCCATCCCTGATTGTGATTGGTCGGGAGATAGTGTACCTGCAATAAATAGAACTGTTTCTGCGCCTTCCCGTAAGACTGCAACTGCAATCAGGGTAAATACGCCCCAACCTGCTTTGCGAATTTCCGCCGAGCTAAGTGCTTTCTCGACATTAGCTTGAACTTGATGGCGCATGGTTTTGGCTTGCTGAGTCATCCAAATCAACATCCAACTCAACATTACGATCGCCGCCAGCGAGAAAATTCCTTTAGTCAAATAATAGATCGTACCGCTAAAGCCACCAAGCAGTTTCTGAGCGATCGCGCCCATGACGCTACTGACGAATAAACCTGCCGCCACCCCTAAATAGACCCATTTTTGTAGATTAGCTTGCTTTGCTTGCATCAAATACGCCAACACTATTCCCACAACTAAAGTTGCCTCTGTGCCTTCTCTAAGGGTGATCAAGAAGGTCGGCAGTGCGCTACTAAAATCCATACTTTCTTTACTTTTTAGTTTCAGTGGTAACTAAATTTTGAATTAATTTAAATTCTTCAGGGGAGATTACTTTTTTCGATACAAGGTCATCAATTTGTTTATAGGGTCTGCCACCTTGAATACGCTCTGATAGCGAAGGCTTAGTACCTGGCAGTTCCAATTTGTCGAGTTCAGCGATCGGGGCTGTGTTGATATCAATTTTGCTGGATTTAGCTTCCGTAGATGCTGCCGAAGTAGGTGATGAAGCTGTAGAAGTCGTATTAGCTCCAGACTTAGGAGCTTCTGAGGTGGCTGTGCTAGTACAGCCGTTTGTAACCAAACAAAAAACAAGACCTGAAAGTATTAGGGGAGTATAAGAAAAAATGGATTTAATCACAGAAAATCTGCCAAGTAATAAAATTTAGTGTTAGAAATTTGTCTTTGTTGCTCACAAATCACATGCAGGAGCATTAATCAAATTATTTGCTGATTAACTATATTTATACACTAAAGAGAATTAATTGCAATATCGATTTATTTTTGTTATCACAAATTTTTATCGATATAAAACTTAGGCAAAACCCATATTATAGTTGCGGTTGAGGCGACACAACTATAATATGAGTCTATGTCTTTAATCAAAAAATGAGGCGACACGGAGCTATTAGCCAAAGGAAATGATGAGGTAGGAATCCTGAAACTTAGCGCCTGTAGCTTGTTTACCTGCTAGCTCATTTGGCAAGAAAATATTACGGCGTTGATCACCTGCTTCGATGGTGACTTCTGGCCCAAGCTGGATTAGCTTGACCTGTTTTTTATTGAATGTCGGTAAAAATAACTTGACTTGCTTCGTTACAGAATTTATTTCAATGGGTTTTGGTGCAAGATTAGCAAGATGATCAGGAATTGTTAACTCAGTAACCTGATCGGGGATTTGGCATACTGCAAGAGGCTCAAAATCTGAATCGGTAATCTGATCTCTAGAAAATACGCCGCCAACAGTTAACCCGATCTGTTGGGCACTACCCCATAAATATTTAGCTGTAGCGATCGCATAGGGATCTCCAGTCGTTACCAAATAAGCCGCCACGCGACTCGGATCGTTAACTGCTTTTTGCCCGCGTGTTAGTACCGAGGACATTTCACCAGCCTGTTGCGAAATATCATCGGTGCTAGAAACTTGCAGAATGCTTCTTAAAATTGGCTCAACAAAAGGTGATATTGCTTGACCTATCGCAGAACCTGTTAGTACTTGTTTAAAGCGACGCAAATACCATCCTAAAATTTCTGGCATCCCTAGCATTCGTAAGGCTTCTAGATCGCCCATGCCATCGTAAATAATTACGTCATACTTGCCTTCGGCATCGCGTTCACGCAAAAAACTCAATCCTAAAGCTGAATCCATACCTGGTAAAATGCCAAGCTCTTGACCATAAACTTCTTTAAAGAAAGGAGTACGCAGAAATTGGCTTTCCAAGCCTTTCATCTTGTCCCAATACTTTTCCAGCAGAACGGTTGATTGCAAATGTACGGCTGCAAAATTTGGTGCAACTAATTGTGGTTCACTGCTCAGATCTACACCTAGTCTCATACTGAGAGTGTCACCTACTTGTTGGCCAACATACAAAACTTGTTTGTTCTGGGCTGCAAAAGCCCGCGCGGCAGCGATCGCAGTTGTTGTTTTGCCAACGCCACCCTTACCGATAAATGTCAGAATTAGGCTCATTGGGTTTTCTCATTAGGCTTTTGCACCATCTTTTTCAGATTAGGACTGGGAGTAAAATGGGGAACAATAACTTCGGGAATCGTAATTGGCTGATGTGTTCGAGGGTGACTTCCTATACGTGCACGACGGTGATGTACTCCAAACTTACCAAAACCGCTCAATGTTATAGACTGGTGATTGGATAAAGCTTCAGTGACACAGGTTAAAATCGCTTCAAGGCTAGCGGAAGCCATGCTATGGCTTAGCCCATCAACCTCTGCCATCATGCTGCGAATGATATCTTGCCGATTAATATCTGCCATAGGGCTAATTAGTGATAATGATGCCGCACAATGCGCGGCATCACAACTGCTTTAGACAACTGATTCTAGCTCATCTGCAAAAAACCAAGATTTGGTGCTGTCAGGGAATTTGACGACGTAGCCCCATTTGCTACCATCCATAATTTTTTCTTCTTTAATGACTCCGATCTCGCCGACTTTATTAGCGATCGCCTTACCGCTACCATCTTTGAAACTACGAACACGAACTTTTTGACCAACTTGCATAATGTTTGCTTCTCGTACCGAACTCGATAAATCTTTTGCGTTTGCTTTAAAAAGTTTACATTAGATGTTAGCTCTATAAAATAAAGAACCAATTTGTTGTGACGTGACTCTGCCGCGCCACAACAAATTAGTTCTTTACTACTCATGAGAAATGCCCCTATGCCAGTAACGATCGCCCAATTGCAAAAATGGAAACAGCAAAAAAAGCCGATCGCGGCGCTGACGGCAAGTGACTATGCGATCGCTAAACTGCTTGACCAAGCAGGCGTGGATATGATTTTGGTAGGGGATTCTTTGGCGATGGTGACGCTTGGTTATAAAAATACTTTGCCTGTTACTCTCGATGCAATGATCCATCATGCTCAGGCAGTTGGTCGTGGTGTTGAGAATGCTTTCCTAATTGTCGATATGCCATTTCTTAGCTATCAAGTTAGTGCTGAAGAGGCGATGCGATCGGCTGGGCGTATTTTTAAAGAAACCGATGCACGCGGCATCAAACTTGAGGGTGGCTATCCCGATATGGTTGAGACTATTCGCAAATTGGTACAGGCGGGAATGCCTGTAATGGGGCATGTAGGATTAACACCGCAATCAGTACATCGGATTGGTTATAGGGTTCAGGGCGGAACTCCTGAGGCAGCCGCAGAAATTTTGCATCAATCTAAAGCTTTAGTGGAAGCTGGTATTTTCGCTCTCTTATTAGAAAATATTCCTACAGAGTTAGCAACTAAGATTACGGAACTTATTCCAGTACCTACAATTGGTATTGGTGCGGGTCAAGGCTGTGATGGACAGATTCTGGTAACTCACGATGTCTTAGGTTTATCCGACTGGCAACCGCCTTTTGCCCATAAGTATGTAGACCTAAATAGCATAATTACGGAAGCAGTTAAGCAATATTGCCAAGATGTGCGAAAGCCCAAGAATTAAGTGTCGGCACGAATTGCCGACACTTAATTCTTGGGCTTTGACAAATATGCTTTTCGGTTTGGTTCATCAAAATGCTCGATCGCATAGCGCAGCATTGTGCGGGGCATTTGTTGACAATAGATATCCAAAAAACCTACTAAAATCTGACGATCTTGTTTGCCAACTTCACGTAACATCCAGCCAACTGCTTTGTGAATGAGATCGTGAGAATGATTTAACAGAATTATGGCAATTTCGAGAGTGTCGGCAAACTGTTGATGCTTGATAAATTCTAAAGTAGAAACAATTGCGATTCTCTGTTCCCAAAGATTTTGTGATCGGGCTAGTTCATGTAGAATCTTGCGGTTTTGATGCAGTAAATGTACGCCCAAAATCTGACGGCAGGTGACATCCACTAAATCCCAGTTATTGATCCATTTGGTATGATTGAGATAGAACTTAAATATTTCTTCTCTTTTAAAAGTATCGGCTTTAGGATATTGATAGGTGAGAATCAACAGCGCGGTAAGACGATATTCATGAATGTCTGTTTTTAGAAGCTTTTCTATCTCATTGAAGCTAAGACTGATAAATTTTTTGGCTAATAGCCGTTGTTCGGGCACGGTAATACCTAAAAAGCGATCGCCTTCTCCATATTCGCCTTTACCCGTTTTGAAAAAACGAGAAAGTGTAATAGCTTTTGTTGGACTAGCCAATGCATCTAGCTCAATCTTAAGATCGGCTTGTGTTAGCATAATTTATAAGGGTATTTTTCGTTTATATTAACTTTTCTTTGCCCTAGTCAGATGGACAGGTAAAATCAAATGCTAAGCGCTCCAGTGGGATACAAAACCCAATCCATCGATACCAGCATTGATGCTGAGATGTATTTGTTTGGTCGGCTGAAAGCACTAACGATAATTCAAAAAGCTGAAAAAGTAAGTGGTTGGACAAAAGGATGTTTAGAACTTCATTTACTTGGTCTTCAACAAAGGTATCCAAATGCAAGTTTCTGGAAATTGCGATATGAATTTGCTAAAGCTACATTAAAATCTACTTTTTCCGATCTTGTCTATCAAAATATTTCTGAATACGCTCAACCGCTTATGCTTACTGATCCAATTTCTCTGGCGCTGGATATAGCCGCAGTTTTTAACAGCTTAGATATTCCCTATTTAGTCGGTGGCTCAGTCGCAAGTACATTGATGGGAGAGCCGAGAGCAACCGAAGATGTGGATATTGTTGCTGATTTAGAAATAGGAAAAATAATTCTATTAATGCAATCTCTTCAACCGAGGTTTTATGTTTCTGAAGATGCGGTTCGAGATGCAATTAGGTTTAAACGTTCTTTTAATCTCATCGATAATGACTCTCTAGGAAAAATAGATGTCTTTGTTCTTAAAGATAATCCTTTTCCTCAAGTTGAATTCCAACGCCGCCGATCGCAATTAGTTCGGCAAAATCCAGATCAAATGCTGGTACTACCCACTCCTGAAGATATTATTTTACAAAAGTTAGTCTGGTATCGGATGACTAAAAATGAGTCGCAGAGGCAATGGCGAGATATTTTGGGTGTGCTAAAAATTCAGGGCGATCGCCTTGATTTTGATTATTTGCAAAAATGGGCTGGGGAGCTTAGTTTGAGTGATTTGCTGGAGACTGCTTGCATAGAGTCAGGGATAGAACTTTTCTTTTAAAAAGAGAAAGGAGCGCTAAGCGCTCCTTTTGTCTTACCAACTACGACCATTTACAGGTCGCCTTAACCCAGAGCCAACTAGTTCTCGATCTTCGCCTTGAGGATGGCGAATAGAATTATTGACCATATCTTGTTGCTTATTATCTTGATATTTCTTCTCGTCGCGTAATAGAACTTCACGGACTGCCCTCACTATCGATCGCTGAGCTAGTTTTGAGATAACATCACGTCCAATGGTCAGCGTCTCGCGCTTGCTGAGTATACGAGTCGCTAAAGGCAAAATGTCGGTGGGTGCCATTGCCTTATCTTTTTGGAGGATTGTCCATAGTCTGGCAATATGCCCCAAACTTGATGGGGTTTCGGCTTTAGATATTGAGTCCTTAACTTTAGGATCAATCACAATATCGCCAATCATTGAAGCTCGAAGTCGCTCAGGTAAACGTTTACTCGTCTCAACTTCAATACCTTTAACGATTTCATCAGTAATGCGATCGTGCATAAACTGACTGCGATCTGACAGCAAGAAATCAATACCCTTGTCGAGAGTTCCATTCAAGTTATAGTCGGGATTCTCTTGAGCATTGCTCAATAAATTCTCTAAACGATTCCAACGAAACTCACCATCGCGGAAGAGTAAATCCTTCAGAGCCATCCGTAATTCTGGGGCAGAGTCATTTAGCAAACGGTTTGCCACGTATGGATAGGCGACAGCTAAGACTTTGAATTTGGGATCGACGCTCAAGGCAATTCCTTCTAAAGTAACTAGCGATCGGATGATTAACGCATAATAAGCTGGGACTTGGAAAGGATAGTCATACATGATCTGCGAAAGTTGATCGGTCATGTCTTTGAAATCCATTTGGGTCAGGCTCTGACCTTCAGGTGGATTAAATACTTCCGATAGGGCAGGTACAATTCCTTCAAAATCAATATCTTCTGTCAAGAAGCCCAAACGAACGTAGTCTTTAGATAGAGCGACAAAATCACGATTAACTAAATGCACGATCGCTTCAATTAGCCCAAAGCGCTGTTCAGCCGAAACTTGGCTCATCATCCCAAAGTCTAAATAGGCGAGTTTGCCATCACCCATTACGAGTAAGTTGCCTGGATGAGGATCGGCGTGAAAATAGCCATAATCGAGTAACTGGCGCAGAGAGCACTGCACTCCAACTTCGATAATGTGACGGCTATCAAAGCCTGCTTCTTTTACTGCCTGCACATTGGTTAATTTGATGCCTTCAATCCATTCCATCGTCAATACACGCCTAGCGGTATATTGCCAATAGATTTTGGGAACATAAACCTCGTCTAATCCTCCATAGTACTTAGCAAATTTCTCGGCATTTTGACCTTCAAAGGTGTAGTCCATCTCTTCAAAGATTCGACTAGCAAACTCATCGAGGATCGCTGCCAAATTTGTGCGAACGAATTTGAAAGTCTTTTTGAGCCATACGGAAATACCACGCAAGATATACATATCAAGGGCGATACCTGCAGCAATGTCAGGACGTTGCACTTTGATGGCAACGAGTTCGCCTGTTTTCAGCTTGCCTTTATAAACTTGACCGAGGGAAGCCGCTGCGATCGGATCGTCGGAGATCTCTGCGTAAACTTCTAATGGATCGGCTCCTAATGCGCCGCGAATAAATTGGAAGGCGATTTCATTAGGAAATGGGGGCAATTGATCTTGCAGCTCGGCTAGTTCGTCCATGAATACGGGCGGCACGATATCAGGACGAGTCGAAAGGGCTTGACCAATTTTGATAAAGGCAGGACCCAAACCGGTTAGTAATTTACGCGATTCGATCGCTAATTTTTTTAATTCTTTTGCTGAGGCTTTAGCATTGAGGCGCAGTCTCAGAAACAACCAGATCAGTGGTACAAAAATCACTATGCAGCGCCACCAGACACGCAAAGGTTGGTTTTGGTAGTATTTTGCGATCGCATCAACATCATAACGATCTAGCTCAAAGTCTGTTTTGGTTGCAGGCATAGGATTTCTGTAGACTTGTCTCTAGACTTAAGTTTACAGAATATTTTAACAATTTGTAACAACATTTGGGATAGCTCTCTAGGCTTATTGTTTTAACGATCAAAATTAAATGCCTATCACCTGATACTATCGCAAACATTCAGATCTCATAAGAGTATTTACTTTTCCAAGCGATCTCTTTGTGGAGCAAAACCTAATAGAAGCTAAAATTTGGATGTCTTAAAACAATCTATTGTGGCAATCTATTGTGGCAAGGTGGAGTACGATTCCATTTTGAGGGTTAAAGTAACCTTTTTCTTTTTGTAGTTATTTTTCGTTGTTATTTGAGGATCTTAATGTGTTGAAGCAATTAAAAACAATTTCTGGAAATGCTGCAATGACTTTGATGGCGATCGCGATCGCCTATCCTGCTGCTGCCCAACCCATTCCCTCTAAAGCTAGAAATGCTTGTACTCAAAGCACGGCAGAATTTATGACCGTGGCAGCCCGTAATCTATCGATAACGGGTGCAGGCGAAGTGGATCCTGAAAATGGGGTCAGAACTCTGTTTATGCGAAACAATCAGACGGGGCAAACCGCTGATTGTCGAGTCAATACTATTGATGGCACGGTTTTGTCGGTTACGATGACGGGCGGTAATTCTAATTCTTCAAAACCTGTCAATGCGCAAGCTGCTTGCATTCAACAAACAGCAGAAGCAATGGTTGTCGCAGCCCGCAACATTACTGTTACAAATGCGGGACCAATAGCTGGAAATGGAGTAAGAACTCTGTTTATGCAAAATACCAAGACTGGACAGACCGCAAATTGTCGAGTCAATACCATTGATGGAACTGTTTTATCAGTCAAATTGGATGGTGGTGCTTCTACGCCAGTAAGGGCTGGTCTTGCAGAAGTTGTTGGTGCTGGCAGAAATGGAATTAATGTTATTGCTTCCCCTTATACGCCTAATTTGTTTAGAGCGAGTGGCGTTCGCAATGGGACGGTTGTGCGAGTTCAGTTTTGCGGTAGCGGTGGCTGGTGCCGAATTCAAATGCAGGATTTCGCCAACACCAATGGATGGCTCATGCAAACGAATCTACGCCAGTTGAGATAGAGTCAGGTAGATTTCAATAATCGCACCTTGTCATTTTCGGCTAAATACTTTTGTGTATATATCAGGTAGATGTTTTGCCCGAATTGTCAAACCTTTGCCTGATATGCTTTAGCACGTTGTGTGCGTTGTCTGATTTAGAAGTATTAGCTGTAGCCAAAGACGTTAGGATCAAACCCAAAATAGAGTTGCGATCGCAAGGTGGGTCAACTCTATTCTGGGACTTCTCTCCGCAATCTCTAACGGGGTTTAGCGATTCCTTTCAGGATGCGTCCCGCCGCAAAGACAAATAATTATTAAGCGATTATCATATGACAAATCTCTTGAGCAGATAGACAGCTATGATTTTAGTCAAGCTTAAAGATATCTACTGCCGCACAATTCAGTAGCAGTAAGAGAGAGTAATGACCTTTTATACTTATGTATTTCGACTTTCTGATTTCTAAGCGTCCAGTATCTTTGCAAACAAGAAAAACCTCAAATTTACAAGCATGGAAACAATATGTTAGAAGTGAAGCAGCAAAAACTTGGACAGGACAAATTTTTTCTGGACAAGATCTTCAGCTGACATTAATATATTTTTACAATAGTGACCCTGTTGATACGGACAACATTATCAAACCAATACAGGATGCACTTATTGGACTTATTTATGATGATGATTTACTGATCGCAGACGTAGACGCGCATCGCCGCTCATTATCTGGCACATTTGACCTTACCCTATGTCCAATTCTACTTGTTCAGGGCATAACATCAGGATTAGAATGTGTATACGTTAAAATTGCTGAATCTAAGCCCTTGGAGGACTACTTATGACTGTTAATTCTCAATTAACTGAAAAAGGTTTAGCCGCTAAAATTGCAGAAAAGTATAGATTGCAGGGGTTTGAAGTTGTAATCGGGCCTTCTAATTCCTTGCTCCCTTTTGACTTAGGAAATTATCATCCAGATCTTATTGCTAGAAAGTCATCAGATGAAGGCTACATAATCGAACTCAAAAATTCAACTTCTAGAATCTCAGTTGATCGCTATCGAGAAATTGCGGAAATAGTTGCTCAGCAGCGTGGTTGGCGATTTTTATTGATAACTGGGGATGATATTTCTCTAGAGGATGCGAAAGGCAATGACGAATTATTGACTTGGGAGCAAATGTTGCAACGGAAAGAACAGGCTCAGAGATTTTTAGCGATCGGCGAAGTGGAAGTAGCTTTTTTGTACCTGTGGGGGATTTTAGAAGCTGCCATGCGTCAGCAAGCTAAGCAAGTTGCAATTCCAATAGAACGATTTCCTGCAAACTCATTAATTAATCATCTATATTCTCAAGGCGAACTTTCGATGGAGCAATTTGATCAAGCACGAGGAATTCAAACAGTCCGCGATCGCATTGCACATGGCTATCAGTCTTCCGATTTGACAGAACCAACAAAGCAACTTCTAGAGCTTGTAACTGAATTAATGGCAATGTGGAAACTATAAATGTTATGACCACTACAAGATTAAGCAATCAGCAATGGGCTAACTTAGTTTTTGAGTTCGGAGAAGTTATTGAAAATTCCTTTTAGGATGCGTCCCGCCGCAAAGACAAGTAATTGATAAGCGATCGCATATCATACAAGACTCTAGGAATAGAGCCTTAATCGTATTTGCGGGGAGTATACACTCGTATGCGATCGCCCCATGTCAAAGTCTTAGTCTTACTAGAACCAATAATAATCACGGTTTGCATATCCGCAAGTTCAGGTGTAAGTTCCGCAAGCGTAATCACCCGCACATTTTCGCCTTTGCGTCCCATTTTGCGCCCCAAAATTACGGGCGTATTAGGCGATCGCCACTGTAATAAAATCTCTTTAGCCGCAGGTAATTGCCATTTACGCTGAGAGGAAATCGGATTGTAAATTGCAATCGCAAAATCTGCTTGGGCGGCGGCTGCTAATCGCTGTTCGATAACTTCCCAAGGCTTGAGAATATCCGAAAGAGATATCGTGCAGAAATCATGGCCGATGGGAGCACCAATCGCAGCAGCAGCAGCTTGAGCAGCGGATATCCCAGGCGCAACATGAATATCGATTTGATTCCATTTAGAATCGGATTCATGATCTAATACTTCAAATACAGCGGCAGCCATGCCATAAATTCCAGGGTCACCAGATGATACGATTACCACTGTTTTACCCTCAGTTGCTAGATTGAGGGCAAGACGAGCGCGATCCAGCTCTACACGATTATCGGAAGCATGGATAGTCTTTCCCCTTGTAAATTCCTTCACCAAATTTATATAGGTTTTATAACCGACAAAATCTGTTGCATCTTCCAGAATTGCTTTGACTTCGGGAGACATCCATTTTGCAGCGCCTGGCCCTGTACCAATGATTGAGAGCTTGCCAGTTATTTTCTGGTCTTGGGTTTGCTCAGTTTGATAAATTAAATAAGTTGAGCTTAATTTTGAGGCGATCGCTTCCAATGCGATTTTATCGGAAATCACTTCAATTCTATGGGTAGCATGATCCGCAAAGGGAAGATTACTTTCGCTTAACCAAGGTGCTGCATCACCGATCAGTTGCACCGATTTGCCAGCCAATAAATCTGCTAAAAATGTCTTCGCATGTTCATCATCATTTAGCAGCCGATATCCTACTGGAGGTGCTAACAATGCAGTTTGAAACCTTAAGTCACCCGTAGTTGTTATCGCCGCTTGGACTTGCAGTAATTTAGCAATTTGCCTAGCAAGATCGTTTGCTCCATTCAAACCACCCAATAACGGCACTAAGGCACTACCATCCTCCGCGATCGCAATTACAGGTGGCTCAGCGCGTTTATCTGTGAGTAGGGGCGCTAGCGATCGGATTAGGATTCCTGCGGCACAGACGCCAATAATCGGATGTCCTTGACTAAATAATTCGCTGACGGTTTCGCTGAATTTGTCATATTGGTGATCGGCAGTTTGAGTGCGCGATGCTAGTCCATAAATTATTGCTTCAGGAATTATGGTTTGAATTTGTCTTGAGATCGCAATACTTTTCTCTCCTAAGATGATGATGGCAAGAGGTTTCATTATTCACCATCATTCATCAGCAGACGCATTGCCATAATCGCAAACAACAATGCCGCGATCGCCTTGAGCAATTTTGTTGGTAAAAATACGGAAATGCTGTCACCTAGAAATACGCCAATTGAGCTAGCTACTAATAGGGCGGCGGCTGAGCCAATAAACACAAATCTTGGAGCCGTTGAGCTACCGCTTAAACTCAAGGTTGCTAATTGACTTTTGTCGCCTAACTCTGACAAAAAAATCGTACCAAAGCTGAGAAATAATAATTGCCAGTCCATATTTTTAAGCGATCGCTTCCCACAATAAACTAAGTGACAGAATCAGAAAACTCAAGCCAGCGAGGGTGTTTAGCAAGCTTGGCGAAAAGGTTTTAGCTAGCCATTTACCTGCGATTACGCCTAACAAGCTAGTTGAAACTAAGGCGATCGCGGCTCCAGCAAATACTATCCAAGGCTGATGTGACTGCGCCGAAATTACTAAAACACTTAGTTGGGTTTTGTCTCCAACTTCAGCAAGAAATACGGTGATAAAAGTGGTGGTAACAATTTGCCATTGTTCAGATTTTATCTGAGCTTTTATTGGCGATGTCGGGATTACCTGAGCTTGCTTAAGCTCTTGGTTTTTTGATTCATTTACAGACATCATTTACGAGCGCTATTCAAGCTTTTAATAATTCTCTCGTAGTTTACGTTATAAACCAAACAACGTAGAGCCAATTCGTAAAGTAGGGGCGTAGCATTCGCCACAATTTTTAAATCCACCACAGAAACCTCGATCCGCAAATGCTACGCCCTTTGTGCTTTCACAGACAAATTGTCCCTGCGTTGCGAGTTTTGGGCAAAGCATTCCCGAAGTAAGATGATCTGCAAAGTCATAAATTGTTACGGGAATGCTATGCCCCTAAAGTTTTGGTTTATTTTGCGATTTCGTTTCGATCGCTATCTTGCCAAGGTGTTTCTGCAAAACTAGCAATTGGTAATTTGGGTAAACCCCACTTAGCAACTAAATTTTGTAATACGCGATCCTGCGATCGGTGAAAAGCATCAATATCGCCGTCACCACGATTGACGATCGCAAACCAGATTGCTCCATGTTCTTGAGTTTGCAAAACCCCTGATAGAGAGCTGACATCTGAGAGCGTTCCAGTTTTGACGATCGCCCATTTCGGGATTTGACGTCCTTCGATCGTGCCGCAGTTGCATTGACTACTTGGGTAAAGATCCGCAAGGGTTAGCCCCTCGACTTGGGCACGATTATGAATCGCCATTAGGATTGCCACCGTAGCACGAGGGGAAATTTGATTAGCTTGCCCTAAGCCAGAGCCGTTGATTAACCTTATTTCTGTACTTGGCATCCCTGTCGCATTAGCAGCGATCGCGGCAACTTGCTTGCCTCCCCCCATTTGCGTTGCCAGAGCTTCAGCCATCTCATTGTTGCTAAAGGTATTCATGCGCTTTAAGATCTGCCAAAGCGGTAACGATGCATGGCGAATCAGTAAGCTGCTAGTGGAAATATTTGCTACAGCAAGATTTGGCACAATTCTTACATTGCCAAGAATTACTAGCTGAGGTTTGGGCGTTCCTGCGGGCATAGTCGCATATTGCTCGGCAACTTCACCCTGCCATCGGCTGCTATCAAAGGCTAAGCGGAGAAAGTTTGCTGATTCTTGCGGGTCAGGCTCGAAGTTCATGGAGAACTTACCTGTAACGATCAGATTGCCTTGAATGCGCTTAATACCTAGCTGGTTAAGTTTATTGCCAAGCCCGATCGCCTCTTCCCATACAAAAAATGGATCGCCACTGCCTTCAATAATCAGATCGCCTTTGAGCGTATTGCCTGCAAGTTTGCCAGTGGTACTGATATTAGTAATAAAGCGATAGTTTGATCCCCAAGTTTGCAATGCTGCTAA
The DNA here is from genome assembly GCA_003249035.1 of Pseudanabaena sp. Taxonomy (GTDB): domain Bacteria; phylum Cyanobacteriota; class Cyanobacteriia; order Pseudanabaenales; family Pseudanabaenaceae; genus Pseudanabaena. Next base: position 17,423 of record QBMK01000003.1, read on the forward strand.
GGTGGTGACATTTTTGGTGAGCGAAGCTGAAGGCAATGGGCGGCTCGATAAACGACCTGAGGCGATCGCGCCATCGTGGGACTGAATCCATACACCTTGATCGGGATTAGTTAGCCCAGCTTGCTTGAGATCGTTGAGCATCGTGGCGATCGCTTGCTTTGCCACAGGATCAGACTGATTATTGGCAAGTTCTTCTGAGGCTAAGACTGGGCGATTGGCATAGCTCATCACCGAGCGAGGCACTGCGGCGACTTCACGACCATCGAGAACTTGAGTCGAAACCGATAACAGTAAAGCACCAACGAGACTCCACGTAGTCATAAAGAAAACCGCAACTAGAATGATTGTGCTTTATGCGGCTTTGCCACATAAAGCACAATCATTCTAGTCCAGCAATTCTAATTATCAAAACCAATTTTTTAAAAACCCGCCGAAGGCGGGTTTTTAAAAAATTGGTTTTGCGGGTTTTAGTTAAACATGGCACTTTCAAGTTGCTGCAAAGCAATTTCTAGATCGTCGTTAATAATTGTGATATCAAACTCGTTTGCCGCAGCTACTTCTAACTTGGCATGGTGCAAACGCTTGATAATTTGTTCATCGCTATCGGTACTGCGATCACGCAAACGGCTTTCTAAAACTTCCATCGAAGGTGGGGCAATGAAAATTCGTTTAGCACTAGGAAAAGACTGGGCAACTTGCCTTGCACCTTCTAGCTCGATTTCTAACAGGACTATTTGCCCCAAGGCGATTGCTGCATCGATGGCTTGGCGCGGCGTACCATAAAGATTTCCGGCATATTCAGCCCATTCTAAAAATTCACCAGCGTCACGCTTTTGTTCAAATTCAGCCCGATCCCAAAAGAAATATTCGCGACCATGTTCTTCGCCTGCACGAGGCGATCGAGTTGTTGCTGAGATCGAAAAGAGAATGCGATCGGGATAGCGCTCTAGTAGCTTCTGCAACAGAGTGCCTTTGCCGACCCCACTTGGTCCCGTTACAACTATTAATTTGCCTTCGCCTAATTTGTCTTTGCTCAACGTTTCGTAATTCCCTATAGAGATAGAGTTGATAGCACTTTGTCCGTTAACCAAATGTCAAATTACATTTAAAAATCCTTGCAAAGCAAGGATTTTTAAATTGGGTTAATCTGTAGCACCTTCTTTACTGATGACAAAACGATTAGCGACAGTTTCAGGTTGAATCGCAGATAGAACTACATGGCTAGAGTCGGTAACAATTACGGCTCTTGTGCGTCTACCATAGGTAGCATCAACTAACTTACCATGTTCACGCGCATCACTAATGATACGCTTGATCGGAGCAGATTCGGGGCTAACGATCGCTACAACTCGATTTGCCGAAACAATATTACCAAAGCCGATGTTGATGAGCTTAATGTCCATAATTTTATCGATCTAAAATCGATTTAGAGTTGATTTAGCTTCATTTTTGTAGGTATTGTCACATTATCCTACAAAAATCCACTCGATACGATATATTTTGTCCGCTCATCTGGGGAAGTAGGTGAAATGGCAAAATAGGAGGAAGTCATTTTCATGAATTGACAGAGATGCCATGATCAAATTTCCCCTGACCGAATTGTTAGATTAACAAGCGTGCTATGAATGGTTATTAAAATCCTGCATCTGCAGGGTTGCATTGTCCAAGTGGACACGCAATACCAGCAGGACAAGCGCCACATGATCGCCAACATGCACCAATCGTCAAATACAAGTGTCGGGAATGTGGGAAAGTGTTCCATATTTTTACAGGGACAGACTTGTCAGGAAGCCATTACACCTGTGGTCGGATCGTGCTGATATTGCGTGGATTCTTACAAGGACAAACGACCCAACACATAGCCGAGGAACTAGGACTCGACTATGGGACATTATTGTCTTGGCGGCATCGCATCCAACGTCGAGGATTTGCCCATTTGATTAATGGTAATCTGCCCGATGCTGAAGCCGAGATGGACGAGATGTTTCAGAATGGAGGAGAAAAGGGAGCAAAAAAAAGATCCAATAGCAGACCCACCAAGACAACGCGGGAATCAACGCAAAGGCAAGGGAACCATGGGTCCCCCATTGTCGGTACTGTTGGGCGCAAAAGTGGTCAGATCCGCATGAAGGTCTGTGACAATACCCAACAAATCACGATTCAACCGCAGGTAGAGGTAACGACTTTACCGACCACGACTGTCTTCTATACCGATGAATCTGATGCCTACAATCGCATACCTGATTCTGGGCGTGAGCGTCAAACTGTTTGTCACTCTATGCGTGAGTATGCTCGCGATGATGATGGCGATGGCTTTTACGAGGTGCATTGCAATACTATGGAAGGAATTTGGGTTGGCTTACGCAATTTCCTGCGTCCCTTTCGAGGTATTCACAAAAAGTATTTGTATCTGTATGTAGCCATGTTTGAATGGTCATACAATCTACGTTGGATTGATTTTGACTTCCTGCGTCTTCTTCTTTTTCCTCTTTCCACCTATTTCCCTAGATGAGCGAAAATTTTTATCCAACCAAGCAATTCAAAAGTATGCGAGCTAAGATCGATAACGAAGTTCTATTCATTCATCGAGAGGATGTGCCGAAGTATAACAAGCAAGGCTCAATCGTCCGAAATAGCTACTTTTGGGCATTGCGATCGATCGCAGGGCGAGCCAACTCTCGTCATGACTGGGAATTTGAATCAGAAGTATGGATTGTACTGCAGAGAATGCTAATCTCCTTTGCTGAGTCAGGATATTTATCCACCCGAGAAACTCAGTTAGAATTTGCCCCTGAGACAGAGGAAATACCGCAATTATTGCGGTTGGTTTCTACAATTGAATAAATAAAAATCCACAAACTCTATGAAACTTGCCTTTATTATTGATCCGATCGCAAAACTCGATCCCGCCCATGATACCAGCGTAGCGTTGATGGAAGCAGCTTGTCGTAAGGGTTATGAAGTGTTTATTACAAATATGAGCACACTCAGTGTCAAAGATGGCAAAGCATGGGCTTTTTTGCAATCCACCAAGATTAAGCCTGTGCCACTAGTAGATGGTAAATGGCAAGTTCCAAATCCTTGGTATGAGGTCGAAGAGGGGGAATTTCAACCTTTAGAAAATATGCAATTTGTGTGGATGCGTCCCGATCCACCTGTAACAACGGAATATCTCTATGCAACTTATATTCTCGATTACATTGATACTAGCAAAACTAAAGTTCTGAACTCACCTCAAGGTATCCGTGCTGCTAATGAGAAAATGTATGCGCTGAAATTTACCAAGGCAATTCCCAAAACAATTGTGACTGCCGATAAGAGCACAATTCGTGAATTTGTGTCGGCTGAGGGTAAAGCGGTAATGAAACCATTAGGCGGCAAAGGTGGGGAGGGGATTTTGTTTTTGGAAGTAGGCGATCGCAATATCAATTCGATGATCGAGATTAGTACTAATATCGGCACAATGCCTGTCATGGTGCAGGAATATCTACCCGACGCGCAAAAAGGAGATAAGCGGATTATATTGCTGGATGGCGAGCCGATTGGTGCAGTAAATAGGGTTCCACAGTCGGGAGAATTTCGTGGCAATATGGCGGCGGGTGGCAGTGCGGTTCAAGTTGATATTACCGATCGCGAGCGCGAAATATGCAACCAACTTGCTCTAGCCCTAAAGCGCGACGGATTAATGTTTGTTGGGATTGATGTCATCGGCGGCTACCTCACCGAGGTCAACGTTACTAGCCCTACAGGCATACGCGAAATCGATCGCCTTGACGGTGTATGTTTAGGCGATCGGGTAATGGATTGGCTGGCAGCCGTCAAATGAATAATCCCCCTTCGGACAGAAGGGCTTATTCATTAGTTACTGAAAACTTTCGCTAGGTTAGAATTGATATAGAACATCTATTGCAATTCTTCGAGAAATGTCGTTTTTACCCATGAAGTTTTTTAGCTCTGAATTTATGCAAAAAGTTAAAGTTCACGTCAAAGTCTGGACGCGATCGCTTGCTGTAGTTTCATTAGTTGCGATGATAGTATTTGGTGGTGCTCACGAAGCTTTTGCCAAACGCTCAGGTGGACGAATTGGTGGAAGCTCATTTAAATCTGCCCCAAGCCGTTCAGCGCCATCCAATTCGGGATATAGCGGTAGTAGCGGTGGTTACTACAACAATAGCGGTGGTGGTGGATTTTTCTTCCTGCCCATGTTTTTTGGTGGTGGCAGCAGCGGACTGTTTACAATCCTGTTATTGGTGATAGTTGCAGGCGCTATCATGCAAGCATTTCGTGGTCAAGGTAATGGCGAAGGCATTACTGGCATGGATAGCAAGGTTACCGTTGCTAAAATCCAAGTTGGTTTGCTCTCCTCAGCGAGATCGCTGCAACAAGAGCTAACTCGTCTAGCTCTAGAGTCGGACACCTCTTCCGTAGAAGGATTAGCCACTGTTACCCGCGAAACTGCAATTTCCTTAATGCGTCATCCAGAATATTGGGTCTATGTCAGCAATGCTAATGAAAATACTAAGTTTGCCCTTGCTGAACAAAAATTTAATAGCTTGGTGATGTCAGAGCGCAGCAAACTTAATGCAGAAGTATTGAGTAACGTCAGTGGACGGGTACTGCAAGGCAAAACTGCTGCTGCACTGCCTAGCACAGGTAGTCTAGACCTCGAAGCTCCTAGCGAATATATTGTGGTTACGCTTTTACTCGCAGTTGCTGGTGACACCTTAAGTAAGTTACCAACTTTACGTTCTTCGGAAGATTTACAATCAGCACTATCAGCGATCGGCTCTGTGCCTTCGGACAACCTGTTAGCCGTTGAAGTTCTGTGGGAACCACAGTCTGACGACTATACACTCACAAGTGAAGAAGTTTTGACTATCTATCCCGATCTTGTCAGAATTTAGATGTTTAGGAATGAAAATTAAATAACATGTGCATATAAAACCCAAAATTGGTTCGGCGGGCGAAGCCCGCAGAACCAATTTTGGGTTTTATTAAATTATCATTCCTTAGCGATTTCCAACCACGTTATATCATTGCCCCAAGAAGGAGATGCTGCGTTTAACTCAGCATCTCCTTTATACTTTTGGGATTAAATATCTACTAAATCTGGTGTAATGTTGTAGCGTAAAGGGACAATCTGTGGTATCACTTACCAGTATTATTTTTTTCTTATTTGTGTTGGGTAAAGATTAAAATATTGTGATTTGGCTAAGTTAGCATTCAAAAAATCATAATTTGATAATTAGATTATAAATTCGGGTATTGCTAAGTGCGAGTGGTTAGTGGAGTGAATAGGAACGGCATATGATGCAAAATATAGATGATAAAAACCAGTTTTATGCAACTCAAGACGTTGATGCTTATACAGACAACGTTGATAGCTTAATGGATGATTTATTTGGAGATGTCGAATCCACTCTTCATGTTGATTACACCAAACAGAAATCTCTTAGGCAAAAAAGCTCGCAAGCAAAACAAAACAAAACATCAGCCTCCTTTGCTTCAGTAAACTCCTCAAGCTCAGATATAGTGGCAATTTCCAAAATTGATGCCTCCGAAAAAGAGATGTCAACATCAAAGGACACCATTAGCATTACTAAACTAAACTTTGCTGATATTGCCTTGCCACCCATCTCCAAACAAGATGTGCTCTGGATTCAACCCTACATCATGCGGAATCCAGAATCTGCTGATAACCCACCACCAACAGAGCCATCTCCTGTAGTCCTGAAATATAACCTTATAGATCGACTTCTGCTGGTTTTTGCTTGCAGCTCAGCGTTGATCGCAGCAATAATGTGGACTATTAATCATGGAATTTGGCTAGGTAGACAATCAGTTAATGTCCCTCAAATATCATCAAAAGAAACAGCATCAAATAACTCTTTTGGCGAAGAAATTAAGCGAATGTTGTCAGAATTGGTAGATAAAAACAGGGCGATCGCAACTAATCCTAATAGCACTATTGGCAGCAATATGCCCATCATGGCTGCCCCCTTAGTCGGCAATATGCCCATGTCTGTTGGACCTAATCCTTTTGCAAATGGTTTGCAGCAACCAATGTATGTTCCTGTATATCAACCGCCAACACTAGGTAATAGTGGCAATTCTCCGTCTCCTCTTGCCCTTCCACCTGTTACCGCAAACAACTCAATCGATGTCTCTAACTCTGCTATTACTTCAAGGCAAAATGCTGCATCTCCTCAAATCGCTGCTGCACCAGTGCCATCATATACATTGGTTGGAGTGCTAGATTTAGGCGATCGCTCAACTGCAATGATTGATATAAATGGCTCAGTACAATCTATCGGACTAGGCAAAACGATCAACAATACTGGCTGGGTTTTATCTCGTGTTAGTCAGCAAGAGATTATCCTCAAGCGTGGAAAGGAAACTAAAACTATATTTGTTGGGCAAAGGTTCTAAAATTGCCTAAAACTCAAAATAGAGTTGCGGCACGAAGCGCCGCAACTCTATTTTGAGTTTTAGGCTTCGACTTCATAAGGTTTATTAAATTTTCGAAAGCGTAGTTACACTTTCGAAAATCTGGGGTTAAAGCCAATGTTGATATTGGGTTACAATTTTGCTGGAAAGCGACTAAAACATCTGAGGAAAGTATATGGGTTTAATAGAGGATATATCTCGCTTTTTAGAGACTCGATTAGAGGAGTTTATTCGCAATAACCCACAGATTGAGTTACAAATCCTCGAAGATAAGCTGCATCAACAAGAAGAAGAAATAGCTAAATTAATCGTTAACTCGAAACTAGAAGAGAAAAAGCTCCAAGATCGGATACTGGAAATCGCTGAAGAAATTCGCGTTTGGCACGATCGCACTGTCAAAGCTGAATCCTTTGATCGTCCTGATTTAGCTAGTGCCGCGAAAGAACGTGAAGCTGCACTACTTCGCCAAGGCAATCAAATCTGGGCACAGATGGAACTTGTCAAAAAAAGGGCGATTGATAGTCAAGCTCTACAAGTGCAGATTCAAGAACGGCGCAAAGAAGTTCAAGCAAAAGTTGCTGAAGCTGCCAAAACTGCCAAGGCGCAATCACCAACTAGTAATCCTTTAAATTGGGACAATCTCTACACCCCACCCTTCCGCGATCCTAACGATAAATTAGAAGAAACTTTTCGGCGTTGGGAAATGGATGAGGAACTCGAACGCCTCAAACGTAATATGGGCAAATAAAATCCACAATAAGCGAGGTTCTTTACGTCTCACTTATTGCGATCGCTATATTTTTTACGTGCTAGCAAAATTTGCAAATCATCGTGTTATCATAGGAAAGCGTCAAAAACGCAACGGGATGTAGCGCAGCTTGGTAGCGCACCACTTTGGGGTAGTGGGGGTCTTGGGTTCAAATCCCAACATTCCGATTCATAAACGCAGAAAAAATATTGAAAGCGGCGCGATACGCCGCTTTCAATATTTTTTCTGCAAAGGGCTGTATACTGACAATTATCCTAAAAAATTCTGTATTTCTACCGATAAGGATTTAAAGATGTCTGAAGGCTTGCCTAAATTTGAAGCGATCGCAATGGGGACTGAGGCGCAGCGCGTTGAGGCTTTGCGCGAATTTTTGGGCTATCCTTTGCAGGAGTTGGATCGGACGGGTTCGGGGTTTCGGTATGTGAGATCGGGGCAGGATATTGCACAGGCTAGGAATACTTGCCCGATCGCGGTGGGGTTTTATGAAGAGCTAGATCGGCTTAGTGATGTTGAGATTAGGTCGTTTTTGACTGCGCCAGCACAGCAGCAAAGGATCTATGGGCATTATCTGGAGCAGGATCTGGAAAATATGCCTGTGATGTATTTGCTGTTGCCTGTGGCGGCGCGATCGGGAAGGATGGCGATGGTGTTGCCGATGGAGGGTGGTTTACGTCAGAGGCAAATTGAGACTTTTGCTTGGAATAGTGATGATTTGCGATCGCGTTTGGTACGACTCAATCAAGAGAATTTGGTGCTAACGAATCGGTTTAAGTTTGCCGATGCGACGCGCGACTTTTTCTCGATTCCGTCGGTGGAGTGGGCTTTTTATAAGACGGCGCAGACTGCGAAGGAGTTGGCGCAATTGTTGGCGGAGGTGACGCGACGGATTGAGCAGGTTTTGCCTGTGGTATTTAAGGCTGAGGGGGATGATGGCTATTTGAACAGGTTGCTGTTGAGCTTTCAGCGTGAGTTGTTGCCTAGTCTGAAGTTGGCGGCGGAAAGTGAGAAGGATTATAGTTTTGCGGATATTTATGCTCAGACGATCGCCTATGGATTATTTACGGCGCGAGTGTTTAGCCATGTACGCGACCCGTTGTTTGATTTTAATCGGCGCGATGCTTGGCAACAGTTGCCTGAGACTAATCCATTTTTGCGACAGTTATTTAAAGATGTGTCGGAGCAGAAGCCGAATGAGTTGGGTGCTGAGTTAGTCGGTTGTATTGCGGAAGTGTTTGGGATTCTGCGGGCGGCGAAAATGGATGCGATTCTCTCGGATTTTCGGGAGAAGATGAATCGTGAGGATATTGTAATTCGCTTTTATGAGGACTTTTTGGCGGCGTATAAGCCGAAGATGCGCGAACGGCGCGGGGTTTACTATACGCCTGAGCCTGTGGTTTCCTATATGGTGCGATCTGTTGATATTTTAATCAAGGAGAAGTTTAATAAGCCGCTTGGGTTAGCAGATCCAGAGGTGATGATTCTCGATCCTGCCTGTGGGACGGGGACGTTTTTGTTATGGATTTTTAAGGAAATTTATAAACGGTTTCAAGAAAAGCCTGATTTACTGACAGCAAATTTAGAAGATAAATCATGGTCTGGCTATGTAAGCAAGAATCTATTGCCGCGTGTGTTTGGGTTTGAGTTGTTGATGGCTCCCTATGCGATTTGTCATTTGAAGTTGGGGTTGTTTTTGGAGGAGACTGGCTATAAGTTTGATAGTTCGCAAAGGTTGGGGGTTTATCAGACAGATTCACTTATTGACGCTTTACCAAATAAACCAATTATTCCTTTTGAAGAATTTATTGCGGCAGAGTCAGATCAATCTGTCAAAATCAAACATCAATTGCAAGTTATGGTTGTAATTGGCAATCCACCTTATTCATATGAATCAGGAAATAATGGTGCTTGGATTAATGAACTAGTACGTGAATACTATCAAATTGGTGGTAAATCTTTAGACGAGAAAAATCCTAGAGGTTTGCAAGACGACTATGTAAAATTCATGCGTCTTGCTGAGTGGCGAATTGGTAAAACTGGTTATGGTATATCAGCACTTGTAACTAATCATGGTTATCTTGACAACCCTACATTTCGTGGCATGAGACATAGCCTGATAAATACGTTTGATGAAATTCAAATTCTTGATCTACATGGAAATAGTAAAAGACAAGAAAAAAATCCTTCAGGTGATAAAGATGAGAATGTTTTTGATATTCAGCAAGGGGTTTCTATAAGTATTGCCATCAAAACTTTAGACAAATCAGCAAAAAAGACTTCTATAAAAAAAATGGATTTATGGGGGGATAGAGAATATAAATATGAGTGGTTATCTAAGAATGACTGCTCAAAGCTTATATGGAATAATATCAAGCCAACACCAGAGTTTTATTTATTCATTCCTCAGAATACCTATCTACTGCCTGAATATGAAAATGGCTTTAAAATTACTGATATTTTTAGTGTTAATAATGTCAGTATTGTAACCGCAAGAGATTCTTTAACTATTAAGTGGAGTAAAGAGGAGATTTGGAATGTTGTTAATGATTTTGCTTCTTTACCTATAGAAGATGCAAGAACTAAATATCAATTAGTAAAAGATACTAGAGATTGGCTTGTAGATCGCGCTCAAAAAGATTTACAAGAGTCTGGTATTTCTGAATCTAAATTAGCCCCTATTTTATATCGTCCATTTGATGTCAGATTTACTTATTACACAGGTACTTGGAAAGGATTCCATAGTCTTCCTAGATGGGATGTAATGCAGCATATTTTAATGCACAACAATTTTGGAATGATTGTTAATAGACAGGTAAGGTTAGATTTAATTACTCATTTCTGGGTTTCAAATTCTCTAGTAGAAAGACATATTTTAGAAACGGCAAATGCTTCTGCTTACTTTTTGCCTTTATATGTTTACGATGATGATATTAGGGGCAGCTTGTTTGATTTTAATAATCTTGAGAATGCTCCAGTACACCGCCGCCCAAATATTTCTGGCGAATTTCTAACAGAAATAACTAACAAATTAGGCTACACCCCAACCCCAGAAGCAATCTTCTATTACATTTATGCAATCTTCCATTCCCCAACCTATCGCACCCGTTACGCCGAATTTCTAAAAATCGACTTTCCCCGCGTACCCCTCACCAGCGACGATCAACTATTCCGCAAACTTGGCGAATATGGCGAAGAATTGGTTGCATTGCACCTAATGAAATCATCGAAACTAGACCAGAACCTCACCCAAATAATCGACAAAGGCGGCGAATTTGTCGTTGATGCAGGACATCCCAAATATAGCGATGGCGAAGTCATCATCAACAAAAAAGGCGATAGATTTACAGGAGTACCCAAAAGCGTTTGGGAGTTTTATGTCGGAGGCTATCAAGTTTGTCACAAATGGCTCAAAGACCGCAAAGGTCGGCAACTCAGCCCCGAAGACCTCAACCACTATCAAAAAATCATCGTCGCACTCTCTGAAACCATGCAGATTATGAAAGCGATCGATGCTGCCATTCCCAGCTTTCCCATTGAGTAAACTATTCACAAATCCAAAAGGTAACGGTTATGAAACAGTTAACGAGAATCACATTTAACCCCGAAGTAATGGGAGGTAAACCCTGTATACGCGGTATGCGAGTTACAGTTGGTACTGTCGTGGGCTTGATGGCATCAGGACGCACGATTCCTGAAATCTTAAAAGCCTATCCATACCTTGAAGAAGCCGATATCTATGAAGCTCTATCCTATGCAGCATGGCGAGTTGAAGAAATCGAAGTTCCCCTTGCTATAGCATGAAAATCATCATTGACATGAACTTATCGCCTGATTGGTGTGCAGTCTTTGCCAATCATGACATCAGCGCTTTGCATTGGTCATCCGTTGGCAATATGCGAGACAGCGATCGCGTGATTATGGAATGGGCAAAACAAAATGATTACATCGTCTTCACCCACGATCTCGACTTCGGCACATTATTAGCATCAACCCAATCCAATGCTCCTAGCGTCATTCAAGTCAGGACTCAAGACACCTTCCCTGATGCGATCGCAAATATTGTAATTGCTGCTTTATCCCAATTTGAGCCAGAACTAAAAGACGGTGCTTTAATTACCATTGACGATTCAAGATCTAGAGTTCGCATCCTTCCAATCAGGAGAAACAAATAATTATCATGCCTAAAGTTACACCTAAAAACTACACAGATATCACCCTAGAAAATCATATTGGCGGCTCGGAAGTAGCAGCCATAGACTCAGAAACAGTCGTCGTCAGTAGTAGGCTCGGCAACCTGTCAGTTATTGATCTGAAATCAATGCAAATAGTCAAACAAAACTTTGTTGGCTCTGATTACGGCTCTTGTACTCTGCGATCGCTACAAACTCACTTAGGCTATGCAAATGACGATGAATCCCAAATCGATCCATCCTGTGCAGTAGCTACTCAAGGAGGTTATGGAGTTTTCTGGGATCTAAAACAGCTAGAAGCTAAAAAGTTTTATCCTGATAGTGAAGGCTCGGTTGCCTGTGTAGCGTTCATCCCAACCAGAGACTTGTTAGCGATGGGAATGGGTTCTTACCCTCTTACCCACTATCCAATGAAATAAAATATGCGTACCTTGAGCTATGGTCAATAGAATCAGAACAATTTCTCTTAAAAGTTGCCCTTCCTGGAACCTGTGTAGATGCAATTTCCTTTAGCCCCGATGGTAGTGAAATAATCTGTACAACAGGATTACGCAATCAACAACAAGGCTTTGTAATACGCATAGAAACAGAAACACTGAGGCTACTGCAAGTTATAGAAATCCCCTATGCCCGATGTCAGCAAGTTCAATTTGATCGTAGATATGATTATGAAAACTATGCTTACTGGTCTTCTCAGCAAGAGCTTGTAGCATTCGATCTACAAGAACAGCGACAACTCTGGAGTGTTGAGAAACCAGACACAGGATTTTCCCTGCCTTACGATGAAGATGAAGACAAGCTTTTTCTGTCTAATGGACAATTGGTTGACTCTTACGATGGGGAAGTGGTTCAAAACTTAGAGCCATTGGAGAAGTGTTGCTCTGTAACCGTGTTACCTGACAATAGCGGCTATGTAGGTATTTCGCGATCGGGCGTATTAAGACATTGGAAACCTATTGTCTCCTAAAAACTTTAGCTGTGCTATCAGTAATTTTTGTCTGAAAAGTTAAAATATACACAATATTTTAGGGGAACTATCCTATGCTCGAAGCCATTATTCAAGACTTAATCCGCAAAGAGCGCCCCTACTATTCGCCCCAAGGCAATCCGATTAAAGGGCTAGACAACCAATATTGGCTAGTTTTCAAACACCGTGACGCTGACAGCCTTCTCAAGAACATCGCCTCATTCTTCGGGCTAGGCAGCAAAAAAGACACCCATATTGTCATTCGCATTGACTTACAAGACGCAAAGATCTATTACTATATCCCAAAAAAGCAAGGTGATATTCCTAGTACGAGTTTGCTGCGGATTGGCAATATCAAAAGCATTGAGAAGTTCCTAAAGCGCGATCGCGTTACCAAAGAACCAGCATTATTAGAAGGTAGCCTCAGAGCCATTAAAGGCAACCATCGCCGCTATAACTTACCCGATGAATTAGGAAAATATAATATTGCGATCGCCCAGATGCTAGAACGTAGCAGCATCTATCGTCGCTCCACAGCCTACTTTGATAGTGGCATTCTCAAATTCTATGAAGAACCACTGCAATCGATTATTCAGACTGATGGCAGAATCCTCTTATTGATGGATTGGCAAGGCTTTACGAAAAAGTCTGATATTAGCGAACTCGAAAAACTTCAAGACCCTGACTATCGCGCCCAATTCGCCCAACGTACTTTACAAGAATTTTTGCAAGGACTTGCAGACAGTATCTTTAGCCATACGGAGATTTTGGCGGAGCTTGTGCGCTTGGAGTTCCTACAAATTAAGCTGATCAAGATGGAACAGGAACGCGCCATCTACCACAAAAAAACAGGTATCTTTAGCGATTCTCTCGACAACCATATTCTCCATGAAGGCTCTGACAATTTCACCCGTGCTGCCCATTCTCGCAATGCTGAGAGCGTCACCTTTTTATATTCTTGGGATGACCTAGACGGCGAGGCGATCGCCCAAAGTATCCAACAATTCGATCAAGAATGGCATCGTCAAGATCTAGCCTTTGACATCAGCTTAGAATTTTTGCAACAAGTCCGAGCCGAACGCGATCGCCGCGCCCAATTCCAAAAGCCCAATATTAAAACCATTAGCCCCGATCAATTTCCCTCTGGGGAAACTACAGAAGTCGAAATTACAGGAGACAACCTCGATCAAGTCACCCAAGTTACAGTTATTGACGATCCGCTAGTCGAAGTCACGATTACCGAACAAACTAAAGACTTAATCAAAGCGGAGGTTGAAGTCTCTCCCGATCATCCACCTCAGACATTGAACGATTTTCAAGTTAGGGATAACAAAGGCGAAGAATATAAAGTTAATCCTGCGATCGCACCCAAAGTTAGCAATGTTGTCAAAGTCCCCGCTTTTCCTGAAATCCTTGGCTTTAAAGAAGCAATTGAAAAAATTCTCGCAGGGGAGTATGGCGCACCTAATGACTTTCTCTATTGGATCGCCCAACAACGCCCCAACCAGTTTCGGGTCAAGCAGGACAGTTATCTCGATGAGCTAATCAACCAAGGCATTCTCTACGAACATCAAAAGTCAGGCGCACAACACTGTTTAAGAGTAATGCAAGACTTTGGAGTTGCGGTCTGTGCTGATGCTGTCGGACTTGGTAAAACCCGCTTAGCTGCTGCTGTTGCCTATCTCTATCGCGAACAGAAAGAACAACAAGGCGGACAAGCAAAAATCGCGATCGTGGCGGCTCAAAAGCTCTGGTCAAACTGGGAACGGGAAATGTCCGAATTAGGATTACGTCGTCATAAAGACTATGAACTTTTTAACAAAAATTTGATGAGCCGCAAGGGTAGCAAATTTGTAGAGGAGTTTAACCGCTTTGAAGGCGCTGATCTGGTGATCATTGATGAGGCACACGAAGGCATCCGCAACTTTAACAACCGTATCCATAAAACCTGTTTACAAATTCGTGAGCAAGATCAACGCAATGGCAAACAGAGACAATTTCTATTACTAACCGCAACGCCTTGGAATAATCGCCGCGAAGATATTTACAACATCCTCAGTCCATTCTTAACCCGTTTGGATGGCTTTAAGGAAGTCGGCTTTCCCCCTGAAGTCTCCCAATGGTTTGAAAGTCGTGAAAGTGGTGTCGAAAATTTCACCGATCGCACTGACCTATTCCGCCGCGTTTATAAACAACTCTTTTTGCAACGGACTCGCCAAATGTTGCGAGAGGCAATGCCTGAAATGAATGTCTATGCTAAACGTCTTGCCGAATGGCTACCTGTCCAATTTGAACCAAGTACCGAGCAAGCCCTAGAGCAAATCTTCACTCAGTTTGAAACGAGTCTATATATTCCCTTTGCTGACCCATTGCGCTATTTCACAGGTACAGCCGAACAGCGATCACTACTAAAAAACCAAAGGCGTTTTTTCCTGCAACGTGCTGAATCAAGTATGTACGCTCTACGCCGCACCATTGTTAACTTTAGGATGCGAATTAAGTTAATGAGCGATCGCTTAGCAGGAATAACACCTGATGCGGTCGGATTAAATAACTTTCTCCTTGAACATTACGACTTTAGCAAACCAGTCCAGACCAAAATTGAACTTGACTATGAGGCTGATTTCTTTATGGAAGATGAAGACTATGAAGAAGAAGAAGAAGAGGATGAAAATACCGATCCTGAAACCAGCAAAGAAACTAAACGCCAACAGCTTCGCACGCAAATTAATAAAGCAACTGATGCTCTAATCGAGAATCCTGAAAAAGCTAAAAAAATCTATGACCTTATGCTCTCTGCCTGTGAACAAGATTTACTACAGATGGAGCAGATCCAAAACTTGCTTGCTGATGAATTTCTCAAAGACCACAAACGCGAACAGGTAACGCAGCAAGTTAAAACCTTAATTAGCAAAGGCAAAAAAGTATTACTGATTTCTACCTTTTCCGATACTGTACTTGATTACTATCTGCATATGTCTAGGGACAGCGCGATCGCTAGTCAAGGTATCGGTATGGCGATCGGCTCTACAAAATCCTACTTCCCAGAAAATGCCAAAAACCATTTGAACTTTGCGCCCCATAATTTCATCAAATACAATCGCCAAACCAACGGTATCAAACGTCAACAGCTATTTCGACTCTTTGCTCCAGTCGCCACTTGCAAAAATCCTAGCGATCGCCCAAATCCATCAGAAGAAGTCATGGTGCTAATCGGTTCAGAAACACTCTCCGTTGGTCAAAACCTCCAAGATGCTGACTACTTGATTAATATCGACTTGCCTTGGAACCCCATGGCCTTAGAGCAACGCATCGGACGGATTGACAGACCTAAGCAGCACAAAGCCGAAAACATTGTGATTTACTATGCCAATAGTGAAAGTCAGCTATTAAGGCAAGCAAGCCGCCTCAAAAATCTCAATAAAAAACTCGTTGGCGATCTGGCAAATCCTGATGGTGAAATTTCTAACGTCACAGATGCAAATACTCTAGGCGCTTCAGTTTATGGGGACACCCTTTTTGACGATCCGATCTTGCCGGGATATGTGGACTTTATTCAAAGTCTTGCCAAAGCTCGAAACATGGAGCATATCAATCTGCAAGAAGAAGTCTATCGCCAGCAAGAAAAATCCCATGACCTATATACCCATCAAGAAATTTTATATGCCGAAGACTTGAGTAAAAGAATTGCTGAACTAGGTAAAGACTATCAAGCCAATGCGATCGCCTTGGGAGAAATTGGAGACAAGAAAACCGACCCAATGTCTTTAGTAGCTTTAATAGTCAAATATTTTGACCCCAACGGCGAAATAATTGCCGAACAAGAACACCAGATTTTCTGGAACGATCAAACAGGTGAGCGTGATGCGTATGGGGTAGCGATCGCCACTGCCTTTAATACTCCCGAAATCAGCGAAGTAATTGCCGCTAATCGGTTACTCACATCAGCAAACAACCTTTACAAACAACTCACAAAACTAAAACAACACCTATCAAGCGACTTAGCCCAAGTAGATACCATCGCCAATATCACTGTCAATTCTGAACGACTCAGCAAGATTAAAAAGCGAGTTGCCATGTTGTCTAGCATTCCAAAAGGTATATCTCGTCAAGATGTAACTGAAACGCTCAAAAAACTTAATTCCTGTAAATATTCCAAGCTAGTTCAAAAATTACTCAAGGACTACACGACTGGGGAAAAGGCAAAACTTGATAATGATGCTTTTGTTGCTCAGCTAGTGGCGGATACTGAGAAATTAAATCTATTGGCGATCGATAATGCTAAAGCCTCAAGTTTACAAATGTCCCTAGAAGCTCTTCTTCTAAGACTCTGATGTTTTTGTAATTTGGCGATTTAATAAGTGATACATCTATACACAGCCTAATTGTATATATTTCGTTCTATCACCCCAATAAAATTTAGTTGCGATCTGTATCAACCAAAATAAAATTTAAAAAATCATACATTTCTACAAACTAATAAAAAATTACAGAATCCAAAAAATGGTATAAAATTGGTATAACAATTAATCATATACAATCAAATCCATGTATAGAGAAGGTTGTAAGATTTAGACTTCAACTTTGGGGTAGTGGGGGTCTTGGGTTCAAATCCCAACATTCCGATTCTTGTAAAAAATAATAGCTAGTGATTCCAAACACTTAGCAAATTTTTGCTTTAGCAGTTAATGAGGGATGAGTGCTGAAATGCAGATTTAAGGCTGACAAAAAAGACTCAAATGCGTCGATCACGTTTTAGCTGACCAGTGCCCCAAAGCACAAAATGGCATAGCAATTTTGTGCTTTGGGGCACTGGCTGAGTTTGTTTTTTAATTTACAAAAGTATCGACGCACTTTTGTGAATTGGTATGAAACCACCAGAACTTCGATAGCAGTTTTCAAATGAGATACGAAAAAAGGGAACCTGATATACGAATTGGTTCAAATAAATGACTCTAGCTTTGACGATTGATTTCTTGTAATAGCCATTCGTCAACCGGTTGCCCATCTTTACGAGTAAGTTCTATCTCTACAATTAAAGAAGACTTTGCACCCACTGGAGCCATTTTTTGATGGAAGCGAATTATATAATCTTTGGGGCTATGATTACGCTCTTTCAGCCAGTCTTGAACTTTGAGTTCGGCAAAGAGAGATTGACCTTGCTCAAACATTCGAGCAACTTGCATTCTGATCGTAAAAGGATTGACTTGTGGCATAAATTTCTCTATTCATGACAAGCAGCATTTTGCGCCACCTGTTATTTATTTTTTTAATACAAGATAATACAACTCACCTTCGCCTTTAATCAGACCTGCTCTTTGCTTAGCCCGATCGCCTGTCCCCATAAAAATATCTACTCGCCCCGCACCACGAATCGCACCGCCAGTATCTTGATCGAGAACAAAGCGTTGCACTTGGCGCAATTCGAGCTTACCCGTCATAGGGTTTTCAAAGGGAACTTCAGTGCGAATTAAGGCAATACCACCAGCAGGAAAAATCTTTTTGTCAGTGGCAATCGATCTCTCTGGAATGACTGGCACGCCTATGCTACCAGTTGCAGGTCTACCATTAGTTTCGCGAAAAAAGACAAAACTAGGATTGCGATTTAGATACTTAGTTAAATCTTGGGGATTTTTTTGGAAATATTCAATCAGGGTTTGCAAAGTTACATCTTCGAGACGCATTTTGCCATCACGGACGATCTCGGCTCCAACTGAACGATAGGGTTGATCGGTTTTACCTGCATAACCAATGGTTAATGAATTGCCATCTGGCAGTTCAAATCTCGCCGAGCCTTGGACATGCACTAAGAAAGCTTGGAAGAGATCGCTTAACCAAGCGATTTCTAACCCTGCCATTTGCTTACTTCCTTCGAGCATGGCACGAGTAGGATGGGGCGATCGCCATTGAGCAAAGTTAGGAGGCAATCTATAAAGCGGGTATTTAAATTCATCGGTACGAGTACGGCTAGCTTTATATACAGCCTCGTAATAGCCTGTATATTGAACGCCACCATTACCATCACGCCCTACTGACTGATAAAGATCAAATTCACGGTTTACGGCTTGCTGTAGATCTTTAGCAGTGCGAGACACTTGTACGAGCCGACGAAACCTTACCAAGCTCCTTTCCATAAGATCTTGACTAATTCCTGCGATAGGATAGCGCTTTGCTGCTGATGGAGTGCGGATATATTGAATGCTATTGTCAATCGCTTGCAGGAGATTTTGGCGATCGCTCTCCAATAGATCATCGCTGAGATCAAGGGCGAGAGGATTAACCACACGCGGTGAGAGGGGGAGAATGGCTTGAGCAGGTTTCAGTTCCGCAGCTTCAGCTGGTCTTTGAAAATCGGTTTGCATATAACAGGGTGGCACAGCACAGATCAACCCTACCCAAGTTGCAAATAAGACATCCCCACCGCGAGAAAATTGCGATGCCCAAGATTTCTGCTTTGGCGATCGCTTAGTTTTGCCTAATTGGTCATATTTACTTTTACCGAACCTATGGGAACCAGTCACCCTTGAAAACTCCTCACAAAATAATCTTAAATGTTCGATCATCAATACTTGACGTTAATACTAGCTTTTTGTTCGTACAAACGATTAAGCGATCGCGGATCAATATTGAGGTGGTAGCAAATCTTTAACCACTGGTTGAGCATAGCATGACGATATATTCCTCTCTGGTGAAAGCGTCTTGCGGAGGTAATAACCTTGCCTTGAGCCAACACTGGCTTCGAAAATTGGCATAGGCGATCGCTTAACACCGTATCTTCAAAAATATCGAGATCGGGGACATTGCCAATTTCAGCTAATACTTGGCGATTAATAAACGGACAATGATCGAGATAAACAATGCCTTTATGCTTAACTCGAACGTTGTTAGAGTACCAAGACGTAAAATTTAATAGCCAATGAGAAAAGTCAAAGCTATGGCTAAATGCGCCCCAATTCTCGTCTGATTGTATAGCTTGCTCAATTAGCTGTATGGCAATCTGCTCAGGTAAGAGCGTTGCGGGGTGATGTAGCAAAATTATGTCGCCCGTACTGACAGCGATACCTTCATTTAGTCTCTGGGCACGATTTTTGGCAAGCGATCGCACAACTTGAATTTCAGGTGATCGCAATGCATATTCTTCCAAGACTGATTCAGTTCCATCATTACTGGCACTCACCACAGCAATAATTTCTTTCGTGGAGTTTTGGGGGACTAATTGGTTAACTAAATTAGTGAGAATGCGGTCTAAATATCCATGGCGAATTTCATTGAGACAGGGCAGAATTATTGACAATCGCATAAATACATCACCTGAACAGCATTCTAAGGGGCTTGATTCTTTACCCATTTTAACCATTGAGTAAGAGAGCTCAAGCCATTGAGATAACGCAATTGAGGAGTGCGAGATGAAACTAAACTATCAACCGATCGCAACGCCGCATACTGCAAACCTAAAAAACTGTCAACTGCAGCATAGGAGCTACCCAAAGTTGCTGCTCCAGATGCATAGACTCTACCACCACCATCATTACGCAATTCCGCAATCTCAAAATCATTAGTCACATTCAACCTTCCCAGAGCATTAACAGGAATGTTGTAACAATTGAGCAAATCAGCATAAAGGGGATTAGTTTCCACTTTTGCGTCTAAACCTGTTGCATCAATAATAAAGTCTGCCGTTAATTGCAAAATCCCTTCCATTTGGTGTGGGCGGATATAAGTAGCAGTGCGCCGATCTGGGAGTTGCTCCACCTTTTCTACTTCGCCAAAAGTAATTTGATACCAGCCTTCATTCAAACCAGATTTCACAATATGTTTCCAGTCTCGGCGATCGGCGGTGGTTGTGCCGCCCCAATTTTTAAGCAAAGCTTGACGAACCTGCGGATCGGATTTTTCGAGTAGGGCGCGTAAATCTCCACCTCAACAAGCTTTTGGCCAGTTAAAAGGTTGAAATTCATAATGGTTATCAACAGTACGTTGAGCGCGACCATAACTATTACCTTGAGCTTTTGGCGATCGCATTAAGTGTAGGAGATTGATTTTTTGCTGTGGCGATCGCTGTCGTATTTCAGAAATACGTTGCACTATCCGCGAGGCAACAATGCCGCGCCCACGGATCAAAACCGTACCACCATGATTTTCTAAGTGCTGATAAATATGTTCATGCTCCTCATAGCCATTCACTACTGCTCGAAAGTCTTCAGTCTGACTGCGATAGGCTTGCAGATCTGGCAAAAACTGAATAGCGGCATAGCCCACTGCTAAATGCAGATACTTCGCGACCAGAAAAGCATGATTGCCTTGCCCTAGAGAATAGGCGATCGCATAGCGCCCATCATCAGTTTTGCGTAGCGATCGCACCCGCCCATAACGATAAATTTTGTCCCAACCAATGCGACTAGCTTCGCGATCTATCGAATCGAAAACGTTACCAGATCTCGGCGTATAGGTTTCCGCTAAATCAGGTTCCGCAAAAACTTGCCAAAGATATTTGCAAGTTTTGTCAATCTTACCTTGAGTGAAATCATGCCAAGCTTCTCGCCATGCATAGCTAGGAAATCCCCAAATATTATCTGGACAGGACTCAGAATTAGAGCGCAACCTTTCGTATAAGGGAATTTGCGAATTAAGACATAGCCGTTTGTACCGCGCATAGGGTTGAGGCTCCAGACCGAGTGCCACGATTTGATCGACAGCCACACCAAAAATTCGCAGATAATCAGCCCAGATATAACTTCCCAATCCTCCGCCAATCGCCCCGTAAGTTGTCTCGTACACAGGTAGTCCTGTCTGATGCAAAGATTGCACTTCCACCATTGGTAATTGAAAGAAGTTTGGTGGGAAATTAGAAGCGCTAGCTAAACTAGGTTGAGTGACATTCGCCTGAGGTAAACCTGTTTCGGGATTAAATAAAATTGTGGAAACTGTTGAAGCTAGTTTGACGCTGTTGCTTGGCGCTCCTGTGATAATTGTTTTACTTGTAGCAGACAAATCAAAGGCGATTGTAATTTCATAGCGGCCAATTGTTAGCCGATCTCCACTTGACAGAACCTTGCAAAGTTCAACACTCCGATCGATCAAAATTCCATTGACTAACATTCCATTAGTACTATTTTGATCGATAACTACAACATTTTCGCGATCGAATGCCAATAGAGCATGGTATCGCGATACTGAGCGATCGTTGAGTATCATCTGTTCTACTTGGTCGCCATCTATGCTTTGCGGCAGTGAAGTTGCATCTTTACCTATAGCGATTGGTAAATTTAAACGCAGAGACTGCGGATGATTGGTAGCTATTTCCAGCCAACTTAATTGAACAGAGATCTGCATATCCTTGAAATTCTTTAGAGAATAGATTGAGACGGCAAAATACTGCTAGCTGCTCCCGCTAGCGAAGTGCCACACCAAGGACATACTAATGTAATTCTTTCATAGGGCGAAATCTTGGCACATTTCAAATTTGGGCATTGCAAACCATAAACATGATTAGGATTAGCTTGAGTTGCTATAGGAGCATCAATATCAATTTTGGTGATTTGTAATATTTGTTGACCTAATGCGATCGCACTATTAGTGTTCAGTTCAATTTCTCCTTGCAATAAACTGCGACCATCGACGACTGGCGGATTAGATTCGCGCATACTTCTAATCCAAAAACTTTGTTTCTGTGGATCAAAATAAATCACCACATGTAATCCTGATACAGTTGGATGGGCCAAAACCAAATCACATCTTGCCGGATCTCGCCCAATTCGCACCATTGTTAGACCAATTTGATAACTTTTGGTAATTCCTGCCTCTACCCAAGACAATGTTAGTTTTGACATAATTACTTTCAAAGCTGTTTGATTCCAAATATATAGCAAAAGATTAAGTTATGACCCCCACATTAATCGGAAGATGGCAAACTCGGCTCTTACTTTTTGGCACATTGGGTGTGCTCGCAACTATTCCCTTTAGCCTTAATGGAGAAACTATCTATTTTCAGATACTATTAGCGATCGCATTTTTAGGGTGTCTGTGGGATATTGCTTACAATCAATTACAAACTCTCCGTTGGGATCGTGATTGGTCTGCGATTATGCAATTAGCAGCGGGTATTTGGGAAGCCTTTTTCTTTTATGTTCCCTTCAAATTTTTGATCAGTAATATATTGAAAATTGGCTGGTTGAGTGCCGACATTCCCCTTGACAAATTTTTACTACACTATGTCTGTATCTGGCTAGCAGTCTTTACAGCATCTCAAACGCTCATGCGGATTATTTTTCCTCGTTGGCGATTTCATGGAGGCGAATGGATTTACAGTGCAAAGCGCTGAAATAAGAACCAAAATTTTGTAGCTATTTACGTTTATAGTTCTTGCCAATCGTACTAATACCAAAACACAAAATGGCTCCGCCATTTTGTGTTTTTCAAACCCTTACTGGGTTTGGTTTTTAATTCACAAAAGTGTCGTCACACTTTTGTGAATTGGTATAAGACATTTTTGTTCAGGCTAATAACGGATGCGAAAAAACATTTCTTTAACAATGTAAAAGCAACAATACAGAGCGTTTTACTTTAGCTTCTTAAACTTATGTATTGCAGCCAATTATAGTAACATAGGCTTAAAGATCTGGTCAGAATTTTTTGCCTTTATGGATGCAACCCTTATTCGTCAACTTGTATGGCTAGACTATCGATTAGCTCTACTGTTTGTTTTTTTAATTCCCTTTGGCTTATTGATCTGGGCTTTGAGAAGTAAAAGTGAAGCAATAAAGCGATCGCTACTTTTATATTGGCGCGTTGCCAGTTTGGTACTGATTACTATTTATTTAGCGATCGGTAGTTTAGGCATATCTTATATATCGGGAATTGTGGCTGCGATTTTAATCGTGTTTGCCCTTTGGTTTTGGCAAGATTTAAATGAAGATATTGAGGCTTCGCATACAAGTCTAAAACCAATTTATTTGGGATGGCGCTGGGCAACGACTGTTTATTGCTTCTTGAGTGTAGTATTTCGACTCCTATTCTCTAATTGTGCGTTTATGAATGATGCACAACTAAGCAACATTTGCAAAATTTGGTTTGAACCCCCACTAAGTTTTAGCACCACGTTTCATAACGGTTTCCCTGTCGAGAACTTAGCCTTTATAGGTGCTGTGGGTGGAATAGTCTATATGTTGTATTTATTTTCCTTTCTTGCTTTTAGCTTGCCAAAAACTGGTCGAATCGCTTTTCGTGACTAACTGCAGAGCTTTTCACTCCAAACTGAGCCAATAAAAATCAAACAAGGTTTGCGAAGCAAACCTTGTTTGATTTTTATTGGTTCGCAGACTAAAAGAAGCAGCTTTGCGCCCTCTTTTAGTTTCTGTATTGATTAGGGTAACGAACTCTAGCGCCTGTCCATAGAAGTTTTTGACGTAACGCTTGATAGTAAGAATACTCTTCTCGTAAAACAATAAATTTGGCATGGCACTCCGACATCTGGATATCCACTCTCTGTCCAGGAAAAATTGACGTAGCCATGACTCCATCAGTCCATAGCTTTAGACTAAAGTCCTCAGTATCAAGCGGCCAGATGCTGACTGTTAATCTGGGTGGAATCACGATCGCCCGACTTGATAAACTTAAAGGACAAATCGGCGTAATCGCGATCGCATGCATTCCTGAATGAACAATTGGCCCATTTGCTGCCACAGTATAAGAAGTCGAGCCAGTTGGGGTAGCCACAATTAACCCATCACCGTGGTATTGATCGACCACCTCACCATCGATCTCTAGCTCTAAGGATGAAGTGACCATGCGATCGGGCGAAGCTGGCTTCACGCACATCTCATTAAGACAGAGAAATGGGCCGCATGGCTGACCCAATCTAGTCCCTAAGCCCTCATCAACTGTGACTACCTTAGCTTCTAGCATCATTCGTTGCTCGATCGCAAAGCGATCGGACAAAAGACGTTCCCAAATTTCGACAGTATTTCCACATTCTTCAATCGAGTGGGTAAGAAATCCTAAATGTCCCCCGACATTAATCGCCAAAATCGGAACGGCAAGTTTTGCTAAATATCTAGCCGCACCCAAAGTTGCACCATCTCCACCCAGTACAACGGCAAGATCGATTTTGTGGTGCATCGATTCCAAAAACACAGGATAGGGATTATCAGTTGCTCCCGTTGGACCAATTAAGACCTTGACTCCGAGAGCTTCTAACTCATTGCTACATCGCTCAGCCCATATTTTGCCAATTTGGCTACCAGACTTATAGGCAATAATTGCTTTACTAATCTTCACAAATTCCCCTCAAATTGGGATTAATGGCTAGCGAAATTGGCGATACTTTGCCCTATCTAATTCTAAATCTAATTCTAAATCTCAATGTCAACTCTTACCGATCGCTCAAAGCAAGGTAGATCTAGAGAAAAAAAGCATTATGAAAGTGTCGCATTTAATTTTTAGAGGTGGCGTAATTTGTCTTTTGTTTAGTCAGACTTTGTCATAAATGTGGAAAATCTTTTTCAATTAATAAAAATTAATGATACAAAAAACAAATTTCTGGGTTAAGATTTGACACTAGGTAAAATTCTTGGTGTGAAGGGTAAATCATGAGTCAGGCAGGATTTGGCGATTCATCATCACAAGAGAGCATTAGTCCATTGATGCCAGAGCCGCAAGCCCCGCTTCAGAGTGTATCTTCAAATGTACTCGGTGAGCCAACAACTCTGTTTAACTCCTTGCCTAGGCAAGTATTAGAACAAGAGCTACAGTTTTGCAATGAGCGTAGTCAGCAAGCGCAAGTTTTGTTGCGTCAAGCTCAAGAGCAGCTGCAACTGTCGCAGCTAGTCATCCAAAGACAGGAAACCCTCACACAAACTCTTCAGTCGCGCATCGACCAACTTGAGCGTGAATTGCAAGATGTTCATACCAATTGCGATGAATTGCGCGATCGCCTCAAGCGCCAACAACATCACACATCTCAACTAAAAGCTGCCCTCGAAAGATGCCTCGACACGTCAACGCCAGCGCCTAATGATATGGCTCTTTCGGCTCTAGAGTCTTGGTCGATCGCTAAGCTTTCTGATGAAAAAATTACTCCCGTTGAGACAATAAGCAATTCATCACTGCAAAATGTGGTCAAAATTGAACCCGCACCTCAACCAATCGATTTAGAAACTCCTCAAGAGCTTCAACCTTTTGCTACAGAGTCAAAACAATCTGAATTAATTGATGAGTCACTTCAGTTGACGATGCCCGATAAATCTCAATCAATTTCACAGCCAATTTCACCTTTGATTGTGAGACCTCATAAAGCTTCTCAAGGTTCACCGATCGCCCCTAACTTACCTGCATTGCAGATCGATACGGAGCATAAGGATGAGCAAATCTTTAACTGGCGTATCGAAGCGAAACCAGAGCAACAGGCTATTGCTGCCCAAAATATTAGCACTGACGATTCAACTGATTCTCCACTTTCTCCAATCTCGGCTGTGGTAACAAACTCGACAACGGTCTCCACCGTTGCTGCGCCGAAGTTTATGCAAGCTTTGTATGGCGCTCCTAATGTTGTTAATGCAGAGAAAAATGAAGACCCTCAATTAGCGATCGCCGATTCTAAGCATCGTAAAGCAGTGACTTCGCTAGCGGCTGTGCAACTTCCTCAGTTTCCCCCTTTGCCACGACGCCGATAAACCTAATAATTAAGGCTCTAAAGGTGTTTCGGGGAGGTCAAACATAATAAATGGCTCAATGCTTTTAATACTGGGTGTTTCAGACATCAAAGACCTCCGAGGCTAAAACTATTGCACATCAAGCATTTCAGCCATTTAAGCTAAAGCACCTCCCCGAAACACCTATTGAGCCATAATTAAATTATGATTGGTTTCCTGCGTGGGGCAATTGCTGCCTGCAAAGCATCTGACAATGTTCGAAAAAATACACCTTCCTATTGGCTCACTCTTGATGTGCAGGGTGTTGGTTACGATATTCAAGTTACAGCAAGTACCGCGAATAAGTTGCCTCTCGTGGGTGAAGAGACCCAAATATTTACGCATCTGATCGTTCGCGAAGATCAAATGACCCTGTATGGGTTTGCAACTCTTGCAGAACGAGAATTGTTTCGCCAACTAATCAGCGTTTCAGGAATAGGGCCTCAGGTTGGCTTAGCGTTACTAAATAGTTTAGGTATTCAAGATTTAGTTAAAGCAATCGTTTCAGGTAACACGCGAGTGTTGAGTTTAACCCCAGGAGTTGGCACGAAAACAGCTGAAAGGTTGGCACTAGAACTAAAGACAAAACTAGCGGATTGGCGCTTGGCTCAAGTTGGTGCGACAAGTTCAGTTGGTAGCGTAGTTAGTGTGGCTTTGCAGGAAGAAGTAGAGATGACCTTGTTAGCACTTGGTTACACACCAACAGAAATTAGTAATGCGCTGAATGCGATCACAAGTTTACCAATTCTCGCCAAAACTCAGGATATTGAGGCTTGGATTAAAGAAGCGATCGCATGGTTATCTCGTTAAGTTAAAGCTTAAAGTGCGATCGCATTTCACATACTTATCAACTGCTGAAGATTTATTTCCCTTTATAAGGAAGAGATGAATGGTGCAGAATGATGCGTAGCTTACCATTATCGTCTTTAAAGAACTGCCAAGTCTTGTCCACTATAGTAACATTGCCATCTTTACCAGTGATAATCACGTTGCCCATCGTACTAGCTGTATTTCCAGAAATGAAGATCGCTGCGTTCTTAATCTCTACTTTGCGCCAGCCCTTCAACGCAAAGCCTTTATCCATAGGGAATGCAGGATCGCCTCCAACAAAGTAAGCTAAAGCTCCTGCGCGAGTGGTACGAAAAGTTTGTGCACCAACGGTAAGTGTTGGATTGAAAAGGACAGGACCAAATTGATAACCGTAGGCTGCGTCAATTACTTTTTCTGCCAACGCCTTAGCTGCATCTATTCCTTTCATGTCATATGTTGTAGAGATAGCAACCAATGCTTCTCCCCAAGCAATTTGAGCCGCCAACACTTCGCTCTCAGTGATTGCTCTATTGACAATTGGAGTCTTACTTGAAGGAGCTATCACTGTACTACTAGAGTCTGCAACTGATGTCTGGACAACAATTAGTGAACCAGAAACAAATGTGACCGCAGCAAATAATGCTGAAATGCTGGTTTTTGAGAGCGTCATAAGTAGATATTCCAATTACTGCTTGCTCATCTTCTCACATAACGTAAATTCAATTAGTTCTATGCAAATTGAATCATCAGGGCTATGTTCCTCAGCTGTGAAGTATTAGCTGGCTAGAACCTGAACATGATTCTCCTAACGTAGCTGAATAAGACGAACACTTTCAATGATTAAAATTGTTGCCCACACTAAGATACTAAGACCTGTGGCTGCTGCTGCAATATCTTTAGTAATTCGGATACGATCATTTTGCTGAGGCTCAACAAAATCACACAGAACTTCGATCGCACTATTAAACAATTCAGAAATCAGCATTAGCCCCATTGCGAGCAACATTAAGCTGACATCTACCCATTGTCGAAATAAGAAAGCAGCAATTAAGACTGGAACCGATAAAATCACTTTATAAGCAACACTGAAATCAGTTACTACTGCAACATAAAGCCCAGACAGGATAACCTTTAGCTTCCGTATGGGGTGATAGCCGGGTGTGCGAAACTTGTTTGGCATTAGTTAATTTGTAGGTAGGTGTAATTAAATTTACAATATCTTTTTGACCACGCACGTAATGATTTCAGAAAAATCTACTTATAGCTGTCCCCAAGTGTACTAGGACAAAAAAACAAGAATTGATTGGCGGCGCGGAGCGCCGCCAATCAATTCTTGTTTTTACCAATGTAACTGCCGACCTCTCGATTGTTACAGTTAATGTAAATGGATGTATAGATTTTGACTTAGAGTTTGTATTCTCAGTTTTTGCTATTGGCTGAAGCATAGTCCCATGCATAACACTGATGCGCAAGTAAAAGAGATGTAAAATCTCAAAGTCAAAAAGCACATGCCTCGCGTAGCGAGGCATGTGCTTTTTGACTTTGAGATTGCCAAACCGATATTATTTTTTGCTACTGACAGATAGTGGTTGAACTACGGCTATATACAGAGTTGTTTCCGTTATTATTGCTGTAGGTATAACTATCATTACGGCAGTTAGCAGAATCATCTGATGTACGAGATGATTTATCGCTTGGTAATGGTGTCGTATCTAAATCGTCTGAATACGGATCTGTCTCAATATAGACATTGCCATTATCATCAATCAATGTGTGCATATTCCCAGTTTTGATACTAACTTGCTGCGCATTGACAACAGATGGGAACAAACCAACAACACAGATAAACACTAATGACAAGCAGAACTTTTGATTGAACATGAACATTACCTCATATAGAAAAAACTAATCCTTCTTCTTGCCATTTTTCTTGTCATCTCTATTGCCCTTCTTATCATCATCATCTCTATTGCCCTGCTTGCGGCTTCCATCCTTTGATACATTCACCTGTTGGGCAGTCATGTTAACGTTATTGTTATTGCCATACACTTCAGCCCCTTGATTAATCTGTTGAGAATTTTTAGTAGCAGTGGCAGACTTCTTTCCCTTTCCATTTGATTGAGTTTGCACGGTAGCCTGTCCAGCCGATTGATTTACAGTGTTGCCATTCCCGTCAATTATCACCGTTTGGTTAATTATTTGGGTATTGTAATTGATAATTTTATCTGCATAAGCAGGTAGAGAGACGAATCCCAAAGAAGCAGCGATAGAAAGAATTGGCAGCAAATAAGTCTTCTTCATACGTACAAATCCTCAAACTATAATTTTTATACATCTACTTGATATTCCTAGCGAGAATATCTAACGCCATACATGTAACTAGAACATCTTTCGATAAACATCGAACTATTTGTTTTTAAGATGCTGTGCTCGTTAACAGGCGGACTTGAATTAATAAGACATTAAATGAATCTATGTTGTTCCCAGATCTCTGAAAATATATTTACCGTGATCTTAGTAAAGAAATAAAGCCATAGGATGTAGATGTCACATCTACATCCTATGGCTTTATTTGTTGTATTCATGCGTTAGGCAATCTACAGGACTATTTGGGCGATACAATTGCGCCTAACCGATCGCCAAAAGGGAAAAATCTAATAGTTGCTTTGCCAATCACATTTTCTTTGGGCAAAAATCCCCAAATATGCGAATCATTGCTGTGATTGCGATTGTCGCCCATCATCCAATAATTACCTTCTGGAACAGTCACTGGACGCATCATATATTTAGGTGCTTCGGCAATATATGGCTCATCAAGAGCTTCGCCATTACGATAGACTTTGCCACCACGCACCGCAATTTGATCTCCTTCAATACCAATCAAACGCTTGATATAGGCTTTAGTATTATCCTCAATCGCAGGGGACTTAGGCGGATAGAAAATTAAAATATCGCCACGTTGTGGTTCATGCCATTGCAGTGAGATCTTATCGACTAAAATGCGATCGCCTACTTGCAAAGTTGGCTCCATGGAGCCAGAGGGAATGAAGCGCGGCTCGACAATAAAAGTTCGCAGAAATAAGGCGATCGCAAGAGCAACAACAAAAATACGAATGGTTTCCCCATGTTGTTGCCACCAAGGTTTAATGGGAGCTTGCGGATCGAGCTTAATTTCTGTGGACATGTATTGATATCTATATATAAATAGTCTTTAATTTAATAGAAGGGACTCTTTGTGCCCCTTCTATTAGTTGTACTTAGGAACGTTTAAATTACCAGCGCGATTGTCAAAGGGCCAGTAACGAAACATCGCTCGACCGACCAGATTCTCTTCGGGCATAAATCCCCATGCATGGGAATCCAAACTATTATTACGGTTGTCGCCCATCACCCAGTATTTCCCATTTGGCACAGTGAAATATGGATGATCTTTCCCAGACTGCACATTATCTGGACGGAAGCAGTTGGGACAGAGCGCATCGTCTTGGGTTGGCAAAGTGTAATTTGGCGGTGCGGCAATGTATGGCTCATTTAGAGGCACATCATTTATAAATACTTTGCCATCACGAATGCTGATGCGATCGCCTGGCAAACCAATTACCCGCTTGATATAGACCTTAGAAGCATCAGGTACAACTGGATTAACGGGTGGATTAAATACAATAATTTCGCCACGTTCAGGTTTGCGCCAACGGAACGAAAGCTTATCAATGATGAGGCGATCATCTATTAATAAAGTTGGCTCCATTGAGCTAGAGGGAATATAACGTGGCTCAGCAATAAATATTCTCACGCCGACAGCCAACAAAATTGCCACGGTGACAGTGGGTAAATTATCAGTCAAGAAATTTTTGACTGGATTTTCTTGTTTTAGTGTGGGTGGCAGTTGCTTAGGATCAGTGGGAGGATTGCTAGGGCGATCGCTAGAATTATCAGATGACATAGAAATGCTCGCGGGATATGTACTTATCTTAAAGCCTGTTTAGCAAGTGTGACGTGAAGCCCAACACTTGCTACTTTTTCAAGGCGCTGGGAACTTCAATGGCACGATCGCCAGACAGGTTAAACTCTTGATGAATAACTTTCAGTGCTTGTTCCGCTTGATGATCGCGAACCACACAGCTAACCTTAATCTCGGATGTGGCGATCATCTCAATATTAATGTTTGCATCCGCAAGGGCGCTGAACATGCGTGCAGCAATTCCAGACTGGTGGATCATATTTGCGCCGACAATACTGACTTTGCTAATGTCACCATCACAGCTAACTTCACCATAGCCGAGAACTTTAGCATACTGTTTAAGGGCTGTCTCAGCTTTGGCAAGATCGGCGATCGCTACAGTAAAAGCAATTTCATTAACATCGCGATCGGATTGCGACTGCACAATCATATCCAAACTAATATTGTGTTCGACAAGTTGCTCAAGGATCTTCGCAGCCATGCCTGGGCGATCGGGTACTTGCTGTACGGCAATTCTCGCACGATTGCGATCTAGAGCTACCCCACGCACAGGCGAAATATCTGAGATATTTTCAGAATTAATTTCACAGGCTTGATGCGATCGCACTTTTACATCAAAGGCTTTCTGGATCGCCGCGATCGCGTTTTCTCCGTCGGTAGCCGCAATCACACAGCTAATTTTAATTTCAGAAGTAGAAATCATTTGAATATTGATTCCCGCTTCAGCGAGAGATGTGAACATTTGGGCAGCAACCCCAGGTCGCCCGATCATGCCCACCCCGATAATGCTGATTTTAGCAACATTGGAATCGACTGTAACTAAACTTGCACCAATTTCCAAGCTGCGGGTGACCACTTCCGCCAACTGCAATTGATTTTGAGGAATCGTAAAAGCGATGTCATTTACCCCTTCGGTTTCTTGTACCGCTTGAATAATCAAGTCAACATTGATTCCTCGATCGGCTAAAGATTTAAAAAGTTGCGAGGCGATCCCTGGGTGATCGGGAATTTGCAAGAGCGCAATTTTGACTTGATCGTAATCAATTGAGACTGTCTCGACAAAACGATTTACTTCCAAGGATTTGAGATTGCCTGTACCAATACGTGGCGAAGTGATCACCGTACCCGCATCATCGAGCCAACTCGATCGCACACACATTCTCACACCAAAATTACGTGCAATTTCTACCGATCTCGGATGCAAAACCTTTGCGCCAAGACTAGCTAGCTCTAGCATTTCATCGCAAGTAATTTCTGTTAACATCTGCGCCTTAGGCACAATGCGCGGGTCAGTCGTCAAAATCCCTGGAACATCAGTATATATTTCGCAAATGTCAGCTTCAATCGCCGCTGCGATCGCAACCGCTGATGTGTCTGAGCCGCCGCGTCCGAGGGTCGTAATTTCAGAACTAGGCAACCCCGTTGCTGGATCAAGTGTAACACCTTGAAACCCTGCAATCACAACAACTTTTCCAAGAGCAAGCTCGGCTTTGATACGATCTGGTTCCACATATAAAATTCTGGCGCGGGTGTGGTTTGGCTCAGTGACTACCCTTACCTGCGAGCCGTTCATAGCGATCGCTGGTTGACCTGCTGCTTGCAGTGCCATGCTTAGCAAAGCGATCGTTACTTGCTCACCTGTAACTAAGAGCAGATCCATTTCGCGCTCTTTTGCAGCAATTTCGTTGAGGGTTTGGTCATGATTTGCTGACACAGATTCTGCAAGGGCAACCAGACCATCAGTAGTTTTACCCATTGCTGAAACCACTACTACAACTTGATTGCCAGCACAAACTGTCTGCTTAATGCGATCTCGGACTGCTTTAATGCGATCAGCATCGGCTACGGAAGAGCCACCATATTTTTGAACTATTAACGCCATTCTTAAGGGAAATTTTTTAACCGATGAAAGGATTTATTGCGATGATTTACCAACTAACCTAGGTCACAGCAAAGCACTACAGAGTAATCATCATACATTTGTTAGTGATCGGCTAATCACTCAGGTATTTCTAAACTTGTTTCCTGTTTTAGGAAAACACAACAGTTTGGTGCATTATTAAAAGTTTTTTACGATACATTGCGATCTCGCTAATTGCCAAGTATTGTTAAGGTAATCCGTAGATTTGCTCCGATGGTATTATTGCCTAGTGAGGAGTGAACATGTACTTAACAAGGAACTGTCTTTTATGCAAACGGGGTCTGTTTCTCCACTGGTTCTGATCATCTTAGACGGCTGGGGACATAGGGAAGAAACCGAGGGCAATGCGATCGCAGCAGCAAATACTCCCGTCATGGATAGTCTGTGGAGTACCTACCCAAAAACTCTCCTCCAAGCCTCTGGCAAAGATGTTGGCTTACCCAAAGGTCAAATGGGCAACTCTGAAGTTGGACATTTAAACATTGGTGCAGGCCGAGTTGTCCCTCAAGAATTAGTGAGAATTTCTGATGCTGTCGATGATGGCTCGTTGTTGTCAAATTCTGTACTAGTCCAAGTTTGTGAAAAGGTCAGGGCTAACCATAGCAAATTGCATCTTATCGGGCTTTGCTCAGATGGTGGCGTACATTCACATATCGATCATCTATTGGGATTGCTAGATTTAGCCAAATCTCAACAAATTGATGATGTCTGTATTCATGTGATTACTGATGGTCGCGACACTTTGCCGCATTCAGGGATCAACTTTATTAAGCTTTTACAGGCACATATTAAAAAGATTGGAGTTGGACGTATTGCCACGATCAGTGGACGTTATTTTGTTATGGATCGCGACAAGCGTTGGGATCGCGTTCAAAAAGCCTATGAAGTCCTGACAAACGATCGCATCACCACTGAGGTAACTGAACCAACGGATTTGTTGGAATCGGCATACAAAGAAAAGGTTACCGACGAATTTTTGCCCCCAACTCGAATTGCGCACGGTGCGATCGCCTCTGGTGACGGTGTAATTTGCTTTAATTTCCGTCCAGATCGCTCTCGCGAGATTACCCAAGCCATAGTTGCAAAAAATTTCACAGGTTTTGAACGCGATTATATTGAGGATATCGCCTATGCCACATTTACGCAGTACGATAGCGCTTTACCTGTCCCTGTTGCCTTTTTACCGCAAAACTTAACTAATTTGCTGGGGCCAGTCGTGGCAAACCATGGACTGAAGCAGTTACGCCTAGCCGAAACTGAGAAATATGCCCATGTCACCTATTTCTTTGACGGTGGCTTGGAAGAAGCCAGCGAAGGCGACGATCGCGTTTTGGTCAATAGTCCAAGGGTATCTACCTACGATCAAGAACCTGACATGTCTGCGGCTGAGGTGACACGCATCGCCTCTGAGGCGATCGCTAAACGAATTTACTCACTGATTGTAATTAATTACGCTAATCCAGACATGGTAGGGCACACTGGCAACTTTGAAGCTACGGTCAAGGCTCTAGAACAGGTTGATCGATGTTTAGGCAAATTATTATCTAGTATCGCCAATGCAGGAGGTACGGCTCTAATTACCGCCGATCAT
Organism: Pseudanabaena sp.; assembly: GCA_003249035.1. Classification (GTDB taxonomy): domain Bacteria; phylum Cyanobacteriota; class Cyanobacteriia; order Pseudanabaenales; family Pseudanabaenaceae; genus Pseudanabaena. Next base: position 51,764 of record QBMK01000003.1, read on the forward strand.
GGTAATGCTGAATATATGTGGGATGAGCATGGCAATCCTTGGACTGCCCACTCCAGCAATCCTGTACCATTTATTTTGGTAGAAGGTGAAGGATGCAAGATCTATGGTCATGGTGCTGATGTCAAGCTCAAGCCTTCAGGTGGTCGTCTAGCGGATATTGCGCCTACGATTTTAGAAATCCTGCAAGTCCCGCAACCAGAAGAGATGACAGGTGTTTCTTTACTGGAGACAGCAATTTATGAGCTAAAAAGTGTCAAAACTCCAGTCAAAATTTGTAAATAAAGTAAGAGTCACCACTTTGAGGCGACTCTTACTTTATTTACAGCGACATTGTATCTGTTATGTGGCTAAATATCTGGCATGGGCGCAGCCTGAAAATATACCCAAATTGCTAATTTTTTTTGCTCAACCTTCGCCCTGCTTAGATTTCATGGAGTAACTTCTTTAGTTCAATGAGTAAAGTTGGTTGGCTACATCCGCTAAAAAAATTTGCATCCAAGCTCTCAACTAGAGGTAGCGCTTGTTCAAGAATTGCTTCACCACTGGAGGTTAAATTCAGCACCTTCGCGCGTGTATCAGTAGGATGAGAAGATCGTTGGATTAATTCTTTAGCTTCAAGTTTTCTAGCAACTTGAGAGATCTGCATGACATCGATTTTGCAGATCTCTGCTAGTCGTACCTGAGTCAACAAATCGCCATTACGAGTCAGCCAGCCAATTCCTGCTAGCAGAACAAACTGTAAGTGAGTGATATCAATCTCTGCTAAAGTCATTTCAACTTGTCGTTGCCACAAATGAACGACTTGCCAAAGCAGGAAGCCCATACTATCTTCTGGCACAGTGAATTGAGAGACTCTTTCCCAATTAATCGTCATAACTTCACTAGAGCCTCTACTTTCATTGCTTCTGCAATCCTTTGAAAGTCTGACTCAGGAATTTCAAGTAATCCAAATCGAAATACATAACCCCAGGACTTCTTGTTTTTAATAAAGGTCAGATCGTCTAGCAATAGGCGGATTGGTACTTCCTCGACTGCGATAAAGCGGACATCTCGCCGATAGGGTACAAAACATTACCCATATCAAAGAGATAGGGTTCTGCATTTAGTATTTCACCTATCGCGGTAAAAGATTGCACAATATTTCCACTGTTCATTGCTGTTCGAGGTGAGTAGTAGACAATCCAGTCACCTGAACTCAACCGCTTTAGCGGACTATGCTTACCGTGACAAAGTTGACAAAAGCTGCCCTGTAAGCCTTTTAGAACGTGATTTTTTGAGGCAACACCAATTCAATAGTGAGCTTGTTCCATATTTTTGATCCCTAATTTCTGACTGATTATATAATAAATATATATATAATAAATATATTTATTATATAATGGACACGATCTAATCTGAGGTTTTAAGTGATGTGGCAGAAGAGCTAAAGTGTCATGACCGATGTCCCGTCTTCTAGTCTTTGGCGGGTGCTTGCTGATATTCCAAATTGGTCTGTATGGGATGAAGATATTGAATTTACGCAAATTGCTGGGTTGCCTCAATTAGGTTCTAAATTTGTTCTTAAGCCCAAAGGTGCTCCATCTGTAAAACTGACAATTGAAGAATTTGTTCCCCCACATCGATTCATTGATGTCACTCAGTTCCCCTTCGCTCAAATGCGAACCGTTCATGAGTTTATTGACACTGCTGCTGGAACAGAGATTCAAGTAACTGTTCAAGTTCGAGGAATCTTAGGTTTTTTGTGGCAGAGGATGATTGCTCAAAAGCAAGTAGATGGGTTGCCTGAGCAAATTCTGCGATTCATTCAACTTGCTCGTGAGTTTGCTGCATAACGCCCCCCTTTCAGCGGACTGTCGAAAGTCTTCGGCGTTGAAGTTTGAGGTTACTTGCCGCTACTGAAGGGGAACATTACCCCGCAATAAAATAGGTTTAGGTTGCAGAATTATAGATAGCATTAGAGAAAACTTATCGCCATCTATAAATTCTGAAGGTTAACTTGAATGTCAAAACTGACCAGACGCGAGTTCATTGCGATTAGTAGTCTGACGGCAGGCTTTGCGATCGCGGTACAGCCAATTTCGGCAAAAACTATTACTACTGATCGCAAGGGGATCATCGCAGGTGAAGTCAAAATTCCCGTCAAAGATGGCATAATTCCCGCCTATCGGGCTAGACCGACTGTAGGCAAAGATTTCCCTGTCATCTTAGTTGTCCAAGAGATTTTTGGAGTTCATGCATACATACAAGATGTTTGTCGCCGCTTAGCCAAATTAGGTTATTTAGCGATCGCCCCTGAAATGTTTTATCGACAAGGAGATGTGTCAAAACTGACAGATATTGCTGAGATTCGGAAAGTGGTTAGTAAAGTACCTGATGCGCAGGTAATGTCTGACCTTGATGCAACCGTGAAATGGGCAGCGAAATTGTCTAAGGGTAATATTCAAAAATTGGGCATTACAGGTTTTTGCTGGGGTGGCCGAATTACTTGGCTCTATGCTGCCCATAACCCTAAAGTCAAGGCTGGGGTGGCTTGGTATGGCAGACTTGTGGGCGAATCAACTGCACTCACGCCCAAACATCCAGTTGACATCGCCGCAAGCCTGCAAGTGCCAATTTTAGGACTCTATGGTGGCAAAGATACGGGAATTCCTTTAGATACGGTTGAGCAAATGCGCGATCGCCTCAAAGGCAGCAGTACCAGATCTGAGATCGTCATTTATCCTGATGCGCCTCATGCTTTTCACGCCGATTATCGTCCTTCCTATCGTCAGTCAGACGCTGAGGATGGATGGCAACGATTACAGGTTTGGTTTAAAGAAAATGGGGTTGCCTAAATTTATAAGCGATCGAGCGATCGCTATTAATCAGCGATCGCTATTTTTGAGACATTAAATTCTCAATATGAGAATTACTGGATCGCTATCACAAATTATGGACGAATCGTCTATTTTGTCTATAATATAAGAAAAAAGATATACCTATGCAAATTGTTTCAGCAACAGAAGCCAAACAATCTTTTGGTGCAGTCATCGACAAAGCCCAACGCGAACCTGTGATGATCCGTAAACAGAATCGTGATGTCGCTGTGATTATGTCTATCGAAGACTATCAACGCATTACTCGTACCAATATTCAAGAATTTCAACAATTTAGAGATAGTATTGGGAAAAAGGCTCAAAAATGTGGTTTAACGGAAGATAGGTTAAATGAACTGTTGAATGACGACGAATAGTTCTATGCGTTTAGTTATCGATACTAATGTCTTAATAAGCGCTATTTTATCCCCAGAATCTATTTCAGCCAAAGTTTTGAATTGGGGAGAAAACAATGGCTTTATTTTATACTCCACGGCTACGCTCAACGAAGTTTTATCTGTTTTAGGGCGCTCAAAATTTTCTAAATATATCGATCATGACGATATTGATGGATTATCTATCCGCATCAAAACTGCATGGTTATGGATCGAGATTGTCAATCAAGTTCAATTCTGTCGAGATCCGAAAGATGATAAATTCATTGACTTAGCGCTAAATGGCAATGCTTCACATCTGATTACTGGAGACAATGATCTGCTTGTATTGAACCCAATCGAGAATACTTCAATCATCAATCCACGCAATTTTTGGGAGGAAATTAGGTAATGCGATCGCTAGTGAGCCATCTGTGCGAGGATATGTAAAGAAATGTAAAGTATTGTAAACAAATCATATTTTTAAGATGCAAAACAAAGTTGTTGTCGTTGTCGGTGCAACAGGCGGAATTGGATCAGCACTTGTACCAAAACTAGCTGAAGCAGGAGCGAAGTTAGTTCTCGTAGCTAGAGATGTTGATAAGTTAGAAGAGCTAGTCAACAATCTGGAAGATGACTACGATATCGAGGCGATCGCAGTTCCTACAGATATCACTAAGTATGAGCAAGTCGAAGCGATGGTGCAGAAGGCGATCGCTCAGTTTGGACAGATTGATGTCTTAGTGAATGCCGCAGGTGCGGGCGTGATGAAGCAATTCCTTCGCATTGAACCGCAAGAACTTGACCAGATGCTGGATCTCAATCTCAAAGGGAATTTCTATACGAGTCAAGTGGTTGCTAATGTAATGAAGGATCGTAAGATTGGTCATATCTGTAATGTAATTGGTATTCTGGGTAAGCATCCAATGGCAATGGCGGCAGCTTACTGTGCATCGAAATTTGGAGCGATCGGATTTAGTAAATGCATGGCAGATGAACTTCGCCGTTTGGGGATTAAAGTGACTCTATTTTATTTTGGGGGAATTGATTCGCCATTCTGGGATAACGTCAGCCTGAAGGTCGATCGCAGCAAAATGTTAACGACCGAAACTGCCGCAAATGCAATCATGTTTGCTCTTTCCGCCGATCCACAAACCGTACCGATGGAAATCAATATTCAACCTGAGAGTCATTTGTTCTTTTAAGCCTTGATTGCCTTGACCTAAAGTTTCCTGCTAAGAATGCGATATTATCGCATTCTTAGCGAGCAAGAGAATCTCGTTGTTAGGCATAAGATTTTTATTCAAGCACTGTTAATGACTTCAGAACCTTAGTGAAATCTTCTAGGCTCATGGGGTTGCAGATTTCGCTTGATCCAGAAAGTTTTCCGCCGGTATAGACGACTTGTCCACCTTTTTTAATTGAAGCCCAATATTGCATTGTTTCACTTCTGCGGAGTTTTCCATAGGTAATCTCGATGTCTCCCAGAGAAGTTTCAAGTTGGCTTTTGCTGGGGTTTGTTATCCATACAGCCTGATATCCACTGCCTACTTCGATGCAAATGTTGTTTGCATTAGCATACGAAACTCTGTAGTAGGCAGAATCGGTTATGTCTTGAGGATTTTTCTGTCTATGTGCCTCAAAATAAGTGACCTTAAAGCCTGCTGGCAGATAGGTAGGCAAAACAACTTTTATACCTAGTTGCTTTAATTGCATTAGCTGTTCTGCACTTAGTAGATTTTCTGATACCTCCGGGATTGCCGCAATCGGAGTCGCCTCATTTATCACCGATTGCAAAGTTGATGTTGAATTGGCGATCGGTGAATATGCAACAGTGGGATTACTGCTGCAACCTACAGAAAATAGTGAAATGTTTATCAAAACAGCAACACTGCGAGGTACAAATGGATACATAAAAATTTTCTGGGTATGATTTCTAAAATAGTTCTCGCAATGTATATATTCAATAATACCAAATCACAAAATGGCTACTCAATTTTGTGATTAATAAGCCTTGTTGGGTTTGGGTAATTTATTTTGCACAAATACTTAGCAGCGGCAATTAAGGTCATTTCAAACAAGATGATTAAGCAACTTACTTCTAAATGCTTTTTGAGTGCGGGTTTCTCTCTGATTATTTTTTGTTGCAAATTGCTGAGAAGTACTTCTGTCTCACCGAAATCACGTTTAATAGTATAGAAAACGAAAGGCCTCATCAATTCTTCTTTCAATTTGACTAGTTTAGAGACATTTTGGAGCTCAAATGCAAAAGCGCTATCTGTATGTATTGACTTTATCTGCCGCTATCTTCTCGTTTGGCATAGCCCTTAAAGCGACAGAAGTATTTCAATCTCGGACAGTTAAAATACCTAGTCCATCTGAAATGTCAAAACTGGCGGATTCTTTCAGTCCTCAAGAAATCTCACAACTAGAAATCGATGATGTCCTGCGCGATCGCCTTCGATTTGATCCCCAATGGCAAGAAATTGCTCAAGCAATCCGCCAAGATATTATTGTTACCAAATGGGGAAAAGATCCTGTTGCGAATCCAGTCTGGAAAAAATACGGAGCTAAGTCCTATCCGTTATTGAGTTATTATGCTAGCTCCCGTGATGATGCTCGCCAAAAATATGGTATCGAAGGAATTCGCGGTCTAGGAAAACCTTACACAACCCTATGGCTACGTGGACAGATTCAAAGGCGTTTGGCTTATCCTAACTTGTATAACATCGCTTCCTATGCATTAGAAACTCATAGCAAGGACTGGGAGAAAGAATTTGGCTTAGATGATCCAAAAGTACGGGAAGAGCTAATCAGTCTTGCCAAAGCAAATCTTGAGCCTCAAAATTCGCCGCAATATTACGACCAATTTAATCTAGAGTTTTTAACTCGATTGTTGGGATATGAAGCGGTGAATGGCAAAAATCCCTACGAGAAAGATAAGAATTTTGTGGGTCTATCGGAATGGTTGCAGTACGAGCAGCTTCAACAACCTACAGATATTCAAGTCAAATCTGCGATCGCCCTCTATCAAAAATTATCTAGCGATTCCCAAGAGCATATTTTAGTTGAGCGATTAGGTGCGATCAAAGCAGGACAAATTACGCCTTTCGCTCGCGCTTTCTTTCTTTCTTTAGCTAATGATCGCTCTGCTAGCGATCGCGTTTGGGCGATCGCCGAATTAGATCGTCACGGAGATACTAAAGGGACAGAAATCCTCAAAAATATTTTGAATAACGATCTATCTCAACTACATTCGCTCTCAAGGATAGTCAGTTACGAAAATTTTGCGTCAAAAGGTGACTATGCCTATTACTTGCTGCTGGGAATGGTGGAGAAATATCCGCAATCAACATTTGCTAGAGCATGTCGTGAATATGGAGATTTAACTGGTCGCTCTTATTTTGATGGTCAGCCTCGTAATGAGGCAATTCTGGCTAGTAATGCCAAACGAACTGAGAAAGAACGCCTCAATGCTTGGCAAGGATGGTTACAACGATATTCAAATCATTCTGGAGCCGATGATGCCCATCACTTTCTTGCCCTCAGTCTCCAAGACAACAATGATATTGTCGGAGCGATGCGTCTCTGGATCAAAATTATGGCGCAACCAATGGGCGATCGCGATGCCCTTTACCTCGCTTTTCCCCATGTACGCACCCTACTGGATGTCGGTCTATCCATCGACCAGATGCAAACCATCCTACAAGAGCCAGAAAACAAACCCCTTGCTCCTCTCTTGCAATATGCGATCGCCATCCAATATGTGCGATCGCACAACTATGCCAAAGCTTTAGAGGTATCCGCAAATGTGGAACTAGAAGCAATGCCTGATGCTCTTCTCGAAGCTTATTATTATCCACAAGGACGGCCGCGTTGGTCATGGCAATATAATCAGGTCGAAAATTTTAAGAAAGAAGCTCAAACATTATTGAGCGAACAAAAATTACGCTGGCAAAAACTCCGCCAGTGGCAAATCGAAAATACTCCCGAATCGCGATATCAAATAGCCTCCAATTGGGCAGGCATAGGAGGATGGAAAAACGGTTATTTACCAATCTGGGATGGTAGTCGTCTTTATCGTCTGCCGAACGGGAATTGTAGCGAGTGGTGGGTATGCGATGAATCTAAGCGCAGTGAAGCGGAAATTCTGGCTAAATATCAAGCTGGTAGTCAAAATGCGATCGCTCTTTCCCTCTATCAAAACTTACTAGAAGATCGCAGTCTCCCAACCAGCCTTCGCGAAAAATCTCTGTACATGGTAGCAATGACCCTGCTTTCCCAGTGGGAAAACCATACTTTCTCAGAAACCCAACGTATCCATCCCCCCGCTGGAGTAACAGCGGCGAAGCAATATCAACCGACGAGCAAGCGTAGCTATTATTACCAAGATTACGAGCAACGCGAAAAGAACATGCTTTCTGACTACCAAAGACGCATTGATGGCATCATCACTGAATTGCAGGTGAAGTTTCCCCAGAGCCAATATATTGATGATTTGCTATTTTCGAGCTTCTTTCTCACTGAACAATCCAATTATTTACAAAAATTGCTAGAGCGATATCCCAATAGCGATCGGGCTGCTGAAGCAAAGTTTCTTCTTGACTTAAAAAAATAGCAACACATTTTTAAACCCCCAAAACTTTATTGAAAGATAGTTCGGGTTAATCTCTCAGAGCCAAACAACAAAAGTCTCGCCAAGCGAGACTTTTGTTGTTTGGCTCTGAGAAGGATTTGCACATTGAACTCTCTCAGCCATATTTAAGTTAGCCTGAATAGACTTTATCCCACTTCAAAAAATGGCTTCGAGGTTTCTTTAAACCTAAAAGCCTTACTGGATTTAGGTTTAACTCCTTACAGTATCGGTCGCGCTTTAAGGAATTGGTGGTATTAAGCTTGAATTACGGTATTTCTTATGAACCCAATACAACAAGAAAAAAGAGTCAATACATATCCCTCTTTCTCCTTAAAAAAAATAAAATGGTGAGAATTCTGTCTAAACTATTGCGAGTTCTCTCAAAACGTGATAGAACGAAATGATGAGTTTCTTCTATCATAAGCAAAAGTATGAAGAAACAAGCTAATCTAATCAATCAATCATTACTATCTTTTTGGTTTCCATAATATGACTATAGATCTACCTGTAACCCTACAGCCAGATGGCTTTGGTGCGACTTTACAAGCTTTGCATAGCAGTTTGCAAGGCTTCCTCTCTGAATATGAAGATAAAGTGGCTCAAGCCCGCGCCCAACTCGCTCATGTTGAAGCACTCCTAGGAACATTACCCGCCGAAGCTCCTAAGACCAAAGCTAAAAAGAAAGAAGTTGTAGCTGTTGCTCCTGTTGTTGTTGCTCCTGTTGTTGCTGAAGTTCCAGTCCCTACTAAAACCACTAAGACGAAAGCAGTTGCTAAACCTTCAGTAGCCCCTGCTGCCAGGGGAAGAGGACATCGTCGTGGGTCTTTGACAACTCGTCCTGCATACGAAGGACTCACCCTTACAGAATCGATCGAAAAGATTTTGAATGAACGCCAAGGTCAAGCTGTTAATGCTGATGACGTGGTCAATATTCTTTATGGTGATCTCGCCGAGACTGTTTTTAGAGTTGCTAAAGAGCGCGTCACTAAGAATCTATCCAAGGGCAAGGGCGAAAATAAATGGAAGCGTGTTCCTAACCAACTTGGTTACTACACACTATCTCTAGAAACCTTAAAAACAATTCCAATCTCAACTATTAAGAGAGGTAGAGCTGCATCCGTGAAGACTGAAGCTCCTAAAGCTGCTGCTAAGACTGCTCCTAAAGCTGCTGCTAAGACTGCTCCTACTCCCGCAAAATCGCCTAAGTCTTCAAAAAAGACTGTAGCAGCAGCCAAATCACCACAATCCAAAAAGTCTGGTCGTATGAGTTCTTTGGTCATGCGTCCTCTATATCAGGGTAATACACTAACCGATGCGATCGAGAAGGTCTTGCAAGAACGTAAGGGCGAGTTTGTCAATGCTGATAGCGTTGTCAAAGCTCTGTATGGTGATCTCTCAGCAGAAAACTTCCGTCAAGCGAAGGATCGCGTTACCAAAAACTTGTCTAAGGGCAAGCTAGATGGTAAGTGGGAGAGAGTTCCTAATCAATTGGGTTACTACACCTTATCTATGTCAGCTGTAAAAGCATAGGCAATCGGCTAAGTAGACCAAGCAAAAAATAAAGACTCGCATTGCGAGTCTTTATTTTTTGCTTGTATTAGGTGTAATCATGCTTTAGAATATCCAACGGGAGAGATGGCAGAGTGGTCGAATGCGTTCGACTTGAAATCGAATGTTGTGAAAGCAACCGAGGGTTCGAATCCCTCTCTCTCCGTAAATACAAAAAGATGGGCTACCCACTGGGTAGCCCATCTTTTTGTATTTAATCTTTTTCGATTTTGACCATCACTTTATCTTCAGTGATTGATAAGAGGACAGGTGACTCTTGAGCAGATTGCAGATTAGGATGACTGGGTTTAGAAGACTGAGGCTTATTTGCATTGCGCGAATTGATAAACCTTTCTTTAAGCCATCTAAATGCGGGTGGCGTAGCAAACCATAGCACTACGCCGCTCAAGATAATTGAACTAATCCTCACAACTCCAGAAACTAAAGTCTCTAGGGGAATTAAAGTGCCTGCGTAGTAAGCTACCCCTGTGGTAGCTGTTGCCCAAACTATTGCGCCAGTAGCATTAAAAAATAGAAATCGCGAGTAAGACATACCCGACAATCCTGCCATCGGTCCCGCAAATATTCGTAAAATAGCTATAAAGCGACCAAAAAATACAGCCCGATCGGCGCTACCTCGAAATTTTTCGCGAGCGATCGCAATTTCATCGCTGGGCATCCGAAATAGTTTGCCGATTTTCTCTAAAGCTGGCAAGCCTCCCCAACGTCCTAACCAGTAGCCCGCACTATCTCCCAAGATCGCTCCTGCAACAGTACATAGCAAAACTAATGGATAGCGCAACTCACCATTTCCGGCTAAAAATCCACCAACTAAGGTGATCGTTTCTCCTGGTAATGGGATACCTGCATTCTCAAGCATGATGCCAAAGAAGACAATCCAGTATCCATACTGCTGCGTCCATTCTTGAATAATTTCTAGCGAAAAAAACTCAAAATGCATGAGTTATGACTCAAAGTTTGATTGATTAAAGGGTTTATGAAAAATTGTTACTTTTTGTATCATTATAGGCGTTTATCGCAATCTCAAATCGGTTGTTGCTGATTTGTGTCTTAAGCATTACCTCTCCTGAGCTTACAATGCTTTGTACTCAATCCTGTACCAATAATTTTTTTGAAAGTGTTGCAAAGCAACACTTTCAAAAAATTATTGCGGCTGGGTTAATCAAAAATTGCTAAAAAAAGCTACAGGTTGATGGAGATAGCATTAACAGGACATGCAGTAATGCATTGTTCACAGACAACACAGCGCGATCGCAAAAAGTTGAGTTGAAAAGTTTTTGGATCGAGAGTCAAGGCTTCAGTAGGGCAAACACCAGTACACAAGCCACAATCGACACAAGCAGTATCATCGATCACAATTTCGCGTCCATGTAATGAAACCTCGATATCTTGCGATCGCATCCAATCCATCGCTTCTTCAAGTTGATCAATATCGCCTGATAGCTCCAGCACCATTTTGCCCACTTTATTGGGGGCAACTTGGGCGCGAATGATATTGGCGGCAATATTAAAATCTTTGGCAAGCCGATAGGTGATCGGAATGCTGATTGCTCGCTTTGGAAAGGTAAGATTAACTCTTTTTTTCATGATTGGTGCTTTTTGAAGATTCCCGCCCTGATAAACCAGAAATACATCGCTTTATATTTTGCCATAGGCAAAATATAAAGCCAAAAACCTCACTGAGATTGATTTTTGCTTTGCGAATGTGTGACGAAGACATTCGCAAAATGCTGTATTAATTATGAAACCAATTTTGATGTTTTTACGATCAAATCTCAAGCCAAAAAATAGAAGGGGGCGAAGTGTCCTTTTCTGTTTTTAATATCAAAACCAATTTTAGAGTTTATAGAGACGAAGGCGCTGTAAACTCCAAAATTGGTTTCATAAATTGAATTTCAAATAATAAAAAGTCAAACAGGACAAAAGCTGATAGACTTACGAAGACTTTTTTGGTTGCTGAAATTGGCTGGCAGATAGAGATATGGGCAAAATATTTATTTCCGCAGGTCACGGTGGTTTTGAGGGGTCATTTCGCGATCTAAGTGAGATGACTGGTGGAGCGATGGAAACTGCTGAATTAGCTGCCACTAGAGACTTAGTAATTGCCGAATTGCGATCGCGGGGCATTTCGATCAGCATCCCTAGCGATGATTTAAATTTAACTGAGGCGATCGCATGGATTAATGCGCGAGCTACATCTCAAGATGTGGCTTTGTCGTTACAAATAGATATTGCCAATGCTAGTGAGTTACGCGGTACAACTGCCTATTACATTACAAATAATGCACTACGTAAACGACAAGCAGAAATACTTACCAGCGCTTTAACTAAACGTGTTCCTGAAATCATCAATCGCGGCGCAAAAGCAGATACGATCGCGGACATAGGCAGTTTGAGCTTTTGCCGCCAAATTTCAGTTCCTTCTATCTTGCTGGAATTAGTGTTTTCTAACAATCCTCAAGACAAGTTATTAATGCAAACAAGGCGACGTGACTATGCGATCGGCATTGCCGATGGTTTGCAAGCATGGATTAACGAAACTGCAGCAACGATTCCTGTATATACTCCATCCAATCGCCCCACGGCTATTAAGCCGGTCACTTACCCAGAAATTAATATCAATCTCAATGGTCAAAGTTATGAAGAAAAAGGAATTCTAGTTTCAGGAAATGCTTTTGTACCTGCGGATTTAGTCGATCGCCTCGGCTTCGATCTCAATCAAATCCCTCTAAACTGTCGGCTGCGCTATCAAAGTATTGTCTATGTACAAGCGATCGCGTTGCGTGAGCTAAATACTTCTGTATCTTGGGATAGCCCTACACGCATTCTTCATTTGAAAACAATTTTCAAAGTGTTCACTGGACAAATCAATCAGATCATGGGAGTTGGCAATGCTTCGGAAGTACAAATGCTAATGTTCCTTAAAAATAATAATGAAGCAGTTCTCACCAATTATAGCGATCTACCCCATATATATCGCGAAGAAGCAGGAATTGAAGGCGTAAATCATGATATTGCTTTTTGTCAAATGTGCATTGAAACTGGCTTTCTCCGGTTTGTCAAAGGTATTGAGCCTGAGAAAAATAATTTTGCTAGTTTGGGTGTAACGGCTAGTTCTATGGCAAATGGATCGGCTGCTAGTTTTGCTGATCAGCGCACAGGTGTAAGAGCACATATCCAACAGCTTAAAGCTTATGCCAGTAATGCTCCGCTATTTAAACCTCTTGTTGCACCAAGATTCCATTTGGTAGCGAGAGGTATTGCCCCAGTTTTAGAGCAACTAACAGGGCGGTGGACAATCGATCCTCTCTACGATCTCAAGATCCTCGCCCTCATTCGACGCCTCTACGAATCCGCAGGCATTTTTTAAAATGATCGTTATGAGCAAAGATTCATCCGAAGTTAGTCCTACCTTCCCAACCTGAAAATTATCATTCCTAAAGTGATCGAGTAATACCAAACCACAAAATGCTATGCCATTTTGTGGTTTGGTATAAAGCATGGGGAAGTTTTTGTTACGGAAAGCATAATAATCAATCAATTTTGATACAAAAAAAAGGCGATTGAGGAAATCGCCTTATATTAGGTAAAACCTTGGTGTGAGGTTGGATTTAATGTAGCTTTAAATAATCAAGAACTTGAAAAGTTTTGATTTGCAAATTTCAAAAACATTGTTTGAGCCGATCGCAGCTTTTAGGTAAGCTCAGCAAAATCCTTTAAATACTGTTGACAAGGAATTAAACGTTCCTGAGTTGGTACTCTCAGTACTTCACGGTTGACCTGATAGGTTACACCTCGAAAAACCAGCACATAACTTGATGACTCGGTAACTGTCATTGGATCGTCATAGGGTTTCGTCCAATGGGTAGTACCTCGATACATCAGTTTTGATGGTGCAGTGTATTTGCTACTCTCTCCAAGACTAAGGGCTTGAGGCTCATACTTGCTTCCGCGATAAATCAATTGCATATATTTTTTCCTAAATCTTTGATTATTGTTGGTTTAAAAAAACTAGAGAGTGGAAAGAGCATTTAGCAAAAGCAATCCACCAATTGATACAACGTAGACCTTGATAATGAATCCACCGAATGAAGTTACTGACATTGCTTTGCTCCTTTCCTAAAACTCTTGATGAGATTAGTATCGAGTTTTTAGAAAGTTGGTGTGGTGATGTAATCCTTTGTCTCAGGATGACTTTCTCACTAGCGTTTTGTGATCGAGATCGCGCAATCCACAGTCAATAAAAAAGCACCTTGCCCAAACATGGGATAGGTGCTTTGAATAGTTAAAGAAGATAAATTTAAAAACTTTGTGCGGCATCGGTGAGTGCCGTGATTGCGATCGCTATCCCCACAAATTTAACAGCGAAAAATACGATGTGAAAGATATCCATGTTTTTTTGTCCAAAAAAATTAGAGAGTAGAAAGAGCATTTACCAAAACTAAACCGCCGATTGTTACTGCGTAGAACTTGAAGATAAAACCGCCGAATGTATTTACTGACATTTGTTTTGCTCCTTTCCTTTAACCTTATGTACTTAGTATCTAGGTTTTTTAAGGTAGCAGCGGTGATGTAGGTAGTGGGGACTTGTGATCGCGATCGTAATCTACGTACTTTGTGAACAATTGTCGGTTTTCTTAGAGAACTTGTACTTGCATACTGTTCCATTGCGAGAGGCTGTAGGTTTTTAGCTGCAATGCATGAAGATCTCCAGTGTCTAGATGCTTTTGAATTGCGCCATAAACCAGTTTGTGCTGCTTAATCATTGACAAGCCCTCAAATTGCTCAGCGACTACGATCGCCGAAAAATGTTGACCATCTCGATTAGGGTCTTCAACTTGAACTTTGGAATTAGGCAAAGCCGCGCTAATTAATTCGGCAATATCGTTATGGGAAATCATGTTGGACAAACTCAAAATGTACAAAAAATCTAACTGAACCAATCACATTGTGCCATATCTCAAGATTAGAGAGTATGCAATTATGACTTTTGCCTTGGAGGTCTTCACGGCAATATCTCTCAAAAATGATAGGATGAATGGCGCAAAGCGCCGTCCAGCTTACTCACTTTTGACATGAAGATTTTATGAAAATCGCAACTTGGAATGTAAACTCGGTTCGTACAAGGATTACCCATGTTTGTGATTGGTTGCAATCAAATCCTGAGGTCGATTTGTTGTGTTTACAAGAAACAAAGGTTATTGATGCTGATTTTCCCCATACGCCATTCACGGATCTGGGCTACCAAACCCATATTTATGGACAGAAGTCCTATAACGGTGTAGCGATCATTACGCGATCGCCTGTTGAAAATATTCAAACTGGCTTTGCCTCAGTATTAGGCGATATCTTAGAACCCAACCTAGACGAACAAAAGCGCTTAATTACCTGTAGATTTGGTGATACGCAGATTGTTAATATGTATGTGCCCAATGGATCAGAAGTGGGGAGTGAGAAATATGAATATAAATTGCGCTGGCTAAAGCTATTACGCGAATATCTGCAAACTTTGCTTGCGAAAAATTCTAATGTGCTAATTTGCGGCGATTTTAATGTAGCGATCGCTGATATTGATATTTACGATCCCAAGGGGCGTGAGAACAAAGTGATGTCAACTGACATCGAGCGTGAGACCTTGGCAGAAGTATTAAACCTTGGCTTTAAAGATGTATTTCGGAAGTTTGAATCTGAAGGCGGCTACTATAGTTGGTGGGATTATCGTTCTGGAGGTTTTCAACGCAATCGTGGATGGAGGATTGATTACCATTTCTTGACAGAGGCTCTCTATGAAAGGGCTACAGCTTGTAAGATCGATCCTGAACCGCGCAAGCTAACACAACCCAGCGATCATACTCCTGTGATTGTAACCATTGATTAGTTGTAATACTTTACGCTTTAATCAGAGCCAGATCACTTTTCCATATAAGAGAGCTTTAGCTATGAAATACCGCATCTTTTTGGCGATCGCGCTACTTATACTGTTTTTGTTTCCCTCACCAGCATGGGCTGCAAATCCTAGCCAAGTTGTCCAATTACAAACTACAAAAAACTGTCAAGTCTGTGATTTGACTGGAGCTTACCTTCCAGTTAGTAGCTTAGACTATACCTATCTACTTGCCGCTGATCTCAGTAGAGCAAATTTAGTAGGCGCAAGTGTCACATTCTCAAATTTGAGTCGAGCTAATCTCAGTGGTGCGAATCTAAGCTATGTGAATTTCAAGCATACCAAAATGCTGCTAACCAACTTCACTAACGCCATATTTGATAAAACTGATCTAACTGAAGCTGATCTCACAAGTTCTAATATCTCAGAAGTACAGTTAGCTAAATCAAAGCTTTGTAAAACAGTTTTATCTAATGGATTAACTTCAAATCGCGATTGTTAAGTAAAGGATCATTGCGTCCCAATTATTGCTTGGCAAGTCTTTCTAATGCATCATCAGTGACTCGACATATCCGCCAATCTGGAAGGATCTCTGCACCAATGCGTTTATAAAATGTGATCGCAGGTTCATTCCATTCTAAAACCGACCATTCAAAGCGCCCATATCCTCTTTCTATAGCAATTTGAGCAATATTGCTTATTAACGCCTTGCCAATTCCCATAGCGCGATATTCTGAGAGCACAAATAGATCTTCTAAATAGATCCCACGAAGGGTTAAAAAAGTGGAATAGCTGGTAAAAAATAGCGCAAATCCCACAACCTGCTGATTAGGTTCTATCTCCGCAACGATCGCTTCAATGCAAGGTTTTACACCAAATAGATCTTCTTTCAAGGATTCAATATTGCCTGTGACTTTATCTGAGAGATTTTCATAGTCAGCCAGAGCCAAAATCAATGAAAAAATAGCAGGAATATCAAGAATATCAGCTGGACGAATTTTAAATTGAACTTGAGTCATAACTCGTAAATATTTTTGAAAATTATTATGTAACGGCAAACAACGATATCTCAATATCGAGTTTGTGCTGTGCAACGCATACTCATTTCCCAGTGAAAGAACAGACGTTGCGGCACTCCCTGCCGTAACGTCTATTCTTGGTTTCCAATATCTAATTTAATACTGGGAAGGGATTAGCACGTGGGTATTGCAACCACTTATGCTAAAACAAACGGATTGGAAGTGGACGTGAAGCTTTAAAACGTTCAATTTCTTCATCCAGTTGTGCAGAGATTTCCTCACTACTTTTTGACGGTGGTGCAGAAGCCCCCATGACATTGAGCTTGAGTGTTACCTGCTTAACCATAAGTTTCTGAACATCAAGGTCAATATCCAGATGTAGTGAGTCATTGCCAAGAATTTTGGCGAGTTCATTTTCTACCAGAGATTCGGTTACATTTTCAAGCGTGTTATTAAGCATGTCCTGATTCCCTAAGAGAGAATCTTGTAGCATTTTCTCTAAGTCGCCAAATTTTAACACTTCTAACAATTTTTCAGCGATCGCAAGGGATTTAGGATCGATGACTAGTGCTAAAGCATTAGGCAAACTAAATTTTGATTGTATCTGCCGAATTAAAGATTCAGCTTCTGACTTACGCAGTTGAACATTCTCAACTAAAGGGAGAATAGATAAAATCGTCTCTGGCAATAAATTCAGTAATTGATCGGGCTGAACCTTCTGAGCATAGGCATTGAGTGTATTCAGCACCTGATTTTCTAATGACTGCCGCCATTGATGTACTTCTTGAACCAATTTATCAGTAGTTGCGTCAGCAGCAGACAATCTAGTTTCTTTTTGAAACTGATTGACTACCTGCTGAATTAAATCTTCTGCTTGATTAGGGGCGATCGCAAGATTTCCTTGTTTTTGTTGAAATGTCAAAATCGAACTTGCGATCGCAAGTAGATCTTCTCGAGAATTTGTCTTTTCAAAACGATTCACATAAGCATGAAGACTATTTAGCAGCGCTTCCTCTGTGGCGATATTCATTAAGGGTACTCCTTCAAAAATCTCTACTTATACCAAAGCACAAAATGGCGTAGCCATTTTGTGTTTTTAAAACCCTCACTGATTTTGGTTTTTCTTTCACAGAAGTGTGGGCACACTTTTGTGAAGCTGCCGACAGACTCATTGCAGCCAAGTCCCAAATAGATTTACCACTATTTAGGGTTTCTAAGGCTAAATTTAGAGGATCTCAAGCTTATAGCTCTAAAATAGAACAGCACTTAAACTGGATTATCAAACGCGCAATGAATTTGACATTTTCTCCATCGCAGATATTGCTATACGGTATTGCGATCGCGGCGGGGCTTGTATATTTTCCTTATATAGCTGTTGCCTTTGGTCGTATGAGTATTGGCTATGATATGAACTCTCCGAGAGCGATGTTCGACCGCTTGCCAGACTATGCAAAACGAGCTACATGGGCGCATCAAAATTCCTTTGAAACATTTGCATTGTTTGCAGCGGCGGCGCTTACAGCCTACGTTAGCAATGTTGCTTCCGATAAAACTTCACTTTATGTACTAGTTTTCCTGGTATCAAGATTGTTATTTAGTGTGTTTTATATTCTCGATTTGCCGTGGTTGCGATCGCCAATGTGGGGAGTTAGCATGTTCTGCATTGGGAGTCTTTTTACTGCAATCCTCATATAATATCAAGTCACAAGTGTGACGACATTTTTGTAAATTAAAGACCAAACCCAGTAAGGATTTTAAAAGCACAAAATGGCTACGCCATTTCGTGCTTTGGTATAAAACCTACATTCAGTTGGATCGCAATTTAGGTTAGAAATCTTACTGCTATTAATTCTTAAATGTTTTCTCAGGAATTAAGGGCAAGCATTTGAAATAGCGCTTGCCCAGTTAAGATAGTCGCAATCGACTGCGATCGCTGGTATGGCAATAATTTCTGGAGTTTCGTAGGGATGTAGCGATCGCAGTCTACTTACCAACCTTTCATAATTGGTCTGCAAAGTCTTGATTAAGACTAAATGCTCTGACTCATGACAAAGTTTACCTTCCCATATGTAGGTAGACATCATGGTAGGCATCACCTGTACACAAGCTGCAAGTTTTTCTTCAACCAACAAATTGGCGGTACTTTGAGCCTGATTAATTTCAGGGAAAGTTGTCATGACAACGATTAAAGTCGGTTCTGAGTTTGACATGATTAATCACAGATAAAAAAATGGAAGGCAGCGCCTTCCATTTTTTTATGTTAAGCCTTAGTTTCTGGAGTTTCAGTTGCAGACTCAGCGGTTGCAGAACTAACTGACGCTGCTTCTTTCTGAGAACGCTTTTTGCGTTCTGCTTCTACCATATCGGCGATCATTTGGCGCGCTTGTTCAATCTTGTCAAGGTTAGAGCGATATAAATCAATATCTTTGAGTAAGCGATCGCTACCAAATTTAAGAGTTTCACCTACTAATTTGAGCACTTCTTCACGCTTAGCGTTATCAGCGATATCTTCTGGATTGCTTATCTCTAGCAATGCGTACAGACCTACACCAAGCAAACGACTGTATTTAAAATTTTCTTTGTTAGCAATCATGTGTAGTTGCCCAGACAAAGGTTCAAGATTTATCCCAGAGTCTAAGTTAGTCAATAGGGGTTTAATCTCATTTGTCGATCTCGTTGCGAGGTCGCTCATAGTTGCTGCATCTTGGCGAATACGATCGGAATCAAATTGCAGCGCTGAACACAATGCATGAAATACCGCAAAGCGATCGGTCTCAGGCTTGTAACCCACCGTAAAGCGATCGAAAGTTGTTACAAAACCTAATGCGAAAATTGCGTCATATACAAATGTTTGATTGACTTTCAGTAGATGGATTTCCACCAAAAGCTCATCAACAACCCGTCTATAGACCTGATTAACTGGCTTAGGGAAAGCTAAATAAAAATCTTTTTTAGTATCAGAAACAGTACGAACGGTATTCACAGTCAACAAAACCTAAAGACAAGATAGTTCCAATTATAATCGCACAGTTATCCATAGCATCAGTCTATCTCTGTAGATAAATTTAATTAACTGCCCATGCTTAGTGATAATTACTTATTCTTGGGTCGGCTATCTTGCCAAGCATTGCCAATCCCCTGCACTACCCCTCGACCAATTAAACCGATGCCACGCCCGACCACATTGGTTAATACATACACAAGCCCACTGCCAATAAAACCGATCGCTGATTTTAGTCTTGGTGCGATCGCATCTTGTAATTCCAACACCAAAGTGAAAGCAAGCTGTAAACCTTCTAGCTGCTGTAGTTCCTGATTGCGTGGCGTATAGATACTTACTCTTTTGATGCCATCGGCAAAGGTCAACAAAACATGGCGACTCTCAAAGATTAATTGCGGGTCAGTAATGTATTTTTCTAGGCGATATTTCCAGGATAAATCATTACGAAATCGCTCGATTTCACGGGTGGCAAGCAGATTATATCGATAGAAATTGTATTTGATTTCTTCCACATTGGCGAAATTATTTAAAAGTGGTTGAATTACGGCATTAGCAATTTGAATAACCAAATCATCTAAGATCAATTCGGCTCTTTGCATTGCCTCAGTTGTTCCTAGGGCAGAAGTAGAATTGTCAACGACTAATTCTGTTTCAAACAATAAATGAGAGAGTAAATTATTGAATTGAGAGATCTTATCTAAAAATTCTGTTTGAATGATCGCTACATCGTTTAGCAAAACATCTACAACATTGACTTCAGTATCAACATTAGCAATATTATCAAGAATGTAATATTTGCCAAAGAAATTAATTGCCGTTTCCTGCCAAATACTTTTTAAAATATCAGGTATTTTTGTTTCTACCTGTGATGGCTGAATTTGGGAAAATCGCAGATCAGTTATACTCTGTTCGATTTGGCGTAGAGCAATATATAGAAGTTCCCGTTTCTTCTCATCTTTTAAAATATCAATTTCTAAAGGTGTTTTACTTAAATTCACCAAGCTAGATTGGATCTTTGTGACAGTCTTATCCCATAGACTAGCCTGAACAGCTAAGACGTTATTACTTAGCTTCTGATTGGATTGGTTTTGTGATTTATTTGTTAATCGATCGCTTAGTTTCACATTCGGACTATCAATTTCTGCGTAAACATTAGGAGCATTATTAGCCGAAGCAATAACTGGTTCTATTTTTTGACCCCATAAGCGATCTATCAACCAACGTGCCGCTTTCAATTCGCGCGCCTGTCCTGCTAAAACCATTTTGGCAATCCGATCGCCAAGCCGATCTCTATTGGAATCAGCTAAATTTGCTTTTACCTCTGTTAAGACACGATCAATCCCTCGTATCCCCGACAAATAGAAATTACGCTTCAAGATATCTACAACAGTTTGTTCAGGGAAGTTTATTGTTAAGCGATCTGTCGGATCGATAACGAATCCTTTGAGATCGTCCAGATACTGATTCCCCGCAGCAACTTGTCGAATAGCAGTAAGTAATTTGTCTGAAGCAGTCCCCTTCAGGCAATATCCCTCAACACCATTACGCAATGACATATCTAGCAATTTTGGAACCTGTGAAGAACTCAGTACTAAAATCGGCAATTCTGGATATTCAGACTTTAAAAGCTGAAACAGTTCTAACCCAGATTGACGATTGATTTCGACTGATTCAGAATTTTTTGCGATTAAGTTGAGATCGAGAATTACTAGATCTGGCTCAATTGCTCTTTGTAAAATCACTAAAGCTTCAGTAAGAGTCTCTGCCTCCCCCACCATTTCTAAATCAGAAAATTGGGCTAGCCATGATCGCATCCCCATCCGAAAAATGCGATCGGCATCTATTAAGAGTAATTTATAAAGCTCGTCACTCATTGGGAAATTGGTCAGACGATTTTGCTCAATATATCTTAAAGTTCCGTAGTTAAACTAATATTCAAAAAAATGGCAAAAAGATTGTCAGAATTTCGCCGTCGTAGGCAGCGCTGGTGGAATGCATTCTCACAGTAAGTTTGCCGCCAAGAGCTTTTAGCAAGGTCTTGGTAGTTGGCAAGCTCAAACTTAAAGTTCCAGTCTCAGGTTGGAGCATCAACCATTGTCCAACGGCTTTGAGCAATGGTAAATCACCTCCACTCTGCCTAGTCACCTGCGATTGAAACTGTAATTTTAGATATTCGCCTGCACTCGTTAGAATTAGTTGAATATGACTATCGGGCGGAAAACTCCGCACTAAGCGATCAACGAGCCCATTGAGAACTTGAGATAGAAGTAGCACATTACTCAAAATTGCAGGAATCTCGTTCGGTAAAATCATTTCTAAGGAAATCTGTCGCCGTCCCGCATGTTCCTGCCAGCGCATGAATCCATCACTTAAAATCTCCTCGATTTGTGTCGCCTCCAACACAATGGGGTAATCGTCTAGTTGTGCTGCCTCAAAAATCAAATTAAATCTTTCAATTTGTTCAGTGCATTCAGCATCAATTTGATCTAAGCGCGATTTTACTTCTGTTAATAGATCTTTGCGACGTTTTAGCGATCGCACCAACATCCGAATCGTAGTAAGAGGGGTACGAACCTCATGAGTAATGGCTTTGATAATATCAACTTCTTGGATTTCTGGAATTGGCAACTCTTGGAATATCGAAGATTGTGCCATCAATATTGTGCTAAATCTTGCCATAATTTGATAGGAAGGCAAGTTAATTGGAAACTGTTTTAGCTTAGTTTGCAATAAAGTCTGTTGCTCAGTGCGCCGAATTCGCGGTAAAAGTTCAGAGATCGCTGCTTGAATGGCAATAGGATGCATTGACCAGACGCAACTATGACTTTTTGAGGACGATAGCACTAGGACACTGAAAGTCTCAGTTACTAAAATACAAAACCATTCTTGATTGAGAGGATCGGCTTTGGATATCGAGACGACTTGTGTATCGCTAATTGGTAACGAACCAGTTGGGAAAAGTGAAGATTTACTGGGCGTAAATACCCAAGTCTGCAACTTGGGTTCGCGATAGGTCACATTAGGCAAAATATATGGATGATGAGTTAACAACAGCCCTTTAAAATGGATCTGCATCGAAAACTGTTGAAGCACCGCGATCGCTCGATGCCAAAATTCTTTAGAGTCAGTTTGGTGCAACTCTTCTAGAAACTCATGGGTTTGAGGATCTTGATGCAATGCCTCATATATAGTTGCCAATCCTGTCGTCAATTTTCGCTATCCTCAAGCTGGTTATAAATTTCAGTAAACTGCATTTTTGGAATCACAAAAAATACAGTTTACTGACAATAAAATTAACGACCTTGGCTTAGTGCGGTCTCCGCGCGATCAAATTCTTGCAATATGCGATCGCGAACTTTGACTGGAACAGCCCGCTTTGCCGAACCGTTATAGTATGCCGCCAAGGAATTTAAAGCTGTGGACATGGTGGTATAGGAATACAAACCACTCTTTTCGCGATCGGCTCGATAGCGCGAAATGTAGGCATTTATCTTATATCTTGCCGATGTCTTTACCGCAGCTCGATTTTCAGCATTTTCTGGCAGATTAATTGCCTCGCGCAAATTTTGGATCGTATCGTTTGTATCAGCGATGTAATTTCCTGTCAAACCTGCATTGACAAGCGTTTGTATTTCTTTTGTCGATAGAGCTTCACCTTTTTTGGCAAACAATGCGGCATTTGCTGATGGCGTAAAACTGCCAAGCACCAATAGGGCAGCCAATCCAAAAGTGATCGCTGAAAGACTTAAACCCTGTAAATAACCTTTTAAAACTTGTAAAGACTTAAACAAAGCCTTGTATTTTGCCTTCATATATAAAAAACATATTCGTTGTCCATATAATCTTATGACTTTTCGGACAACCTCCCCTAGTATCCAAAGGAAGGGATCGCAATGTTATGAAATCATGACAATGCGATCCCCTGCTAAATTTGTCAATGCGATCGCTACAACAACTACGGGTATTTGGTTTTAGCTGAGTATTTGTACTGAAAGCATCTAATAAACTTATCTAAACCAATAGAAGATAACCCTTTCAGCCATTGACCTTCTTCCAAAATTTGGCAGAATGTATTTAGCTAGAGACCGAATCCTAAGTTCGAAGCAACTAAGGTAGATACCATTACATTTGGAGGTTAATTGTATGGCGAGGGAACGTCCTCCCCTAGAAGAAATGACCTTGCGTCAGCTTCGCAAAGTAGCAGCAGAGCTAGAGATTTCTCGTTACAGTCGAATGCGAAAATCTCAGTTACTAGCTGATATTCAAACTATTCTTACGGCTCAAGGTGCAGCCTCAAACCAAGCAGATCGTATTACTTCGGAGACACAAGAAATCGTGGAAGCCTCAAAGTTTAATGTCGGTAGTGAAGAAACAGAAGAAAATCTAGAGTCGCTTGCTGCCATTGATCAAAGTATCGGTGACTTGCCAAGTGGTTACGGTGAAAGCCGCATCGTCCTATTACCTCGTGATCCCCAGTGGGCATACGTATATTGGGATGTTCCCAATTCTCAGAAAGAAGAGTTGAGAAAGCAAGGTGGACAGCAGTTGGCACTTCGTCTATATGATGCCACTGATGTTAATTTGGATTATCAAACTCCTAATAACTTACAGGAATATAACAGCGATGAACTCGCTCGCGAATGGTATTTACCAATCCCAATTAGCGATCGCGATTACGTAGCTGAACTTGGCTATCGTTGTGCTGATGGTCGTTGGTTAGTCCTAACTCGTTCTAAAGTGGTTCATGTTCCCCCAGTATTCCCTTCGGAATGGGTGGAAGATAACTTCATTACCGTACCTTGGGATCAAACGCTCAAGGGTCAAACCTTCTTCACATTGGTTCCTCCAGCTAAGAAAGTTGAGTCTGCTCCCGAACAAACAGCAACCACCAGCGACAGTTCCTACGACGAAATCTTCAATATAGCCCGTGAAGCAGAAGTTCAGAGAATTTCTGGCTCCCTCTATGGCTCTATGCAACATGAAGCCATGGCTCCTCAGTCTCTGAGTTCCTATGTGTTCCCATCTGGTGCAGGTCTGTTTGCGGGCGCGGCAGGGGCTGTCAGTGCTAGCGGTATTAACTACTCTGGCATTGGCATGTCTAGCTACAGCTTCTTCTCTAGCGAAGCGCCTATACGTCCTCGCAAGTTCTGGCTAGTTGCTGATGCTGAATTGATTGTCTATGGTGCAACTGAGCCTGATGCTTCAGTTACTATTGGTGGTCGTCCAATCAAGCTTAATGCTGATGGTACATTCCGTTTCCATACGTCTTTCCAAGATGGCATTCAAGATTATCCAATCTTTGCAGTTGCTGCGGATGGCGAACAAAATCGAGCAATTCACATGAATTTTGAGCGTCAAACTCTAGAGCGTCGTACTAACACAAAAGAAGAAGCAATTCCTGAATGGATTAGCTAAATTGCTTAAAAGTAGGGGCTAATAGCTCCTTATGTACAAACGCCCTGCATCTCAGGGCGTTTGTGTTTTATATCTTTCACTAACTTTATCTCCAAAAAACCAGTGCAGGCGCGTAGCGCCTGCACTGGTTTTTTGAAGATAATACCAATTCACGAAAGTGTGACAACACTTTTGTGAATTAAAAATCAAACCCAGTAAGGGTTTTCAAAACTAAAAATGGCGTAGCCATTTTTAGTTTTGGTATAAGAGGTAATGGCGCAGTTTCAGCAATTATTCACTGGGAAGGGAGTAAGATCGTCATAGTAAATCTTGGTAGTCTGATTTAAAGGAATCTATGCAGCCTAAAGCCCTACAAACAATTGTTAAAGATGAATACAACGACAATTTAGTCGATCGCATGTTTATCTGGCTATTTTCGCTCAAGATGTCACAAGTTTTAGGATCTGGAACCAAAATCAAAGGCTACGATGGCTTTGTGGATTTATCGAAGCAAATTATGCAAGGGCGTAATGCTCAAGAGCAGCAAATAATTGTGGCAAAAGTGCTGCAATCTTTAGTGCCCTCCCCAGCCCTCTGGGCAATTCGCACATTTTTTTCTCCGACAAGGATGGTATGCGTTCTCAATGCATGGTTTGCAGCTCAACTGTTTCAGTGGTTGGTGGGACCTTGTGAGGTTGAAGAAGCTGAGATAAATTTGGAAGATGGAACTGTGCGATCGCAACCTTCTGCTGTCTATATCAAAAAATGTCGTTATTTAGTGGATAGTGGCTGTGTTGGCATGTGTGTCAATATGTGCAAAGTGCCTACTCAGGACTTTTTCACCGAGAAGTTTGGTATTCCGCTCACGATGACACCAAACTTTGAAGATCTCAGTTGCAAAATGATTTTTGGAAAAATCCCCCTCACTCCAGAAGCCGATCCAGATCATAAGCAACCATGTTTAAAGCAACAATGTGCCACTGCAAGTTTTGCTGCTGCCAGTTGTCCTAAGCTAAATTAACGTTAATCCTCTAATACCAATTCACAAAAGTGTGACGACACTTTTGTGAATTGAAAACCAAACCCAGTAAGGGTTTTAAAAGCACAAAATGGCACAGTCATTTTGTGCTTTTGCATAATTTACAGAATGGCGTATTTGTCCTTTTTGTAACAAAAATTAAATAATGATCGACTAAGCTGAAAATGTAGAGATATATTGCGGAGATCTCAATGGCTGCAAATAAAAAAGTCGAAATTCGCTATCTCACCTCTATCAAAAATGGGATGGCAGAGTTTTATACACCACAGACAAGCAATGAAACTATGCTTGTTCAGGTGGCGGCAGGGGCGATCGATGATTTGTTTGTGCATCATTTCCAGACCGATCAACTTTTTGTGGTGCGAGGTAGCTTTGTACTGGTAGTGTTAAGCGATCGCCAATACCAATACATTCCCTTAAGTGAATACTCTCCTGCGGTGGTAAAGATTCCGCCCAATGTTCCGCACGCTGCGATTAATCTCAGCGATCAACCTTGTTTAATGGTGAATGCCGTCTTGCGTCACGGGGCACCCTATCCCAAAGACTACCAACCTCGTCGTATCCCTTTTCCCTACGATCTGCAAGTTGCGCGCGAGGCGATCGCTAATTTAGAACTTCCACTAACTGCTTAAATATATTGCCTTAGAATTGCGCTCTACTCTGACGCCAAGACACAAAATGGCTGCGCCATTTTGTGTCTTGGCGTCAGAGGGTTTTGGTTTTTAAATAACAGAAGTTTTCTCACTTTTGTTAATTGGTATGCCTTGATGAAAATTAAATTACCACCATAGACCAATCAGAGCTAGGTTAACTTCGGTATAACTTGTACCTTCAGTTGGTTGAACTTGATGCTGACTAGCAAGATGTTCTCTTAGAGCTTCCAATTCGATATTGTTTTGCGCGATCGCCTTAGCCAACTTGTCCTTAATCGGTTTAAGAACTAATCGAATCTGCATTGCCCGAATCGTGTCAGGGGCGCGATCTTCTACGAGGACATGGCTTTGCAGTAAATTAATCGACTTGAGATTTTGTTGCATAGCGATCGCGGTGATTTCTTTGCTCACCTCATCTACAAATTGACGATTAACATATTTCAACACGACAGGCTCTAGCAAAAACATCACCTCATCCTGTTCTGAGACTTTCTCAATTAGCGATCGCCAGCGCAATGACTCCAGAGCATTGATTAATTCAGATCCAGAGGCTTGCAATTTCATCTCCGATCGCAGGGTTGAGAGTGAGACAGGACGATGCTTGATTGCTAGCCAATACAATACATCTTTTTCTAGTTTTGAGAGACGCTCAAACTGTTGATAGAGAAGAGTACGTAACACGTCCCCTAGCGCAAGTGCAGTCTGTTTGAGAAACTCCGAAACATTGCCATTAAATAACTCTTGAATCGTTCCCCCCACAATCCGTAAAGCCGAAGGATTGCCGCGATATTGCTGAACCAGAGCTTCTAAACCATTCTCAGTACCTTTAAAACCTCTTGCTCTTAATAATTCAAGGGCTCCTTGTCTCTGTAATCCATTCACTTTGAAATAGCGAATCGGTTGATCTTCCCCTTGATGCATCGAGATTTCTTTCGGCTGTTCTCGCCCAATCAAAATCAATGTACTTTGATGCCGCTCAGAACCAACTCGTTGTAATAATTCTGAATGGGATTCGCACCCTTGGCGATAGGCTCCCACTAACTCACCATCTTGAAGCGTCGCCTCAAAGTCATCCAATACAACTAAACAACGCTTTTGGCGCAAAATCTCTAACAGATCGGAAATGCCACATCCAGTGTGCTGAGAATGATTGAGAAATTGCAACAGATCGGCTATTAATTGCGCGGTCGGTTGGGCGCCTCGCAGCGATCGCCAAATAAAGCAATCAAACTGCGATTGAATATTTTCAACTAGTTTTACCGTTAGCGCCGTCTTGCCAATGCCGCCCATGCCGCAAATAGCTAAGAGATGACAGCGATCGCGCACAACCCATTGCTCCAACTTGGCAAGTTCTTCAGTGCGTCCATAAAAAGTCTGAATATTCGGAGCCTCGCCCCAATCAGCCACATTTGTTCCGGAACTAACTTGAGAGTTGACGGTTGTATTATGCAAGCTTTGGCGTTGCACTTTATAGCCCTTAGCCTCTAACCATTCAGGAACCTTTTCCCAACGCAGGGTATTGATTGGCTGATCTGCGATCGACTCTAGTGATCGATACAAACCCTTATTTAACTCAACCCGCAAAGCCCCCGAAGTCCAAGTCAGCTTAAAAGCAAGCTGCCCAGGTCGATAGCGACAAAGCAACCCCCGCAAACAGGCTTTTTCAAATGGTTTGATTTCCTTGCCACTAGAAGCTTGTAAATCTGCATAAAGCCGATTTAAATCCCAATTTTGGGCAGCTTCGGGGAACAGCCCTTCAATGTGATCGTTGTCAGATAACATGACAGGATATGGCGGCGAGCGATCGCATAGATTTGTGCCGAAGATATCGATAATATTTATCGATTTATCTGAATCGTAACAAAAAAACGGCGATCTCTATAAATAATGCTTGAACTGGCTGATTGTTTTAGGCTCAGATCCATATAAAATTATTTGTATACAATCGTCTGGTAAAGTCAGGAATTGTCATTGTCGAGATTAGTTTTGGATTGTTCAAACCTAAAGCGCTGAAAATCCCAAGCTTTTTTCGTAACTAGACTTTCTTGTCAATGCTTTTCGGATTTATACGTGATCAATACTAAATTGATTAACGTTTCTCAGTATTTACCAAGTTGCTTCAATTAGTAAAGTAACGCAGATGAGCTCAATCCTAGCGATGCAAAAATTTCAATCTTTTACAGCAAATTTACAGTCTAAATGTGAGGAGTTAGAGCTTACCTAGCTCGTTAGTAATTATGGGGAAAATTAATTTTGGCTTTTGGAGAGCAAGGCTTCGTCTCTTAGTTTTAACCTTCCTAGGATTTGCGATCGCAATAACGCTCAATTTCCCTTTTTGGGCATTAGCTCAGTCGACTAAAACTGATACTGCTAGCAACACAATTGTTCCATCTACGCCTGCTGCTGCACCCATTCAACCGTCGATAAGACCATCTAATGGCAATGAATTACGCGGTATTTGGCTCACAAATGTCGATAGCGATGTCTTGTTCTCGACGCAGAATCTGGAAACGGCTATAAAAAGATTAAAGCGTTTAAAATTTAATACCCTATATCCAACGGTTTGGAATGGAGGATACACGCTCTACCCTAGTAAAGTTGCTAAAGCTAGTTTTGGTGTAGCATTTGATCCCATACCTGAGCTTCAAAATCGAGATATGCTTGCCGAAACGATCAAGTTTGGACACGAACAAAATTTTGCTGTAATTCCTTGGTTTGAATATGGCTTAATGACTGAAGAAGGCTCAGAGTTAATGCTCCAACATCCCGATTGGATCACCAAGCGCGTAGATGGCTCCCATGTTTTCGTGCATGGAGAAAAAAATCAACATCGCCTAGCTTGGCTCAATCCAGTAAGACCTGAGGTCCAAAAATTTTTAACTGATTTAATCGTAGAAGTTGTCACCAAATATGATGTTGATGGAATTCAACTAGACGATCATTTTGGAATGCCAGCTGAACTTGGCTATGACGATTACACGATCGAATTATATAAAAAACAACACTTTGGGAGATTGCCACCTCAGGATTTCAACGATCCTGAATGGATGAAATGGCGTGCAAATTACGTCACAAGTTTAATGAAGAAAATTGCTAAATCGGTTAGGGCGATCAAACCTAACTGCATAATTTCTCTTTCACCTAACCCCAAAGAATTCTCTTATGCTAAGTACTTGCAGGATTGGTATAGCTGGGTTTATCTGAAATACATTGATGAATTAATTGTGCAGATATATCGAGATGATATTAACAATTTTAGAGGAGAATTAGAACGCCCAGAAATGCAGGAAATTCGCCAAAAGATTCCTGTAGCCGTAGGGATTTTGACAGGATTAAGAGTCCAAGATGTTGACATGCGTCAAATCAAAGGTCAGGTCAAAACAGTTCGCGAGCTAACCTTTGATGGTTTTTCATTCTTCTTTTACGAGACATTAGGTAATCGAGATGCTTCCTTTGAGACACTCCTTTTTACACCTGCGCCCCGCCCAGATGTAAGAAGTATTGCCTCTAGATAGTAGTAAACCCTCCAGTAAAAAAGCCAAGAACTTTAGTTCTTGGCTTTTTTACTGGAGGCTACTTAAGATCGGGTTCTATTCCAAATATTTCTCTAAGGCGATTTCGACAAGATCTTTCATTGAAGCACCTTTTTCTTCGACTGCTTTTTTGAGTAGTTCATAGGACTTAGCTGAGAGAGTTACTCGATGACGCACATCTTGACGTTTGCCCTTAGGTGCTGTTTCAACAAATTCCGGAACATAGGCTTCCGCAAATTTACGTAAATCTTCATTGCCTTTACGATCGCAAAAGTCACCAAACCCTTCGCCTTCTGTGCGTTCATTTTTGAAATAAACAAATAGCGGCTCTAAACCCTTCTCCAGATTATTAATATGCAACCGTTGCACATAGGGTTGAGCCAGACGGGTCGAGTCAAAGTTGCCACCGAGCCAAATCTGATATTCATCGGCAGCACTACCAACAAAGGCAAGTTCAGCCATGTAGGGGCGAGCACAACCATTGGGGCAGCCTGTCATCCGAGTAACAAAGGTTTCCTGCTCCAAGCCTAAACGTACTAACAGCTTACGAATTCTTGCCAATACACTTGGCAAGGCACGTTCTGACTCAGCGATCGCTAGTCCGCAAGTGGGGAAAGCGGGACAAGCCATGGAGTAACGCACTAGCGAGTCAATTTTGTCGGGAGCAAGCACATGACAGCGATCGAGAATCTTTTGAATCTCCTCTTTTTCATCAGCGGCGATTTCTGTAATCAGCAAATTGTGATTGGGAGTTAGCACAAAGTCATGATGAAACTTTTCGCTGATTTCGCGTAAAGCCGTTTTTAGTTGTAAATCTTCGCGATCGCTTACCCGACCATTTTCAATTGAGACTCCGACAAAATATTTGCCATCACCTTGCTCATGCCAGCCCAGATAATCCTGATATTTAAAATCTGGCAAGGCTCGCGCAGGCGCTAATTCCGTTGGGTAATATTCTCGCAAAACATGCTTGAATTTTTCTACCCCCCACTCATGCAAAATATGCTTGAAGCGAGAATGACGGCGATTGTGGCGATCTCCAAAGTCACGTTGTAAGGAAACGATCGCTTTAATCACATCATAGATTTGGGATACAGGTACAAAGCCAATGCTATCCGCCATTCTGACAATGGTTGCATCATTATTATGGGCGCGTCCCAAGCCACCACCGACATAGACATTAAAGCCTTCTAGTTCTTTTTGAGCATTGGTAATCACCACTAACGCCAAATCATTGGTATAAAGATCGACCGAGTTATCCCCAGCAACTGCGATTGCAATCTTAAACTTTCGGGGCAAATACTGAACCCCATAGATCGGCTCGACATCACTGATATTTGTTTTAGCTGTCCCCGCTCCTTGACGATTTCTCGCTTCAGTTACTTCTGGCGCTTCGGAAGAAGTAACCGCTACTTCACCATCAAGCCAAATATCGTAATAAGCTCCAGCCTGTGGAGCTAATAAATCCGCAATTTTAAATGCGTATTCACGGGCATACTCATACTCAGGCTTATTTTTAAAGGGAGCTGATGGAGCCATCACGTTACGATTAATGTCGCCACAAGCACCTACCGTTGATCCCATATTTCTGGTGATATCAGCAATCACTGTCTTCAGATTTTCTTTGAGAATGCCATGAATCTGAAAACCTTGGCGTGTTGTAGCTCTCAAAGTATGGTTGCCATACTTATCACATAGTTTATCTAGAGCCGAATATAACTGCCAAGGAATCACCCCTCCTGGGCTACGGGTACGCAACATCATGCTGTATTGCGCTTCTTCGCCTTTAATCTTGTTCTTTTCAAAATCGCGTTCTTTTTGTTGATAGGAACCATGAAACTTCAGGATTTGAATGCCATCCTGACTGAAAAATGGGTTTCCGTCAGTTAGCTCAGTGTTGATAGGACCTCGCAAAAAGTTACTTTTTTGCTTGAGGACTTCAACCTTTGATACTTTTACAGGATTTGTCAAAGTGTTTGTCATGGTTCAACTATCGAAACTTCGTATATTTTTAACTTCTTTGCCCCACCATTATACCCCGATAACCCCATCGGAATTAAGATGAACTTTACAAAAAGAAAAGGCGGCACATTGTGCCGCCTTTCTTGGAGTTCGGAATTAAGATGAACTTTATCTGAAGCAAAAGACTAGAACTCAATGTGCTGTCTTTTCTTTTTGGTTTAGAAAACCTTATTCGCTTTCCTTAGCAAAACCAGCGTAGGCTTCCATGCCATGTTCAGAAATATCAAGTCCCTTGAACTCTTCTTCTGGCTCAACACGAATACCACCAGTAACTAGGGAAATCACATACCAAGCGATAAAGCTAAAAGCAACAGTAAATCCACCAACAGAAGCAATACCAATCAATTGATATAGTAGTTGGTCAAAGCCACCGCCAAAGAATAGACCAGCCTTAGGCCCAGCTCCAGCTTGCAAGATGTAACCATTGCCAATGTCTGCTTTTTGTCCAACAGCAAATAAGCCGACAGCCAAAGTTCCCCAAATACCGCAGCATAGATGAACTGATGTCGCACCTACAGGATCGTCAATTTTCAGGCTATCAAAGAATCCAACTGCAAATACAACAATTACGCCGCCGATCGCACCGATGATAATCGAGCTAGGTAAAGTAATCCAAGCACAAGAAGCAGTTACAGAGACTAATCCAGCCAAGATGCCATTAACAATCATTGATAGGTCGGGCTTACCAAGATAAAGCCAAGCAACAATGGTAGCGGCAATGCCACCAGCGGAAGCACCCATGTTCGTTGTCAAGGCAATGTGAGAGATCAATCGACCGTCAGCAGCCATTGTCGAGCCTGGGTTGAACCCGAACCAGCCTAACCATAGAATCAAACAACCTAAAGTCGCAAGACCCATGTTATGTCCAGGAATAGCTCGATTTCCATTTTCACCATATCGACCCATGCGTGGTCCAAGGACGGCTGCACCAATAAGCGCTGCCCAGCCACCAACAGAGTGAACAACTGTAGAACCAGCAAAATCAAAGAAACTACCTGTGGTTGCACCTGAAGCGTCCTTTGCTATATTAGCTAACCAGCCACCACCCCAGATCCAATGCCCTGTAATCGCATAGGCAACACCAACCAAAACAAAGCTAAACAGCAAGAAGGAAACAAACTTAATACGCTCAGCTACTGCACCTGAAACAATTGTCGCTGCTGTTCCAGCAAATACTAATTGGAACAAGAATTTTGCTTCTAGGGGCACGCCTGTCCAACTAAGTCCAGGGAAATCACCCTTATAAGCAGCAAGAGTTGCAGGGCTATTATCTGCTCCAACCAAGAAGAATCCTTTGGATCCAATAAATGCATTACCGCCATTATCACCGTACATCAAGGCAAAGCCGATCGCCCAGTAAGCAATGGTTGCGATCGCAAATACGATTAAGTTTTTGGTAAGAATGTTAACCGCATTTTTACGGCGGCAAAAGCCAGACTCTACAAGAGCGAAGCCAGCATTCATAAAGAATACTAGGAATGCAGATATTACTACCCAAAGAGTATCTAAACCAACTTTGAGGGCAGCAACATTTTCCTGAACCTTATCAGCTGTGAGTGGTTCAGGTGTGGGAGAAGCAGTTTGAGCAGTGGCTGCGTACACCCAAAAAACACCAATGATTGCCGCTAGCGGAACACAAGCAGTCCAATTTACAGAACTCTTGAGCCGCTTCTTGTGATTTGACTTATAAACCAACACTTAAATTTCTCCTCATTAAATTAACCCACTTATGCAAATGCAAAGATTAGTTAATATCATCAGACCAGATTTAAGTATTTTGACTTTGTATAAAGCTATACATTTATATCTATAACCATCTTTATCAAATCAAAAAATAACAATGAAAAAATACTATTCAAAGCATAGATTTTTATATATAAATGCGATCTCTTTGCCATTTATAGCTACAGTAATATTTCTTTGGACAAATCAAAACCCAAGAATTGCTTGTCGGCACTCCGCGCCGACAAGCAATTCTTGGGTTTTAAGTATTAGTAACATTTGGCGACAGCTGTATTTTGCCATATTCATAATTTAGGGAGGCGCTTAGCGCCTCCCTAAATATAAGTCTGAAGATTATTTATGAGAAAAGGTTTTACCCTTCAGAAGATTGTGAACTGGTGAATACTCCAGAACCAAACTCGCTACCATAACCCTCTTCACCATGAATAGGCAGGTCAATACCTTGCTCTTCGATAGAAGGAGCAACTCTCAAGTCCATAAAAAGCTTTAAGACTTGGAGAATAATAAATGTAGCTACGGCTGCAAAGACGTAGGTTACAAGTACACCCTCTAACTGCACCCAAAGTTGTCCAACATTGCCATCTAATAGACCAAGGTTAATCACTACACCCTTAGCATCCTTAATTTGATTGACAGCCTTAGTTGCAAATACACCTGTCAAGATTGCGCCAACAGTTCCACCCACACCATGTACGGAGTAGGTATCAAGGGAATCATCAAACTTAAGTTTTGCTCTCAAGCTCACGGCCATAAAGCAGCATACAGCAGTAATTGAGCCAATCAAAATAGCGCCGACTGGGGTCACAAAACCTGCTGCTGGCGTAATACCAACTAGCCCCGCGAGAAATCCGCTAGCAATACCAACTGCAGTTGGCTTACCTCGTAAAACCCATTCAAATAATAGCCAAGTCAAACCACCAGCAGAAGTAGAGACGCTAGTAGCCACAAATGCAACCGCAGCAACCGGTCCAGCACTGAGAGCGCTACCTGCGTTAAAGCCAAACCATCCAAACCAAAGTAAGCCAATACCTAACAGCACATAAGGGACATTATGTGGAGTATGTGGTCTAGATGCGAAGTCTTTGCGTGAGCCAATTACTAAAACTGCCACAACTGCGGCAACACCTGAACTGATATGAACAACCGTTCCACCCGCAAAGTCTAAGGCTCCTGCCTCACCTAGGAAACCACGACCCCATACCATATGGGCTAGAGGAGCATAAACAATCGTAGACCAGAGCAGAATAAACCAGAAATAAGCCTTGAAACTCATCCGTTCGACGATCGCACCAGAAATCAGCGCAGGTGTAATGATCGCAAACATCATCTGGTACGCCATGAAAACGGCATGGGGAATCGTACCCGCATAGCCAATAGGGTCAGGCGCATCAAAAGCAACATTATTAAGAAAAGCCCAATCTAGACCACCAATAAACTTTTCGATACCTTGACCAAATTCAGGTGCTTTGACTGACAAATCAAAAGCGAGGCTATAGCCCCACAAAACCCAAGTAACACCAACAACTGCCATGAGCAGTAAGCTCATCATCATCGTGTTCAGCACATTACGGGTTCTAACTAAACCACCGTAAAAAAATGCTAGCCCTGGAGTCATCAGCAATACGAGAGCCGCCGCAACCAGCATAAATGCAGTATCACCTGAGTTAATTGGTGAAGCCGCTGGTGCTGGTGCAAGAAGCTTGTCGAGTGCTTCCTTTTGCTCTTTAGTTAAAGTTACAACGTCACCACTTGCTGGAGCAGATGACGGAGACGGAGCAACACTGGGCGAAGGACTCGCTGTAGCCGCAGGAGAGGACGTTACTGTTGGGCTAGATGTTGGGGAAGGAGAAGTGGTTGCTTGCGCCCAAGTTTGACCCGTAAAAGGAAAACTCACTAGCCACAATACTAACAACGCACTCAATAGAAATTTTTTGATCACAGACTCTTTCCTTTTACAAATTTTTTTGTCATCACATTAAGGCGACATAAGTTAGACGAGCACCGATTCAAATAGCGTTCTATAACTGAAAGGCTAAGAACTTAAATTTGAAAGATACTGATGCTGATAGTTACCATTGAGAACTTAATCAAGAATGATTTCATCAATTTATACGGCATTGATTTGTATTGGAAATCACAATTCGTGTCTTACTCATATAAATGTCAAAAAATATCAATAAATTAAAAATATAAAAACCTATCAGTTCTAGTCCTAGTCTTTGGAAATTATGAACAGAAGGTTAAAACATGAAATTTAAAGGCATTACTTGAAGGGAGCTGTAAATTTAAGTATAAATACCGAACCCGAATGGGTTACTTTACTTCTGTTTTGCTAATTTAATCACACGCTTAAAATCTCCTGTGCTAGAGTTGGTTTACTTTTAGATATACTCCTCACTAACCTCACTTTTCAGGACGTTGACATGGCAAAAGGCGGATTTGTACTTGGTACAACAGCAGCATTGGCTGCGGCTGTGGCAGTTGTTGGTTTTCAGCTAGCAAACCCTAGCATCGCCGCATTTAGGGATAGCCCCAAAGAAATTGTTGATGAAGCTTGGCAGCTTATTAATCGAGAGTACGTCGATGGGGCTTTCAATAAAGTTGACTGGCGGCAAGTAAGACGACAATATGTCGAAAATCGCGATTACTCTTCTAAGGCTGAAGCCTATCGTTCAGTTCGAGAAATGTTGAAACTTCTCGACGATCCATATACTCGCTTTATGGACCCTGAGCAGTTTAAGAGTATGCAAATTGATACTTCGGGAGAACTCACAGGGGTTGGTATTCAGCTTGGGATGGACGATGCCACCAAGCAACTAACAGTTGTTGCCCCAATCGAAGATTCGCCTGCATCTCGTGCAGGAGTTTTGACAAAAGACATCATCACTTCGATCGCGAATAAGTCTACTGAAGGCATGGATATCAATCAAGCGGTTGCGCTAATCCGTGGACCTGCTGGGACAAAAGTTAAATTGGGGATCAAGCGTGGTGACAAGCAGTTTGACCTTGAGCTAGAACGTGCCAAGATTGAAATCCATCCAGTCAAAGCCGAGCTTCGTGATACAAACATCGGTAAGGTTGGCTACATCAGCTTGCGTCAGTTCAATGCCAATGCAGCTAGCGATATGCGTAAAGCTATCCAAGACCATGTAAGCAAAGGTGCTGTTGGATTTGTTCTTGACTTGAGATCTAACCCCGGTGGATTGCTTTATTCCAGTGCTGAAATTGCGCGGATGTGGCTCGATAATGCCACCATTGTTTCCACAATCGATCGCAAGGGTGAAAGCGAGCGATTAACTGCGAACCGTCAAGCTATCACCAATAAACCACTTGTGGTTTTAGTTGATGGTGGTTCGGCAAGTGCCAGCGAGATCCTATCTGGCGCTTTGCAAGATAACAAACGGGCGGTGATTGTCGGTACTAAAACCTTCGGTAAGGGGCTAGTGCAGTCAGTGCATTCTCTAAGTGATGGCTCAGGCATGGCGGTAACGATCGCTAAGTACTACACCCCTAGCGGACGTGATATCAATCATTTGGGTATTTTGCCCGATCGCGTAGTTGAACTGACCAAGGAAGACCTAGAAAAGCTCAACAAAAACCGCGATCTAGTTGGTACAATTTCTGACCCACAATTTGCTAAAGCGATCGATATTTTATCGGGTCAGCTTAAAAGTGTAAGCTCTCGCTAAAAAATTTATATTCAAAAAAAAAGGCGGACTTTGTCCGCCTTTTTTTGCTAGAAATCTGTATGCCGTGTCAGTATTGCTTCCATAGTGCTTGCTAGATTCTGTCCAGAAATAATGCCACTAGCTAAAGAATAAGTATTACTATCTCGACGATAAAGCGTCTGAAAACCTGTTCGCATTTTTTTGTCACCCATTACCCAATAACGTTGAATAATTGAATCTGGTCCAATTATTCCCTCTCCCTCAACTTTCCCCAGAGAGCTATCATCCACAACAAAAGCAAAACTACGCTCGTCAGAGTCAATTCTGCCTTTATAAGCCATAGTTAATTCTTCGCGATCGATACCAGGAAAAGTCAATTTTGTGACCATCGTGAACCAAAAGTTATCCCGTGACCAACCTACTAAAGTTCTACCCTTAACTTGAATTGGCATGGAATCTCTCTCTACCCAATTGCCTTCGAGAGTCCATTTTCCAGGTTGCACTAAAAAGGTATGTGCCACAATTTTTGTTGCTCTGTTTTGCTGCGCTGTAGATTCAATCTCGATTATATAGCTTTATTACCAATCACCAGATGATCCCTAAAGTAAGGAATGAAAATTAAGTAACATGTGGATATAAAACCCAAAATTGGTTCGGCGGGCTTCGCCCGCCGAACCAATTTTGGGTTTTATTAAATTATCATTCCTAAAACTAGCGCCAATCAACACCACCCTTACTCTAATTTACTAATCCCGATCGCAAAGCCAACACTGCCGCTTGTACGCGATCGTCAACAGATAGCTTGTTCATAATGCCCCGCACATGAGTTTTAATCGTGTTTGGGCTTAGATATAGTACTTTTGCAATTTCGGGATTACTTTTGCCTTCAACAATTAATTTAAGCACCTCTAATTCTCGTTGAGATAGGTGTGAAGTATTCTCAGGTTGAGTCGGCGGCTTGAGATGATTCATCACTTTACGAGCAATTTGCGGATCTAGATATGTTGCGCCGTCTTTAGCTGCCGCAAAAGCAGCTAAAAGACTCTCAGTCCCTGTACCTTTAACACAATATGCATCGGCTCCACTCGATAACGAAGCGATAATTTCTGTATCATCTGTATGAGAGCTAAGCATCACAATATGGACATTAGGTGAAGCAGCCTTGATTTTTTGAGTTGCTGAAATACCATCAAGCCTCGGCAATCCTATATCCATAACAATAATGTCAGGACTTAACTCCTGTGCCATTTTTACTCCGATATAGCCATCCTCTGCAATACCAATTACAGTGATATTTGGCTGTTGAGAAAGTGATTGCTCTAATCCAAGTTGGATTAAAGGATCATCTTCAACAATCAGGACTCTCAAAGGTTTCGATGCTGTTTCCACAGTCATAATTCTAAATTTCTCTAAATTTAGTTTAATTGAATTGATTATATACAGCGCTTTGCACTTATATAGAACCTAATAATTTTCTTGAAAGGCTGACTTTAAAAGCTTTTTAAGAAAATTTCGCTATCCGCGGCAGCAACAATGAGCTGTATTAGGACTTACGAAACAATAATACACTACGAAAAAAATTGGGCGTTGCACAAATGAAGGATGAATGAATATTAAAGATAACGAGTTTAAGCAATGAAAAACAATGAAATGTCCAAAGTGTGGTTCAACACATATTCGTAAAAACGGGAAACGAGGAGACAAACAAAATCATATTTGTGCTGATTGCGGTCTTCAGTTCATAGATCATTATGCCTAAAAATGTACTGCAACGGCAGGGATTTAGACAGATTGAGAGATGCACTGATGTTAGCCACAACTCGTTAATCAACTGGGTAAAAGAAGTAGCCCAGCAATTACCAGAGCATCCACCGATTGAGACTAAGTAGATGTAAATAACCCAAGTTGCTACTTATTCATCCAAAACTAAAATCAAAATGCTAGATTTTTATCCAAAAAAGCGTTGCTTAGCACTTATATAGGCTGTTTTTAACTTGTTTTGAGACGGTTTTTGATAGGTAGCAACTTGGGTTACATAATTAATTACACATCCAAACCCGTAAAATTGCGCCCCGTAGGGGCGCAATTTTACGGGTTTGGGTAATTTATTTTGCACAAGTACTTATTCCTGATGTTGGAGAACTGGATGAACACCAAACTTTTGTTGGGATAAAAAAACTTGATTTGGCTCTGGACTGGGGTAAATCATTTTAGCCAAGGTATATTGGCTTGGGTATTAGGGGACAGGAGTAGCAAAACTTTTGAACCTCTATGGACATTGATTAAGGTTTGGCAATGTTATTTCTGGGTTACCGATGGCTACTGTGTCTACAAAATGTTTATTAACTCGGAAGATCAAATTATTAGCAAAACCTACATGACTAGAGTTGAGAGTGAAAATACTAGACTGAGACATTATCTTGCCCGATTGCATCGAAAAACTTTATGTTATTCAAAATCTGAACAAATGTTGAGACATTCAATTCGTCTGTTAATTCATTATCTCAAGTACAAATCGATTCCCACCTTTTCTTGATTCATCTTTCATTTGTGCAACGCCCGATACTCTATGACGCGATCGCCCAAAATATACAAATCAAAGGTTAAGGCGATCGCTAATGGTTTTATGGGTTTAAAAATGACTCTACTATTTTGACATCCTCAGAGCTGCCAATAATTAACGGCGTGCGGCTGTGCAACTTTTTGGGTATAACATCGAGAATCTCTTGATTCCCAGTAGTGGCGCGTCCACCTGCTTGCTCAATCAGAAAAGCTAACGGTGCAGACTCGTATAGCAAGCGCAACTTCCCATCAGCATGACCAACTGTACCTGGATAAAGAAACACACCACCTTGAAAAAGAATGCGGTGAATATCAGCTACTAGCGCCCCTGAATAACGTGCCGTATTCCCTTCTTGGCGATGAATATAGCGAACATATTCGCGCATTGGCTCTTCCCATTGCCAGAAGTTACCTTCATTGACACTATAGATGGAACCTTTAGCAGGGATATGGATATTCTCTTGAAAAAGAATGAATTCTCCAATACTAGGATCTAATGTAAAGGCATGAACTCCATTACCAAGAGAATAAACCAGCATTGTGCTCGTGCCATATAGAATATAACCTGCCCCGATTTGTTTGCGCCCCGATTGCAATAAATCAAGAGCTTCTCCAGACTCATCATTCCCTTCTTGTTGACGAATCGAAAAGATCGAACCGATCGCTAAATTTACGTCAATATTGCTAGAACCATCAATGGGATCGTAGAGCAAGGTATAGCGGCCAATGGGGCAATTTTCGGGAATATAATAGGGCTGCTCCATTTCTTCAGAGGCTAGTCTACAAACTAAGCCACTTTGCTCAAAGGCGCGAAGAAATACACGATTGGCATAGCGATCCATATTTTTGACCGCTTCTCCTTGGACATTTACTTCACCTGTGACCCCGAGAACATTTTCTGCTAAACCTGCGCGGCTAAGATGGCGGGCGATCGTTTTACCTGCCAGCCCAATCCTCCCCATTAAGGCACTGAGATCGTATGCCTCAGCCGAAAACGTTCCAAATTGTGAGAGCACATGCTGGGAAAGGGTCATAAAGTCTCGTCCAAGGACGATCTCTTCAGCGGGATTGAGTCTGGTAGAATCGATCATGGTTGCATGTACCTTAAAGTCTTCTTATCTATTATTAGCCTAAATTTGTAGCATTGTGCCAACGCAAAAATAATTATGAGCATCTGTCCTAGCTGTAAAGCTATAAATCCTGATAGCCACCAATTTTGCCAATTTTGCGGCGCTAAAATTGCTATAGATCCGCCTTTAAATATTCTTGGAGAAGTTGCTATACAACCTTCTTCGGTACCAACACAACCGCTAAATTTAGAGTCTGTGTTAGAAACAATAAAAATTCAGGTAGAAGACTTAGCCTCTTCTCAAAGAGCAAACGGTATTGCGAAGCCAACGGATGGACTAGACTTGGATGAATTACCAATAGAATTCAATATACAAGACTTCACAGATGTAGACTCAGAAATGACGATGGTCGTATCTTCCACACGGAATTTACAGGATATAAACTATGCTGGCAAAACTGATGTGGGACTGCAACGCGATCGCAATGAGGATGATTTTGTCGCGATTTATCAAACTCGCAGCATTAATGGCAAAAGTCAAATCAACGATCGCAGTCATCGCGGTTTATTTGTTTTGTGTGACGGCATGGGCGGGCATGACGGGGGCGAAGTTGCAAGCGCAATCACTGTTAATTCGATTACCGATCAGTTTCGTCCATTTTGGATCGATACTTTGCCAGGGGAGAAGAAGCTTCACGAGATTATCCGCAATGCTAATCAAGCGATTTTCACCAAGAATGAAAGCGAGAAAAAGCAATCTCTGGGCAGAATGGGAACAACTCTGGTCATCTTAGCAATTCATGATTTGAATGTTGTAATTGCCCACGTTGGAGACAGCCGCATATATAAAGTTACAAATAGTAACAATTCAGAACTAAAAGCAGAACCAAAATTAGAACAAATCACTCGCGATCATGAAGTTCTTAATCAATTACTAGATCTTGGCGTTGAGCTTGAAGTGGCGCAGTCTAGGCTTGATGCTCATCAACTTACTCAAGCGCTTGGGCCTAATCCTAGCGATCGCATAGAGCCCTCGATTGATTTTTTTACCCTGACTGAACCAACTCTATTTTTGTTGTGCTCTGATGGGCTGTGTGATAACGATGCGATCGAGGATAATTGGCGATCGCATTTATTGCCTATTTTAAATAAGGAAATCAATCTGCAAACTGGTTTAGACAATCTGATTGAGTTAGGGAATAAAGTCAATAGTCATGACAATCTCACTGCTATTCTGGTTTTGTGCGAACTTGTATAGCTATAACCCACAAATAGAAGGCAGAGATTCATCGCCTTCTATTTCGATCTATTGTTGAGAATTGCTAATTCTCATTATAAAAATCGGTTTTTTGAAAGCCAGCGTTAGGCTGGCTCTCAAAAAACCGATTTTGGTGTTTCCAGCGCCTTTGGCGCTGGAAACACCAAAATCGCGTTCATCATGAGAATTGCTGCTTGAGAATAGCATTGCTTGCCCATTAACGTGAGTGCGCTACAATTAGAAATTGTTTAAATCTTTAAATAAACATAATTAAGATTAGGGTTGTAAGCTCTGAATAACTTTACTTTTAAATTAGAGTGTCGTTGCGGTAGCACTGATGCCAGAGTTGGACAATTCCATACACCTCATGGAGTTGTGCATACGCCTCGTTTTATGCCCGTTGGTACATTGGCGAACGTAAAAACTGTTACGCCTGCACAACTTAAAGACTGCAAAGCCGAAATGGTTTTGGCAAATACTTATCACCTCCACCTCCAACCGGGCGAAGATATTGTTGCAGAAGCAGGTGGCTTACATAAATTCATGAATTGGGACGGGCCGATCCTGACAGACTCAGGCGGGTTTCAGGTATTTAGTTTGAGTGAGATTCGTTCCATTAGTGAAGATGGAGTCCAATTCCGATCGCCTCGTGATGGCAATATGATTAATCTTAGCCCAGAAAAATCGATTCAAATCCAGAATCAACTGGGGGCGGATGTAATCATGGCTTTCGATGAATGCGCTCCCTATCCTGCAACTTATGAGGCGATCAAACTTGCAGCTCAACGCACAACCAGATGGCTAGAGAGATGCATTAAAGCTCACGATCGCAAGGACGATCAAGCTTTATTTGGGATTGTCCAAGGCGGAGTTTACTTGGATTTACGTCAACAGTCAGCAAGAGAACTAATCGAGTTTGATTTACCCGGCTATGCGATCGGCGGCGTGAGTGTCGGAGAACCACCAGAATTAATTGAAAAAATTGTCAAAGCGATAACTCCATTATTGCCACCCAATAAACCCCGCTATCTCATGGGTGTAGGAACATATAAAGAAATGGCTCAAGCTGTCGCCGCAGGAATCGACTTGTTTGACTGTGTTATTCCCACAAGATTTGCGCGGCATAGTGTCGCTCTTGTCAAAGGTGAGCGTTGGAATCTCAAGAATCAAAAATTTAAGCGCGATTTTACCCCCCTTGATAAAGACTGCTATTGTTATGCTTGTCAAAACTTCTCTCGGGCTTATATTGGTCATCTAGTGCGATCGCAAGAAATTTTGGGATATACATTACTATCAATTCACAATATTACTGAACTGATTCGATTCACGCAGGAAATGCGCCAAGCAATTATTGAAAATGTGTTTGTCGAAAAATTTGGTCATTATCTCACTGAGTCTTCATCTTTCACAGAGGAGCGCGGCACATGATTCGCTTATCTCTCTATATTTTTCTTTGGGTTGGATCAATGGCGATCGCTATTTTTGCCACTCAAAACACTTTATTAGTTAATTTGCGTCTATTTACATTTGAGTCAATTAATTTGCCTTTGGGTCTAGTATTGATTTTTTGCGCTGGTTGCGGTGCTTTATATGTCAATATTTGGCAAACTTCAATAAGTTTTGAATTGCCAACAGTGCCGAAATTCTCTGTTTTTTCTA
Source organism: Pseudanabaena sp. (assembly GCA_003249035.1). Taxonomy (GTDB): domain Bacteria; phylum Cyanobacteriota; class Cyanobacteriia; order Pseudanabaenales; family Pseudanabaenaceae; genus Pseudanabaena. Next base: position 95,702 of record QBMK01000003.1, read on the forward strand.
ATAAAAACAATCCTGCAAAGCGCCAAACCGTGGCTCAAACCACAACAAAAAAAGCAGATATTCCTAAAACATCTAGGACAATCAAGAAGGTTAAAGATGACTTTGACGAAGACTGGGATGAAGACTGGGGCTAGATTGTATTCTTGAATACAATTACGCTTAACTGGTTTTGTTACTTTCCAATATATGCATCTTAAGTAAATTAAGCCCCTCCCTATAGTTAATTTAATTAATTGTACAGTTATGGCTACTAGTTGCTTAGATATGTTTTTTTAATGGTGTGAAGGAATGAAAAAAGTCAGTAATCTCTCAGTTCTATTAGGCTTGAGCTTGCTAGCCACGGCTACAGGCGCAAATGCTGAGACTCAAAAGCAATTTCAAGTTCAGTCTCAATCTTCATCTGTTCCAGTATTGCAGTCATCTCTGCCTGCAACTGAAGTAAAGCTAAACGAATCAGAAACTATTCGGGCTATTAACACAGAGTTAAATAGCTCCAAGGAAGTAGCTCAAAACGTCACTTCTGTATCTCAATTGAGTGATGTTAAGCCCACAGATTGGGCATTCACTGCTTTGCAATCTTTAGTCGAGCGTTATGGCTGTATCGCAGGTTTTCCTGACAGCACCTATCGCGGCAAACAAGCAACTACTCGTTATGAGTTTGCAGCTGGTTTAAATGCTTGTTTAGACAAGATCAACGAGATCATTTCCGCAGGGCTAGCCGATAAGGTCAGCAAAGAAGATTTCGCAACTCTTCAAAAGCTTCAAGAAGAGTTTGCAGCTGAACTAGCCATTCTTCGTGGTCGTGTTGATGCACTAGATGCAAAAGTTGCAATCCTAGAAGCTCAACAGTTCTCTACTACAACCAAGCTTAGTGGCTTGGCTTTCTTCAACGTTACTGGGGCGAGTGGTGGTAATGTTCTACGAGAAAATGTTGGTACTGTAAATGGTATCCCAACAAGAACAGTGCAGACTGCTCAAACACCAAACATGACTATGAGTGGTCTAGTTTGGTTGACACTCAACACTTCCTTCACTGGCAAAGATTCATTAATCACACAGCTAGCAGTTGGGAATGGCAGCGCACCATACAATAACTACGTTTCAAGCGGCTTCTTCAATACCACAGGTACTACATTTACTGATCAAACTGCTGGCGCGAATGCTAACGTTTTTGTATTGCGTGAGTTGTCCTATACTTTCCCTGTTTTTGACAAAGCTACTCTGGTTGTAGGTCCTCGAGTCAATTTCTATAAATACTTTGACAACAATCGTTTCCTCCTTCCTTGGAATACAACCTTTAACTCGATCAACAGCACATTGTTGAGCAATGCGAAGCGTGGCGCAGGTGCAGTATTTTTGACTCCTCTAGGAAATCAATTCGACTTCAAAGTTGGTTACTTAGCTGAGAGTGTTGAATTTAGCACTAATGGTGGTGCAGCTAATCCAAACCAAGGCTTGTTTGGTGGTAACAACACACTAACTGCTGAAATTGGATTCAAGCCAAGTGATGCAATTAAATTCCGATTGCTATACAGCTACACTAATCTGGTTGGGAACTCTATATCTGGATTTGGCGCTCCTGGAACAGTTGGTGGTGCTGGGATTACGCCTTCCATGCCCGGTACAGCATATGCTCCTGGCGGCATGAACAATGGTCAGTCTAATGTGTTTATTTTTAACTTCGATTGGTTGGTCACTAAAGGATTTGGTCTGTTTGGTCGCTATGGCTATTCAACTACCAACCTCAATAGAACTTTAGGTGGCGCATCAAATGTAAACATGTACACCTTCCAGATTGGGGCAGCGTTCCCTGACCTGTTTAAAGAAGGTGCTCAAGGCTTAATCTCATTTGCAGTTCCCTTCAAGTTTGGAGATCCAAACAATGTTCTGCTTTCTGGTAGAGGTAATGATGGTACACAGTACGATCTGGAACTTTCTTACATTTTCCCTTTAACGAAGAACATTTCCTTGGTTCCTTCTACTTATTTCATCTTTAATCCCAACAACTTTAGCGGCAACCCAACTATCTTCGTTGGTAATTTGCAAGCTGTGTTTAGCTTCTAATTTCGAGGCGTAAACCTTTGAAACACAAAAGGGTGTGCAATGCACACCCTTTTGTGTTTCAAAGAGAGATACTTACTTCCTAATGAATAATTCCTATTCTTTTGATGGAAAAGAAGTATCTCAGTAGTACAAGTAGTTAGTAATACATTTGATGTAGATAATATTTGCTAGCTTCTATTTAAGTGTAGATTTCTTGTATTAGTTTTTTCTAAACTCGCGGAAAATTCAATCTTTTCAAGGTGTGAAGACATGAGCCCAATTTATATTCCCCGTCGTAAGTTTATCCGAGGCGCGATCGCAACAGCCGCTTTTGGAGCTACCTCTCAACTTTGGGTAGGCTGTACAGAGCAGGCTCCCACGAATACTGCTACTACAGGTACACCTGGTACACCGGGTTCACCTGCTGCTGCATCAACATTGAATGTTGGTTTTATCTACGTGGGACCAAAAGATGATTTTGGTTATAGCCAAGCTCATTATGAGGGTCAACAAGTAATCGCCAAGTTGCCTGGGGTTAAAACCTTCAATGAAGCTAGTGTAGCGGAAACTGCTGTGGTTCAAGAAACCATGCTCGGCATGATCAACCAAAATGGTGTCACAGCACTTTTCCCAACATCTTTTGGCTTCTTCGATCCTCACATTCTCAAAGTAGCGCCAGCTAATCCCAAAGTGCAATTCTTCCATTGCGGCGGCTTGTTTACGGAAGGTAAAACTCCTAATAATATCGGCAGTTATTATGGGTACATCGATGAAGCCCAATATATTGCTGGTATAGTCGCAGGGCTATCTACCAAGACCGGTAAGATCGGATTTGTTGCCGCCAAGCCAATTCCGCAGGTGGTTCGCAATATCAACAGCTATACACTTGGTGCTCGTAGCGTTAATCCTAAAGCTACAGTTCAAGTCATCTTTACTGGCGATTGGTCAGTCCCTGTCAAAGAAGCTGAAGCATCTAACAGCATGATCGATCAAGGTGTAGATGTGTTGACCTGTCACGTAGACAGTCCCAAAGTGGTGATGGAAACCGCAGAAAAACGCAAAGTATTCTGTACTGGCTATCATACCAACCAAGCAGTACTTGCCCCGAATGGATTCCTAACTGGTGCAGAATGGGATTGGGGGAATGTTTACACTAAGTATGTAGAGCTGATCAAATCAGGTAAGACTCTCTCCGAAGGAGGCATTCCTCACATTGTGCGCGGTGGTCTTAAGGAAGGCTTTTGTAAAGTCTCGCCCTTTGGTAGTGCTGTTAGCGCGGCAACCAAGAAGGAAGCTGAAAAGGTAATGGCTAAGTTTATGGATGGCAGCATGATTATTTATGCTGGCGAAATTAAGGATAACACTGGCAAAGTTGTGATTGCTAAGGGCAAGGAATTCAAACAGACGGATCCCGATCTGGAAAAGATGGATTGGTTTGTTGAAGGTGTAATTGGAAGTGTTAAAGGCTAAACCAAATAAAAAAATTTAAAACTTGCGAAGCAAGTTTTAAATTTTTTTATTTGTATAACTTTCATTTGAGAACTAACTATATGAATATACGCGATCGCTGGCGTTCGACATCTGAAAACATTCTGCTTCCCATTGGAGCTTTACTTGCTTCAGTAGTAATTTTTGGGATTTTTTGTGCCATACAAGGAAAAAATCCGATCGCAATTTTTGGGACGATTTATTCATCTGCGTTCGGCAATAGCTTCTCTTGGCAAGGAACATTAATTCGAGCAGCTCCATTAATGCTTACATCTCTATGTACGGCTCTACCAGCAATGTTGGGATTGACGATTATTGGCAATGAAGGAGCTTTAATCGTTGGTGGATTGGGTGCGATTTCTGTTGGTTTATCGCTCGCTTCTCTACCCTCTTTGATAGTCCAGATTGCGATGGCGATCGGCGGAATTCTCGCAGGCGGTCTATGGATCATGTTTGTTGGTGCGATTAAGTACTATCGAGGTGTTAATGAAACTATTAGTAGTTTGTTGATGAATTACATTGCGCTCGCAGTGCTTAACACCTTAGTCGAAGGTCCAATGCGCGATCCTTCTACCTTGAATAAGCCCTCCAGTTTTCCACTTTCAGCGGTTAATATGCTGCAAAGTATTCCAAATACAAGAGTGCATTATGGATTGATTTATGGATTAGTCGCCTGTGCGATCGCCTACTTCTTGATTCATCGCACCACTTTTGGATTTGCAGTTCGCACGGTCGGCGGCAATATTCGCGCAGCTAAAATTGCTGGGTTACCAGTTGGCAAACTCACATTAATTGTGAGCTTCTTGGGTGGTTCCTGTGCTGGTTTAGCTGGAATGGTTGAAGTCGCTGCTATTCATGGAAGCGCCAATGCCTCATTAAATTCTGGGTTAGGCTATAGCGGCATTTTAGTTGCTTTTATCGCCCGACAAAATCCTTTAGTTGCAGTACTTGTTGCAGTCCTGATGGGCGGGATTCTGGCAAGTGGTAGCGCCCTTCAGAGATCGTTTGGATTACCAGATGCCACGGTTTTGCTATTCCAAGGAATCGTATTCTTATGCATTCTCTTTAGTGAATCTCTTTATGGTCGTTTGGACTTCTTTAAAGATAGAGAGCCTGAAGTTAAGATTGACGGATCTGCAACTGTAGTTTAGTCAATTACAGAGAAACAATATTTTCTTGAAAATGATGTAAATCATAACCTTTGGCAAAATATTCACTCTCTAATAATCAAAATTTTTTTTAAGAATTACCAATTACCATGGCAGATACATCTACAGCATTAGGTTGGATGAGCGTGCCTCTAGCGATCGTCGCAGGTACACTCCGAGGAAGCGCTCCATTTCTATTCGTCAGCTTAGGTGAATGTCTTACCGAAAAAGCTGGCAAGATTAATCTTGGGCTCGAAGGAACATTGCTCACTGGCGCAATGACTGCTTATGCGGTTTCTTATATGACTAAATCGCCTTGGCTGGGTGTCTTAGCGGCTGGTTTAGCAGGTGCTGGGCTAGGTTTAATTCATGCATGGTTATCACAACGTCCTAAGGTAAGTGATGTTGCTGTCGGGATTGCGATGATTATTTTTGGTAGTGGGATTGCTTTTTTCTTTGGCAAAGCCTTTATTCAACCCAAAGCAATTCCTTTGCCTTTATTTGAGTGGGGCAATTGGAGCAGTTTCCCCCAAGTTCAGGCAGCTCTGAAAGTTAGCCCATTGCTATTAATTGGTATTGCGATCGCTCCATTAATGCAATGGTTTTTTAAATCGACTCGTTGGGGCTTATATGTACGTGCTGTGGGTGATAGTCCGAGTGCTGCTAGAGCAATGGGAATCTCAGTGGTCGGTGTGCGTACCTGTGCGATCGTTGTAGGTAGTTTTCTTGCTGGTATTGGTGGATCAAGTTTATCGCTTTATTTCCCTGGGCTGTGGGCTGAGAACATCTCTAGCGGTCAAGGTTTGATGGCTGTCGCCCTAGTAATCTTTGCAAGATGGGAGCCAGTTCATTGTCTATGGGCGGCTTTGCTGTTTGGTGGGGCGCAAGCGATCGGTCCGGCTTTACAGGCAGTTGGATTTGATTCTTACTATTACTTGTTCAATGCTACGCCCTACATTTTGACATTAGTGATCATTATCGTCACTTGTTCACCACGAAAGACGTTAACTGGTTCGCCTGGAGCGTTAGGAACTAACGAGTAAAAATGTTCTGCACTGATTCAGCAATTCTCATTATGAAACCGATGTTGGTGTTTCCAGCGCCAAAGGCGCTGGAAACACCAACATCGGTTTTTTGAAAGCCCGCCTATGGCGGGCTTTCAAAAAACCGATGTTTATAATCAGAATTGCTAGCACTGATTTTGTTATCCGATCGTGACTCATGCTTTTACTGTAAAATCCTTAAAGTAATATTATTAAATTATTTTTTAAAGAGAAAATCATGGGAGAAATGGTTAACGCAATGGTCTTATCGATGGTATTAATTCCTGTCGGTATTGCCTTCGGATACTTTTTGCTAAAGCTGCAAGGCGAAGAACAAGAAGAAGCCTAGTACATACAGAGGCGAAGTTATACGCCAATCTGGCACACAAAATATTTTCATGAAGCAAAGCAGGTGACTATAAAAGTCACCTGCTTTGTTCTTTTCAGTTCGGTAAACCACACTATAGACATTGCAACCCTTTCGGTTAGATTAGCACTCAGTCACATAGAGTGCTAATCCACTCTAAATAACGCCAAAAAATGTTAGTCAACTGAGTGAGTACCAATGGCAACAACGACATTAAACGTAACTACCGTAAAGCCTTTAGCGGATCGCGTATTTATCAAAGTAAGCGCTAAAGAAGAAAAAACCGCAGGCGGGATTTTCTTGCCTGAGACAGCAAAAGAAAAGCCCCAAGTTGGCGAAATCGCCGCAGTAGGTCCTGGCAAACTTGATGACAAAGGCGAGCGCCAAGCCCTCGAAGTCAAAGTTGGAGACAAAGTCCTTTACTCCAAATATGCTGGTACCGACATCAAACTTGGCACAGACGAATATGTGCTGCTAGCAGAAAAAGACATTTTAGCGATCGTTTCATAATTATCTAGCTTTTAGCTCTTATAACCTGACTGCTGAATAAACCAGCTATCTCAGTTAATTAAGCAAAAAAGCAAGAGACAAAATCTAAAAGTTAATTGCTAACAGTCAAAATATCCGTCTCCACTCATCAATTACCTAATACTAAACTATGGCTAAAAGAATAATTTACAACGAAGATGCACGTCGCGCCCTCGAACGCGGTATGGACATCTTGGCGGAAGCAGTTGCCGTAACCCTAGGACCTAAAGGACGTAACGTAGTTCTTGAAAAGAAATTTGGATCTCCTCAAATCGTTAATGATGGCATAACCATCGCTAAGGAAATCGAACTAGAAGATAATGTTGAAAATACTGGCGTAGCGTTGATTCGTCAGGCTGCTTCTAAAACTAATGACGCTGCTGGCGATGGAACCACCACCGCAACAGTTTTAGCCCATGCAATGGTTAAAGAAGGTCTACGTAACGTTGCCGCTGGTGCTAACTCGATCGCCCTCAAGCGCGGTATCGACAAAGCAACCTCTTTCTTGGTTGGTAAGATCAAAGATCACGCTAAACCTATTGAAGATTCTAAGGCGATCGCTCAAGTTGGAGCCATCTCTGCTGGAAACGATGAAGAAGTCGGTGCAATGATCGCTCAAGCGATGGATAAAGTCGGTAAAGAAGGTGTGATTTCCCTCGAAGAAGGCAAATCCATGTTTACCGAATTGGAAATCACTGAAGGTATGCGCTTTGAGAAGGGCTATATCTCTCCTTACTTCGTAACTGATGCAGAGCGCATGGAAGCTTCTTTTGAAGAACCAGTTCTCTTGATTACCGATAAGAAAATTGCCTTAGTGCAAGAACTAGTCCCAGTCCTAGAGCAAGTCGCTCGCTCTGGTCGTCCTCTAGTCATCATTGCTGAAGATATCGAAAAAGAAGCTTTGGCAACCCTCGTTGTGAATCGCCTTCGTGGTGTTCTTAACGTTGCTGCGATCAAGTCTCCTGGTTTTGGCGATCGCCGTAAAGCGATGCTCGAAGATTTGGCAACCCTTACTGGCGCTCAAGTAATTACCGAAGATGCTGGTCTTCGTCTTGATGCAGTTAAGCTAGACCAACTCGGAAAGGCACGCCGCGTCATCATCACCAAAGACAGCACTACTATCGTTGCTGATGGTAATGAAGAAGCCGTAAAAACTCGTGTTGAGCAGATCCGTCGTCAAATCGAAGAAACCGAATCTTCCTACGACAAAGAGAAGCTTCAAGAGCGTTTGGCTAAACTCTCTGGTGGCGTAGCCGTCATCAAGGTTGGCGCTGCAACTGAAACCGAAATGAAGGATCGTAAACTTCGTTTAGAAGATGCCATCAATGCAACCAAGGCTGCTGTTGAAGAAGGTATCGTCCCTGGTGGTGGTACAACTTACGTTCACCTCGCTCCTGAACTCCATGCATGGGCAACAGCTAACCTTACTGGGGAAGAACTTACTGGCGCAATTATTGTCTCAAAGTCTCTTTCTGCTCCTGTAAAACGCATTGCTGCTAATGCTGGCTTCAACGGTGCTGTAATTGCTGAAAACATTCGCGAAAAAGACTTCAACATTGGCTTCAATGCAATGACTGGAGAATTTGAAGATATGTTTGCGGCTGGTATCGTCGATCCTGCTAAGGTAACTCGTTCGGCACTGCAAAATGCAGCTTCGATCGCAGGCATGATCCTCACCACAGAGTGTATCGTCGTTGATAAGCCTGAAGGTGCTAGTGCTGGCGGCGGTGGTGCAATGGGCGCTGGCGGCGACTTCGATTATTAATAGTTAATAAAGGTTTGCCTAGCGAACCTTTAATTACAAAAAGAGAAAGGGAGTGCATTGCACTCCCTTTCTCTTTTTGTGAAAGAATTAGCAACAGAAATTATTTAGCAGCAAGTTGCTATCTGAATGTCCGAGAAAATACTTGGATTTGTTTGGTGTATCCAAACCATTCATATAAACAATCATCCACGTATGGCTAAATCGCTCACGTTAGCTAAGATTGCTCAACAAAACTCTTGGATTATGAACTACAGCGCAAAGCGCTGTAGTTCATAATCCAAGAGTAATTTTTTAACCGATCAAGCAATTGAATAGAATGTACAGTTTCTATTCATGTATGAGGTAAATTAATGCTTTGGACGCCGATAGAAAACAATAAGTTACAGTTGGAATGGAAATGGCTGCAAAGTATTGCCATTTTTATGGTGATTAGTAATGTGTTTATGCCAGCATTCATGGGAGTACTCGCTATATTAGTACTAGTTCGCCATGGATGGAGAGCGATCGCAACACCAGTTAATCGCGCTTATTTTTGGCTATCTTTGTGGATGATTTTCACGACTATTATTGCTTTCAATCCCATCGTTGCGGCAGGTGGATTATCCAACTTCTTGCCATATTTCCTCTTAGCTGCCATCACTAGTTATATTATTCGCACACCGGCTCAATTTATTCATTTCCTATGGCTATTGGTGCTGAGTTCCATAATGGTAAGTGGATTTGGCATATTACAGGCAACTCTCAATCAGCCTGATTGGATATTTCCGAAAGTGATTTTTGACAGCTATCCAATCCAAATGGGATTCACTCCCGATCGTCGTATTCAGTCATTTTTTGGACATTGTAATGAAACTGCGGCTTATTTGTTAATGATATTACCGCTCGCGGTTCACTTTGCTCTTGGCAAAGTCAAAAGTATTTCTAAATCCCAACAAGCGATCGCTGCCATAGCGCTTGCATCAGGAACTTGTGTGCTTATTCTAACTGGGTCGCGCAATGCATGGGGACTTTCGATGTTGGGTGCTTTAGCATTAGCTAGCTATTACCGTCAATGGAAGCTCATTGCAGGATTAGGGCTTGTCTTGGTAATCATTGCATGGGGAGTATTTGGGCAAGAATTTGGTTTAGGCGGCGAAGCAGTGCGATCGCTATTGCCAGAAGGATTTGTCAATCGCTTAGCTAGCAGTTTCGATCCTCAATTAGGTGGCTACGCATCCACTGCAGATCGCCTAAATGTTTGGCAATTTGCGCTCACTCTAATCTCTCAACATCCGATCCAAGGCTGGGGTTTACGTAATTTCACCCTTGTCGCGCAATCTATGAACTACGATCTGCGCGGGTTACCTCATGAACATAATTTATTCTTAGCGATCGCAGTTGGCTCGGGGATTCCAGCGTTGTTAGGGTTTATCGGCATCATCAGCTGGACTATCTGGACATCCCTCAAATCTGCGATCGCTAAAGACACGCAAGGAATGATGGTTGTGGCTACGATCAGCGTTATGCTTTTTATGCTGACAGGCTGGTTAGATTTAGTACTCTATGAGCCTAGGCTGAGTATGTTGTTATGGTTTTTACTAGGTAGTATGTATGGCTTAACCAGAAGCAATAGTTTTAGCCAAAGTATTGCCTAAAATCCAAAAAAGGAAAGGAGGCGCTTAGCGCCTCCTTTCCTTTTTTGGACGAACCAAGAGGGTCAATACCAACCGCTGAGCGGTGGAAGTATATTCTAATTTGGATTTTCCTTTAGCCTAGTGCAGGTATCACTCTGGGTAGCTCAAGACGTTGCTGAGTTGTAGGACGACGAGTACGACCTGAGAGACGGAAACTGAGGCTTTGCAGCTCAATATGCAATTGGCGATTTTCTTTTTGTAGAGCTTCGATCTTTTGTTTGATAGGAACTATCCGTTCTGCAAACTTAGCCCGATAAATATTCGGCAACTCCTGTACAACTTCCTCTAGCATCCGATTGCGATCGCTCATTTCTTGGATGGTGTGGCGCAATTCTAATGCTTCGCGATCGCGGTTTTGGATTATTGCTTGAGACATGACTAATTGGTTTTCGACCATAGCAAGCTTTTCTGCCAAACAGCGCATTTCTTCAGAATGATGCTCATGATCCTCAGCATTTGGCAAAAAGGCAGTATTTCCCTTTACCAAACGAAAAAGCTCTTCAGAAAGTTGCTGTACTAGCAGATCCTTTTGTTCTAAATCAACCTTAAGTAAATTAATTTCCTTCTGAAGGTCGGCTGTCATAGTTTCTGAGGTATTCGCGAGGGCATTTACTGTGGCGTTCATAGGTGCAATTCATTTAGGGAATTTAGGCTACGATATATAACACACAAGTACTCGATTGGCAATTTATATCCATAACCGACAGCAAAAACCAACAATTGGTTACATTGTTTAGAGATATAGCAGTGAAAGTTTTGCTTAGGACATAAAACCCAAATAAATAAAGGCGGCGCGAAGCGCCGCCTTTATTTATTGCTATACAATGTATCTTCCTTATCAAAAAACAAGATCAAATATACTTACTTTTGTATGTCTTGCCGACAAACATTATTTATCCACTAAAATGATGTTTTTGTGCGACAATTTTTGTATAAAACGAATAAGAAGCTTTTCTTGTGGGCTTTACATATGAGCATATGGCTAGTTAAAGACCAGATTTCGGAATTAGTAAGAAAGCATAAATCTCAAGTAGATTTTTTTGCAATTCGGCTAGAGAGAGCGCAGGGTGCAGATATATTTTTACGCGGCAGTAAAGTTGAAACCCTAAGTACAGGTATTTCAATTGGTGGACAGGTGAGGGTCTGTCATCGTGGAGGATGGGGATTTGCCAGCTTTAACGATCTCCATAGTTTAGAAGTAAAGCTTAAAGAAGCAATCACGGCAGCAAAATGGGTTGGCAATGAAGAAACGGTGCTTGCCGAAGTCGAACCGGTGCAAGCGAAGGTGTCTTTGATTAAAGAAAATCAACAGCAGATTGAACTTATTGATAAAAAGAATTTGTGCGCACATTACACAGATATTTTGCGATCTGTTTCCGATCGCGTAGTTAGCACATCCGTTCGCTATGGAGACTGTACTCAACAAGTAGTTTTTGCCACATCAGAAGGAACAATGATCGAGCAGGAATGGGCTGATTGGGAGTTACGATGTTCGGCGATCGCAAGGGATGGAGAAACTATTCAAACTGGTCGCGAAACCTTCGGATCGAGACGTACTTACTCAGATTTACTAAATTTGGATCAGCAAGTAATTGGCGCGGCTCAGCGTGCAGTTAGTGCGTTAGATTTACCCACTGTGCAAGGTAATACTTATACAGTTGTAATCGACCCGATTTTGGCAGGACTGTTTGTGCATGAAGCTTTTGGTCATTTGTCAGAAGCGGATATGCTCTATGAAAATCCCGATATGCTGGAAACAATGAGCATTGGTAGAAGATTTGGATCGACGGATTTACAAATTTTTGATGGGGCTGCTGCTGCTGAGCATCGGGGTAGCTATCTCTATGATGATGAAGGTGTGCCTGCGACGACAACCCAGTTAATCGAGGATGGCGTATTGGTTGGGAGATTACATTCGCGAGAGACCGCAGGGAAATTGGGCGAAAAAGTAACAGGCAATGCTCGATGTTTAGATTATCATTACCCGCCAATCGTAAGAATGACCAATACTTGGATTGGTCGTGGTAAAACTCCTGTTGCAGATCTGTTTAATGACATTCCTGTTGGTGTTTATGCGAAGAACTGGCAGGGTGGAATGACTAATGGAGAAATGTTTACTTTTACCGCAGGAGAAGCATGGATGATTCGTAATGGAAAAATTGCTGAGCCTGTTAAAGATGTAACTCTATCGGGGAATGCTTTTGAGGCTTTACAGGACATAGAGGCGATCGGCAATGACTTTGCGTGGGATGAGTCAGGTGGTTGTGGCAAAGGGGGACAAGGCGGATTGGCAGTAGGGTGTGGTTCGCCGAGCCTGAGAATTAAGAATGCGATCGTTGGAGGTGATGCTCATGGCTAAAGTAAAGACAGAACTCAAAGAAGTTAACTTTCATTTAGTACAAACTATCGCTGATCAACAAATAAATGAAGATCGATTGAACTTGCAGCTCAATCGATTAAAGTTGCTGTATGAATTTATTTCAGCTCTGAATGCGGCTCAAACAGTAAACGAAATTTATAAAATCGCTTTAAATGGAATCTGCTCTGCTCTTAGAATTTCGCGTGCTGCTGTAATCATTACAGATTCATGTAAAGGTATAAAATATCAAGAATCTCTAGGAATTAGTCAAGCCTACAAACAATCTATTGAAGCTTTTTTTGAAGAGCCGTCTCATCAACAAATACTGTTAAAGTCTCATGATTTTCCACACTCTGCAATACTTCCTAGTGATCGCATTTTGCAGAGTGTATTCCTTGCTGAGAGTATTGGAGCCCTGTCAGTATTTCCACTAGAGTATGAGCGCCGACATTTGGGAGATATTGTCGCGTATTTTGATATGCCAAGACAATTTACCGAAGAAGAAGTTCAGTTAACACAGACAATTGTTACTTATATTGCGATCGCTTTAACCCGTAAACTGGCTGAACAAGCTCTCCAAACCAGTCAACAGTTTATTCAACGGATTGCCGATACTACTCCAAGTATTCTCTATATTTACGATATCGAAGAACATCGTAATGTTTACTGCAATCAGGCTATTACGCATCTTTTAGGATATACTCCATCAGAGCTTCATGGAATGGGTGACTTACTTCTGCAAACAGTTATTCATCCAGATGATTTCCAAAAAGTAATAGATCATTACGAACTTATTCGCAACAAAGAACCTAAAATAAGTTCTGAAAGTTTATTTGTCATTGAATATCGTATGAAAGATATTCATGGAAAATGGAAATGGTTTTACAGTCAAGAAACTATTTTTTCCTATAACTCTGATGCAAAAGTTAAGCAAACAATTGGTGTAGCCTCTGATATCACAAAGTTAAAAGAAGTCGAAACAAGCCTTCAATCATCTCTTGCGGAGAAGGAGGCGCTATTAAGAGAAGCCCATCACAGTGTAAAGAACAATCTTGGGGTAGTTGATAGTTTGCTATCGATGCAAGCTCGTTATATAGATGATGAGGAAGCTCTGAGAGCAATTTTCGATTGCCAGAGGCGCATTCATGCAATGTCACTTATTCATGAGCAGCTATATCAATCTCAAAATATAGACAAAGTTGATTTCTGTGAGTATCTAACGCGTCTAGTCGGCAATCTCTATAGTTCCACAAGTCTCAATGCTAATCAGATTGAATTAAAGTTAGATATTAAGCCAACGCAGTTGGATATTGATATGGCAATTTCTCTAGGGTTAATCGTAAACGAGTTATTAACAAATGCCTTTAAATATGCGTTTCCAAATGATAACAGGGGGGTAATCGAGGTAGTTTCATATAAATCGGCAGATGACAGAGATTTACATTTAATCATTCGTGATAATGGAATTGGCATTCCTGAGAATGTGGACTTTAATGGAACATCTTCGCTAGGTTTGAGATTAGTGCGGATTTTGACCCAGCAACTAAGAGCTAGTTTAAATTTATCTTGTACAGACGGCACATGTTTTCATTTGACTTTGCATACAAAATAAATGAGAAGTGACTCGCGGGTGCAAGAGAATAAACAAAAAATTAAGCGATCGCTATTAGACTAAATCCAAGACTTAACTATAAAAATCGTTTCAGAACCTCTACAGTTGCTTGTCCTGTTTTTGCCCAACTAAATTGAGTAGCCCTTTGTAAACCAAGTTGTGAAAGATGCGATCGTAGTCCTGTGTCATTTGCGATTGCCTGCATTGCATCGGTAATTTCTGCAACTTTGTAAGGATCGATTAAAATCGCAGCATCACCAGCGACTTCTGGTAAGGATGATAAGTTAGAGGTAATTACAGGTGTCCCGCAAGCCATTGCTTCAATTACAGGTAACCCAAACCCCTCCCACAATGAGGGAAATACCAAAGCGATCGCCCTACTAATTATTTTCGGCAAATCATCGTAAGGCACATAATCCAAAAATTTAACGCGATCAGTAATACCTAACTCTTGGACTTGTTTTTTTAAAGATGGTGTATAGCGATCATCACTAGGTCCCGATAGCCAAAGTTGATATTCACGATTTGGGTTTAAATTGGCAAAGGCAGAAATTACGCGGCTAATGTTTTTGTAAGGGTCATGTCTGCCAATGTATAGAAAATAGGGATATAGCGAATGATTAGGCGATTTATAATTAAGTTCTTTTTCTGGTTGAAAATGCTGAGAATCATACCCTAATAAAATCGGTAAGATTTTATTAGCTGAAATATTGCAAAAATGAATAACATCATCGGCAGTAGACTGGGAGTTACAAATAATATATTCTGCTTGCTTTAGTACTTGGGGCACATAGTAGCGATGGTAAGGAGTAAGCGGAGAAAAATGATTAGGAAATCTTAAAGGGATAAAGTCATGAACCATTACTACACTTCGACATTGTGACCATAATGGTGATTCTGGTATTGGTGAAAATAACAGTTGGGACTTGATCTGCTGATAAATTTTAGGCAGTTGAAACTGTGTCCAAACTAAGCGATTAAAATGTCCCTTTGTCCCATGAGCAGGAGTGAATTTATTGGAGATGGGGTAACAGTCAAAGTTAGGATATGTTTCGGAGCTTAACAAGATGGGATTAATATCTTTTAAATAAGGAAAAATATTTTTTGTGTAGTTGCTTATACCCGTTGATTTTGTCAATAAGTTTGACAAGTTAACTACTACCTGATTTCTATGCTGATATTGGTGATTTTTTCTGTTATCCATCACGAGATGCTTTTATATGCTTCTAATGTTTTCTTTGCTGTATTTTCCCAAGAAAATAAGCTAGCTCTAGTTTTGCCTTTATTAATTAAGTCTTGCCGCAATTTGCGATCGCTAATTACAGTCAATATAGCCTCAGCAATTTGTATAAAGTCATTGGGATCAATCAATATAGCCGCATCTCCTGCTACTTCTGGTATTGATGAAGTATTAGAAGCAACTACTGGCGCACCCAAGGTCATTGCTTCGAGTACAGGCAACCCAAATCCTTCATAGTGGGATGGATAAACGAATACATCTGCTCTTGAGTAAAATAGAGCAACTAGCTCATCTGATAAGTAGTCAAGGTGATGGATATCATTTTGCCAAGGAGAACTTTTTATTGCGTCAAAAATCGGTGTATATTTCCACCCTTTTCTACCGATTAATACTAATTGGTGATCAATTTTATGTTTTTGTTTTAGCCAGTTAAAAGCTTGAATAATTGAGTTAATATTCTTTCTTGGTTCTATGGTACTGACAAAGAGGAGATAAGGTTTAGAAAAATCAAAATTAGTCTTTTTAATTTCTTGATCTAAATCCAGATTACTCAAAAATTGAGAATTATAGCGACTGGCTAATGGAGTAACAAAAATCTTCTCGGCGGGAAAATGTAAATAGTTAACAATGTCTTGTTTTGAACTTTCTGAAATAGTAATTATGGCATCTGTCCATTTTAAACATTTAGTTAGTCTATTTGTATATTGTTGTACTACAGAATCGACATATTCTGGATGTCTGATAAAACTCAAGTCATAGATACTAATAACTTTTTGAATATTTTGATAGGGATATACTGTGTAATTAGTACCATGAAATATATTAGTCTCTCCCAAAGTAGACTCTATATAGCTGGGAAAAAGTTTAGGTAGATAATCTATAAAGAAGTTAGTAGCTCGAACGGGTAATGGTATTTGATAGAGTTTCTTATAATGTTTGAGAGTATCTGGAAAATCAATATTCCCTTTGAGCCAGTTTTTTAATCCTGGCTGATAAGCTAGACCTAAATCAAATGATTCTGAACTCTCTAACCGAGATAAGGCTTCAATGAGATTAAAAACATACAAGCCAACACCACTGGGTGTAGCATCAATGGGGGTAACGTCAACTGTAATTTTAAGCATTAGTAAAATTACAACTCATTCTCAGTCAAATCCTTGAGATCATGCTCAACCATGACTTCAATTAAATCCTCAAAAGTATATTTCGGAGTCCAACCAATCTTGTTTTTAATCTTGTCAATACTTCCTACTAGCTGGACAGTCTCATCAGGTCGATAAAAAGCGTTATTCACTGACACGTAATCTTGGTAGTTAAGTCCTACACATTTAAAGGCGTGATCCACCAATTCTCTGACTGAATGTGTCTCTCCACTGCCAATAATATAATCGTCTGCCTCTGCTTGCTGCATGATCAACCACATTGCTTCAACAGCATCTTTGGCATAGCACCAATCACGGCGAGCATCTAAATTTCCTAACTTTAACTCTTTAGACAAACCGAGCTTAATCATGGCTGCACCACGAGTGATCTTCCGAAAGACAAACTCTGCTCCACGACGGGGTGATTCATGGGTATAAGTGATGCCACAACAAGCATAGAGATTGTAGTATTGACGATAATTGCTGTTTAACCAATGAGCATAGGCTTTGGCAGTACCATAGGGGTTACGCGGACGAAAAGCGGTTTCTTCGGTTTGTGGTGATTCGGATGGTTGACCAAAAACCTCGCTGCTAGAAGCTTGATAAAACTTTGCCTCAGGCTTGATACGGCGAATTGCCTCTAGGATGCGAGACACGCCGATCGCTGTATATTCTGCCGTTAAAGACGGCTGTGTCCATGACAGGGGTACGTAGCTCTGAGAAGCAAGGTTATAGATTTCATCTGGTTCTGACTGGGCGATCGCATCCATGAGAGATGACTGATCTAACAAATCACCAGAAATAATATGGATATCGTCAGCAAAGTGATTAATCCTGACTAAGTTACTCGTACTTGATCGGCGCACTAGACCATACACTTGATAGCCCTTTTCCATCAATAGTTCTGCAAGATACGAGCCATCTTGTCCAGTCAGTCCAGTTATAAGTGCTTTTTTTACAGTCATATTTAGGTATTGATGGCTTAGTGTAATATCAAACTATTCTAGTAGCAGTTCAGAGGGATTCAGGGGATAAAAGAGAGGGTGGAATACGACCAGAACGAGCAGCAGAGAAAGACTCAGCTAAAAAATCAAGAATATTACGTTCTTGTAGACTTAGTGAAGATACGACCGTGAGTAAACGGGAAACAAACAAACTCCCAGCAGCAGAATCTGAACCAAAACTGGTGCGCCGCCAAATCACAGCAGGGCGAATGGCTCTTTCAGCCGCATTATTAGTCGGCTCTCCTCCCTCTTGACGCACAAACAACCACAAAGCAACTTCAATCTTCAGCAAATTACGGCATGTCCGCACAGTTTTAGCCAACGGTGTTTTTTCTTTCGCGCCGATTTGAATTTCCGCAGCTTCCCGCAGAATACTCAAAACTTTAGTCTTGATCGGGGCAATCGATTGCGCCAAACCTGTGCGTGTGATTTGGTCATTCCAGAATTTATACCAAAGATTAAAAACCTGCTTTTCCTGTTCTAGCAAGGATGCACCAATTTCAGCCGAGACTCCAACTCGTTCCGAGATTTGAATAAAGTCTCGTTTGAGATGTGCCCAGCATAGTTGCCTGAGTTGCACATCTACCCAGTTATAAGCAGGACATCGGTCACTAGTGATAAATCCAGCAAAAGTTTCTCCCAAGACTGTTTGAGCCGCAGTAGTTGCTCGACTTAATATCATCTGAAAGCAAATTATCAATGGCGTTACCGCTACCCACAGCCATCCACTGGTTTTGGTTGCATTTTGACCATCTCCATTACCCTGTTTGAA
Source organism: Pseudanabaena sp. (assembly GCA_003249035.1). Classification (GTDB taxonomy): domain Bacteria; phylum Cyanobacteriota; class Cyanobacteriia; order Pseudanabaenales; family Pseudanabaenaceae; genus Pseudanabaena. The sequence continues at coordinate 113,886 of QBMK01000003.1, forward strand.
TCCAGTCTCATCGACTCCTACTATCGGTTGTTGCTGGATGTAGCTGATTGCTTCATCCACTGCATTACTAACGGCTTCACTCACTTCGCTCCTCAGCCGATTGATTGTACCGAGTGACATCTCAATTCCAAATACTGCCTCCATGATTTTCTGGATTTGGCGGTAGGATTGTCGATACTGACTACTAAACAGTCCCACATGTCCTACTACTTTGCTGCCATATCCACCCCTACTAATTATTCTTACCATTTCTGGGGCTTGGGTTTCTTTGCCACAGCAACTACAGGTAATTGCATAAAAACGATGTTCGAGCACGATTGGTTGTACTGCTGGAATTTCTACTACTTGATGCCGATATACTTCCCCTTTGCTGCTAACATTTAATTCGGTTCCACATTTACTACATTGCTCTGGATAATGCTCAATTACTTCTTCACACATTTCTAGTGGATACAGTTTTCGTTCGTATCCTTCATGTGCTATTTGCCCACCTCGCTTATTTCCGCTTGGTTCCTTTCGATTAGGCTTAAACTCTAGTGGATTTTTTGATGGCGGTTGTGATGAATTCGCTGATGTTCTGGCTAGTTGTTCTTTCAGTAACTCATTTTCAGTTCGCAGTTCTATCATTGCCTGCTCAACCTTATCCATCCGCCTCACTAATTCTTCAATTAGCTTGATGACGCTTGTTGGCACCTGTGCCCACTCTTCTGGGCTAATTGCTGACATTAATTCTGGAACTGTCTTTCCCATGCGTCCTACCTTAACATCTGCTTTCTGTTTTTGCTACCCCCATGAACTTCTACTTTTTTTTGTGTCTATACTCATAATTGGATTACCTGTATCCTTATACTCTTGCTTAAGGTCGTTGATATTTTCAAACTCCTCGTAACGATTTGCTGTTTCTCCTGTCGCCAATTGCTTTTTTGCTTTGCGTTTTACATAATTATGCCTATCTAGTAGTTGCCTGACAATGGGCATACTTATCTCTATTCCCAGTTGTTTTAATCCTGCAACTATTTGGGCTTGGTTTAAGTATATCCATTTTATCTCTGCTTGCATTGGCTCTCCTGCTGCGTGTTCTTGCACCACTCGCTGAAATGCTTGATCTAGTTCTGGTATTTTCTTAAAGCAACTTTTCCTCCCACCACCTCTGACTCGAATAGCTTTTTCATTAAACTTTTCTGGGACTGTATTTTCTATTTCGTTTTTCCATTCTCTAATTGTATCCCACATTTCGCACTTCTTAATATTTATTCAAGATTTTTTACTGATAAAATAACTGTGATCCTTTATCTACAAGCGTTATGGCAATATGTAGGAAAACTAAGCTATGTAAAGGATTGTATTCAAATTTCTCAATAGAGGTTAACAATTGAAAATATTTTTCGGATTAGAGTCCTAGAATGACAAATTTTCGCAAAAAGACTTTTGCCTATGTTAAGAAGTTTGCAAGTATGTTAAGAAGTGCGGAATGTCGGTTGTATTTCGATGACACCCAAATAGCTCTGATATGTACTTTATACCTCCATGTCCTAACTTTTTTGCTTCAATAGCTAATACCTGCGTTAATCTTTCTCGCGCAGTGAATCGTAAAATTTCAACATCTCTGTCTCAAGTTCTTCGCTGTAATAACCCAAAATTATTCCTTTTCTCTCTTTATCTGAGCTTATCCTAATTTGCACAAGTTATTTATTTATTATTCCTTATTATGTTGAATTGAAATTAACTTACTTGTATTTAGAATCACTTGACTGAAAGTAAATGAAGTCGTTTATCAAGTTTTAGAATATCTGTATACAATTGCAACAATTGTTTGACTGTTTTAGACCAAGAGAATATTTTTGAGCGTTTTTGACTACACACTTTCAATTGATCGCGTAATGCACTGTCTGTCAATAGTTCAAAAGCCTGCAAAATTCCAGTTTCATTAATTGGATCTACATATAAAACTGCATCTCCACCAACTTCAGGCAAGCTAGTAGTGTTGGAAGTGATGACTGCTACGCCAAGGCTCATAGCCTCTAGAACTGGCAATCCAAAGCCCTCATAAATTGATGGATATACAAATGCCCAACAATTTTTGTATAACCATCTGAGTTTATAGTCATCAACGTATCCTGTTTTGTGAATGTATTCACTTAGTCCAAGCTTAGCAATAAATTCATCAATATCATCTTCTAACCATCCTTGTCCTCCTGTTAATACTAAAGGCTTAGGATCAGGTCGATTACTAACATATTGCCTGTAAGCTATTAAGGTTTGCCGTACGTTTTTTCTTGGTTCTAAAGTACATACAGACAACCAAAAATCATGAGGTTTTAAGCCTTGCACTGGTCTTTCTTCACCCACTTCTTCAAAACGACTACCTAAGTGAATTGTACGAGTTCTTTCTTCAGGAAAATGAGGAAATGTTTGAAGGAATCGTATCCTCGAATATTCAGAAATAGCCATAATAAAGTCAGCTTGTATTGCAGCATCAAAAACACCGTTGAAACATTGCCAGCGATTTTCTTCGGATGTGAATTCTGGGTAATCCAAAAAGCTCATATCATACAACGTGTAGACAACACGAGCATTAATTAAATGAGGACAAGAAAAGTTGTTAGAGTGAATAATATCTGGCTTCCCTAATCGGTCTTCATTAACAGGCATAGCAGTCCACAAATCCAAAGACTCCTGATGAGATAATTCATCTAGCTTGTGGATGAAATTGGCTTTTTCGATTCGTCGTGTGTTTTTGCCGTGTTCTGGATCCCAAAATCGATTACCAAATGCTGAGTACAGTAGATAATCATTCTCACTATCACAAAGTGCTAGTTGCTGAATTATACTATCAGCTAAATAGCCACAACCTGCTTTACTTCTTCCTGTCTGGCTAATATCAAAACCAACCTTCATAGTCTTACCAATGAAATAATAAACTTCAACCACAAAATTCTAGACCAAATCCACCAACATATAATTTTAATAGCACCATTTAAGGAAATAGAATGATTCCAGTGCCAAAATGACCATAAACTATTAGATATTAGTGCCTTAATAAATTTAATATTTTGCTTGATGTCCGTGCGATCTAAGTGGAGAGTTTCTTCAATCTTGACGTGTGCATAAGCGAAGATCCACTTGTCAGGTACATTTTTAAGTTTAGTGCAAAACATTTTATTGATTTCATAATGGACAGCTATTCTCTGACCAAGTGTCTTATTGTCCTTATAAAGCCTTGAACCAGCTAATTTCATAGGAAGATAATAAAATGAAATATGATTTCTCCATCGTAGCCATAGTTCATAATCCATACAGTATTTTAGCGAATCATCTAACCCTCCAAATTTTTCGATCAAACTGCGTCTAAAAAAAACAGCGGGCTGACAAAGAAAGCAGGTTTCTATTAATCGCTCGTAGTTCCATTTCTCTACTGGATAAGCTTCTAAAATCTGATCTCTTTCATCAATGTGATCTGCGTCACCATATACAACTTGTACCTTTGAATCAGACTCAAATATTTCTCTAACTGCATCAAAAGCTCCTGGATAGTAAGTATCATCAGAGTTAATCCAAGCAATTATCTCACCTGTTGTAAGTTCAATTCCTTTATTTACCGCGTGAGCCTGCCCTCTATCAGGTTCTGAGAGCCAGTTTATGCGATCACTGTATCTTTTGAGAATTTCTATAGTTTCATCATCACTAACTGCATCACACACTACATACTCAAATTCTCCATCTGGTAGATTTTGGGATAAGACACTTTGAATTGTTCTTTCAATAAAACGTCCTTGACAAAATGAAGGTGTAATAACGCTAAATTTTAAATTCATGCTATACGACTTTAGTTTAAAGTTTGGGTTGGCAAATTAACAGCTTCCGTTTCAAATATATCTAAATACTTACGACTCATTTCTTCGTCATTAAATAGTTTTAACCTTTGGTAGCCTTTTTCGATCAATTCATTAAATAACAATGGATCACTACTTATTTTTGTCAAGCATAAAGCTATTTCATGCGGCTTTCGCGGATCAAAATAAATAGCTGCATCTCCTGCAACTTCTGGCAAGCTACCTGCATTACTAGATAACACTGGCTTACCAAATCTCATAGACTCTAAGACGGGAATGCCAAATCCTTCATACAACGATGGAAAAACTAAGCATTCAGAGTTTTGCCACACAGATGCTAATTCATCTTCATTCAAAAAACCTAAGAAATGTACATTACCACTAAGTCCCATAGCAGAAACTATTTCTTTTAACTGATTTTCTTCATGCTTTAATTCTCCCGTAAATACTAAATCCAAAGATTGATGAGGGAATTGTCTTTTATATATTCCATAAGCAGTTAAAAGAACTCTATGATTTTTATGCTGCCAGTAATTAGCTGGATAAAATGCATATTTCCGATTTTCTAAACCTAAACGTCTACACAATTCTATTGTAGTGCTTTCACTTGTTTTATTCAAACGATTATGAATAGAAATGGATACAACACTTAATTGTTGTTGGGATGCTTGAAAATGCGTAATCAATGATTGACGGGTAAAGTCTGAAATACAAATTATTTTTTTTGATTTTTGAAGAAGATCTATTAAAAATTTTGTTCGGTGTTGTTTCTCTTGACTCGCAAAGAAGAATGGATAATCTAAATGCTGTAAGTCATAGACAATTGCTACCAATGGAATATCTTTTTCAGCATATGTTGGCGCAGAAAAAGGACAGAATAGTAGATTGATGTTCCTTTTTTTGAGTGGTGATATAGATGGGAACAATTTGTCAGCTATTTTCTGAATTAGCTTAGAGAAAAAATTTGATTTAGCAACTATTTTATTGTTTAAATTAGATAGGAAATTTGATTTGTTAACTATTTTCTGAATTAACCTAGAAAAAGAACTTAACACATAACCTTTTGAATTTTTTGTTTCTAAATCACTAATTAGCAGGCGTTCTGTATTGTTACCATCAAATTGGGCTAGCTCCAAGTGATTCCAAGGTGCTGTTAAAATCAGAAAATAATAGTTGGGAGCTAACACTTGGAATTGCTTCAGTAACGCTAAAACTAAATGCTTAGCACCTCCATTCTCTCCACCTGCTCGCAAAGGAGTTAAATCTATAGCAATTCGTAAAGATGTTTCTAATACATTCATATTTTAATTACATAAAAAGTTTCTACATACAAATTTAATTGTAGCAGCTTAGAGGTAATCAGGGGATAAAAGAGAGGGTGGAATACGACCAGAACGAGCAGCAGAGACTGACTCAGCTAAAAAATCAAGAATATTACGTTTTTGTAGACTTAGTGAAGATACGACCGTCAGTAACCGGGAAATAAACAAACTCCCAGCAGCAGAATCTGAACCAAAATTAACCTTTCGCTTTTTTAGCTGTTGTAAAAAACGATGATAAGAACGTGGTAAATCCCAGTTAGCATCTGCAATAAGATAAATATCCGTTGAAGAGAATTTGATTCCTGCAAATTCAGGATTATTCATGTCCTTATTGAGGATTAAATAATTAGAAAATAACTTTTTTAACTTGTTTTTTACTTTACTTATAAACATTTTTTTAGCTAGTTTTCTAGCTAAATCTATCTCTTTATCATCTTGAGGATCACAATTTATCTTTTCCTCATCAAGAGAATTTACCTTAATGATAAAATCTCCATCGAATTTAACTGGTATTACTTCTAAATTGGAATCACCTGCAGCTATTTCAAGTAATTCCAATGTTATCTGTCGAACAATCCTATGGATACAAGTGTTTTTATAAGTATAATTTGCTGTATGTGTACAATCTATGAAAACTCTCATTTGCATGACCAAATATATTGACTTTTTAACTTTAACTTTGTTTTGTGAAGATATTAACAAATGATTTAATCGTTGATTTTAATCTTGACCATAATCGTTTTACAAAGGGATTATGGGACGAGTTTTTCTTTTTCTCAATTATAATCATACGTTCCTCTAAAAGAGTTTGAACCTTGCTTATAAAATCTTGTAATTCTATAATACAACCCTGTAGCTTTGATATTCTCATCTTCTGCCAATTATCACTTTGATACATTAAAACCTGATTTTGTATTTCAAACATTTCTTTAAGAGTCTCTGCTACATTTCCAGATGCTCCACCTGCATAGTAAGAAAAAATGGTTCTTGGATAATAGTTTAATGATACTGTTTTGTTTTGGATAAGTCTGGTAAACCATTCATAATCTGCTGAAATTTTATAATGCTCTGAGAAACAGCCCAATTCAGTATATAGTCTATGTCTAAAAAATTGCGCCCTGAAGAAAAAGTGTTCCGCATATCATGGATTCAGGGATTTATGAAGGTAAAGGTGGTTTAGCAATGCTTGATTGACTAAAAATTTTTGCGTCGGGTCTTATATGTGTATTTCCGAATAACATATCGCAATCAGAATGTCCACTTATAAAATCAACTACATCCTGAGATAAATTATTATCATAAAAATAATCATCCGCATTCAGGAAATTAATGAATGAACTTGTTGAAATTTTGATGCCTTTGTTCATTGCTTCATCAATACCATGATCTTGGCTCACTGATAAAAAGGGTAATATGCTGAGAATATTTAGAAACTATTTCTTTTGTCTTGTCTTGTGAATTCCCATCCACAATAATATACTCAATCTCTTTATAAGATTGGGTAATTACGCTTTTGATAGCTTTTTCAATATAGGCTTCTGAATTTTTACAGGCTGTGATTACAGAGATTTTCATATTTTAAGATAATTTGAATTTGTTTCTGTTCGATTAGCTTTTTCTTGATTACACTAAATAAAATAGTTATGATGTAAAGGAGTAGCTAAGATTTTATCAATGTCCAAATAGCTGTAAAATTTCGAGCCTCCATCTCCAAATGAATTATGTCCATTGGCGGTCGATCCTGTTTCAGAAACTTCAGTTTGTCCCAACTGAGAGCTAGATCTAAATGGTGGTTAGGAATACCCAATTTTGAAATCAATTATTCTATGTAAGCCTCTAACTTCTATCTAATAGGTGTATAAATCTTCTAAGAGTTTTTCTCTGGTAGCAGCAAAATATCTAGGTGCAAAGTTGTATGGAGGTAGGTCTCATAAAAATCTTTCAAGAAATCAAGAGTAATTGGCTGAACTTTTTCGTCAACCCATCTAAATATCTCATTTGAATATTGGGTAATGAATTCAAAATATTCATCTTTGCAGTTAAGTCTATTGATTCCATATGGCCAAAATTCAACGTAAATAGGAGCATTCACGCGCTGTAAAAACTCCATTCCCCCCTTAAAAATCAACCCCTCACTTCCCTGACAGTCAATACAAATCAAACCAATTTTTTCTGCAATTATATTGTGCTGCTCAGATAAGCAATCTAGAGTTGAAAATTGAACTTTCTCTAAATTAAATTGATCTTCATGATATAGATTTTCTGGATTTTCGGTTTGTTGAGAAGACATGCGGAAATCTCCGCAGTTATACGGGCTACAAATTATATCCTGCTCTCCAATAAAGTCAGCCAATCCGTAGTTAAGTGCATGGACCTGACTCTCTAGGTTGTTTATACTCACATTCCACTGCATAAACTGATAATTGAGAGAAGAAGCTTCAATGCCAATGGCTTGAGTAAAATATCCACTGGAAATAGCGTAGATAGACATTGAGCCAATATTTGCACCGATATCTAGAAAAGTTGTTTTGTCTGGAATAAGCCAATTCTGTTCTTTAAGAAAGTTTAAACAAGCGTTTAAGTCTGACAATTGGTATGGTTCACTAGTTAAAGTTGTAAACAACTGTGCTTGATCGAAACTAGGGTATAGCAAATAAGATTTAATCGACTCAGCTTTGGTCAATACACCAAATAAAGCATTGTTTTTCGGTATTTGTAAACGGCTCTGATAATCGTCCGATGTAAAAAGCTGAATAAATATTTCGCGATCGCTAAGTGATGAATTGGAGTATTGAGAAATTTCATCCTCTTTTGGTTCACGGCGCATCAAATATCTAATGAAACCATCCATTAATTGGCAACGTGCCAACGTTGTTTCGGTGTCTTTTAGTTGTTTTTCCTGTAGTAATAGTTGTTTTTCCTGTAGTAATAGTTGTTTTTCCTGTAGTAATAGTTGTTTTTCGCACTCCACCTGAGCTAACTGTTGAGAAAGGCAAGTAATCTTTTCTTGTAATTCATCATACTCATCATACTTATGAATTAGCTTCGCCAAGATAGGAACACGAATAAGAACAGATTTTATAAAAGATTTATATGTTAAAGTTTTAGCCATGAGTCCTATAGGTGTTATAGAGTAGTCGAACATTATAATCGGCTCAACGCTTCTAATATCAATATTTTTAGTGTCAGATGACTCTAACACTAAAAATATTGACCATAAATATTTCAAGTGTTTTACCTCAAACAATTTTCTGAAACATTTATTAATTTATAATTAATAATAGCATTTCCGAAGATGACGAGCTGCAGACAGCTTCATTTTTTGTAAAGAAAGGGATCTAAAGATACACCTTAATTTCGCAAAAAAAACACTATGCCAGTCTTTTTTTACTCTTCATCAATTGGTAACCCAATCATTCTTTTAAAACGAAACCAAGCAGTTCTTATTTTCCAGAATTTACTAGTTTCAATATTTGCAATACGTTGATTAGCTTGGTCTAAACGCTCTTTATACTGTCGTAATTCAATCGACTTAAGCCAGTCATCCTGTATAGATTTTTGCAATTCTGCAATACGTTGATTAGCTTGGTCTAAACGCTCTTTATACTGTCGTAATTCAATCGACTTAAGCCAGTCATCCTGTATAGATTTTTGCAATTCTGCAATACGTTGATTAGCTTGGTCTAAACGCTCTTTATACTGTCGTAATTCAATCGACTTAAGCCAGTCATCCTGTATGGATTTTTGCAATTTTGGCAAAATCTCGGACAACATAAATTCTTCAAGCTGAGGCTGCCACCCATAACGTTTAATGGTATTTAACATTGTCAGAAAAACCTTTTCATACTGTCCTGATTCCAACAATATGCTGCGGATATGTGACAAATAAAATGTAAACTCTAACTCGATCTTTTGATGGTAACAAAGACGCGCTTCTGCGATCCCTTGGGTTAGAGCTAAATGGATACAATCCACTAACTTAGAAACTGAGCAATCTGTCATCTCGATGATGCGATCAGTTGGTTGTCCCCAATACTCAAAATCATGAACCATCGAAGCATAGACTGATGTAGAACCTAACAAAAGCTGAATAGTTGGTAATGGTTTAGCCCAATCTGAAGTGCAAAGCCAAGATATACCACTGGAACAACCGACTAGGATGTCGCAGTATTTACTCAACTCGGCATGATCTCGAAAAGAAAGTACATCGCTACTTATAATCCTCTCGTCTCCAGAGTCAACCGCAATAGCAGAAGCAAGAATCACTGATATATCTGGTAGTTTCAGCACTAAATCTCTAGCAACTTCCAAGGCATAATCTGGCGTAACAAATGACTGTCCACTGTTAGATGCACATTCAAAAAGGATGACATTAGCTCTTTCTGCTAAACGATTGAGTTCAGAAAACTGACTCACAGTTTTCACTTCTTCTGGCAGCAGATTGATCACTGGTGCGATCGGTAATGTAATTGGACTTGGATAAGCTCGAAAAATCGATAAACGCACTGTGCCGTCATAATTCTGAAAGTTGCCTGGAGATATTTGTGTGAGAAAAACCTCGTCAAAGTCTCCTTGAAGATAACGCTTCGCAACTTCTGCTTCAAAAGCTTTCCATGCTTGACTCATTTCTCCATGATTTTGCATAGGGAATTCCCATACTTGGTCAACATAAGGGTTCCCTCTTAGGATTTCTCGGCACATTGAGCCAATTCCCCACGTGAGAACACAACTAGGGTAATCCGCTTTGATTTGGCGGGCTACCGCTGTCGCATATAAGCAGTCACCTTTAGCAGAAAGGTGCCCTAATAAGATTCGCTTCGGTTGATTGCTTTCTGACATAAAAAATTCTGTAATTGCTAAAATAGAATAGACGTTTTACTTCATAATTCCTCGTGATTACTCATCATGAGGGTAGCTAATGCAGGCAAATCTACTAAAGGCTTCCAGTTGAGAGTACAAATAGTTTTGGGATCGGACAACAAACACGGATATTCTGCAACAAACCCTTGTTGACAAATCACGTATTTTTGCCAGTCCAACCCCACATGTCTAAAGCACAATTCTATCCAATCTTCGATCGAGTAAGGAACTCCCGAACCAATGACTGCTTCGTAGATTTCATTCTGCTGAACTAAGCTAAGAATGCCCTCTACCACATCTCCAGCAAAAGTCCATTCTTTCTTAACTTTTATACTACCTATTTCTAGAACGTCTAATTTACCCTTGGCAATTTGTTGGACAGCAGTGGCTATTTTCTTACTGATATGATGGATTTTCCGAAGTGGACTTTCGTGGTGGAACAAATAACCGACATATACCTGTAAGCCCAAGGATCGAAAATACCTAGCCGCATAAGTAGACTGGATGCGGCTTAGGGCATAGGCGCTAGATGTATTGAAGCGAGTTTCTTCGGAAATTGGACTCCCATCATTCACAAACTGTAAGCCACTACCCGTGATAAACACTTTGGCACTTGGACAATGAAGACGAACAGCTTCAAGCAGATTCATTGCCCCCGTACAGATAGTCTGATGATTTTCCCATAAAACATTATGATTTGTTGATGAGTTAGCAGCTAAGTGAAAAACGAAATCGGGAAGATAGTGACAAATTAATTGCTCTACTTGTTCATAACAAGAGATGTCACCTTTAAGCCAATTCCCAGATCGAGATATTCCTATCGGCTCAATAGCTCTTTGCCTACAAGCTTTTGACAAATAGTAACCATCCTGACCATTCGCACCAAAAATCAGAGCTTTCATACTAGCGCTTCTCAAATACAGCCATGCCAAAAGTATATTTCATGGCTGGGTGAGGTGAATAATAGCCATAATGAATAACAGCCTCTCCTAGGCTCCAATCCATCTCATGCTGCAGCTTTAAGCCTTGGCGATCGCAAACATCAATAAATTGACAAACTTTCTCTTTGTCCAGAGGTTGCCAATTTAAACCATAAAGACGAACTGGCGATATAAGTTTTGGTTCCCAATAATCAAAAGTGACAAATAAACGTCCTCCAGCCTGAAGTAGGCGACTAACTTCCGACGTAAAACGCTCAAGATCTACCTCATGTTCAATCACCGATAGACATGAAATATTTGCAAAATGGTGTGATGGTAATCCTGTATCCATCAAATCACCCTTAAGGTACTTCACTCGAGGGATTGGCACGTCAGGCTCTTGGAAATCAATACCATAGAGGTCGCCTTGGATATTTTTTAGGGTGAGATTTTTTAAGATATAGGAATCAGAACTACCCATATCCAAAAAGTTGCCATCACCAATTTCAGAGACAATATGTGCAAGATCCCAGTCTTTGCAAACTAAATTGTGAGAAGCAAAGCCATTACGATGTAAGAATTCTGTGCATTTGTCCACTTCAATTCTAGATTTAAGAAATTTGCAAAGATTTCCAACTGGTAATCTGGGCTGATGGGCTGATGTAATTGCTTTATCTGAAGTTTGTAAGTATGGTGTTTGGTTAGGGTTAGGTTTTAGGAGTGCCCAATCAGAGCTGAGTGTAGTTTCAATAGAGTAGCCAAGTGCTTCAACGATCTCACTCCATGATTGAGGATTACCTCCGAGGATGATAGTAGGCTTATTTTTTAAAATCGTATTGACTGCTCCTTGGAGAGCTTTAGACTCGTTCCCATTAGCAAAGATTTTGATTAGGCTAACAGGGGTGACAATGTTTAGATCGTCAATGGATATAGTTTCTTCTTCTTTTTTTTCTATATCACTGCTTAGAGTATCCGAACTTATCTTGTTGCTTTCACCCACAAGCCCGAGGTAGGGTCGAACATTATAAATGTGGTTAACAGCCAAAGTTTTTTGCAAAGCATGAAAAAGATAGGCATCAGATTCAAAAGCTAGTACTTGTCCTTGAGCCCCAGTTATTTGGGCAAATAAAGCAGTTGTTTGTCCAAAACGGGTACCGATATCAATCACAGTTGAATTTGGTTGGATGTCGCGATAGGCAATTTCTATAATCTCTGGAGATTCTAACTTTCCGCAACGGATTTTACTAGTAACAGCACCTAATGTCCCATCAAACGGTAGATAGTAATGACCATTGGGAGTAGGATACAAAATCAGGGGGCGGTGAGCAAACTTATCAGCAGGAATGGTTGCTGTAATATCGATAGTTTCGGTTCCACTACCATCAACTTTAGGAAACTCAACTATATTACGTTCTTGATCGAGAATCTCAATTCCATCTAAAGCCTGATAATGTCGAGAAATGGCTAGGTACTCTGGATAATCGGCAATGTTTCCCGAAAATATTGTTTTTTGACCTTTGTGTATACGGAAGATGGCTAGATCCTCGGGGATGTGAAAAGCAACTGATTTTTGTCGCGCCAATCGCAGCCAAAAATCATAATCCATCCCGAAATTAAGATTTTCATTAAGGCTTCCTCCTGAAAGTTCCCAAACATGGCAGCTCCAAAAAACTTCTGGCTGGAAGAAGAATTTACCCTTAAGCCAATCGCCACCAAAGTCTAACATTGACAAATAATCAAGCTGTGCCAACTTGTTTAGGGGAAGACTACAACGATGAGTTTGTTGAATAGTAGGATCTTGATCTTGAATCAATTGGCATCCCCCAACCACGACATCACAACTATGGATGTCAAACGATTCCGCTACCTGAAATAGGGTATTAGGCAAATATTGATCGTCGCTATTCAACCAAGCTAAAATGTCGCCAGTTGCACATTTAAAACCTTTATTTAAGGCATTGGTCTGACCTTCATCAGGTTCGCTAATACAAACACTTAAGTCAGACTTATAACGTTCAAGGATTTTTAAGGTGTTGTCGGTAGAAGCTCCGTCTATGACAATGTATTCTAGATTTGGATACCCTTGCATAATAACTGAGCGAATTGTCTCCTCTATATATTCGCCGTGATTGTATGAAGGAGTGACGATAGAAATCTTCGGCCACGGTCTGCCAGAATGTAAACAATGTGGAACTTTCTCAGGGATATAATTCCAAGGCCAGAGTGTCTGACTTTTATATGCTCTGCTTTGTTTTAGAGAATAAGTCGATTGCTCAAGATTATCAAACTTATTATTTAGAGAATAAGTCGATTGCTCAAGATTATCAAACTTATTATTTAGAGAATCAATTTTTAGTTCACAAGAATCTAATCGCAAGATAATTAAATCTTTAATCCTTTTAAACTTTTCCAACATATTCATAGATGTAGATAATTGCTTGAGCTTATTCATGGCAAAATTATAAAATGACCCTCAATAATATAGAATACTAGTACATGATGACTTGAATCTCAGGTAAAGGGAAAATTAAACCAGTACCATTTTTAAGCATCTCTTCTTCCCGTTTGAGAAACTCTTCCTTAAAATGCCAAGGCAAAACTAGATAGTAATCTGGTTTCATTGCGCGGGATTCAGCTTCGCTAATAATAGGAATATCAGTACCCAGCGTATAGGCTCCAAATTTATCAGGGTTACGATCCGCAGCATAGTCAATCAAGCGATTATCGATACCGCACCATTGCAAGATCGTATTTCCTTTTGTTGATGCGCCATAAATATGAATAGACTTATTCTCTTTCTTCAGCGTCTTCAGCAAAGAAATTAGTTGTTCTCGATGGACATTAATTCGATCTTGAAAATTTTTATAGGGTTTGTCGGTATCTAATTCCATGTCGAACTCTTCTTGGCGGAGATGCTTTATCCTCTGCTGGGACTGACTGCTCTTAAACGAAAAATTGTCAATATGGGTAGCATAGCAACGGATACTCCCCCCATTAATATCATTAAGTTGAAGATCGAAGATTTTTAATCCTGATTTTTTGAGCAAATATTCTATGACAGCTAGACTGTAATATTCCAGATGCTCATGGCATATAGTATCGTAAGAGTTCATTCGCAACATTTGAGGCATGTAGGACATCTCAAAAATCCATAGCCCTTGGTCAGACAATGTGCGTTTGATCTCACGGCAGAAATTAAGAGGATTTTCAAGATCGTAGAACATAGCTATAGAAGTGATGATATCAAATTTTTTCACATCTACAATTTTTGTCAATTCTTCCGATGGAAAGATATCTTGAATAACTTTGATATTATCTTGGATCTCTTGAGCAACATCAGAAGGATCTACACCAAATTTGACATAATTATCGGGATAATTCTTAAGAAGAGTTCCATCATTGCAACCGATATCTAATACCCGTACATCCGACTTTCCAATTAAAGCTTGTGCTTCTTCTGCAATTCCTTGTAGGTGATCGCGCATTGTTTGATTGGTTCCAGAGCGATACCAATAGGAAGAGTATAAAATTTCTGGTGGTACACTGTGTTTCATTTGCAGTAGACCACATGCTTTTTCGTCTTTTGTCGGATCGCATCGAACTAAAGATAATGATATCTTTCGTAGTGGTGGATCTTCTTTCCCTGATTTCACAAATGAGCCTTGCAGGTATTGTTCGCCTAGATTAATTACTTGAGTAAGTTCAGATGAGCCACATATCCGACAAGTATGACGATGGACTAAATGCATAATAATTTAAAGGTGTAAAACGTTTTATAGTGTGAAAGAAAAGATTTGGTCAACAGTCTTGCCAAGAATAATTTAAGCATAAAAGCATTGAATCCTATTTTGTTTTCTCAGCAATCAATATATATACTTCAAGACTTGCTAATTTTATTTTTTAACATGAGACAAAGATTTTCATTGATCTTATCAATACATTTATTACGCTCAAGATTGAGGATAGCTAGTTGTTTAACAACTTTATCCTTCTCGCTAGGAGGTACTTTCTCGAAATCATATACTTTTTCTTGCTCATGCCATAGCTTGCAGTTCACTTCAGTGAGATTAGAAAACACTTCGCCAACGCTGCCTATTATATCACGAACCTCATTGCCTGCTTTTTGATAAATTTTATTGGAATCAAAGGTTAGTCTCTCAAAAGGAATTTCACCTGACAAAGCAGCACAGAAAAATTCATCAATCTCAGTTTTGAGTTGCTCTTCTTGTTTGTCTAAGCTTTGAAGTTTTAACTTGTCTTCAGAGTGCCACTGTTTTAGCTTGATGATTGTTAATTTGTCACAAAGAGAACCGAGGGTTTCAGCCATTTGATTATATTTTTTTGAACACTCTAATTATGGATGATTAATGTCGCTCATAAACGCGCCATTGTATTTATTCGTATTGACTACTTCAGATGACTAAAATTGTAATAGAGATTCAGGTCAATAGCTCGTAGTATTTTAAAGCTGAGAAGCTTTCCTGTTCATAGCCTCCTAATATACAATAAAATTTGTCGATTAATTTAAACTCTGACTAGTATGACAATCCTCTGGGGTAAATCGTCTGTCGCAGTCGTAGTTTTGCGAGGGTATCACAGTGGAATTTACTTTTAAGTAATCGATTGATGCGGAAACATAAACATTGCCTGTGAAACGATCGAGGGGGTTTTCAGCAACTTTAACTTTAAAAACTAGTGCATCAATAATATATTCCAAGCCAATGTGATTTTGATTTATTACAATTGGCAACTCTACTCCAAAATTCAAAGTGTATATTCCAGAATTCAAGATATTTGACACTTTCATTTCTACAACATATATTTCTCCATGTGTGACGGATGGTACATGAAATCTTTCACCTACTGTAGTAGTACCAATAACATCAATTCCTTTGATGTCCCTAATGACATAGCCAAAACAAAAAGTTGGAAAATCCTTGTCAAATAAGATAGAAGCTTGAATTGTAAATTCTTCTTTTGATTCGAGCTGCGTTGCCGGTAAATTCTGACTATTTAGTAGCTTTATGTCTAATACTTTCGCGCCACCATCCCCATAGCGATGACTACCTTCAGCCAACTCTACTTCTTTATCCGTAGAAACAAATATTTGTGATATTGCTGAATCAGGTTCTAATTTACTATTTTTTTCTACATCCTGATTATGAAAGTTCTCTTCACTCTTTTCTTTGTTATCTTCTAACTTTAGTTTCAACTCTTGATTCATGTCTCCATGCACAAGACTTATATAAGTAGCTACTACCTCTGATGCTTTGCCAATTTGCTTGAGTTCTCCATTCTCTAAAAAAACACCCCTTTGGCAAAGGGCTTTAACAGAACTAGTGTCATGACTGACAAACATTACAGTCACTCCAGACTCCATCATTGTTCGCATCCGAGACATACACTTCGCCTGAAAGAACATATCTCCAACAGCCAGAGCCTCATCTACAATTAAAATATCTGGGTCAACATGGATCGCTGAAGCAAATGCCAGCCTGACATACATCCCACTGGAGTATGTTTTAACGGGCTGATCGATAAAATCTTTTATATCCGCAAACGCAGCAACACGATCAAAGCGTTCATCGACTTCTATCCTAGAAAGCCCCATGATTGCGCCGTTCATATATACATTTTCACGCCCCGTGAACTCAGGATTAAATCCAGCCCCTAGTTCTAGTAATGCTGCAACTCGACCGTTCACTTGAACTTTGCCACTAGTAGGAGTCAAAGTTCCACAAATCATTTGTAAAAGAGTTGACTTGCCTGCCCCATTACGTCCAATAATGCCCATAGTCTCTCCCTTCATTATTTCAAAGGAGATATCCCTTAATGCCCAAAATTCCTGTGCATAACTTTTACTCGGTAAAATTATTTCTTTTAACCGATCCACAGGTCGAGCATATCGCTTAAAGCACTTAGATACATTCTTTAGGGAAATTGCAATTTCTTCTCCCATACTTTTACTGTTAATCCTCAAAATTTCCAAATAATGGCTAATTTAAAATCATTGGTGTTTATAGTACATCAGCAAAGGCTGGTCGCAAACGCTTATAAACTGTAAATCCGCAATAAAGCATAATTACTGACATCGCTGATGCCACCCCCCACTCACTCCAATGTTTGATTTCTCCAACCAGAATTATATCTCGATAAACTTCAGCGATCGCAGCGATCGGATTTAACCAAAATACCCAACTGCGAAAAGTTTCAGGGATTGACGAAGCGGGATAGATGATTGGGGTCATATAAAACCAAATATTTAAAACTAATCCCAATGTTTGAGGAATGTCTCGTAAAAAAACTGTTAGCCCTGCTGTTAGGTAACCTAAACCAGCCGTTAATAATAACTGAGTTAACCAAACTAAGGGTAATAGTGCCAAGGTAGCATGTAAAGTATGAGTCATTAAAGCTACAAAAAATATCAAAGCAATTAGCCCAAATGCACTCTCAATAAATGCAGATAAAACTGGCACTAGAGGTAACAGGGCTAGTGGAAATACTACTTTTTTAACTAGATTGGGCTGAGAAACAACTGAACCAGAAGCTTGTGTCAATCCACCTACAAAAGAAATCCAAGGTAACAAGCCCGCAAATATCCATAATCCGAAAGTGAAGCTGTTGTCTGGTAAGCCTTGAAGACTAAGTTTTACTTTAAGAACGACTGAAAATACATAGATGTAGATCAGTAACTGGGATAACTGATTGACCAATGGCCATAGGTTTCCCAAAATTGAACCCTTGTAACGTGCTTCTAAATCTCGTCTAACTAAAGTTCTGAGTAAATCAAACTTAGCCCACTGCCGATCGCTAACAGGAAGAAATCTTTTTAGCTTTTTAGTCTTGCGTATAACCCCGTTCATCGATCGCAACAATTACTGACTCCAATCACTTTCAATCAAGTATAGCAACTCGAAAGCCTCAAAATTTATTTGCAACCCCTAACAATACTTCGGACATTTTTAAAAACTTGTATTGGTTGCCCTGTATAGAGTGTTATTCCGCTTCTTAATTAATTGGCTGTTAGCGTTTAGGCTAACAGCCAATTAATTAAGGCAATTCTCAGAAATGCCGCCCTGCAATGCTTATACCCTCGTTAAAAAAATTGTCCGAAGTATTGCCCTAAAGAGTCGTCAGATAAGTATCAACAGTCTCCGATGGCAACACCCTCAAGGTTTGGTTTTGCAGATATGGCTCCAATCCCAACATCTCCAAAGGGATCACCCACAACAAAGCATCACAACCTCTTGGCAACTCCAGACACTCAAACGTCCCCTCTCCGCCATGCACAGAAATTTTCGCGTCTTGAAAAATCCTTGCCTTGCCCAAACACATCGCTGTGGCAACATCAACTTCTTTCAGTAGCTCCAACCCCAACTCCTCGATAATTTCTGCTGGCAAGCACAAAGTCGTTGCACCAGTATCAACCAGCACTTGCTCAAGAGTCAGCGATCGCACTTTTTCCTCGCTAACTAGCCCTCTTTTTGCCAAAAACTGATCGCCACGATTGGTAACAGTCAGTTTTGTATAAACTTTGCCCATTGTTTTCGTTAGATTGAGTATAGAAGTCATAACGATACTCCTCGTTTAAATAGGTAAATTATCTGGATCGATACCCTGCGATCGCAAATATGCTGCCAACTTATCCGCACGTTGGCTCTCAGAATCAGCTTTCTCCGCTAAAGTTGGTATCCAACCTGCACGATCATACCAACGCAACCATAAGCTCGAAAAATTACGATAAATCCCCTGCCATAAACCTAAGCCTAGTCCTAAACTTTCGATCCATAGGCGATTTTCTGGTAAAGCGATCGCCTCATAGCGGCTTCCTGAAATTTTAAAAACTCGAAGATTATTCTCGTAGCGATCATAAACAACATAATAGGGAATTCGCAAAATCCGTTCGTAAACCTCCCACTTCGTCGGTGGTTGATTGATCTCTCGTAATCTTCGCCCTAAATCTTCTGACTCTGTCCCAGGTGATAACAACTCAACCGCCAAAAAAGGAGCAATTCCTTCTTGCCAAACTAAATAGCTAAGTCTCATTTCTGGTTGTGGAGCAACTTTCGGCAGGTCTACAACCATATACCAATCAGGACGCTTATACCAATTAGTATGTCTAGGATCGTAATAGAGATTGAGATCGCTTGCCAGTAAAATTTCTTCTGGCGAATAATCAATTGGCTGGCAGGTCTCTGTTAGCAAAGCCGCCTGTATAAGATGAAACTCGTCAGGCAAACCAGACTCTCCTACTAGTTCACTAGGTAAATCGTACATGGTCGGCATCGTCTCTAGGGGCGATCGCGGATCAATTGGTTGATACATGACAGGACTAGCCTCAAGTAACATTGTCTAAGTACGATTTTACATAATTTCTAATTGTGAGTCATCGCCGACAAGAAACCTCAGAGCCTGTGGGCGTTTGGATGAAACTTGCCTTGATAACCTTTGACCAATCACGCTATCGACAATGCGCTCATGGGGAGTTACTTCGTTGAGCTTGTTTTACGTATTTTCAGCTTATCGGTTTCTCCCTTTTTTGTCCTTATCCTTATTCCGAATCTCACATTGGTTATGGAAGTATTTTACAAATAACGGCTCAAAGTAATTCTTGACAAATATTGTCCCATGCTGCGACAGGATTGGGTGCTGCTGTGATTGGTCGTCCAATTACCAAATAATTAGCACCCGCCGCGATCGCAGCTTTAGGAGTCATCACTCGACTTTGGTCTCCAAAAGATGAACCTGCAGGACGAACACCTGGGGTAACAAAACAAAACTCATCACCAAGTAGCGATCGCAACTGAGCAACTTCATGAGGTGAACAGACCGCACCCGTAAGCCCACTATCTTTGGCTAAAAGCACCAATTTTGCTACATAATCAGGAATTTCTAACGGTACTAGTAAATCAGACTGTAGTTCGACGCTAGAAATACTTGTTAATAGCGAGACCGCTAAAAGTTGAGTCGTTGAGCCTTGGACTTCAGCTTGAGCAGCTTGCATCATCGCTTTTCCACCCGATGCATGAATTGTTAGGAAATCTGCACCATATTTTGTGGCAACTCGACAAGCCGCCGCAACAGTATTAGGAATATCGTGAAGCTTTAAATCCAGAAAAATCTTTTTGTTGCGATCCTTAAGTTCGCGCAGAATTGTATTGCCATCGGCGATAAATAGCTCTAATCCGACTTTCCAAAAACATACTTGGGGCAAATGATCGCATAAGTTTAGGGCTTCGGTAGTAGAGGGGAAATCCAAAGCCACAATAATTTTTGCTTGGGGATTTGCTTCAGAATTAAGGTTTATTTTCATTGCTTTATCGCAAATTTGAACGATACTAGAGCTTAATCCTATTACGTGTTGACGTTTGTGAGGATCTATGCGAGCGGTATTGATGGCAGGCGGTTCAGGGACGAGATTGCGCCCACTAACTTGCGATATGCCAAAGCCAATGGTATCGGTGCTTAATCGTCCAATTACTGAGCATATTCTCAATTTATTGAAGCGTCATGGCATTCGTGAAGTAATTGCTACGTTGCATTACCTACCGGATGTAATTCGCGAACATTTCGGCGACGGCTCAGATTTTGGTGTAAATATGATGTACGTGGTTGAAGAAGATCAACCACTGGGTACCGCAGGCTGCGTCAAAAATGTTGAAGGTCTTTTAGATAGTACTTTTATTGTCATTAGTGGCGATAGTATTACCGACTTTGATCTCACAGCCGCGATCAGGTTTCATCGCGCCAAAAAATCACAAGCAACTCTAATTTTGCGACGAGTCAGTGACCCCATGGCTTTTGGGGTAGTAATTACTGACGAACAAGATCGCATTCAAAGATTTTTGGAAAAACCATCTACGAGCGAAGTTTTTTCCGATACGGTGAATACAGGTATTTACATTCTTGAACCTGAAGTTTTAGATTTCTTACCTGCCAATGAGCCAAGTGATTTTTCCACAGATCTGTTTCCACTTTTACTGGCTAAAAATGTGCCGATGTTCGGCTATATCGCCAGCGGTTACTGGTGCGATATTGGCTCGCTTGATGCTTATCGGCAAGCTCAGTATGATGCGATCAGAGGGAGGGTTCACTTAGATCTCGACTATGTGCAATTGCGAACAGGATTGTGGATAGGTAAGCATACAGTCATTTCTCCCACCGTCCAGATTGAGCCGCCTGTGCTCATTGGTAGTAATTGCTCGATCGGAGATCGCACCAAAATTTCTGCAGGGACAGTTATCGGCGATCGCGTCACTATTGGTTCAGACTGCGATCTTCAGCGTCCGATCATAGGCAATAGCGCCATGATTAGTGAGGAGTGCCACCTTTGGGCTTGCACTATTTCTCGCAATGTTCGGATTAGCCGCCGCGCTCATGTAATGGAAGGAGCAGTAGTTGGTTCCAATTCAGTTATTGGGGAAGAGGCAAGAGTTTTTCCGAATGTACGGATTTGGCCAAGCAAGCATGTAGAAGCAGGTGCAACCTTAACCACAAACTTGATCTGGGGAGCGATGGCATCACGCAATTTGTTTGGACAATATAGCGTGTCTGGATTAGCTAATGTGGATATTACGCCCGAATTTGCGGTAAAGCTTGGAGCAGCCTATGGTGCAACTCTACGCCCCAATTCCCATGTGATGGTTTCGCGAGATCAGCGTACGATTTGTCGAATGTTAACGCGATCGCTAATTTCAGGATTAATGTCAGTGGGCATTAACGTAGAAAACCTAGAGGATACAGCGATCCCAATCGCACGATTTATTGCCCCTAGTCTAGGGGTTGTTGGTGGCATCCATGTTCGCGTTCATCCAGATCGCAATGATAGTGTGATGATCGAGTTTCTGGATGCTGATGGCATAAATATCAACAAGTCCGCAGAGAAGAAGATTGAAGGTACTTTTTTTAAAGAAGATTTCCGCAGGGCAAGAATCGAGGAAATTGGTGAAATCAGCTATCCAACTCGTGTCTTAGATTATTACAACAGCGGCTTTGCGAAAAATATTGACGTTGAGTCGATTCGGTTTAGTGATTGCAAAAAAATTGTCATCGATTATGTTTATGCTGTTTCAGGTGCTGTCTTACCAAGGATTTTAGGAAAATTTAGCACTGATGTGGTGGTTCTGAATGCCAGTCTTAATGAAATCGCCCCTACACCTGCCGATCGCGAAAAAATGTTGACCCAACTAACCGATGTGGTCAAAGCGGTAAGAGCAAATTTTGGCGTACAGGTCTACGCTAATGGAGAAAAATTTATCTTGATCGATGAATTAGGCAAACCTATTCGCGAAGAAGTTTTAACTGGACTAATGGTGGAAATGGTTCTTACAGCTCAAGGTGGCGGTACGATTGTTGTCCCTGTTTCGGCTTCGGGCATGGTGGAATTGATTGCAGAAAAGCATGGAAGTAAGGTGATTCGCACCCGCGCTAATGCCACGGCTCTGATGGCAACTTGCCATAGTCATGAGGGGGTTGTTCTTGGCGGTTCGGCAGAAATGGGCTTTATTTTCCCGCAGCTTCACCCTGGGTTTGATGCAATGTTTAGCATTGCCAAGATCATGGAATGGATCACGTTACAAAAGCGATCGCTGGCGCAAGTACGTGCCCACTTACCCCGTTGCCATTTTCGTAGACAGATCATACGCTGTCCTTGGAGCGTAAAAGGTACGCTCATGCGCCATTTAGTCGAATCTTACGGAAACGAAAAAATAGAGCTTATTGATGGTGTGAAGGTTTTTTATGGCGATCGCGATTGGATTCTAGTGCTGCCTGATGCTGGCGATCCAATTGTGCATGTTTTTGCGAATGGACTTGATACTCCATTGAGTAATGGGCAAGCATGGGCGGAACGTCATATTGAAGATTTTTGCAATCATATTGAGGGTTTCTGTAAAATCCAAGTTGCTCTGTCCAAAGATTCTGTACTTCTAGATAATTAGGGTGATTTCGCTTTTTGGATAAGTTGCGACTTCTAAAAAGTTTTTTGTTAGGGCAACCGCACACGTTTCTTAACAATTTACTAACAGCCCCAAAATGCTCACCAAGCAAGGGTTTTAGCCCAAGGAGATTATAGGGCAAAATGGCTTATTTGATTTTCATTATTAAGTAAATATCAAGAAAACTGTAATTGTCAATCGCTGAAACCCAGAAGCCTCTATATATGTAAGCGACTAAATTGATATATTAAGAAACGTGTGCGGTTGCCCTAGTTTTTTGTCGGATGGGTTGACAAAACCCTGTCTTACTTTGCTATAGTAATTACCGCGCAATCAAAGAGATTTGCAAAACGCATCGCATAAATATTGGGGTGTCGCCAAGTGGTAAGGCATCTGGTTTTGGTCCAGACATTCCGAGGTTCGAATCCTTGCACCCCAGTTTTAAATAAAAAAGCTCCTCCAAGAGGAGCTTTTTTATCGCATTTGTATTGGTGCGGCAGGCGAAGCCTGCCGCACCAATTTTGGATTTTATTAGCTAAAAATTATCTTTTTGTCCACGAATTCTAGCAAATACGCGATCGGGAATCTCAATGCCAGCTGACTTCTGAATTGCAGGAAAATCCCAGCGCATAAAAGGATTAGTCCGTTTTTCTAGCCCAATCGTAGTTGGCACAGTTGCTTCACCTCTCTGACGCATTGCGGTTGCAGTAGTCATCCGTTCTTGTAAATCAGGATTATCACTATCTACAGTCAGAGCAAATTTGAGATTGCCAAGCGTATACTCGTGGGCGCACCAGACGCGTGTATCGTCTGGCAGTTGGCGCAGTTGATCTAGTGAAGCAAGCATTTGCGCGGGAGTCCCTTCAAACAACCTGCCACAGCCCCCTGCAAACAAAGTGTCACCACAGAATAATTCACCACCTTGGTCACCACTTGGCTCAAAGTAATAGGCTATGTGGGCGTAGGTATGGCCAGGCACAAAAAACACCTCAGCTTCCCGATCGCCAAAAGTAACTCGATCGCCACCTTTCAGGAAAACTTGCTGATGGGGAATTCGATCGCGGTCTTTTTCACCGCCATAAACAATTGCCTCAGGGAATTTTTTAATGAGGGTCTTATTCCCGCCAACATGATCGCTATGGTGATGGGTATTAAAAATTGCGACTAAATTTGCACCTAGTTCTTCTAATTTAAAAAGAACAGGCTCTGGTACAGCTGGATCGACCACTGCGGCAGTGTTGCTAACAGGATCATGCAAGACAAAAATGTAATTGTCACTTAAAACGGCTAGACGATATATGTTCATAAATTAGGTTCCTGAGATAGTTTTATGAGGCGCGGCGAAGCTGTGCCACTTAGAACTTGTTCTTTCAATTATTTGGAATTATTTGGGCTGGAGTAAGGCGATCGCAGCTTCTAATCGAGAAGGATAGTTTTTGGCAAATTCCTCAAACCATAACCCTTCACCATCAAGCGGATCGAGCTTTTTCAACCATTCAGTTGCAGTTTTTGAGATCGCCTCTCGATCTTTGTTTTGTTGCCGATTAGCAATCTGCTCTAAATCGCGATCGATCGCTGGTGAAGTCTGTATAGGTGTAACTTCGGGCATTACCTGCGGAGATCTGTATTCAACCGCAGAGTTTTGGGAATTAATTTGTGAATTATTACGCAAATCATTTAATAGACTATCCAGCGAATTGGTGGCTGGTGCGTTCAAGGGATTATTGTTTTGATTGGGTAGTGGAGGAGTCGATGTCTGCTCATCCTTATAAGGCTTAATAGTTTCAGGGGCTTTATATTTGCCCTGAAGCTCCGAAAGAATGGATTCAAGAGATTCCATTTGATTTGTATATGTAAATTTCTATGTAGTTGTTCCAATTGGTAATGTGAGCGGCGCTTTGTGCTGCTCATATACATTAATCATTAATCGCACTCAACAACACTTCTGCAAGTGTCATATCTTCCATATCACTAAGTGTAATCGTATCTACAATGTCAAAATTTGCACCGATACTCTGCAACTTGTCATCTAATGCTTTGAGAAAATCAGTTGATCCAGTATCAGAGCCAACTTGAATAAATGAGAGTGCTAGTTCTGCATCAGAATTCATTCTCTTTGTGGCTTCAATGATTACTTCAAACACAGAACGGCGATCGTCTGGTTCACCGTCAGTAATTATTAGGATTGTCTCACCAGCCTTCGCTTGACCAGCCTTTTTCCGTTGAAAGTATTGATTAATAGCATCTTGAAGCACTGAGGTTAGATTAGTGCCACCCATCGGCTCATTTTCTTGGAAGATTTGTTCAACCTTTGCTGCAGAGACGTTATCGTAGCGCTTAAATTTTCCCGAGAATAAGTACACCGTAATTCCGTCTGAATCTAATTGATCGCATTTACGCGCAAGAGCAAGCGTCGATTCCTTAACGATTTCCCACCGACTTTTGCTAGTGCCTCTATCAGTGTTTGACATACTTCCACTTTTATCGATGATTAGGGTATAGTCGCGCTTGTCTAGCATATACAACTCCTTAGCAAGAATGTGAACTAAAGCGCTTTGCGCTTTGACTTAAATTATATAGCTTTTCTTAAAACCAAAAAATCATAAAGTAGGGGAGGCAATGCCCGCCCTACTATTAAAACCAAAAACCGTGAAGCTGCGATTTGCTCGGCTTCATAGTTTTTGATTTTTAGACCGCCAGAATTTGGGTTTGATATGATAGAGATCACTGATTTTGATTCCTTTCGCAATATCTTCTAAGCTCATGGCATTGTTTGACATTCGTACACCTTGGCCGCCCACCGCCGATCAACCCAAAGCGATCGCCCAATTATTTGACGGATTACAAAAAGGCTTGCGTTACCAGACACTTTTGGGTGCGACTGGGACAGGCAAAACCATGACTGTAGCCAATGCGATCGCCCAATATCAAAAGCCAACCTTGGTACTTGCCCATAACAAAACCTTAGCAGCACAGCTTTGTAACGAATTGCGCGAATTCTTTCCTAATAATGCCGTCGAATACTTCATCAGTTATTACGATTACTACCAACCTGAAGCCTATATTCCTGTAACGGACACCTACATTGAGAAAACCGCTTCAATTAACGACGAGATCGATATGCTGCGGCATTCGGCAACGCGATCGCTCTTTGAGCGCAAGGACGTAATTGTGGTTGCCTCAGTAAGCTGTATCTATGGTTTGGGTATTCCTGAAGAATATCTCAAAGCTTCAATACCCTTGGGTGTGGGTATTGAATATGACCAACGAGAATTATTGCGATCGCTAACCAATGTGCAGTACGAGCGCAATGATATCGAAATGGGACGCGGTAAGTTTCGCGTCAAAGGTGACATTTTAGAAATTGGGCCAGCCTACGAAGATCGCACGATTCGGATCGAGTTTTTTGGCGATCAAATCGAGGCGATTCGTTATGTCGATCCAGTCACTGGCGAGATTTTGCAAAGTTTAGAAGCTTTGAATATTTATCCTGCGCGTCACTTTGTCACCCCTACTGATCGCTTAGAGATTGCCTGCGCAGAAATCAAAGAAGAGATGGAAGCAAGACTTGAAGAATTAACTAATGCAGGGAAATTACTCGAAGCTCAACGGTTAGAACAACGTACCAAATACGATTTAGAACTTTTACAAGAAGTTGGCTTTTGTAATGGAGTTGAGAACTATTCGCGACATTTAGCAGGTCGTCAAGCTGGAGAATCGCCAGCATGTTTAGTGGATTATTTCCCCAAGGATGATTGGCTGCTGATTGTGGATGAGTCTCATGTTTCTATTCCTCAAATTCGCGGAATGTATAATGGCGATCGCGCTAGAAAGATGACCTTAATCGATCATGGCTTTCGCTTGCCTAGCGCTGCTGATAACCGACCACTCAAGGCTGATGAGTTTTGGGGGATGGTCAAGCAATGTATTTTTGTGTCCGCGACTCCAGGAGATTGGGAAATGGAAGTCGCAGAACAAGTTGTCGAACAAATTATTAGACCAACAGGCGTAACCGATCCTGAGATATTTGTTCGCCCGACTGAAGGACAAGTCGATGATCTCTATCATGAGATTCAAGAACGGATTAAGCGTAAGGAACGAGTCCTAATCACAACTCTGACCAAGAAGATGGCTGAGGATTTGACTACATATTTTCAAGAGCGAAATCTTTTAGTCCGCTATCTGCATTCAGATGTAAAATCTATTGAACGGATTGAGATTTTGCAAGATTTACGAAGAGGTACATTTGATGTATTGATAGGGGTGAATCTATTGCGGGAAGGTTTGGATTTACCAGAAGTTTCTTTAGTAGCGATTTTGGACGCAGATAAAGAAGGCTTCTTAAGAGCAGAGCGATCGCTGATTCAAACTATCGGTCGAGCGGCACGAAATATTGGCGGACAGGTAATTATGTATGCCGATCGCATGACGAATAGCATGGAAAAAGCAATTTCTGAAACTGAACGTCGTCGGAATATTCAGATTAAATATAACCGAGACAACAAGATTACGCCTACATCAATTGTGAAATCGATTGAAGGCAACTCGATTCTTGACTTTCTATCTGTATCGCGCCGCCTCAATGAGCGTCAGCTTGAGTATGTGGTAAATAATGCCAAAGAGATCCCTCTTGATGATATTCCCTCTTTAATTGGAGAACTAGAAGCCCAAATGAAAGATGCTGCCAAGAAACAGGAGTTTGAGCAAGCAGCCTCCTATCGCGACAAGATAAAGTCTTTACGCGATCGCTTGTTAGGTAAGGCGTAAATTTTGGAAAATAAGATTTTTGTCAAATAAATCGAGATCGACGTATTTGCGTCTTTTTAGTCTGACTGAAACGGGCATTTCAGCTCCTATCCCGCATTAGCTGACCAATGACTACTCTACATTTTGTGATATCAGTAGACAGTTCGTTTTGTCTCCTGATGTTTTTCGGACTTTGCGTATTTCCATAGGACTTTTTCTCTCAATGCGTCCTCATTTCTTATTTTATTAAACACAAACTAATTTAGAACCAGAGCAGTATTTAAGTTTAAGAAATAGCTTTAATCGTCTGAAATTTTGTAGAATCTAAGAAGTTATATTTATATATCCTGATTCAAAAATTCAGTTGGTATCAGTTGTGAATCACACGCGCTCAAAACATTCTCGACTGATGATTGCCGTCTTACCTGACCAATCTTCAGCTTTTGAAGCATATCGTTTGCTTCAATGTCATGGCATTTCGCCAGAGCATCTAGCTTTAGTTGGCAAGGGTTACAGTAATCCAGATAGCATAGGCTTGTATAATCCCACGCACATCGCATGGCGCTATGCTAAACGGGGAATGTTTTGGTTGGGCTCAATTAGCACAGTGATGGGGATGATCTTGTATCTAATCTTCAGCATCAAATTACCCAATCTTGAATGGCATCAAGCATTAATAACGATCGCTTCAACATCTGCACTAATTGGGATCGTCATTGGAGGTGTGATTGGCACTTTATATGGATGGTTCTTTAAAAGCAGTCTGTCGATTTCCTGCCGTAGCTGTTTGGATCGTGGGCAATACTTACTGATGATCGAAGGCTCCGAAACACTTACTCGTAGAGGAAGGGAAATTCTTGATGACTACACCGTGAAACCTCATTAATTCCCCACAAAAAACTTTAAGACTATTTGTGACGCAATGATTTAGGGAACTCCAAGGAAAAAACGATCTATATAAAACCCAAGAATATGGCGACGGGCTCCGCCCGTCGCCATATTCCTAGGATCGATTATTTTGTGTAAGTCCCTTAGATAAAGTTGGTAAATGAGAGAGAAACTTATTAAATTGCTGTTTTACGGTTTGTAAAGATAGTTGAAAAGTTTTCGGTTCAAATCTTGAATGCGATCGCTAATATTTCAAGATAGCGATCGCATTCAAAGAAAAGGTGAGCATTGCTCACCTTTTCTTTTAGTTTTTAGCAGGAGGGAATGACAGCTTGACATGTAGCTCTTTCAACTGTGAGTCATCGACACTTGATGGCGCATCGGTCAACAGGTCTCGTGCTTGCTGAGTTTTTGGGAAGGCAATCACATCGCGGATCGAGTCGGCTCCAGCAATCAACATCACTAGACGATCAAGACCAAAGGCTAAACCACCGTGAGGAGGTGTCCCATATTCAAAGGCTTCCATTAGGAATCCAAACTTCTCTTTTGCCTGTTCGTCGCTCAGCCCGATCGCAGCAAATACTTTCTCTTGGACTTCGCGTTTATGAATCCGAATACTACCACCGCCGATCTCTGTACCATTTAGCACGAGGTCATAGGCTAGAGCGATCGTATTGACATCAATGGGTTGACCATCAGCAATATCTTGAGGACGAGGTGAGGTGAAAGGATGATGCAGGGCTTCCAATCTTTTCTCGTCAGCATTCCACTCAAACATCGGGAAGTCAGTGATCCAGACAAAGTTCAACTTATCGTGATCAATTAGTCCCAACTCATGACCAAGAGCTAGGCGCAAGCGATAAAGAGATTCGTTCACGATCGCCTTTTCACCAGCACCAAATAGCAATATCGTGCCTGCGGTTGCGCCTGTGCGTTCTAGCAATTCCTTCTTAACTTCTTCGGTGAGGCTATCTTTGAGTGCGCCAATCGTGTCGATGACACCATCTTCGCGAACGCGGATAAAGGCTAGCCCTTTTGCACCGTATTGAGCTACTAAATTAGCAAGGTCACCACTTGGCTTAATACGTGTATTAGAAATCGCCGCATCACCACCAATTACAGGCAGGACTTTAATCATGCCGCCATTTGCAACTGTGTTGGCAAACACTTTGAATCCTGAATTAGCAAACAAATCAGTAACATTGACTAATTCCATCCCAAAACGAGTATCAGGGCGATCGCAGCCATAGCGATCCATCGACTCGGCATAGGTGAGACGAGGAAAATCGCCAAGTTCTACACCTTTAACGGTTTTGAAAATGTAGCGAATTAGATTCTCGTTTAGCTCGATGATTTCTTCTTGGGACATGAAACTCATTTCCATATCCAGTTGCGTAAATTCAGGCTGGCGATCGGCGCGAAGGTCTTCATCACGGAAACATCGCGCAATTTGATAATAGCGATCGCAACCGCCCACCATTAGCAATTGCTTAAACAACTGTGGTGACTGCGGCAGCGCATACCATTGACCAGCATTGACGCGGCTAGGCACGAGATAATCTCGCGCACCTTCAGGTGTAGAACGACAAAGAATTGGTGTTTCCACTTCCATAAAGTTATATTCATCTTCAAGGAAGCGCCGAATTGATTTGACGACTTCAAAGCGCAGCTTTAGATTATTGGCTAAGCGATCGCCACGCATATCGAGGTAGCGATATTTAAGACGCAATTCTTCTTTAATCGTGTCTGCTTCCGAAATTAGGAATGGCAATGGTTTGCTAACAGCATTGAGTACTTCAATCGATTCAGCATAAATCTCGACTTCCCCTGTAGCAAGTTTTGGATTGAGTGACTCGTCTGGGCGCTTAGAAACTTTACCGATAATTCTGACTACATATTCATTTCGCATTTCCCCTGCGAGTTCATAGGAGACAGGGGTGCGCTGTGGATCGCTGACGATTTGCAAGATTCCTGTGCGATCGCGCAAATCTAAAAAGATCACACCACCATGATCCCGTCTGCGATCGATCCAACCGCACAAGCTTACTGTTTGTCCGATCTGTTCGGCATTGAGGTGACCGCAATAGTGACTACGCATCATGTTTTTCGAGAATACTTGATTATAAAATCGTGATTTTGAACATTGTCTATGATAACCGCTAATGCGTTAGTGACTGGTATTATTCGTGAGCTATCTGAGCATAGGTATTGTCTTGGCAGACAAACATTACATTTTTCATTGAACACATTCTCTTTTGATTTTCAAATTGTGCAGTAGATATTCACAATTTGCAACGGGAAGGTTAACATGGCTATAACTTTTGTGGCAATCTAATGACATCAGTACCTACCGTTCGCACTCATCGATTGACAAAACAGTTTGACAATCACGTCGCGGTGAATCATCTCGATTTGCAAATAGATCGCGGTGAAGTCTATGGACTGATTGGACCAAACGGTGCTGGTAAAACCACCTTGATTCGGATGCTAGCTGCTGCTGAGGAGCCAACGGCAGGCGAAATTTATATTAATGGAGCAAGGTTTTTGCGTGGACAAAATAATCCTGAACTCAAGCGGCAATTGGGCTATTTGCCAGATGACTTTCCTCTTTATGATGACCTGACGGTTTGGGATTATCTCGATTATTTTGCCCGCCTATATTTTCTAAGAGATCCTCAGCGATCGCAAAGATTGCATGAAGTAATCGAGCTAGTGGAGCTAGAACAAAAAAAGAATGAACTAATTTCAACGCTCTCGCGAGGGATGAAACAACGCCTCAGCCTTGCAAGAAGTATTATTCATAATCCCACTTTGCTATTACTTGATGAGCCTGTATCTGGACTTGACCCTCTTGCTCGGGTACAAGTTCGCAATATTATCAAGTCTCTACAACAACAAGGTATGACGATTCTGATTTCATCACATATCTTGAGCGATCTTGCCGAAATCTGTACTTCGATTGGGATTATGGAGCTAGGGCATTTAGTTGAAAGCTCAAGACTGCAAGCGCTCTACGATCGCAACAGCCAAGATCAACAACAAATTCTGATCTCAACTCTAGGGAAGATTGAAGACTTGCAACTAGTCCTACAGCGATCGGAATTAGTACAGGAAGTAGAAGTCATCGCTGGTGTTTCCGTAGTGAGGGTGCAGCTAGCGGGGAGTATCGAAGACTGTGCTGCATTACTAAAAAAATTAATTGAAGCAGGTATTCCTATTTCCAATTTTCATCGTAGTCAAGAAACTCTAGAAAATATATTCTTGAAACTTGGCTATAAGCAAACCAGCTAAAGAACTTTGCACTCAGAAAAATATCTATAACAAAAAAAGAAGAGCAAGATTAAAATCTTGCTCTTCTTTTTTTTGTTATGATGGGCGCTGAGGGACTCGAACCCCCGACATTCTCGGTGTAAACGAGACGCTCTA
>QBMK01000003.1:145916-234226 GCA_003249035.1 Pseudanabaena sp.
ATGGGCGCTGAGGGACTCGAACCCCCGACATTCTCGGTGTAAACGAGACGCTCTACCAACTGAGCTAAGCGCCCTTTTTTGTTGATTAGTCAATTTTTTGACCTCACTAATTATAACAGTCAAAAAAGGCATATAGAGCAAGGGTTGCAGAGCAATAAAGGTTATAGAGTCAATTTTTAACCTCAGTTAGATTTCATATTGTCTTACGCTTCTCTAACTTTTTTCGTGTCCAAAACCAAACCAAAACCTAACTATTGGTACGGAATTGGTACGATGAAAACCCCGAAAGGCAGTGTAGCTGTAGAAGAAAACAATAACCGTCTCCGCTTGAGATGGTCTTGCGAGTCAAAAAGATACTGCTTAGCTTTAGGCTTGCCACATACAAGTGTCAACATGAAGGTAGCAGAACAAAAAGCTAGACAGATTGAGCTAGATATTGCGTCTGGTAATTTTGACCCTACTCTAAACAAGTACAGACTAAAGCAAGTAACTGTTAATGTAAGTCCTGATAATGCGAAACCAAGTAAGGAAAACCTACTTCCTATTTGGGATAAATGGGTTAGCAGCTTATGCTTACCAACTAGAACGCTTTGTTCTCACTACTCCAGAATTAGGCGCTACATTGAAAAAGAAAATCCTGTAGCTAGTGATACATCTTGGTATGAAGCGATTGAGAGTCTATGTCCTAGAATCTGGAATGACTCATTAAGTTATTTGATATCTTGCCTGAATTGGGCAATATCTGAAAAACTTGTGTCTTCTAACCCATTTTCAAGATTAAAGCGTAGAAAAGTAGTAAAACAGCAAATCAAGCCTTTCAATCATGAAGAGGTCAAGGCAATAGTTAACGCTTTTCGTAGTAATCAGTTTTGTCCAAAGTCATCAGCTTACAAGCATAGTTTTTATGCTGATTATGTTGAATTTCTTTTTCTGACTGGTGTTAGACCTTCAGAAGCTATTGGACTTCAAGCTAAAGATGTAGATTTCAGCAGAAAAGAGATTGTGATTTGCTCAGTATTAGCTAGAGGTGACAAAGGACAAACCGCTAGTAAACATCGTGTCAGAAAAGAAACAAAAACAGGGTCAATTCGCTATTTGAGTATGACAGATAGATTGTTTGAGATGCTTGAGATTAGATGTCGCAATCTTAAACCTGATGACTTGGTTTTTACTTCTCCAAATCAGAATGCAATTGATGACAACAATTTTACAAGCAGACAGTGGAAAGTCGTTTTAACAGGGCTAAACATTGAGTACCGTAAACCCTATACAACTAGACATACTCTTGCATCAATGGCTTTAGAAGCTAATATGCCTATTACTCATGTAGCCTATCTTCTAGGACATAGCGATACAAATATGGTTTCTAAAACCTATGGTCATGTTATTCATAGACCAATATTGCCAGAAATCAATCTTTAAGCTTTTGCTTTTTCTGTATTTTCTTTCATCTATATCTAGAGATAGAGGGTGCAGAAAGAGTAAAAAATATTAACTACAAACCACAACACAAAAAACTACTTACTAAAACTCCTACATTTCAAGCTTATCGGTGAAAGCCAAAATCACCCTACGGGATGGAGGGAAAACAAACCCCCAATTTTTTAGATGAATAAAAGGCAGAAAAGAAAGTCTAATCGTAGGAAGCAACAAGTCCAAGAACTAGCTATAGTTCAGCAAACGCTAGCTTATCTAGAGCACAAGGTAGCTTGTCTAGAGCAAACATTAGAATACAACGGCTTTGAACTATTCTTTTAGTCAAAGTAAAACTATAAACTTGAACTATTCCTCCTCCCTATAGGGGGAATGGTCTACCCTTTACTTCGCAACTAACAAGAATATTTAGAAATGCTCAAAAATTTTATCTCGTAATTTAATCTATCAAAAGAAATAGTCCTAAATATATATATCCATAGAGACAAAAAAAGCAGTATTCGTTATTATGGGAAAAAAGTATATCTCTGGTTGCTACAATAGTGATAGCGAAAGGTTAAAAAATTTCCCAACTTGTCTTTTACAGAATTTGCAGAAAATAAATGAATCAAATCATTGCTCCTAAAGGTGCTGTCTATTGTTCAGAGTTTATGACTGAGTTACCTAAAGGAATCATTAACAAGAAAGATTGTGGTTGTGGTATTACGAGTTTAGCTATTGAAGACAAGTATCCAACAATAATCGCTGTACCAACTGTTGAAATAATTGACAATAAACTTGCTCAATATCCTAATAAAAGAAGTGACCATCAGTTATATGGTGTTTACGCAGGGATTAGACATACAGATATAGAAGATTATATAAATGAGTTGCATCCTAGCCTACCGCCTAAAATATTGACTACCTATGACTCTTTTTATAAGGTAGCTGAGGTGATTGTAAAAAATGAAAGCAAATATCGCATTGTTGTTGATGAGTTCAGCGAGTTACTAGATGCTTATGACTATCGAAATTCAGCTATTGACTCATTACTAGAATGGCTAAAAAAATTTAGCTATGTTAGTTATGTTTCTGCAACTCCTATACAGAGAGAAAAATATCCAACTCAGTTAAAAGACCTAGAGGAGACAGAGATTGATTGGGGTCAGTCATCTAAGATTCATGTATCTAGAAATTGCACAAGCAAGCCAATTGACAAAGTTAAATTTATCATTGAAAACTATAGAATAGCAGGTGACAAAGGCTATTTAATGCCTAATGGACATCGTAGCCATGCTGTTTATTTTTTTCTGAACTCTGTGAAGCAAATTAAGCAAATTTTAGACAAAACAAAGTTGCCAAAAGAACTAGTTCGAGTTATTTGTGCGAGTACAGAAACTAACAAGGGTGTTTTAGGTGCTTACACTATAGGTTCTGCATTAGAAACTGAAAAGAAATTCAACTTTATTACAAGCAAGGCATTCAAGGGAGCAGATTTTTATAGTGAATCAGGTCTAATCTTTATTGTGTCTAACTCACACAACAAAAATACAATGTTGAGCATAGATACTGATGTTAAGCAAATTATTGGAAGATTACGCAATATCTCTAACCCATTCAGAAATATAGCAAACCATATCTACAATGTTGATAGCTCCTTACTTTCTAGAGAAGAGTTTGCTGAATTAGTTGAAGAAAAGGCTAGAGAAACATTACGTTTACTTAGTATCTATGCTAAATGCAATCCAGAAGAAGCTAACACTTTTTTAAAACCATATCGTCAAGAAAATAATCAAGACCATTATTTGCGTTTTGATAAGGATGGTTCGCCTAGATTTAATGAGTTCCGTGTAGTAAATGATTGGAGAAAGTGGGAAACCTCTCACGCTATCTACTGCAAAGGTTCTACAGTTCGACAAACTTATGAAGACAATGATATTTCTACTGATTCCAAGATTCCAGATGATTTACTAACTACAACTTTTAGAAGTCTTTGTTTGAAATATATTCAAGGAGATGTAGATAGGGATTATATCGCCAATAAGGAGCCTCTAGTCAAACAAGCTTATGATTGCTTAGGTGAAGACAAAATGAAGGCTCTGTACTTCAAAAAAGAGCAAATCAGGAAAGCTGTCTTTGATGTCAAACCTCAAATTTTGGATGCAGTCGAAAATGAGATTAGAAGTAGGTTTAAGGTAGGTAGTAATTATTCTAGGTCTGAAGTAAAAAAAATCATTGCAAGTGTCTATACTGAGTTAGGAGTGCAGAAAAACCCAACGGCTACAGACATTGATGATTATTTCAATACCAAATACAACAAAAAAAGAGTCGATGGTAAAAGCACAGGATTTATAGAGATATTAGCTGATTAATACTTCTTTTTTCTGTTGCCCGAACGGTAGTGAGGAGTATTGAGAGTTAACTAATTAAGCAGCTATTTTTTGGTATCTTGTTCATTGACTAAGCTAATAGCCCTTATAAGCACGAGTCAAGCTACTCATCTCATTAAGCGAACTCTTACATTCTGATTCAAGTTGATTGATTTTTTGCCTCTCATCAGCATCAGTGATAGGCAAATCACCATTTCTTGAAGCCTCCTGAAATTTACGAATAGAATTGTCGGAAAAGTCCTCATATCTTTTACATATCTCTTTACTCTTCTCTCTTAACTCACTAAATTTTGTTTCATATTCTACTGACCTATACCATTGAAACAAACCAAATAACACAATACCTGCTATAACTATTGCACCTGCGGTTTTTAGTGTATTTGTATCTCCAGTGTTAAGCTTGGTATTCGTATCTTCTGTTTTAAACTTGAAAAGTGCATCCAAATATAGATTAGGAAGTGAATTTAATTTGCTATTGATTCGAGTACCTATATTGTCCTTAGCTTCTATAACGAATTTTGCTAAATGCGAAAAAACGTCTGAATCTGGAGAGCTTACTACAACATCTTCTTTTTCTGTAAATTGATTGTCTTTAAAAATAAGATTTTGATTCCAAGATGGAAAATCACTTTCTGATGTATCTACAAAGACAGAAATCTCATTAAAAACTCTCGTTTTAGTTTTGTTCAAAATCCGACAAATAATCTCTATAGCGATTTGTTTGTCGATAATGTCATTAGATTTTAGGACTATCTCTAAAAACTTAGCTCTAGGCTTATTTAAGCTTGCAGAAATGCCCTGACCATTAAAGGCAGAATTTAACAATGTCGATATTGAATCTAAGTAACCCCATCTTGCTTTTTCCATTAACAAACTATCTTCATCTGCTATATTTGGAGACGTTAGATTATTGGTTAAGTCATTAACATGAGATTTTGCATTAGTGTCAATTAGTTGTGGTGATTCAGTTGCCCTGTTTTTCACTTGTGAAGGGCTTTCATTGCTATCATTGGTAGGAATTATCGTTTCCGATGGTTTTGGGGCTTCTGGCTGTGTTAAATCGATATTAGGAGAGACATCAACTTTTTTCTTTTCTGCAAGTTCAAACTCTTCATGCCATTTTGGAAAATCATCACCTGATTGTTTGCTGTAAACCTTAACTGTTTGAATATTTTCAGGTTTGAGACCTGTTAAGATTTTTTTAACTCCATTAACCATAGTGACCTGTGAGAGTGCTTGTTTAGCCTCAAACAAAATTTGTAAGCAACCATCTCTAACAACGGCTTTAACCGCTATATTGGATGCACTCAGTTGTTTGTTAAAGATAGCCTCAATAGCTTTAGGATTACCTTGTTTAGCAAACTTCAAAACATCGTTAGTTTTTTCCATAGTCGTTAATCCTAAATGTTGACTGATTAATCTTTTTTTCTGTTGCCCGAACGGTAGTGAGGATTCTATAGATTTGTTACAGGATTAATATGTTCACTATTAGAGAGTATTGACAGTAAGTAGAGCCTCTAAATTCTTCAGGTGAAATACTGCATAAAGTTTATAGTAGCTCTTCTTAAGAGTTATTTTGTTTCTTCAAATCAGATAACCAATTAGAAAATGAATTAGCAAGTGTATTTTTCAATCTACTTCTGTTTAACTCGTAAACATCGCCAGTTTCTACATCAAGAATTACTAGGAAATCTTCATAGCCATTATTTGAAATAACAATTTCATTTTTCTTAAGGCTGTAATCTTCTTGGCTCATTCTTGTAGCGGCAACTACACATGGGAGTTTACCTATATCGAAACTAGGCTTATATCCATAGACTTC
This sequence comes from Pseudanabaena sp., assembly GCA_003249035.1. Taxonomy (GTDB): domain Bacteria; phylum Cyanobacteriota; class Cyanobacteriia; order Pseudanabaenales; family Pseudanabaenaceae; genus Pseudanabaena. The sequence continues at coordinate 151,542 of QBMK01000003.1, forward strand.
CAAGCTTATATTCTCAAAAACTTTATAACCAAAGTCATTGATAAATTCTTTGTAATCTTCAGGCAGTCTTATGCCCATGATTGATTCAAGCTCATTTGATGCGCTCATTTTATGCAAAATCCTTGGTTCTCTCTTTCCAATATGCGGCTCTTAGTTTAGCAAATTCATTCCTATCAATTTGGGATTTTTCAGCATAACGATGTAAAGTCTTAGAGTGTTCGTTATGCTCTGTACTTGTAAGTTCAGCAATAGTCCCATTATTCTGCTGTTTCATGTGATGAAGGTGTATAGGTTTCTCATCACGTCCAATTGGTGCTAAGCCCTGTGTCATTCTATCCAGATTAGATTGTCTATCAGCATCAATGTATTTTATGTCAAATACGTCCCTTTTTACAAATTTCTGTCCTTTGTACTTGACTGTTTTCCCACTATCGATAATCCCCTTTTCAAGTTTGGTTATGCGCCTTCTGCTTTGTTCTATAACTTCCTCTCCACCTTGCTTCTCTAGATAATCTAATCCATCTTCCCCAAAAGTAGCAACTTCTTCATAAAGTTTATTATCAACTTTACCTATACGTTGATAGGTCTTAATAGCCTTATCTCCACCAATTTTTAGTAAAGTAGAAGTCTTCTTCCCAAAGGCTGTTCCGAATTCAATCAGTTCTTTGAAGTCAGCTACATTTTTAGACTTTTCCAATAATTTAATAGTTGATGGGAGACCTACTTTTTCACTTAAACGCCCAATGTCAGAGAATAAACCTCCTAAATGGCTTAGGTCTTTCGTTTTAACGGCTATAGCTGCTCCCTCCTGCAAAAATTTACCTAGCCAAGGCGGTATCTTACCCAACTTATTTGCTATTTTTAGAATTGTGATACTAGATTTTGCCCCTACTGCAACTGGGCTAAGATTACTATATACCGCATATCCAGTTGCCAAGAGTCCTATTGAAGATAAAGCAGTAGAAACCTTGTTAACTTCTTTACCTTGGACGAAATTGATACCATTCTTTCCTAAATCTCGAATATCACCTACACCAACAAAGTCAGCTAGTTCTACTGCAATTTGACCATAAACTTCATCACTTTCACCAAAAAAGATTCCTGACTTTACTTTTCCAAGTTGATAAAGCCAATCTTTACGAGTCTGTTGAATTTTATCTTTAATGCTTATGGCTTCAGGGTCTTCATTCACATAGTCGTAGTCCATGAAGTAAGACAGATAATCATCCGCTTCAACAAATTTCTTTTCTGCAACAAGCTGATAAACTGTTGGTAGGGGATTAATTCTGTCTAGATTATAAAAATCACTTTCTGCATTAGTAATGTTCTCTACATTAAGTGGCTGACTTGCAGCATTTGATGGAGATATGCAAAAAACAAAAAGAACAAAGAAAAAAATTGATAGTATTAATACTAATCTTTTCAGCTTATCAATATCGAAGGTCTTTTGAGGATTGAATTTGTCAAATATCAATAAGTCTTTTGAGTACATAAATTTTATCTTGCTTTTACAAAATGTAATGGTTAGCTAAGTCTTATAAGATAGTTAAATAATTTAAGAAAAATCAAACTATTTAAGAAGAGACTCTAATTCTTGCGATAATGAAGTTTGCTCTTGCCTAATCGACTCTAAGCGGCTTAAAATCTCTGTAACCCGTTTTTGAGCTTCAGTTTTTTGATTATCATCATCTTTCTGCAAAGACTTTGAAATCAATAGCCAACTGTTAGAAAATATCTTAAACGGATAAGTCAGAACAAACAGCCAAAACTTCTCAGTTATCCTAGATATCGCGCCTAGTAACCCTGAAAACAGAAATAGCCCTAACAGCAATATTCCAAAGCATTGTAGAGGATGATTTATCAACCACACTAATTGAGGATGTTTATCAATCCAACTATTCAAAGATGAGTTAATTGAAGCCTGTATGCCATCTGACAATGTTTGGTTTAGACTATCGATTTTTTCGATAGTAGTCTGTAAGGAGTCTTTTAGCGTATTCGTTGCATTAGTTATGCTACTGAGTAGCTGACCACTTTTTTCTGTAACATTGCCTAGAGTGCTACTAGCGGTTTCAGTAATAGCGTCTCTAGCCCTTCCTGTAACTTGATTGATAGTTTCAACAGACTGACTAGTGCTTTCTAAGACTGTACTTTTAGTTTGCTGAACATTTTGATTAACACTGTTTACAGCACTATCAATAATGTTTTTTGCACTTTGTAGTTTTTTTGTAACGTCTTCTGGTAGGGGAACTTGCATATTTAGTATCTAATTCTCCTATCGCTGTCCACAGGCATACTTTAGGGCTTTGTAAGGCGCACTTGGGTCTATACGCTGTTCTGATGTATCTCTGAGAAGCTTGCTAACTTGCGTTTTGTTGACGTTATCATAAGTTAAATAATTTTCAATTTCTTCCGTATAGCAGTTACCGAACTTCGTGGAGTCTAAGTCTATAACGACCTTACCATTAGGTGTTTGACCAATCATTTTTGTGAAGTAAGTTACATTATTTCCTTTTCTTCCTATAGCATTCCTGATATAGAAAGTTACAGTGTTACCGTTTGAATCTGTGACACTACTAATCTTCACCAAATTTTTATTGGTAACTGATTTTGAATCTTGTGTCGTATTGCAACTATTTCGGAAATCTTGACAGTCAGGGCTGTTAGCTGCTAAAGCCCCTAACTGCTTACAATTTAATGCCTCTGACTTCAATGCAACAGAAAGTGAAACAGTGAATAGAAGTAGTCCTAAAGGAAGAAACGCTAAAGCAGAAATTGCATTTTTATCGAACTGTTGAGCTTTATTGATTGTTCCCATGAGTATTAATCCTAAGTATTGATTGTTGAGATAATTACAAAAAATCTACGAGCTTGAGGTGCAAACCTAAACTACTAAAAAAAGATTCAAACACTATATAGAAAGGATAAGAAGATACTTAACCAAAAAGGGCATATAACTTCCCAGAAAAAAATTTACAAAAACTGCTACTATCCCCCCAAAAATTGAGAACATCTACTAATTTCGTTTTTTTTTCGATAAACTCAAATTATCACAAAGAAAGAAAATTGGCAATGCAAAATTCACGTTATGTTGATTCACTATTTATGAAGAGCAATAGTAAAGGTGTTTTGCGTTTCTAGACATATAAACTGATTTAACGTACAAACCAACATAAAGTCAGCTTTGAAGCACTACAGCGAGTTTTTTAGTGCTAAAGCCTTATTTCTTTTCTGTAGGCAACACTAAACACTTTCTAGACTTAAATCACTTGTGTCAAGTGAAATATGTTGACATCAATCTTTATTAAGTGATAAGATGTATCTTAGTTAAATCACTTGTGTCAAGTGTATATGTCCAAGCCTAGAGGAAACGAAGCAACTCTAAAAAAATATCTGCCAACATGGAAGCATGGTAAAACGAAGACTATTCGAGTTCCCACAGTACTTGCAGAGCAGATTTTTGATTATGCAAAAAAAATCGATACAGATGAAGCTAATACAGTCTCACAACTGATAGTCGAGTCTAATCAAGGTAATCTATTACCAGTGATAGAGATGTTGGAGTATGTAGCAACAGCAAAGCGTAACAACTTTTCTGTAGAACACAGGTCTAAGCTGTCAAAGGCTATAGATACACTCAAACAGATAACTAAGTGATTTATTCACTTAAACCCATGTAAACCGCTTAGGACAGTCTTAGGAAAGATTAAAAAATACTTTGAAGTATTTCATGAAATCTTTACTTAGAACGTCTCAAGATTAGATTTTTTTATCTTATTGGTACGGAATTGGTACGGAAAAAGTAGCTAGAGGCTGGAACCTATGGGCGCTGAGGGACTCGAACCCCCGACATTCTCGGTGTAAACGAGACGCTCTACCAACTGAGCTAAGCGCCCTTTTTTGTTGATTAGTCAATTTTTTGACCTCATTAAATATAACAGAAAGCGATCGCATTTAGTCAACTATTCATTAGTAATTTTCTAAATTAATCTCAGTGAGACCCTAAAAGAATATAAAGAGGACGCTTCACGTCCGCTTTATATTCTTTTAGGGATTTACAAGTTGACGGGCGATTTTATTAGTACGCTCGATTAGCATCGGCAGATCAAGCGTTGTTAACTGCCCACGATCAACTACCTTGCGCCCATTGATAAAGCTGTAGTCTACCGATGGTACTGGGCAAAATATTAAAGCTGCAACTAGATCGTGATGCGCGCCTGCAAACTGCGATCGCTCAATATCGATCGCAATAAAATCCGCCGCCATATTTGGTGCGATCGCGCCAATATCATCTCGACCCAAAACCCTAGCCCCACCAAGTGTGGCAACCTCTAAAATTTCCCTAGCACTCATTGATGTGGGATCGCACTGATTCACACGCGCCAACAAAAAGGCAGTTCTGGCTTCCTGCAATAGGTTGCCAGTATCGTTAGAAGCAGAACCATCTACACCCAATCCCACTGGCACGCCATTATTCAGCATTTTCCTGATCGGGGCAATGCCGCTGCCAAGGCGTGTATTGCTGCATGGGCAGTGCGCCACACCTGTTCCAGTACGCCCAAACTTCATAATCGAATCATCGCTCAACTTCACACAATGGGCATGCCAGACATCATCTCCTAGCCAGCCTACCGACTCAGCATAGTCTCCAGGGGTTTTGCCAAATTTTGCTAGGCTATAATCTACATCTGATTTGTTTTCCGCTAGATGCGTATGTAACCTCACGCTGGTATATGAACGCGCCATTTTTGCCGACTCGATCATCAAATCTGGTGACACAGAGAATGGAGAACAGGGTGCTAAAGTCATCCTTAACATTGCAAAGCGAGAAGGATCGTGATACTCCTCAATTAGTCTTTGTGAGTCTTTGAGAATATCTCCTTCCTTCTCAACTAAGGCATCGGGCGGAAGTCCACCTTGACTTTCACCAACGCTCATACTGCCCCGACTAGCATGAAATCGCATGCCGATCGCTTGGATTCCTGCTATTTCATCATCCAGTTTGCAATCATTGGGATATATATAAAGATGATCACTCGCAGTCGTACAACCAGATAGAATTAGCTCAGCTGCTGCCATTTGAGCACTGACATAGATGCTTTCAGAGGTAAGATTTCCCCAAATTGGATATAGGGTTTGCAACCAATTAAACAAAGTGCAATTTTGGGCAGCGGGGATAACCTTGGTGAGAACTTGATAAAAATGATGATGGGTATTTACTAGTCCTGGCAAAACAATATGTTTTCCGTTTAAGTCCAGAACTTCATCGGCAGTTTGAGGTAATTCTGTGGTGAGCCCTACCTGCTCAATCACATTGTCCCTAACAAATATTGCTGCATCATGGAGTTCGCGGCGATCGCAATCCATCGTGACTAAGGTATGGATATTTTTGACTAGCAGTGTGGGCATGGATTTAAATAAAATCAAGAATATGAGCTTGAGGCAGCGCAAAGCACTGTGGATTGGTTTTTAATTTTATATTAGGATTTATTTACTAATTGTCATGGATGTAACCTACATTTAGCCTTACTTTCTTAATGCAATTTCTATTGTTTACTTGGTCTCAAATCTCCCGCTTGGCAAAAAGAATTTTACTGCCCAATTTTTTCAACCTCTAATACCAAAAACACAAAATGGCATAGCCATTTTTGTGTTTTGCAAACCCTTACTGGGTTTAGTTTTTAATCCACAAAAGTGTCGTCACACTTTTGTGGATTGGTATAATTTAGACATTCTCTAATTGAGATACCCTTGATCTATGATCCAATAGCTCAAAAGCTTTACTCTATCTAGATTCATCTTTAAAGATGCTCTTTAGCGTTCCATTCTCAACCATTGAGAGTAGAAAAATTTGGGCACAATACTAATTGCATTCCATCGCTAAATTTATTTGGGAATAAAGACTTTGGAATTAGAACAAATTGTTGGTCTATCAGCTAGGCAAAAGAAATCTTTAGACATAAAAGACAAAGCGCCTGCAATTCGGGAGCTGTGCCATTGTGTGCATTAGTTTAAAGAGTCTTATCGATCTCTAAAAGCGTATGCAACAAAACATTTGCTCCCTGAGCGCATTGCTCAGGCGAAGTAAATTCATCCTGTGAATGGCTAATACCATTGAGACTTGGCACAAAAATCATGCCCATATCCGTAAAACGGCCAATCTCTTGAGCGTCATGTCCTGCACGACTTGGCAAATAGTCGTAACTGAGATTGAGTTCTTTACAGACATTCGAGATCGCTTCCATTAGTTCTAGTTTGGCTGGAGTCGGCAGCACATGCAACTTCTGCTCAATGGTAATCTCTGTACCAGTGCTTTGAGCGATCGCTTTACATTCTTTCTCAATTCGGGCAATTAAATATTGGAGATTCTCTTCAGAAAGATCGCGCAAATCTATGCTCATGTCTACACGAGCTGGCACAACATTAGTCGCGTTTGGAGCAACAGTCATATGTCCTACGGTTGCAACTTGTTCGCCTTCTGTTTCGACGCCAAGCCGATTGATAGCTAATACCAATTGAGAAGCGGCGACAAGGGCATCTTTGCGCATATGCATTGGCGTTGTACCAGCATGATTAGGACGGCCGATAATTGTCACCATAAAGCGATATTGACCGACGATACCTGTAACTACACCAATTTGTTTGTCTAATGCTTCAAGTACGCCGCCCTGCTCGACATGAAGTTCGATAAACGCTGCAATTTCATGTCGATCGCGTTTAGCAGTATGGAGCTTATCCCAATCGCCACCAACATTTTTTAAGCAATCTTGAATTGATGTGCCATCTTTACGACGATAGCGCTCTGGATCTGTGGGGGCATTACCCGCGATCGCTTTGCAGCCAATTACGCTATTTTCTTCGTCAGAAAAAACTATTACTTCAAAGGAATGGTGCAACCGCATCTGGTTTTCTTGTAATACTTTCGCCACTTCGATTCCCGCCAAAACCCCTAAACAGCCATCGAATCTTCCCCCGACTGGCACGGTGTCGATGTGTGATCCTGTAGCCAAAGCTCCTACCCCAGACTCCGTTCCTGCATAAGTACCGATGATGTTGCCAACGGCATCACTACGTACTGTCATTCCCGCTTCTAGCATCCATGTTTTGACTAATTTGCGCGCTTTGACATCTTCTTCCGAAAAAGCGAGCCGACATACACCTCCATTGGGTAGTTTGCCAATTTCGGCAAGTTCAGCAAGACTACGATCGAGGCGATCGCAATTAATCGCTAGTTTAGGGAATAGCGCTATCATGACTCAGATTATTCCTTGAAGATATGTGAAGTACTAGATTATGAATACAATATACTGTATACACATGTTTATGATTAATATGTTAATGTTATTTGATTTTCAAGTAGGTCGTAGTTCATGAATTATCTCCGCTTGAGAATTAGGAAACAATTGACATAATCGTCTTGTCAATAGAGATAATTATCCTGCAGATTTTAGGAGGCTTCTGATTGTTGCTCTCATCACCTCGTCCCATCTCACGTTCACAGTCTCTACGTGAGCAAACCTATCAGGTTTTGCGCTCAGCTATTTTGTCCGGGGAATTTTTAGCTGGCTCACGCTTAGTAGAGACCCAAATCGCCGAAAAACTACAAGTTAGTCGTACACCGATCCGTGAGGCGCTACAGCAGCTTCAGCAAGAGCAGTTGGTTATAGCCGACGAAAATGGCAACCTACGGGTGGTTAGCTTCTCGAGTGCTGACGCTAGACATCTCTATCGTTGTCGCTTGGTACTAGAGCAAGAATCAGTATTAGAAGCATGTAAAAATGCCACTGACGAGCAGCTAGCAAAAATTGAGTTGGCGATTCAACAAGCAGTACATGCGATCGCGCAGCAGCCAAATCAACTGACAAGCTACCAGTTACTCCATATCGATTATCAATTTCATCGAGCGATCGTTGAATGTTCTGGTAATCCTTGGCTAGCAATTTTGCTGGAGCAGCTATTCGATAAGATGGCACTTTTACGGATGCAGACGGTGCAACAAAATCTCAAAGTTTTAGAAATCCGCTTAGAACATCGCCAAATTTATGAAGCGATCGTGAAGCGCGATCACGAAGCTGCTATCAAGGCTCTTAGCAATCATTTATTGTCTAGCCAAGCCAGAGTTATTCGCGAGATAGAGCAATTGCAAAGCCAACAGATTCAATAATATCTGCGGTGCTTTTCAGTGCAGATATTAATTAACGGTTTAAAATATTTTTCGTAGTCAGCCAAGCTAATAGCTATGACCCAAACCTTATCCTCAAGAACGATTCTTCCAGTTACGACCTTCGAGGCATTTATCGATTGGCTACCTGAAAATTCTGGAGTCCGTTACGAATTACATAATGGAAATATTACTGAAATGCCTCAACCAGTGGGAGAACATGAAGAAGTCAAAGGCTTTTTAACAGTTAAGCTTAGCGGATTAATTGACAGATTAGATCTCAGCTATTTGATTCCTAGTCAAACTTTGGTCAAACCTGAAGGCAAAGATTCGGGCTATTTACCTGATGTATTAGTTCTAAATCATAGTAATCTGATTAACGAAAAATTATGGAAAAAACAATCTATCATTAGCAATTGCTCTTCTATACCCCTGGTAATTGAAGTTGTTTCAAACAACTGGCGTGACGATTACAACTTGAAATTTGCTGATTATGAGGAAATGGGTATTCCTGAATACTGGATTGTTGATTATGCGGCTTTAGGTGGACGTAATTTTATTGGTAATCCCAAACTACCAACTATTTCAGTTTGTAATTTGGTCGATGGCGAATATCAAATTATTAAGTTTCGTGATGATGAACGTATTATTTCCCAAGCTTTCCCCGAATTAAAGCTCACTGCAAATCAGATTTTTCAAGCTGGAGTATTGATTTAACAAGCTGGAACCTAAATAATTTTCCCATTTGAGTAATTAGTACTAGAATCTTTTAAGCTTAAATTAAGTTTGAGATACTGTTCGTCACAAATCAATGGATGAGGCAATGGACGAGTTAAGCGATGTGCTAACGCTGGCGACCGATGAAGAGTTATCCCAAATTGCGGATATCCTCTTTCGGCGCAAGTTCAACCCAATTGATTATTTTGCTAATCCGCCCGTTAAAGAATTACAAAGCTGGGATCGTGATGAACTGATCGAGGCGATCGCAAAACGTTTCAAATTTCTAGCCGCCGATGGACTGACGGTTTTACGCCGCAAAACTGGTAATGTCAGCTATCGGGAAGTCCTCGAAAGGGTATGCCAACACCTAAACATCAAATATTCTAAAAATCAAACCATCGAAGATATCGAATCAGAATTATTTCTGAATCTAATTAGCAATTCATGGAAAAAACTTTCCCCTCAAGAACGTTCCAGTATTGATGATTCGATGCAAGCAGCACTAACTGAGTCAGATTTACAAAAGTCCTTGCCTCTTGATGCCCAACGCAATCCTATGAGCCTATTGGTCAAAGGCGGCAGTGCGATCGCGGTGAGTACAGTGATTCGTTCAGCAGTGTTGACTGCGATCGCTAGACAAATGGCATGGCATTTTGCCTCTTATCAAGTTGGTTATGAGGTGCTCAAAGCTGGTGGGACTGCGATCGCTACGCGATTGAATGCTTATGTCTCTACCTATATTGCAAAACGGGGAATGGCAGTAGCGGCTACTCAATATACGGCAGCGCGGACTGTGTTTTCGGTGATTACGCCTGCGCTCTGGGGCTTGTTTTTTGCGGATCTAGGTTGGAGAGCGATCGCCACTAATTACGGACGGATTATTCCTGCTATTTTCATTGTTGCTCAAATAAGATTACTGAGAATGTCTTAATTATCAAAAGAGAGTTGCGGTACAACTCTCTTTTGATGTTTACAAACAAAAAGAAACTCATTATGTGAGTTTCTTTTTGTTTGCACTACAATAAAGAATATGTTACGGATTGTTAAGATAAATCCTGTATGAAAATTTCATCTCCTCTAAGCGCATCTACTCCTTCTAATCCGTCTCTCAATCGGGGAACTATCTCAGCATGGAATCGTATCGAAGAACCGATGTGGCAAGGCAGCGAAACTGACATCCGCAGAGGTTTGCCGTTTAACCTTCTATCTCCCACTTGGCAGATGTTCTTGATGGGCGATGGCGCACCAACTCGACATTTACAGCTATTGACTCAATCAGAAATCTCTGTGGATGTAGTTGCCATGACTCCAATCGGAGAAAGTGACGACAATGCGCCATCGGATATTACCGCGATCGCAGGACCTCGAATTCGTCGTCAAATCTTTTTGCGATCGCAGCAAACGGGAGAGATATTTTCCCATGCAACCTCTTGGTGGTCTGAGGCAACAATGCAAAAATATCTCAAAGATCCCTCATTGCCAATTTGGGTCAGCCTTAACCAAAAGTACACAGAGCTGTACCGCGATCTCAAAGGTATTTATAAAGGAAATTCTCCTAATTTAGCTGAAGCTTTTGGCTATCCTGAGATTGACACCTATTGGGGCAGGCATTATTTGTTGTGGCATGGAGGCGAACCCATCACCATGATTTATGAAATCTATTCGCCAGCGATCGGTAAATATCTTGGTTCTAGCAGCCTTTAAAATAGTCAGTGCAAGGCGCTGCTATAATCGCTGTCTTAGAGGTTCCCATTAGTCCATATATCTGTATATTGCTTTTCTTCAAAGGTATTTTGATCATTTGTAATCTGCTTACCTTGTAATTCAATCTTTTTCTTATAATCAGCCTTCGAGTCAAAAGGCGGATCTATATAGACTAAATTCACCTTGCCTCGAAAATCCTTGAGCAAGTGAGACATCACCTGTAAATTATCACCCCAATAAATCTTATTGCGCCATCCATTCACATTCGCCCCGTGTGACTCCTTTTGCTGAGCAGGATAAAACTGCATAGACGTAAACGGGCGATTACCCTTCCAGTGCAACATCGGATAGCCCTTGATCGGCTCAAACTTATACCCCTCACATTGTCTAGGTTTTGGGTATTAGGTAAGTTCATCCCTAGTTGTGAATTGTCAGTCATGGTCATGGGTAGTGATAGTCAAGATTGGTTCGCCTGTGGATTTGCGGATCACATAGCGAGTTATTGTTGTGGGTTGTTTTGGGTGGCGAGTGTCATAGCTATCTTTCATACTTAGCTTTTAAGCAATTCTATCATTGACAATCTAGGACATGAGAAACAGGGTTCAGCATTTGCGATTTAAAATAGTCGCAGAGAGTACAAAAATATTGGCGCAAATGCAAAACCCCTACACAATCTTTTTATGACTACTCGCAACCCAGTAGTAAAATTCATACAAACATCATGCGTCCCCTTGAGCTAATTGTCGAAGGATTTACCAGTTTTCGCACTCGTCAAGTATTAGATTTTACGAGCCTTGATTTATTTGCGATTACAGGCGCGACGGGGGCGGGAAAAACTTCGCTATTAGATGCGATTACTTTTGCACTTTATGACAAGGTTGCTAACAAGCCCAATTCATCAAAAGAATTAGTCAGCCAAGGAGCCACACAGCTAAAAGTAGAACTTAGGTTTGAGATGAGGCAAACGGAATATCGGGTGCTTAGGACTTGGCGCAATCGCGGCAAAACCGATGAAAAGAAATTTCTCTTCGATCAATTAATTGATGGTGAATGGGAAAGATGCGATCGCGCTCAAAAGGTAGAAGATATCATTGGTATGGACTTTGAAACCTTTACCCGTGTGATCATTTTGCCACAGGGACAGTTTGATGAATTTCTCAAGGGTGAGGCTGGTAAACGACGCGAGATTTTGCGACAGTTGGCGGGATTTCAAATATTTGAGCAAATGCGTAAAGAAGCAAGCGATCGCACTAGTCGTTTCAAAGCTGAGCGCGAAGGTTTAGATAAAGTCCTTGAAGGAATGCAAGCACCAACTATTGAAGAGGTGAATGCTCAACAAACAGAATTAGAAAATCTTGAGGTTGCGATTCCTGAATTGGATGTCAAAGCGAAAAATTGCCGCAAGCTATTAGAAGCAGAGGAAAGATTGTTTTCTCAAATCCAGCAATACTCAGAGTTTTCAGTAAAACTGGAGCAACTTCAGCAAAATGCGCCAAAAATCCAAGCTTTAGAAATTCAATTTCGGAATGCTCAATTGGCTAACTCGATTGTGGGAACTTGGACAATTTTGCAAACTACTCGCAAGCGCGTTGAAAATGCGATCGCTGATCTTGCAAATACTAATAATCAGCTAGAATTAGCTAAGTTTGACCTAAACAATCAACGACAGATTTTTGAGCAATCTCGCACTGATCAAATTGAATCTCAAAGCCATATAGAATCTCAAGAGCGGAGCCTTGCTCTAGCGGAATCTCTATATCCCCAACAACAGCAGTGTGCAGCAGAGCTAGAACATGCTAACAAAAACGCACTAGAGCGATCGCAGCAACTCGATAAAGCAACAAAGACAGCAAAACAAGCTGAATTAGAATTGCAGAGTTCTACTCAGCAATTGCAAAAGATTGAAACTGCGATCGCGAATTCCCATAACGATCCTCAACGTCTCGAAAATCTGCGCCAAGTTGCCGAACCGCTTGCTCAGCAGCAAATGTTACAAGATGGGCTTGTGAAACTCAGGCAAAAATCTTCGCAATTACAAACGGAAAGCAGTAACCTCACGCTGCTATTAGACAAATCTAAACAGGCGATCGCGAAGGCAGAAAATGAATTTCAAATCGCAAGTATCGCCCTAAATAATGCAGAAGCTTCAAATTTACAAGCCTTACAAAGTAGCCATGTCAGTGCTTTACGCGCCGAGCTTCATGATGGTGATAACTGCCCCGTTTGCAATAATCTTTATGTTGTAGAGGGGTTACCTGAGATTCTCTCCATAGAACTGATAGATACAGATGCACTCAAAAAACATCGCGATGTCAGCGAGAGACAGTTAGCAAAACTGCGTGAGGACAGAGCAAAGCTTGAAGCAAATTTAGAGTCGTCGCAACTGCAATTACAAAGCCAAACGCAGGAAATTGTGGAGTTAGAAACTGAGGTCGCAAAATTCCAAGAACAGATCGATCGTATTCTCCAAACTGCATGGACAGCCGCAGATATTCTTCGCGATCGCCAAGAATTAGAGAGACAAGAATTAGCCTATCAAAAACTGATTAACGAGCAAAAAGAAATTGCGATCGCTTGTCGAAACGCTGAAAGCAAGCTAAATATCAGTCAAGAAAACCTACAATTAGCTCAAACAGAATTTCAAAAAGCCGAACAAGAGAAAGCACATCGTCAATCCCAACTCCAAGAAATATCACAACGGCTGCAAGAAATTACCGCAGGCAAAAGTTATGAATCATTGCTTCAAAGCATCTTACAAGCAAAATCTGAACTAAGCGATCGCATCCAAACCATCGAAAAATCCTATCAAAAAGCTCGTGAAACCTTCGCAAAACGAGAAGAAGCTGCCACAAAAGCTCAAGAGAATCATGATATACCAATTGCTGAACGTACTCAACAAGAGACAAACTGGAGCAGTGAATTGAAATATATTAACTTTACTGAATCAGAATTTCTGACTGCTCAAACTACGCGATCGCAAATGGAGTCATGGCAAAAAGAAATCGAAATCTATCAACGCCAAGAACAAGACTTAACTACTCGTCGGCAAATGTTTGCGGAAGCGATCGCAGATCAACATACTGATGAAATTGCGATCGCAAATCTTCGTGCAGATTTGCTACAAATAGAACAGGATCTTCAACTAGCTAGCGAAAGTCGGGCAACGATCAAAGCATGGCTAGAACAAGCACAGCAAAGGCGACAGGAATCACAAGAGTTAGAACAAAGAAAAATAGCTCTACAGTCTCAAGAGCAGATTTATCATACTCTCTCCAAAGATCTGCAATCCAACAAGTTCCAAGAATATATCCTTGATAGTCTCCAACAGGAACTCGCCAACCGCGCTTCAGTTCTATTGCAACAGCTTTCTGAAGATCGTTATATTCTCCAAATCGAAAGCGGCGACTATTGGGTGTCTGACAACTGGAATGGCGGCGAAAAACGGCGTATTCGCACTCTCTCAGGTGGCGAAACCTTTGCAGCTTCGCTATCAATGGCATTAGCTTTATCAGAAAAATTATCAATGGGAATAGAACTAGGTAGCCTCTTCTTAGATGAAGGCTTTGGCACGCTCGATAGCGAAACGCTCGAATCTGTCACCCAAATCCTCGAATCCCTGCGCAAACAGGATCGGCTCATTGGTGTAATTACCCATATTCAATCGTTAGCCGAGAGATTACCCACTCAAATCCATGTCCGTAAATCTATCAATGGTTCAGAATTAGTGAGGATTTAGATCATCGCTTTCACAAACTCGATCGCTTCTTGTCTTGATGCAATCTTGCCTTCGACTTGAGCAATTCTCACATTCTCTAATAGTTCACCTATTTTAGGGCTAGGCGCAATTCCCAATTCTGTTCGCAAATCATCGCCAGTAATTAACGCCACAGGATAAGCGATCGCATCTTGAGGATTGAGCCAGCGCTCCAACCAAGGTGCGATCGCGTCTAGTTCACAACCACTAGCCAAAGCCAAAGCTGCGATCGCAGGGAAAAACTCTAACGCAGGCTGAAAAAATTTATATTGTTCTTTGAGTGAAGCTCGATCTAAAAGCTTGATAAATTGAGGCAGATAGCGCAAAATGCCGACTAGCCAGCGTTGCTCAGCGCGGCTTAATCCAAGAGATTCCAAGGCTGTCGCGCTATTTGTTAATGCCGCTAACTTGATAATCACCAGAGTATAGCGATCGCCTGATAACTGCTTACTAAAAAATGATTCTAGATTCGGGAATTTAGCTATTAAGGTAGAAATCACATTCTCAATTTTGGCAAATCGTTCTAGATTCAAATATTGACTTGGCAACCAATCCTCTAAAATGCGATCGCCGATGGCAGCCATCATTCCTTGACTACCATTCTCGATTGATAGCAAATAACCTAGTTCTGTCCGCACCCGTTCAGCAGCCATAGACTTTAACTTGGGCGCAAGTTTAATCAAAACCTGTCGAGTTAAACTTTCAATCTCAAAGCCTAACTGAGCCGCCTGTCGATATCCCCGCAAAATCCGCAAAGGATCATCTGCCAAATTCTCAGGCGCAACCATCCTAATTCGCTTAGCTTGTAAATCTCCAATTCCATCAAAAGGATCGACAAACTGATTTTGCGCCTTTGGCGCAAAATCAGTTTCATTTAGTTCATGACATTCTAAGGCGATCGCATTCATACAAAAATCGCGCCGTCCCAAATCCGCTTCTAAACTAGCCCCCATTTGCTGAGCAAAATCTGCTGTTCCATTTTTAAAAACAACCCGCGCAATTTGACGCTCTGCATCTAAAACTACAAATCCTGCTTTATACTTACGCGCGATCGCACTAGCTATTTCAACAGCTTTCTCTGGCAAAACAAAATCTAGATCGAGGTATTTACCTTGACGATTTAATATACGATCGCGCACCCATCCCCCCACCAAATAAGCTGGTGTTGGTAAATCATTAAAATCAAATGGGAACTGTTGCAAAATCTATTTCTATTTATGAATAAGCCTCAATCAATCCATGTTGTAAAGCATAGCGCACTAATTCGGTACGGCTGCTTGTTCCAGTTTTGCTAAATAAACGACTGACATATTTCTCAACGTTACGAATAGTAGTGCCTAGGCGCTTAGCAATTTCTTTATTCATCAAGCCCTCAACTACAAGCTCTAAAACACTCTGTTCTCGTGGAGTAAACTCAAGTTTGATTGGAGGTGGTGTCACATTAATGGCTGGCTTTTGTTTCAGTAGAGCCTTAATTTCTGCAAGTTGCCCAGCCAAATCAGTTATTTCTGAAGTATTACTATTAGCGGTAACTGCTTGAATCGCTCGACGAGCAATCAAATTTTCAGCGATCGCTACTAGTTCATCAGGATCAAAAGGCTTAGACAAATAGGCATCACATCCAGCGTTATAACCCTCGATGCGATCTTTGGTCATGCCCTTTGCTGTCAAAAACACCACAGGCAAATTTAAAAATCTTACATCTTCGCGCATTTGCTTCAGAAATTCATACCCACTCACCTGCGGCATCATGATGTCCGAGATCACGAGATCGGGTGTGGTTTGCTCGAGCATTTGCCATGCATCGCGTGCATTGTTGGCAACTTGCACTGCAAAGCCACTATCTTCAAGATAGGCTTGCACCGCCTCTCTCAGACCTGGTTCGTCATCCACAAGTAGGATATGTCCTGACATATTTATCCTTTAGCTATGCTGTTATTTTGCGATCGCAATCTCTACCAATATATAGCAATCCCAAATCATTTATGCCGTTGCCATAAAACCACAAAAAAGCGAGTAGCGGTATTCCACGCTACCACTCGCTTTTTAAAGAATTATGTACTAACTAATACTTTGGTATCCACAATTTTGGCAGTATAGCGTTGCAGTGGTTTGTGTGCTGGCCCTTGGCGCACAGCACCGTCAGCCGCAAATTTGGCATCATGGCAAGGACATACAAATTCTTTGTTTGCCGACTTCCACGCTACCGTGCAGCCTTTATGGGTACAAGTCGCATTAACAGCCAATACCTTTGTTGCATCATTAGGATTACGTACCACTACAATTTTTTTGTCTGAGGAAACCAAAACCTTGTCTTTGTCCAATTGAGCAACTGTACCGATCTCTTTGAAATTACCACTAGGTGCAGCAGCTACACTTTCAGGTGCTGATGCAGGTGTAGAAACATTGGGAGTAGCTTCACTGCATCCAATTAACGACGAAGGCAGAAGGCTTGCCAACCAGCCTAACCCAAACCAAGAAAGTAACTTACGGCGATTCAGATTCATATGTGTTCTCTGTGCGTTAGCTAAATTTAGTGCAAACATTAACTCAGTCTAGATAACCAGTATAGTGATCGCCATATTTATTTGTAGTGAATCAAACCACCATAATGGGACAAACATCAGCAGGAATGCTGTATACAAACGCTCTCACAGTTCGCTATACATTATCAATCTCTACTAAAGTTGACCTATGTCAATGCAAACACTTTCAAAGAGTGGCAATCACCTTCAAAATGCAAAGATGGACGTAACCGAAGAGACATCGCTTGATACCTGTCTGAAATTTGCGATCGATCCACAAACCATCGGCTTACTTGAAAGTGAATTCACTCAAGAAGTTTTAACGATCAGAGCCTCTCACGTTATGCCTGTTCCAAATAAACCATCTTGTATATTAGGTATATTAAGCCGTCGTCGCCGTGTTTATTGGGCGATCGACTTAGCAATGCTATTGGGGTTACAACCGCTAGATCAAAATATTGGACTTTATCAAGTCATCCTCACATCAGTACAACAGAGCTCTCTTGCTTTAATTGTGCCTAAGATTTTTGGAGTAGTCGAGATTCAGAGCGATCGCCTTGATAAAAATATTAGTTCTCTACCAGCTACACTTAGACCTTATCTAAAAGGGTTCATTAATGAAAATGCAGAATTCTCTTATTTACTAAAAGCCGAGAATATTATGCAATCGGCAATTTTACATTCATAACTAAATTTAATGGGTTAAGTACTTGTGCAAAATAAATTCCAAACCCGTAAAATTGCGCCCCCGTAGGGGCGCAATTTTACGGGTTTGGATGTGTTTACTTATGTAAATCTACTTAGCAGACTTTTAAAGCAGCAATTCTCACCAAAATTGATTTTGAAGAAAGCCATCACTAGTGATACTTTTCTTCAAGACTGGGCTATATAATTTAGTATCTCTATTAGCGAATCTTACAAAAAATTTAACTTTTATAGATATATAGCGCATTGGTTCATAGATGTGCAGTTAATCCCATGGAATCATGCCGCAACGTCCTACTTGAATTTGTATATAGAGAAGCCAATGCTCAAATTCAGAGCTTAGGCAGTGGAATTAGGGATAAATATAATCTTGATGAGGTGATTGCCTATGCATTAAATCGTTTGCCCCCAATGTTTGCATCGACAGATGCTGGACTGCAGACCAAAAGGCAAGAATGTATGGCTATTCAAGGAGATATAACTAAGGCAACTCGTCAAGCATTAATTGGGGTGCGTCGCGATCTATTACGCCAGCCGCAACCACTTGACGCTATTGAGTTAGCCAATGCTCCGTATGCTTTGTTGGATGCCCAAGAGAGCTTTTGTTGGACAAACCTCATGTGGTGTGATTTACCTAAAGCATTAGAAGAAAATTTAGAAAGCGCGATCGCTAAATACAATTCCGGAAATTTCTCGCCGAGTGTTGGTAAATATGGCTCTTTAGGGCGGCGGCAAATGAATTCGCAAATGTATCTTGGTAAAACTGCATCTACACAGAAATGTAGTGTTGCCCCTGAATCTAAGCAGAAAGAATATGATGTTTATATGATGGAATCCCATCAGTTAGTTCATTCTTTAGAACGACTGGTGATTAGAATGGCACAAACTCGAGCAAAAAGCTTTCCTCAATCCGATCTGAGGTTCATTCGTCTAGAAGATGTACTAGCCCGAACTTTAAATCGGTTGCCGCCTCTTTATGCAACATCAGCAAAAGGAATTGGTCATTTGCGTTATTATGCCCAAATGAATATTGGCTCTGAAGTTGCGATCATTGTGCATGAGTCTATGATAGAAGCTCGCAATGCCAGTTATCAGAGAATAGATCCCTTGATGTTCTCTAAAATCCGTTATGAAAGAGAACAAGCTTTAGTTAAGGTTAGTAAGTTACTGTTTGATAAGCCAGTGACATGGCAAAATTTGAGTGAAGTTATATCTAAATCTCAAGAGCTTGCTAAATCAGGAAAAGTCGGTTGGGCGAGATCGAGCAATAAAAAATAGAGGTGATGCTAAGCATCACCTCTATTTTTTTAGAACTTATACCAATTCACGAAAGTGTGACAACACTTTTGTGAATTAAAAACCAAATCCAGTAAGGATTTTCAAAACTAAAAATAGCTACGCCATTTTTAGTTTTGGTATTAGGCATCGTAGATAATTTCAACTACTTCGAGTTCTTGTTTCGTTCCAACAAAAGGATTATCTTCAGTCAGAAACAACATACAGTGACATTCTTTGCGTTCGCGCATCGGCACACAAGGACAGTTCCAGTAGGTATCTTTGACTTCAGCTTCCTTATCTTCATAATATCGACAGGGACATAGAGGAGAGCCTAACTCTTCTTTATGCTTAGCCAAGCCCTCAATAACGGCATTAGTTACGCTAGGATCGACACAAAAGAATGTGCCAGTATTTTTTGCGTATTTTTCGGAGAATTTTCGCATTGCCTCAAAACTTTTAGAGGAAGCTTTATTTTTCCCACGATCTGACTCTGACTCTGGGTTAAGGGACATGATCTAACAAAATACCAAGAAACTATTAGTTACTACCTATATCATGAAATCGCTACACCGCTTTATCTTAAAAAACCAAGAGATATATGCAATCCAAAGCGTAACCTCTATCTCTTAGGTTTAGTTTGTCTTGGTTTTGTCACATCAAACAAGAATTTTTGCTAAAGTAAAGGCAGCAAAATTAAGCCATTTTCAGTAATGCTGTATAGGTGCATGTATGGCAGTTAGAGTTAAATTTTGTATATCTATTGGTATCGCGATCGCTACCAGCCTCTTCAGTGCGATCGCCTTTACTGATGCGGCGCGACCAAATGATGCCGACAATCAAAAATTAGGCACTGTAAGAACATTGCCCAGTCTTCAGACAAGAGCGCATCCACCGTTACAGCCTGACACTTTACATTTGGGCATGTTAGAGCCGCAGTTTTTTAAATATGCTCAGGACAATAACTGGGCTGCGATCGCAACGATTCATCGTGATGAATATACGATGCACCAGTTGCAACCAGGCGGTGAGGGCTTGTATGCGCTGCCCGATCGCAAACTAGTCTATGTAAGAGGTTTTACTGCAAATATTTATTTTGAACGAGATCGCTTGGTGGGAATTAGATTGACTCCAGATAACCGCGATCAAGCACTGACCGCGCCAGAGTTGCTGAATCTCGTTCGGGCTTGGTTTCCTGATGATGTCCTGAGTGTGATCTATCAAGTCGCGCCATCCGATCCGCGCAAGAGTATAGTCGAAACGCTAATTGGTACAATACCAAAAGCTTTTGAGCAGGATTTAGGAAAAGTCAGCTTGCCCTTTTGTCGAGCGATCGTTTTCCCCTCTCCTGTTCCTGTAAATACTTTATCGACCTGTAACTTAAATATATAGAGATAGCGCAAAGCGCTATCTCTACGATCTTAAAAAATCCCATGCAAAAACGAGTTCTATCTGGCGTACAACCGACTGGCAATCTTCACATTGGCAATTATTTGGGGGCAATTCGTAACTGGGTAGAGACTCAGGCTGATTACGAAAATTTCTTTTGTGTGGTTGATCTACATGCGATCACGGTTCCCCATGATCCGAAGACTCTAGCTAGTAACACCCGCGATATTGCCGCTCTATATATCGCCTGTGGCATTGATCCGAGTGTTTCTACGATTTTTGTACAGTCTCATGTTTCAGCTCATGCTGAGCTAACTTGGCTGCTTAACTGCATCACGCCGCTGAACTGGTTAGAAAGAATGATCCAATTTAAAGAAAAGGCGATCAAGCAAGGCGAAAATGTGGGTGTGGGGCTGCTGGACTACCCTGTGCTGATGGCGGCGGATATTTTGCTGTATCAAGCGGATTTAGTTCCTGTTGGTGAAGATCAAAAACAACATTTAGAATTAACTCGAGATGTGGCAGGAAGATTTAACGATCAATTTGCGCCAGTTTTAAAAGTGCCTGAGCCATTGATTCGCAAAGAAGGGGCGCGGGTGATGAGTCTCACTGATGGCACAAAAAAAATGTCTAAGTCCGATCCTTCAGAGATGAGTCGGATTCATGTGCTAGATAAGCCCGATGAAATCACGAAAAAAATCAAGAAGTGCAAAACCGATGCGATCCGTGAGTTAGCTTTTGATGATAGCGATCGCCCTGAAGCAAATAATCTCCTTGGTCTATACGCAATTTTTGCAAATAAAACTAAGGAACAGGTGCAAGCCGAGGCAGCGACATGGCGCGGTTGGGGTGATTTTAAGGCTGTATTAACTGATGCTGCGATCGCACATCTTGAGCCAATTCAAGCTAAGTATGATGAAGTCGTAAAAGAGTCAGGCTATCTTGATCGCGTATTACACGATGGTCGCGGAAAAGCCGCCGAGACTGCTTTTAAGACTTTAAATGCTGTTAAAGATGCAATGGGGTATTTACGACCAATTTAAATATAGATATTGCTATAGATTGAAACGTAACGAGAAAACTTACCCTTCAATGTTATGGCTTACCAATTCTCAAAAGTATAGACATACTTTTGAGAATTGGTAAGCCATAGCGAGTTTTTTAAATTATCAAAATAGCAATTGCTAGCTTCTTGAAAGATATTTGTACGCTTTTCAAAGGTTAAGATGTATTGAGGGAACTTGTTCCTCAATATGCCTTGAAGTAACCTGTATAAGTCCTATCGCTCACAAAGAATTTGTATGCAAAATGCAATTAACTGGTTTGAGATCCCTGCGACTGACTTTGATCGTGCAGTCGCCTTTTATAGCAGCGTGCTGGCAATGGATATCCAAAAGGCAGAATTTATGGGAGAGCCACAGGCTTTCTTTCCTATGGATCAAGAAAGCGTTGGTGGTGCGATCGTCAAAAGCGATCGCTTAACGCCTTCCACAACTGGTACTTTGATCTACCTAAATCTAGGTTCTGTTGAGAACTTAGAACAAGCCCTCGAACGGGTAGAATCCAATGGCGGCAAAGTTTGCATGCCAAAAACCGATATTGGTGACCCAGGTTTTATCGGACTGATTCTCGATACCGAAGGCAATTCCATTGGGCTTCACGCACTAAAGCCCAATGAATAATAAAAAAAGCGGTGCGAAGCACCGCTTTTTTTATGAGAAACAGTCTATTTTCGTTTGAAATAAACTCGATAAACTGGCAGACCTTGAGAGATCACTGAACTTTCGCGCTCTGTGGGAATATGATCGGGGAAAATCGAGTCATCAGCAAAGTTGCCCGTGCCAGCCAGATTACTGAAATTATCATTTGCATCGAAATGTTGACGCATATCTTCAGCCACTTCCAAAACATCTGACTGCAAAAATACATCGGCATTAGGCACAAGTAACTCTGCTAAAGTCGCCACTAATTCGGGTTGGACGGCTCGGCGTTTTTGTTGGCGACGCTTAAACCAAGGATCGGGAAATTGGACTGTGACTTCATGCAATGAGCCTTTAGCTAATAGCCCTGCTAGCGACACATTGGCATTGCAAAAAATGTAATGCAGATTTTTTAAATCCAATTCATCGCGGACTTCATTGCAGCGATCGACTAGCGGCTCCCGAATTTCTAAACCCAAAAAATTCCAATCTGGTTTGAGTTGCGCCATCTGCAAAATATAGCGTCCCCTTGCCGATCCAATATCCAGACTTAGTGGCTTTGTCCAATCTGCATAAACTTCTGTCCAGATTGGTGGCGCGATCGCAACGCTATATTTTTTGGCCAATGGATTAACGTGTTCACGTACACGCGCTCGCCGCGACACATTTTCATTGCTAATGTTGACAATGATTTCGGGTGTGGATGGATTGGGTTGGAGCGTTGAGGAGTCTTGCATAGTCTTTAAGAATACATCAGATAGAAGCTATGGTGCTTCGCGCCGCACCTTCTATCTCGTCCAAGCAACTAACAAAAAAAGACTTTTGGTTTTTGGTAAACACTTTTGATCCCTGCACTGCGATATATCTGTATAAATCTAAAAATTTACCAATTTATTTATCGCTATGCCTGTCGCGGATAGGAATCTAGAGCATGTTTCCAGTATGTCAGATTACCTTTTTCCCATCACCTATTCCACACTTGCCCCGCAAGCATTGGTTGATCGCGTGCTGTGCCGCTATGACGTTGGCGAAATTACCAGTTGTGTATTCTGGATGCGAGGACTGAGTGACATTTATCTAGTTGAAGCAGGCAATCAGCGCTATGTCCTGAGAGTTTCCCACGCCCATTGGCGTTCTAAGGCCGAAATCGAATTTGAATTAGAATTATTAGCTTTTTTACACAAAAATTATATTCCTGTTGCCTATCCCCTCACAACTAATGATGGACAACTTGCGATCGAGATTCCAGCCCTTGAAGGTAAACGCTATGCTGCTTTATTTACTTATGCCGCAGGGCAAGTTGCGATCGGGGATCTGAATAAAGCACAAGCGCAAAAACTAGGAGAGACTTTAGCAAGGCTCCATGGTGCTGCCCAAAACTTTAACTGTCATATCGATCGCCCCCATTTGACGATCGAATATTTACTAGATGACTCACTACATGACTTGTCACCGTTTTTGCGTGGTTCAGCGCGATCATATATGAATGATGCGATCGCCCAAATCAAAGAACAAATCTGTCATCTTCCCCAAACTTTCCCAATGTGGAGTGTTTGCTGGGGAGATCCGCATAGTGGCAATGTCCATTTTACTGAAAATAACGAGATCACCCTATTTGATTTTGATCAATGTGGTTATGGTTGGCGAGCATTTGACATTGCCAAGTTTCTGCAAGTGACCTCGCAAGCGGGCATTAGCCCCAATGTTCGCAGGGCTTTTTTGGAAGGCTATCAGTCCGTCCAATCTCTTCATGAAGTAGAACTGCGATGTTTGCAGCCATTAATTCAGGTCGCGCAGATTTGGTCATGGGCAATTAGTGTCAAATCCGCGATCGTACACAATCACAGCAAACTCGATCATAGTTACTTCCACCATCGTCTAGAGCATTTTAAAATGTTGCGATCGCCCGATTGGAAACCTTTTTAATTTAGAACAATGCTCGAATTACAGCGCTTTGCGCTAAAACCCAAAAGAGAATGGCGGCGCGAAGCGCCGCCATTCTCTTTTGGGTTTTATGCAGGAACCGTTAACAAGGCTGACTATAATTGAGATTTAATAGTTATTAACAAAAGAAAACCTATCTCAAACTATTCTTAGTAAATCATGAAATATTGGCAATTTATCACCAGCATCATCTTAGCCACAGTCATATTTTTAAGCCCATGCCCAGTACAAGCTGCTAGCTCCTCTAGTGTCACTGGTTCAATTCTCAATAAAGTAGAAGGTGAGGATTTCTCTGGAAAGAACTTAATTCGGGCTGAATTTACTAGCACCACCTTAAAGGATGCAAATTTTACGAATGCTGATTTACGAGGCGCACTCTTCAATGGTGTTTTATTAGATGGAGCCAATCTTCATGGTAGTGATTTTAGTTCGGGAATAGCCTATGTCACGAGATTTAAGAATGTTGATTTGAGTGATGCAATTTTAGTTGATACCAATATGTTGCGATCGACCTTTGACAACGTAGATGTCACTGGTGCTGACTTCACCAATGCTCTGATCGATGTTCAGCAATTAAAAAAACTCTGCACTAATGCCTCTGGCACAAACCTTAAAACAGGTGTTGATACTCGCGAATCTCTGGGCTGTAAATAAAAAAAGGAGCGCACCGCGCTCCTTTTTTTTATTCTAAAGGTTCAGCTGATACACCTCGAATGATCCGCGACAGCTCAGATTTTTCGTCTACTGATACTCGCGTTGGCGATCCACTCAAAATCCGCTCGAAACCTTGGAATGAATCCTTGATTTGTGCACCTTCATCGGTAATTACATATTCACGAATACGGCTGTCGTGGCGCGATCCCCGCATTTTAAATACATTAACTGCACGAGACATTTGTCCACGAATTTCTACATATTGCAACAAAATAATCGTGTCTGTAATTGTAGAAATATGTGACTCTGTAATCGAATGCGAACCCATGAATTGATCGGTGGTGTTTGTAAATAAGCCAGTAATTTCTTCTTGCTTGACATAGCCTGTTAGCCCAATTACAAATTGACGGAAGGTGTTATTGCTTACACCTCTAGCCAATGCTGAGAGTGAGTCGATCGCAATACGGGATGGCTTGAATGTTTCGATTTCCGACTTAATTACCTGTAAATGATCCTCCAATCCAGAGGACTCAGGGTAAACACAGATAATTTTTAGTAAGCCAGAACTTTCCCATTTATCGAAATCAGTTCCCCAAGATGAAGCATTGCGCGTAAGCTGTTGGCGCGACTCTTCATAGGCAAACAAAATTGCGCGTTCGCCACTTTCGCAACCATTTTCAATAAACTTACTTACCATTAGGGTTTTACCCGTGCCAGTTGCCCCAGTGGTAAGAATGATCGAATCTTTGAAATAACCACCACCGCACATTTCATCAAGTGTAGAGATACCCGAGGAGACTCTAGTATTAGAAGATTTTTGCGTAAGTCGCATTGCGCCCAAGGGAAATATATTGATTCCTTTGGTTGTCATCGTAAATGGGAATTCGCCCTTCATATGGGTTGTTCCACGCAGTTTAAGAATTTCGGCAGTGCGATGGCGACGCTCACCATCCAAGACATTTCTTAAGATAATTACATTATCGGAAACAAATTCTTCTACCCCAAATCTTGCCACAGGTCCATATTCTAGTTCTCGCTCAGTGGTCATGACTGTGGTCACGCCTAAGGACTTAAGGCGAGCAATAATACGGAATATTTCGCGTCGGACTAGTCCAAGGGAATCGTATTGCTGAAAGATAGCGGTCATAGAATCAATAGAGATTCGTTTCGCCTTGTATTTGATAATTGCGTATTGAATGCGCTCGATCAGCGCTGACAAATCAAAATCACCAACAACTTCTTGCCCTTCAGGATCGGGAGAAGCATCGAGAATAAATAATCTACCTTGATCGATTAGTTCTTGGAGATCCCAATTAAAGCTATGGGCATTTTTGATAATGTCAGAAGGCGACTCTTCAAAGGTAACAAATACGCCATGCTCGTCTAAACCTGTAATGCCGTTATAGAGAAACTGCATGGCTAATAGAGTTTTGCCAGTTCCAGATGTACCGCTGACAAGAGTCGATCGCCCTTTGGGTAAGCCCCCATGAGTGATATCATCTAACCCCTCAATCATGGTGCGTAACTTCTGCACACCTAGCTCTTGTCTTTTAGTATCGTTACTATTGTCGTTATTTTTTTCGATTGATGAGCTAGTCATTACCAATTAATTCCTCATATAGTAGATCTAGTCCGATTAATACTTTTTCTCGGTCAGACAGATCGCCAATAATTTTTCTAACTGGTGGTGGTAAAACCTTTGCTAAGGTGGGAGTGGCAAGGATTTTATCTTCTTCAGCTAGTTGCGGATTTTTAAGCACATCAATGACTTTCAATGTATAAACCCCTTGAAACTCTTTCTCAAGGATATCGTTAAGCATTTTCAGCGCTCTTACCGAATTTGGCGTATTGCCTGCGACATAAAGTTTTAGGACGTAAGTTTTACGAATCATTTCATTAATTGTGGTTGCATCGGCTATTTATAACGTATCTCTTAAACTTCTATAGAATAAATCTTTGCATTTACTCCTGTGCCATAGGGGCATGTAACGAAAGTGTAGACAAAATATGTGCGGAGCTTAAGAACTTAATGATAGACCAATCAACTCTAAGTGACATTCAAGCAATAAATGCCCCAAATAAATCCCAAAATTGATGTGATTGGCGAATCCCGCCGCACCAATTTTAAGATCAATTCTTCAAAGGAGGTCGATAACATCGTGAATATTTATGTCAATGTATTTTTAAGAACGAGGAATAGATCGCCGATATAGCTCACACAAATGGGCAATCATGTCAATTAGCGTAATTCGATAGTCTAGTAAAATTTCATCGTTTCGACCTTCTAGCCTCAATTGTTTAACAAATTCATCCATCAGTTCTATATGAATTTCTAGAACCTGCGAGACAGAGATATCTGCAAAAAATGAGAGGTTAACAAATTCATCAATCTTCTGATTTAACCCCTCATTCTTTTCTAAAAAGTATTCTAGGATGATCGACCTATATATGTTTTTTAAGCGATCGCTATATTCTTTCCTATCTTCCTGAGATAGGTTCCGCAAAAATAACCGTGAATCGCGTTTGTAATACACCCCCAAATACCCCAATCTCTCATTGAGTTTATCAGCTAGCCTTTGTTGTTGCACGCTCAAAGATTCGGAAGCATCATTGTCAGGAATATTGACATAGACTTGATGCCTAACTTGTGGAGAAATCTTGATAAAAGTGGCGAGCGCTTGATCGATAATTGTTGAGAGGTCTTGAAGCTGCTCAAAATTAATACTGATGATGGCTCGATAAAAGTCTTTTGACTCACTTTGTTCATAGAGAGACTCGCTTTGCTCATAATTATCTTCTAGAACTAAGATGGTGGGCATAAAAATGTTTAACATGCCAAGTTGCTCAACGACACCCTTGACATCTCTAATAACATTTTTGAATATAACTAAACAATCTTGGGCATTTTCAGGATTAGTTAATAAACTTACAAGTGCTTCTAAGTCGGAAACAACCTTAACGGTGTATCGATCCACAGGCAAAAAATTTTCGATAGTGGATTTTGTTTGGTTGACATTAGTTTCAGCCACCAAACAGCATACTTGTAGATTGGACAGAACAGGCACAGGCTATTGGCGGCTAGAATGGCTTGAATTTTATCTTAAGCTTTATTTTCGCACTTAAATTGCGAAATTATGTGAAATTGGAGATTGTACTGTGTTTATAAATTTATAAGCTGTTAGTGACAATTCAGTTTTTATTAAGTATAACCCGCAAGGGTTGCAGTATATGGATTCCCTCATCTTAAATCAATCTTTAGAAATATATGGACAGTCACTGGTAGCAATTTGCCGACTGCCCACCTATACTTCTGGAGCAATAGCCCTTCTCCAAAAAGGATGGCCTAACGTTGTAGTGTTGGATCAAAACGATCTGCCCCAGGGTTTGTTTAATGCGAGATGTATATTAAATTGGCAATCTAAATCCAAAGATGGCGATACTTTTGCTGCTCCCTCGATCGCGTTAGAAGATATTGATCTGGAGCCATTACCTGCGATCTCGATCGCAATGACAATCTCTGCCTTTTTGCAAAGAATTTCGCAATATCGGCATTCAGCAGAAATATGGGCTTTGGTTGATGGCAATGGTAAATTTGTGGCTCTTTTAGAGGTTTCGAGCTTATTGCGATCGCTAGTGCAAGCTGAGCAAAATCAATGCCCGTCAGTAAACTCCTTATTGTTACCTCTGATTTATCAATTGCCGATGCCTGTGATGGTTAGCGATCGCGACGGGGCGGTAGTGGGGATGAATTCCGCATGGCGCAATAGTTTATACGAAAGTTTGCCAAATAATGCTTTGACAGATATATTGCCTACAGCTGAAACAAATAGCAATATATCGACGAATAATCAGGTTGATAATAGTTCTCAAATACTCGAATCAAAGCCATCCGTAACTCACCAGTTCTGCACAACTGATGGTGAATCATTCACTTGGCAAGTAATTAGTGTTGCTTTGCAAGGTAGTCTGCAAGGTTTAGATCTCGCGATCGCATATGACATAACTGCTCAAAGAAATCTTGCTCAAGAGCTATCAGGACTAAGTCGTGTCAAAGATGAGTTTTTGACCTGTATTAATCATGAATTAAAAACCCCCTTAACTTCAGTGATCGGTATTGCTGGTTTATTGAGCAACAACACTTTCGGAGAACTGAATGAACGCCAAAGTCGCTATGTGAAGATGATTCATCAAAGTGGCAGACAATTAGTTTCGATTATTGACAATATTTTTGACCTTGCCAAAGCCGAGTCGGGGCAATTAGAACTATATGCTGAGACTGTTTCCGTCAAGGATGTTTGTCAAAAAAGTATTCTGCAACTAAAGAAATTAGTTCAACAGGATTCCACGATTTTTCGCAACTACAACTTTGAAGAAGATTGGGAACTGGATGTTCGCTTAGACATCGATCCCACTGTGAAGACAATTTATGCCGATGAAACTAGGTTGCAGCAAATGCTTGTAAACCTACTTTCCAATGCCTTTAAATTTAGCTTTTTTCCATCAGAATTAGTGGATGATGTACCGTCTATCCCTCCTCAAATAGGGGTTATAGTGCGATGGTGGGAAGGCTGGCTTGCCATCACTGTGTGGGATCAGGGGATTGGTATCCCTGAAGAGAAACAAAGCTTAGTATTCCAAAAATTTCAACAGGTCGAGAATGTCCTCACTCGACGTTTTGAAGGTACTGGAGCAAGCTTGCTATTAACCAGACACCTAGCTCGTTTGCATGGAGGCGATATTACTTTTGTTTCGCAGGTAGATGTAGGCAGTCAGTTTACTATTCTGTTACCACCTGAGACTGTCCATAATAATATCCAATCTGAGAATCTTGAGCAGCGTATTGATATCATCCATGGACGATTAGTATTGATTGTGGAAACCTCTACGGAGGCTTTGGATTGGTTGAGAAACACTTTGACGGGTTTTAACTATCAAGTAGTAATTGCTCGATCGGGGACTGAAGCTCTAGAAAAAGCAAGGCGTTTACAACCTTGTCTTATTCTATTAAATCCAAATGTGCCAATGTTATCGGGCTGGGATGTTTTAGCCTTACTCAAGGGGGATTCAGTAACGCAGCATATTCGCGTGGTAATGATGAAACATGCTGATGAGCCTCAAATTAACTCACATCAAGCAGATGGAATCTTGCTTAAACCAATCAAATCAGAAGACCTTAGTGTCTTTCTGTCCAACTATGCAGAGGCTCCGAAATCATTTAAGTTCTTATTCCTAAATCAAAATCTAGAAGGCTCTGTAATTGAGTTAATCCAAGATCTTGGTCATAGTCTACTAGAAGCTGAAGACTGGACTCAAGGAGACGTGTTATCCAAAATTTGGCAGCCAGAATTGATTCTACTTAATGGAGACAATCAATTCTTATTGAAGTATCTAGAAGAAATTAGTCGGTTAGAGTTGCTATCCAAATTACCGATCTTGATTATTTCCAAGTCTGCGATCGCAGAAATTAAATGGCTTCAAAATCGATTTATAAACCTCAGCTTATATGATTTGTGTCTAGATTTAGACAACATAGACAGAGCCAAGGCTTTGTTGGTGTTGCATCAGGCGATCGCTAATGCTATGTGTTATGTTTTTCCACGCTCTTTTGCTAATACGGCAAGCATTAACCACAATAGCTAATTTATTAAGGCAAATTAAAACTCGAAAATTGATGGGCAGTGCTTCGCTCCGCCCATCAGTTGCCCTGATTTGGTGCCAGCTATATCTTGAGTTTGAGCCATTTCGCGGAACATATTTTGAGGTAGATCAAGATAGATTTAGGAGCTATTGCATTAATTGAGATTCGCTGATTTTCTCGCCAAGAGAGACTTTCATCATAAGCATCAAGAAATCTACAAAGTCTGAAATTCCTATTATGTCGTTAGATGTTTTGACTTCTTTCAAAAGTCAGCGATTCATAAGGTATTATTTAGTTATTAGCTACTTGATTGTTTAAATGACAATGAGTGATTTATCGCCAATTTTTTATATAAGTAAAAATGATTAAGTTATAGATGGTGAGGTACGCCACTTGTAACAGAATATATCAAGTTTTTGACTGGGAGTATCGACCAATGAATCGAAAGGCTGAGTCCTTAAATACTGCAAGTAATAGTGGGACTGAAGTCATACGAGTCGGCGTGATGAACTCTCCGAACGTTAATTTGCTCAATGGCGATTCGCTGGTCAAAGATGCAACATTGATGGCGATCGCAGAAATTAACCAATCGGGTGGCATATTAGGAAGAATTATCGAGCCAGTTGTTGTAGATATCGCCGCTAATGACTACAACATTACGGTACAAGCTAGGTATCTGCTGTCTGAATTGAATATTAGTAACTTATTTGGGGGAGGTTCATCTTCTTCACGCAAAAGTCTTATTCCCATCCTAGAAAAATATCAAGCTCAACTCTGGTATCCCTATGATTACGAAGGACTAGAATCTTCTAAGAATGTATTTTATACAGGTGCTTGCCCCAATCAGGTCGTGCAACCAGCACTTAATTGGTTGTTACAAAACAGAGGAAATAGCATTTACCTAATCGGAACCGATGGGATTTATTCGCGTACCGTTAACAAAATTATTCGCGCCCAAATCAAGCAGCAAAATGGCTTGCTATTGCATGAAGACTATATCCCTCACGACATGCATGAATATCATGATAGTATCGCCAAACTTAAATGTGTTGTACCCGATGCTGTTATAAGTACATTAGGTTCAGAAAAATCTGTATCTTTTTTACAGCAATATGCCGAAGCTGGAATTAAAGCTAAAGATATACCGATTTTATCAACGAGATTAACGGATTTAGAACTGCGGCAACTCAGTCAAAACATTGATTCATCTGCGATCGCTGGTCATCTTGCTTGTGCAAATTATTTTCAGAGTATCGAGACGCTCCAAAACAATGACTTTTTGCGTAAAGCCACGATTTGGTTTGGCATGGAGCAGGAGCGATCGCTAGCAGTTAATGCGGTAATGCAATCCGCCTATACTCAAGTATTTTTATGGAAACAAGCAGTTGAAGCTGCTCAAACTTTTGATGTGTTACCAGTTCGTGAAGCTGTCTACAATCAGACTTTTTTAGCCCCTGCTGGCAAAACTGCAATAGATAGCAACCATCACATTGCCACAGCCTGCCGAGTTGCCGAAGTTACATCGACAGGCAAATTTGAAATCCTATACACAGTCGATCCGATTAAACCACTACCTTGGTTGGGAGCGGAAGAGTTAAATCCAAACCAATCAACCGTAGTAATTGAGATGCTTACGGAAATTGCTCAAGGCATTCAGCGAGGTTGGAAATTTGAGAAAGAAGCGCGAGATCTGGAATATACAATTACTCAGTTATTAGGACGTGGTCAGGGCAAAGGACGTAACCAACTTTCCCCTGAAATTACCCGCGCTGCGATGTCTAAGATGTTTAAAGCGAATCAGCGCTTAATCAAAGCACAGTCCGATCTATTAAATGTTGAAGGGGAATTGCGGGATGCCAATGAATTATTGGAACAACGCATTGAACAGCGCACGCTCCAATTACAAAAGACGATCAAGCGTTTACAAAACGAAGCATCCGATCGCCAGCAAGCAGAAGTAATGTTGAGAGAAAGTCAGCAAAGATTTGCAGCGATCGCAGACAACGTGCCTGGAGTCGTCTATCGGGCAGTTTTACATCCCGATGGCAGCGTTTCGATGCCTTATATTAGCCCCCGAACTCAAGAAATTTTTGGCATATCTGTCGAAGAATTTACAGAGCATTTGGAATGGGTATTTGATATGGCACATCCTGAAGACAGGGCAGAGCTCAATGAGATGGTGCAAAGATCTGCCGAAGCATTGATGCCCTTTGAGCATGAATATCGAGTTTCTAGTTTCTTTAAGAAAGTTAAATGGGTGCGAATTATTTCTCACCCTCATTGTGATGATAATGGCGATATAGTTTGGGATGGCGTGATCGTCAATATCAGTCATCAAAAGCAAATCGAAGAATCTCTTCGCCAAGCAGAAGAGAAGTATCGCAGCATTTTTGAACATGCGATCGAGGGCATCTTTCAAGCCCAAAAAGATGGATGTTATATCAATGCTAATCCTGCGCTGGCACATATTTATGGCTATCAAACTCCTTCACAGCTCTTGACTGAAATAGCTGCCGATCCATATCGTCTATTTACAGAACCTGTTCGCTATGAAGAGTTCTTGAATCAAATAGAAACTAACGGGTCAGTTAATAGCTTTGAAGCTTTGGTTTATAAAAGCGATCGCAGTATCATTTGGATTTTGTTTAACGTAAGAGCTAACTACGATCAGCAAGGAAACTTTATTTCTTTTGAAGGACTTGTTCAAGACATTACAGAACGGAAACATGCCGAGCAAGCCCTCAAAGCAGAGCAAGAAAAGTCTGAAAATTTACTACTAAATATTTTACCAAAAGAGATTGTTAATCAACTAAAGATGGGGAATAATGCGATCGCCTCAAGATCGGAAAATGTCACAATTTTGTTTGCGGATATTGTGGACTTCACAGCACTCTCTTCGCAAGTTTCTCCCAATGACTTAGTGACGACGCTCAACGAAATTTTCTCTTCTTTTGATCTCCTTGCTGATGAGTTAGGATTAGAAAAAATTAAGACTATTGGTGATGCTTATATGGTGGTTGGTGGGCTGCCAACGGCTCGCCTCGATCATGCAGAGGCGATCGCAGAGATGGCTCTTGCCATGCAACGTTCCATTACTAATTTTAAACGTGCAGATAATACTACCTTTCGGTTGCGAATTGGGATTAACACGGGACCAGTTGTAGCAGGAGTAATTGGTATTCGTAAATTTATTTACGATCTATGGGGGGATGCTGTCAATATTGCTAGTCGGATGGAATCCCATGGTTTAGCGGGAGGCATTCAAGTCACGCGAGCAACCCATGCATTACTCAAAGATAAATATTCTTTTTGGCATCGTGGCAAAATATTTATCAAAGGTAGAGGGGAAATGGATACCTATATGTTGCTTGATAGCAAGTCTCAATTGCCATCGCCAGAAATGTTGAAATTAGCCGAAGAGGAGGCACAAAGCGAATCTTCTTCGGTATAGCGATCGACATATTAGCACCTATTTTCAGCACTTTGGGCTCAAAGCAGAACCAAAAAAACTTGTTAAAAGTGTTGCTTTGCAACACTTTTAACAAGTTTTTTTAGGTTCGTTTGGTCGGGAATTACTATAATTTTTTTGCTTTCCATTACTAGTGAAATATGGGCTTTAAGAACTAATGTGTAGATTCTACTTGATCTCGCAATACATATCCTACGCCACGCACTGTATATAATAAACGTTTAAGATTGCTTGCTTCTAATTTGATCCGTAAGGCGCGAATGTAGACTTCGATAATGTTTGACTCACCCATAAAATCGTATCCCCATACTGATTCTAGGATTTGTTCGCGGTTTAAAACTTGGTGTGGATGTCGCAACATAAATTCTAGAAGATCAAATTCTTTGGCAGTTAGTTCGATCTTTTGCTGAGCGCGATAGACTTCGCGGGTGAGCCGATTGAGTGTTAAATCGGCAAATTGTAAGTTGTCAGTAACTTCAGGAGACACTCGGCGTAATCTTGCTTGGATTCTAGCCAGTAATTCTTCAATACTAAATGGCTTGACTAGATAGTCATCGGCTCCAGCATTTAAGCCAGCAACTCGATCAGGAATTTCATCCTTGGCAGTTAACATAATGATGGGAATTTGAACACCAGTTTTGCGAAGACGAATGCAAATATCTAATCCTGACATTTCAGGCAGCATCCAGTCCAAAATCAATAAATCGGGATGTTGATCGCGGGCGATCGCTAAACCATCAATGCCACTATTTGCGACTGTGACTTGATATCCATCTAAACTTAGTTCAGCAGCAATAAATTTTGATAACTTAGGATCGTCTTCAACTAAAAGAATATGACCATTCATAAAGTTGGCTTCCATATAGGTAAAGTGATTGTAAATGTACTGCCTTCATTAGGCTTTGAACGAAGACTAATGCGTCCATTCATACCTTCGATTAAGCTTTTGGCGATCGCCAAGCCTAATCCTGTTCCATCTCTAGAACGAGTTGAAGGATCGTCACTGCGATAAAAACGCTCAAACACTCGCTGTTGATGTGGTAAAGGAATTCCAATCCCCCGATCGCAAACATGAATTAGGGCTTGATCATCTTTAGTATCTAGTTTGATTTCCACAGTTTTAGTAGAATATTTAATCGCATTATCCACTAAATTAATTAACACTTGCTGAAGTCGATCTTGATCGGCTAGAGCCACAATATCATCTTGATTTGTATTGGGATTACTCTGATTTGAGAAAGATACTTTGACTGAGCGATCGCTCACTTTCTCAGACATCACCGCTACTTCAGCCACTAAAGTATTCAGAAAGACAGGCGATTGTCGAAAATGTAAGTTACCGCTATCAGCTCTTGCGAGATCTAGTAAGTCTTGAAGCATTTGGATCGTGCGCTCAGTTTCAGCGCTAGCGGTTGAAATCGCTTGCGTTTGGTAAACGCTGAGGTTGTCACCTCGGCGCAATAGGCTTTGAAGATAGCCACCAATCACTGTTAGTGGTGTGCGTAATTCGTGGGAGACATTACCAACAAACTGACGCTGCTGTTCCCATGACTCTGATAGACGAAACAACATTTCGTTAAAGGCTTGGGCTAGTCCTTTAATTTCATCGGGAGCTTTTGCTAATTGGAGCTTGACCACACTCAAATCTTCAATCGAAATATTGCTGGCGATCTTACTCATCTGGGCAAGAGGCGCAAGGGCTTTACGAATACGATAGGCGATCGCTAAAATTAAGATGATCGTGGCGCTAATGCTCACTATTGCTAAACCGTAAATGCCATTATTTAACTGGCGCTGCTCATTGGTAATATCTTGGGATAGATAGACTTGACCAACTAATTTCCCATTAATAGTAAGCCCATTACCGCACATGACCACATAGCGATCGGCAAATTGAACTACTTGCGGGGTAGTTGGGATATTGCCAGAAGCGACGATCGCAGTGATATCGGTGGCATTATCAGGATTATTTACAGACTTGGCAATAACTTCTCCTTCTGCACTTTTGACTAAAATTGATAATCTTTCCGTAGAGAGCTTACTAGATGTACGCTCAATCCCTGCATTAATTCCCCCAGTCTCCATATACATTACTACTTGATCGGGAAAGCGCATGGCAATATATTCCAGCAATTGTTTGTGACCATTAATCAGAGATTGTTCCATTCTCCACCCTGCCCAGATCGAGACGCTAGTTAAGCTGATGACTGAAATGGCGATTAATTCTACAGTCAGACGAAATTGGAGCGAATTTGATGACACTCGCTTGCTAAATATATTTGCGATCGCTTTTCTGATTGGATTATGCATCTTAACAACTAGATAACTAGAAAATCATGGCAGTTTGCTCGACAATATCAAACTGAAAACGCTTAGCATAATCAGTAACTCCATAGACGTTAAAACTAATTGTTGGTTCATCGCCGATCACCTCAATTTGATGAATTGCTTCGGGCATCAAGCAAAGAATATCGCCCGTAGCGATCGTATGTTCTCCTGTTTGGACAATCCGATCAGGATATTCGGGTGTAGGCGATCGCTGCCAAAATTTGTTTTTTTCCTGCCCATCAATTAGTGCGACAATTCCCCACGCTGCATGATTATGAATTTGGGAAACAGACTTTGGTGACCAGACTACAGTCTGTACAGTAAGTGGAAAGTCTGACTCATCATAGAGTACTTGTACCGACCAACCCGTATCAGGATCTGGCGGCAAAAAATTAGTCAATATCCATTCTGAACTATTTAATAAGCGACGTACCAATGGACAGATTTGCTGTAGCCGCAGGTAGTCATCTTTTTCTTGCCAGATAATATCTTCTAGATCAGTCAGAAATCTATGCAGACGGTAAGGATTTTGCCCCCAATCTGATGTGTCACTTGCGGTAAACAACCGACATTCACTTTCATTAGTCACTAACCAGTCTTGATCTGACATAGTTGATTATTTATCTTGCTTACTTGTAGCTACCTTCTCAAGACGCTTTGCACTCAAACCCATAGATTTCTTTAAAGTATTGCGAAGTAGCACTTTAAAAAAAATTATTTTGGCTAGTTCGATTGTCAATTGCTTTAAGAGCTGCTGTGTTCACTAGTGTAAGAGTAATTTCAAGAACATAGATGAGTCTGCGTTAACTCCAAGATAAATTTTTGATGAAGACTTGTGTAAGTCCCTTACGCAATTGGCTGCGATCGCAATCAAGCTTTATGCAATCTCCATCTAGTACTCATCTAGCACTCATTTTTCTCCTTTTTAATAAATCTAGCCTCAAATGGCTGCCAAGTAATGCAATTCAAGTTGTAATCAGAAATCCCCATGAAAGTTAAGTCTATAACCACTATTGTTGCTATTTCTCTATTGAGCCTTGGATCTGTCCTTGCTAATCCAAAGCTTATCCAAGAGACTTTATATAATGTAGTTGGAGCCGAAGCCTATGCTCAGTCGTCATCCATTGCACCACTAGCAAAAAAATTACATGGCAAACCTGTAGTCATTGATATCTATGCTAGTTGGTGTCCCGCTTGCCAAAATATTGCTCCCACAGTTTCGCAATTGAAACAACAATATGCAGGCAAAGTTCACTTTGTGGTGCTAGATGTATCTGACCGAGCCTCTACAGCAAAATCTGAAGCGATTGCCAGAGAGTTAGGGCTAAGTCAATTTCTTGCAGACAACAAAACCCAAACTGGTTCGCTAACGATTGTGAATCCATCAACAGGTAAGATTCTTTCCCAACAACGCAACAATGCTAATAAGTCAGCCTATACCAAAGTCCTTGATTCAGCCTTAGCTGGAATGTAAATATTTGGAAGTTTTTGGACAGTTTTCGTAATTACTGAATAACCCAAGTTGCTACCTATCAAAAACCGTCTCAAAACAAGTTAAAAACAGCCTCTCTAAGTGCTAAACAACGCTATTTTTGCATAAAAATCTAGCATTTTTAATTTTAATTTTAGTTTTGGATGAATAGGTAGCAACTTGGGTTGAATAATACCAATCCACAAAAGTGGTGGCACACTTTTGTGGATTGAAATCCAAACCCTGTAAGGGTTTTAAACATACAAAACAGGAAAAACATGAAAATTAATTATTTGGCTACATTTGCCGCTATTTCGCTATTAAGTGCTGGAGTTGGGAGTGTTTCTGCAAGCCCATCAGCAACGACACCTGCTACTAGCAAGGTCGCCGATGTCAAAATCAATCCCTGTGCACCTAAAGATAATCCTTGTGCCGCGAAACCAAATCCCTGTGCAGCTAAACCAAATCCTTGTGCAGCCAAACCAAATCCTTGTGCAGCTAAACCAAATCCTTGTGCAGCTAAACCAAATCCTTGTGCAGCTAAACCAAATCCTTGTGCAGCTAAACCAAATCCTTGTGCAGCTAAACCAAATCCTTGTGCAGCTAAACCAAATCCTTGTGCAGCTAAATCTAACTACTGATTTCAGCACAACATGAAGAAATTTGAGATCGGGCAGAGCAGACAAATCTTTTAAAAGAATTCTCTTGCAAAACGATGTAAATGCTCAGGTATAGCGTTGTTCTCAATCTCAAATTCTCAATAGGAAAAATATGAAAATCAATTATTTAGCTACATATGCTGCAATTTCACTATTAACAATTGGAGTTGCTACAGCATGCTCAACTCCTTCTGCAACGACACCTTCATCTAATACAGTTGCTGAAGTTAAGCCAAACCCCTGCGCTGCAAAAGATAAAGCTAATCCTTGTGCTGCGAAAGATAAAGCTAATCCCTACGCTGCGAAAGCTTCATCTGCTTCAGTAGGTGCACCTCTTGCTCAAAAGATACAAGGAAAACCCGCCGTTGTTGATGTTTATGCTAGTTGGTGTCCCGCTTGCAAAAACATCGCCCCAACCCTCTCTGATCTGAAGAAAGAGTACGAAGGGAAAGTGGAATTTGTTGTGTTAGATGTATCAGACAAATCCACCACGGCTGCTGCTGAAGCCACTGCTCAGGAACTAGGACTGAGCAAATTTTTGGCAGAGAACAAAACTCAAACTGGGTCGCTCACAATTATTGAACCCGCAACAGGTAAAATCTTGGCGCAATATCGTAATAATCCTGACAAAACCGCTTATAGCAAAGTTTTGGATGCTGCTCTAACTAAATAATTTCAAAACTTTCCATTCATTTGCGGCGCTTTGCATTGACTTAAAACCCAGAGATAGCTTTGAAAGCGTTGCTCCGCAAGACTTTCAAAGCTATCTCTACACTACTCAAAGCCTTAGTAAGTTGTAAATGAATGGAAGGTTTTTCATCTTTTGCATGAGGATATTTGCATGAACAACCTTCACAAACCCGATCTCGACAATGACCTAGCTAAAGCAACCAAAAAGACTAGCCCTAAAATCCCTAAAAAATGGTTTGTTTTTGGAGGCTTAGCACTTCTAGGTTTTGCAATCGCTCTATTAATTATTGACCCAGTATCTAAAGGAATGGAATATGCCATATCTGTTGTAGAAAATCGCTATCAGGAATGGTTCGCGCAACAAGACACAGCTAACCCAATGGTACTAATGCCTCTAGCATTTATTGGTGGCTTGATCGCTAGCATTTCCCCCTGTATTCTTGCCATGCTGCCACTAAATTTGAGTTATATCGGTACTCGTAACATTACCTCTCGCAAAGATGCCTTTATCAAAGCAGGATTGTTTGTGCTTGGCAATGTGATTATCCTAAGTCTATTTGGATTAGTCTCTTCCTTCGCAGGATTGGTAATCGTGGAATATCGCGGTCACATTAATGTGGTAGTCGGAGCGATTATTTTAATCATGGGACTCGGTTTGTTGGGCTTGATTAAGATTCCCTTGCCTCAAATTAATGTTGGTGGATCTAATTTTGGTCCTTTTGGCGTTGGTTTAACCTACGCTTTGGTTAGTTCTCCTTGTGCTAGTCCTGTTCTGTTTGCAGTGCTAGCGGCTTCTGCGGCAAGTGGTTCGCAAGTTTTGTCAGTACTGACGATGGTAAGTTATGCATTGGGCTACACGATTGTGATCTTCTTATCTAGTTTGCTGACTGGCTTCGCCAAGCAAGCTAAACTGCTGATGAAATACTCGGAAGGAATTACCAAATTTGGCAGTATTGCGCTGATTTTGGCAGGAATTTACTATCTATTTATAGGCATAAAGTGGTTTATTGGCGGTTAAGTTCTATTGGTAGTAAATTAAGAATCTTATGGATAGATACTTATGGTAGAACAACTGGTAATTATTGGTTCAGGTCCCGCAGGTTATACAGCAGCAATCTATGCGGCTCGCGCTCAACTTGAACCTTTGATGTTTGAAGGATTTACCGCAGGCGGTTTACCCGGTGGTAAATTGATGACTACGACCGAAGTGGAAAATCTCCCTAGATTTCCTGAAGGAATTCATGGACCGCAGTTGACGAACGAATCGAGATTTTTGTAAAAAGTACTGCCAAGCAGCACTTTTTACAAAAATCTCGATTCTGGTTTTGGCGCAAAGCGCTGTAAATTACGATAGTCCGTAAGATTTCCGCATTAAATTTTATTTGAACTAATCATGACAACGGTTGCTTACCTTGGCCCCACAGGAACATATTCGGAAATCGCAGCTTTGCAATATTTACAGCTGTGTAATTCTAACTTAGAGCCTAATCCATCGCAGATGTATCCATATAGCACCATTGCCAAAGCAATTAATGCTGCTGAGCATGGCAATGTTGATGTTGCTGTTGTCCCTGTGGAGAACTCAATTCAAGGGGGCGTAACCATGACCCTTGATAGCCTCTGGCAATCGGAATCTTTGCAAATCCAACAGGCGATTGTCTTGCCGATTGCCCATGCTTTGATTACGCGCTCTCAAACTCTTGAAGATATTAAAGTCGTCTACTCCCACCCACAAAGCCTAGCCCAATGCCAACAATGGCTTGAACTCAATTTACCAAATGCTCAACAAATTGCCACTGACTCCAATACCGATAGATTACATAGTGTCGCCGAGGATGTAACAGTAGCTGCGATCGCCTCGCAACGTGCCGCTGAAATTTACAACTTGCCAGTTCTGAAGTTTCCGATCAACGATCAGCCTGATAATTGCACCCGTTTTTTAGTCTTAGGACGTACTGCACCAACTACTAAAGGCACACATTCATCTCTCGCATTTAGTCTCAAGCGCAATATGCCTGGAGCCTTAGTTAAGCCTTTATTAGTATTTGCCGATCGCCAAATCAACTTGAGTCGTATTGAGTCACGTCCTACTAAGAGATCCCTAGGCGAATATATTTTCTTCATCGATATCGATGCGCCTATTGATAATCCCAACCTTAGCGAAGCCTTACATGAACTTCAATCAGTTACCGAAAATCTCAAAATTCTTGGTAGCTATGGGATTTATATAGTAGTGTAAAACTATACCTATCTTGAGTTGATAGCTTGATGCTGACAAGTAGTGACGAGATTGAGAGATTGCCAAAAAGTTCGCAGTTGATTGTTAACGGCTTGCCATTGGTTGAAGTGGAAAAAGTGTTTACCTTGCTCACTTAACCAGAGACGATCTTGATCTTTCAAATATGGTCGCCACTTTTGATAAGTATTAGCACCATCGTTACTGAAGATGTCATCATCCATAGCACCACAGACCAACATCGGCACAGTGATTATGGATGGAGCCATGGGAGCAACGGATGGATAGCAAGAGAAAGGAATCAAGGAATTATCCAGATCTTGCTTAAGCAAATCTGCCAGCCAATGCAACATTTCTTTGTCTCGATATCCAAACAGATAAAAAGCTGTCCGCTTTAATATTATTTCGCGACTGCAACTTATCAACTGACGCTGCCTGTAATAGTTACTATGCCAACTATTTGCTAGATTTACTCCTACGGATAGCAGAGTTAGCGATTTTACATATTCAGGACATTTTCTTGCATACAGCCAACCAACCAACCCTGCAATACCATGTCCAACCAGATGCACTGAGTCTGGACAATTCTGTAAATATTCGTGTAAGGAAGAAATTGCGAGATTGACATCAAGAGGTTCATCAGGATCTTGGCAATATTCCCATTGTGCGATCGCATATTGCTTAGAAAGCGATCGCAGTAAAGGCAAATCAAAACGGCGTAAAGATTGGCTGGTGCAAATACTGACACCTTGGGGAGAAGGAGATTGTCTAAAGGTCATAACTATTGAGAATAACTTTTAATAAATTAGAAAATCATATTCATAGCACGCAATTTGCTTAATAGCTCTATCAAAGCAATTTCAGAAAAAGGCTCAGTGACAAGGAGTTTTTACAACAAGCTTTTGAGCAGTCTTCAAAAATACAATTTTGTCACTCAATCCCAACAACGCATTTGAACTAATAATGAAATTTTAATGAGACGGGACTGAGTCCAATTTCCGTGACAATATTTCATTAATGCCACCATAAACTAAATGATAATAAATGTTAATAGATATAAGTAAAACCATTTTATTTATATCGCAATGAAAGAGAGAGCTAGGACAAATCAAAACCCAAATAAATGAAGGCGGCGCGAAGCGCCGCCTTCATTTATTTGGGTTTTATGTTCTAAGCAAAACTTTCGTTGCTATATCTATTGACATTATTTTCTAGAATTGGTAAGTCGCTTATTCCGCATCAGCACAT
This sequence comes from Pseudanabaena sp., assembly GCA_003249035.1. GTDB lineage: Bacteria > Cyanobacteriota > Cyanobacteriia > Pseudanabaenales > Pseudanabaenaceae > Pseudanabaena. Next base: position 193,812 of record QBMK01000003.1, read on the forward strand.
TTGCACCTTCGTTAGTTTGTTCGATCACCAATAGAGGTGTGGGTTTAGCACTTTGATCCCAACTAATCACCGCTAGCCGCCCCTGAATTGTAGGCTGCCAGTTGCGATTTTCATCTGAGGCAACCACAAAGTTTTCTAGACCGAGTGCTAACTCCTTAAAAATACTTTGCGAGCCATTTACAGGAATTTTCGCTAGCTTGACATGGATCCGAAAAAGTGTGCGAATTTGCGAATCATCACGGTGTTCAGGTTGATAAGACACATCGAAAATCACATCAATTTTGCGGACATTACCACTGTCTTCTTCTGTCGGCAATAGAGCAGGTATAACTTTTTTGCGGAGATTAACCTTAATCTGAGCCAAGATAATTTCGCAGAAATGTGGCTCTTCCATTCTCATGCTGAGGTAGTCAAGATTAAATTCACGAGAATGAATCAAATCAGGATTACGCTCATGTTCATCGATAGTTTGCAATGCTAGTTTGAGCTTTTTGGCAAGTTCATCGTTTTTAAGACGCTCGATCTTCAGCTGTTGTCGATTTTTTCGCAATTTCCAGTAATGATAAGCAGTTGCGCCAATCCATCCCCATAGCAAGATCAGCAGAAAACTCACGCCAAATGTATTTTGCATTGGCAGAGTTGACTGTTCGATTATGTCTAGAAAACCTTCGCGATCGCTAGGCTTCTCCGTCACCAGTGCTTTTGATGCATACAACATAGGAATGCCCCAATTAATTAAATGAAATCCAGAAATTCTCTCGTCTATATGCCATGCTTTGCACACCATAAGTAATTGACATCGACGTCACTTTACCGAACTCCCCCTCATACTATTCCCACAATACATCAAGAAATTAGTCAGATCTTAGTCCATTAAATTTAAGAAGCGATCCTACATCCTTAAATTTAATCGACATTCAAATAATAAATCATCCAAATTGAATACAAAATTGATATGACGAAATCCGCACCGCCTTAATTTTGTTCAATTATTCTATGCAAGGCTCTAATTGACTTTTGTTAAGCTTGCAATTTTCCACTTGCCATCTTCAAAACTTAGAGTGGCAATATATCTACCTCTTGATGGCTGAGACTGAGTCAGATCGATTTTGCCATTGACATAAAGTGTCGGATTTTCAAAGATCTCCACAGTGACATTTGCCTGATTATCTTGAATACCAAACGATCCTGCGCGGCTGACTGTAAATTCGCCATAGCTATAAAAAGCATTATTACTCTGCAACCAATCGATAGACCCCTTGCGCTTTTCATAAGCTTCACCTGTTGTTAATTCGGCAAGCAATTGACGATCAAAGGGTGGAGCAAATATTTGGTTTTTGCTAGCTACCAAATTATTCACGATTGTAACAGCATCTGCCTCAGACAAAGGCTCCATCGGCACTTTGGGAGAAGCTTTGGGCGTAGGAATAACCGAAGCTTTGGCTGTAGGAGAGGGCGTTAGACTAGCTGTAGCCGTAGGTTTAACTTGTGGATTATCTACAGCTGTCGGGCTAGGGTTTGGGGCAATAGCAGCATTGTTAGAGGAATTAGTGGAATTCTTCTCGGCAATCGGCTGAGGATTTGGCTTTTGAGTTGCAAGCACAACGCCGATCGCGATCGCAGTTGCAAAAGCTCCACCCCAGACTGCTATCCATAACCCTTTACTAATGCGATTATTGCCATCATTACTATTGGATTGCGTCACGAAAGCCTGAACAGTATGCGGAGATATCTGTTCAGGTACAGGATGGCGATTTACAGGAACAGTATGGATTGGAGCAGTTGGAGATGGCAAGGGCTGGATCGGTTGATAAACTTCTGTAGGCGGAATAGTCGGCGAACTATTAGACAACAATTCCGTACCCAAATCGCTATTGTTGTTTACGTCACTATTTACAGTGACAATGTTTGACTGAAGACCATTCGCCTGATTAATCACTGGTTGATTTGGTAATTGGCGATCGCCTAATGCAGTCAAAAGCTTGCGAATTTCTGCCGCAGATTCATAGCGATCTTTGTAGTGATAGCAGTCATCTTGGCTAGCACATCAACTAATTTCGACTTATTTGGGACAAGATGCTGCCAGATTAATTCCCCCGTTTGATAGTCTTCTTGCAATTCACGGGGCGGCAAACCTGTCAGGGCTTGAATGCCAATCACCCCGATCGCATATAAATCACTGTTCGGTCTCGGTTTTCCTTGAGCTTGCTCACTGGGCATATATCCCAAAGTCCCGACTGCTACTGTCGCCGCAGTCTGCCCTTCTTGATTAAGCTGCGTTTGCACCAGCTTAATCGCGCCAAAATCGATCAGCACCAACTTGCCATCAGATCTACGCCGAATAATATTGTCTGGCTTGATATCGCGATGAATTACGCCATGGCTATGGGTATATTCCACAATGCCTAATAAGTCATCTAATATCTGAAAAACTTGTGTATCACTAAGTCGATAGCCGCGCACTAGTTCTAACTCTAGCGATCGCCCCTCGACAAACTCCTCAACCAAATAAAACTCATTCGACTCCTCAAAATAGGCAAGTAAGCGCGGAATGAGATCGTGATTACCTAACTGAGCAAGGGTTTGCGCCTCACTAGTAAATAATCGATTTGCGACTTTTAGATATTCGCGATCGCTACTAGCAGGTTTGAGATGCTTGACCACACAAAGAGGCTCATTTGGTATCCTTGTATCGTGGGCTAGATAAGTATGACCAAATCCACCCTCACCCAACTTGCTAGCAATGCGGTAGCGCCCATCGAGTAATTGACCAATCATGCTTGACTCCATCTCTGCAATAAATATAGCAACCACTAATGCGGTTAAGACATAAACTCCCAAAACTAGAGATACCGAGTAACGTTGAATCTAATTTTGAGGTTTCAGCCGATTCAAAAATTTCAGTAATCCTCATTTCAAAAATTGTTTTTTAAGCCAGCTTGCAGCTGGCTTAAAAAACAAAATTGGTTTCATAAGTAGAATTGCTATAGAAATTTCATGCTTCACGCTTTAACGACACCTTGGTTTATGATGGATAAGCTGTAATGCCTAATACCTAAAGTTAAAATGCTTATGTCAAAAAATGACATAGTGCAAAATAGACATATAGCTTTTTAGAGATAGTTTGTAGACAAGGACTAGTAAACTGCTAGCCGAACCAGTTGTTTTGATGATTTATGGCTAGATATACTCAACATTTCTTAGTTGAAATCGCTCCCGAGAACCTACATTCAACGATTATTAAAACGTTGGAATCTTGTAGTTTGGTAATTACCTATGAAACCGACGACTATGTTATCGCTCAAGAAATAGAGACTAATGCGGCATTCGCTAAAATGGTAACGGTTGAAGTCTTAATCCATCGCTCTGAGATTGAAGGCAATCAAGCAAAATTGACTAGCGTCACCAAAAATGCCGAGCTACCGCTGCGGCTTAATAATCACTGTCATGGGATATCTGATCGTATTTCTAAAGCATTCTGTGACAGTCCAGAATGGAAGCTATTAGAAGTTACATCAGGATATTAGACAGTATCAATGGGAATAAATGGCAAATTACTATCGTGTACTCGCCGAAAATCGGCAAGCTAGATTTAACTACGAAATCCTCGAAACCCATGAAGCGGGAATCGAATTACTTGGTACTGAAGTAAAAGCAGTCAAGGGGGGGCAAGCAAATCTAAGAGATGCTTATGGGATTGTGCGAAAGGGGCAGATCATGCTGCTAAATATGTATATCCCCCCGCACCGTACTACTAGCGTTTATTTTAATCATGAGCCAACGCGCACTCGCCGCCTACTATTGCATAAGGATGAAATCCGTAAGTTAATTGCTGAAGTGCAGCAAAAGGGGCTGACCTTAGTGCCGCTAAAGGTTTATCAAAAAGAGGGCTGGATTAAAGTTGATTTGGCTGTTGTACGCAACAAAAAATTGCATGATAAACGCGAAGACATGAAAAAGCGCGACGATAAACGCGAAATCGAACGAGTCATGAAAAATCATTAAAAGCAAAAACGGCGCTTAGCGCCGTTTTTGCTTTTAATGGGTTGCCATCATTTCTAGCTCATAGAGACTAGCGTATAAACCTTGTTTAGCAATCAGTTGATCGTGACTACCAGTTTCGACAACCTCGCCTTGTTTGAGTACGAGAATGCGATCGACATTGCGAATCGTCGATAGACGGTGGGCGATAATAATTGTGGTGCGATTAATCAAAAGCCGATCTAAAGCTTGTTGAATTAAGAATTCCGTACTCACATCGAGGCTAGCTGTTGCCTCATCGAGAATCAAAATCCTAGGATCGCGGATCGCGGCTCTGGCAAAGGCTAACAACTGCTTTTGTCCACCAGAGAGATTTGTACCGCGCTCTCGAACTTGAGTTGCATAAGCTTCGGGTAGATCTTGAATGAAGCGATCGACATTCATTAACTCGGCTGCTTCAACAACTTGCTCGATCGCATAGTCTTCCCCGAGAGTAATGTTGTCTTTGATATCACCAGAGAACAAAAAAGCATCCTGTAAAATCACCCCAACACAACGCCGTAATTCCGCTTGGGTAATTTCGCGAATATCAATGCCATCAATTAGAATTCTGCCTTTGGTTGGTTCGTAAAGACGAGATAACAGCCGAATAATTGAGCTTTTACCAGCACCCGTGGGGCCAACGAGGGCAATTTTTTCACCTGCTTTGAGGGTAAAGGTCACATCCTTAAGAACATACTCATCAGGCTTGTAGCCGAACCAGACATGGTCAAAACAAATTTCGCCAGTGCCATCAAGGGGCAAAGTTTTTGGATATTCAGGATCGCGAATTTCGATCGGTTCTTGCAAAATAGCGTTGATCCGTTCAACTGCCGTAAATCCTGCTTGTATTGTGGTGAATTTCTCGGCTAGTTGACGAATTGGGTCAAAAAGGCGCTGCGAGAATAATACAAAAGCTGAAAGCTCGCCAAAGGTGAGATTCTTTTGGACAATTTGCCCACCGCCTAGCCACAAAACACCTGCGATCGCTACGAGCGCGATCCATTCCAATGTTGCTGATACGGCGGAGTCATGAAAGACTGTGCGGTTTACCTCATCAACATATTGCTGATTGACTTTGAGGTGTTGCGCGGAGTTAAACTTTTCGCGGCGAAATAACTGAACGATACTTGCGCCAATAATATTTTCTTGCAAAATTGAGTTGAGTTCCGACAAGCGATCGCGAGCTTTGAAATTGGCTTTGCGATACTCGTACTGAAAATAAACAATTAATGCAGTAACTGGGATAACCATTGCTACGAGCATCAGGGCTAAATCCCATCGCAGCAAAAACATAAATATAGCGATTGTGCCGATCGCAGCAAAATCGCTCAGTACGCCCACCGCACCAGTAGCAAAGACATCGCCTAATGCTTCAACATCACTAGTTAAGCGTGTAATTAATTTGCCAACAGGTGTGCGATCAAAAAAACTAGTCGATAACGATGTGACATGTCGGAACAAATCGGTGCGAATATCTGCTGTGATTTTTTGTCCGACTTCTTGCACCAAGTAGCCCTGCCAAGACTGAAAAGCAAGTCTTACTGCGATCGTCAACAGGATAACTAAGCAAATCCAGCGTAAACCCAACAAATCGCCACTTTTAATTGGTCCATCGATGGCTTGTTGAACCAGAATTGGCTGGACAGCACTAGCGATCGATAAGGGCACAAGTAAAAGCAGCGATATGACAAGCTGTTTAGAATTTTGCTTTGCGTAAGGAAATAGGCTCAATATCAATCGCCAATCATTACTTTTGACCAGCTTTGAAGATTGAGACTTGGCAGAGCTATCTTTGGAAGTGTTGAGCACTATTCGAGATCCCTATTACCTGGGTTGCGAGATGGATCGCTATTTAGGAAGCCAAATACAAACAAGCTGATAAAGAATATGACAGTGATGTAGACCACTATTTTTAAAGTGAGCATAAATAAATAATCTCCGTATAAATATCTAAGAATTTATCCTATATTCAATCTTATAGGAAAAGATGGGAATTCCTTATACTTCCTTAAGATTAGCCAATTGCTGTTGAGTATAAATACTTAAGATCTGCAATTATGAAGAAAGTCATTAACTCTTCTCGTAAGGCAAGTCATGCTCTCTGTTTATTAAGCTTTTAAACAGGAAAGACTTGCCCTAAAAGTTGAGATCGCTCAATGTATAGAGATATTTGAGAAGCGATCGCCTTTAATAGTTTTTCATCTAAACCTGAATAAGCAAGGGTCATTTCTTGAACATTTTCTGTGGTAATTGAAATATCTTTAACCTTACGATTTATTAACTGAAAAACTCCGATTGTTCTTTCTTGTGAGTCAAACAAGGGAACTGCTAGAACTGAACGTGTGTGGTATTCAATATCACAATCAAAAGTCTTGTGATGCTGATATATCACATCATCTGGCAAATTATGGACATCGGATATATTCAGTGTCTCCCCTGTCATCGCCACATAGCCAACGATACTATCTTGATTTAGTGGCACGGCAAAGCTGACTAGCGATCGATCTGGCTGAGAGTCATTTTGCGCGACTTCAAAGCAGACTGTATGAACTGGAGCAGAGCGATCGATTAAGTAGATACTTCCAGCATCACTTGACGTAATTTTTCGAGTTGTAGATAATGCTGACTCTAAAAGAACTCTTAAGTCATGCGTACTAGATAAAGATATGGATAAAGTCAACAGATCGTCAAGCAAGCATTTGTAATAATGCAGTTGCTCTAAGACCTGAAGATTGGAAGGGGGAATGTCTTCAGATGTTTCTGGTTGCCAGCCTAAATCAGGAGTCATGGATGTGCCAATATCTTTAAAATAATGTCCGCTAAGCAATGCTCGCTAAGCACAAATCAAACAAAGTCTTGGGAATTTAGTCTTAGCAGTACAAGCTATCCGAATAATACTAACAAAACCATCTGAGAAAAATACTAAATACAGAAAGTAAATGGCAGCGCTTAGCGCTGCCATTTACTTTCTTTATTCTTCTTCGTCATCAAATTGCAAATCGTCGATTGGATATACATCTGGCCAAGCCGATGCACCATGCTCATAAACATCAATGCCGATGCGATCGGCTTCTGCATTGACTCGTAACAGCCCGACGGCTTTGAGAGTGCCAAACATTATAAATGAGAATACAACTACAAAAATGACGATCGCGGCAATACCTCCGAGTTGAACGCCTAGCAAGCCAAACCCACCACCCAAGAATAAGCCAGCTGTTTTATTCATTGTTAGAGCAGGATGTCCAAATAAGCCAACGCAGATCGCCCCCATCATGCCGCAAGCTCCATGTACTGCAAATGCACCAACAGGATCGTCAATTTCAAACCACTCAATGATATCTACGACAATGAGGACGAGTACACCTGCAACTAACCCAATTAGCGCTGCTGCCCAAGGCATTACATAGGCACAACCAGCGGTCACGGCTACTAAACCTGCCAACGAGCCATTCAGCCCACAGAATAAATGCCACTGCTTAAATCGAAAGTAAATATAGAGCATTGCCGCTAAAGCACCAGTCGATGCCGCTAACGTTGTATTCACAACAACTAAGCCAACTAGACCTGTGTTACTTAGTGTTAAAGCTGACCCAGCATTGAAGCCGTACCAACCAAACCATAAAATCATGGTGCCAATTGTGGCATAACCAAGGTTATGGGCTGGCGGGATTTGTCCCCATACACGATCAGATCTTGGCCCAAGTAAATAGGCTCCAACCAAAGATGTCCATCCCCCCACAGTATGCACGACCGCACTTCCAGCAAAATCATGAAAGTTAAGCTTATATAGCCAGCCACCATTGTTCCAAGCCCAATGAACGATGATCGGATACATGACAGCACCCATGATAAATGCATAGATTAAGTCACCCTTAAATTCTGTTCGCTCAGCCATCGATCCTGTGGTGATCGTACTGGCCGTAGCAGAGAAAGCAAACTGAAAGAAAAAGAGAGTTAATGTATTGACTGGAGCAGTGGAACCTCCCGACCCGATCGCATATTCGATCACCCCATTATTTAAAGTAAAAGCATTATTTAAGAAGAACCCATCGACTCCCCAAAATCCGTTACTAGTGGTTCCAAAGGCGATCGCAAATCCTGTTGCCCACCATGCTACTAGGGTAATTGCTGCATCGATAAAGTTCTCAGCAAGTGTATTTACAACACCAGTCTGTCTGACCAGCCCTGCCTCTAGCATGGCGAATCCACATTGCATAAAAAACACTAAGAACCCTGTGATGAGCACCCAACTCGTATCAACAGATAACCGAAGTTCTTTTGTCGTTTGACTGAGTTCACTAGTGGTTTTACTCAGTGATTCTAATGTGCCAGTCTCGACCGCATGGGCGATCGTGGGCGTAAGTGCAGCAAATATCGCGGCTCCGATCGCGATCGCCAAAAAACGTGCAAAATAATTCTTTCTTTTAATTGAGACTTTTGCCATGATTTAGATCCATACACCGATATTTAGATTGTCGAGCATTTATACCAATCCACAAAAGTGTGACAACATCTTTGTGGATTAAAAATCAAACCCAGTAAGGGTTTCCAAAAGACAAAATGGCATAGCCATTTTGTCTTTTGGAATTACATCTGTATCTTGAGGATTTCTTAAATAGGATGCTACAAGATCAACGAGATTAATCATGCAAGATGATGTTTTGATTCGCTGATGCTTTTCATAAAGCTATATTTCCCTATAATTTGGGAACCCGTCGCTATCACATAATTGAAATTGCTAGAGATTACTTGGGGAATAATAAAGTTGCCTTTGCAAATTCTTGAGGTAAGTTTAGTAATACTTTCTTATACGTTTAATGGATGATCTATGAAAGTGTCGATTAGTACAGTCAACTTTTTGATGGATACTAACGATAGTCTGTGGGGTTTTATAGTGATCGTCAGTTATGTTCGAGCAAAATCGCAACTCAAAGGAGAACTGTTAAGAAAGCCACACAATTCTCCTTTGAGTTGAAGTGGAGATAGCGACACAAGTAGCTGTGATCGAAATCACAATAGCGATGTCTAATGATCACTGAGTTGTTGTGAGCTGAGTCACAACTAAAACGAGAAAAAAGAAAGATACTCTTCCCAACTAGCGACGTATCTACATAATTTTTTCCCGCAAGAATGCCTCCTGCGGGTTTTTTTATGTCAAGAATTCAGAAGATAATAGCAAAAGACTCCAAGTTTTAAGTTTTGATTTGTAATCAGTAGGGCTGAGCACTTGACTTTGTAATTTCTTCTCTAAATTTGTTTGTAAACAATTCGTTACAATATTGTATAGGAACTTACCAACGAGGAAAACTATGTACCTAACATGGCTAGACAGTAATTCATGGCTAATAGAGATTGCAGGCAAACGCATCTTGCTTGATCCTTGGCTAGTTGATGCACTGATGTTTGGTAATGCTGCATGGTTTTTCAAGTCTGAGCGACGGACACCAAGAGAAATCCCCCAAAATATTGATTTGATTTTACTGTCACAGGGTCTGCCTGATCATGCTCACCCCGCAACCCTTAAGCAACTCGATCGCCAAATTCCTATAGTAGGTTCACCGAGTGCTGCAAAGCTGGTTAGAGAACTGGAATATAAGCAGGTTACATCTCTTGCTCATGGTGAAGTATTTAGTATTCCCAATCTCCTAGAAATCATAGCTGTTATGGGTTCGCCCACTGGCCCAAATATCTATGAGAATGGGTATATTTTGAAGGATCTTGTGGAAGGAACTTCTATTTATTACGAACCTCATGGCTATCATGCTGCCGCAATTCAGGAATTTGCTCCTGTTGACGTGGTGATTACACCCACGATTGATTTGAAGTTACCTCTGATTGGTACAGTGATCAAGGGACAAAAAGGTGCGGTACAGGTTGCGAAATGGCTCAAGCCTCAAGTGATATTGCCCACTGCCGCAGGTGGTGACCTGACCTATAGCGGTTTCTTGCTAAATATTCTGAAGGCAGAAGGAACGATGGATTCTTTGCGATCGCTATTTACTGAAAATAATATTTCCACACAGGTGATCGAGCCAAAGCCTTGGGAACGCTTTGAAGTCAAGCTCCAGAAATTAGCCGTCACATAAAAAAGGAGCGCTAAGCGCTCCCTTTAAATCTCTTTAAAAAAGAATGAGCGCCCAGCGCTCATTCTTTTTTGGGTTTTAGAACTTGACTGAAGCAGTTTTCTTTTCCGGTATTTGCGTGTATTCTGCAACGATTTTACGAAACTCTTCACCATCTAAAGTCTCTACATCCAGCAGAATATCGACTAGGCGATCGCACAAGTCACGATTTTCTTCAATTAAGCTCTTGGCGGTGTCGTAACAAGTTTGAGCAATTTGGCGAATTTGCCGATCAATACGATCGCCCAGTTTGACCGAATAATCATTTTGAGGCATCATATTGCGTCCTAAGAAAATCTCGCCACTCTCGCTTTCCAGAGCACCCAAGCCTAAATCCGACATGCCAAACTGAGTCACCATCAATCTCGTCAGCCTTGCGACTTGCTGAAAATCGCCCGATGCGCCTGTGGTAATTTCGGCTTCGCCAAAGACTACTTCTTCAGCCGCTCTCCCACCAAGCATCATCGTAATTGTGTCAAGAATCTGCGATCGGGACTCTAGACCATATTCTTCATCGGGGACACCTTTAGCAAATCCACCGATACCACCAGAACGAGGCACGATGGTAATTTTGTCGAGTAAAGACGCATTTTTGAGCAAGGTCATCACCAAGGCATGACCAACTTCGTGATAAGCAACCAGACGTTTTTTTGAGCTATCGAGCATTGGCTTCATGCTTAGCCCGATGGTAATGCGATCGATTGCATCGGCAATTTCTAGTTCTCCAATTGCATCTTTATAGCGACGAGCTGCCAATATGGCGGCTTCGTTTAACAAGTTTGCCAAATCCGCACCAGCAAACCCAGGGGTTAAACGGGCGACAGATTCAAGTGAGACATTTTCTTCAAGTTTTTTATTGCGTGCATGGACTTTAAGAATTTCTTGACGACCTTTATAGTCGGGATAGTCCACTGTAATTTGGCGATCAAAACGACCTGGTCTTAGCAAGGCACTATCTAGCACATCAGGGCGATTAGTTGCGGCAACGACGATCACGCCTGTATTGCCTTGAAAACCGTCCATTTCCGTGAGCATTTGGTTTAGGGTTTGTTCCCGCTCATCGTTGCCGCCGCCAATGCCAGACCCACGCTGCCGACCGACAGCGTCAATTTCATCAATAAAAATGATGCAAGGAGCATTATCTTTTGCTTTTTGAAATAAGTCACGTACGCGAGAAGCACCCACACCAACAAACATTTCTACAAATTCTGAACCTGACAGAGAGAAGAAAGGAACACCCGCCTCTCCTGCGATCGCTTTAGCTAATAGAGTTTTGCCTGTCCCTGGAGGCCCAATTAGCAAAACGCCCTTAGGGATTTTTGCGCCAACCGCCGTAAAGCGATCGGGTTGTTTAAGAAATGTAACGACTTCCTGCAATTCTTCCTTGGCTGTATCAATCCCAGCCACATCTTCAAACATGATCCCCGTTTTTGCTTCTGGGGAAAATCTTGCTTTAGTTTTGCCAAAGCTGAGAGTTTGTCCAGGCCCCCCAGGAGCATTGCTGAGTCTGCGGAACACCATCAGCAATATAAAAATCAATAGCATTGGCAAAAAGAATGTACTTGCCAGTTGCCAAATTAAGGATGGCTGCTGAGGAGCTCTTACCGCTGTATCGACATTGTTTTCCCGTAAGGCTTTCATCAACTCGGTATTGCCATCACGGGCAATTAAGTCAACCCTGACCTTGCGACCATCTTTTAAAACCGCTTCTGCCGCTAATCCATTACTTTCCAAATCGATTTTTTGGACTCGATTTTCTTTCACATTTGCGAGCAGTTCGGTATAGCTGATGGTCACAGCGCTATCAGTATCGGCTTGCGCAGATACTGGTAAGGTTGTTGCTACACTTTGCAATATGGCTAAACTGACGACCGTTGTTTTGACTCGCCGCCAAAAGTTTGCCAAAAAGATTTTTTTTCCAAAAGACATCACTGCCTGTCGCTCCTTATTGCCCCGTCGATGCGGTAATCGGTTGACTTAACTATTTACATAGTCTAATGCATTAGCTCAATACCTGACATACAGTAAAGACGAGATAAAGCCAGAAGAATAGTTTCGGCACTACCTATGCACAATTAAATAACCCAAGTTGCTACCTATCAAAAACCGTCTCAAAACAAGTTAAAAACAGCCTCTCTAAGTGCTAAACAACGCTTTATTTATATAAAAATCTAGCATTTTTTATTTTGATTTTAGTTTTGGATGAATAGGTAGCAACTTGGGTTAAATATGCAAAACCAACATCTGTCACGCCCGCTACGCGGGCGTGACAGATGTTGGTTTTGTTTTTTCGATATTCCAATTTACTTGTGCTCTGAAACTATTTCTCTGACGTTTAACGCATACTTGACTAGCCGCCATAGCTAGATGAAAACTTTATTCAGAAAGGAAAAACAATGAATTGGATTGCTGACAAGATTAAGTGGATTATGCTTGTGTCTGGTTTGCTAACTTGTACATTGTTTTATGCTGTGATCGCACCACAAGCCGCACTGAAATCTACATTTGGCGATTCTTTAGAGGGACAACTTGCAGAAATTATCGTGCGTAACTGGGGAGCTTTAATTACCCTTGTTGGCATAATGCAAATTTATGGAGCGTTTAACCCACCGATTAGGAGATTTGTTTTGGTCATAGCTTGTATCAGCAAATTGACTTTTATTAGCTTAGTCCTGATTTACGGTAGACAATATCTGGGACAGGCAGGCATTGCGATCGCGATCGATTCAGTAATGGTCATCCTGTTTATCATTTATATGCTCAGCGATCGTCAAAAAAACATCAATAAAATACAGCGATTGTCGTGATGACATAAACCCTATATTTAAGGAGAAGCAATGCTTCTCCTTAAATATAGGGTTTATGTTAAGAAGCGTAGCGATTCTAGAGAAAGATAGATTTACTTCATATTCTTTATAGCGCTATGAGACAATTACAATAAAATACACGCAAGCAACGCTACGCATATTCATATCCATGAACGCCACAACAAATATTCAGCCATTTTCTGCCGACGATTTTGCCAATGCCCTCGCCGAACACAACTACGAATTTGCCGTTGGGCAAACGGTCAAGGGCAAGGTTGTGTCAGTTGAAAGTAATGGCATTTATGTCGATATTGGCGCTAAATCATTAGGTTTCCTTCCCATCGAAGAAGCAACTCTCAGTGGTGCTTCTCGCTCTAATAATGATGCTTTCCCCATCGGTAATGAGTACGAATTTCTGATCATTAGTAGCCAGAATGCTGATGGTGAAGTGAAGCTATCGGTCCGCCGTTTGTTATTTAAGCAAGCTTGGCAAACCCTCCGTGATTACCAAGCGGACTCGAAAGTCTTTGAATGCCGGGTGATTGGAACAAATAGCGGTGGTGTTATCGTAGACTCTGTTGGTCTGCGCGGCTTTGTACCGCGATCGCATCTTTCTGACAGCTCCGATCTTGCCAAGATGGTTGGCAAAGTGCTGCCAGTGATGGTTTTAGATGCTGACGAGACGCGCAAAAAACTGGTGCTGTCTAACCGCCAAGCTGCAAAACTAGCTGCGATGAATCAAATTGCCAAAGGACAACTGGTTACAGGCAGAGTGTCCAACATTCGTCCTTTTGGAGCATTTGTTGAATTTTCTGGAGTCTCTGGTCTGTTGCATGTCAAGGAAATGAGCCAAAAGCCCATCAGCGATCCTACTCGCGTATTTCAAATTAATGACATGATCAAGGCTGTGGTCGTTGATATTGATGAATCACGCGATCGCATAGCCCTATCGACCAAAATCCTTGAGCTTCATGCTGGCGAAATGCTGGATAATTCTGCGCAAGTATTTGCCGAAGCGGAAGAGCGCCTCGAAAAAAATATCAGCAAACTCTGGGAAGCCTAATCTGTCAAAAAGAAGGTGACGCTTTACGTCACCTTCTTTTTTGATTTTTAAATTTTTTCGTGAGACTAATCAATTTTGAACTTAGAATATTAGCAGTCATCAAAATATTTAAAAATCAGCAATCAAAGTCAAATTTATGGAAACTAATTTTCTTGGTCTTCTAGCAACTGTCCTAGCTATATTTGTACCAACCGTCTTCTTGTTAACGCTGTATATCCAAACATCTAGCCGTGAAGAAGGTCAAAGCAGCAAATAGAAAAAAAAATCACAGTCATAGGGCTGTGATTTTTTTCTATTAAAAAAGGAGTCGCTGAGCGACTCCTTTTTTATTTAGGGAGCTAGAGCATTACCTCTAAGCAGACTACCGATAGTCTTAGCAGTAATCTTTAACTGTGTGAAAGGATTAGCTGGCACGACAGTTTTGTAGAGATAGCTGTCAAAGGTAAGCTTTTGTACATCCTTATCGGCACACATTTCCACAAAGGCTTCACGGGTAGCATTGGTGGCATAAAAAACGTTCTGGAGAATGTCTAGAACTTTATAGGTCAAGCCATACTGCTTATCCCAACGCTTGATATAAACCTTAAGGTCAGCTTCAGTAGGAATGCGCTTGCCTGCTTCAGCAAACTCCACGATCGCTTCAGCACACATACGCCCAGACTTAGCGGCAAAGTAAATACCTTCACCACTAGACTTAGTGACATAGCCTGCGGCATCACCAACTAAGGCAATCCGACCAACAACACGGCGAGGTCTTGGATGCTCAGGAATTGGGTGCGCTTCAACTTTGATTACTTCGCCACCTTCGATCCGAGGCAAAGCGCGAGCGCGGATGCCTGCTTGGAGCTTCTTGATCAGGCGTTGGTTTTTGTGCATTGTGCCAGTACCAACGGCGACGTGATCGTATTTGGGGAATACCCATGCGTAGAAGTCGGGCGAAACATCGTCGCCAACATACATCTCAGCTAAATCTTTGTAATACTCCATCTTGTCTGGAGAAATGCGAATGCGCTCTTGGAAGGCGATCGCATAGTTATAATCGCCAGCATCCATCGCTTTGGCGACAACTGAGTTAGCGCCATCAGCTCCGACAATCAGATCGACTTCAAGGGTACGCATAGTACCTTCATTGCCGCCTTCCGCAAAATCTGAATAGTTAAGAACATAGGGCTTCTTTCCGTTTTCGGTGATCTTGATATCAAGAATCCGCCCATTGATCAGCTTTGCCCCAAGTTTCGCAGCGCGTTCGCGTAAAAACGCATCTAAAACTTCGCGGCGACACATACCGATATACTCATCGGGATTGTCTAGTTTGATGTCTACTTCCACATTGCTGGGAGAGATCATCTTCATATTACGAACGCGGCGATCGATGATTTCGTCAGGCAAATCAAATTCTTGAACCATACATAGAGGAATTGCTCCACCGCAGGGTTTGGCGTTGTCCAGTTTACGCTCAAATATGTAGGTCTCAATTCCTGCTTTGGCAAGTGTTTCAGCAGCACATGAACCCGCTGGCCCGCCGCCTACAACAGCAACTCGTAATGTCAAAATACGCTCCTAAAGCTTTATTTAATCGGGGTTTAACTATTCTGGATGTTAGCATTGCCACCAGAGTGATTGGGGCAAAATTGATGAATATTAACATTTGTATTGTTTTATGTATCAGGAAACTAGTTAAGAAGGATGCAGAGCATCCCTCTTAACTAGTTTCAGTAGCTTTTGAGAAACGAAGCAATAATTTACTTAAAGAGTTGCTTTGCAGCTTTAAAAAAATTTATTGCTGCGGCATAGAGAGCGAAGCGCTTTAATTGAAGATCTACAGCAATGCCTCTATTTTTTGGGCTTTGTGATTGTTGTGTTAGTTTTTATGGGATATCTCACTGATAAAGCTATATATGAAATATTTCACAGACAAGATCGTCAATATTTCACATCGATTGGTTTCTAGATCTGCGGCTCTAATGGTTTTGCTGAGTGCGATCGCTGGGGGGGCGATCGCTAAGTCTAGCGAAGCAGCTGAAACTGTTAATTTCCGATTTAATATTTTTGAAGTTTCTGCATCTGTGGATGATTTAGAGGTTTTTGCTAAAACTGGCGAGTTGCATGGAGCAATTGAAATGGCATCTCGTTTTATTTCTGAGTCAGACATGGCAACTTTTAGGCGTATCCTCACAGAGAGAGCTGATGTTCCCATAACCATATTATCGAGATTTTTATACACATCTCAAGGCGAGAGAGCGTTAGATATCTTAGGAAACTTTATTAAAACTGGGCCAAATCTATCAGGCAGTCGAGCAATCCGTGCAGCAGCAGTTTTGGCAACAGCCGACAAACTGAAAGGTTTATCTTTGCTTAGCTTTCTCCAAAAATTCCCTACGCCAGACATTTATTTCGATCTTCAAGAAGGTTTACAAACAGTTGGTGAATTGAGTGACTTGTTGCAAAACACACGAAAAGCAGTGCAAATTGTTAACGATGAAGCAACTAAACAATCGGTAGCAATGGCACCATCTCCTTCACCGATTCAGCTAGTTGATTTGCGGAATAAAGGCAAAACTGATTGGGACCGATATAGTCTCAAAGCGCCAGCATTGGATAGTCGGTATGAAATACCCTTTTATTTATTTGTCCCAAAACTAACCGATCAGTCAGCTCCCATACCTGCAATCGTTCTCTATCCTGGACTACTCTCTAACCGGGAACCATTTCTCTACCTTGCTGAACATTTGGCTTCCTATGGGTTTGCGGTAGTGCTTACAGTTTCCCCAAATAGTAGCGATGAGCAGCTAGATAAATTGATTGTTGGCTTAGCGAGTGAGATTGCGCCGCCAGAAAGCTTTATTGCGCGTCCTCAGGATATAACTGCGGTACTAAATTACTTAGAGAAGTCCCCAAAGGCGACTAATATCAATTGGCAAAATGTGGGTATGGTTGGGCACTCTTTTGGTGGCTATGCGGCTCTCGCTTTGATTAGTGATGCCCAAATCCAGTTCGCAGATTTGGAGGAAGCTTGTCAAGGTAAATACAAGTGGAATGTTTCCCTTTTATTGCAATGCGTGGCATTGGGCTTGCCAAATCAAACCTATAAATTGGGAGATCCGCGCATCAAAGCCGCGATCGCAGTTAACCCAGTGACTAGTCATGTTTTAGGTAAAGCTGCTTTGAGCAAAATTACTGTCCCGATCGCGATAGTTGGCAGTGCCGATGATACCTTTGCCCCTGTGGTTCCCGAGCAAATTGTGCCTTTTACATGGTTGACCGCCCCCAATCGATATTTAGTATTGCTAAATAAAGCTGGTCATACTGCGGTTACAGCAATAACATCAAGCGATCGCCTCAGTCCTGAAGTCAGCAGTGTTTTGGCTGGTTCAAGTGCGATCGAGTCGCAAGATTACCTCAAGCTAATGAGTGTGGCTTTTTTTAAAACCCATTTAGTCCAAGAAGCTAGTTTTGCTGATTACCTCACATCCTCATATTTTGCAAATATTTCCACGCCGTCGGCTCAGGTGAGCTTATTGCGATCGCTCAGCATCGAAACAATTGGCTCAGCGATCAATAATTAAGTAATTTAAATTGCTTAATAGTTCTTAACAAGCAAACCTTATTTTCTAGATATAACTACCCATAAACTAGAGACTAGTCGTAAAATAAGCAGTCAGATAGGTATTTAAACTGCAATTTATCCACAAAATCCTTTAGCAGCCTCAAATAAAGTAAAAAAGAACAGCACAAGACTATGGTAGCTACTCCTTCTAAACCCGATGTAAGCCAGTCAAACCAACAAAAGGTTAATGGGACTGGCCGACGCGATAGTATCTTGACCCCACGCTTCTACACTACAGACTTTGAAGCGATGGCGAAGATGCAAATCTTCGATCTCACACCAGATTACGAAGCGATCCTCGAAGAATTCAAATTTGACTACAATCGCCGTCACTTTGTCCGCACTGCTGATTTCAATCAGTCATGGGATCATATCGATCCAAAAGTGAAAGAGCATTTCCGAGTATTTCTTGAAGGATCTTGCACCTCAGAATTTTCTGGTTTTCTCCTTTACAAAGAAATTGCCGTCAAGATCAAAGACAAGAATCCACTCATGGCTGAAATCTTCAGCCTGATGAGCCGCGACGAAGCCCGTCATGCTGGTTTCTTAAACAAGGCTATGCCAGACTTCGATCTCCAACTCGATCTTTCGACATTATCCAAAACCAAGAAATATACCTACTTCGCACCGAAGTTTATTTTTTACGCCACCTATCTATCCGAAAAGATTGGCTACTGGCGTTATATCAAGATTCACCAACATTTCCTTGCTCATCCAGAATATCGCCTCTATCCAATCTTCAATTTCTTTGAAAATTGGTGTCAAGATGAGAGCCGTCATGGTGATTTCTGTAGTTTGCTTCTGCGTAGCGACAAGAAGAATATTAACGGGCTCAAAGCTAAGCTCTGGAGTAAGTTCTTTTTGCTATCGGTATTTGCGACGATGTATCTCAATGATATCTGTGTCCGCAATGAGTTCTATGAATCCATCGGCATGGATACGAGAAAATATGTTGATGAAGTTCTCCGCGAAACTAATCGCGATGCGGCAAAGGCTTTCCCTGTAATTATCAACATGGAAAATCCTAAGTTCTGGAATTGTCTCAAAAAGTGCGAAGAAAACAATGCCAAGCTTGTAAAGATCGATGAATCCAATTCTCCTGAATTGTTGAAGAAGATTCAGAAGCTGCCTCACCTTTTAAATAATGGCGTACAGTTCCTGACAATGTATTTGCAACCTTCTATTCCCTCTCCCAAAGGCGTAGTTCTCTAATAATAGAAAAGAAAAGCGAGTGCTGTGCACTCGCTTTTCTTTTTTGTGATCTAGTCAAACAAAATAGAGCTGTAACGCTTCGCGTTACAGCTCTATTTTGTTTCTAATGGGTGACCTGGGATTCGAACCCAGGACCAGCGGATTAAGAGTCCGATGCGCTACCACTGCGCCAGTCACCCTAAATTTGCTCAAAGAGCGATTTATATACTAGCAAATGTTTGCCTAAATTCATAACAAAATTTGCAACAATGAAACTTTAGCTGGTAAGTCTTTGCGATAATGACTGTAGACTTTTAGCGATAACCCGCAGAGCGAATGTGCTAAACACAATACTTAGAGGGCATTACAAAATCATTAGTCACCTTGGTGGTGGTGGCTTTGGTCAAACATATCTGGCTGAAGATATTGATTTGCCGACGCATCCGACCTGTGTGGTCAAGCAACTCAAGCCTGTATCAAATGAGCCTTTTATCCTAGAAACCGCCAAGCGCTTGTTCGATCAAGAGGCGGAAATGCTCTACTCATTGGGTTCCCACGATCGCATTCCGCGTTTACTCGCTCACTTTCAAGAAGGCGAAGAATTTTATCTAGTCCAAGAATTTGCTGATGGCAAAGATCTCACGCAGGAAATTGGGAGCGGCAAGCGATCTCCTGAATCCGTCGCGATCGACTTGATCAAAGAAGTTTTAGAAATACTCGTATATGTACACGATCGCAATGTTGTCCATCGCGATATCAAGCCTGCTAACTTGATTCGTCGTAAAAGCGATTGCAAAATTGTCCTGATCGATTTTGGGGCAGTCAAAGAAATTGGAAGTATAGCAGTTGACCCTCAAGGCAATACAAATCTGACGATCGCGATCGGTTCTCCTGGATATATGCCAATCGAACAGCTCAATGGTAAACCGCGCTTTAGTAGCGACATTTATGCTGTAGGGATGATGGCGATCCAAGCAATTACTGGTGCAGAGCCACGCTTATTTGATGAGCATCCTGATACTGCCGAATTAGTTTGGCGCGATCGCATTCAGGGCACTTACTCATCACAATTTCTGGATATTCTCGACAAAATGGTGCGCTACGATTTTCGTCAGCGTTACCTGACTGCCTCAGAAGTGCTAGAAGCGATCGCCTCTTTGTCTAAAATTACGGAACATGATTTACCAACAATCGTTAGTAATAGTAACAATCTCACCAATAATGCAAAAACTCTCATCACGTCACCGCAAGTTGCAACGAAATTGCCAGAGCCACAACAAAGTTATTTGACTTCTTCTCAGACCGTTCCTTTTGCAGCAGCCAATCGTCAGTCCCCAAAGCTTTGGATTTGGATTACAGGTGGAAGTGGCTTTGCTACTGCTAATCGTCATGGCAATCATTAGCAAGACGGCAAAAAATACACCCGAAATTCCCAATAGTCCTGTAGTGACTTCCCCAACACCAACTGCGATCGCTTCATCGGCATCCCCAAAAGCTACACCTTCGCCGACCGCAACTCCAACAGTGACTTCACCAACGCCAACATCGATCGCTTCATCGGCATCTCCAAAAGTTACACCTTCGCCGACCGCGACTCCAACGCCATTATCCGTTGAAGAATTACTTGCTCAAGCTCTAGTTCTCAATCGCAATAATCAACCTCAAGAAGCCTTGGCAAAAGTAGAAGAGGCGATCGACCTAGGTCCCCAAAATGCTGATGCTTGGGCGGCGAAAGGATTATTACTAAGAAGTATGAGTCGTGAGAATGAAGCGATCGCAGCCTTTTCCAAGTCAATGGAACTGAGACCGAATGAAAGACCAATCTTGCCTATACAGCGTGAACTTCCCTCAAAAAAGGGCGACAAGAAAAAAAAATAAATGGATTCAAGATTCTCTATTCCAGTTAAAATATAATCCCTTCATAGAGAATCTCGACCGCAAACTCAATGTCAAGACTCGATAAGGTAATCGTATCATCAGCAACATATAGTTTTTCTGCAAAATCAGAGTTATGCGCGATCGCTCAAGCTTCTAATGACTTCCGCACATATCAGATTACAGACAATACCAAAGAATAAAATGGCGTAGTCATTTTGTTCTTTTATAGCAATGAAAAGAGATAGCTAGGACAAATCAAAACCCAAACAAATGAAGGCGGCGCGAAGCGCCGCCTTCATTTGGAATGCGATTTCTTATAAAAGATAAGATACCCAAGGGGCAACAGCCCCTTGGGTATCTTATCTTTTTCCCAGACTATTAGATATTAGAATCTAAACTGAGTGCGCAGATTGCCAACATATACAGTTGGGTTACTCGAGAAACTATTGGGATTGAAAATTGCATAGAATGCAGGAATGATCGCAATATTATTAGTGATTGGATAATAATAAGAAAGCTCTAAATCGTATTGAGTAGCGCCATCACCCCCACCAGAAAGTAAGAAGTTCCTTCCACCGGTGTAGCTATAAGGTACAACCAAAGTAAGAACCGCTAACGCACTTTCCTTAAATAGATCGGGGAAAGCTAAACCAAATTGGAACGAATTAACGGTAACGCTACCACCAGCAACAGCAGGATTTACAGGTGCAATATTTGTACTACCGTAGGAATAGCGACCAAATACACCAAAGCCCTTGGTAACCAACCAATCAAAGTTCAGAATAATTGTATTTGCAGAGCTATTATTGATAGATCCACCCTGACCATCGTCAGCAAAACCATAAGGTAAAGGTTCACCTGGTGCACCACCTACTAAAGTCCTAGGAGGGTTAGGAAGATTGGGGAACGACTGTGCCTGCAAATTAGAGTAGGTGTATAAAAGGCGAATGTTAGCATCACGGCTTGGTGAATATACTAGCTCTATAGTAGTAGTATTAGTTCCACCAAATAGTCCACGGGTTGGCTCGCTAGCAGTATTGAGGTCAGGATCATTAGGGTTAAGAAACTCAGTATTTTGACCAAGATACGCAGCAGTTAGTCTGAACTGCGGATTAATAGTCCAAGTTACTACAGCACCCGAACCACGATCGATTGCGTTTGCCAAGGTACTTCCACTGGAGTTGAAACTGCTTGCACCTGTCAAGAAGTTTGTGAAGCGATTGCCATCAAAATAGCGATACCAGTTTAAACGAGGGCCGACAGCTACATTGACATTACTTGCCACTGGGAAACTATAGAACAACTCACGAACATTGAAAGTGTTTGCTGTTCCGCCAGGAACACCCGTCTGATCGGTAAACGGAACACCCCAAGAGTTGAAAAAGCCCGATGAAACGAAGTTATTAGCAGGAGAGTTGCTATTACCAGTTACCAGTTGAGTGACTAGAGAATCCTTACCCGTAAATGATGTATTCAGGTTAATGAAAAGATAATAACCGAATGTAACGTTGGGATTGCTTCTATTAACTGTGGTCGGCACACCACCAACGCGCGTTGGTGGATTAAAAGCACTACCTGGAGTACTAAGATTTCGCTCAGCTCTGACAGGCGAAGATGCGGTAGCTCCAGTGAGGTTAAAGAATGCTAAACCACTAAGTTTGGTCGTTGTGGAGAACTGCTGTGCCTCGAGGACAGCAGTCTTAGCCTCGAGAGCATCCACTCGACCACGTAGCATAGCCAATTCAGCCGCAAATTCTTCTTGGAGCTTCTTGAAAGCAGCAAAATCTTCTTTAGAAACTTTATCAGCTAGCCCTGCGGAAATTATTTCGTTGATCTTATCCAAACAAGCATTCAGCCCAGCCGCAAACTCATATCTTGATAAAGCTTGACTACCTCTAAAAGTACTGTCAGGATAACCTGCAATACATCCATAACGTTCTACTAAAGATTGCAGAGCTGTAAATGCCCAGTCAGTTGGACGCACATCTGATAGTTGCGAAACAGATGTTACTTGAGAAACATCTGTAGTCTCAGCTAGTTTATCTACTTCTAAATTACTAACTGGCGAACCAGAGGATGGATTTATTTGAAGGGTGACAGCGTTCTCTTGGCTATCAATTAAGCCAGTAATTGATGTTTTAGTCTGCGGCGAAGAATTAATTGATGAATTAGCAGATGAATTTTTAGCTAAATTATTTGAGTCTTGAGGCGCAGCATTTGCCGCATCGTACAAACTAGAAAGCGCGACAAACATCGCCAGACATGAAAGCGAACTATTGATAGCCTTTGACATATACTCCTCAAACCACCTTAATATGAGCACCGAACTGCAAACCGAGACAATTTGGATACTGTATACAGTATCCAAATTGTGTCGATTAAACTTTAAAGTAGCGATCAGTTTCTGTATTGGAGATTACAAAGCCTTTTGATTAAGTGATTCGTTGATGACATACTGCTCTGCTGGATCTGAAATCTTAATTAACTACCGCGATAAGTGCTGTAAGCCCAAGGCGAAACGAGTAAAGGGACATGGTAGCGATCGCTTGCATCAGAGATGCCAAAGCGGACAGGAACAGTAGTTAAAAAATTAGGTTGTGGTAAAGATGTGCCGCAATTTGTAAAATAGTTTCCGACATAAAAGTAAATTTCGTATAAGCCCACTTTGATATCATTTTCATTTAGCAATAGCTCATCGGTTCTACCATCTTGGTTAGTATGTAGAGTTTTGAGTAATTGTCTCTGTCCATCATCTGCGATCGCCCATAATTCAATCTGCATATTTCGGGCGGGGCATCCATGAACTGTATCAAGGACATGAGTTGAGAGTTTTCCAGACATTATTTTTTAGCAATATTGTAAGAGTTATCGCAAAGCCATTACTCTTACAATATTGCACCTTATTAGTGCATACAGTATACAATTAATATACAAAAAACTAATCCATAAATTCCAAAAGCCCTATTTATGACAGTAAGCAACGGGACAAGACGAGTATTTATTTGTGGTTCGGCTCTACGCGGGCAGCCCGATCATGGGAACCTACAAGGTGCAAAGTTTATCCGTCCTGCAAATACACAATCGCGCTATCGACTTCATGCGGCAGGAGATGGCTGGCATCCTGCGATTTATGAAGTAGAAACAGGTGGAATTTCTATACCTGGCGAAGTCTACGAGATGAAAGACGATGAGTTTGAATATCTTGCTAGTAATGAACCTCCACATATGTATCCTACGGATGTTTACCTAGAAGATGGAGAAGTACTCACTGCTTTTTTCTATCCTAAAGAATTAATTGAAAAGTTTAATTGGAAAGATATCTCTCATCTGGGTGGATGGGCTGCATATAAAAAAGGATAGGCTTTTATAGCTTTGCGCTAAAACTAGAATTTCAAACAAACAAAATGCAGGGCATACGTCCTGCATTTTGTTTTAGTAACTACGTGCGAGCGCAGCCACAGGAAACCATCTGTGATGATCCCAGATGTTCAGTCCCTCCAGAAACTGTTGATCATTGGATCTTGATTTCTGGGTAGTCCTAAACAAGTAAGGATGAGTTGTAGTGATGAATAAAGAATCAGATAGCAGCAATGTGATTTTCTAGTTTTTGAGAGAAGGAGAGAGTTTTACGAACTAATCGGGAGACACGTTGCCGCATCGTACAGTTAAACCGCTCAATATAATTGGTTTTACCAGACTCTTTACCAACAGCCTTATGACGCTGTGCAGGGAATACAAGATCGTAAGCTCTCCAAAAATCCGTGTAAGCGAAAGCATTTTGCCCAATTGTCGAAAAAAAACTTTTAAAGCAGCTAATTAGCTGCTTGTAGAATTATATACTTAGCTATTGTATATTAAAGGAATTAATTAATCACTAAGTTGAAGATGGCGCAAACACAGAGGAAGCCTGTATATATTTTGCCAGAACATCACGATATTCTAAGGCGCATTGCTTATGAGCAGCGTTGCAATCTATCGGATGTTTTGGATGCTGTGCTAGAAAATGCTGATTGGGAAGTAATTGAAAGCAATGCTAAGAATAAGCCGTTGCTAAGAGCTAATGAAAGAGGCAATTCTTATAAAGTTTGATCGTACTTCTTTATCGAGTAAATTATGAAAAGACTAGAAGTTGAAACGAGAACAATTTTGCTGGCTTTGACGGGATCTAGACTGTATAGAGTCCACAACGAGAATAGCGACTATGACTACAAAGGAATCTGCATTCCTACGCTACCTTATTTTCTTGGTACTCAAAACTTTGAACAGCTAGATGATTTTTCTGACCCAAACTGTCTATATCCATCTTTGACTGATACCGATAGTAATATCTACAACATCAAAAAGTTTTGTCATTTGGCTACACTCAACAATCCAAATATTCTGGAGCTTCTATGGATAGACAGAAGTGAATATCTTATTCAAACTCGTTTTGGCGAATCTTTGATTGAAATACGTGATGCTTTTTTAAGCCAAAAAGTTTTTTATAGCTATTCTGGCTATGCTCACGCCCAAATCAAAAAAGTTCAGACCCACAGAAAATGGTTATTGCGATACAAAGAAGATCCAGATTTTTTCTCGTTGCCACCAAACCCCAAAGACTATGGATTAGATGAAAATCCATTACGGAAAGAACAGTTAAATGCTTTTCTTGAATTTTTCTATATTTTAATTAAAGATGCCAGCCAATAAAGCGAAGTGGCTACAGAATTATTAACTCATGTTGATTACAAAGGATTACTAAAGCAATATCCCTTAGCTGAAGATCTTCTACCCGCAGTGCAATACTATACGAGGTCAACCAATGAATTTGTGACCTTGCTGCACAACACTCAAACCTATCGGCAAGCATTGCAAGAATATGATGCTTTTCAATCATGGCGCAAAAATCGTAATTCAAAACGTGCTGAAATTGAGGAAAAGGTAGGATATGACAGCAAGCATTCTGGTCATTGCTATCGTTTACTCAAATCTGGGATTGAGATTTTGAATGGTGATGGTGTAATCCCTAATCGGGAAATAACTGGTGATGCCCAATTCATCCGCCAAATCCGCAATGGAGAAGTCCCCTATGACCACCTAATCGAAGCAGTAAGCAATCTTGAGATCGAGCTTGAATCAGCTATGAAAAACACAAAACTACCTAAATATCCAAATCAAAAGCTGATAGAAGAAAAACAGATTGAGATTATCAAGAAATATCTTAATTTTTAACTACAGTTCCAATGCAGAAAAAATAATACATGGATGTTTGTAAATATAGTGCGATCGCCGATCGCGTAGATTAAGTTGAAGAATTAAAACCAAATCAAAGTGTCTTGTATATAAAGCGATCGCTATTTGGTAGCTGTTCAACCTACTTCTGACAACTCGCTTCCCAGCCTAACATTGCAGTCTTTCGTTCCAATCCCCAACGATAGCCACCTAACTCACCCGATTCCCGAATGACGCGATGACAGGGAATGATAAAACTAACGGGATTACTACCAACAGCATTACCGATAGCTCTTGCGGCATTGGGACGACCAAAAGATCTCCCTAAGCCCTGATAAGTCGTAATTCCACCAAAAGGAATTCGCAACAAAGCTCGCCAGACTTGAATTTGGAAGTTAGTGCCTTTGACATAGAGCATGAGAGGCATTTGCTTCGCAGTATTCAGATTAGGAAGATGACTAAATAGCCGATCGCAAATTGGTTGCGTAATTTCGCGATCGCTAATAATCTCGGCGTTTGACCATTCCTCTCGCAGCATTAAGGCGGCAGCTTGATTATCCATTCCATCGAGAAAATACAAATTACAAATACCTCGCGCTGTTGTGGCAATCAGGCAATCACCAAACATGGTTTCATGGATGCCATACCAAATCTGCAAACCTGCACCACCAGTCTTAAACTCCTGCGGTGACATTGCTTCAAGGTTCACAAATAGGTCATGCAATCGTCCTGCACTGGATAAACCAACATCCCCAGTCAATTCCAGCAAGTTCTTTGTTTCCGCAATTTTAGATTTAGCATATTCCACGGTC
Source organism: Pseudanabaena sp. (assembly GCA_003249035.1). Lineage (GTDB taxonomy): Bacteria > Cyanobacteriota > Cyanobacteriia > Pseudanabaenales > Pseudanabaenaceae > Pseudanabaena. The sequence continues at coordinate 220,526 of QBMK01000003.1, forward strand.
AGATATTGCAAAAATCGCTTGGGGCTAATCCCTGCCCATTTGGTAAATAAGCGCTGAAAGTGATATTCGCTCAGATGTACATGTTGCGCGATCGCGGAGAGATCTGGCTGTTGTCGATGGTTTTGACGAATAAAGGTGATCGCTTTTGCCATCAGTTCGTAGGTTGCGCGATCGCCCATATTCTCATCTAGAAATTTGTCCATCGGGGAGTTCATGCTCAGCAATACGAGTGTTTACACTCAATTTAGCAATGATTTGATATTTAAGCTAACCGTTTCTTGCGATCTCCTAAAATTCTAGTAAACTAGTCAGCAATATGATCGCTTGGTTTTTATGAATGGTAATGGTTTAACCTCTATAGAGTGTGTATTTTCTCGCATGGAAGATTGTGAAATATTAGAAAAGGAAAAAGAGGGAATTTGAACCATGAAAGTCACCCTTGATATACCTCAAGTTGAACTTGAAAAATTAATTGCTCCTGCGATCGCTGAACCGCGTATAGCTCTCTATGACATAAATTGGCAGCAATACCAAACCTTCATCGATCTATTTTCTGGACATCAAAATCTACATCTAACCTATCTCAAAGGAGCATTAGAAATCGTGACGCTTTCGCCAGAGCATGAAATGCTGAAAACGCTGATTGCGAGATTAATATATGTCTATGCCGATGTCATGAATATTGACCTCTTTAGTTGCGGCTCAGCTACTTGCAAATCAGAATTAACGGCGAGGGGATTAGAACCCGATGAAAGCTTCTGTATTGGTCAGCGTCAAGAATTGCCTGACTTAGCGATCGAGATAACGGTCACTAGTGGCGGTATTGATAAATTGGAAGTTTATCAGGGATTAGGAATTACCGAAGTTTGGTTTTATCAAAATAGAAAATTTGCACTTTATCGTATTAATAGCGATCGCAGTGGATATAATGCGATCGCTCAAAGTCAATTCTTTCCCAATCTCGATTTAAACCTGATGGTCGAATACATCCAACCCGATCAAGAACCTGCAATGGTTAGAGCATGGCGTAAATTGTTAAGCACATGATTAAACCCCAAAAAGCTATAGCACACGCACAGTGTGCGCTATAGCTTTTTGGGGTTTAACAATCTAAAGTATGTTCCAATTCCCAAGGACTAATGCGAGTACTGTAATCATTCCATTCGCGTTGCTTTAACTTGATATAGGATTGCACGAATTCTGAGCCTAAAGCATTGGGCAAAATCGTATTTGCTTGCAAACATCGCAGCGCATCTAAAAGATTAGCTGGCAATTGTTTCACTGTGCCAAAGGGAAGCGGATCGGTGTAGGAATTATTGTCATAACGTTGACCTGCTTGGCGATTATGCTTGATGCCATCAAGACCACTGGCGATGAGAGCAGCAGGGAGGAGATAGGGATTCGCGGCTCCATCGGCGAGACGGAACTCAAAGCGTCCTGCTTCGGGAATGCGGATCATGTGGGTGCGGTTGTTGCCTGTGTAGCTGATCGTGTTGGGTGACCATGTTGAGCCAGAGTTAGTGACAGGCGCATTAATCCTCTTGTAGGAATTGACGGTGGGATTAGTGAAGGCACAGACCGCTTCGGCGGAATGCAATACGCCGCCGATAAATTGATAGGCTAAGCTCGATAAACCGAGTTCTCCTTTTGCGTCATCAAAGATATTCGTATTTCCTTCTAAATCCCAAATGGAGAGATGGGTATGACAGCCGTTGCCCGTCAGGTGAGGAAATGGTTTGGGCATGAAGGTGGCGCGGAAGCAGTGTTTTTCAGCGATCGCTTTGACCATATATTTAAAAAAGGCATGGCGATCGGCTGTGACTAAAGCATCGGCGTAAGTCCAGTTCATCTCGAATTGACCATTCGCATCTTCATGATCGTTCTGATAGGCTCCCCAACCCATCGCTAACATGGCATCGCAGATTTCGGCAATGATATCGAAACGGCGCATTAGGGCTTGTTGGTCGTAGCAGGGCTTGCTAGCGCGATCGCTTAAATCAGAAATATCCGTACCATCGGCAGAGAGCAGGAAATATTCGCATTCCACCCCCGTTTTAACACGATAGCCGAGGGCTTCCGCTTGGCTTAGGGCTTGCTTGAGAACATAGCGTGGGGCTTGTTTGACGGGTTCGCCATTCATGTAGAGGTCGGCGGGCATCCAGCCAATTTTGGGTTGCCAAGGCAAAGGGAAAAGACTATTGCGATCGGGAATGGCGAAGAGGTCAGGATCGGCGGGTGTCATATCGAGCCATGTGGCGAATCCTGCGAATCCTGCACCATTGGCTTCCATCGAGTCGATCGCTGCGGTTGGCACTAATTTAGCGCGTTGTACGCCAAAGAGGTCAGTGAAGGAAATGAGAAAGTAGCGAATCCCTTTTTCTTGAGCAATTTCCGATAAAGCCTTAGTCATAATCCCGTAGTCACAATGTTTATCTCTCAGCAAACGGGATTATCGCTCAAATTAAAATTTAATCTGGTATCAATCTTGTCAATAATATTTCAAGGTAGTTTCTGTGTGAATTTGCTATCTGACGGGGAGTTTATCATCCCCTCACTTTTCTAACAATACTTAGAATCTCTCCTCTCCCTATGAATGCACCATAATATGCTAACAAAACTGAATCGTAACTAGCTTCAAAATTTTCAGATTTAGGAATAGTGGTTACATAAAGATGTTGTCCTCCTAAAGGATGGCTATAGTGATAAACATAATGACCATCATTGAGTTTTCCAACAAGCGTAGAATCTTTAAAGTCTCCCCTAGATAAACCAACCACTCCACAATGACTAGACCTCAAAAGCTCATCTTTTAGTTCACGGAAGTTCTGAATCATAGAATTACTTGTAAATGGATCGTGATCAGTAAACATATGAGAAACACTTTGCTTAGAATAACCTGTATATCCAGTAACATAATAAGCAAAATGTTCACAATTTCGATGTCCTAAATGATAGTCAATCCCTGTGGTCATCTCTCTAATTCTCTGATTAATCAAAGACTCTTTAGCTCCTGTACGCTGTTCTAGAGTAATTTCCTTTAATTCTCCATCACTACCTAAAGATTTATACTCTGAACCAGATTTAAACAACTCTTTTGTAAAAACATGACCTTTGCCGCCCATCCAAGACATTCCATCCCAAGGTCCCCACTCTACTATTTTCCCATCGCCTACATAAACAAAGAAATGTCGAGTATGAGCAAATAATTCAACTGACAAAATATCTCCTATCTCAAACATTATTTTTTGTCTTCCTATTTATAAACTTGTAATAACCTATTTTGTTCGGTTGTGATCATCATACAAGCTTCTAAAATAAAGATATGGAAGAAATATAGAGTTAATTCTTCTGGTTTTTGATAATGATTGTCTAATGGATTCTATCTTAGAATTCCATTTTCTCCGATCATTATTAAGATCCTTGCATTCTTCTGTGTTTGATCCTTGTAGCTGATTCGATTTTTCAACTGTAGATAATCTTGATTCCATTGCACTCGCAAGATCACGAACTTCTTGGCTAATTTTCTCAAGAGTATTAAAGGCTTCTCGGTTAAGCAGAAAATAAGCTGCACTCAAATGATCTGTAAATTCATTGTCGATTTTTTCAGTAATATCTTTATACCTCTCATCAAGGAATGGTTCATTGGCAAAACGCACCAAAGCAATGGCAGCACTGTATATTTTGAATCTTCTATCATATAAATCAAGTTTTAACTTTTGACGATTTATTTCATACTGTTGATAAGCAATATAAGCGACAATACCTGCTATGATTATTGAAGGTAAGGCTAGTATAATTTTTTCTATCAATTCCATAGTATCAAGATTATTAATTTGTTTGGATGTACAAATGAAGGAGCCATTTAATCATAACTAGAAATGCTTTTATGTGAAATTGCGTCTAATTGTTGCGATCGCTTCATTTAATTCATCCGCATGAATCCACCCAACAAAACCACCAAAAACCATATTGCCTTCAGTATCAGCAATAAATATATGGTTAACACCAACAGGATTTTTCCACATCTTTAGTATGGAACCATCACGAAGAGTAAAGCGCGGGGTTGCTTTTTTGAAGTCCCTACTATGAGCCTGTGTCATACCTTCAACTGCATTCAAAAAACCTACAACTTGTTCGGCAACACTTGATATTTGATTAGCCGCTTGTGCAGGTCTATTCCAGTCTTCGACGGAATCATGAATCTTTTCATAGACTCTAGCAATAGGATTTAAAGGATCGAACATAGTTTTTACTTTATTACGATTAACTAAAATTATTACAGCACAAAAAATCTCCCTGAAAAGCTAAAGTTTATGAATTAGACATCTTTTTTTGATATTTGAATTCACCAAGTCTTTACCACAAAGTTCTAATCGTTGACGATCGCCACCCTATCCCCTGAAGGCTTAATCAGAAATAGACCTTCCTGTGTGGCATACTCAACAACTAGCGTAAACTGTAAAAAGAGATCGCAGGATGAGTAAATTTAGGAGATACGCAGATGACCACCCTATTACGAATCTCACAAATTGAAACCCTAGCAGGACAAAGCACAGTCCTCCATGAAATCGACTGGCAACAATTTGAATCTATCCTCCAAGACCTTGGCGAAAAGCGCAGATCAAGAATTGCTTATTTAAACGGTGTATTAGAAATTGCTTTGCTCTTACCTGAACGAGAAAAAATTAAAGTTTTGATCAGAGATTTTGTACAAGTCCTTATGGACGAAATGGAAATTGATTTTGAGGGGTTTGGCTCCACGACTTTCAAGCGTATTGACAAGCTCGCAGGATTAGAACCCGATGACTGCTTCTACATTCAAAACAATGTCGCTATGCGGGGTATACGCAAACTAGACATGACCATCGATCCTCCACCTGATCTAGCAATCGAGGTAGATGTAACTTCCAAAACCAAGTTTGATGTTTACCGTACCCTTGGCGTACCTGAACTCTGGTTATATGATAAGATATTGAAAATTTATATCTTGCGTGATGGCGAGTATGTCGAATCACAGTTAAGCCCTATTTTTGGTGATGTCCCTATCCGCGATGTCATACCGCAGTTTTTAGAGATCAGTCTTAGCCAAGGACGCAGCAAAGCGATGAAGGCTTTTGGGTTATGGATGCAAGAGAATCTATCCCGATTATTCTTAGCGACTTAGCAATTCCCCAATTGCTTGACGAATGAACTGCTCATCTTCAGGATTTTGATAGGGATTGCCAGCACGATGTCCCCAAATCGAAGAAATTGGAAGATATGAACTATGGGGAATTAGCGCCGCCTCGCGATCGCAATCTTCGGGGGTAAAATACAAGTCCGTAGTGCTGGGCATGACTAGAGTTTTCGCTTGAATCGATCGCATGGCAAGCTCATAATCTTTTTGATAAATGGGATTATCGCTGACATCGCACCTGAGCCAAGTATCAATCATTGCCATCAAATTTCGCGGATCGCGCTTGCGATAGCCAGCTTCCCAACCACGCAAGAGATAATCTTCGAGAGATTCGTAACCAAACTGATAATACAAACCTTCACGATAAAAGGCTTGGGATGCTGCCCAACTGGCATAAATTCTGGCAAAGGTGCGAAATCCGCGATCGGGAATACCGTCAAAACCATTTCCATTCCAAGTTGGATCGGCTGTGAGGGAATAGCGCAAACTCTCTAAGAAAATGCGATTGTGATCGGTAGTTTTCGCAGTGCCACAAAGTGCCGCTATGCGTTCGACGCGATCGCTATATAACGCGCTCCAATGGTAGGCTTGCTGAGCGCCCATCGACCAGCCATAAACTAGGGCTAGGCGGTCAATCCCAAAGACTTCGCGCAGCAATCTCTCTTGAGCCTTGACATTATCCAGATGCGTAAACCAAAAACCTTGCTCGGCTAGTCCGCATTCTGCACAATTGCTTGGAGCACTCGATAGACCATTACCAAACATGTTGATAATGATCACGAACCATTTTGTCGGATCGAGAATGCCATCAGGTCGCACTAACCATTCAATATCTGGGTGTTGCGCTCCGTAGGAGGTGGGATAGAGAATTACGTTAGTGCGATCGCAATTTAGTTCGCCATAGGTCTGATAAACCAATTGTGCTTTTGGCAGAATCGCACCGCACTGAAGCTGAAAGTTCTTAATTTCAAAAACATTCATGCTGCTGAGTTCCCAGTCTCGCTTAAATTAGCGATGATTTGACGATGGACGTTGATGTAGCCATTTTCCACACATTCAAAATGAGAGCCAAGTTTCTCATGGGCTGCGCCTAATTGATGGAATGGGATGGACGCGTAGAGATGATGTTCGGCATGGTAGGAGATATTCCAAATCAAAAACCTCAAGGGTGCAAGGGTGAGGGTGGTGCGGGTATTTGCAAGCATATTGTCGGTATTGGGGCGATCGGTATGCTCGGCTAGGAGTAAAAATCTTAAAATTGGCTGACCGACTGCGAGGGGTAGCATCCAATAGGTGATAAACCAAGTCTGTTGGAAATATATAGAAATAGCGATCGCAACGGCATAAACTAATAGCTGTAGACGGTTAGAGCGAATCACTTCTGCATTGGAGCTTTCAGGAATAAATGGGCAGTTTTCTAAGTTCCCGATCGCCGCGAGAAAATGTCTACGAAACTTGCCGATCCACCAAGTAATGCCGCTAATTTCGATGATATATTCACTGAGATTTGTGGGTTTGCAATCGCTTAATTCAGGATCTTTGTCAGGAATCTGCGTATAGCGGTGATGCCACTTGTGATAGAGCCGATAGAAGGTACTGTTATAAAAAGATAGAAGTCCAGCAAACCAACAAAGGACATCATTGGCGCGATTATTTGTAAAAACGGTGCGGTGTGATGCCTCATGCAAAGGCGCAAACATAATCGCAAAGCTAAATCCGTAGAGAACTAATGCAGGTATAGCTATAAACCAGCGATCTCTAAGATTTCCCATATTTGTACCCCAGAGATAGCCACTACCAGCCATCACAGCCAGATGCCCAGCCAGTTGCAAAGCCCCTTTAAGATCAGACTTGGTATTCAATACATTTAATTCTTGAGGGGAAAGAATTTGCTTAGAATTCTGAACTACTATTTCCGATTTATCCGATTTAACTTTAGTATCATTTTCAACTGGAGATGGCGCAGCCAAAGTTGCTTCATTACTTATAGCTTCAATATTGCTTGAGAACATGTCTGAGAACTCACTGTTTACTTAATTTTAGAGATATAGGAAGAATTGCATGAATCTTTATTCATCCTAACAATACAAATAAATTATCAGGTCAAGGACTCTCTGAATAAGTCAAAGTTAATACCAAAGATATCTAGGTATTGCAATTTATCGTTTGAACTAGCCCGATGAATAAAAATTTGATTGGTGTTTGCGATCGCATTATGATACTCACACTATGAATAGTATTCTTACCGAGATCGAGTTTGATGACTGCCCAAGAAATATATAGTAAGCCTGATGAGTCAACTAGCCCCAAGGACTGGTCATGGAAATTTTGGCAAATTGTACCGCTTTATCCCTATGGGCAAAGGCGGACTATTCGTAGGGAAGTAGTCAAAGACTCGATTTGGACGTTCGATCAGCTTCAAGGAATCTTTTATGTAGTGGTACCGATCAGGATGACGGTGGTGAAGCTTGAGACGGGGGGACTATTGGTATATGCACCTGTCGCGCCGACTTCCGAATGTGTTCGCCTTGTAAATGAGCTTGTTGCAGAGCATGGTGAGGTCAAGTACATCATCTTGCCAACAGTTTCAGGAATTGAACATAAGGTATTTGTGGGGCCATTTGCACGGAATTTCCCCAATGCGCAGGTTTATGTTTCACCACACCAATGGAGCTTTCCGCTGAATCTGCCGCTAAGTTGGTTAGGATTTCCTTGGGGTCGCACATCGATTTTGCCTCAAGATCCAGCACAAGCTCCCTTTAGCGATCAGTTTGACTATGCCATCCTTGGCTCAATCGAGCTAGGTTTAGGTAAATTTGCAGAAGTTGCTTTGTTTGATAAGCGATCGCAGACTCTACTCGTGACCGATACGATTGTCTCGATTCCTGAAAAGCCGCCTGAAATATTGCAACTTGATCCCTATCCATTGCTATTTCATGCCAGAGACAGTGCTACTGAGATGATTGCGGATACAGAAGCCAATCGTATACGTGGATGGCAAAGAACTTCACTCTTTTCATTCTATTTCAGTCCGCAATCATTAGAAACTGTTCCCTTTTTTCAAGCCTTACGCGATCTTGAAAAAGCACCAGAACGCTCTCGCAAAGCTTTTTGGGGTCTTTTCCCATTTAAATGGAAAGAAAACTGGCATCAAGCATTTGAGGCATTGCGCGGTAATGGTCGGATTTTTGTTGCGCCAATCCTGCAAACTCTTATTCTCAATCGCGCTCCACAGGATGCGATCGCATGGGCGGATAAGGTGGCTAGTTGGGATTTTGTGAGAATTATTCCTTGTCATTTTGATAATGCGATCGCTGCAACACCCACGGAGTTTCGTCAAGCCTTTAGCTTTTTAGAAAAGAATCCACAACTTTTGCCTACTGCCAATCTTCCTGAAGAGGATTTTGAAGTTCTCAAGCAAATTAATAATATTTTGCAAGTTAATCGCATTCTTATAGAAGCAAAGGACAAAATTTAATTCAAATCAAACCGAATATTTGTCGAGGTGGGCTACGCCCATCTCGACAAATATTCAGTTTGAGCGTAAATCGCTGTAGCTAGAAGAAATGTAAAGTCATTGCTATTTTTTGTTTTATAAATCCTTGCACTGAAATAAAACCAAATATTTTTATTAAGAGTCTTGCTAGGCAAGACTCTTAATAAAAATATTTGTAGTTGCCTTGCTCGTAAATTGCGATAAAGTCCTGCGATCGCAGCAATTATCAAGAGACGATAACTTTTGTAAGGGTTTAGAGTATGAAGGATTAGGTATTATAAAAGATTGTCAGCTTTGCAATTGTTTGGCAATTCTTGGTGGCTACCAGTATGGATGCACCAAAAAATTCCATGCTCCTCTAATTATTTACTTTATTTATGACTGCCCAATTGAATTATCTGATGTGCGCCCCCGATCACTACGACGTAGACTATGTGATCAATCCTTGGATGGAGGGCAACGTTCACAAATCTAGCCGCGATCGCGCTGTAGTGCAATGGCAAAAACTTTATGGAGTGCTCAAGGGTTTAGTCAATGTTGAGCTAGTGACTCCCGAAAAAGGTTGGCCAGACATGGTGTTTACCGCCAACGCTGGATTAGTATTAGGTGACAAAGCTGTATTGAGTCGTTTTTTACACAAAGAGCGTCAGGGTGAAGAGCCATATTTCAAAGCATGGTTTGAGTCTAAGGGCTTTACAGTGTTTGAACTGCCCAAGGATTTGCCTTTTGAAGGTGCTGGTGATGCATTGTTCGATCGGAGTGGTGGTTGGCTTTGGGCTGGCTATGGCTTTCGCTCAGAACTAGATGCTCATCCCTATTTAGCAAAATGGCTAGATGTTGAAGTTCTTTCGTTACGTTTAATTGACAACCGCTTCTATCATCTTGACACCTGTTTCTGTCCTTTAACAGGTGGATATTTGCTCTATTATCCACCTGCGTTTGACTCCTATTCCAATCGCTTGATCGAGATGCGGGTTCCTGCGGACAAACGGATTGCGATCGAAGAAGCAGATGCCGTTAACTTTGCTTGCAACGCGGTCAATGTTGATCGCAATGTTGTCATGAACAAAATTAGCGATCGCCTAAAACAACGCATTACTGATGCTGGGTTTACAGTGATTGAAACTCCTCTCACCGAGTTTCTTAAAGCAGGCGGAGCCGCTAAATGTTTAACCTTGAGAACTATTGAAGTTCCCATTAGCAGTGAACAGGTAGTAGTTGAAGCAAGTGGTGTAGAAGCAAGGATTGTCGAGTTGACTGGACATCTGCTTGATTCAGGTATTATTAATCGCGCACTTGATTTAGTAACTGATAATGGCGGTAGTTTCCAAGTATTAGAGTTCAACCTCGGTGAGCAGAGACAAAGTACATCCTTAGCGCGGATTCGTATCTCTGCTCCATCCCATGACCTCATGGAAACGATCATGGGCGAACTGATCGAAATCGGTGCAGTATTGCAAGATCGTGATACATGCGCTGCAAATCTTGAACCTGTATTACAAGATGGTGTTGCTCCTGATGACTTCTATGTCAGCACGATTTATCCGACAGAAGCCTGTGTTGATGGCGTATGGGTTCGCTGCAACAATCAGCGTATGGATGCAGCGATCGCAATTAGTGCCGACGGCTCAGCTAACTGTAAGCTTTTGCGAGATCTCGTAGTCGGCGATCGCGTGGTGGTTGGCTATGATGGCGTGCGAACAGTTCGTAAACCCGAAGCCAGAGATACCGCTAAAAAGGAAGAGTTTTCTTTCATGGGTGCTGGTGTATCTAGCGAACGTCGCGTCGAACTGATTGTCGAACAAATCGCGTGGGAACTGCGTCAAATTCGCGATCGCGGTGGCAAATTAGTTGTCTCTTGTGGTCCCGTAGTCGTGCATACTGGCGGCGCTCCTCACCTTGCTTACTTGATCCGTGAGGGCTATGTGCAGTCCATGCTCGGTGGCAATGCGATCGCGGTTCACGACATGGAGCAATCCTCGATGGGAACTTCACTGGGTGTCGATCTTAAGCGTGGTATCAGCGTCAAAGGCGGACATCGCCATCACCTTAAGGTGATTAATTCAGTCCGTCGCTATGGCAGTATCCATAAAGCAGTTGAAGCTGGTTTTGTGAAGACTGGCGTGATGTTCGAATGCGTTACCAATAATATTCCTTTTGTACTAGCTGGTTCCATTCGTGACGATGGGCCTTTGCCTGACACCGTGATGGATTTACTGGAGGCACAACGCTTGTATAGCGAACAAATTCGCAATGCTGATATGATTTTGATGCTGTCATCTATGCTGCATTCCATCGGTGTGGGTAACATGACTCCCGCAGGCGTGAAGATGGTTTGTGTGGATATCAATCCTGCGGTTGTGACTAAACTCTCCGATCGCGGTTCTGTGGAGTCTGTTGGTGTTGTCACCGATGTCGGTCTATTCCTCAGCTTACTGGTTCAACAGTTGAAGAAGATGGATAGTCCTGTGGCTGTTAGCGTTTAGAATTCTAAATTTCAACAAGCGCAATAAAAAGGTATGTCGGGCTTTGCCCGACATACCTTTTTGTTTTTTTATGTGGATCGTCTATTGCTTGGATGTATCTATAGTTCAGAGGTAATTCTGCGATCGCATTTCATACCAAATCACAAAAGTGTGACGACACATAAAATCCTCATATTCTACGTTGGTTTTGTTCTTACGTGCATTTTTGCAATAATCATCTGTCGTCTTTATTACGTGTTTTGGTATCACTAGATCTACAGTGCGATCGAGAAATGTTAAGATCAAAAAGACTGCCGATCAAATCAGAGGTCAAGATGCTTACCCTTGCCGCAAAAAATTTAAATTTTGAGGATGTTGAGCATCTATTAGGCTTTCATGAGTCTGGAAGTATGGGTGTTTTTTCTGATTATCTCGATCTGCAATCTGTGTCAGATATTGAGCAAACAGAACTAACTGAGATTTGCACTAATTTCCGTCGATATCTCCTGTCAGGTAGAGTTTCTGAAGGACAAATTAAGTTTCTTGCGCTTGCACCTTTGATGAATTTAGCAGGTTACTATAATCAAGAAATCGAATTACTTTTAGAGGAAAATATTCAGCGTATTGATATTATCGAATCGGATATAAGTATCACGGGTAGATATGATATTTTGGCGGTTAAAAAATCTGGATTTCCAAATTTAACTAAGCTTTGGGTGCTGATAGTTGAGGCAAAGAGAGCAGGAATAGAACCTTTTACGGGTATTCCGCAGTTACTGACTTATGCTCATGAATCTTTGAGTTCTCAGCCTTCGGTTTGGGGTTTAGCAACAAATGGTTTGCATTTTCAATTTATCCGTATCTGTGCAGGCGAAGCACCTGTCTATCAGCTATTTCCATCTCTATCTTTGATCGAGTCTGAGCCTTCTATATTGATTCTTAAGGTTCTGAAAGCTATTTGTAAATTGTGATTTGGTTGCGATCGCATTTCACTAGATTTACAGTGCGATCGCACCCAAATCATTTCTCTAGAAATCACTTGGGTGAGATGGTCATAGAAGCTAATGCAGTATTAATGAGTTACTTTTTTCTATTCTTCCAATATCCAACTTCTCGGCTACAGTGCATTACTGCCAATATAAGGATAAAGTCTGGCTCAATTGTGTAAAGCACTGCATAGGGAAATTAGGGCATCATCTCCTGAAATAGTCTGCACAGATCCATCACGCACTGCATCACGTCTAGTTTTAGCTTCATTTGTCCAAGCTGACTGAATGGCTGGATCGATATCAAATTCTAAGCTTTCAATTAGTTTTTCTGCTAAAAGCGCTCTAGAAATACTAGGCAGTGATAGTAGTTCTTTGGTTAGTAGTTCTATTGATTTCATAAAAATATGATTAGGCTTTGTTGTGTAGTCTAGCAAAATTTTTAGGTTTTGAGCTATACCTTTGTCATCACTGAGTTAAGCAGGCTGGTCTTTTTGCTATTGGCGATATCTATCTGCTTTTCTAGCTCATCACAAAGGGTCATGAGTTGGTCAATTTTGGCAACAATGCGATGTTGTTCAGCGAGGGGAGGGAGGGGAACTGGGATTTCTTTTAATCGAGATGCTTTGATTCCAGTTGCAGTCATTCCAGTTGCATTATTTAGCAACAAATTCTGAAATACTGAAGACATAATAAGTAATTTTAAAAAGTCAGCCATTTCTGGCTTATGCAACTGTAGACAAATTACTCTTTGAGCTAATGCAAAGGGTTCTTGAATATCAATAATTGCTACATTCCCAAGCGGTGCTTCTGTAGTAAAAAGTATGTCTCCCACTTTTGGGAAACCTCTTGTCATCCAGCTTTGATATTCACTTTGAGTTACATATTCGTAAGGCTCTCGATTAATATATCCAATGCGAACATTCTTCGCTGTTATGAGTGCAATTCCTGAATCAACTTTTGTAGGAGTTCTTCCCCGATAATCAATGAATTTGGCTAAATTACCTAATCGGCAATATTCCCATCCCTCGAATTTACCAAAGTGCTTTTCGCTTTCTTCAATTTGTTCACTAGCTGATGTTCTTAGCCCTTTTTCTTTTACTAATCTATTTTTCTCTACTTCAATTTCCTTTAACAACTCACTAGCTGGCTGGTCATTAGGGTCTTGTGGTACTAGTTTACCCATGACGGCGAGTTGGAGGATAGCTTTGCGTAGTTCTGCCACATTTGCTTTAACAGAATAAAGTTCGCCGAAATGTTGCGTGATGAAATGCCATGAGGTTTTGAAGTCGTTGTGATCTTTGGCTGTCAGCAATTGATTCAGCGCAGCAGTGTGGACGGTGATTTGTTTTTGAGCATGGACTTGGCGCAGTTTTTCCAGTTCATCACATCTCGCCATTAATTCATCAATTTTGGCAACAATACGGCGTTGTTCTGCGATCGGGGGAAGAGGAAAATAATATTTTTGGATGCTATGTGCTGATAAATTTGGCTGAGCCGACCCATTATCATACTTTAATATAACTGATGTTACGTGGAAGGAATAGCAAGTTTTTGGAGAAGAGAGAAACTAGCCCT
>QBMK01000040.1 GCA_003249035.1 Pseudanabaena sp.
GCGGGCTTCGCCCGCCGAACCAATTTTGGGGTTTATATGCACTTGTTATTTAATTCTCATTCCTAATCATTGATCAGCGCCTGATTTCTCTGTTTTTGATTAGTTTTTGACTTCTCATAGAATTCCTTTTAACGGACAATCCTAAACAGTTGGTCTGTCTTAATCAACTTGAGATGAAGTTTTTCATTCTATCTCTTCCATATCTTGCGCATCGAATTCTCACAAAAGAAATTATGTTGAGAGCAGATTACTTTCTAGAAAGACGAACAAATTCTTGGGAAGCTAATGCCAACTAGAGTTTCTCTAGTGCCAAAGCAAGAGTCAAATTAAAGCTTTTAAGGATGTCACTCTTGAACCTAGCTAAAGTTTAAGTGGCAGATTATTATTATTAGTTTTTGCATAGACTGTCTGTCGTTAAAAGCTCGATCTTGCTCATTTAAAAGCTATAAAGTTGTGAAACCTAACTGTCTTAATAGTTTTTAAATTACAGGAAAAGTGAAATAAGTATGAGCAAGGCTAGGATATTCGATAGCTCGCAATTTTTTCAAGCAGCAGATGGAGAGCCAATTCGTTCGGTTGTTACTGAATCTCAGGATGCAGTTGTTGTCGCTTGGCATGTCAACCCAGACCAAAAAATTTCGCCCCACATTCATCCTAGCGGACAAGACACTTGGACGATCATCAGCGGTCAGGGAGAATATTATTTAGATGAAATAGGCACTACACAGCCGATCGCATCAGGAGATATTGTGATTGCTCATGCAGGCTCAGTGCATGGAGTATTCAATAATGGCAATGAGCCTCTAGTATTTATTTCAGTAGTCTGTCCAGCTACTGCGGGATATCAACTTGTTGAGTTTGAAGGCACAAATTTATGAAGTGGCTGATTCAATATTTAAGTGATATAAAGCTGGGTAAATTGGTGCTTTGGTGCTATCTCATTTGGTATGTCGTTATTGTTTATTTCTATTTCGATCCATCACCTAAGACTTGGATTAATGCACTGGGAATAAGTGCTGTAATTGGCACAGGTCTTGTATTAAGCGTATCTTCTAACAAAAGCAGCAAAGTAGATTATTGGCAAACATTTCGACTTTATCTGATGCCATTTTGCGTTTCGAGTTTTTCAGCTTTGATCAAAGATCGGGGTTTTATTGTATTTGTTTCTCCGAAAATCACAGAAACATTAGTTGCAATCTTTGGCTGCGTTATATTTTTGGCGATCGTCTTTGCCATCAAATTCATGAATAAAAGATTCGCTTGGCAGTCAACCAATTTAGAAAATCTGAAGCAAACTAAAGATGTCTCTATGTAATGCTTGCAATGAATTTGAGCTTTGGGACTTGCGAAAAATAAAGTCCTAATCCAGATTTTCCAGAATGTGTGGGGCGGCAAAGCCGCCCCACACATTCTGGTTTTATATTTGGTACTTTATTAAATCGCACAGCCCTTTCAATAAAATTTGGGTTTCTCGATCTTGTGAGCTAAGCTCGTAAGACAATATGCTTTCCAGTTTTAATCCATGACAAATACTGCCAAAATTCCTGTTGTCGTCTCTGGTGCGACAGGTAAAATGGGACGTGAAATTATCAAAGTGATCGCCAAATCACCAGACATGAGCCTCGTAGGTGCGATCGGTCGCAAGCACATCGGCGAAGATATCGGCGAAGTAATAGGTATTGGCGAGTTAGAAATACCTGTCACCGATAATCTCGAAGTTGTCCTAGCCCAAGCTGCGCAAGAATCACAACTCCCAGTAATGATCGATGTCACCCATCCCAGTATCATCTATGACAACATTCGCTCAGCGATCGCTTATGGTGTGCGTCCTGTAGTTGGAACAACTGGTTTAAGCGAGCAGCAAATTGCCGATCTTGCCATTTTTGCGGACAAAGCAAGTACAGGCTGCATTATTGCCCCAAATTTCTCCGTTGGTGTGATTTTGATGCAACAAGCTGCGATCGCAGCTGCCAAATATTTTCAGCATGTAGAAATTATTGAACTGCACCACAATCAAAAAGCTGATGCTCCTAGTGGCACGGCGATCAAAACCGCACAAATGCTCTCAGAATTAGGTCAATCTTTTAACCCGTCTAGTGTGAATGAAAAAGAACATCTTGCAGGTTCAAGGGGTGCAACCTACGGTGAAAATATTCGCATTCACAGTGTGCGTATGCCTGGAATAGTTGCGCGGCAAGAAGTGATTTTTGGCGCAATGGGTGAAACCTTAAAAATTGAGCATAATGCTAGCGATCGCACTTGCTATATGGCTGGCGTATTGCTTTGTGTCCGCAAAGTACTGGCGCTCAAGTCACTTATTTATGGTTTAGAAAAATTACTCTGAAAGTCAAGTGCGCTTCGCGCACTTGACTTTCACCAATAAAAAAGCACTCGTTTTGCGAGTGCTTTTTTATTGGTGAAGAATACCCCCAGGGGAATTCGAATCCCCGTCGCATCCGTGAAAGGGATGTGTCCTAGGCCTCTAGACGATGGGGGCGTGTTCTTGACCTTTATTAAGATACATACCTTACGGAATCTTTGTCAACACTTAGAGCAAACTTTTTCCAATCAGTTCAAAGTTCAGTAACACGCACTGTGAATTTTTAACTGATTGAGGGTCGAATGCCATAGGTGCGATAGCGCCAATAATCTTGCAAGATTCGCGCATGATCAAAACATAGCTGATTAGGTATTTCCCAAGCAGCAAAAATAGCGACAGACTTGGCATCATCATCTGCTTTTGGTTCGCCCACAGCTTCAGCCATATACACAGCGCTAATCGTATGCAGTCGCTCGTCACGACTAGGATCAGAATACATACCTAGTAAGTCCAATAACTCTACCTGTAGACCCGTTTCTTCCTGCGCTTCTCGTCTTGCTGCCTCTTCTAAGCGTTCGCCATAGTCTACAAATCCCCCCACGATCGCCCATCCATGAGGTGGATTAAGGCGTTCAATTAAGACAATAGGTTGATTAGGGCGATCGCGCAGGGCAATGATGATATCAACCGTCGGAACAGGATTTCTGTAAGTCACTTGATTTGCAAAGGTATTTTTGAGAGTGCCGTAAGATGATCGGCATTATTGTGAACTATAAGCTGAAGGACGGCGCTTTTCGCACTCTAGAGGGTAATTACAGCTACAAAATGCGGCTTCACACTAAGTTATCATGATCTCTCATAATCCGAGAGCTACAAGCACTACTCGGCAGGAGAGTATTTCTTTGATCCCAATCAGCATAGAAATTGTAGAAGGTAATCCGAATCTTGCCTCTCTCTTGGGTTGGCATTTGCAGCAGATTGGCTATTCAGTATTTCAGGCTGTAAGTTGTCAGCAAGCCAAGCTGGTCTTTCAAAAGCAACAGCCCAGCTTGGTGATATTAAGTACCGATCTGCCTGATGGGGATGGTATTGAGTTATGTCGTTGGCTTCATAAACAGAGGAGTTCGTTAGTATTCGTAATTTCATCACGAACTAATGAATCTGACATTGTGGAGGGTTTAAAAGCTGGTGCGGACGACTATTTAACTAAACCCTTTGGGATGCAAGAATTTTTAGCAAGGGTGGAGGCGCTGACCCGCAGATTGCGTACGTCTGCGCCGCCTGCATGTTTAGACTATGGTGTACTGAAGATCGATCTAGTACAGCGACAAGTAAGACTCAAGGGAAATGCGATCGATTTAACGCCTCAAGAATTTAGTTTGCTCTATGTTCTCGCGCAGTCTGAGGGGTTAGCGCTCAGTCGCGCCGAGCTATTGCAGCGTGCTTGGCCAGATGAGATTAATAATCCGCGTACTGTCGATACCCATGTTTTATCGTTGCGCAAAAAACTAGAAGTTGATCCGCAGCAACCAAATTTGATTCAAACGGTACGAAATATTGGCTATCGTTTTAATCCTGACGCATTAATGAAAATGCCTTTGCGTCCTAATTCTCAAATTTCAAACAACTCAAGTAGCGATCGCCCTCCACAATTCACTGCTCCACCAAGTCGGTCATTTGCAAAGTATTAGCAAATATCAGTGAATAGAAGAATTGAGATGAAAAGCTTTTATTCCAATTCTTCTATTCAAAACATCCCTAGTTTCGATAAGTAGGCAAACAACTGATTTACAGAATCGAAACGCACCACAAAAAGCATTACTGGGCAAATCCCAGTAATGCTTTTTGATTTTTTAGTATAAGCGTTTAGCCAGAAAGACAATTTGCTGTCCTAAAGCTATTTTGATGCAAAATGTTTCATTGGTCTTCTTGTCCAATAACTTTTTACCACTCTCCAATATTGGGATATTTAGAGAAGATATTCGCTCTGTGCATGGTAAGTAATTATGATCGCAAAGCGTTGTATCCTTTTAAGCAATACCGAGCGTAAGCTTTCTCTAGAAGGGATTATGGAACAAAATTGGTCACAACTGCTAAAGCAGCTTATAGATAGGCAAACCCTAATGAGTGAGCAGGCTACAGCACTAATGCAGGGTTGGTTAGAAGGAGTAATCGCACCAGAGTTGTCGGGGGCGATCTTGACTGCTCTGCAATTTAAAGGGATCGAGGCTTCTGAATTAGCTGCAATGGCAAATGTGCTGCAATCTCAAAGTGAGGGGCAAAAGCTTAACGAGCAATTTGGTCATATTGTCGATCGCTCCAAACCTTTGATTGACACTTGTGGCACTGGTGGCGATGGCGCCTCTACTTTCAATATTTCTACTTCGGTTGCTTTTGTGGTGGCAGCGGCAGGAATTCCGGTTGCGAAACATGGTAATCGGGCGGTTTCTAGTCGCTCAGGCTCGGCGGATGTTTTAGAAGCGATCGGTATTCACCTTAGTACATCCACAGAAAAGATATACGAAGCTTTGCCTGCGGTGGGGATCACATTTCTGTTTGCGCCGAGTTGGCATCCTGCGATGAAAGCGGTTGGAGCAATCCGCCGAAATTTAGGAGTTCGCACTGTATTTAACTTGATTGGGCCACTCGTCAATCCACTCCATCCAACAGCCCAAGTTTTAGGAGTTTATAATAAGTCCTTGACGCATACTGTGGCTGAAGCATTGCGGTTGCTCGATCGCCAACAGGCTGTAGTTTTACACAGTCGGGAAGGAATGGATGAAGCTGGTTTGGGCGATCTTACTGATGTTTCTTTTTTGCGTGACGGTATCGTGACAGAAGAAGCGATCGCTCCTCAAGAGTTAGGATTAACTGATGCACCAATTGAGAGTCTCAGAGGTGGCAATGTTCAGGAAAATGCGGACATTTTACGTGCAGTTTTACAAGGTAAAGGGAGCCAAGCTCAATCTGATTGTGTCGCTTTAAATAGTGGCTTAGCCTTACGAATTGGCGGTGCAGCAACTACTTGGGCAGAAGGTGTGAGCCTTGCCTCAGAAATACTCAAAAGTGGGACAGCCTGGTCAAAAGCAGAAGAATTAGTGCAATTCTTGAAATAGAGCAAACATGGAAATAGATTACATTGCTCTATTTGTCGCAGATGTAGAGCGATCGCTGATTTTTTATCGTGATGTTTTAGGCTTTAGCTTTGAGAAACCTGCAAAACCTGATGGCGCGGAAGGATATAGCGGCAAGCTAAAAATAGGTATTTACGATCGCAGTTGGTTGCCCAAATTATTTGGCGATCGAGGCAAACAGACTATTAGTGGCAATCCATTTTTGCTATCAATTACTGTTGAGGATCTTAATCTGGTTTATCAGCAAATTCGCGATCGGCAAGACAAAATTGTCGTAAATGTTATTTCGCCTCCTGCTTTGATGCCTTGGGGACAAATAATCTTGTTTATAAGCGATCCCGATGGTAACATGCTCGAAATAGTCCAAAAGCCCAAAAGATGAAATGCGGCGCTTCGTGCCGCATTTCATCTTTTGGGTCATATTTCTTGGTCAGAATTCATGTAGGATTCTATATTGCATCTATCTTTCTGACTGAGACACTTGTGCCAAAACCGTTACAGCTAATGTGGGCTTTGTCTGGACTGTTGCTGACAATTGCTAGCACGTTCATTCAACCATCCATGATCCTGCCATCCCTAACAGGTCAGGGAAGTAATGTTGCAATCGAATCAATTAGTGTCACTATGCAGATCGGGGCTGTTCTTCTTACAGGTTGCCTCGGTGGACGCTATGCTGCTCTCTTGTCACAAATCACCTATATTACTCTGGGCTTGAGTGGATTTGGCGTATTTTACCAAGGTGGCGGATTGAGTTATCTGAAATCTCCTGCTTTTGGCTATCTGCTTGGATTTGTAGCTGGCGGATGGCTCTGTGGATTTCTAGCTTTTTTGAGACCACCAAGCATAGGACAGATGGCAATCAGTTGTTTTGGTGGATTGTTAGCAATTCATCTGGTTGGCATCATCTATTTAGTTGCTTCCCAATTACCAAACTTTAGTGCCATTCAAACTTCATTTTGGCAATATTCTGTCCAAGTTTTATCTGGGCAGTTTTTAGTTGTATGCGCCACTATTGTCATCGCAACAATTTCTCGAAGATTATTGTTTTACTAAAGAATGTGAATTTGGATTAAATTTAATTGACCTATAGATAAAATTGCCACCATAGTGTTTTATCTAATAGATCCAATGAACCCTTTCTTAGAAACAAAAAAGATAAAAGCCTCGCTGAGCGAGGCTTTTATCTTTTTTGTTTCTAAGAAAGGGTTCACCCTGTAAACCTCATTTTTTTTAATACTCAAAGAAGAGAGAGAGTCAGTCTCTTCTTAATATAGATTCTAGGCAGCTAGTAGATACTCAGAATCTTGTTGATTATGAAATTGGCTCATAAATTTGTCGACACTAGGAAAAACTGCAAACAATTGATCGACTCTTGTAATCTCAAATACAAGACGAACAGAAGGTTGGTGAGAACAAAGTAATAAATTACTCTTTTGAGATTTCATTAGTCTCAAACAAGCTACTAACTTTTCTAAACCTTTACTATCAATAAATTCTACGTTCTCCATATCAATCATTAGAAGAGGCAGTTCTTTATCACTCATCATCAAATTCGTGGAAATCCATGACTCAACTTTACCCAACAGCTCAGAACCTGCTGCGCTATCGAACTTGCTATTGGTAAGTTTAATTGTAAAAGCGGATTCGCTATTTAAACCCTGATGCAAGGATAGCTGATTAACTTTTGTAATTGTATCCATTGTTTTTTCCTTTTAGCTTCTTTAAGAGAGGGATAGTTTGGTTTCTAGTTCCTAGAATCTGATGAAGCCTCAAATGTAAATTGCCTTAACGACACAAACTTAATTCCTTGCTTCTTGAAATTAATTATTCACTCTTTTCTAGATTGTGAAACCATTAATGGATATACAAAGGTTAGTAAAAAGAATTTAAAAAGTTATATAAAAGTTATATTTCTCTTCTTGAGATAAATCTGCTAAAAACTATGTGACTAGATATACCAAACCCAGACTGCAAGCAGTAAAGCTGTTAAATTGGCTTTTCATAGTTGTAGTTACAGAAATTTTTGAAAAACCAAGTTTATATTCTTTATTGATGTGACAAGAAGTAATCCTTTTTCCAAAAACTTAATTAACCCAAGTTGCTACCTATTCATCCAAAACTAAAATCAAAATAAAAAATGCTAGATTTTTATATAAATAAAGCGTTGTTTAGCACTTAGAGAGGCTGTTTTTAACTTGTTTTGAGACGGTTTTTGATAGGTAGCAACTTGGGTTAATTACTTGTTTATCCCACCATTTTTTGTAAAGAAATTAGACTATTTCACCGAATAAATCATAATGATCGGCGGCGGTGATTTTGACAGAAAATATGGAGCCTAAGGTTGCTTTACCCAGAGGGTCTCGCACATAGACGACACCATCAACATCAGGTGCAAATCTTGCCGATCGCCCAATTAGTTCTCCTGTATCTGGATTTTCTTGCTCGATCAGGACATCAACGGTTTTACCGATTTCTTGCTGGTTGTTCTTAAAAGAAATCTCCTGTTGAGCTGCCATGATGCGATCGCGGCGGTCTTGTTTGACTTCTTCGGGCAATTGATTTGGCAAATCAAAGGCAGGCGTACCTTCTTCGGCTGAAAATGTAAATACACC
The DNA here is from genome assembly GCA_003249035.1 of Pseudanabaena sp. Lineage (GTDB taxonomy): Bacteria > Cyanobacteriota > Cyanobacteriia > Pseudanabaenales > Pseudanabaenaceae > Pseudanabaena. The sequence continues at coordinate 8,067 of QBMK01000040.1, forward strand.
GACATGATCAAACTCATGGCGTTTCACAAATTCTAATAAATGCTCAAATTGCTCCTCAGTTTCACCAGCAAACCCGACAATGAAGGTAGTTCTGGTTACTGCATTGGGAAGTGCCGCTTTGAGTTGCTCCATGATCTTGTCATTGATTCGCCCTTGCCAAGGACGGTTCATGGCACGTAGGACATCGGGATGAGAGTGCTGCAATGGCAAATCAAGGTAAGGAACCACATTAGGTGTGGACTTCATTGCGTTGATTACTTTTGGAGTTAGTCCTGTGGGATAGGCATAGTGCATCCTGATCCAAGGCACATCTACTTGTCCAAGAGCAATTAATAGTTCGGCAAGACGAGGCTGACCGTAGATATCTAGTCCGTAATTGGTGGTGATTTGCGAAATTAAAATAATTTCTTTCACGCCTTCGGCTGCTAAGCGATCGCATTCAGTGACAATCGACTCAATCGATCGCGATCGTTGATCGCCGCGCAAATGGGGAATGATGCAAAATGCACAACGATAATCACAGCCTTCAGCAACCCGTACATAGGCAACTGCTTCATTAGTGGTGCGATAACGAGGCACTGTGTCATCGGCAATATAGGTAGGCACTTGAGTAACTTCTTTGACTCGTTCGCCTTTCTCTGCACGCTCAATTACATCGACAATTTTTTGATAGTCGCCAGTCCCCACTAGAGCAACTGCTTCAGGGATTTCGTCAAGCAGTTCTTGTTGAAAGTGTTGCGCCATACAGCCAGCAATAACAATGCGTTTGCCCATGTCAGCAAGTTCAACCAACGTCCGCACGGATTCTCGGCGAGCATCTTCGATAAAGCTACAGGTATTGACGATTACATAATCTGCTAATTCTTCGTTGCTATCGACTTGATAACCTGCTTGAACTAACAAGCCCAGCATGTGTTCCGTATCGACGCGGTTCTTTTCACAACCCAAGTGAGAGAAAGCGATTGTGGGTTTGACGATTTGAACCAGATTGACCATGTTTGTATTAGCGCAATTTTTGGCGCACAAAATTTCAGACACTCTAGCTTAACAAAACTTAAGCACTATTTGATCGCCCTTTATTATTTTGAGTTAGGAGCGATAATTTAATAAAACCCAAAATTGGTTCGGCGGGCGAAGCCCGCCGAACCAATTTTGGGTTTTATATGCACATGTTATTTAATTTTCATTCCTTACGCAAAATATGTATCCAATGTTTCCAATGTTTCCAAATTAAATAAACTTTACGTTTATTGTGATGAGTAATAATTAACGCTGTAAAGTTTCTGATTCAGTTATGACAGCAATTCTCATTATAAAAATTGGTTTTGATGAAAGTCCGCCGTCGGAAGACTTTCATCAAAACCAATTTTGGTGTTTCCATCGCCTGAGGCGATGGAAACACCAAAATTGGTTTCATAATTAGAATTGCTGCTGTTATGAAGCATTAATTTGGATTAGGGGTTGGCTTATGCTAAGTTGTTACCCCAAACGCGAAAAGCATTTGCAATATTTGATGGAGTAAGGGTATGAGCGCACAGGATCGAGTCCCCGTAGGTATTATTGGCGCTTCGGGTTATGGTGGCATTCAATTAGTCAGACTGCTCCTAGAGCATCCATTGGTGAACATTACTTACATGGGTGGGAGTGGCTCTGTAGGACAGAATTTTGCCGATCTATACCCGCACATTGCCCATGCAGTTAACCTACCCATCGAAAATCTTGAACCTGAAGCGATCGCAGATCGTTGCAAGATAGTCTTCTTATCATTACCAAATGGTTTAGCCAGTAAAATTGCTCCACGTTTGCTAGCTAAGGGTTGCAAAGTCCTCGATCTATCAGCAGATTATCGCTTCACCGATTTGCAAGTTTATGAATCTTGGTACAAAGAGGCGCGAACTGACACTGAAATTAATTCCAAGGCAGTCTATGGATTGCCAGAAATTTATCGCGATCGCATTGCTACTGCCGACTTAGTTGGCTGTGCTGGTTGCTATCCTACTGCTAGTTTATTAGCTCTACAGCCTCTGCTAAAGCAGGGTCTAGTCGATCCTAGTACAATCATCATTGATGCCAAGTCTGGTACATCAGGTGGTGGTCGTCAGCCTAAAACCAATTTATTACTAGCCGAAGCAGATGGCTCTCTGGCAGCCTATGGCATTGCTAGTCACAGGCACACTCCTGAGATTGAACAGATCTGTAGTGACATGGCGGGTCAAGATGTACTGGTTCAATTCACACCTCATCTAATTCCGATGATTCGGGGCATTCTTTCGACGGTGTATGCTAAGTTGCGCGATCCTGGTCTTGTGAAGGAAGATGTCCTTACTATTTACAAATCTTTTTACCGCAATTCGGAATGGGTACAGGTTTTGCCCAAAAATATCTTCCCTCAAACCAAGTGGGCTTTAGGTACTAATCTTTGCTATCTCGGTGTCGAAGTCGATGAACGCACAGGCCGAGTAATTGTGGTGTCTGCGATCGATAACCTGATGAAAGGTCAGGCTGCCCAAGCTGTGCAATGCATGAATATCATGATGGGCTGGGAAGAGTCGATGGCTTTACCTAAGCTAACTTTCTATCCATAATATTCGGTGTTATCAATCACCATAAATGGCTAGTGCTAAACAGTTAAGGATGGGCGGCGCTTTGCGTCGCCCATCCTTAACTATATATAAATGACATCAACAGTTAGAAGTTTGGGTGAGCAAGGGTTGCTGAAAATATTTCGGCAATATTGTAGTGAGGTGGTGGGGGATGACGCAGCACCTATGGGTGTAACCTTGCCCGATCGCCAAATGGTGGTGACGACAGATATGTTGATCGATGGTGTGCATTTTAGCGATCGCACCACTAGTCCTGAAGATGTTGGCTGGCGTGCCGCCGCTGTGAACTTATCCGATCTTGCGGCTATGGGGGCTAAGCCTTGGGGTTTGGTAATGTCTGTGGGATTGCCCCCCGACACTGAGGTTGCTTGGATTGAGGGCGTATATCGCGGGTTTAGTGAATGCTTAAAAACCTATGGAACGGAGTTAGTTGGTGGTGATACGGTGCGATCGCCTGTGCGTACTTTATCGGTAACTGCCTTTGGTCAAGTACCGAAAACTCAAGTCATTCAGAGACATACGGCACGAGTTGGCGATGCGATTGTCATGACTGGGTTGCATGGACTTTCAAAGGCAGGTTTGGAACTTCTATTTAACAATGAATTAAAAGAGAAGTTATTAGCTCCGATGAAAATTGGGAATCTAATTCTGTTGCGAGAAGATTTAGTTCAAGCAATTTGCCATTACCATCAGAGACCAATTCCCCGTTTTGATGCGATCGCGATTTTGCATAAGATTCTCAACCAACAAACTCACCCAACTGATTTTCCTGTTTCAGGAATGGACAGTAGTGATGGATTAGCCGACGCGATCGCCCAAATATGTCGAGCTAGTAAAGTTGGTGCAAAGATCTATTGGAGATCGCTACCAATTCACCGAGCTGTAAGAGCTTTGGCAGGAGATCGCGCCTTAGACTGGGTATTGTATGGCGGCGAGGATTTTGAACTGGTGTTATGTATGCCTTTGTCTTTAGCCGAGAAGTTTGTTAATCAATTATCTGGCGCAGTGATTATCGGTGAGATTATCGATGGAGATCGAATTGACGGACTAGAAATGCGATCGGCTTTTCAACATTTCGCACCCTAAGATTGTTTTGAGAATGTTGCTTCGCAACATTCTCAAAACAATCTTATTTGGCTAACGCCTTTTCATGTTGTCCTCTTAACTGACCACAAGCAGCATCTGCTTCAAGTCCTCTTGTGCGTCGTACACTCACCGCAACTTTATAATGTTCCAAAATCTGCACAAAAGCTTGAATCGCTCTTTCGGTTGGACGCTTGTAATCAGCGTCACTGACAGTATTATAGGGAATCAAATTAACGTGACTTTGGAACCCTCGAATTAGATATGCGAGTTCCTCGGCTTGTTCAGGTGAATCATTGACACCAGCCAGCAATGTATATTCAAAACTAATTCTTCTACCCGTGATTTCCACATATTCACGACAGTCATCCATTAAGGCAATCAATGGATAGCGATCGGCGGAAGGAATTACTTGGGCGCGAACTTCTTGAGTCGGTGCATGAAGACTGACAGCGAGAGTAACTTGTAGATGCTCTTCAGCGAAGCGGGGGATCTGGTTGGGAATGCCGACGGTGGAGACGGTGATATTTCGCTGACCGATGCCGATGTCTTTATTAATTACTGCGATCGCACCGACTAGATTTTCATAATTGAGCAATGGCTCACCCATGCCCATAAAGACGATATGGCTGACGCGCTGCTGCATTACTTCCTGCACAGTCAGCACTTGATCGATGATTTCATGCTTTGCCAAGTTGCGCCGAAAGCCGCCTTTACCTGTGGCGCAAAAATCGCAAGCCATAGGACAGCCAACTTGGGTGGAAACACAGACGGTCAGGCGCTTACTGGTAGGAATGCCAACGGTTTCGACAATTTCGCCATCGGCTAACTTCAGAAGGAATTTCTCAGTACCATCGCGAGTTGTTTTGTGGAGATGAATCTGCGATCGCCCGATTTCCGCCGTCGGATTCTGTGCAAATTTTTCGCGCCAAGCCTTCGGGAACACCGTAATATCTTCTAAACTTCTTGCTCCCTTGTTATATAGCCAGTCATGGAGCTGTTTCCCTCGATAGCTTGGTTGCCCTTGCGATACCACCCATTCGGTCAGTTCAGATAGCGATCGCCCCAATAGTGGTAGGAGTTTAGAAGTTGAATTTGGCAGCGTATTGACAATCATGACAGGTAGAAAGTGGGACGAATATCTTAATGTTACTAAAAAAATAGAATTATTGATGTAATTTGACTAGAGACTCAAAAAATCTATAAAAGCAAAATTTGAAGATTTTCATGGTTTTTTAGTAATATCAAGAAATCTTAGTATTAGTCTAGCCAGTTAAGAAATTGTGCACTTAATTATTGGTTTTAACTCTAATTCCTTTTAAATTTAGCATAAGAAATTCGGCGTGCAATTGAATTTAAATCAATTATTTTGGTTTTGTATATCATTAATATCCTCTTGAATTAATTCATCAATATCTTCGGAAATAAAAGACATTTCACAGAAATTACTGTAATACCAACGACCAACATTCAATGCAAATAATTTAGGTTGCTTACTAGCGCTATGAGTAACTATCAAAGCTAAAGATTTTTTATAGACTATGTCTGCAATCTGTTCAGCAATATTAAGATCTACTTTGCTTAATTCTTCGAGTATTTTATTAGTGATATCTATATCGAATTGAATTTTTAATTGATCAAATAATTGATCTAGTTTCTTTTTTAAATTATCAATTTTAGTATTAATTTCTGCAATTTTTAACTTCTCAGCTTCTCTCTTTTGTTCTTCAATTTCCGCAGATTCATTATCCGCTTCTCTTTTTTGAGCAAGTCTCCTTTTTTCGGCATCTTCTGCCACAGCTAAGATTAGCCATAATATCAAAATAAGTACGATAATATAAATTACAGTAACCATTTTATATAAGCTTATTTGGAAACTCAATATATCGAAATATAAGCTAGGAAACTATATTACATCTATTCACTAGCCTTTAAGTATAAACACTTGAAAATGTATATGGGATAATTGAAAAAGTAGAAATTTCACTAAGATTTTATGAAACGCCGTCAACTGTTACTGACATTATTTGGAGTACCTGTAGTTGGCTCATTGATTTACGGGTTGTTCGCTAAATCAAAAAACCAATATGAGCCAGTTTTAGCCAATTCGCCAGCTAGTAATCCACCCACAAGCACTGAAAGCCAGCCTACTTTTACTGACCCCAGCGAAGAACCATTAGTACGATTCGCCGCGATCGCAGATACGGGTGTTGGTAGTAAAGATCAATATGCTGTAGCAAATGCCATGCTGCAAACTTATCAACAGAAGCCATTTCCCTTTGTGTTGATGGCAGGTGACAACATTTATCCTTATGGTGAAATTAGTTTAGCTAAGCCATTATTTGAAGAGCCATATGCGCAATTGCTCAGCCGAGATATAAAGTTTTATGCTGCATTGGGTAATCATGACATTATCAAAACCAATAACGGGCTGGATCAGATTAATTACCCGCTTTTTAACATGAGCGATCGCTATTATTCGTTTACAAAAGGTAATACTGCCGAAGAATCTATTGAATTTTTTGCGATCGATACTAATGAAAATGCTCCTTGGCTAGAGCAGCTTGCATGGCTCGATCGTCAGTTAGCTAATAGTACAGCTCCTTGGAAAATCGTATTTGGACATCATCCTTTATATTCATCAGGACGACATGGTAGTAATCCTAAATTAGCTGCCAAACTTGCGCCGATATTTGCCAAGCACAAAGTTTCACTTTATCTTTGTGGACATGATCATGGCTATGAAAGATTTGTCCCGATTAATGGCACAACCTATATTGTCAATGGCGGCGGCGGCGCACCACTATATAGCTTTGGCAAATCACCTCAAACTGCTTTTGTAAGTTCGCAGTTTAGCTTTATGACTTTTGATGTCTATCAAGATAAAATCATCACCAAAGCGATCGCCACCGACGGCAAAGTTTTTGATCGCGCCATAATCACTAAAATCAACTAAAGCCCATGACTCTGTATCTAATAATTTTTCGTTAACGAGAATTCAGCCTCAAGCTTCTTTTGGAGCAAATGGAATGGTTAAATCTCCCATTAGCTGCAAATAAAAGGAGCGCTTTGCGCTTCTTTTATTTTTTTTGGATTTAGACAAATTCAGCTTCGATGGTTTCAGGTTGTTGCTGAGGACGTGGATCGAACTCGAATAGAGAGTAGACAACATCGCGACGGATTTGGGTCATCATGTCTAGGAAGATTTCGTAACCTTCACTCTTATATTCGATCAGAGGATCTTTTTGTCCATAGCCACGTAAACCAACTGATTCACGCAAAGCTTCCATTGCTTGTAAATGATCCCGCCAGAGAGCATCAATTCGCTGCAAGATAAAGAAGCGTTCGGCTTGACGCATCAAACCAACTTGCAAGGATTCTACTTGTGCTTCTTTGATTTCATAGGCGCGGCGAACTTCTTCACGTAGAAAGGCTTGCATCTCAGGCAAGAACATATCATCAAGCTGATCTGGTTCAAGGTCTTGCAAGAGGTTTACAAATTCCTTGATTTTTTTCACCATCGCTACGAGGTTCCATTCTTCGGGGGGAAGCTCTGGGTTCACGTAGGCATTGACGATATCATCCATGGTACGTTCAGCATATTCGATTACGCGATCGCGTAAGTTCTCACCTTCAAGTACGCGCCGACGCTCAGCATAGATGGCTCGACGCTGATTGTTCATCACTTCATCGTATTCAAAAACTTGTTTACGAATGTCGTAATAGTAGGTTTCTACCTTCTTCTGAGCGTTTTCTAGAGCGCTAGTCAGCATCCCTGAGCTAATCGGCATATCTTCTTCGACTCGGAAGGCATTCATCAGACCTGCAACGCGATCACCTGCAAAAATCCGCATCAGATTATCTTCAAGACTGAGGAAAAATCTTGTCGAGCCGGGGTCACCTTGGCGACCGCAACGACCGCGCAACTGGTTGTCCACACGGCGAGATTCATGACGTTCAGTGCCGATTACATGTAATCCGCCCAATTTCGTTACTTGCTCATGCTCAGCATCGGTGACTTCTTCATATTCTCGCTTGATCAAAGTGAATGAATCACGAAGTTTTTGAATGACTTCATCTTCGGTAGGTGCTTTCTCGGAAGCAACGGCAAGCATGTCTTCCGCTTCGAGTTCAGTTTGACTCATCCTACCAAGCTTCTCAACTGCAAAATCAACAGCTTCTTTGAGCATAGTTTGAGCATCCTTGGATAGTTCACAAGGATAGAGACTATCGGATACTTTCCAGCTCTTTTTCTTTTTGCCATCCGTTGTGCCGAATCCCTGTCCTTTTTGAGGGCGATCGCTAAACATGCGTTGACTCTCATTGGTAAAATCATCATCATCTTCAGGACGAACAATCATCGGCATAAAGCTTTCACGTACCTTCAAACGTGCCATATAGTCAGCATTACCACCAAGAATAATGTCTGTACCGCGACCCGCCATGTTGGTTGCGATCGTGATCGAGCCTTTACGACCAGCTTGGGCAACGATTTCGGCTTCGCGTTCTACGTTTTCTGGTTTCGCATTGAGGAGATTATGAGGAATTTCTTTTTCACTCAACAACCGTGCTAAGACTTCAGATTTTTCAACACTGGTAGTTCCAATCAGAACAGGACGACCTGTTTCATGCATTTCGCGACATTCTTCCGCTACGGCTCGCCACTTAGCAGCTTCAGTTTTGTAGACCACATCCGACCAGTCACCACGTCCACTCTTGCGATTAGTGGGCATAGTTGTGACTTCAAGGTTATAGATTTTCCCTAGTTCGGCTTCCTCGGTTTTTGCCGTGCCAGTCATGCCGCCAAGTTTTGGATAAAGCAAGAAGAAGTTTTGATAGGTAATTGTCGCTAAGGTTTGAGTTTCATTCTCAATGTCAGTACCTTCTTTTGCCTCGATCGCTTGGTGCAATCCATCGCTCCACCGACGACCGGGCATTACTCGCCCTGTAAACTCATCAACGATGGTTACTTCACCATCGCGGACGATGTAATTCACATCTTTGAGAAATAATTCTTTTGCCTTCAAAGCATTAAACACGTAATGCGCCCAAGGATCGGCTTGGTCAAATAAGTCGGTAACTCCGAGTAGCTTTTCTGCAAGCTCAAACCCTTCATCAGTCATGACGACGTTGCGTTGCTTTTCATCAACTTCATAATGGGTTTCTGGTTGTAATTGAGCGGCGATAGTGACTGCCCCTAAATATTTCTCTGTCGGGCGCTCAACCATACCCGAAATAATTAGGGGGGTACGTGCTTCATCAATCAGAATTGAGTCAACTTCGTCAATTACGCAGAAATTAAAATTACGCTGCACCACTTCTTCAATGCTAGTCGCCATGTTGTCGCGTAAATAATCAAAACCTAGTTCGCTGTTGGTAGCGTAGGTGATATCGCAGCCATAATTTCTGCGACGCTCGATTGGATCCATTGAGTTTTGAATCAAGCCCACCGACATACCCAAAAAGCGATGTACTTGTCCCATCCATTCTGCGTCACGACGGGCAAGGTAGTCGTTAACCGTAACCACATGAACGCCTTTACCTGAGAGGGCGTTGAGATAGCTCGGTAAAGTAGCGACGAGGGTTTTGCCTTCTCCAGTTTTCATTTCGGCAATTTCACCACGATGCAGGATCATGCCGCCGAGCATCTGCACATCATAATGACGCAAGCCTAAAACACGGGTTGCTGCTTCACGGACAACGGCGAATGCTTCGGGGAGTAGCTCGTCAAGTGGCTCCCCATTTTCGAGCCTCAGTTTAAAGTCTCCTGTTTTTCCTTGCAATTCGCGATCGCTAAGCACCGCTAACTCTGGGGCTAGGGAGTTAATGAGAGCCACTTCGGGACGGAGTTTGTCAAGCTTACGCTTATTAGGATCGCCAATCAGGTTTTTTAAGTTAAACATAGCTACCGAATGCAGTTAAAACAGGAGATGCGCCAAACGTGATATTTAATACGATTTTGGACTACAAATATATATTACCCGACTGTTGAGATTACAAGCTTCGGATAACCGAAGCGATCGCGAAACCAATAAAAACAAAAAAAGTGTTGCAAAGCAACACTTTTTTTGTTTTACTGCGCGTAATAAGCCCTTGTGCCTTTAGCATCGATCGCTTCACTTAGTCTCGTTAAGGCATGTACGTAGGCGGCTGTTCGCATGGAGATTTGCTTTTGGTCGGCAATTTTCCAGATTCTTAGGGTTTCAGAGATCATGCTGTGCTTGAGGCGATCGTTCACCTCTTCGAGTGTCCAATATAATCCACTACGATTTTGTACCCATTCAAAATAACTAACAGTGACCCCCCCTGCATTCACGAGAATATCGGGGAAAACCATAATCCCACGTTTTTCTAAAATCTTATCCGCCGCAGGAGTTACGGGGCCATTCGCGATCTCGAAAATATATTTAGCGAGGATCTTATGGGCGTTGCTTTCGGTGATTTGATTTTCGAGCGCCGCAGGAATCAAAATATCGACATCAAGTTGGAGTAATTCCTCATTGCTAATCCTTTTGTGCTCGACGATATTACAAACTGAATCCTGACAGTACACAGCTTGAAAACTGCGGGTCGAATTTTTGTAACTGATGATGCTCGGTACATCTAGTCCTTGGTGCGCATAAATGCCTCCCTTAGAGTCGCTCACCGCCACAACCTTGTAGCCTGACTTACTCAATAAATCCGCGATCGCAGCCCCCACGTTCCCAAATCCTTGCACTGCTACAGTTGTTCGTTCGCGCTGCATTTTCAACAACGGCAGCAAAGTTTCGATCGCAAAAAATGCTCCTAACCCAGTCGCTGTTTCCCGACCAAGACTGCCACCCATAGTTAGTGGCTTGCCAGTAATCGCCGCAGGACAAAGCCGGCGCTGAATATTGCTATATTCATCAACCATCCACCCCATAATCGTCTGGTTAGTCTGAACATCGGGTGCAGGAATATCCACATCTGCGCCCATAAAATCTGCGATCGCATTAATATATCCACGACTGAGCCTTTCCAATTCAAATTTTGATAGCTGCTTCGGATCGACTACTACCCCTCCTTTTGCACCTCCAAATGGTAAATTCACTGCTGCACATTTAAAGGTCATCCAAAACGCTAAAGATGTCACTTCGTCCATGTTCACATTGGGATGGAAGCGTATACCTCCTTTAGTTGGTCCCCGTAAATCGTTGTAGCGCACTCTATAGCCTTGAAAAACTTTTAAGGTTCCATCATCCATTCGCACAGGAATGGAAACTTGCAAGCTCGCTTTCGGTGATTTTAGCCGCTCGATCGCATCTTCAGAAATATTTACATGGGCGATCGCATCCGCCAGCCGCTCACTAGCCTGATCAAATAAAGACTCTGACACCAATAACTCCCGCAATTTAAGTTCCAGTAAGTCTTAATCATAAAATAATGCCCATTACTACTTTATTAATTGATGTTACTGCGAGCCATCGATTTGATTGGAGATCGTCAAGTATCGTCAAGTATGAGATAAAAGCGATAAGAGCATAAGACTGTTTTGTCTAAAGAATATGGTGCTAAGCCACACTTTCTTTATGGATGTGTGATTTGTAACGCAACACAAACAAACTATCAGGTAACATTGCATAGAGTCAGGGTATTCCTGATCCTATGCAATTACTTACTCTTCACGATGCAACAACTAACACCTAATCCCAGCTTTAGCTTAACCATCCGCGTGCAACTCCTCAACCGCGCAGGAATGCTATCTTCAGTCATTGGCGTTCTAGCTGAAGCGGGAGGGAATCTTGGTCAGATTGACCTCATTCAACAGACTCGTAAAATTTCAGTACGCGATATCACGGTCAATGCATACAGCACTGAGCATATGGACAAATTGATTGCCGTTGTGAAGGCAGTCCCCGAAATTCGCGTTCTTGAAGTTTACGATCGCACTTTCCAAGTTCATAAAAGTGGCAAAATCCATCTCGAATCCAAGGTTGCTGTCAAAGGACAAGATGACCTCGCAATGGTCTATACTCCTGGGGTGGGGCGCGTATGTATGGCGATCGCTGAAGACAAGCGCAAAGTTTATGACTACACAATCAAATGTAATACGATCGCGGTAGTTACTGATGGCACGGCTGTTCTGGGACTTGGGGATATTGGTCCCGAAGCTGCCATGCCTGTTATGGAAGGGAAAGCCATGCTCTTCAAACAATTTGCAGGACTAGATGCATTCCCGATTTGTTTGAATACGAAAGATGTCGATGAAATCGTGGAAACTGTCAAGCGGATTTCCCCAGCCTTTGGTGGCGTGAATCTTGAAGATATTAGCGCCCCGCGCTGTTTCGAAATCGAAAAGCGTCTCAAAGAAGAACTAGACATTCCTGTCTATCACGACGACCAACATGGAACCGCTGTGGTTGTCGTTGCCGCGACCATCAATGCACTCAAAGTCGTCAGCAAACCAATCGATACTGTCCGTATTGTCATGAATGGTGCAGGTGCTTCGGGAATTGCGGTAGCTCGTCTTCTTCGTGAAGCAGGTGTGAAGAGAATCACTATGTGTGACTCCCGAGGCTGCATTAGCAAAGATCGTCCCGATATCAGTGCGGAAAAGCTAGAGTTTGCAAGTGATATGTCTGGTTCTCTCGCTGATGTAATCAAGGGAGCTGATATGTTTGTCGGGCTAAGTGTCAAAGGTGCGCTCACACCTGAAATGGTGAGGAGTATGGCTCCAGCACCGATTGTCTTTGCAATGGCAAATCCTAATCCCGAAATTCAACCAGAACTTGTGGAGAACGATGTCGCTGTTATCGCCACAGGACGCAGTGACTATGCCAACCAAATCAATAATGTTCTTGCTTTCCCAGGGATTTTCCGAGGAGCGCTAGACGCGAGGGTTACCAAAATCACAACGCAAATGAATTTAGGTGCTGCCCAAGCGATCGCTTCTTTAGTCAGCAGCAGCGATCTCGCTCCTGATTTTATTATCCCTTCTGTATTTGATCCTCGTGTTTCTCAAGCCGTAGCCGCCGCAGTCCATGCAGTGGCACGCCAGCAAGGACTGGCTAACGCATAAAGAAGAGGGCGTGCTTTGCACGCCTTCTTCTTTATGCTTGCATGACGATAAACTCGTCAACTAAATTGAGAAGTTTGTCGATCGCATCATTAAGATTTAATGACTTTACAGGAAATCCATGAGCGACTCGATTTCTAATTTCGTTTAAAGCGATCGCTTTCTCAAACTGGCGATCGGAAATACCCAACTGTTCGTGAAGATGATGGATCATCAAAATCGTAGGCAAGCGATCGATAGGAATTAATGTATGTCTTGCCTGTCTTCGCATCAAGATCTCTGCAAATATCCAAAGTGATAGAAAGGCAGCCTCATGTTCTCCAATCGAGATTAATTTGGCGATCCGTTCTTTGCGATTCAGGATTTGCGATCTCGTAATTTTAAGATCTTGAATATCTTCTTCAGCGATCGGTGTGGCATCTTCTCCAGTAATCAGTAAAAATCGCCAGCCACTATGCTCTGCGATGTTTTTGGCAAGATCACGATAGTGCGAGATTTCTAAATTTATTGCTACATCTTTAATCTCAACAATGAATCCCTGAGTTTCAGATATTTTTACCAGTAAATCTGGAATATATCCATTTAAGTCGAATGGTAGCTGCCGGATATGAGGTTCATCAATAACTTCATATCCTTGAGAGCTATAACATTCAATAACTTTTGTTTTGACTGGGTTATTAATACTTATGCTATTTGAAGACATCTGCAATCTCAACTTATCGGCTTTATTACGGTTTGCAAGTTATTTACGGCAACTTGAAAACCGTAAAACCCAAAATCACATGAAATCGCGAGGATCGGTGATATGTCCTGTCAAAGCTGAAGCAGCAGCCGTATAGGGCGAAGCAAGATAAATTTGTGCTTGCTTATTACCCATCCGACCAGGGAAGTTACGGTTTGTGGTCGATACACAAACTTCCGCTTCATTGACACGACCAAATGTGTCCTGTGGTCCGCCCAAGCAGCCAGCGCATGATGGAGAAGCTGGTTCAATACAACCCGCTTGCAAGAAGATTTCTGAGAGCGTCAAGCCATCAATCTTTAAGCTGAACAGATCGTTGTAGACCTTCTGTGTTGCTGGCACAAGGTAAGTGGGAACCTTGACCTGTTCACCTTTGATCAATTGAGCAGCGTGATAGAAATCTTCGGTTTTACCGCCAGTACAGGAGCCGATATAAACGCGATCAATCTTCACATCTTTCACTTCACGAACTAGAGCGCGATTGTCAGGAGAGTGAGGCTTTGCCACTACTGGTTCGAGCTTGGATACATCGTAATGCTTGACGTAGTAGTACTCCGCATCAGCATCGGAATAGAGCGACTCAAAGGGCTTGTCAGTGCGCGATCGCACATAGTCAAAAGTAGTTTGGTCTGGTGCAATCACGGCATTTTTGCCACCCGCCTCGATCGCCATATTGCAGATCGTCATCCGCTCTTCCATTGTCATTTTAGCGATCGCCTCGCCTTCAATCTGCAAAGCCCGATAGTTAGCGCCACTAACGCCGATATCGCCAATCACTTGCAAAATCAAGTCCTTAGCCAACAAGTAAGGCGGCATTTCACCATCAAACACAAACCGCATTGAGGCAGGAACTTTCAGTAATAATTTGCCAGTACCCAACACAAACGCTGCGTCGGTATTGCCGATCCCCGTGGCAAATTCTCCAAATGCTCCCGCATTACAGGTATGGGAATCAGTACCAAATAGCACTTCACCTGGGCGTGTGTGACCTTCTTGAGCAAGGGCAATATGGCAAACACCTTTGTAATCAGGATTCGCTTTAAAATCGGAAAGATCGGTAATGTCGTAGAAATATTTGATGTCTTGCTCTTTGGCAAATTCTCTCAAAATATCAATATTGCGGTTAGCTCTTGTATCTTTGGTGAAAATATAGTGATCGGGGATCAATACTAATTTTTCTTTGTCCCACACCTTAGCATCTTCCCCAAATTCGCGTTTAAATACGCCGATTGTGCCAGGGCCGCAGACATCATGGGTCATTAGCAGGTCAGCATTCACCCAAATATTTTCGCCTGGGCTAACGTGACTTTTGCCAGACGCTTTTGCCAAAATCTTTTCGGTGAGTGTCATTCCCATAATTGTGATGTCCTTGCGTAGATGTTTATTCCTACTTGTTTTGTAGATTAAATTATAGTCTGAGAAGTGGCATCTAAATTGAAGCTCCACAAGCCATTTGCATTGATTGATGCCTGAGTAAGCATGTTCATGACTACTTCATTCCCATGGAGTTTCTCAATAGACAGTAATACCAAAACACAAAAGTGTCGGCACTCTTTTGTGTTTTGGTATAAAACGAATAATTAGTGGTGCGGCGCTCTGCGCCGCACCACTAATTATTCGTTTTATATAATTATTAGGTGGGAAGAGAGTAATTAAGCTTTTGACAATTAAGCTATCCAACTTTTTATAAAAAAGTACAGTGTCATGGCTGCACCAATTACAATCACAAACCGCCGCACCAAGATCTGGTCGATCTTTTGGACATAGTAAGCGCTGATATATCCGCCAAAGGATGCACCAACTGCCGCGATCGCACCTTCTTGCCAAAGAATTACACCCGCATTGACAAAAGGAATAATGATTACTGCATTAATGCAACTGGTAAGTATGACCTTATAGGCATTCATGCGATGGATATTGGTCATCCCCATCAGGGCAAAACTTGCCAGAAATAAAATCCCCATACCCCCACCAAAAAAGCCTCCATACACAGCCACAATTAATTGCAAGATCGTAATTAAGACCGTTCGCAATTCTTTAAGATTTGCAAATCTAGATTGTTGTTGTTCAACCCATATCGTCAGTTTATTGCTAAAAGCAAATGCCAATGTTGCTGTTAGTAATAAATATGGCAAAACTTGTAAAAAAGTTGCAGATGGGGTTCTGAGGAGCAAAATCGCTCCCGCAAGTCCTCCAATCGCCCCCAATATGCACACTTGAATTAGCGATCGCTTATCTTTGTCAAATTCATGACGATAGGCTCCTGCGCTGGCTAATGTACCTGGTAATAAGGCGATCGCATTGGTGGCGTTAGCAGTTATTGGCGGAATCCCGACAAACATGAGCGCAGGAAATAAAATAAAACTGCCGCCGCCCGCGATGCCATTGATCGCACCAGCTAAAAAAGCCGCCCCAAAAATCAGTAAATTCTGCCAAACCATAAATTTGCTAAGTCCATTAGGTTTGCTTTGTAAGCATATTAATTACCTACTCAAAGTCAGCAATTCTCATTATAAAAATCAGTTTTGATGAAAGTCTCCCGTTGGCGGGCTGTCATCAAAACTGATAATGAGAATTGCTGACTCAAAGTTCAATACTTTGTAGATTACTTAATTTTGCCTTAATATTAATTGGGTAAGCAATTATTGTCGTCTTGGTGTGTCTAAGCTGCGTGATATCTAGCGTTTATCTTGCTTTGATCAAGTGCGTTTATAAAGTTAGAGCGTAGCCGCAAACCTTCCGCTATAGGCACTGGTACATTTTTTAATCGTTATGCCCAAAGTTCTCGTTTCTGACCCCATCGATCAAGTTGGTATCGATATTCTCTCTCAAGTCGCCACCGTTGACGTAAAAACAACTCTCAGCCCAGAAGAACTGCTCCAAATTCTTCCTGAATATGATGCGATCATGATTCGCTCTGGTACAAAACTCACCAAAGAAGCCGTCGAAGCTGGCAAAAACCTCAAAATCATTGGTCGTGCTGGTGTTGGGGTCGATAACGTAGATGTGCCGACAGCAACTCGGATGGGGATTGTCGTTGTCAATTCTCCCGAAGGAAACACGATCGCGGCAGCTGAGCATACTCTTGCAATGATGATGTCTCTATCGCGGTTTATCCCTGCTGCCAATCAGTCCCTTAAAGGTGGCAAGTGGGATCGTAAGAGTTTTACCGGTGTTGAAGTTTACAAGAAAACCCTTGGTATTTTGGGTTTAGGCAAAATCGGATCTCATGTTGCTACGGTTGCCAAAGCTTTAGGAATGCGGATTCTCGCCTACGATCCATTCTTGACGGCTGAACGAGCTGAGAAACTCGGTGTACATCTGGTTGAGCTAGAAATTTTGCTTCGTGAGGCTGATTACATCACGTTGCATTTACCTAAGACTAAGGATACAAAGCATTTAATTAATGCCGATCGCATTGCGATCATGAAGGATGGCGTCAGAATCATCAACTGCGCTAGAGGCGGCATCATTGATGAAGTAGCGATCGCTGAAGCGATCAAGAGCGGGAAAATCGGTGGCATTGCCCTTGATGTTTTTGAAAATGAGCCTCTTGAAAACGAATCAGGGTTACGCGAACTGGGCGCAAACGTGATTTTGACTCCTCACCTTGGGGCATCTACTGAAGAAGCGCAAACCAATGTGGCTGTCGATGTTGCCGAACAGATTCGCGATGTCTTGTTGGGCTTACCTGCGCGATCGGCGGTAAATATTCCAGGACTGCGTCCCGATGTTTGGCAAAAACTTAAGCCTTACCTCCAACTTGCCGAAATGCTGGGCAACTTGGTTGGGCAATTGGCTGGTGGTCGTGTCGATAACCTCAATGTCAAGCTCCAAGGTGAAATCGCCAACAGCGAAAGCCAACCAATCGTTGTAGCAGCTCTCAAAGGTTTGCTATCTCCTGCTTTGCGCGAACGGGTTAACTTTGTTAATGCCAGCATCGAAGCTAAAGAGCGTGGAATTCACGTCACAGAAACTCGCGATCCTTCGGTTGAAGATTACAGTGGCTCAATTCATCTAACTGCTCATGGCAGTCAAGGCGAACAATCAGTAACGGGTGCATTACTTGGCAAATCAGAAATTCGGATTACCAGTATCAATGGGTTCCCAATTAACGTCGCACCTACCCATTACATGTTGTTAACACTGCACCGTGATATGCCCGGCATCATCGGTAGAATTGGTTCGTTACTGGGCAGTTTTAACGTGAATATTGCCAGCATGCAAGTCGGTCGTCGCATGGTTCGTGGCGAGGCGGTGATGGTTTTGAATATCGACGATCCATTACCTAGCGGTTTAGTTGATGAAATCGTGAATATTCAAGGTGTAACCGATGCTTTCGTCGTGAAGCTATAGAGTCGCGATGGCGATCGCCTTTTGGAAGAATGGCGCATAGCGCTTTTGAAGCAAGCGAGTTGTTTCCCCGCCGAAGGCGGGGAAACGTTCACGGGAAATCTATAACAGCTTTGGCTGTTAACAATTGGCTTATTTGCAATACATAACAAACGTATATCAAAATAAAGAAAAGGCTCGCTAAGCGAGCCTTTTCTTTAAGGGATCAAACTATGGATTTCTGGGGATGGTACGATCGCCAACTTTTAGAAGCAAAGCAATATGATGTGCCAATCTACGAACTTGACTGGTTGATTTTACGATTAACTTCTTTAGATAAATTAGATTTGAGACTGCGATCGCTAAATCTATCGCAAAAAATTACAATCGAGACATTTACTAACCTCGATCGGCTTTGGCAAAAGAGGCTAAGCGATCGCATTCCTGTGCAATATCTTGCTGGCGCAGTTACATGGCGCGATCTAGAATTACAAGTTTCGACTGCTGTCTTAATTCCTCGTCCTGAAACCGAATTAATTATTGATATTGTGGCTGATTTTGTGAACCAAAGTAGCCACGACG
Source organism: Pseudanabaena sp. (assembly GCA_003249035.1). GTDB lineage: Bacteria > Cyanobacteriota > Cyanobacteriia > Pseudanabaenales > Pseudanabaenaceae > Pseudanabaena. The sequence continues at coordinate 26,446 of QBMK01000040.1, forward strand.
AGATTTATCAATATGGGATTTGGGCAGATTTAGGAACTGGTAGTGGGGCGATTGCGATCGCTTTAGCAAAACATTTTCCTCAAGCACAAATTCATGCAGTTGATTACAGTGAGGCAGCTTTAGCAATTGCTAAAATCAATGCTAATAACAATAATCAGCAAGTTCACTTCCATCAAGGCAGTTGGTTTGAGGCTTTATCTAATCAGAATCTGGAAAACCAGATCTCAGGAATAGTTTCAAATCCACCCTATATTCCCAGCACTGAAGTATTAAATTTGCAACCTGAAGTAACCAATCATGAACCACATTTGGCTCTAGATGGGGGCGATGATGGACTAGCTGCAATTCGAGAATTAATTAATACTGCGCCGCAATATTTAATTTCAGGTGGATACTGGATCGTCGAGTTAATGGCTGGTCAGGCTGAAATAGTGCGATCGCTATTACAAGCAAACGGTAAATATACCAATATCCAAATTCATAATGATTATGCTGGAATTGCAAGATTTGTATCTGGTCAGAAAGTCTAACGAACCTGATAGTAAGCAACATCAGAAATTACAGGCATTTCGGCATACTTTCCGCGCACACATTGAAATACTGAATATAAGAAAGCAGCTGTTATTCCCAAGAAAGTAACACTTGCGATAATCTGTAGCATGAATGGAAAGAATGCAAGGCGACCTAAGATTATTTCTAACAGTTGAACTACTGCCCCTACAAGCGCGACAATAATATCTAATAGTAGTGCTTGCATTGCATTAAAGCGTGTAAAGTGATTGACCTTATAGCTTCTGACCACAAAAATAAATACGCAAAACCAAACAACAAATCGAATTGAAATGAAGTCAATAATTGAAATAGATAAAATTTGATTTACGCTAAAAATTGGAATAAAAGCAAACACTAATGGAGGAAATTGTAAAAATAAAAATGCTCCAAATCCAACTGCTGCGGTAATGGGCAGTAGGTAGGGCAGACTGGCATATAGCCGATCTAAATAATTGACTGAACTACGTCGTGCCATAAAATCATTTTTTGTTTTTAAATTGAATGAGCTTTCTGATTTTGGTGTGCAAATCTGAACCTAGTAAATTTTTTATAATTCGCACTGGACTGTTGCAGCTTGCGAAAGAGTAGGAATATCAGAATATTCGCCTTTAATACTTTGGTAAATGGCATAACCAGCTATTAGCATCGTACCGAAAAATAATGTATTGCCAATGGTGGCACCGATTATGGATGGTAAGCCATTGCTAGATAGCTGTTGGATGAGTTGAAAGAAAAGTTGGGCAATAAACAAGGCAATTTGCATTAGCAAAGCTTGCATTGTATTAAAGCGAATAAAATGGGGAACGCGGGTATCTCTTACTACCAAGAAGAATAAACCCATAAACAGGAAAAATTCGCCTGTCAAGCCAAGTACGGGCACTAAGGGAAATGCTAGAACATTGCCATATAACCAGATGAATGGAAAAAATGGCAACACTAGGAGCGGAAACTGTTGGAATAAAACTGCTCCGTAGATTACACCTGCGGACATGGGTAGTAGGTAAGGTAAGCAACTATAAAAGCGATGCAGGGGAATTACAGATTGCTGCCATGTCATAGCGATTTCCTTTAGATTTTTAAACTTATTGATATGAGTTAGATTTTAGCGCAAGTCTCATACATAATTGCCAATCGCTCTAGCTGCATTAATGACGACCAAGCGATCGCCCTAAGCATAGATAAGGGATTAATCGACTGTCCCAAAAAATTTAGTTGCGAAAATATATTGCTATTGCTTATGATAAAAAAATCAAGGATTCAAATGTTAGTAACTAGCTGAATTTTTGTTGATTTATTACGAAACCTTTAAAAAATAGCAGATTTTAGAGAGGAATGGCATTAGGACAAGAAAAGAGAAGCCGAAGCATGACGTGCCTCCAGTCAAGTCCATGACTATAAATCTGCAAACAAGACCATTTGCCCCAATTGACACAGAAGACTCGACACCAGTGAAGGATCAAAATAAGTCGAGCGGCAAACCATTTCATGGGGAAGATCTATTTCTAAAGCTGATCAATTCGCCGATTCAAGAGCGATCGCCTAGCAAAAATGAGGTAATGCGAAGTCTCATGCGCGAGCGTTTTGCGAAAGCAATCGCACAGAGGGAAATGGAAGCGACGCAGGTACAGGCAAAGCAGAATATTGGCGAGCCAAATGACAAGTATGAGCAG
>QBMK01000041.1 GCA_003249035.1 Pseudanabaena sp.
GTCATGCTCTTTGTCCTTGCTCTTAGCGTTAATCTATGGGTAGCAACTTAGGTTAATTTATTAAACCAAGTTTCAAATTTACAAGCTACGCAAACCTTAAACTTAGCTTTGGAGTAAATACATTAAAGGTACGCAGAGCGTGCCTTTAATGTTTCGATCAGGAAAGCTAAAAATTAGCCTCCCCAGTTTAGGTTGACACCATCAAGAATCAAAGAGGAGTTGTACAACTGGAGAATGATTACCAGAAATACGAGGAACAAACCCATGAATACAGCCATGATAGGTGTAGTTCCCCAACCGCGGGAGACCTTACCGTATTCTGCATTGAGTGGTCTAAGGATATCGCCAAGCCAAGTACGTTGTGACATAACTTTGTGTTCTAAAAAAAGAATTGTTACAAAATAGTATAATTGTAATTAAGAATAACTCAAAATCATTGGTTCAATTCATGGAAAATGCAACTTCGATCGCAGTGACTGTCGCCGTATGTGTAATCTGCTTAACTGCTTATGCAATATATGTATCTTTTGGCCCACCAAACAAGGCATTAGTTGATCAGTTTGAAGAACACGAAGATTAATTTCAAGAAGATTAATTTCAAATAAGCCGCGCTTTGCGCGGTTTACATGAAGCTATGACTAATAATTTTCGACTGACTCATGATGCTTTAGATGTTTCGGCTGCTTATGCGATCGCCGACAATGCCTGCAATGGCGCAGTTGTAGTTATGAGCGGGATGGTACGCAATCAGACGGGGGGAAGAGCCGTTGATTATTTGGATTACCAAGCTTATGAGTCCATGGCTTTGCAAGTATTTCAAAATATTAGTGATCGCTGTCATCAGAAATTTCCAGATATTACTGAAGTTGTAATTCATCATCGCCTTGGCAAACTCAAGATTGGCGAAATTAGTGTTTTAGTTGCGGTTGGTTCACCACATCGTGCTGAAGCATTCGAAGCTTGTCGTTATGCGATCGACACTTTAAAAACAGATGCGCCGATCTGGAAAAAAGAATTTTGGCTTGGCGGGGTAAGCAGTTGGGTAAATTGCCCCATATAGCAAAAAGGATGCAAAGCGTCCTTTGGGTTTGGAGTTATTTATGCTGTTAGAAAAATCTTTTTTTGCACGTCCTGCTTACGAAGTTGCGCCAGATCTATTGGGATGCACCTTAGCAAGACGAATTAATGGCATTGAATATCGGGGATTAATTGTTGAGACTGAAGCTTATGACGCAACCGATCCCGCTTGTCATGGCTATCGACGCAAGACTGAGCGTAATCGGGCGATTTTTGGCAAACCCAGTACAGCTTATGTGTATTTAATCTATGGGATTTATCATTGCGTAAATATCGTCACCGATCGCGAAGATTTTTGCAGTGCGGTACTAATTCGCGCCATCGAATGCGATCTCCTACCCAGTTGGAGCAACCCCAAAGAAAAAACGCATCGAGCAGGGGCTGGGCCTGGTAAACTTTGCCGTCTATTGAAAATTGATCGACAGCTTGACGGCGTATACTTGCATCCCGATCTTGATTTATGGGTTGAGGCGCGATCTCCAAATTTTTGTGAGCCCATTTGCCAAACTACCAGAATTGGTATTACACAAGGGGTAGATATTCCTTGGCGTTGGTATTTAGGCGATCGCCTCTCAGTATCGCGAAAACCCAAACAGTAATTGTTAAGCGCAACCCAAATTTGTTCAAATTTGATTTGATAACTTTAGAGATAACCTTTTCATAACTTTTGGATAAATAAATATTGAATCTAGGCAGTAGTATATGTTCACAGGGTAAGGAATTACAGTTGTAAGGGTTAAGAGCTTGTTTAAATGTACAAACTATTTAGACAGAATAAAGAAATCCTCCAACTCAATATTTTCTACAAATTGTGCATTCAGAGAGTTACACAGAAATTTTAATTAATAATTAATTAGCTCAATTTAGATATTTTTAGTGCCTCACAATTGGGGATAAGGAGTGAAAGCAATGCGTATTGAAGTAATGCAACCAACTGGTCATCTTGATGCCAGTAGCACTAACTATTTTCGTCAGCAAGCTAGCAATGTTTTAGATCGCAAACCTGACGTCTTACTTATTGACCTAAAACATCTAAAACAAATGGATAGCTCAGGTCTGGGAGCATTAATTTTTGCTTTGAGAAGCGCTAATGCGATTAACTGTAAGTTTGCACTCTGCTCAATCAGCGAATATGTCGATTTTTTACTAGAAGTAACCTCGATGAAGACTTTATTTGATGTATTTGAAAATCGTAGCCAATTTGAACATTCTTTAAAAAAAGTTTAAGTATTTTTTAAATCGCATAAAGTGAGACAAGACGTAAAGGAAGAGGTCTCTTTGTATATTTGTTGTATTTGCGATCGCTATTGTTAGAAATTATAGCTATAGTCAACTTGTATCAAAGCCCAAAGAGTATGAGGCGGTGCTTCGCACCACCTTATACTCTTTGGGCTTTATGTCGTAACAAGACTGGCAACAGCTAAACAGATCAAAAAAAAGATATGGAGCACAACGTCTCATCTCTTTTTTTGGATAGTAGCCACTCTATTAGAACAATCCTCCTCACAAAGCGCTGCAAATATTGTTAAAATTTCCCCATCGTACTGATCTGATCGACTAAATCAAACAAACCATGGAACCACAAGAAGACACTGTCGAAGCAATCGCAGAAGATCTAACCGAAACTGTAAAGCCAGTGATATCTGCTCCTGAGGTAAAAGCAGTAATTACAACCGCTAATCCTTCCGTAGATGACACACTCCAAGTTAGTAATGATCTTTTGAAACAAGTTAAACAGCTTTGGGAGGAATACTTTGGTGAAGGGAAAAAATCTAACCTCACTCTCGCAATCACCATAATCGCCACCATCCCTCTACTAATTGCCACTTCAGCACTTTTAGAATTTTTAAATAAACTACCTTTATTACCAAGCGTCTTTGAATTAGTCGGCTTTGGTTACTCGATATGGTTTGTCTATCGATACCTCTTACTTGCCGATACCCGCAAAGAGCTAGTTGATGGAATCACGGCTTGGAAAGATAAAGTTTTTGGCAAATAACCAAGCTACAGACAAGGGGCTTAGTCCCCTTTGTCTATAAGCGTGGAGTTTAGAGCTAGGATATTAGCAGAATAAGGCAAAATCAAAAATTGTTAAGCTGTTTAATAAACAGTCTTGGGAAGTGAAGAGGTATATACGTCAAGCATGGGCAAAATTGTAGGTATTGACTTGGGTACGACAAACTCTGTGGTAGCCGTTATGGAAGGTGGCAAACCCATAGTGATTGCAAACTCAGAAGGTAGCCGCACCACTCCCTCCGTTGTTAGCTTTACTAAAGATGGCGAACGTCTTGTCGGACAAATGGCTCGTCGACAAGCTGTGCTAAATCCAGACAATACCTTTTATTCTGTCAAGCGCTTTATTGGACGAAAGCATAGTGAACTCTCTGCTGAAAATAAGCGAGTTCCCTATACAGTGCGTCGAGATGATCAGGGCAATATCAAGTTACGTAGCTCCAGACTTGAAAAAGATTTTGCTCCTGAAGAAATTTCGGCAATGATAATTCGTAAACTCGTAGATGAAGCGAGTAGGTATTTGGGTGAACCAGTAACTGGAGCGGTAATTACTGTTCCAGCTTATTTTAATGACTCGCAAAGACAAGCAACTAAGGATGCAGGCAGAATTGCTGGGATTGAAGTTAAGCGAATTTTAAACGAGCCAACGGCAGCATCATTAGCCTATGGCTTAGACAAGAAGTCTAATAAGAAAATTTTAGTATTTGATCTTGGCGGCGGCACGTTTGATGTATCGGTGCTAGAAGTTAGCGACGGCTTATTTGAGGTAAAGGCAACTACAGGCGATACGCAGTTGGGTGGCGATGATTTCGATCGCCAAATTGTGAATTATCTGGCTGAAGAATTTTTAAAATCCGATGGTGTAGATCTCCGTAAAGAGCGTCAAGCTTTGCAACGCCTAACCGAAGCTGCGGAAAAAGCCAAGATCGAGCTTTCGACTGTGGGCGTAACTGAGATTAATTTGCCGTTTATCACAGCGACAGCAGAAGGTCCATTACATTTAGAAACTAGTTTAAAGCGATCGCAGTTTGAGAGACTAAGTGCCGATTTATTAGAGCGTTTACAAATCCCCCTCGATCGCGTGTTACGTGATGCGCAAATTAGTCCACGCCAGATCGATGAGGTTGTCTTAGTCGGCGGATCTACGCGCATTCCTGCTGTACAAGAAATGGTAGAAAGGTCGATCGGGAAACCACCAAGCCAAAGTGTAAACCCAGATGAAGTTGTGGCGATCGGCGCAGTTGTCCAAGCTGCTATTTTGTCGGGTGAAATTAAGGATGTTTTGCTACTGGATGTCACCCCATTATCATTAGGCGTAGAAACTTCAGGCGGAGTAGTCAAACGTTTAATTCCTCGAAACACGACTATTCCCTGTCGCAAGATGGAATTATTTACCACAGCTGAAGACAACCAAACTTCTGTAGAAATTCATGTAATCCAAGGTGAACGAGACCTTTCGGAATACAACAAGTCATTGGGACGCTTTAAACTAAGTGGACTTGATCCCCAGCCGCGAGGCATGGCTCAAGTTGATGTCACTTTTGACTTAAATACCGATGGGATTTTGGCAGTGACTGCTAGCGATCGCCGGACGGGAGTTGAACGCCGTGTCACAATTAAGGGCGCTTCGACCTTGGATGAAAAAGAAGTACAGCGTATGGTCACGGAGGCAGAGCAATTTGCCGATCGCGATCGTGCTAAACGAGAACGCATTGAGAAATTAAATCGAGCTGACAATCTTGCTGTAGGGGCAGATCGTCAATTGAAGGAATTAGCGTTGAACTACGGCTATAAACTCAGTTACGAACGCCGCAAACAAATTGAGGGCTCAATTAAAAAATTGAGAGATGCGATCGCCAAAGAAGATGATGCCCTAATCGATCGCGCTCAGTCTGAGTTACAAGAAGCACTCTATGCGCTATCGAGTGAACTCTATGCTGAGGACGAAGAATATTTCGAAGATGACGATGACGATCTATTCGGTGGCATCCTTGAAAGCATCGGTAGTTTTGCTAGTCGTAATAAACGTGGCAAAGATGAAGACGATCGTCGTCGTCCGAATACGAGAGTGTCTTACGATGATGACGATGATTGGATGTAAATAAAAAGGGTGCGCGAAGCGCACCCTTTTTATTTTGAGGAAGATGTAAGCCAATAGGTTTGCATTAGTCCTTTGCCTTTGACTTCGATCGCCCCACGCTCGACCAGCTTAAATTTATGTTTGAGCAGTTCATAGGTTTCGGCGGTCACTTGAATTTTGTCAACTTCACTGTGGGACTCCATGCGACTAGCCACATTTACCGTGTCACCCCAGAGATCGTAAATAAACTTTTGCGTACCTATTACTCCCGCAATTACTGCTCCCGTGTGAATACCGATACGGATTTGTAGTGGTTTACCTGTCAATTTGCGAAGTTCATCCACTTTTTCAACCATATCTAAAGCCATAGATGCGATCGCCTCCGCATGACCTTCGGTCGGAAGAGGAATACCACCTGCCACCATATAGGCATCACCTATGGTTTTAATTTTTTCTAAACCATACTTTTCGCAAAGGGTATCAAAATTAGAAAAAATTAGATTTAGGAGATCGACTAGCTCATGTGGAGAAAGTTCTGAAGACATTTTGGTGAAGCTGACCAGATCGGCAAAAAGAACTGTGACTGACTCAAAGCTATCGGCTATAACTCCATTAAATTGCTTAAGGCGATCGGCGATCGCTTTAGGAAGAATGTTTAACAACAATTTCTCTGATTTCTCCTGCTCAGCATGGAGAGATTCTTCGGCAAGCTTGCGTTCGGTAATATCATCAAGTACACCCAAAACACCGATTGTTTTTCCTTCTGCGTCGATAATTGGTAGCCTACTAATATCCAGCCATATAGATTTTCCAGATTTATCGGGATTGAGCTTACGCTGAATTACATGCATTTCAGGAATATTCGAATCCATAATTTGCTGATCGTGCGTTCGAAACATATTTGCTAATTCAGGATTGGCAATCAGATCGTAATCAGTTTTACCCACTACACTTTCTGGAGTTTCTAATTGAGCAGACATCGCCCAATTTTTATTACAGCCTCGAAAAACCAAATTTATATCTTTCCAGAAAATCTGTTGCGGAATACTATCAATGATTAATCGCAAATAGGTTTTTTGTTCTTCGAGCGATTGCTCTGCTCTTACACGAGCAGTTATATCTTGAAAACTCCATACACGTCCAATAATTTGATCGCCAAGCTTTTGTGGACGAGAATAACGCTCCACAACTCGACCATCAATAAGTTCTAGCAAATCATAACTTTCGAGTTCAGGATGGCGATAGAACTCTTGCGATCGCAACATAAATTCTTGAGGATCGAGCATCTTTACCGATAGAAATTCCAATCTGAGTTCGTAATCAGGCATGTCTAAAACCTCTGGAGTTAGTAAGAACATATCGACAAAGCGCTGGTTGTAACTACTGATATGCCCTCTTTGATCGACCGCCAAAACTCCATCAGCAATTGACTCAAAGGTGGCTTTTTGTAAACTCACAAACTCTTCTAGCGTAGACTCAATTCGCTTCCTTTCCGTAATATCAATCCCAATCGAGAGAACCTCAACTAACGCACCTGAATCATCCAGAATCGGGCAGTTTGCCCAAGATATCCATACTTCTTCTCCATCGCTACGGATGTTTTGACTTTCTTGAAACATGGAAACATGCGGAGACTTAACACTACTTCCCATCCAATTAAGCAGATCAGAAACAGTTGTATCGTCACTATCTCTGATAATTGTTCCACTGATATTTTTGCCGACCATCTCATCTTGTTTCTGAAATCCAAAGAAAGATAAGCCATATTCATTAATAAATTTAATTGTGCCTACAATATCCCTTCGTAAAATGATGCAATTTGCAGCCTCAACGAGAGTACGGTATTTAGTCTCACTGGTTTTCAAATCGGCAGTACGTTTTTCTACACGAATTTCTAATTCTTCTTTACTTTGGGCAAGTGCCGTAAAAGAAACTTGTAACTGATGAGCCATTTGATTAAAGGAATCAGCCAGAATCGATAGCTCCCGAACATTTGCTGTTTGAATGGGTTGATAGGGCTGACCAGTAGCAAGATCGGCTGAGGCAGAGAGATTTGCTAACAGATGTGAAGCATCGATCAGTTTTTCTACGGGTTTCGCAATCCACTTTGATGTATAAAAACCTGTCAAACTAGCAAAGATTAGAGCTAAAGCACATAAAACAATTGTGTTGCGTGTATTGATGTTAATGCGATCGCGAAAGTCTTGTTCCGACACCGCCACAATCATCAGCCAATTAAGCCCCTGATCGCTCTGCAATCTGGTGATCTGGAAATATTGAGTCGCACCTTCCCATTCTATTTGTAGTTGTTGATTCTTAGGGATATTGGCAAGATTAGGATATTTCTGTTGAAGATTTTGAAAGACTAAACGTAGTAAGGGATTTTGACTCTTAAGTGCGTGAATACGTTGTTGTTTTTGCTCTATGGAAATATAGGGAGATTCAGAAGTTGAAGTGGCAACAATCTCGCCAGATGTTTCTAAAATAAATGCTTGTCCAGTTTTAGCGATTTGCAACTGTCTAAGAAAGTCTCCAATTTGAGAGAGCGTTATATCAATCGCCATTACTCCACGCAATTTCCCAGATTCGCTATAAATCGGGAGCGAAGCAGTAATTCCTAAAATCGGACGCGCTACAAATAGATAAATAGGACTCCAGACTACTTGACGAGCCTTGACTGCTGCTTTATACCAAGGGCGATCGCGAGGATCGTAAATGTTCGCTTCAATCTGATTCAGGATATTACCTGCATTATCTAAGCGATAGATTGATTTTTGTAATGGTGCTGTTGAAGTCGGATTTGGCAATGAAGAACGATGTAGTACCAAATTATTCCCTTCTATCCGTTCAACGCCGATAAATTGCCCTTGAGGATTTGCCGCGTAGAAAAAATATAAACTATGAGCTTGGCGCATCTGTTGCCAAAGCAATTTAACGAAACTATTTAAATTCTCGAAATTTAAATAGCCTGCTGTTGCCATTGTTCCATGAGCTTGCAAAATTTCTAAAGGGGCATCAAAGTATCCTCGCACATGAGCTTCAATCGTGTTGGTTACTTCTTGCCCGATTTGAGGAGCTAGCTCCTGAGTTGCTTCGCGCCCATTCTGTACCGATAGCCATCCTGTGATCCCCACTGCAGCAATCACTTGCGTCACAAAAGGCACAATCAGCAATATCTTAAGAGACATCTGGCGATCGCGTTTAGATTTTGGATCTTTACGGGTGGGAGCAGTCATACAAAAGCTGCATAAAAAAGGCTAGATATTCCCCATAATAAAGCGATTTTCACTTAAAAGTATGAGTCTGCGATTATTGGCAATGGTCAGTTAATTCATGAGGCAGCTAAAGCCGCAGAAGATGATGGGCTAATGTAATGCGCTGGCTTACAGAATTTCTATTTTGGTGCTGATTAAAGATAAAGTAATGATGGATGGAAGCTCTTTCCAATAATATCTCTTAGAAAGCATTTAAGAATTGACAGCAGTAAGATTTCTAAGCATTTTGCGAATCAAAGCTGTATAGATAAACGACTCTGAGGTATTGTATTCTCATAGCCAAGTAGCTAAAAACTGCCACTGGACTTTTGCCTTGGGCTTAACCCCACGGGCGGTGATTTTACGACCACTGATAGTTTTCAGACCAATCCTTGTTTCATCTTGAAAAAAGAAACGGACTTTTCCCGTTAAGCCCAGCACTGATACAACATACAATGCAATCATTGCTAGGTTCTCAGAGAGTTTTTTTTAAGTTTTCGCATTGCTCTTGGTTGTGGCTGGCGCTATAAGGGCGTGCTACTTTCGGTTTTGCCTTCATTCGGGAATGCACCAAGTCATGCACATTTTTATATGAGATTTCGATTCCCAGTTTTTCTTGCTACCATTGTCGTATCTCTCCGTAGCTATTAAACCCTTGCTCTTGTTGCAATTGCTTGTGCAATGCTTTTTGCACCCAGTCTGGGATTTTTGAATTTCGACCTACTCTTGGCTTGTGCCTTAGTATGCCGCTAATTCCTCCCTTTCTATATTCTTTCAACCACTCTTGCACTGTCACTCGCTTTCTGCCGACTAGTTGGGCTGCTGTTTGTACTGTCTTTGCTTGCTTACTTTTCAGCAAATACAATACTTGTACTCTTTCTTTATCTGATGCTGTTTTTTGTTTTCCTAGCTTCTCTTTTAGCTCTTCTTCACTTTCCCTGATCTCCAGCTTATATACTCCTGCCATTTTGCCTCCTCCTTTTTATCTCTTCTTTTTTACCATCTGTAGTCTCTACTTTGTATTTTGGTATAACTAATACCAATTCACAAAAGTGTGACGACACTTTTGTGAATTAAAAAACAAACACAGCTATGGTTTTAAATACACAAAATGGCTGCGCCATTTTGTGTCTTGGTATTAGTGGTGCGGCGCAGAGCAGAGCATCGCACCACTAATTCTTAGAGTTTACTGTCTATTTTTAGACTGAGAAGGGAGTCAGCAAAAGAGAGCTTAAGTCTCTTGCAGGCAGATTGCCAGTTTGGAGCATAACTTTGAGATGGCGTTACGAAAAATTCATAGCCGTTATTTCGGCAATATGCTCTCTCTATAACCCATTGCCGATCGCAAAAAATGCCGACCAGTACTTGGGATGATTAAACTCTGAAGAACGAATCAAGGAAACTTGCGCTCTTTGCAAAGCTTCAGTAGTCGTGACATTGTCTTTTTTGAGTTCTTGATAAAAAGCTGCCATGAGAGCTTGCGTGCCAGCATCATCGACCAACCAGAGAGATGCGATCGCATTTTTTGCACCTGCTTTCTGAACTTGATAGCCAAAACCCAAGATTTCCACACCATCACCGAGTTTGCCCACGCCAGTCTGACAGGCACTCAGCACGATCAAATCTATATTCGGAATTTGCCAATCGGTGATTTCATTGAGAAGGATTTTGTCGCCATTGCCGAAGATGATGAAGGAGTTCTCTGGTCTACCAATATTAAACGAAGCATGGGTAGCAAGATGGAGAATGTTGTAATTTTTAAACTTCGATTCGATCGCTTGGCGGCTAAAGTTATTTTCAGTTAAGGTGACTGAGTTTTGGAATGAGTTGGCGATCGCTTGAACTTCTTTTAGAGTCGCAGGCAATGCATTTTGTCCGAACTTTTTCTCGCCTGCTTTGCCGCCAAATGCTCCCGCGAGGATGTTGGGCTGAGTCTTTAGCTTTGGCGCAAAGTCGAAGAGGCTGTATGCAATTAGGTTACTAATGCGGTATTTCTCGGCTAGCCATTGTTTGCCGTCATAGAGTGCGGCAATGGGGATATAGCGCAAGATGCCATCGGGTGCATAGAGGATGGTGGTGGCTTTGGCTTGAATGAGTTCGGCTTCGATGGGTTTGATCAGCAATTTGTAAAGCTGTGCCGCAGGTTCTTTGTAGTCTTCGGAGCCGGAATCAACAAGTGCAGCTCTAAAATCAATCACTAGGGTTTCTAGTTCTTTCTGGGATATTTTGTCGGTGCGGCTGATGGGAATGGTGTTGGGTGAGAAGAGGATGATTTCAATTCTGTCGCTAAGAATCAAGGGATAAAGTAAAGCTGTTCCTTGAGGGATTTTCTGGAGATAGTCGGGGACTTTGTTGATTTCTGATTTGGGAAGTTGTTGGATTTTGTTAGCAAGTTGGCTGTTAATTTCAGGACTATTCTCAAAGCTAATTGCTAACAACTTATCGTTCATAGCTTTCTCGGGTTCTAGAAGTCGGACACCTTGCGCCGATCTGTCGCTGCCTTTGATGTTTTTGAGATAGTCTTCGAGTTCTTGGACTTTGAGGAGATCGAGGACTTGTAGGGCTTCCACGATGCGACCTTGCTGAATCAGTAGGTCGGCGAGGCGTTTATAGCTGCTAGAAACTCTTTCTAAATAGGATTTTTGGATGTCTTTATCGAGTTTACGGATATCTTTGCGAATCGCTTCGCGGACGTTGATCGATTGTTTGTAAAAGAGAATCGCTAGTTCGGGGCGTTTAGCTTCAGACAACATACCTCCTAGATTTGATAGCGCTAAGCCTTCTCCGCTAAGATCTTTAATTTCCCGCGTGATCGCTAAATATTGCAGATGGAAATCGATCGCTTTGTCATATTTGCCGAGGGAATGGTAAGCGTTTCCTAGATATCCCAGCACCGATCCTTCACCGCTACGGTCTTTGATTTCCCGTAAGATTGCTAAGCTTTGTAGATGGTATTCGATCGCTTTGTCATATTTGCCGAGTGAATCGTAAGCGAGTCCCAGATTTCCCAGCGACTGTCCCTCACCGAGACGGTCTTTGATTTCCCGCGCGATCGCTAAGCTTTGCAGTTGGAAGTCGATCGCTTTGTCATATTTGCCGAGGGAATGGTAAGCGTTTCCCAGATTCCCCAGCACCGATCCTTCACCGCTAAGGTCTTTGATTTCCCGTAAGATTGCTAAAGCTTGCAGATGGAACTCTATCGCTTTGTCATATTTGCCGAGTTCTTTGTAAGCGATTCCGAGATTTCCCAGCGCTGCTCCCTCACCGAGACGGTCTTTGATTTCCCGATAGATTGTTAGTGCTTGCTGCCATGACTGCAAAGCTGCCTCGCAATACCCAGTTTTACACTGCTGAATCCCTTGTTGCAACAGTCGATCTGCTTCCGCTTTACGGTCTTGTGTTGTTTGTGCTTGGATGCTTTCACTCGTCACTATCTGCACTTGCCCACAAGCCAAAAAAGTCAATATCGCAATACCAACAACCTTATTCATTGCCAACATCCTCACACTTACATCAAAACCCGAAGTCACCTACTAGCCAGCATAAAGCGATATTCCCCAAAACAGGCGATCGTTACAAAAAACATAATCAAATATTCATCAATTCCCCTTAGGGGCGAAGCATTACCGCCGCCATATACGCATTCATTGCGATTATCAAACGATAATGCGATCGCCCAAACCCCACAACGCAGCCTCAATTTATCGATGAGAGCAAAGATGGTTAAGCATTTGCGTACAGAGATTTCTTGTGAGGAGTTTGAATATTGTGGCGCAAATGCTTAACCCCCTACAGATCGGCGGTATTTTTGGAGATCGATTAAAAGCGATCGCGCTCATCAGGTTCCCCATTAGGTACTTTTGCTAACACCTTCTCAAACGCATCCCAACTCACCCGCCTTGACTTCTCTACTAAAAAATCTCTAGTTGACCACACCGCAAGCTGAGACGACAATGCGATCGCCACTAATCCATCTATAGGAATTTGTTCCCTTTGAGCAAAAGACTCCAATTGTTGGTATAGAACATCAGGAATATCAGCAATAACTCTCATGAATCAATCTCTCCAACTATCTGTAAAAATTGTTTAGGTGTAACAACTTGAATCCCAAACCTCTCAACTGGTTGTAAATCCCTTTGATTGTAAGTGATGATAAAATCTGCTTGTGCTTTCAAAGCCAGATCAATTAAGAACTCATCATCTGCATCCTTGAGCATTGGTCACCATAGAAAGAAAATTGGATGGAAATTAGCAATATTACAAATAGCCGCGATCGCTAAATCTACCTCTTGCAAAGTCAAACCTAAATCCTTACTAGCACCTTTTAAAATCTCCTCGTACTCAAAAATCAAAGCTGTAGACACATTAACTTGCCAACGACGATCATTAAGAATAGAAAGCAATTTGTAAGATGCACCTAGATTGGATCTTAACCCAGAGACTAGCACATTAGTATCAACAACTATTTGATAAATCTTTGACAATTATCTATTTACACCTCATACTTCCAAACCCTAAGATCCGCACAGTCAATATATCACTAAATTTTCTTGCATTTCTATCTCCCCGATTTTTTTAAGCACTCATCAGACACAACAAAGTCCCATTTGGGCGCAGCATTATTACCACCATTCACGCAAATCACCGAGATTATCAAACGGTAATACTACGCCCAAACCTCTCGACGATTGGACAATTTATCTGGAGGGTAAAGCATTTGCGGATTGATATCTCAGTGGTGAATTTAGAGATGGTCGTGCCAATGTTTTACCCCTACAAACAAAATCCTCACACCTTGAGATTTGCGATCGCTATTTTTGATTCTTGATTAGAGGAGATCGCCTTTATTCGATAGATTGTTGATGCGACTGCAGCCTCGCAAACTTTAAGATCTGGTGCGAGACCCAGCTAGAGAAATTATTTTACGCTTGGATTTTAGCCGCGATCGCTTTAGCAATTTCTCGTAAAGCCTTAGCCGAAGCAGAATCAGGATGACCTAACACAATTGGTACACCGAGATCGCCACCTTCGCGCAGACTAATTTCTAGAGGCACACAACCGAGCAAATCCACACCAAGCTCTTCAGATGTTTTCTTGCCACCACCAGAGCCAAAAATGTCGTATTGCTTATCAGGCATATCAGGCGGAATGAAATAGCTCATATTTTCGACGATGCCCAAAACAGGAATCCCCATATTCTGGAACATCTTCAAACCCTTGCGCGAATCCAAGAGCGAAACCGTTTGGGGTGTCGTCACAATCACAGCTCCAGCCAATGGCACCGACTGCGTAAGAGTTAACTGTGCATCACCAGTCCCTGGTGGCATATCGACAATTAAATAATCCAACTCGCCCCAATTTGCCTGATACAAAAACTGACGAATCACCCCATTCAGCATTGGGCCACGCCAAACCACAGGCTGATCTTTAGCAATCAAAAATGCCATTGAGATCATTTTCACGCCGTAGTTAAAAGCTGGCTCGACCACGTCTGCGCCATTCTCTGACTTGACCACCTTTACCTGAGCCGACTCCATACCCAGCATCACAGGCACATTTGGTCCATAAATATCAGCGTCGAGAATGCCAACCTTTGCGCCCATATCCGCAAGGGCAACAGCGACATTTACGGCAACCGAGGTTTTACCCACACCACCTTTGCCGCTGGAAATCGCGAGGACATATTTAACGCCTTCAATACCCTGCAAAGCATTCGTTGGAGGAGCAGGTGTGGCGATCGCAGGGGTATTGGCAATTACCTTCACCCAAACATCGGAAACAGATGAGATCGACTTAATGGCTTCTTTACACTCTTGGATTAGAGGATCTCGCGTTGGGCTATTGGGATCATTCAGTAGCAAGGTGAAGCTGACTACCCCGTTGGCTTTAATGGCGATATCTTTCACCATGTTTAGTTCAACAATACTTTTTTGGCGATCGGAATCGACAATAGAATTTAATACGTTTTGGATCGCTTGCAAATCGGGTAAATCAGCCATAGCTTTATAGATTGAAAAAAATTGCTTAACAGTGTCAAGACTTCATTAAAGCCCAAATTAAGAGCAAATATAATCTATAAAGATCTATGCTTATGAGTAAGTGTCACCTTAAAACTTGATAGCTAACCAGTATGTAGCTAGGCAACATTAAATATAAACCCCAAAAATCTATATCGTCTGTTGCGCGGTTGATTTAGATCCTGGCTCTTTTTTAATTATGCCGAAGTACTTATTTTCCCGCAATTATCGAATTAAATTGTTAAGACAAGAAAAAATCCATGAGTAATCAAGTGAAAGTTATACAGCCCTCAGGCAGGTTAGATGTCATGACTGCGGCCGATTTTCGTGGTCAAGTTAACGATATTGTCTCAGTACCAAATCCTCCTAAGCATTTATTAGTCGATCTTAATAAGGTTACTTTTATGGATAGTTCTGGATTAGGAGCATTGGTCTCGGCTCTAAAGGCAATGCGGAACAGTAATGGCGATATGTCAATTTGTGGTGCTAACGATCAAGTGGAAATGCTATTTGAACTTACTAGCATGACCAAGATTTTTAAGATTTATCCAACTGTAGAAGAATTTAAAGCAACTTTAAATTAAACGTTATACCAAAACTAAAAATGGCGTAGCCATTTTTAGTTTTGAGAACCCTTACTGGGTTTGTTTTTTAATCCTCAAAAGTGTTGTCACACTTTCGTGAATTGGTATTAGAGCATAGAAGAGTGATTCATATTCTTCTACTTTATAATTGGTATACCCCCCCAATATACCGCTATCACAGTGGGCGGTATATTGGAGGGGTTGCTCTGTTTTTTAATTATTATACCGAGGTACTTAATACCGAGATCTACATATGAAATTCGACTTCTAATAGAGATAAGTCATCTTCAAAAGGATGATTATTGGCTGCAGCTTTAACACAAGATAATATATGTTCAATTCGTGAATTGCGATCGCTCGAAGTTCTCATAAATGTATGTATCAAAGCATTAAAGCCCCAAATATTTCCATGCTCCTGAGCAATCTCGTAAACTCCATCGCTAAATAGATAGAGCCGACTACTATTATCAATCTCACAAACTTTCTCTAGATAATTAATTTCAGGCATCATCCCAATTGGCAGACCAGCAGTTTTTAATAACTTAATCTTAGGGACTTCTTCATTAGAAATAATGACTGCAGGAGGATGTCCTCCACTTGCATAAACTAGAGTATGGGTTCGCTTATCATAAACCCCATACCAAATAGTGAAGTACATCTCATTATGTAAAGACATCTGAAAATTATTATTGAGATCGCTTAGTACTTCACTGGGTTTATAAAAATTAGTTGTGTCTTGAGATGACTTACTTCGCCTCAAACTGCGGGTACGCATTAAATTTAAAACTGATACCGATAAAAGTGCTGAGCCAACTCCATGCCCTGAGACATCTAGGAGGTAAATAGCCAAGTGATCGCTATCTAGCCAAAAATAATCAAAACTATCTCCACCAAGCTGTGTGGATGGTAAAAAACTAGACCGAATCGAAACTTCACCTTCAAAAGGTTCAGGCAAAAGCGATCGCACATATTCCGAAGCCTGAGATAACTCCTGCTCAATTAATCTTTTTTGCCTTTGGATTTCTTCAGTTGCCTGATAAAGCCTTAGCCCCGCTCTCACCCTAGCTCTTAACTCATTAATCCTTGGCGGCTTCCCCAAAAAATCATCTGCCCCCATTTCTAAACCTTGCACCAAGTCACCTTCTTGATCTCGTGCGGTCAACAAAATCAGATAGATATTAGCGAGAGAAGGGCTGCTCTTGATCTGACGACACACCTCTAAGCCATCAATTATGGGCATCATCCAATCGCAAATAATTAAAGCTGGACGAATTTCTCTAGCCTTAGCTAATCCTTCTTCACCATCCTTAGCCACAATCACATCATAGCCTTGACTCTTGAGAAATCTCTGAAGAGTCATTCTGATCGTTGGATCGTCATCAATGATGAGAATTTGAAGCATATTGACGTAAGAGACATCTAAGTAATAAGCGATCCAAATAAAACCCAGAATTGGTGCGTTGGGATTCTCCCAACGCACCAATTCTGGGTTTTATTATTTCATGTAGGTTTCTAAATAGATGATCAAAATAAGTTATACATTGCGAGGCTCTAGGAGCTAAAACCTTAGAGGTTTTCTTGCAGAATTAATTTATCCCACCAACTTAGTTGGCTCACAAGATTTTTATTTGCTGCTATTCACCGACGGAGAATGACTTGGAAACTCTAGCAAACAAATCTTTGACTTTGTCCCAACGTTTCTCAGAACTAGAAATACTCAGAGTGTAAAGATTGCCGCGATTTGTAGATACAGTTACGAGATCATGGCGTGGTTCACCTTGCTGACGTTGAACTGCATATTCAAAAGTGTAATAGTTGCGATCGCCTGATTCCTTCTGAGTTGCACTAAGCAGTTTAGCCTCACGACCAGAACCTTCTGGAGCGACAACACGTTGTTGTAGCCGCAAGCCAATCGCTTCCGGATCACCAATTTCTTCAAGAGTCTTCACTGTTTCTAGTTTGCTAATGGCAACAGATACATTTTCTGAAGGCTCAATAATGTCGTGAAACAAAATGTCGATCGCCGAATTACCCTTAGTCTCTGTCCAACCATTTGGATATAGAAATCGATAGCCATCCTTAGTATCTGCAAATGGTACGAGACCACTCGTGGGCGTATTAGCACAACTGGTAAGAAACAGGGCAAATACCACAAGCAATGTAGAGACAGCACGTTTGAGCATGATAAAGGGCTTTAATGAAATAAATAGTAAAAATATTGGCAATATTGGCAAAGAATATTAAAAATCTTATCCAACTCTAGTCAAGTGAAATTAGCTTTAACCACTTTGTAAGACTTGCCATTACTAGAATACAGCACCACCGCAACTGATGATGATTACAGCTCAAACCCGAAGAATATTGATATACGATGTTTTACCCTGTATCTCGATATTCTTCGGGTTTGTTAAGTATTACGTCAAAAGATTACGCTTCGTATCTAGCTATATCTACCAAGAACACCTGTATGATAAGTTCTATATCAAAAGTTATAGAAATAACTTATCTAATCTCCATCGAATTAAAGATTAGCCTTTAAAAAATCATATTTAGTTTACATTCACATAATTAAATGAGAGGTAACGCGGTGACTAGCAATAAATCTGTAGCGCTCAAACAAATTGATGTTCAAGGCGATCTGAGCGACTACGTCGCACATTTACAATTACATATGGCGTTGCAAGCCCGTAACCTCGTCCCGAATTTAAGTGGCGATCGCAATCCTGATAGCCGTAGCAGAATGCTATCAAGTACTCAAGCTGATTTTGAAAGATTAGCATCTCGCTTGTAATTAAAAAAAGAGATGCATCGCACCTCATCTTTTAGCTAAACAAGGGGCTTACGCCCCTTGTTTTTTGATTTTTTGGCACAATAGAAAAGTATTATCAACACTAGGCAGCACTGGACTTATGTTGACCGATAAAAAACTATTTTGAGGTGTCATGCAAGCTGAGACGTTAGATTTGTTGGAATGGAATCGTTTATGTCAGCATTTATCAACATTTACAACGACTAAGCTGGGGGCGATCGCATCGGCGCATTTACCAATACCCGATCGCTATGAAGATACATTAGAATTACTTACCCAAACTAAAGAAGCCTATACATTGGAAGAGCGAAATGCGGGCGTTTCTTTAGAAGGGATTCAAAATATTACAGAAGCAGTATTTCGGGCTGAGAAACAGGGGATTTTGTCAGCTATAGAGCTTTGGGCGATCGCAACGACTTTGGCAGGAGCGCGAAACCTACGCCGTCAGCTAGATAATGCTGATTACTGCCCGAATTTACAGATACTTGCTAGCGAGTTGCGGACTTATCCTGAGATCGAGCAGGAAATTTATCGCTGTGTTGATGAAGGGGGAAATGTTTTAGATCGCGCCTCAGTACGTTTAGGGGAAATTCGTCATGAGCTAACCTCTGTGCGCGATCAGATTATTACCAAGCTGCAAAACATTATGCAGCGCAATGCTAGCTCACTACAGGAGCAGATCATTACCCAACGTAGCGATCGCTATGTGCTGTCGGTAAAGTCGCCACAACGCGATCGCGTCCCAGGAGTGATTCACGATACTTCCAGTACGGGGATGACTCTATTTGTAGAACCTAACTCGGTGGTGCAATCTAATAACCGCTTGCGCCAACTGTTGAAAATGGAGCAAGCCCAAATCGAGATCATTTTGGCGGAGCTTAGTACTAAAATCACGGAGATCTCTGCAGATTTACAAAGATTGCTGATTATTGTTACCAAGATCGATCTGGCGGTGGCGCGAGCGCGTTATGGATATTGGCTAGGGGCAAATCCGCCGCATTTTTTGGAAGACGAATCAATCGTACTGCGTCAATTGCGACATCCTTTGTTGATATGGCAACAACAAAATGAAGAAGGTCGAGAAGTCGTACCTGTGGATGTGTTGATTTCTCCGCAGATTTCCGTAGTTGTGATTACAGGACCAAACACAGGCGGCAAGACCGCGACGCTGAAAACTTTTGGTCTAGCGGCTTTAATGGCAAAAGCGGGAATGTTTATCCCTGCCAAAGAACCTGTGGAAATGCCTTGGTTCGATCTTGTACTTGCTGATATTGGCGATGAGCAGTCCTTACAGCAAAACTTATCAACTTTTTCGGGACATATTCGCCGTATAGGCAGAATTTTAGACTCTCTTTCGGCTAAGTCTCTAGTGCTGCTGGATGAAGTTGGTGCTGGAACTGACCCATCTGAAGGCAGCGCGATCGCGACAGCGTTATTGGAATACCTAGGCGAACATACGCGACTCGCGATCGCCACAACTCACTTTGGCGAACTCAAAGCCCTGAAATACCAAAATCCCAAATTTGAGAATGCTTCCGTAGAATTTGACGATGCTTCCCTTGCACCTACCTATAGGCTTCTATGGGGTATCCCTGGGCGTTCTAATGCCCTTGTGATCGCAGGTCGTTTGGGGCTACCACAAGATATCATCGAAGCAGCACAAGTGCGCGTTGGCATTGGTTCTGCGGAAATGAATGATGTAATTGCTGAACTGGAAGCCCAACGCCGCGAACAAACCCAAAAGACCGAAGCTGCCGCGAATTTACTTTCCGAAACCGAACGCTTGCATCAAGAGATTTTAGATCGTGCTGAAAAAATGCGATCGCAGGCTAAAGAGTTACGCGATCGTCAAGAGAAAGAAGTAAATGCAGCGATCGCTCAAGCCCAAAAGGAAGTTGGTCGAGTAATCCGTAAGTTGCAGAAGGGCGAACAATTAGGCGAACAATTGGCTGCTGACGTGCAACGTACTGAGCAGAGAATTGGCGAACTAACCAAGCGTCATATGCCTGTCATTCCCGAGCAGAAAGTAGAATTGCAGCTAAAAATAGGCGATCGGGTGCGTATTCCCAAATTTGGCAAAATTGCTCAAGTGATAACAATCCCTAATAGT
Organism: Pseudanabaena sp.; assembly: GCA_003249035.1. Taxonomy (GTDB): domain Bacteria; phylum Cyanobacteriota; class Cyanobacteriia; order Pseudanabaenales; family Pseudanabaenaceae; genus Pseudanabaena. The sequence goes on from QBMK01000041.1 coordinate 19,945, forward strand.
TCTGGCGAATTTTCGGTGCGTTTGGGAACTATGAAGCTAACTGTCAACATTAAAGATACTGAAAAGGTTTAAAGTAAAATTGAAACGATTTAAAGTAAAAGCTGTGCGAGGCGACGCCCTTATTGCTTGGGGTGAAAAGTATGTTGCAATTTTTTGAGTTTGAAGCCGATTTTGTCGCTGCCCTACGTTGTATCCCTATGCAAGTTCGATACAAACTCGATACCTGTGGCATCAAACTAAAGCTGCAGCATTGGCATAGTTTTTCAACCATTCAGCGCCAAAAATTAATTGATCTGCCCTGCAATACAGATACAGAAATTAAAACCTATCGTGAAAACTTGCGATCGCAAGTTTTTCAATGTTTCAATACCTATCCAAACGATTTACCAATTGAGAAAGAACCAGCTTGGATGCAGATAGAAATTATCCCCCTCAGTGTGTTGAAGCATTCACAGGAATTAAACATTGCGATCGCCATTACCCAATGGCAAAACCTCAGTCCTCTGCAAAGGTTTGCCCTAATCAAGCTCAGTACATCCAATCACGAAAACAATAATTTCTTGCCAGCTCTACAAGAATTTGGGCTATTGCTATAAAAAAGGAGTGCTGTGCACTCCTTTTTCTTTATGAAAGTTGGCTTAAACGATAGCCAACACCGTGAATTGTCTCGATCAAATTGTGAGGAGCAGCAGCACCCTTTAACTTGTTCCGCAGACTCTTGATCGTGGCATTGATCGTGTCCTCTCTAGGTGGATTGCTCAATGACCAAACATGCTCAACAATCGTGATCCTTTTCAAGACTTGACGACCATGATGGAGCAGCAACTCTAGAATGTTGTACTCCTTAGGAGTCAAATGCACAGATTGCCCTGCATAGGAAACCTCATGCATTCCTGGGTCAAGTTGCAGTTCCCCCCAACGTAAAACAGTGGGTTCAGCAATTTGGGCACGGCGTGACAAAGCACGAATACGAGCCATTAGCTCAGGCGGATCGATCGGTTTGACGAGATAGTCATCAGCACCAGCGTCTAAGCCCTGAACCTTGTCAGAACTCATATCGAGAGCAGTCACCATCAAAATCGGAACATTGTTGCCATGCGCCCGCAAACGGCGACATAGGTTAATGCCGTCAAGTTTTGGCAGCATCACGTCTAATAAGATCAGGTTGTAATCGTCAGCTTGAGATTTCTCCCAGCCTTCTTCACCATCTCTTGCGATATCTACAACACAATGTTGAGTAGTTAACACTTCGGCTAAAGTGTCAGCTAAATTAGCATCATCTTCTACAAGGAGAATTCTCATTGGATCGATCAAATCTCAGTAATTTAAGCTTGATAGGTGCTTAGTTCTATCGTAATAGATACCCTTACAGATTTATAAAGAATATGAACTTTATAAATCTCACTAACACGATTCACCCCTATCTATTTGCATCATATACGAAAGATCGAATGCTTTTTCATATATGCAAAATTTTTAAGTATTATTACGACTACGGCAAAATTCTCCTTGACTATTTCGGTAAAAATAGCTACAAAAATCTTATTTCCAAAAGCTTATTAGCATCGATGTCCTACAAATGCCAGATTTTGTATTTTGGGAAGACTCTACAACAAATTCAAAAATATATAAGGTTCTTCTGCCTTAGGGACTTGCAAAAAATATAAAACCCTAAAACATTTCGGCGGGCTTTGCCCGCCGAAATGTTTTAGGGTTTTATACGGATCATTTTTTCCTTGGAGTTCCCTTATATATTTTGAATAAAACATCAAACTGGGTGTAACTTTCTATTCGATTTTTGTGCCGCTTGCATCATTGCTAAGTTAAATTGAGTCTAGAAAGAGTCAAAAACCCTAAAAAATCTTCGTTAAAAAATGACTGCGAATTTATCTACCTTTAAAACAACTGCATCCCAAGCTATTTTCGCTCAAGCCAAACAACTAATGCCTGGTGGCGTGAGTTCTCCCGTTCGGGCTTTTAAATCAGTTGGTGGCGAGCCAATTGTGTTTGATCGCGTAAGTGGTTCATATGCGTGGGATATCGATGGCAACAAGTACATTGACTATATTGGCTCTTGGGGACCTGCGATCGTTGGACATTCCCATCCCGAAGTTATTGAAGCATTACATAAAGCATTAGAAAAAGGCACTAGCTTTGGCGCTCCATGCGTTCTCGAAAATACACTCGCTGAAATGGTGATCGAAGCTGTACCAAGTGTCGAAATGGTGCGCTTTGTTAATTCTGGGACTGAAGCTTGCATGTCTGTATTACGCCTGATGAGAGCTTTTACAGGGCGCGACAAAATCATTAAATTTGAAGGATGCTATCACGGTCACGCCGATATGTTTCTGGTCAAAGCAGGATCTGGCGTAGCTACTCTTGGCTTGCCAGACTCTCCTGGTGTGCCAAAGTCCACAACGGCGAATACGCTTAATGCGCCCTACAACGATCTCGAAGCTGTCAAGGCATTATTTGCCGCCAACCCTAATGAAATCTCTGGGGTAATTATTGAGCCAGTGGTTGGTAATGCTGGCTGTATTGCGCCTAAAGAAGGATTCTTACAAGGATTGAAAGATCTTTGTCATGCCAATGGTGCGTTACTAGTATTTGATGAAGTCATGACAGGATTCCGCGTTTCCTATGGCGGCGCACAGGCTCGTTTTGGCGTTACACCCGATCTAACCACGATGGGTAAAGTCATCGGTGGCGGGTTGCCAGTGGGAGCCTATGGTGGTCGCAAAGATATTATGGAGATGGTTGCGCCTGCTGGCCCCATGTATCAGGCTGGAACATTATCGGGTAATCCTTTGGCGATGACCGCAGGCATTAAAACCATGGAAATCCTCAAGCGTGCGGGTTCTTACGAATATCTTGAACAGATTACTAAGAAGCTGGCTGAAGGCATGTTGGCAATCGCCCATGAAACTGGACATGCTGCTACGGGTAACATTGTTGGAGCGATGTTCGGGATGTTTTTTACTAGCCAGCAAGTTTATGACTATGAAGATGCTAAGACTAGCGACACTGCTAAGTTTGCTAAGTTCCATCGTGGAATGCTAGAGCATGGAGTGTATCTTGCACCTTCGCAGTTTGAGGCTGGTTTTACATCACTTGCTCATACTGATGCCGATGTGGAAGCAACCTTAGCTGCAACCCGTGCGGTATTGTCGAAAATCCCTGCCTAAAATAATTTAGATGAGATGAGTTTCACTCATCTCATCTAAAAAGCTAGCAATTCTCAGTATTAGGGACTTACACAAAATAATTGATCCCAAAAATATAGCGACGGGCGTAGCCCGTCGCTATATTTTTGGGTTTTATATGGATCACTTTTTCCTTGGAGTTCCCTTAAATTCTCAGTATTAAAAAAGATTAAAGATTGGTTTTGATAAAAGACTGCTACTGGCGATTTTTCATCAAAACTAATCTTCGGATTATTACTTCTAGATGCCGAAGAAAACCCAAAATCTTTTTCATTCTAAGAATTATTGAAAAAAAGTTCACTTAGTTACAGATTTCGCGAAAATTCATTTACAATATTGTTTAGTCTTTCTAAGCCGTTTAGCTGAATAAATTTATTTAGTCTAAATTTCCCTAGACTATCGAAGCGTTGAAATTTCTCTTACACAAACCCGATGCTGACAGAAAACTTAACTGCTAGTACTAAATCTAATAATGGTAATTTCAACAGCTCTCCAGCGACTGCGCCAAGAGCCGATTACTACATGAGCTTACACAAAGAGCTAGACCATCTTGAAGAAATGGTGCTGGAAAGTGGCCCTCGCGTTATGGGACATACCATCATCGATGAAGAAAAACTATGTCAGCAGATTGATTGCGTAAGACTTTCTGTGCCCGAGTCGATCGCTAAAGCTGAAGAGATTATCCTCTACAAGCAAGACCTAGTTGCTGAAGCTCAACAATACGCTGAAGATTTAATCAAGTCAGCTGAGCTAAGGGCTAGTCAGCTATTAGAAGAATCGGTGATTATTCGTCAAGCAGAGCAGGAGGCAAGTCAAATCCGCCGCGAACTGCAAGAAGAATGTGAACAGCTGCGATCGCAAACTATTAATGAAGTCAATCAGATGCGCCGTCAAGCCCAAAAAGATCTTGATTTGTTGCATCAGAGGGTGACGGGTGAAGTCCAAGATATGCAGCGGGGAGCTGATGAATATAGCGATCGCGTCCTTGGCAATCTGGAGTCACAGCTAATTGACATGATTAAAATTGTCCAAAACGGTCGTAAGGAGTTACGGCTGTAATAATTGCCTTCATTGAGCGTTAGTCAACTTTTGGGAGATATTTTCTATCGATTACTTGCTGAGGTCAGATCAAATTAAATAAATGCGATCTGACCACGTAAAAAGGTAATTGCATTTCCTTTCAGTAAGACCCTATTACCGCGATCGCTAACGATAAGGTCGCCAGTCCGCTCTGATAACTGCTTGGCTTTAAGATCGCTTTTACCGAGACGCTTTGCCCAATAGGGAGTTAGACTACATTGGGCGGAGCCAGTCACAGGATCTTCTGGAATTCCTGCTTTGGGGGCAAAAAATCGCGACACAAAATCATAGGGCTGATCAGGATCTGCGATCGCAGTGATGATAAAGCCAAAACCATCTAGTTCGGCAATGCGTTCATATTGTGGCTGAAAATTTTGGACTGCGGACTCAGAATCTAATAAAACTGTTAAATAATCTTCAGCCTGCCCAAGAGTTTCATAAGGCTGTTCTCTCAACATCTCTACTAACAATTGTTGAGATCGCTCTGAACAAGTTTGATAGAAAGTAGCTGGAAAATCCATTACGATTAACTGCTCTTCAAAGCTAATGGTTAAATCGCCACTCAGTGTAGAGAAAATGAGTGGCAATTTGGTGTCAATTACGTCTAGTTCTCGCAAATAATGCGCGATCGCAAGGGTGGCATGACCACAGAGAGGCACTTCTTGCTTAGGGGTAAACCATCGTAATTGGAAATAGTTTTTTTGATCTAGTGACTTAACAAAAGCTGTTTCTGAGAGATTCATCTCAGCCGCAATTTGCTGCATTTGGGCATCTTCGGGAAACTGCTCAACTAATATCGTTGCCGCAGGATTACCTCGAAATGTTTGATTGGTGAATGCATCAATAATGGCGATCGCAAGTTGCATATATAGCAATCCTAATAGTCTGAGAGATTGCGTACAGAAGGTACGCAATCTCTCAGATAATCTCATATGGGTGGCGCTGCGAGGTCGAGTCACCAAAAAAATTGGATTTTAACGGTTTAGAGTATTTCCATATCAGCATTTACAACCACGTTGTTAGATATTTTAAAGTAGGAATCTTTTAGGTCGGTAAACTTTGGCTCGATCGCTCCATAAGTTAAAATTACCAGCTTGTTATTACGGCGTTGTAATTTACTATTAGCTTGAAATTTAATTTTCTTGTCTCCCACTGCCACAGTAGATGTCCATTCAATCACAATATTTCCTGTTGACTCAACCACAGGTGCTTTCATCTCAAAGTCTGGTTGATTGCCGTACATCCCTTTAATAATTACGGCAAAAACGTCGTCTAGACGACTTTCAGGGATTTCGCTCGGAGGTACAAAAATATTAACGGAAATCGTCGCTCTCCCAGCCTGTTCATTCCAAGTCACCAGTAACTCGCCTGTTTGACTCTTATCCGTTGATTTCCACCCCTTTGGTACATCCATTTCCAGAATTCCCGAACGGTGTTTGTAAGGTTCGAGTGCTTTTATTTCTAGCTCGGGTAAATTAATGGGCGAGATCGTGGGTTTAGGGCTAGGCGAAACAGTTGGTAATGGGCTTGTAGTTGTAGTCTTCGTTGGCGTTGGTGTTGATGTTGGTGAAACTTTCGTAGAATCGTTCGCGGGCATAGAAAAATTACTATTACCAGAGTTACTACAGGCTGTAAATAAGCCTGTCGCGATCGCTGTTAGTAATAAAATCGATAGCCTTTGAGAGAGGAACATATAATGTGTTGCGTGATGTTGCTTTTTAATCAAACCCAGACAATTGAAAAGCCCTGCAAAGCAAGGCTCTTCAATTTACTCATTAATGATTATCCATTGTGTCGCTAATCTAACCAAACTGCAAGGCTTGACCGCGCATTTCAGGATTGACCTTTCCATTTGCATATACTACTTGACCACCGACAATCGTAATCACTGCCCAGCCTGTGAGTTCCCATCCAGCAAAAGAACTCCAGCCACATTTAGTCAACAAATCTTCATTTTTAACAGGCTTATAGTTATTCAAATCGACCAGTACTAGGTCTGCATCCCAACCGATCCGAATTTCCCCCTTGTTAGCAATTTTGTAACCAACTGCAACATTTTTGCTCATCCATTCGCTGACCTGATGGACTGTGCAACGTCCCTTTGCTGCTTGGGTTAACATCAATGGCAGTGAAGTTTCTACCCCCGGCATTCCAGATGGGACGTTGGCCGGTTCTAATAGAACTGTATCCTTTGAGGATTTTTCGGATTGAGGAGATTGCAGATCTTCGCTAGCTGCAAATCCTTTCTCTGCCAACGTATGTGGTGCATGGTCAGTAGCAATAAAGTCAATCAAGCCATCGAGCAAAGCTTGCCAGAGGATTTCTTGATCGCGGGGCGATCGCAAAGGTGGATTCATTTGGGCTAGAGAGCCAATTTTTTCGTAAGCCCCAATATTCATCAGCAAATGTTGCGGTGTCACCTCGGCGGTCACCCATGCAGGTTTTTCTTGACGCAAAAATTCTGCTTCTTCGCCTGTAGACATATGCAAGATATGCAACCGTCGCTGATATTTTTTAGAAAGCTTTACGGCTAGTTTCGTGGCATTGAGCGCCGCTTGATTGTCTTGAATTAGTGAATGCTTAGCAGGATCTTTACTATCAGCAAATTCGATGCGGCGTTGAGCGATTCTGGCTTGATCCTCAGCATGAACTGCGATTAGGCGATCGCCCTGCGAGAAAATCTTATCTAACAAATCTTCTTGATCGACTAGCAAATCACCATGCATCGATCCCATAAATATTTTGATGCCACAGGTAGGATTTGCACTAAGCAAATCTGGTAAAACTTCGCCAGTTGCCCCAATAAAAAAGCCGTAGTTAACTACGCATTTACTAGCTGCTCGGCTGAGTTTGTCATCCAGCGCTGCTTGCGTAATCGTTAGCGGGCGAGTATTGGGCATTTCTAAAAAGCTGGTTACGCCGCCCTTGGCGCAAGCATGGCTAGCCGATCGCAAATCCTCTTTATGCTCTAGCCCTGGTTCCCGAAAATGTACTTGCGGATCGATCGCGCCCGCCATTAATGTCAAACCTGTTGCTTCGATAATTTCTAAAGGTTGCTCATCAGCACTCACATCCGCAAGATCGATATGAGGTGCGATCGCTGCAATTTTGCCATGATGAATATAAACATCACCTAGTAATGTTTGGCGATCGGGCAAAATAATCGTGCCTTGTCTAATTAATATGCTCATAAAAAAATCTCTTTAAATGTCTGATGCATTAGTGCAGGATAACGCATCAATTAGGTCGCTAACTTCCAAATTCAAGTCTGGCGAGCCTTGCATCGCATCATCAAAAATTAGGGGGATGCCAATTTTCGGCAACCCAAATTCTGCGAGATTCAAGAACGTAACCGTTATTAAGGAGATTTCTGGCAAAGAACTTACCCAAGACTTTAAAATATTCTTGTTGTACCA
>QBMK01000042.1 GCA_003249035.1 Pseudanabaena sp.
CTAAATTTCTTTGACATTTGGCTTTGCCTAACTCTTCTTCTTTTTTACCTCTTTTTGCGCGTTGCGTAAGTCCTAACCAGTAATGAGAGTTCTGATTGATACTAATGTTGTTCTTGATTTCTTGCAAGAACGTGAGCCGTTTGTAAAAGATGCTGCAAGACTGTTTGCGCGAATTGATGCTGGGGAAATTGAGGGGTTTATTGCTGCGACAACAATCACCAACATCTATTATATTGTCCGTAGAGCCGCAGGAATGGAATCTGCTCAAAACGCGATCACGCAAGTCTTAGCTGATCTAAATATTTGCCCTGTAGATCGAGATGTCTTAGAACAGGCTATCAAACTTAATTTTCGAGATTTTGAGGATGCGGTGCAATATGCCTGTGGATTTGTGCATAACGTGGATGTAATTGTAACTCGTGATGTTTCTGGGTTTATCAGTGGAGAGATTACAATAGTTTTACCTAAAGATTTTTAATGCTTTCACGATTTACGATTTAATAGTTATTTATAGTTAAACTGTTACTTTTTTAACTCTATGATTTTGGTATTTTATCAAGCCAAAAATTAATAGCTGGCACAAGCTGCATTGAAATCCAAATAACAAAAGTAAGTAAACCAAGTGTTAAAGAAGTCTGAACAAATCCTGGGAAAACTAATATTTCATTGCCATTTTCATCGATTTTTGTAGGTGCTCTGAGAGAATTTCTAAGTATTTGTGAATCAATTGCAATAGCAAATTTTTCTGAAATCCATATGAATAAATTGACTATTAAAATCGGTAAAAAATATGATACTCCTGCACGAAATGCAAGTAGATAATATCCAATAAAGAATAGTGTTGACTGCATAATAATAAGTTTAAAAAAAATTAGCCGTTGCTCACATTGTCTCCATGGAGGTAAATTTACATATAATTCAATCAATACTAAAATTGCCACCCCGAAGAAACAAGATGATAGTAAAGAGGAAAATTGCTTTGTTGGGAAATTAATTGAAAATACTGTAAGAGCAATAAATATACTGATACTGGAGATAAGTTTTGATTGCTCATCAATTATATTACTAAGAGTCCAAAGTCCCTTTTTAGAGGTGTTAATTTGATTTTGTAAATTTACGCTTGATTCATTTTTTTGAATTTCAGCCTCATTATTACTCATGATTTACTCTCCAATTTCTATACATGTATATTAGCTTAAAAAGTTAAGTTAATATACATGTATAATCTCACTCTATAATTAATAAGTTTCCTACCTAATGAGAATATTTTGTTAATACATATTTCTAAAATATGCTCACATTTAATAAAATCATTTTTTGAAATCTAAAGCGATCGCAAGTCTAAACTAAACTCAGGCAATACATCCTCACCAGACAGCAAATCAGGATTAGTGAGAACTTCCATAACTTGATTTGGACGATAAATCTCGACAATATTAGCCCTGCGATCTAGCAACCAACCTAGCCTTGCACCATTTTCCATATATTCCTGCATTTTCGCTTGAGTTTCCTTTCGCGTATCCGTTGGGGACATCAACTCCAAAACAAAATCAGGCGTAATCGGTGGGAACTTTTCTTTTTGAGAATCAGTTAACGCATTCCATCGCTCTAAACTAATCCATGACACATCAGGCGATCGATTAGCATTATTCGGTAAATTGAAACAAGTCGATGAATCAAATACCTTGCCAAGCTTAAAGCGATTATTCCAAATCCAAAACTGAGCAATCAAACCCGCATTATAAATTCCCGTTTCTCCACCCGTCGGAGCCAAAATAATTACCTCTCCTCTAGAATTACGCTCAAACTTGACATCAGGATTGGCTAGACATAGATCGTAAAACTGATCGTCAGCTAATTTTGAGATGGGCGCAAGATTTAAAGTTACCGTATTCATGCTTTTAGTTTGAAGATACAGTATTAAAATCTTAGCACTTGCATCTGTTTTTCATACCTCATTAACTTATCTATGCAATATCCAGACCCTAAGAATCCGCATCCAATGGCAGGATTCCCTCAAGTTTGCTTTATTCAAAACACAGTTGCGAATCCAAATATCGTCATTGGTGACTACACCTATTACGACGATCCTGAAGACTCAGAAAACTTTGAACGTAACGTCCTGTATCACTTTGACTTTATTGGTGACAAACTGATTATCGGTAAATTTTGCGCGATCGCAAGAGGAGTAAAATTCATCATGAACGGCGCAAATCATAGTATGTCAGGCATCTCTACCTATCCATTTCACATCTTTTGGAACGAGTGGAACCCGCAAAATCTAGAGTTTCCCTACAAAGGCGATACTGTGATTGGGAATGATGTCTGGATTGGCTATGAGGCAGTGATTATGGCGGGAGTAAAGATTGGTGATGGCGCAATTATCGCCTCTAAATCTGTGGTTTCTAAAGATGTGCCACCCTATGCGATCGTCGGTGGAAATCCTGCTACAGTAATCCGTCAAAGATTTGACGATCAGGCGAGCGCACAGTTACTCGAAATCGCATGGTGGAGTTGGGATATTGAGAAGATTACCAGAAATCTCGATCGAATTGTGAGCGCTGATATCGCAGCTTTGCAAACCTGCATTTAGGGTGGAATTATAGCAATGTTACATAAAATACAAAAAACTGGTGGATAAAGAAATATTGATTATGATCAAGACAACGCCAAATCAAACGCTAACTAAAGAGAAATAAATGATTTCCACCAATAGCAAGATCGGTATTATCGGCGCAGGGACATCAGGAGCTTATCTTGCCAGTTTGCTTATACAAGAAGGATTTCAAGTTAGCTTGTTTGAAAAAGCACCCGTAGTGCGTACCGATGGATGCGGCATATTGATCGTCCAATCTGGCATGAAAGCACTGCACCAAGGCAACCCTCAAATCAGCCAAAAGATTATTGAATCAGGTAATCCTGTTAAATTATTTGAGTTTCGCAACCTTAAGGGCGGATTCATCAATTCAGAATCCGTTACCTACGCTGAAGACGAACTCCCTGGAATGCTCGTACACCGTAAAGCGATTTTAGAAGCTATTCTCGATACCTTACCATCTGATTGTATTAAATTTAATGCTCAGTTGTCTTCAATTACGCAAACCGACAGTAGTGCGATCGCCCACTTTAAAGATGGAAGTCAATGGGAGGGAGATTTGATTATCGGTGCTGACGGTATTCTCTCTAAGGTTCGTCAGTCAGTAGTTCCAAATGTCGAACTTTACTACTTAGGCGATCTGGTATGGCGCGGAATTGTCGCAGATGATAGTTTCTGTCCCGAGGGAAACTTTTTTGTTTACGTTCGCGGTCGCGGAATTTATGCGAATTTCTTTCATATTGATGCAAAGCATACGCATTGGGGTTTCTTTGTGGAAAAGGAGCAAACGGATGTTGAGAAAGGAATACTTCAACCAACTGATACAACGATCCCTGCTCAAGAGCTTGCCAAACTCCCAGAGGATGCGCGAAAGGTGATTGAATCAACTCCTATAGAAAATATGATCTGTCGCTATTCCTACGACATCGATCCTTTACCGCAGTTATATGATGGTCTAGTTCTTTTAATTGGTGATGCTGCTCATGCCAAAAGTTCTACTCGCGCTAGAGGCATGACTTCAGGCTGGGAAGATGGCTTGGCTTTAACACAACATTTAAAATCTAGCGCCAGTATTTCCGAAGCTCTAAAAAATTACCAGACTGAGAGATTACCAATTGTCCATGAATATCAAAGAACCAGTCGGGAAATGAGTCAAAAAATCGGTCGTCGTTAGCTAAATAGGCAAAGTTGTTTAGGAAAGATTGTTTAGAAAAGAGGCTGATTTAGATGATAGAAAACCTTGAGATATCTCCAGATTTGACACAAGTTCCTGAAATATTTACCCATCATATTGGCACTTGGCAAGGTGAGTATATTAAAACCGATAAAAATGGACACTTTTCCCGTAGCTTTTTCGGTAGTTTTACGATCGCGATCGCTGGAAATCAATACCGACAGGTAAACAAGTATAAATACACTGATGGCTCAAGCCTTCAGCTTGATTTCGAAGGACATTTTGAAGATCGGATTTTGAATTTGTATTCTAGTAGTTATTCTGATTTTTCAGCGATCGCATGGGATGCGGGTCAAGACTTGGTCTGTTTTCGGGCAACAAAAACTCAAGATAACGCTCTGATTACGTTTATGGAAACAATGACTTTACTCAATGAGAATCACCGCGTTCGTAGCACTCAAGCCTTTAAAGATGGCGTTTTTGATGGTATTTCCTTTATTGAGGAGATTCGAGTTTCCTAATTTAGATTATGGAAATTGTAACTTCGCTTAAACCGCGATCGCATAGGGATGTCATACTATTCGCTCCTATAGAGACAGAAGCAAAAACTCGTTACCCATTTCTCAACAATAGAAATTGCTGGCATAATAGCAATACTGCGATCTATTGCCGAAAACTTGAATCAATCTTACTTTCAGTCCGAACATTTACTTTTTGACCCAGCCTCACCAAATCTTGACGCGGTAAATATTGTCTTTGCTTTCCCAAATACCTACACCGTGGGGATTACTAGCCTAGGCTACCAAGGCGTTTGGGCTAACTTAGCTACGCGATCGCAGGTTAATGTCAGTCGCTGGTTTACAGATGCTCATGAGGAATTACCGCGCCAAATTGAAATATTAGGATTTTCGTTTTCATGGGAGCTAGATTATGTCAATATTTTGGCGGCATTGAAAAAATTTGAGATTCCCATTGATACTTGCGATCGTGCTAATGAGCATCCTTTAGTATTTGGCGGCGGCCCAGTTCTCACAGCCAATCCAGAACCATTTGCAGCATGGTTTGATATTGTTCTACTCGGTGATGGCGAAGAATTAATTGGAAACTTCCTAAATGCTTATCAAGAAGTTCGCCATGCTAGTCGTGAAGTTAAATTGCGCCATTTAGCAAAATTAGATGGGATTTACGTTCCATTATTGTATGAAGTAACCTATGAATCCGATGATGGTGCGATCGCTTCAATAAAACCAATCGATTCTGACATTCCTGCCATAATCCACAAACAAACCTATAAAGGGAACACCCTCTCCGCCTCCACAGTAGTTACCGAAAAAGCCGCATGGGAGAGTATCTTTATGGTGGAAGTGGTACGAAGTTGTCCAGAAATGTGTCGTTTCTGTCTAGCAAGTTATTTAACACTTCCCTTTAGAACTGCTAGTTTAGAGACTAGTCTGATGCCTGCGATCGCGAAAGGATTAGAAGTAACTAAACGCTTAGGCTTGCTTGGTGCATCAATTACCCAACATCCTGAATTTGATACATTGCTAGATCATCTCGCTCAGCCTCAGTTTGACGACGTTCGCCTCAGCCTTGCCTCAGTCCGCACCAATACGCTGACTGAAAAGCTAGCGCGAATTCTCTCCACCCGTGATAGTCGCTCAGTGACGATCGCGATCGAGAGTGGCTCTGCGCGTTTACGAGAAATCATAAATAAGAAACTACACAATGATGAAATCAAGCAAGCGGCAATCAATGCTCAAGCAGGTGGTTTGAAATCTCTGAAGCTTTACGGTATGGCAGGCGTACCGATGGAAAATGATGACGATATCGACCAAACTATCGAGATGCTAATTTCTCTACGAAAAATTGCACCAAAGCTGAAGCTTACTTTTGGGTGCAGTACGTTTGTGCCTAAATCTCATACCCCTTGGCAGTGGCAGGGCATAAGCACTACTGCTGAAAAAAAAATGCAGGTTTTTCGCAAAAAACTATTACCCAAAGGCATTGATTTTCGACCTGAAAGTTATAAAGACTCGATTGTGCAAGGGCTTATTTCAAGAGGCGATCGCCGTCTGACTAAGCTATTGTGTCTGGCTTGCAGCTATAGCGATGGCGATGTACCGAGCGATGGTTCTTATAAACGCGCCTTTAAGGAATTGCGTGGACAGTTGCCACCTCTGGCTTGGTATGTACATGAAGATTGGGCTGTTAATCAAGTTCTCCCTTGGCAACATCTGCGTAGTGCTTTGCCTGTAGAGACGCTAATTAAGCATCGTGAAACTTCTTTTGCAAACTAAAGTTGCATCGATCTTCACTTATGACAGCGAATTATACCAAAACACAAAATGGCTACGCCATTTTGTGTTTTTAAAACCCTTACAGGGTTTGTTTTTTAATTCACAGAAGTGTTGTCACACTTTTGTGAATTGGTATTATGGCTGTCATAAGTGAGCTAGGAAATAAAACCCAAGAATAGATTGGCGGCGCAGAGCGCCGCCAATCTATTCTTGGGTTTAAGACAAGTGACAGTAGCTAAAAAAGTACAGACTTTATCAATTTAACGGGAATATACTCGTGATTCTAGGCTTACCAATTTAGATTTGCAGATGCAGTAATCACGATTGGGTGAAGCCAACGAAATAAAACAATTGTGATGGCAACACCAATATAGGCTGGGCGAATAAATTCTTTTAAAACTAATTGCTGCCGACCTTGGGCGATCGCTAAAAATGGCATAACTGAAGTTCGTTCTTTAACAGCCAAAAAAGCATCGCCGTAACGCTTAAATAAACGCTGATCGCCATGCCAGACTGCGAATAAATGGTAAACAACCAAGGCGATCGCTGTTGTCAAAGTAAAAGATGTCCCCAACCAAAGAGCATGAGCAAAACCCCATAGACATTGACCAATCATCTGTGGATGACGGCAAATACGAATGATCCCCGTTTCAAATAAATGTACCTCTGGCTTTTTGATTGCAGCTACTTCAGTTAAGTTAAACGTAGCTGGATAGAGGAATAGGAAGGAAATTGCTGAAAGAATTAAGACAAACTCATTTACGCCCGTAAATCCTTGCACATTCCACAACTGTGCCCCGTCATAACGATGATTGAAAAAATAAATAAGTAGAACTACGGCAAGAGGAATGCTAACTAGTGCAAAAATCACCCGATATATTCTTGCTCCAATCCGCTCTTCTGCCCACATCCGTAATTCGGCAAGTCCACTATGGGCGATCGCAAAGGTCAAAATCATCCCTATCATTACAAAATGGGTGAAATAAGTCGAGAAGAAGGCACTAAGAGAGGTCATGTTGAGCTTATTAAAAATATTGAGAGTGCCGCTAAGCACTACCTTCAATATTATCCATATTTAAGTTTAAAGCGTAAAATCGCTAAGTTCAAAATTAGGGTAATGGCATTGGCAAGATATATAGGCGCAGCATTGACTAATAAGCCATAAACTAGCCAGAGCGTTATGCCTGCAATAAAAGTAACCAACATCGGCAAAGAAATATCTCTAGTAGATCGCGATCGCCAAATCTTGATTACTTGCGGTAAAAAGGCAAGAGTCGTAAGGGACGCAGCCGTAAATCCAAGAATATTGGTGAAATCCATAGGTTCAATAGATAGGATAATTTGGGATGTCATGCTAAGCAGAACATCCCAAATTACAATTAATACACATGAATCAACGTATTATCGGCATCACAGGAGGCATTGCCACTGGTAAAACCACTGTCTCTGATTATTTACATCAGACCTATGGATTGCCAATTCTTGATGCTGATTTATATGCTAGAAAAGCTTTAACGGGGGATCGTCTTGCAAAACTCCGCGATCGCTATGGCAAATTAATATTTGATGATCAAGGCAATATCGATCGCCGTAAGTTGGGTGCGATCATATTTGATAGCGAACTAGAGCGTCAATGGCTGGAAGGATTAATCCATCCCTATGTCCAAGAATGCTTAATTTCTGAAGCAAAAAACTTAGAGCCATCAACAGTGGTAATGGTAATTCCCTTGCTGTTTGAGGCAAAAATGCAAGACTTAGTGACCGAGACTTGGGCGATCGCTTGCGATCCCCAACAACAATTACAAAGACTAATTAACCGCAATCATCTTTCTGAATCCGAAGCATTACAGAGGATTTCTAGTCAAATGTCTCAATCTGAGAAAATTGAATTAGCAGACGTAGTAATAGTTAACTCAGACAATACCAAAGAGCTATTCTTTCAAGTTGATCATGCTCTTTTTAACTCACCACTCGGCATGTTTTTAAACGTAATTTGATGTCGCCCATTCGCGAACGTGGTGAATCAAAGCATTTTCTTTGAGCGTACTTTTGAGTTCTAAAAAGTTTTGGAGATCGATTGTTTGGAGCAAAGGAAAAGCAATACTGCGATCGCTCAAAACATAGCCATCGCTTACCAGATGATGAATCGTAATTACCTGTCCGTCATAGCGCCAAACTTCAGGCAATCCCAATTGGGCATAGATGGCAAACCGATTAAGCGAACTACTCGTAATATCGATTTCAATCGCTAAATCTGGTGGAGGATCGATTTGTAAATTAATCTTCTCTTTGCCCCAAACATGCGACTCATTTTGAATGTAGTAGCATTGATCGGGGTCTAGCCCTCGCGCCAAATCTTCGCGATCGCAGGTCATAGAGCCCAAACTAAGAATTTCCATCCCTAGTGTCTCAGTAAGAGACTCGACAATCCGACCCAAAATCTTTTTATAGTTTTCGTGCAGGTAAGAGGGCATCCGAATTTCTAAAATTCCATTGTCATAGGTGAGACGTTTGCTGGGCTGAGATTCCAAATCATCTGCGATCGCACGATATGTCTCCCATCTGATCGATGGCAGCAATATATGATTACTTGAGCGATCGCTAGATTCAGAGAGAATTGCCGTCATGTTATTGCTGAGGTTTTTCTGGAGTTGTTGCTGGAGTTGATGCAGGTATATTTAAGGGGATTGGTTGAGCATTTGGTGCAGACTGAGTTGCAGGGGCAACCTGTGCTGGAATCGGAGCCGTTACCGTTGCTATAGTTAGCCAACCACCACTAAGCATGACTGTTAATCCCAAAAAAGCTGCGGTTAAGAACCAAGTGATACGATTCAGTGCTGTTTCGGCACTTTTCGTACTTGAGAACAATTGAGCTTGACCACTAAAGCCACCCAACCCATCACTTTTAGGACTATGTAATAGGATTAAGACTACTAAGCAAATAGCAACAATAGACCAGACTATTTTTAAGGTTTCGTACATTTTTAGATATTTTTCTTGATAAGTTTTTCTATAAACAGCTTAACGCATCTACTAAGTAGCTAAGCAAAATTAAATATAAAACCCAAAATCTGTACCGCCCGCGTAGCGGGCGGTACAGATTTTGGGTTTTAATTAGGCAAATTGCTGACCTAACTCAATTGGGTTATGCACTGTAATCCGTTTTTTGGAAATAGCGATCATCTTTTGCTTGCGTAAATCGCCCAGCAATCGAGTCACCGTTACTCGTGTGGAGCCGATCGCTTCCGCGATCGCTTGATGTGATAGCTTCAAATCAATCGTCACACCTTCACTCGAAGGTGTCCCAAAATCACGACAAAGAATCAACAAAAAGCTGACTAGTCGTGATCCCATGTCCCGATGTGCAAGAGTTTCGATCATCATCTCCGTTTGCAAAATCCGCGATGACAATCCACGCAATAACACCATCGGCAATTCGGGATCTTCCTTCAGCGCCTTTTCAACCTGATCAATTGGCACTGAAAGCAACTCAACAGGCGTAAATGCGACCGCGTGATAAAAGCGATCAGATCGATTTCCCGTAATTAAAGACAAAACACCAAACACACTATTTTCTCGTAATAGTGCCACCGTAATTTCTTCACCTGCTTCGTAAACTCTAGAAAGTTTTACCGCGCCTTTAACTAAAAAGTAAAAACGTTCCGCAGGATCACCAGGAAAAAAAATCGTCTTACCGCGTTCAAACGTTTCCGTCATGGGTGGGAACATTCCCCCATTCATTTCGCGAAAGACTTCAACAAGAGCACGGTCTGCCAATCTTATATATCCTCTTTAACCAAAAAATAAAACAATATACAAAGCACTAGTCATTGCTTATCCAAACTTAAAAACAGACAATCTCTCAAAAATTGAGATCAATTGAGACGACTAATTTTCGGAGAAGCATCAGTAATCCCAAAAATAGTTTTAATGAAAGCCTGCCATCGTCAGGCTTTCATTAAAACTATTTTCATAAATGAGAATTGCCTGAAAAGTATGCCAGCACACAATCAAGTTGAGTGACATATGTTAATTTTCATTTAATGCAAAAGTGAAAAAATAAGTGATTTCACTCTAAACATTGCCTTAAAAGCTTTGACTTTTAAATCAATGAAAATTCCTTTGATTTGGCTAAATAACCGCAACTTAGAAAGTTTGTCTAAAAAATATAAACAAGTATTCTCACTTAAACTTACTACATAATTGCAGTTTGTATCATTCTGTACATTTCCTTGAATTAAGTATGATTCTAAAAATAATTGATCAAGAAAAACTGACCTAATCAGGTAATAAAGCGCGATCGCTATCTAAACATACTACTTACCGAAGTGTCTTCGTGGACCCTCCAGATTGTCTCGCCCAGTAGGTCAGCAACTGATAGGACCCGCAATTGAGGAAAGTAGTTCTCTTGATTTACAGGAGTAGAGTTAGTCACGATTACTTCTTCAAACACCCCACTCGATAGTCGATCAATTGCTGGCGGTGAAAAAATAGCATGAGTTGCACAAGCATATACCTGTCTCGCCCCTACTTTTCTCAACAGCTTAGCTGCTTCATAGATTGTTCCAGCCGTATCAATCATGTCATCGACAAGAACAGCTGTTTTCCCTGACACATCTCCAATCACATTCATCACCTCAGCCACATTATGACTTTGGCGACGTTTATCAATGATTGCTAAAGGCGCATCATTAAGTTTTTTAGCAAAAGCGCGAGCGCGAGCTACTCCGCCTACATCTGGTGAAACCACCACTAAGTCAGGTAACTTCTTTTCATTGAGATAGTCAAATAAAACTGGAGAGCCATAAACATGATCGCAAGGAATATCAAAATATCCTTGAATCTGGGCTGAGTGTAAATCCATCGCAATCACGCGATCGGCACCAGACTGGACGATTAAATTGGCAACTAATTTTGCCGTAATGGACTCGCGTCCTGCCGTTTTGCGATCGGCACGTGCATAGCCGTAGTAAGGCATAACAGCGGTAATCTGTCTTGCCGATGCACGACGGCAGGCATCGATCATAATCAATAATTCGGTTAAATGGTCGTTAACTGGACGACAGGTAGGTTGAATTAGATAAACATCACAACCCCGAATCGATTCCTGCACTTGCACATAGACTTCCCCGTCAGCGAAATTTTTTCGCACCATAGGTCCTAGCTCTATCCCTAGATAACGGGAAATCTCTTGGGCAAGTGGCAAGTTTGCTGAGCCAGCAAATAGCCGAAGTCGATCTTCATCACTATTCAAAGGAGGTAGTCGATGAAGGCCAAGCCTAGTAGTCGTTAAGTGTGTCACTGCAATTTATAAGGAGGTAACATAGCCATCATTCTATTGTCATGCTTAATCCGCTATTCGCAATACCTGATCATGAATAAATTTAGATGTTTTTTCAGCCAGGATGAAATAAAAGCTATGAAATTAGATGCAATGCTTCTAACTTCATAGCTTTTATTTGGGTGGGCGGCGACGCTGTAAAAAATCTGGAATATCTAGTCCTGGTTTGCTAAGCTTAATTTCAGGTTGCGGCGCACTGGGCGTTGAAGAAGTTGAAGCTTTAGTTGTTGGGTTAGGAGGTAGAGGCTGAACTCTCTTAGAGATTTGAGGAGGAATCGCTGGATGTGTTTTAGGAGCAAACCCCGTAGCAATGACTGTAATGCGAATCTCTCCATCCATCTTGGGATCAATCACTGCCCCAAAAATAATGTTGGCATTTTGATCGACAACTTCATAAATTGTTTCAGCAGCTGCGTTCACCTCATGTAGTGTCATGTCTTCGCCACCGGTGATGTTAAATACAACTCCACTTGCTCCTTCGACAGAGGTCTCTAGTAAAGGAGAAGAAATAGCCGTCATAGCCGCTTCTCTTGCTCTAGACTTGCCCGAACCGATGCCAATGCCCATCATGGCTGATCCTGCATCCGCCATAATTGCTCTTATATCGGCAAAGTCAACATTAACCAAACCAGGGATCATAATAATGTCTGATATGCCCTGTACTCCTTGACGCAAGATATCATCAGCAACTCGAAAAGCTTCTTGGACTGGTGTTTGCTCAGAAATCACCGAAAGCAACTTATCGTTGGGGATCACAATCAGGGTGTCAACGCGGCTCTGCAAGCCTGCAATTCCCTCTTCTGCCTGCTGTCCACGTCTTCTGCCTTCAAATGTAAAAGGGCGGGTGACTATGCCTACTGTCAATGCGCCAGCCTCTTTGGCAACCTCAGCAATAATTGGAGCAGCTCCTGTACCAGTGCCACCACCCATACCTGCTGTGATAAATACTAAGTCGGCTCCTTCGACGGCAGCAGCGATGTCATCACGAGACTCTTCGGCAGCCTTTTGCCCGATCGCAGGATTCCCCCCAGCACCTAAGCCTCTGGTCAATTTCTGACCCATCTGAAAGCGTTTGGAGGCAGAGGACTGAAGTAGGGCTTGAGCATCGGTATTAAAAGACCAAAACTCTACTCCCACAACATCACTCGCAATCATCCGATTTACAGCGTTGCCGCCACCGCCACCAACACCAATTACCTTAATTTTTGCAACACTACCCAACATGATATTATCCGCTTTTGCATCAACGCCTAACTGCTGCTTCATACGATTGTGAGAGTTGCTTAGATTTAGTCTAGAGTTATTTGAAAACTCAGAAAGTTCATCCATCTGCACGTCTACTTCTCCGTTTCCCGAACTATGTGAGTCCAAATTTGACCAGTCATTTTGAAATGTCATTTATCAAGGGATGTCATAAAAATAGAATCATTTTACTGATACTCTCTAGATTTTGCTACAGCTTAAACCGCATTTGAGTCAGATGCTCGAACAATAGTTTAAACCTACCAGAAAAAAATAATAATAGCCTTAAAATGACAGTTTAGGACTTTGTTTCAGAAGATTTATCTTTTGATGGCATATTCATTTCTAAAATTGGATTACTTGGCTGACTAATATCGATATGTCTAAAGCTTTTTGATTTTAGTTTTTCGGGTAATGATCTCAGCCTATCAAGTGTTTCTAACTGTGTGGTAAATAGTGACGGCTTGTATGTGCCAAAATATACCAATCCTAGCTCTGTAGTCAAAATCAGATTTGATTCATCTCGGGCATCCACTTGCGAAATTTTGACCTGACTCTGACTAATCTGGCGATAAAGGGTTGACCATTGACTAATCGCCTGACTATTTGGCTCTAAGACCATGAGGTTCGGTTTAGTAATATTCGATGGATAAACTTTAGTGGGCATCCATAGACCTTCAGCATCAAGAAATCCCTGCTGACCCTTGCGTGTAGAGTTAGCGATCGGCAAACGCTCTTGGACTTGAATAGTCAACTTTGAAGGAAAGATAGTTCGCGAAACTAAAACCTTAGAAACCGGGGCATTGGCTTCCAATTGACTAGCAATCAATTGGGGCTGAATTTGAAAAATTGACTGAGGATATTGAATAGCTAGAGATTTCTTGATGGTTTCCTTTGAGAGAAGATTGTTACCCTCAATCTCAATTTGGTTAGAACTGCGTAACTGCCATTCTGGGAGCATAGCAACCCAGAGCATTGCGCCTGTGAGCCCTGTGATGAATGTTAACTGCCAAATACGTTGAAAGATGCGAAGGCGGCGTTGTTTTCGCAGTTGTTTGCGGCGTGCCACATAGTCTGCCTCTCCAGTGGAGATAGGGAATTCAACCGTCATCTTTGCTCCTACCTTTTCATAGTGCTAGGAGTCAGATGATGGGCTGCTAGCAAATTGTCGTTCCAGCATAGCAATGATTTCTTCCCGTCGGGTGGAAATAGCTAGGGGATCATTAGAGTTGGGGCGTAAAAACATTACTTGTTCTGAACGCTTGTTGTTTGATGTTTGTTTTTTGTCCATTAAAGACTGGATAGCTTTAACGAAAAATATCCCTGCACTTATTACTAAAAGTACAGACACTGTGATGTAGATAACTGCTGCGATCGCCATATCTGTAATGGTTAATTCAAAAGTGCTGCTATCACAATAGAGGAGGCAATCAGGTTTTTCAACTAGAGTTACAAAAATGTATAGATTTGCTTTGCAAACCTTCACAAACCCATGTAAAAAGTCAGCGCTTCGCGCTGACTTTTTACAGCAAAGGTACGGAGAACGCGACAAGTTCAATGGCATTGATATTGCTATTGGTTCGTTATAATCAGGCTTGGTTAAGACTCAGAAACATTTAGCAATAAATTTAGTAATAATTAGGAGCTTTGCGCGATATGCAAGAGCAGGGAACGATCAGCATTCATACCGAGAATATCTTTCCCATTATCAAGAAGGCTTTATATTCAGAGCGAGATATCTTCTTGCGGGAATTGATCTCTAATGCCGTAGATGCAATTAGCAAACTAAAGATGGTTTCCTACGCTGGTGAAACAAATCACTCTGCCGATCCCGAAATTGTGGTGACGATTGATAAGGAGAAAAAAACTTTGTCGATCGCAGATACGGGTATTGGTATGACAGCGGATGAAGTAAAAAAATATATTAATCAAGTTGCGTTTTCTAGCGCCCAAGAATTTGCTACAAAATATGCGAGTAGTGGCACTGGCGATCAACAAATCATCGGTAACTTTGGTTTAGGCTTTTATTCGTCATTTATGGTGGCGAGCAATGTTGAGATCGATACCTTCTCATACAAAGAAGGTGCAGAGGCAGTTCATTGGTCTTGTGATGGCTCAACGACTTTTACCCTTGATGATAGCGATCGCACCACTGTTGGTACAACGATCACCTTGACTTTACAAGAGGATGCTGAAGAATATCTAGAAGAAGCATCGATCAAGCGGATGATTCGCAACTATTGCGACTTCATGCCTGTGCCGATCAAGCTCAATGATGAAGTCATCAATAAACAAACTGCATTATGGGACAAATCGCCCAAATCAGTCACCAAAGATGAATATTTAGAATTCTATCGTTATCTCTATCCTTACCAAGATGATCCTCTTTTTTGGATTCATCTGAACACAGATTATCCGTTTGTGATTAAGGGCATTCTTTATTTTCCCAAAATGAAGGCGGATATTGACCCAAATCGCGGACAGATCAAACTTTTCTGCAATCACGTTTTTGTCAGCGACAATTGCGATGATGTGATCCCTAAGTTTTTGATGCCTTTGCGTGGGGCGATCGACAGCACTGATATTCCTTTAAACGTATCGCGGAGCTTCTTGCAAGGCGATCCCAAAGTTCGTAAGATTCAAGATTTTATTGCCAAGAAAGTAGGCGATCGCCTAACTGCACTTTATAGCGATTCTCGCGAAGAATTTCTGAAATGTTGGCAAGACATCAGCATATTTATGAAGTTTGGCTCGATGAACAGCGATAAGTTTTATCAGCAAGTCAAAGAAATTTTGGTGTATTCCACCACTAATGAATCTGATGAGGTCAAGAGTGAAAGCGGCAATTACACCACTCTACAGGCTTATCTAGAGCGAAACAAAGCCGAGCATGAAAACCAAGTTTTCTACACTTCTGATCCGATCGCTCAAGGTACTTATGTGGAATTGCATAAAAACCAAGGCTTAGAAGTGCTGACTTTTGATGCGTTTATTGATAGTCACTTCATTAATTTCCTAGAGCGTGAGTTCCAAGACATTAAGTTTGCCCGTGTGGATGCTGAAATTGATGATCGTCTAGTTGATAAGGGCTCGAACACCGAAATTGTCGATCCCAAAACCAATAAAACCAAGAGCGATCATCTCCAAGATATTTTCCGAGCGGCGCTTAATAAGCCAAAATTGGTAATTCGCACTGAGGCGATTAAAGCTGAAGATGTTGCTTCTGCCCCACCTGCAATTATTCTGCTCCCTGAATCAGCACGACGGATGCAGGAAATGATGGCTCTGATGCAGCAAGGAACGGTGAGCTTCCCTGAAGATCATGTTTTGCTGGTCAATACAGCGCATCCGCTCATGGAAAAATTGATCAATCTTGATAGTAGTCAAATCCTTGTAGATGGAAAATCAGAATCAGCAGATCTTGCTAACTTGATCTGTACTCATGTTTATGATTTGGCGTTGATGGCGCAGAAGAGCTTCGATGCTGATAGCATGAAGGGCTTCTTGCAGCGCTCAAATCAATTGCTAACTAAGCTGACTAGCAAAATTTGAACTATAAATTGCGGTGCTCTTCGTCACAATTTATAGAAAAAAGGAGGGCGCTTTGCGCCCTCCTTTTTTTAATTGATGGGATTTAAGACAACAATTGGTTGTAACCCAGCTTCAATAACTTCACTAACGCCTATAAATTTTTGATCGCGATCGCACATCCTCACGAACTGTGAATCGACATTCTCACCTTCAGTAACAACCTGCCCCATACACCAACGCTTGGTCGCATCTTCATCGAGAGCCACCATTGGTAAAAAATGCAAACCATGATCGGGCGCAAGGACTGCAAAACTATGCGATCGCAACTGCTCGGCAACCTGCTCAAAAGTCAAACTCGAATTTAAATCAAACCCATTACTATAAGTACGTCTGAGTCCAGACAACGTCGCGCCACATCCTAGCTTTTCGCCCAAATCTCTAGCGATCGACCGAATATATGTACCTGATCCACAGGCGATCGCTACATCTAATTCTGGGTAATCTCCCCCCATCCAATTTAAAACCCGAATTTCTGTAATTTCCACAGCGCGGATCGGAATATCAGATTCTTCAATTTCACCCCTACGAGCAAGATCGTAAAGACGTTTACCGTTAACTTGAATAGCACTAAAGGCTGGAGGGCGTTGAGTGATTTTGCCTTGGAATAAAGGTAATAATTTCTCAACTTTATCAAGAGTTAAATCTGGGCAAGGACGATCGCTTAAAATTTCACCCGTAACATCATCGGTATTCGTAATCAGCCCAAACTTAATCTTGGCATCGTAAGCTTTACCTTCTGGTAAAAATCTTAAAAGTCTTGTGGCATTTCCAACTGCGATCGGTAAAACCCCTGTAGCCATTGGATCAAGCGTACCGCCATGACCAATTTTCTTTTGCTTAAGCAATTTTCGTAATTTACTGACGCAATCATGAGCCGTGATCAAAGGTGGTTTATTGATACTAATAAATCCATTAAACATAAAAGATAATCAAGTTATAGAGTTTTTTTAATAAGCTCGTCGGTATTGATGGTCATTAATGGAACCAAAACATAAAGAATTTGTCATAAAATAAACGCATGTAGATCACAAAGTCATCTTTTACTTATAGAGTTGTGTCAGTCCAAATAAACTTAAATTTAAAAAACTGGACTGTCACTTTAAACTGATGCTTAGCGTTAGCTATAAAGTGCTTGGTTTATTTTCCTTCACCATTTGTGATATTGGGTGAGATAAGTTGACTCGATTTGTATTCGGCGATATTCATGGTCAATTCGATGGCTTAATGAAGTTGATTGACTTCATTAAGTTTAGTCCTAGTGACAAATTGTTTTTTTTAGGTGACCTGATAGATCGCGGCGAACGTAGTGCTGATGTCGTGAACTGGGTAATAGAAAATGGTCACACATCCCTTAAGGGAAATCATGAGCAAATGTGCCTTGATGCTTTTAACAGCAATGAAGCATCCTTAGTA
The DNA here is from genome assembly GCA_003249035.1 of Pseudanabaena sp. Taxonomy (GTDB): domain Bacteria; phylum Cyanobacteriota; class Cyanobacteriia; order Pseudanabaenales; family Pseudanabaenaceae; genus Pseudanabaena. The sequence goes on from QBMK01000042.1 coordinate 17,655, forward strand.
TGGAAAGGCTGGATATTAAATGGGGGTGCGAAAACCTTAGAAAGCTATGGAACAAACGGTATGCCAGAGAGTCATTTAGAGTGGATGAAGGAATTGCCACTTTATATGGATTTAGGAGACTTATGGCTAGTCCATGCAGGATTAAATCCTAATTTACCGCTCGAATTACAGGGTGCAGCAGAATTTTGTTGGATTCGCGAAGAATTTCATAGTGCCACAGAGCCTTATTTTGAAGATAAACTTATTATTACGGGACATACAATCACCTTTATCTTCCCAGGTGTAAAACCGGGAAATTTAGTACTGGGTAAGGGGTGGCTAGATATTGAGACTGGCGCTTATCATCCAAAAAGTGGATGGTTGTCGGCATTGGATGTCGATTCGGCAACAGTCTATCAATGTAATACTTTTACAAACGAGTTAAGGGTAAATTCATTGTCTGATATTACAACTGTGATTGAGCCAATGCCAACGCGATCGCAAAGAGTAGAAGTTGGTAAGACTAACTCTCCCAAGCGCCGATGGTCTTGGGTTTAATTAGCTACTTATATTGCTTGCATATTATTCAGCGAATGGCTTTTTGTCATTTTCTTCTAAAACTGTCCGAAGTATTGTTAGATATCTATAGGACTTATACCGAAACATAAGATGGTGTACCCATTTTATGTTTTAAAACCCTTACTGGATTTGGTTTTTTAATTCACAAAAGTGTCGTCACACTTTTGTGAATTGGTATTACACATTAGCTCTGCAATCAATTGCAGGCTAACAGCTAAATCACCCGAAACGGTTTGCCTAGAAGTCTTCTGTCCTAGAACTATCTACTTGCGAGTTAGAAATCTATTCGTGGAAAGATTTAATATCCGCAGTATTATTGAGGGATATACCCAAGGCTATTTTTTGATGTCAGAGGGTGATGGAGAACCGATTGAGTGGTATTACACCAACAGTCGCACTTTAATTCCACTGGATCAGCGCTTTCGGTATCCTAAATCCTTGCAGCGTGTGATCAACCAAAATCGCTTTGAGGTCAGGATCGATACTGCCTTTGAGCAAGTGGTTGCAGGCTGTGCCGATCGCGAAACTACATGGATCTCTAAAGAACTGCGATCAATTTATAGCAATTTACATGAGGCTGGCTGGGCGCATAGTTTTGAGACTTGGCAAGGCGATCAATTAGCAGGGGGAATTCTAGGCATCGCCATACATGGTGTATTTATTGGTGAGTCGATGTTTTTTACGATCCCCGAAGGCTCTAAGGTAGCGATGGTGAAACTGGTGGAGCATCTGCGATCGCATGATTATGGTTTATTTGATGCTCAGTTAATGAATCCTCATCTTGAGAGATTTGGGGCATTTGAAATTGATGATAATAGCTATCAAGATTTGCTAAAGCAAGCATTAGCAAAATTTTGCAATTTTAAATAGCCAAAAACTTAATCGCGATTTAGGGTTACATTAAAGTTCGACACTTTAATTTTGCAACAATTTTTATCAAGTCTTCAGCGCTATGTCCTACGATACTCCTCGCATTGCAAAAGTCCACCGCAAAACTGGCGAAACTGAAGTCAGCGTGTCGCTAAATCTTGATGGCACTGGTAAAGGAAATATCAATACTGGTATTCCCTTTCTAGATCACATGCTGCATCAAATTTGTTCACACGGATTAATCGATCTTGATATTCAAGCTACTGGTGATTTGCACATCGACGATCATCATACTAATGAGGATGTGGGGATTGTGTTAGGACAAGCACTCGGTCAAGCATTAGGCGATCGCAAAGGGATTGCTAGATTTGGACACTTTGTTGCACCTCTGGATGAATCTCTCGTGCAAGTTGCCCTTGATTTTTCGGGTCGCCCCTATCTAGTTTATGGCTTGGTGATTCCCAATCAGCGTGTGGGAACCTATGACACAGAGTTAATTCGTGAATTTTATCAAGCAGTAGTCAATCATGCTCAGATGACACTGCATGTGAGACTTTTAGAAAAAGGTAATTCTCACCATATTATCGAAGCATCTTTTAAAGCTTTTGCTCGCGCTTTACGCATGGCAGTAGAAGTCGATCCACGCCGCGTTAGTTCGATTCCTAGCTCTAAAGGCGTTTTGTAATTTGCTTCATCTGATTTGGGGAAGTGGGGCAAAAGAAATTAGTCTCAAATTGAGAGATAAGGCAAGATTGATCGATAGAGGTGCTTTGTGATCTATTAGGCATTAAAATAGCTATCGATCTTCATGACAATATGACAATTAACCCCGAACAGTTATTAGAACTTGCCCTCAAATCTGGTGCTGAAGCTGCCGAAGTATATGCATCAAGCTCAACTTCACGACCAGTGTTTTTTGAGGCAAATCGGCTGAAGCAGCTAGAGAGCATTGACTCAGAGGGTGTGGGTTTAAGGATATGGAAAAATAGTAAGGTGGGCTTATCGATCGCCTATGGTGCGGTTGAACCTGAGGATCTTGTGCAGCAGGCGATCGCTTTGAGCACCTTGAACGAATCTGAAGAAATTTTATTGCGCGAATCAACTGTTGCTGATTACTCAAAGCTTTATGGTCAGGAAGTCGATGTCGAGAATCTGATTGATTGCGGCAAACAGGCGATCTCGCTAGTTCTAGATCGTTATCCTGAGGCAATATGTGGTGCCGATTGGGATTGTAGTCGCGAAACCTTGCGAATTATCAATAGTAAAGGTTTAGACTGTGGCTATACCGATATTACGGTGGATGGCTCTCTGAGTGCAGAGTTAACGCGGGGAGATGATTTTCTCAATGTTTGGTATGGTCTATCGGAGCGAGGTAATTTGTCTCCTGAAGCGATCGCCCAAAAAGTATTGCAATATCTTGATTGGGCAAAGAAAAATGCGCCTGCACCATCGGCGAAATCGCCTGTGATTTTTACTGGCAAAGCGGCGGATCTGTTGTGGGGCGTAGTGGCGATCGCACTAAGTGGGCGACAGGTTCAGCAAAAAACTACTCCTTGGCTAGACAAAGTTGGGCAGCATGTAATTTCTGATATTTTTACCGTTACTCAGTATCCAGATATTGGGGTTTATAGTTTACCTTTTGATGATGAAGGTACACCGACGCAGGAAACTACTTGGATCGATCGCGGTATTGTGAGCGGGTTTTACGGCGATATGCGGACTTGCAAAGAATTGGGGATTGTTGCTACGGGTAATGGCTTTCGCGGAGATTTGGGCAACTATCCCAGCCCCGGTCTATTTAATTTAGCGATCGCTGCTAGTCAAACTATCCAAGGCGATATTTTGGAACTGGCGGCAACTCTAAAAAATGGCTTAATCGTCGATCAAGTCTTAGGAGATGATACGGATGTATCAGGAGATTTTTCGATTAATGTCGATTTGGGATATCATGTCAAAAACGGTAAAATTATCGGACGTGTCAAGGACACGATGCTATCTGGTAATGTCTATACTGCACTCAATCATGTCTTGGCGGTAGGCAGCGATCGGCAATGGCATGGTTCGCTCTATGTCCCTGCAATGATTGTCGAGGGACTATCGATCACTAGCCGTTAGCAGATAAAAAAATGAAGTGTCCCCCTCTACTTTTTACTGGTGATTGCTATAATGTCTGTGGTTGCTTCCTAGTTTATTAAGAAGTGATTTTTTGGGGCTGTAGCTCAGTTGGATAGAGCGATCGCCTCCTAAGCGATAGGTCATCGGTTCGATCCCGATCAGTCCTGTTCCATTAAATATATACCTTAAGCTAAGACCACAAATTTTGTGGTCTTTTTTTGTCTGACGGCATCAGTCCAGAACGATCATGAATACCAAAACACAAAATGGCGTAGCCATTTTGTGTTTTTAAAACCCTTGCTGGGTTTGGTTTTTAATTCACAAAAGTGTCGTCACACTTTTGTGAATTGGTATAATTGATCGTTTTAGTCTCAACTCTAGGGTATTTGAGAAGTGCAGGGGGACATTTTGGATATGCTAACCCTGATGGAACTTCGCAGGCTTAGGAGACTTGCGAACGTTGGAATTGTTTGACTAATGCCGCAATGTGTAGAAATTGTTCATCTCGGTCAACCTCGTCTGTGCCTTCATGCACTTTACAATTGGACTGAAGACTGTAATCCAGTTCTTCCAGTAATCGCCAGAACGTTTGTTGACTCCCTTTCGCTTGCAACTCCGGAAGAGAATAACCCTTTGCCTGTGTACTAGAAAATTGGCTAAAAAGAGGTGATAGACTAACCAGTAAAATCAAAGAACCAATAATATTTGTGGCGCGGCTTAGCTGCGCCACAAATATTATTAATATCGTAGAACCCGCATCTCGCAAATGGATAAGAAAAAAGTATTGTTGCTGTCGGCTAATCCTGCGAATACCGATCGCTTGCGGGTTGAGGCGGAATTTCGAGAAATTGAGGAATGCTTTCAGAAGTCGAGTTTGCGCGATCGCTTTGCAATTGTGACTAAGGCAGCCGTTCGCATTGATGACTTACAGCCAATCTTGCTGCAAGAAGTGCCGCGTGTGGTGCATTTCTCTGGACATGGGGCGGCGGCGAATGGGTTGGTGTTGGAAGATGATGCGGGAAATTGGCAACTTGCACCGACAGAGGCTTTGGCGGATTTATTTCGGATTTTGCAAAATGGCATTGACTGCGTGGTGCTGAATGCTTGCTTCTCAGAGGTGCAAGCGGAGGCGATCGCTCGTTATGTGCCGTATGTGCTGGGGATGAATCAGGAGATCGGCGATCTGGCGGCGATCGAGTTTGCTAAAGGTTTCTATGGGGCGCTGTTTGAAGGTAAATCGGTTAAAGAAGCTTTTGAGCTAGGAAAAAACTTGATTGCGCTGAAAAATATTCCTGAAGCGCAAACGCCTGTGTTGTTGGAACGCCAACATACGAGTCAGGTTTTGCCAAGAGTGAATATTGCGATCGAAGAACCTGAGGGAGCCGTGCGGATTGGTTCAGACTTTTATATTCCGCGATCGCCTCAACAGGAACAATGCTTTAACGCGATCGCCATGCCCCATGCCTTACTGCGATTAAAATCACCTGACCGCATGGGTAAGTCTTCGCTGCTAGTGCGGGTACTAGAAGAAGCACGGCGGCTGGGCAATCGCACGACATGGCTAGATTTACAAAAGTGCGATCGCAAGTTCTTTGAAAATATGGATCGCTTTTTGCAGTGGTTTTGTGCGGTGATTGGGCGCGACATGGGCATGAAGGCGAAGCCGACTGATGACTGGGATGAGATGTTTGGCGCAAATGGCAACTGTGAGGAATTTTTTGAGCAATATTTATTGAATGATGATGACGATCTCCCATTGGTGATTGCGATCGAAAATTTGGATCGGATATTTTTGCATGAAGCGATCGAGGTTGATTTTTGCGGTTTGTTGCGCGGTTGGCATGAGCAGGGCAAACAAGATCGCAGATGGGGTAAGTTGCGATTAGTACTTGCCTATTCGATGGAATCCTTTTCGCCTAAGGATATTAACCAATCGCCTTTTAATGTGGGTACGCCGATTGATTTGGATGAATTTACAAGCACTCAAGTTAATCAGCTTGCTGAATTGCATAATTTATCGTCATCGCAAATAGAACCAATAGCATCATTAATCGGAGGTCATCCTTATCTAGTACGATTAGCTTTTTATAATTTGGCAAGCGGCGCAAGTTCCATTGACCAAATCATCCAAAGTGCGGCGACTGAGGTAGGACTATTTGGGAAACATCTCACCAGTCGCTTAGCGAAGGTCGAAAAAGATGTTCATCTCAGCGAAGTTTTACGATCGCTGGTTAATTCGCCTGAACCTATTCGTTTTGATCTGGCGACTACGGCAAAATTAGACGGAATGGGTTTAATATTACGCACAGAAACTGGTGTCATTATTCGCAATCAGTTATATCGTCGTTATTTTCGCGATCGCCTATAGCTTAGAAATCGCACTAAACTGAAATTAGCATAGTCATCAATAGTAAAACTATGAGCCAAATTACCGTTCAAACTCAACTTCCCTTTGAGCAGCTTATTCAAACTGTTGAGCAGCTAGATGCGTCTGAGCTAGAACAACTTATTGCCCAAGCAATCCGAGTTCAGACTAAGCGTAAAACTCTTAGCTTGCCAAACGATCAATCTATACTATTGCAACAAATTACTGAATGTATTCCTAGCAATCTCCAAAAACGCTACGACTTGCTTATTAGTAAACGTCAAGATAACAGTCTTACAGATGAGGAATATCAAGAGTTAATTAACTTAGGAGAACATATTGAAGCGATCGATGTTAAAAGGCTAGAAAATTTAACCGAACTTGCGAAACTTCGGCAAACATCTTTAAATTCTGTGATCGAAGAATTTCAACTACAGCCACAATCCTCATGACTGCTAAATCAATCAGCGTAAAGCTTAGGCAAGTAGTCACAGAAAGAGCAAAAGGTTGTTGCGAATATTGTCTTAGCCAAGAAACTTACTCTACACAGAGGCTTTCGGTTGAGCATATTATTCCAATCTGGAAAAATGGTGAAACTACGGTTGATAATCTTGCTCTCGCTTGTCAAGGGTGCAACAATTACAAGCACACTAAAACTCAAGCAATCGATCCTATAACTTCACTAGTAACAGATCTTTATCATCCTAGACAACAGCAATGGAAAGATCACTTTACTTGGAATGATGACTACAGCGAAATCATTGGTTTAACGCCACCAGGAAGAGTAACTGTGGAACTGCTTAAACTCAATCGTGAAGGAGTTGTCAATCTACGTCGTATTCTTTATGCAACAGGAAATCACCCGCCATTATGACTAGTGCAAGCTCTTTTAATTATCAAGTTGGTGGTAGTCTCCCTGCTGATGCGCCTAGCTATGTGGAGCGACAATGCGATCGCGACTATTACGAGTTGCTCAAGGAGCGAAAATATTGCTATGTGTTTAACTGTCGGCAGATGGGGAAATCGAGTTTGCGGGTGCGGGTGACGCATAAGTTGCAAGCGGAGGGGATTGTGTGTGCGACGATCGATCCGCAGAAAATTGGGGTGGAGGTGACTTGTGAGCAGTGGTATGCCAGCGCGATTCGGAGTTTGGTGGGGGATCTGGATTTAAAGAATAAGTTTGATTTGCGGAGTTGGATTAGGGAGAGGGAGTTGCTGTCGCCTGTGCAGCGCTTTGCGGAGTTTATTGAAACAGTGGTGTTGCAGGAAATTGATACACCGATTGTGATTTTTGTGGAGGAAATAGATCGCCTATTGAGTCTTAAGTTTGGGATGGATGATTTCTTTGGTTTGGTGCGATCGTTTTTTGAAGATCGTCCGACTAAGCCAGACTATAACCGTCTCACTTTTTCGTTTTTGGGTGTGGCGACACCGACGGATTTGATCCAGAGTCATAATACTTCGGCGTTTAATATTGGCTATGCGGTGGAGCTGGCGGGGTTTACGCTGACGGAGGCTTTGCCTTTGATGCAGGGGTTGGCGAGTAAGGTGGCGAATCCGCAGGATTATCTAGCTGAGGCGGTGAAGTGGACGGGGGGACAGCCTTTTCTGATTCAGCGATTGTTGGGAATGATGGAGAAGGAGTTAGTCGGAATTGCAACCCCTGAGAATATTGCGGTGTGGGTTGAGAACTTAGTACAGGAGCGGATAGTCACGAATTGGGAATCGCAGGATGCGCCGCCTCATTTGACGACGATTAGGGATCGCGTGATTAGTGTGGAGGAGAAGTTGCGGGGGCGGATGTTGGGTTGCTATCAGCAGGTGTTGGCGAATGGGGAGTTGGAGGACGATCGCAGTGAGGAGCGATCGAAGTTGCGGTTGACGGGGTTGGTGGTGCGACGGGATGGGCGATTGGTTTCCTATAATCCGATCTATGGGGCGGTGTTTAATAACTTATGGGTGGAGGGTCAGTTAGCGGATTTGCGTCCAGATTTTTATGGTTCGGCGTTTCGGGCTTGGCGGGATGCTGAGCAGAAGGATGGTTTTTTGTTGCGGGGTGAGGCGCTTCAGAATGCGGATGAGTGGGCGCGGGGTAAGCGACTTAGTGACGCTGATGAAGAGTTTTTGCGGGAGAGTCGGAAGATCGAAAAGGTAGAAAGTAGTCTGAAGTTAGAGGCGGAGCGGCAAGCGCGGGAAGCTGCCCAACAGGCAAAGTTGATCGCGATCAAACGGAAGAAAATTGCTGAGGAGGAAGCGCAGGTTTTAGAGGAAAGGGTGATCATTTTAGATGATGCTAAACAAAAGGCGGATCGAACGGTGAAGGTGGGTTCGGCAATTTTGTCGGTGACTTTGGCTTTGGCGGCGGGTACGGGGGTATTGGCGGCTCTAGCAGTGAAGGTTGCTACTGATGATATTAAAATCGCAGATGTAAGACTTAAGAGTCTTGATGCTAAGGGTGACTTTAAGGACGAGCAAATATTTGATGCGTTGGTCAAGGCGGTCAGCGCAGGACAAAAACTCAAAGCATTAGATCCTGAGATCGCAAAACGAGACAAGGCAAATATGCAAATGCTAGTGACAGCTAATTTATCGCGGTTTGTCTATGCAGTCCAAGAAAAAAATCGCTTCGATCATAGCTCTAGTGTCAGTAGCGTAGCCTTTAGTCCCGATGGCAAGACCATTGCCACAGGAAGTGGGGACAAAACCGTCAAATTGTGGAATCTGGAAGGAAAAGAACTCCAAACCTTCAAAGGGCATAGCGATATTGTCAGTAGCGTAGCCTTTAGTCCCGATGGCAAGACCATTGCCACAGGAAGTGGGGACAAAACCGTCAAATTGTGGAATCTGGAAGGAAAAGAACTCCAAACCTTCAAAGGGCATAGCGATATTGTCAGTAGCGTAGCCTTTAGTCCCGATGGCAAGACCATTGCCACAGGAAGTGGGGACAAAACCGTCAAATTGTGGAATCTGGAAGGAAAAGAACTCCAAACCTTCAAAGGGCATAGCGATATTGTCAGTAGCGTAGCCTTTAGTCCCGATGGCAAGACCATTGCCACAGGAAGTTGGGACAACACCGTCAAATTGTGGAATCTGGAAGGAAAAGAACTCCAATCATTCAAAGGGCATAGCGATATTGTCAGTAGCGTAGCCTTTAGTCCCGTTGGCAAGACGATTGCCGCAGGAAGTGCGGACAACACCGTCAAATTGTGGAATCTGGAAGGAAAAGAACTCCAATCCTTCAAAGGGCATAGCAAAATTGTCAGTAGCGTAGCCTTTAGTCCCGATGGCAAGACCATTGCCACAGGAAGTAGGGACAACACCGTCAAATTGTGGAATCTGGAAGGAAAAGAACTCCAATCATTCAAAGGGCATAGCGCTAGGGTCAATAGCGTTGCCTTTAGTCCCGATGGCAAGACCATTGCCACAGGAAGTTGGGACAACACCGTCAAATTGTGGAATCTGGAAGGAAAAGAACTCCAATCATTCAAAGGGCATAACTCTGGTGTCAATAGCGT
>QBMK01000043.1 GCA_003249035.1 Pseudanabaena sp.
ACACTATCTACCAACTTAAATTTGGACTTTTGTCTGATTATTTAAAATCCCAACTCAAGCATCCTTCTATCCCTATGGCTCTTGCGTAAGTCCTAATATATAGAGGAGAAACGGATTTAACTTGAGGATGGGCGAGGGTTTGGTAAAGGCGATCGCGTTGAAAACTAGGTGTAGAGATGAGATTCTGAAACTGAGTGCTGGCGATCGCTAAATCTGCCTGAATCAGTTCACGATAGGGCTTCATCGCCGAATCATAGAGCGCTCCTTCAAATCCCATCTGCACAAACATCAAGATATCGGCAAAGGCAATACCTGACAGTGCCACGATAAAGCGAACTTTATTGTGGGTTAGTTGGAGCCAAGCAAGGGGAGTTTTTCGCACCAATTTACGGAACATATTATGATTCTCAAAATTAAAATGGACAATGGTCAGATTTTTGGCGAGATTTGATAAGAGAAGTCATTCCTATTTCGATTGATTTAACCAAGAACATAGAAATAGCAACATTTATCACGTCAGGATCATAGGCAGCATAGTATTCGAGTTCAGTTGTAGTATCTATTAACAATTTCTCGATATTGGGAAGTTGTCTTAGCAAAATAGTTATCATTATCTTTTTCTCCATCCTTTTGGGCTAATTGTTTATACTCGCAGGTGAAATTTGAATCTTGCCTTGCACTTGTAAATTTGTAAAAGCAGCAACACGGCGGCTATCTTCTGGGTTTAAGCGCACTTTGACCTCGATAACACGGCGATCAAGATTCTCACCTGGTTGATTTCCTGCAATGCGTTGCCGCTCCACCTGCAAGCCCACCTGTGACACTGTGCCTTTAACTTCTCCCTGAAAAGATTGACCAGTAATTTGTACAGTCTGTCCAACCTTCACCCGATCAATATCCGTTTGATAAATCTCTAGGACAGCCACCATTTGATCGGTTGATCCTAATTCCACCACTCCATCATTGCTGATTTTTTCACCCACTCGTGTATGAATTTTCAGAACTTGTCCTGCTTTGGGGGCGCGAATATAGGCTTGGGAGAGGTTCGTCTCCGCACGCTTGAGAGCCGCGATCGCGCTGTCTACTTCTCTTGCCTTGGTGGCAATATCTACGGGGCGAACTTCGGCAATGCGATCGCGTGTGCTAGTTGCTTCAAGAACTTGGGCTTGGAGGGTATTAGCAAGGCGATCACGGTTGCTCAGGGCTTCCTGTAACTGAGCGCGAGTTGTTTCCGTAGTGAGGCGTTTAGTATCTAAAACCGAAGCAGAAACTGCGCCTTGGGCATAGAGTTGTTGAAAACGAGCCAACTCTGTTTCGGCAGTGCGAACTTCTGATTGCCATCGAGAGATAGTCGCAGACTGAGCTGCATCTCCACCGCGTAAATCTGCTTGCAAGCGCACAATTGTCGCCTCCTGCGCTTGAATTTCCGACTGTTTTGCGCCAGCACTAACTCTAGCGAGTTCTGCTTGCGCGATCTCCACCTGTGCTTTGGCTTGCGCCACCTCATCAGCAAAGCGATCGCTAGCATCTAGCACGGCGATAATCTGCCCTGCTTTCACCCGATCGCCAACTTGGACGCGCAATTCCTTCAAGCGATCGCCATCAAGGGCAACAGGAGCCGCTAAACGCATGACTTCTCCTTCTGGCTCCAATCGCCCCAGCGCCGTTATGGGCAAGGTCGCGCTAGCGATCGCTGGAGTATTAATCGCAGGATTGGGCTTACTAGAAGAGACAACGTTATAAATAGAAATTCTTGTAGCTAGAGCCGCTAGGAAAATTCCCCCAAGCCAAAGATGGCGGGAGTTAAAGAAAGATTGAGATGTCATGTTTTACTAATCCATTTCAAAGAAATTTAGCAAGCTTCAGTCTTCGCTGGTCATGCGAATTAGTTCAGCAATTACCTGCGATCGCTCCTCATCAGAAATGCAGTTCAGTCCTAGTAACTGATTCCAAGAAAGTCCATCCGCAGCTAAGAAAATTATCCCGACCTTGAGTGGAGCAATACCACAATTACAGGCTTGCTGATGCCATCGAGTAGAAGCTTCTTGGTATGGTTGGAGAAATTTACTATCCTTAGCGACAGCCGCTAAAAATCCAGACTGAATTGCCGCATTCTGGCGATCGAATGTATCTCCAGCCCTGATGTAAGCACGAACCCAAGCACCCTTGGCTGTGAGATCGCCTTCGCGAACGAGTTCTATCTCTAATAATTGCTCGAACTCGGCGATCAGGTTTGCCACCATACTCGTCAATAGAGCTTCTTTATTAGGGAAATGATAGAGCAATCCGCCTTTGCTTACGCCTGCTTCTTTTGCCACAGCATCAAGGGTCAAAGCGTCAGCACCAAAGCGCAAAACGACTTCACCTGCAGCATTGAGCAGTAATTCTCGCGTCGCCGATCGCGATCGTTTGCCTACCTCTAAAGCCTCTGCCATAAACTTCTGCCCGAATACTAAAAAATTAAGACAACTGACTTATCTTGAAAACAACTATACCGTCCAGACGGTTTAGTGTCAACAGGGAGATTAGATTTTTTGATTATGGTGATCGCTATTACCATGAGTCGTAATTTCTAGGCGATCGCACAAACAATCTATTTTCTAAAGGCGATCGCTATTACTGTGAACTTTGATTTCTAGGCGATCGCATCAACAATATATCTTCCATATAGGTTTGCAGAAGGTAATCGTCGTCCCCTATTGCTCAAACTGGGGCATTTCTAGAGAAACTGGTGCAAATTCTAGCTGAACGGCAGCTTGCCTAACTTTAGCAGCAAATGCAAGAGGATCCAGGTCAAACTGCTCAAACAACTCACGTCCTCTCAGACACCTTAATTCAGGACTTTCAGCAGACCCGCTCACCACCCATAGCACAAAATCTTTGTTGCTACGGGCATTTTCTATCTCGATCGCAGAAATTGCAAAAGAATCGCGATCGCTAGTGAAGCTCTTAATTACAACTGCTTCGCAAACATCATCTTTTGTACATTCGAGATCGAATCCGACTTGAGATTTATCTACCGATCGCACCATCCAGCCATCGCGCATATATTGAGCCATTACCGAAATCATCGCCAGTTTCTCCGCAGTACTAGGATCTTCAATGGAGAAAGGAATTGGCTTCTCAATAACCCTTTCGACAACGCGATCTATAAACTTCTCAACTACTCGATCGACAACTCTCTCAACTTCAACAAATTTCTCGACCTCAACAATCTTCTCAACTTCGATGATTTTTTCTACTTCAACAATCTTCTCAACTTCAACAATCTTTTCGACAATCTTCTCAACTTCGACAATCTTTTCGATCACATCTGTCAAATCAGATATAGCAGCTTCTGCATTGGATATAGCGACTGCAGCATCAGATATAGCAACTGCAGCATCAGATATAGCAACCTCATTGGAAATCGGTTCCGTCGCCATAATTATTAGATCGCTCGACTCCTCATCCCTGTCATCAGTACTTGTAGACATGGCTAATGGAACTTCAGCTACGATCTCTTCGGGCGAAGTATCTCTAGTCGTATCTATAGCAGCGGCAGCGATCGCATAACTGCTTCTTGGTTTTGCTTTAGGTAGAGAATCAATCGCAAGAGTTTCTAGAATTTCTTTAGCTTTTTTCGCCTTATCAGGTTTACCCTGAGTTTGGTATAAAACAATCGCCTTGCGTAAATCATCACCAGCGAGAGTCTCATCAGCAATATCGGGTTGAGCATAGGTTAAGCCGCGATAGTAATAAGCATCAACATTGCTAGGCTGCAACTCGATCGCATAGCTAAAGTCACGAAGCGCTTTAGGAAATTCTTTAAGAATATAATGCGATCGCCCACGTCGAAATACTGCTAGGTCGAGATTGGGATTTAGCTCCATGGTGCGACTATAACAAGCGATCGCTTGCTCATAGCTCTTGAGCTTAAAGTATGTATTGGCAAGCGACATATGAGCGTCAGCAAAATTTGGATCGATAGCGATCGAGGCCTGAAAATCTGCCAAAGCTTGCTGGAATTGCCCCAACAAAAAATTAATTTCGCCGCGCTTAAAATAAGCTAGACGAGCCTTGTCAGGTTTCATGGATATTGCTTTGCCATAGTCGCCTACAGCTTTGGCATATTCGCGCAAACTCACATGGGCATCACCTAAACCCAAATACGCCTTGATGAAATTAGGATTGAGCTTGAGTGCTTGCCGAAAAGACTCGAGCGCATCCTGCGGGAATCCTTGCTGAATATCTTCTAAGCCCCAGCGATAATACACATCAATTAAGCTAATCCCCTTGCCTGCTCGAAATGCTTTTTGAGTTTGTTTCTCCCATTCGCGATCGAGCATCCGCACATATTCTTCACGAAATACGCCTGCATCGGTTTGCGGTTCGAGGGGCATTCCTTGAAAGTGGGGCAACTGTCGCAAATAATCTGTCCTCAGTGGCTCATCAAAGGTCACGCAAGCATCCCAAGCCACCCATACCCGAAAGTTATTGGCTTGTGAATCAATATCATAGGCTTCGCTCAGTTCGCGATACCGCGCCGATCGCAGTTTAAGCTGATATTCGCGATCGGCAGGAACCACTGTCCCCGATGCAAAATAGCCCTGATTGGCACTGCCGATCCGCTTAAAATAAGCGCGATCTCCCACCCTAAGTGTTTGAATGTTGCCGCAGTTCCATGTAACGATATACTGCTCCCCTTCCGCGATATCAGCGATCGCTTCACGAATGAAATCGCGAATCTCTGGCTCTGTCTGTTCGTTACACAGAAAAATTCTTGTGACCATAGGGATATTATCTTACGTTTGAACTGATTGTACCGAGAAATATAGAGGGAGTGCGAAGCACTCCCTCTATTTTCTTAAATTTGAGCGTAAACGAGATCAGGACGCAAATCTCTTGCTCCATTTAAGTAAATATGCTTGATTTGATGTTGCTCAAGTGGTGTATTTACATGAATTAATACCCTGATACAACGTTCTAAACTGCCCTTAACATACATTTGCTGCACATCTAAAAGTGGGACATTTTCCCATTGAGATCGGGATCGGGCGATTTTGGCTGGAAAGACCACATCAATATCCGTTGTTGCCGAAAAAGTAGCGCTGACGATTTCGCGCGGATCGATGTCATTTTGCACCTCGATCTCCTCCATAAGATCTAGCACAGCCCTCTCTAGGGCTTCGTATGTATTTGCCTCAACTGTTGTTGCACCACGAACGCCACGTACACGCCAACCCACGTTTTACACCATCCGTACTGTATGTAAGTGTTTTTGATGTTTAAAGTAACTAGACCCAACCCCCAAATATGTACCACCCGCCGCGCGGGTGGTACATATTTGGGCTTCGTTTGTTAATTATGCCGAGGTACTAATCATATTCATCATTTACAGATTACCCCTAAAAAACAATGTTAAGTTAATTGCGATAGCCTAAAACATAAAATCCTTAGTGAATATGACTAATGTCTTTAAAGTTTCACCACTGATTCGCATTACATTACTGCTGTTGTACATTGCTCTCACTGCTCCTTTACCCTTTTTGAGCAATTTTACCCATGCCGCTATTCCTGCCTCGTGGCTAAGTATTGGCTTAGCGATCGGTTTTGTGTTTCTATACGGGGCGCTTAGCGATCGCGTGATTCTTGATGATCAAGGCATAAGCTTAGTCTATCCAAGCTGGTTTCCTAATTTTTTCCGTAAGGGCTGGTCACTTGCTTGGCAAGATATCAAAGCTCTCAAACCAAGGATTACAGGGCAAGGCGGTATTGTTTATTATTTTGTCAGTAAAGACTCTGATCAAGCTTATTTATTGCCGATGCGGGTAGTTGGCTTTGCGCGATTAGTAAAACAGGTTGAAGAACATACGGGTATTGACACGAGAGATGTACTTTCTCTGGCTCAGCCTTGGATGTATCTAATTTTGCTGGTGTTTACGATGTTATTACTACTAATGGATGGCTGGACGATATACACTGCCCTAACGCTTCCGCACTAAACTAAATCTAAAGGGCGATACTTAGCGTGTAATTGAGCGTTAACTATGATTGCCGTAATAGATTCCATGCTGTACTGCATCGTCATGGCAATCTCTTCATCGAAATGGTTAGGCTGAGGATGCATCAGAGTAATAATCCCTATTACTTCGATACCATAGATTAAAGGGACTGCCAAAGCTGAGCGAGTGATATATGGCTGATCTGGAAGTTGCACCCAGCGATCATCGGTCATCGAGTCATAAATAATGCCGATCTGCCGATGGCGCAAAGTCCAGCCGGCTAAACCATCATCTAACACTTTAGAAATCACAGAATCCTTGAGATCTCGAGTTACGGGACCACGAGCTAAGATGCCCTCTACGATCGCCCTATCTTCATCGATCAAAAAAATACTACCCTCACCGGCATCTGTATATTGGGTGAGAATTTCCAATGTATATTTGAGCGTAGTTTTGAGAATTAGACCTCCATTTACAGACTGAACGTAGGCAATCGAGCTTTTTAGCAAGTTTGTTTGTAACTGGATCGCATTTTGAGCCGCAATTATTAACGAGCGATCTTCCAGACTTGATTGGAAATTAACTACATTTAAACTGCTGTTGATTGGCGTCTCTTGTGAATTGATTTTTTTTGGGTTCATGCGCGATTCCAAGATGCTGCTTCACAAAAGTGTAAACTGATTTTTATATTTTCAGAGCATTTTAATTTAAAGCTCTGACTCAAGCAGCGTTATACCAATTCACAAAAGTGTGACGACACTTTTGTGAATTGGTATAACGAACCTAGGAATGGTTTTAAAAACACAAAATGGCTACGCCATTTTATGTTTTGGTATTAGCTCCATAGCTTCACTAACCTAGCGATCGCTGACGTTTTGCTTCGTAGAGCAGAAGTGCCGCACAAATAGCCACATTTAAGGACTCCACCTGATCGCTTTGAGGAATCGATACCGCCTCATCCGCAAGCTCAATTAATTCTTGCGACAATCCATTCCCTTCATTTCCTAACAAAATCAAAGTTGGTTGCGTAAAGTCATAATCCCAATAGGTTTTGGGTGCATTGGCTAATGTGGCGATTACTTTTATACCATCTGCTTGCAATTTACGAATATCATCAGCAATATCTGTAGATGTTTGCATTGCACAGCGAAACCATTGTCCTGCGGTAGCCCGAATAATTTTGGGATTGGTCAAATCGACGCTATCGCTACTTACCAAAATGCCGTCGATACCAACAGCCACAGCCGATCGCACGATCGCGCCGACATTCCCAGGATCTTGAATTTTTTCTAGCGCTAAGCCCAAGGACTGGATCATAGCAACTTCGCGAGCTGGCATAAATGCTGCTGCGATCGCCCCATCAGGATTTTTGGTAGTGGCGATCGCCTCAATCACTTCTTCCGAGACAATTTCTAACTTTTCAATTTCGTCAATTGATGCAATCTGCTCATACAAATCAGTGTTCACAGCGATCCATTTTTCGGTGCAACAGACAATCGAAAGCGGATAAGCTGTAGCGATCGCTTCCGTCAGTGCATGAGTCCCCTCTACTAAAAACAATCCTTGCTCTCTTCGATCTTTAGCGCTCTCACCAAGCGATCGCAGTTGCTTAACTAATGGGTTTTTGGTACTGGTGAGCAATTGCTAATTCCTAATTAATCGATAAATATTGATTGATCGATACTTATTTTAATATATCCGTCCTCGTAAACCCCAAAAGATAGAGGCGTCTATTTGCTTTGTATAGCAATGAAAGAGCTAGCTAGGACAAATCAAAACTCAAATAAATGAAGGCGGCGCGAAGCGCCGCCTTCATTTATTTGGGTTTTATGCCCTAAGCAAAATTTTCATGGCTATATATGGCTTTTAAGCTTTATGGTAATAGTCTGAAATATGCCCCACTGGTTAAAAAATATAATTAGCTGGGTACTATACGAAATAATGATTTCAGCAATAGTTATAGGGAGTAATGTATGTCTAAAAGTCTTTGGCATTCTTTAGCGATCGCTGCCGCAGTTACGATCCCATCATTCGCTGCGGTAGCGCTAGAAGCTTCAGCCCAAAGCTATGGAGCAATTGCGCGTTCTCCTTCAACTCAAGATAAAGGCTATTCTTGGAATTATCGAACTCGTGCTGCGGCTGAAAATGGCGCCTTGAATAAATGTGAAAGTGTCTCTGGCGCAGGTGATTGCGAAGTGCTAATTTGGACTAGTAATGCTTGTATGTCAATTGCTGAAAGCAGTAATGGAGCAGCAGGAACGAGTTGGTCAACTGATGAATATCAAGCTGAAAGAACTGCCCGTCAAGTTTGCCGTGATTATGATGGCGAAAATTGCACAACAACTCGCACAATTTGTTTACCATACTAAACAAAGTAAATAAGTCAAGCAAAGTTTCTGGCTAATTTACTTTTTAATTGATTCCCTAACCCTTTCCAAATTCTTTGCCACTATTTGAGTCTCTTTTTTTACAATGTTTAGCGATTGCACTTGGTGCTTGTATTGGCAGCTTTTTAAACGTGGTTATTTATCGCGTTCCAGCGGGGCTATCAATTCTGCATCCACCCTCGCGTTGTCCCCATTGTTTACGCCAACTTGCCCCACGCGATAATATTCCGATTATTGGCTGGTTTCTGATTAAAGGAAAATGTCGTTATTGTCATACACCTGTGTCATGGCGTTATCCTGCGATCGAAGCTTTAACTGCATTTCTGTTTTGGAGTTTAGCTGCATATTTTGGGACTTCAATACCAGTCTTGAGTTTATGTTTTTATGCCGCATTTCTCAGTTGGCTGTTAGCGCTTGCCATGATCGACATTGATACGATGACATTGCCGAATTCCTTGACGCAATCAGGGCTGCTATTAGGGCTTATCTATCAAGTCAGCCTCGCTTCGATTAATGGCGATCGCTTAGCATTTCCTAGGTTGCTGCTATTTGGCATTGGCGGAGCCGTCTTAGGTATATGGCTGTTAGAAATCATGCGAATTGCAGGGAGAATGTTTCTGCAAAAAGAAGCAATGGGTGGCGGCGATCCAAAACTTGCGTCAATGATTGGTATGTGGTTGGGGTGGGAAAATGTCTTGCTGACGATCTTGATTGCTTCAGCGATTGGTACTCTAGTTGGGGCGATCACCATAATTACCAAAGATTTAGGAAAACAACAGCCAATTCCCTTTGGTCCTTTTTTAGCTCTCGGAGGCGCAATTTCTCTGTTTTTTGGTAAGTCGATTCTCTCTGCATATCTTGGTTGGTTTGGCTTAGCTTGACAATAAATTAAAAAAGTTCAGGTTTGCAGCACTTTTTTTAATTTATTAGTTCGGGCTTGATCCTCAAGCACTGCAACAAGACTGACAAAACCTCATAAGCGAAGAGACAAAGAGTTTAATGATCAATTGCCTTTATGAACAAGGGGCAAAATCAAAGTAATAAAGTAATACACTAACGGAGCTGTAAAGACATAGCTATCAGCGCGATCGAGAATTCCGCCATGTCCTGGCATGATTTGACCTGAATCCTTTACCCCTGCATCTCGTTTCATCATTGACTCAGTCAGATCACCCAGTAAACCTGCGATGCCAATCAATAATCCTAAAATTGCACCCAGCAGCCACCATTCAGGCCACCCCAGACTAAAAGCCCAGACTATCGCTGTCAAGCAGCAGCAAAGCAAGCCTGCGATCGCACCTTCCACAGTTTTCTTAGGGCTAATATCCGAAAGTCTTGTCCGCCCAAACACCTTGCCAAATATATATGCACCAACATCTGAAGCCCAAATACAGCAAAATCCCATCACCACATAAACCGAGCCGTCGGTCACAGGGAAAGTAATTCGTAGCCAAGAAAGCTGTTCAATATTGCGTAACTGATTAAAGAAATCAAACTGGTGCAAGCGATCGCTAATTTCAAACATAGTGCTATCACCAAGACCTCTAATTCTTACCCAAAAGCTAGGTAAGTACCCCCCATAAAACAAGCCCAATATTGATGCAGAAATATCGGAAATCGTGGCAATTCTGGGTTGAAACAACAGATAAAAGCAGATAAAAGTTCCTGCGATCGGGATCACGGCATCAGCAAGATCGACTCTCACTTGAGAAACAATGAGCAATGCTAAACTGGCAAAGATAGTGATCTTACTGGCTGGGAAAATGTCCTTGGCGCGCACCAATGCAAAATATTCCATCTCACCAAAAACTATCAGCAGCGCAAATGCTGCAGTGAAAGCCCATCCACCTAGGGCGATCGCCGCCAGTACAAGGGGAATGACTAATAAAGCACTGATAATGCGAGTCCATTGCATGAAAATAGCACAACAGAGAAAGTGGATATGGGCAATTTACACAAAGCTGGACATTGTGCTAGCTCAGAAGTAAATATACTCCCATCAACAGTTGAAGCAACAAAATCGTTAAGCAAATTTGCGAATTCTTGTGTTTTTGAGAATTTTGTCTACCGGCTTTGTCTGTAGATTGTATATGCTATATCTGGAATACGGCTGAATCTCCTATGTCTAAAACCTACTACGCCATCCTCGGTATCACTCCTTGGGCTAGTGAAATCGATATTCGTCGAGCTTATCGTGATCTTAGTAAGCTCTACCACCCAGACACTACCCAATTTCCTAAAGATGACGCAATTGAAAATTTTCGACAAATTAATGAAGCCTATGCGACACTAAGTAATGCCGAGCGTCGCATTGCCTATGATGCCCTCATTAAGTTTTCGCGATTTCAGTACACAAAAAATCAAACACCAAAAAACCTCCAGACTAATGACGATGATGGTTTGCCTAGCGAACGCCCATTATCTGGTGGCGAACTATTTGCACTCTTGTTAATTGGTGCTACGCTAGTTGCTTGTTTAGTACTTGCTGTATTACTCGCATGGCTACGCGGTGATCCGCTTTTCCCGGAAGCGATCGCGCCCATATCAATTCTTTGGTTTTACTTCCAGTAATCCCCCAACAATCATCACCATAAACTCGTCTGCTATGGCGCTTCCCTCTCCAACTACCCCCCTCTACAATCATCCCTTGCCGGCACTCGAAGCATGGTTAGACGAGCAAGGATGTTACCAAGATCAGTCAAATCCTAATATTTGGCGCGTTACGCGATCGTCATGGCAAGCAGAAATTGTGATGGATATTGAGGATATTCGCGTACGTTACATTCAAGACGCTTACGGTGGTAAAGAAATTCAGAGAGCATTTCCATACTCTCTCAGTCGACAAGATGTTGAAGACGCAATTTTTACTGGTCCATAGCCAAAAACATTAGCAATATTGTGAAAGTTTGTTAATATGTGATTAAGCTAGATACAAGCTAAAAGTTTGAATGACGAATCTATACATAAGTCATTTCATTAATTGGTTTTATATTCTTAGCAAAAGTTTTCCACCCTAAATTTGATGTTTTTATTTTGGAGGTTCATTGAGTAAGAGTTATAACGTTGCCATCCTCGGAGCAACGGGCGCAGTTGGGACAGAGCTTCTGGCATTGCTTGAAGAAAGAAATTTCCCTTTAGGAAAGTTGAAGCTTTTGGCTTCGGAGCGATCGGCTGGTCAGTCGATTAAGTTTGCTGGAGAAGAATTAATCATTGAAGCCGTCACCGAATCTTCTTTTGATAATGTCGATATTGTTCTTGCTTCCGCAGGTGGCAGTATTTCCAAGGAGTGGCTACCGATCGCTACTAAAGCAGGAGCAGTATCCATAGACAACTCCAGTGCTTTTCGGATGCATCCCGATGTGCCATTGGTTGTGCCAGAAGTCAATCCTGAAGCTGCCACTCTTCACAAAGGCATTATTGCTAATCCCAACTGCACGACCATTCTGATGGCTGTGGCAATATATCCCCTACATCAAGTCCAACCGATCCAGCGTATTGTTGCCGCTACTTACCAGTCAGCAAGTGGGGCCGGCGCAAGAGCCATGGAAGAAGTGAAAGTACAGTCACAAGCAATTCTTAATGGTGAACCTGCCGTACCTGAGATTCTGCCATATCCCTTAGCTTTTAATCTTTTCCCACATAACTCGCCAATGACGGACAACTCTTATTGTGAGGAAGAGATGAAGATGGTGAATGAGACGCGCAAAATATTTGGCGATTATGATATTCGGATTACGGCTACCTGTGTACGGGTTCCCGTATTGCGAGCACACTCGGAAGCGATTAACCTAGAGTTTGTACATCCCTTTAGTCCAGACAAAGCTAGAGAGATCCTGGCTACAGCGGCTGGTGTAAAGTTGGTAGAAGATTTTAGTAAAAATTATTTCCCGATGCCCATTGATGCTAGTGGTAAAGATGACGTACTAGTAGGACGGATTCGTCAAGATATCTCTCACCCCAATGGTTTGGAATTATGGCTATGCGGCGATCAAATTCGTAAAGGAGCGGCTCTGAATGCAGTCCAGATTGCTGAACTACTGATTGCCAAATCTCTCATCTAATCCAATAAATTTTGCTCAGCATTATTTAGCTAGCAAGGTTTGGATAGCAAGCTTCTATTTATGAGTATCTATGAGTGAAATCGATTTTGGGCGTTTACTAACAGCAATGATTACTCCCTTTGACATAGAAGGGAATGTCGATTATGCGAAAGCAGAACTGCTTGCCATTCACTTGATTGAGACGGGAACTGATACGATTGTCGTATGTGGTACGACAGGCGAATCGCCAACCCTCAGTTGGGATGAAGAATATAAACTGTTTTCGGTGCTACAACAGGCGATCGCAGGCAAAGCCAAAATAATGGCAGGTACTGGATCGAATTCCACTTCCGAGGCGATCGCTGCTACTCAAAAAGCCGCACATCTTGGATTAGATGGTACACTTCAGGTAACACCGTATTACAACAAGCCTCCGCAAGAGGGACTATATGCTCATTTTCGAGCAATTGCTGAAGCAGCACCAGAGCTTCCAATCCTTCTCTATAATGTTCCTAGCCGCACAGGTTGCAAGCTAGAACCAGAGACTGTTGCTAGGTTAGCTGAAATCCCTAGTATTATTGGGATTAAGGAAGCGACAGGTGATTTAGATCAAGCCAGTCAAATTCGCGCCCTCACACCAGCCGAATTTGCGATCTATTCGGGTGATGACTCTCTAACACTGCCATTAATGGCTGTGGGTGCAAAGGGAGTTGTCAGCGTTGCCTCGCATTTAGTTGGCACTCAACTGCAAGCAATGATGCAATCCTTCGCTGCAGGTAAAGTGCAAGAAGCTTTGCAAATTCATATTCAGCTTTTTCCTTTGTTTAAGGCTTTGTTCTTAACCAGTAATCCTATTCCTCTCAAAGTGGCTTTGCGCTTGTTGGGATTAGATACTGGCGTAGTGCGATCGCCCCTAGTTGCAGGAAATGCTGCACTCGAAGCAAGGCTGAAAGTTGTATTACAAGAAGTTGGAATTCTTACTTAACAAAGCTTGATAACTTCAAATCCAAAGACATATAACTTGATTACTTTTGATAATGATGAACTTGTGGGGGGATTAAACCTTTCTAGTCATTCTATCTAGGTATTTATAACCACAAAATTTTCCATCACCAATTGAATTGTTTTCAGAATTCAATTTTCCTATTCTTTCCTTTTACTTACCAAACAATATGCCTACATCCAACGCTCCTGCTCTCAAAATTATTGCCCTTGGCGGACTTCATGAAATCGGTAAAAACACATGGGTGTTTGAATATAACGATGAAATCATGCTCCTTGATGGAGGATTGTCTTTCCCTGACAACATGATGCCGGGTGTCAACGTGGTTTTGCCTGATATGACTTACTTACGTGAAAACAAGCATAGAATCAAAGGCATGATTGTCACCCATGGACATGAAGATCACATTGGCGCAATTTCTTTCCATTTAAAGCAGTTTGAAATTCCTGTTATTTACGGTCCACGTTTAGCGATGGCTTTGCTTGAAGATAAACTCCGTGAGGCTGGCGTGCTTAATCGCACTGAACTGCGCCGCGTTATGCCTCGTGATGTTGTTCGTGTTGGCACTAGCTTCTTTGTGGAATTTATTCGCAATACTCACTCAATCGCCGATAGCTTCTCGATCGCGATTAATACTCCCGCAGGCGTAGTCATCCACTCTGGCGACTTCAAAATTGACCATACTCCAGTTGATGGTGAATTTTTTGACCTTGCTCGTCTCGCCGAACATGGTGAAAAAGGTGTATTGGCTTTGATTAGCGATTCTACTAATGCTGAACTTCCAGGGATTACTCCTTCTGAAAGAGCTGTATATCCCAACCTTGAGAAATACATCATGATGGCAAAGGGGCGTGTAATTATTACCACCTTTGCGTCTTCAGTACATCGTGTCAACATGATTTTGGACATAGCAGATAAGCAAGGTCGCGTAGTCGGCGTGGTTGGAAGATCGATGTTGAATGTGATTGCCCATGCGCGTAATCTTGGTTATATCAAGTGCCGCGATGACCTGTTCCAACCTCTACAAAATCTCCGTCATTATCGTGACGATCAAATTCTGATTTTGACAACAGGCTCTCAAGGGGAGTCGATGTCAGCATTAACAAGAATGTCAAATTCCAGTCATAGACAACTGGAAGTGCGCCAAGGAGATACAGTCATTTTCTCGGCAAATCCAATTCCAGGTAATACGATTCCAGTGGTTCGTACCATCGACCGTTTGATGGCACTTGGAGCAAATGTAATCTATGGCAAGGACAAGGGTATTCACGTTTCGGGACATGGTTCTCAAGAAGAACATAAAATGATGTTAGCGCTTGTCCGTCCTAAGTTCTTCTTCCCTGCTCACGGTGAATTGAGAATGCTCAGGCAGCACGCGAAAATGGCGGAAGCTATGGGTATTCCTAGCGAAAACATTGTGATCGCTGAGAATGGTGATGTTGTCGAAGTTTGCCAAGATTATATGCGGATTGTGGACAAAGTTCCTTCTGGTGTCGAACTAGTCGATTCTTCTCGTGATGGCATGGTTAAGGGTGATGTATTACGCGATCGCCAACAAATTTCCGGTGAAGGCATCTTTACGATCGCTGTATCCGTTGGTCTTGATGGTAAGCTCTCGACAAATCCTGACATTCAATTAAGTGGCGTTGTTCTTCCGATGGAACATTCACAAATCATTGCTTTAGTTGCAAAGGCGATCGATAACTCTTTGGCTAATTCTTGGGGAAATTATGCCCGCAATGTTGGTTCTTTAGAAATTGATTGGATCGGCTTACGTGGTCAGCTTGAGCGCGACCTCACCCGTGTCTTACGTCAACATATCCAAAGTAAGCCAGTGATTGTATTCCTATTACAAACGCCTCCTAATTCCACTCAATCTGCGCCAGCACCTGCTGCAAAACCTAATGCTTTGGGAGTAACTTTAAAATCAGGTAATGTCAAGGTTATTCCTAAAGTTGACAACAGTGCTACTACTGAAGTTTCCGAAGCACCCGTTACTACTGGAGCCGCTACAGCCAGCGCTGGTAGACGCAAGCGAACTGCAGCAACTGTTTAAATCTCATTAAATTTAAAATTTAAAAGAAGTCATCTCGCGATTGGTGGGATGGCTTTTTTAGTCAGATGAATAAAAAAATTGCTTAAGGTCAAGCTTAATTCTAAAAAAGATATTATCATTATGGCTTTAGAGACCTGTATTGAATAACTGACTCAAAATAGTTACGGCGGGCAAAGCCCGCCGTAACTATTTTGAGTCAGAAAAATTTTAATACTGTTAGACTAGACAAGGCGCGAAATTGTCTAAGTAAGCAAGTTAGCGCGTCACACTCAACTTTTGAAAGACCTTCGGATAATTACCACTATGTTTTGGGCGGATAAATTTGCAGCAGACGCAAGCGGCGATCGCATTATAGTTAACGATTCCAAAACCCCCTCTGGGCGCGTTCATGTCGGCTCATTGCGCGGGGTTGTGATTCACGATGCCATTTATCGCGCCCTCAAACACGCAGGTAAACCCGTCACTTTCACCTACGGCGTTGACGATTATGATGCGCTCGACACTGTACCTCACTATTTAGATCAAGCCAAATTTGCGCCCTATCTGGGACAGCCTATCTGTAATGTCCCTTCTCCAGAAGATTCGGCGAACGATTATGCCAAGTACTTTATGGGCGAATTTCTGGAAGTATTCGAGCATTTAGGTGTGCGTCCCGAAATTTATTACCTGCGAGATCTCTACCGTTCAGGCAAGATGAATCAATATATTGATTTGTTCTTGAATAATGCTCATCTCGTGCGCGAAGCCTACAAAGAAGTCAGCAAAGCCGATCGCCCCTCTAATTGGTATCCTTTCCAAACCATTTGCGAAAACTGCGGCAAAATTGCAACTACGGTGGTCACTGATTATCAAGATGGCAAGGTGTTTTACACCTGTCAGCCCAACGCGATGGAATATGTCAAAGGATGCGGTCATACTGGCTGGGTATCGCCCTTTGATGGCAATGGCAAATTGCCTTGGAAAGTAGAATGGGTTGCTAAATGGGAAGTCGTTGGCGTGTCGATTGAACTGGCTGGCAAAGACCATTCCCAAAAAGGTGGTTCTCGCGATGTGGCTAACTCCATTTGTCGTAAGGTTCTCAAAAAGAATCCGCCCACCCATGCACCCTACGAATTTATTTTGGTAAATGGAACGAAAATGAGTTCTTCTAAAGGTGTCGGTTCCAGTGCGAAGGAGATCGCAGCTCTTTTGCCACCTGAATTACTGCGCTTCTTGATGTTGCGGACGCAGCCTCGCAGCGTGATTAACTTCATGCCCAACTATGAAACAGTGACACGCCTATTCCGTGACTATGATACTTTGATTGACAAATATCAAGCAGACACAGTCAAAGACGAAAAGGCATTGGAAGATCTGGTGCCACTGGTTTACTCGCAATTAAATACAGCGGAAAAAGTCGAATGCTATCAACCATTTGACTTCAGCACGCTGATTTCGCTCTTGCAAATTCCCCACCTCGATCTCGAAGCAGAGATTGCAGCTAGAAGTGCTAAACCCCTCAGCGATCGCGACTGGGAAGTAATACGCGATCGCATTCGTGTTGGCAAAAAATGGTTGCAAGACTATGCTGATGAAGAGGAGAAGTTAGTTCTTTATCTTGACGCGATGCCCGAAAAGGCAAACAATCTCACCTCCGAGCAGGTGACTTATCTTACTGCTCTAGCTACTAATCTGGCAGGTGATATTAATTGGGAAGGCGAAGAACTGCAAACTTTGTTATTCAGTACTTCTAGACAAGTTGAAGTTTCGCAGAAGAGTACATTTGCGGCAGTTTATTACACGTTCTTAAATAAAGAGCGTGGTCCAAAGGCGGGAAGTTTACTCTCTTATCTTGACAAAGCATTTGTAATTCAGCGCATTAAAGATGCGATCGCCTTAAACTCATAAAAAACAAGAATTGATTGGCAGCGATCCTCTCCGCTCATCAATTCTTGTTTTTTGATTTGTTCTAAAGAAAGTGATTGTCACTATACAATTCAGATTGGAATTAGTACTTAAAAACTCAGAGGTAACTTGCATGGATTTCAGTGCTGCATTACCAATTTTTGCGATTACATTACGAGAGGGCGTAGAAGCGGCTCTCGTGGTAGGAATTGTGATGGCATATCTCAAAAAGGTTGATCGCAGCTCGCTAAATCCTTGGGTGTTTGGCGGCATTGGGACGGGAGTATTAGCGAGCTTTGTGGTTGGGATATTGCTGAATTGGTTCTTGAAACAAGTCGAAGGCACTGATCCAGCCCAAGCTGCTTTTTATGGACAATTGTGGCAGGGAGGTCTAGGAATTACGGCGATCGCAATGCTGAGTTGGATGTTGGTATGGATGACAGAAAATGCCAAAGCACTCAAGGGCGAAATCGAAGGACAGATCGGTAAGGCTATCTCTAATGAAAAGAATGCTGGGTTGGCAGTTTTTACGCTAATTTTAATCGCGGTTTTGCGCGAAGGCTTTGAGGTAGTAATTTTTATATCGGCAAAACTACAAGGTGGATTTGTCCCAATCATCGGTGCGATCGCTGGTTTGGTTGGCGCAGTAGCGATCGGGACTGCCCTCTTTCAGTTTGGGATTCGTATTAATCTTAAGGTGTTCTTTCAAGCAATGGGAGTATTTCTATTACTCATCGTTGCTGGTCTAGTCATTAGTGCGATCGGTCATCTCGACAAAGCGATTTCTGCATGGTCAGGACTATCGCAAGTTTCCATCTGTTTCCCTGCTTCATCTACCACAGAAATGAGTTCCTGTTTGCTTGGTGGTTTAGTTTGGGATGTGCATGATATTCTCCCCGACAAGCAATTCCCAGGGATCTTGCTAAAAGCCTTGTTCGGATTCCGCGATCGGTTGTTTTTGGGGCAGGCGATCGCTTACTTCGCTTTTCTAATCTCTGCTGGCTT
This sequence comes from Pseudanabaena sp., assembly GCA_003249035.1. Lineage (GTDB taxonomy): Bacteria > Cyanobacteriota > Cyanobacteriia > Pseudanabaenales > Pseudanabaenaceae > Pseudanabaena. The sequence continues at coordinate 18,360 of QBMK01000043.1, forward strand.
TCTGTATTTTCAGAGCCTTACTGGAAAACCTATTGAGACTCTATCGAAACAAGGGAAATAACTCTTGATACTCTGTAAATATTTATGTTTAGGAATGAAAATTAAATAACATGTGCATATAAAACCCCAAATTAGTTCCGCGGGCGAAGCCCGCGGAACTAATTTGGGGTTTTATTAAATTATCATTCCTTAAAGCTTAGAGTTAGTCATAGCTTTACTGAGCTTCAAAAATTTATTGGTTTTAGGTAGACCATAAAGCCATATACGTTAATATTTTGATGTGAAATATCAGAGAGTCCTAGTATGCAGTTAAAAAGTGTCGTTCAACCCTTTGGTGAAGTCAATGTCTATCCTCAAAACAATGGTGATATTGACATCGTTGCAACTATTCTGATGGTTCCAGACATTGAAGGCGCAAGAGTTGGCTTAGCCCTAGATGGTTCTGCCTCGATGAAAAAAATGTATGGTATCAGTGGTGTCGTCAGCAGCTTTTTTGCTAGTGCTGCCGTTACTCACAATGTCGTCGAGCCAGTAACGCGGGTGATGGTTAAGTATCTCGCTAATTTTGCAGCAACTGGCAAAGTCGATGTAATCAACTGGGCTTGTGGCGCAGCGGGAGAACTAATCGAAGACCTAGGAAGTTTTAGCGGTGAAGAGATCGAGCAAATTGAGATCAAAGGGCCCAAAATTCCTTGGGGAACAGGAACGAAACTATTACCACCACTAAGATATTTCATTAACAAATATAAAGGATCGCCTGCGATCGGGGTGAAGCAACCTGCGGCAATCTGCTTGCTCATCACCGATGGTATTATCGAAGATCTTGAAGATGTGAAAGAATACTGCTTTAAATATGCTTTAGAGATTGCCGATCAAACCAAGCCATTTATCAAACTTTTATTGATTGGTGTTGGTAAAGAGATTGACGAAAAACAACTGGAAGAACTAGATAATATGTTTGAAGGTAGCTTTGTTAAAGATGCCGCAGGTCGTGAGATTGACCTATGGGATTATCAAGTTGCTGATGATATCCAGATTCTAGAACAAATTTTCAAAGAATTTGTTTCTGCGGAAACGATTGTCACGCATTATGGACGTATTCTCAATCAGGCTGGATCAGTTTGTGAAGAGTATAACTTTGGTGTGCCTGCGCTGATGCGTTTTAAGTTACCTGCTGGCTCCACTGCTTTTACTTTGGAGTTTTCGGGCGGCAACGTGACACAGGATATTACGGAAGCTTTGCCTCCAGTGTTAGAGTCTCCTCTAATTATAGAATCTGAACAATGGAAAGATGTTGTAGACTTCGTGTAAATAAGTAAGAAGCAAGTAATTGTTATCAAACCTTGCTTTGCAAGGTTTGATAACAATTACTTGCTTCTAGAATATAGCGTCAAGCGTTATAAATTAGAAATTAAGAAGCAAGAGAAATAGAACGCCATGCTACATGAGAATAATTTCGAGCCGATTGAATTAGAACGTGCAAACAATGGTGAAATAAAAAATAAAGTCAACAGCGAGATAAGCCATGAAGCTAAAAGCTTCCAAATGCCCGCCAATTTGGTGATGGCAGAATTTGGTGAGGTGAATGTTTGGCGGAATATTCCAGAAATAGATTCTAGAGTCGCCGAATGTCGAGTGGAATTCTCGATCGCTATGGAGCCGCAGGGTAAATTTGCCGAGGGGTGGCGGACAGGGCTTGCCCTAGATGCAAGTGCTTCAATGAAAAGATCCTATGGGCGCAAGGTAGAAGCAAGAGTCGATCCTGAACTGTTAGTTGATTATATTAAACAAGGTCGATTACGTTCTTATTTAGAAGATGGAGAACCGATTCGGAAGATTGAGCGCGAAGCGTTTGCGGAAATCCAAGAGCGAGGCTATGAGATTAACTATACTGCTAATATCTTGCAGCCTTTAGTTCAAGATTTTACAGCTTATCTGGCTGGCAATTTAGATGGAACTGGCAAGACATCGTTAATCTATTGGGGCTGCGGAAAGGGTGATGAAATTCGAGTATTGGGGGAATTTGATCATACTAGTTGTCAGCAGTTAGCGATCGCTGGCCCTGCAACTTTTCATCTCGGTAAGACCACTAAGCTATTACCAGCGATCGCTTATTTCGTAAAGCAATATAGCCAATCCCCTCGAGGTATTTATATATTCTTGACCGATGGCAGGATTGATGACATAGAACAGGTCAAGAACTATACCAAGGAGTTAGCGCTAGAAATTGCAGTTGGCAAGAGAAATTATTTGAAATTGATTTTGATTGGAATTGGGAATGATGTCGATCGTTATCAGTTGCAAGAATTAGATGACTTTGATACGGGCTTAAATATTGATATTTGGGATTACAAAATTGCTAGCGAGATGACTAGTCTCTCGCAAATTTTTGCGGAAGTAGTCGATGAGAACCAAGTTATTGCTGACAGTGGCTCAATTTATGACGATCAAGGGAAATGCGTCAAATCCTATATCAAGGGGTTACCCGCCAAAGTTGATTTTGTGATGCGCGATGATTCGCAATGGTTCGAGCTGGAAGTGGGAAATCAACGCATTCGCCAAGCTGTGGTTTTAGATAGTTCTATGGTGATTTCTCCTTTAATGGAGAAGAAACTATTCGATTTTGAGATTCATGCTCAAGAAACCGATCATGGTGCGGAATTAGTCGATCATGTAGATCAGGAAATAGCGAATCAGGAAATGGAGACTCCAAGTAGCCTATGGAGAATAGTAGCTGCTTTATTGATCGGTGCAGCTTTTATTGGGACTGCGATCGCCTTTGGAGTTTTAATTCAGCGAGCAGATGAGAATAAATTACAGAATCAAGCCATGCCCAATGTAATTAATGAATCAGTACTTGAGCCAAATCCAGATGTTACTAGCAATTCTATTAGCAAAGCTAACAATAATTTACCGACTAGCTCTACTAAATCTCGTCCTCAGAATTCAAATAAAGCATCCAACAATCAAGAACCTAACGATAAATCGAATGGGAGGACTGATAAACAGTCTGGTAATAATGATGACAAATTACTAGATAAGTCATCTCACAACAATTCTCTAAATAGCGAGATCAATATAGGCAAATTAACTGGAGATAGTTCTAGTAATACTTCAGCAAATAAATCCAACATAGTTGCGAATGTTAATCCTCCAAAAACAACTGGAGATATAGCTCTTTCTACTTTAGTGAAGTATGGTATTGTTCCCAGACCAAAAGTGAGCAACCAGCCCGCTGCTATACCTCAACCAATCGATCAACACTATAGTTCTGGAAATATCGCTGCAAAAACAAATAAGAATAACCTCTCTAAAAATACTGGTACTGGTGATTTAAATAATTCCCCAAATGTCGTGAAATCTGGTTCCAGAAATGTTCTTGCAAACGATCCAACTTTTACAACCCAGAATAAAACAGGCGATCGCAATATTGACAATTCAATTTCACCAATTACGAATCCAGACGAAGAAATAATAGTTTTCTTCCCTTCTGATGAAACGCAACTTGTGTCTGGCGAAGAGTCCAAAATTGAGAGTTTCTGGACAAGAATTCAAGGAAGACGCGGAATTATTCAAGTTAGTGGTCATGCGGATAGAATGGGAGACTACGCTTATAATCTTGACCTCTCACAAGCAAGAGCGAATGAAGTGGTGAGATTACTTCGCGATCGCGGCTTGGATAACAATTACAAAGTCACATTTGAGGCTTTATCGTGGTTGCAGCCTTTGCGTAAAGATATTACGGCAAAGGATAATGCGTTTAATCGCCGTGTGGTTATTCAATTTAAAGAGCAACGCTAAGGAATGATAATTTAATAAAACCCAAAATTGGTTCGGCGGGCAAAGCCCGCCGAACCAATTTTGGGTTTTATATGCAATTTTTAAAACTACTGGCTTTCCATGTCATTAAATGACTTAAATAGTATGCGATCAACCTCTGTACGGGCATTCCCGACTATCTTTAAGCCAATTACCTCTGTCAGATATTGCAAGATAAGGCTAACAGATTTAAAAATTAAACCAAATTATTACCTATAAATGTTATTCAAAAGTTATTTAAAAAATTAAATGCTTGTATAGTCGTTTACAATGGTAATGGTTAGTTTTTTACCTTATTGAGGTATGCTCTAACCTTAAAAATTATGTAACCCTGAGGACATAAGCGAATGCTACATCGCAAAATATATCAACTTTGTGAAGCCAAGAGCGATGTTTGGATTTACCTGAGGGATCAGGGACGTTGGCTAGAAAGAGCCAAAATATTGGATATTGAAGGAGACGTGGTAACAATTCGTTACGAGACTGAGGATGAAGATGAGGTTTGCTCTTGGGAAGAAATGGTCAGATTAGAGAGTATTGGTGCTGTTACTCAGAGACTATCTTCTTTCACCAAAACAGGGATGTCATCCAACGATATACCTGTATCTGAAGATTGCCCTGAAGCCGAACAAATCCGCCCCCGCATAGATCCTGACAAATAATCATTCAACAAAAGTGGCTTGAAGCGCCCTTTTGTTCCAATTATAGAGTGGGCGCTTAGCGTCCACTCTAATTTTATGCAAATACGAGATTAAGACGATGCAACCTGCCGATCTGACTACACTTGTGGCTTTGACCCATGAGCTTAACATAGCTTGTGTACCGGCAAGGTTAGAGCAGGTACATCAAAGCGATCGCCACACGATTCATTTACAATTACGAACTTTAGAAAAGAAACAATGGCTCTTGTTATCTTGGCATCCGCAAGCTGCTAGATTGCATCTCAGTGCGCCACCGCCAAAACAACCTGATACTTTCACTTTTAGCCAACAAATTTTGCATCAAGTTGCAGGGTTTGCCCTTGTCTCGGTAAAACTTACTAGCCCTTGGGAGCGCGTAATTGACTTGCAATTTGCTAAACGTCCTGATGATGAGGTGCAATGGCATCTGTATTTAGAGGTGATGGGCAAATATAGCAACGCAATTTTAGTTAATGCTAATGGTGAAATTGTCACTGCCGCACACCAAGTCAGCAATAAACAGTCTCGTGTGCGTCCGATCCAAACTGGCGATCGCTATGAACTGCCGCCAGCATTACTTGAAGCTATTCCCAGTTTGACTGAATCCTTTGACTTATGGCGCGATCGCCTAATCTTGATTCCTAAAGAAATTAAACGCAATTTATTAAGCAATTATCAAGGTGTTAGTTCTTCTTTAGTGCGATCGCTATTAGCGATCGCAGATTTAGATGGCGATAAAAATGTTGCGGATATAGCAATGACTGAATGGGAGCAACTATTTTGCGCTTGGCAAAATTGGTTGACTTGTATCGAGAATATGCAATTCTATCCACATTTAGAAGGCAAAGGATATACCCTCACCCCTAGCCACTCTCCCGCAGGAGATGCGGATAAGGGGCTGGAGGACGAGAGTAAACCCTTGCTATCAGTTAACGATTTTTGCGATCGCTACTATTCCCAGCAAACAGGACAAGTCGCCTTTCAGCAATTGCATCAACAAATTAGCCAAGCAATTCAAAATCAGTTAGCCAAGTTAAATATTAAAGAAAAAGAATTTCTTGATCGACTCAAACTCTCGACTCAAGCCGACGATTTTAAAGATAAAGCGGATTTGTTAATGGCGCATTTGCATTTCTGGGAAATCGGCATGAAAGAGATTAAACTTACTGATTTCCATTCAGAAGCACTAGTGATTATTCCTCTCGACCCCACTTTAAATGCTGCTCAGAATGCACAATCCTTTTATAAAAAAAATCAAAAGCAAAAACGAGCAGCCTTAGCGATCGCACCATTAATTGAATCTGTTCAACAGGAAATCGCTTATCTTGAGCAGGTTTCTACAGCAGTTAGTATGTTGGAACAGAATGAACTTACTTCCTTACGAGAAATTAGAGCTGAACTAGCTCAACAAGGTTATCTCAAAGTCACCGCCGAATATGCACCGCGCACAAAGACCAATAATAAAGGCGGCAAAAACAAGACCAATAGAACTAAACAAGAAGAGATTCCCGACTGTCATCGCTTCACGACTCCAAATGGATTTGAAGTTTGGGTCGGTAGAAACAACTATCAAAATGATTTAATTTCCTTCCGTATCGCAGGGGAATACGATCTTTGGCTTCATGCTCAAGAAATTTCGGGTAGCCATGTGTTGCTGCGTCTACCTGCGGGTGCGATCGCAGAAGATCAAGATATCCAAGTCGCGGCAAATTATGCAGCTTATTATAGTCGTGCTAGACAAAGCGATCAAGTTCCTGTCGTCTGTACCACTCCTAAACATGTATTTAAGCCCAAGGGTGCAAAACCAGGAATGGTTGTGTATACCCACGAAAAAATATTTTGGGGACAGCCAACAGGATTGAGAGCCCAATAATAAATATTCTCGAAAGTGTGGTCACGCTTTCGAAATATGAACAAAGTACTTTAGTTTTTGTACTAAGCACAATTTAATATAAAGCTCTCGGAACTGTACCGCCTGCTCAGCGGGCGTTATAGTTTTTGTTTTTTGTTTTTTCATTGTACTAAGGTACTAAAGAGATCAGTTAGCGTTAGCTTTGGTTAGCTCAGCAATTGGCGCGATCGACTTTAATCGCAACTTAGGGTGATCAGCTTCCACTTGATTTAGGTTCCATTGGTTCTTAAAAAGCAGAACAGGTCGATTCCAGCTATCTTTGACCACCATCGTGTTAAACAATCTGCCAATCGATTCGAGAGCATCCCATCCATCCTCTACCCATCGTGCTACCGAATATGGCATAGACTCCAGCAGGGTTTCCACACTATATTCGCTTTGGAGACGGTATTGAGCTACTTCAAACTGCAATTGTCCCACAGCAGCAAGAATCGGATCTCTCTTAGCTTCATCCACAGAATACATGATTTGAATTGCACCTTCTTCTTGTAGCTCAGATATACCTTTACGGAACTGTTTGAACTTAGAAGGATTGGGATTTCGGAGGGTACAAAATAGCTCAGGCGAGAAACAGGGAATCCCCGCGTATTGGCGCTTTTTGCCCATGTAAATCGTGTCCCCGATCGCAAACATACCTGGATTATTCAACCCGATCACATCGCCAGCATAAGCCACATCGATCGCCTCACGGTCTTGGCCAAATAACTTTTGAGCATGGGACAAACGAATATTTTTGCCACTGCGTAAATGGGTAACACTCATATCTTTCTCGAACTTGCCAGAGCAAACGCGCACAAAGGCAATGCGATCGCGATGGCGTGGGTCCATATTGGCTTGCAGCTTAAAAACAAAAGCTGAGAAATCCTCATCAGTGGGCGAGACTTCACCGCTTGAGCTGTCGTGAACCGTTGGAGTCAAGCCACATTCAAGAAAAGACTTTAAGAATAGCTCCACACCAAAATTTGTCATCGCACTACCAAAGAAAATCGGTGTGAGCTTACCGTGATGCAAATCCTGAGTGTTCCATTCTGCGCCAGCAGAATCAAGCACTTCTAGATCTTCCAAAAGTTGATTATAGAGATATTGACCAATAAATTTAATTGCTTGAGGATCGTCAAAGGGATAGATGTTTACCTCTGCTTCTCTCTGTCCATGTGCACTGCGCTTAAACAAATGTACTGTTTTGCTAGCGCGATCGTATACTCCTTTAAATTGATCCCCCGTACCGATCGGCCAATTCATCACATAGGGAGTGATCCCCAATTCTTTTTCGATTTCATCTAATAATTCCAGAGGCTCTCGGGTGGGGCGATCCATTTTATTGATGAATGTAAAAATTGGCATCGATCGCATCCGACAAACTTCAAACAATTTACGGGTTTGTGGCTCTAGCCCCTTAGCGCCATCAACTAGCATCACTGCATTATCGGCGGCGGCAAGGGTGCGATAGGTATCTTCACTAAAATCCTTGTGACCAGGAGTATCCAACAAATTAATGCAGTAGCCCATATAGTCAAACTGCAACACCGTCGAAGTAATCGAAATCCCGCGTTGTTTTTCTAATTCCATCCAGTCAGAAGTGGCATGACGTTGCGCGGCTCTTGCTTTTACCGCTCCTGCAAGGTGGATCGCACCTCCATATAGCAATAGCTTTTCGGTTAATGTTGTTTTCCCTGCATCAGGATGGGAAATAATTGCAAAGGTGCGCCGCCTTTCTACTTCGCGCTCTAACTCTTGCCACAGTTGACTCATGGAAATTTTAACGAACTTTTTTTAGATTAATTGCTACTGGATCTATTATGCTTACTTTTTAACGCGTTAACGCAAATCATCAAGATGATAGAAATAATTCATGAAAAATTTGAACTGACGGGCGAATTCATTACCTTGTGCAACTTATTAAAAGTATGTGGGGTGGCGGATACTGGTGGTGCAGCAAAGTTGATGATTATTGATGGTGAAGTTGAGGTAAATGGTCAGGTTGAATTACGCAAAGGTTGTAAAATTCGCGCAGGGCAGAGAGTGAGTGGTTATGGTTTTGCGATCGACGTGGTGCAATAACAAGGTCGTAAATTAAGTTACAGAGAATTTGATGAGATAAATCCCTAATAATGCGAATAAATTACGACATTATCTTGGTTAGGAATGAAAATTAAATAACATGTGCATATAAAACCCAAAATTGGTTCGGCGGG
>QBMK01000044.1 GCA_003249035.1 Pseudanabaena sp.
GTAATCAACCGCGCAAACTTGGGTATGGAAGTAATGCACGAGCGCAACGCTCACAACTTCCCTCTCGATTTGGCTGCTGTTGATGTTGCTCCTGTAGCAATGGCTGCTCCTGCTATCAACGGTTAATCTTTTGACCTATTCATCTCCTATCAAATAAAAAAGCCTCTCCTTACTGAGAGGCTTTTTTATTTGGTGCGGATTTATCTCAGATGATTTTCTAGCTAAGGATATTTGAGAAATAAGCTGTCAACACTGGCAAGCCTGGCTTCATATTCTAAGGCGGTAGCTATTGATTAGGCGATCGAACGGATCTTTGTGAATGGGAGATAGGTTTACGGCTCTGACTGTAATCTCTAGAGTTAGTGGAAATAGTTCGATCCTTGATGGAAGTAGGGCTTCTTTAATCACTGAAAACTCAACGCAAAGTCGGGGAATTAGTGGGGTTACCCAATTGATTATAAATAGTAAGAGAGTCAAGGCAAGTCTTAAATGTATGTGTCGCCGTGCGAATTGCTTGGACAGAGACAGGAATGCTTATTCCTATGAAAAAATTAACCGTTCCTAAAATTGCGACATGCTATTCAAACAGTGTTAACGCAACCAAAATATCATGATTTTCTGTAAATTTTCAGAAAGCCAATCTTCAACGGGAATATGTATCGCCAATCTGCTTTTGTTATGAGCTAGAGCGATTTTATAGCAGGATATTGCTGACACTGCAACTATGTCTGCTTGCCGAATTTGTTCTAACCATTGTGTGGGAAAGCGCTCAAAACTTCCATTGATGAGCCAAAACCAAATGTGAGTATCAAGAATTACCATTTCAGACATTCCCAGTCCTCTTCGTCTACGATTGGGCTAACAATATCGCCTAATGTCTCTCCCTTACCAATCAGATGAGCGGGTGTTGTGCGCTTTGGCTTTTTGTTAGGGATTTCTTGATCGGGGATAACTCCTTTTGGGTGTGGGATAGAGATAGATTTTAGATATAGACTGACGGTCGCCTGTAGTGCTTGACGGTGTTCTGGGGTTGCATTTTGGTAAGCGTCAGCGATGGGGGCTTCGACTTCTAGGGTAATTTGTTTGATCATGGTTTTATTAGCTATGGATTACATCATGTCCCATTGATTTTAAAAGATGGGATAAACGTACAGGTAATTGAGCATCAACAAGACATTTCATACAAGAACCTTGTGGATACTTTTTACTTGGGTTAGTTTAGTGGCATAGGCTAAGACTGCAAAAATATCGTCTCGCTCTAGATCGTCATAGTCTTCTAGGATTTCTTCGGTAGTCATGCCTGAACTGAGAAGTTCTAAGATCATGTCGACTGGATATCTCAAACCTCTGATGCACGGTTTACCATGACATATATTCCAATCTATTGTGATGCTTTGTAATAACATATTTAGATCTTCCTTCTTGAATGGGGAGAAACGATTTTACCCTGATTAAATTGAAAGAGATTTTTCAAATTCTTGTTTTTTGCTCTTAGATTAGAGAACGTAGGCGATCGCTTTCTTCCCGTTGTTTCCTCTCCTCAAGTTCCAATCGATACGCTTAAACTGAAATTATTTATCATTCTAAATTTAGGTTAGCAATCAGTATAACCCAATCACCAAACTAAATATTGAGCGAATTTAAGCTGTAAAATCCATAATCGCCTCTTTGGGCTATAATAAAATCTTTACCAATTTGGTAAAATAAAGTTAGAATATATAAGCATGAAGGTTACTTTTAAAACGTAAAACTGCGTAAGTTTTGCGAATCAAAGTCAAGTTCCAAAAAACTACGCGCCCGATTAGCTGACCTCATTGCTGCTGAATCTGTGCAAGATCTAGTTTATGGAAAGCCTCATCCTTTAAAAGGCGATCGCTTAGGACAGTTTGCTGTATCTCTGGAAGGTGCTGAACGGCTTGTATTTGAACCAAATAATGCTCAAATTCCCCGTAAGGAAGATGGCAGTATTGACTGGGCAAAAGTAACTGAAGTCTGCATTGTATTTATTGGAGATTACCATGACTGAACAAGATCTTTCCTTTACTCCAGAATGGGTGTCGCCACCAGGGGATACCATTATTGATGCGATCGAAGAACGTGACTGGACACAATCACAACTGGCTGAGCGTCTGGGCTATACCGAAAAACACGTTAGTTTATTGATTAATGCCAAGGTTCCCATTACCGAGGAGTCTGCCCAAAAGTTATCAAGGGTGATTGGCAGTACGCCAGAGTTTTGGTTGCGTCGGGAGGCTCAATATCGCGCTCAATTAGTACAGGTTGAAGAAAGAGAGCGTTTGCAGTCTTGGATTTCTTGGCTAGATCGTCTTCCTGTTAAGGATTTAATGAAACAAGGTGCGATCGCTAAACGACGATTAGATTCTAAAAATAAGCCTGAGATTGTGAAGGAGTTACTACAACTTTTTGGGGTAGCTTCTCCTGATAATTGGGAAACTTGTTATGAACAAAAGCAAGTAGCTTTTCGCCGCACTCGCAAGGAGCAAAGTAATGTGGGTGCGATTTCAGCTTGGTTGCGTTTGGGTGAGATTGAGGCAGAGAAGGCTGATGTTCCTAAATATAATAAAGCCAAGTTTGAGAAGGCGGTTCAAGAGATACGGAAACTGACGGTTTTATCTCAAGCGAAATTTATGCCGCAGATGCAGCGCTTATGTAATGAGGCGGGTGTGATTTTGGCGATCGTTCCTGTGATTCCATGTGCTTATACGAGTGGGGTGGCGCGTTGGCTAAATTCGCACAGAGCTTTGATTCAGCTTTCATTGTATGGCAAACAGAACGATCGCTTTTGGTTTACGTTTTTCCATGAGGCGGCTCATATTTTGCTGCACGATAAGAAGGATATTTTTCTTGATGATTCTGGTCAAGGCGATCGCCTTGAGTCTCAGCAGGAGGATGAGGCAAATGCTTGGGTAAGGGAGTTTTTAATTCCATCAGAGCATGATGCGGAGTTATATACACTGCGATCGCGTGAGGATGTGATTGGTTTTGCGGAGAGGCTTGGGATTCATGCGGGGATTTTGGTTGGGCGATTGCAGTTTGATCAGGTTATTGAGCATAATAGTAAACTTAATACGTTAAAAGTGGGTCTTAATCTTGAGAGTAAAGAGAAGTAATTTGTTTTAGATAATCGCTAACTTTTTGGGACAAACTAAATACTATTTTTGCTATTGATTACCCAAAAGTAATATCCAAGGAGAAATTTAAAATGTATAACTTGACATACGGTCAAAAAAAGCTTGTAGAATGGTTAGTCAGCAATGTTAAGAATGAATATCTGAATGAAAGTTTTTTTATACATTGGAAATATACAGGACTTATAGCAGAAGTAGGATGGATATCAAGTTATAAAGGTCTACAAAAAGATTTAAGAACTATCACTCAACATTCCATAAAAGTTTTGGCTGAGAATAAATTACTAATTTATAAAGTTAAAAGTCCACATGACCCCGCTAGCTTTAGTAAGAATGAAGTTTGGGATTGTGCTTTGATACCTGATATCTACAATGCTTTAGACAACAACTTTATTTGTACAGATACCTCCTTTAGCGACTATTTGACTCCTCTAACCGATCCTAGCGGCTTTGATGATGAACTTGCAGACAGATGTTTCCCCATTTTGGCTACAGGAGGAAGCGATCCAACATTGTGGGATTCTGCCGTAAGAACCGCAGGAGTGATTTTAGAGGAAAGATTGCGAGATGTTGGGAATATATCTGACCCTAATCAAACAGGACAGAGCCTTGTGAGCAAAGTATTTGGCAAAAATGGAACTTTAGAGTCGAAATTTTCTGTCCCTTCAGAACAAAGTGGCTATCGAGATTTATATGCTGGGATTGTAGGAGCCTTTCGTAATCGCTCCGCTCATCGTTTAGTCGATCCCTCTCCAGAAGAAGGAGGAGCTTTTATTGTGTTTGTAAATCTTTTATTGAAAAAGCTTGAAGATCTTAGATAGTTTCTCAAGTTGCCAAAGCTCAAACTTAACGACATGAAGCTTTAAAGCTAGGAGCGCTTAAGCGATTATCTGATATAGCGATCTCGAATCTTTACCACTACTTCAATTAAAAAATTCAAAACTATGCAAACACTACCTAAAATCGAAGAAACATTAATCGCAGTCATCAAAACCTTACCAACTGAAAAACAGCAAGCATTATTAGAATTTGCCGAATTTTTGCAAGCTAAAACAGCACCTAAAGCCCCAAGTAAAAGTATCAAAGACTTTTGGGCAAATGCAGATATTAATCTCACTGAAGAAGATCTCTCTACAACCAGAAAAGAAATGTGGGCAAACTTCCCCAAGGATATTGAAATGTGAAACTTATCAAATATTCAAACAATTTGGTAGCTTTAAAAGCAGATGTAGTTGAACAATCGTCTGATATTGGCGATCGCGAATCTATACCATTACTTTCAATTTTAATTAAGCAGAAACGACAGTTTCTTTTATAACTGAAACACCAAGACTATCTAATCTGTTGGATTCAGATAAACCATCGATAGATTGCAAATCGCAATCAACACCAATCATCAATCCCGCCATCACCAATAAACGATCCGACTGATGACGAGTATGCAAAGATAAAAGCGATCGCGGCTCCACAGGAAAAACTTGCCACCATGCCAATAACTCCCTATGCATCATCGCTAGATCAAGCAAAAACTGTTGTGGAACATTTGGCACACACCAATCAATCGCTAAAGCCGCCTCACGCAGAGAAAGCTTAGTAAGTTCATCATAAGCAGGAGAATCTGCATAGCGTGAAATACTAGCTAGAGTTGAAGCTATATTGCCGATCTGCTGCTGCCAACTTAAAAGTTTAAATCTTTCATATAGACTTTGACGTTCCATTACATCACCTCCAAAAGATAACGAACTATTTTTTCAATTCTCGCTTTGAGTTGTAAATCACTGACTTCCATTGTCATATTTTGTTGACGAGGACGGATATTAATAATTGACTCAAAACCAACCTCTTTCGTTAGAGGATACCAATCCGCACCCCAGATATTTTCTTGCTGACTACCATCATCTAGCAATAACTGCTCACAATCAAAATGAAGTTCACCACCACCAGCCAGAATTTCTCTAGCTTCATCGACTGCAAGTTTAATTCTCAGACCAAAAAATGGTTCCCCCATTTCTCTGATTTTTTCTGAAGTAGTAGGTTCTCGAACGATAATCATGAAAATATCATTGTCTTGGGTTGGTTGATTGAATTATTGCTTAGAGATTAAAATTATAACAAAATCTTTATGTAGTTACGCGATCGCTCTTAATATGGCGATCGCTAATTTATATCACTACTTTCAACTCCCTCAAGAAAAGCGATCGCATCTTGAATAACCATTGCAATATTCGGCTGACTACAAGAAATACACTATCTGCCAAATGCTTATGGTGAGGAAAACTCGACAAATTGGGGAAATGCGGCGTATTGTCATAGCGAAAAATCAGATTGTTCTGTCCATCTTGGAAATGATAGCGATAATCAATCACCGTAATTTGCTCGTCTACAACAACCAAAGCCTCACTGATAGAAAGTAAATATTTGAAATAAAAACGCAATCGCAGTTTAAGATTAGCCCGTCCACTAGATAGAATTGTAGCGTTATAATTTTCTACATAGACGATAGGGTAAGCTTCCAGAAGTTGATCTACCTGATCGAAATAATTCCTAAAACTATTACGCGACATTTCTTAGCTTACTCTCTAATTCTTGACGTAAAGCTAGATAATGACGGTAATTACTCGCCCAATCAAACGTATCTTCATCATCACCCGTTTTGCCTTGCTGATACTGCACAAAAAAGTCAGCCGAATCAGTTTGATATTTAATCTCATAACTGTATAGCTGCTTAGTCAAAGCTACTAAAGCATCTAGAGGTGAAGTATATTCAATAATCTGTTTACGCATGACATTTATTCTTCGGGTGTTTGAGAAGTTTCTGCATTCGTTCTAGCGCGACTAATAGCATTTAACAAACGTTCTGCATTTTCTAATGGAGAAACAATATAGCTTGTCATTGATGATTCTCACGAGCATTACGAACCCGTTCTTTCAATCTTGCCATCACACTTTCACCATCTAGCCCTTCACCCCGATCTAGTTAAGCTATACCATAATCTACCTTATGACGACCTAGAGAATTCAAAAAACGAAATAACCTCACAGTCGAGAATCCTGATAACTTGCCAAAGCATAACCCATGACTTGCTGAACCTCATCTGGGAAATCTTTTAAATCATTTTTTTGAGGTTGGCTGCTAAGCGTTGTCTGTATTCGAGGCTATGGAGGATGCCTTATATGTAATAGAAGTAGGAATTACGCAAAATCCTCGAAAGTGTCGTCGCACTCTCGAGGATTAAGAATCATACCAAGCAATTTTTTTAATTCTCAACATGGCAGTTCCATATTTGAGAATTAGGATTATGTTAATTAGCGATCGCCTCGAATTAACAACAACTGCACGAGTTGAAGTGCGGCATAAATTGCAGTTGCGACATACGTCCATGCGGCAGCATTCAACACCTTACGAGCACCAACATTTTCTTCACCTTGGAGAATGCCTAGCTCATCAATTAGCTTCAAGGCGCGGCTAGAAGCATCAAACTCAACTGGTAAAGTGACGATGTGAAATAGAATGGCGCCTGCAAACAAAGCGATACCAATATTGATGAAAGCGACACTCAAACCACCTAGCGAACTCAGAAACAGTCCCGCCATCACCATCAAGGGACCAAAGTTTGCGCCAATATTTGCCACTGGTACTAGCGATGCGCGGATATTCATAAATTGATAACCACGTACATCTTGCAAAACGTGACCACATTCATGGGCAGCGATCGCAGCTGCCGCTAGAGATGATGATGCATATGCTGATTCCGATAAGCGTACTGCCTTCGCAGAAGGATCGTAATGATCGGTCAGTTCTCCTGCTACTTGCTCTACAGTCACATTATAAATACCCATGCGTTGCAAAATTGTCTGAGCAACCTGCGCACCTGTCATGCCTAAGCTCGATCTAATATTTGCATATTTTTCGTAAGTTGCTTTGACTCGCTGTTGCGCCCAAAACATCAAGATCATCCCTGGGATGAGAATCAAATAGGATGGGTGAAAAAACATTTACTTTTCTCCTTTAGACTTTTCTATGTATGATTATGCCCTTATCGCCATAGTCTCTGGCAGTAGTGAAAACACTACTAATAAGTAGATATGCATAATTAATTACAAACCCAAACCCGTAAAGTTGCGCCCCTTCCGGGCGCAACTTTACGGGTTTGAGTAATTTATTTTGCACAAGTACTTATAGCTATGAAAAAAATGCTTGGAACCTTCACAGATATAAATAAGCTCATTACTGCCAAACAAATTAGCCATGAAAAAATTACATCTGATTCTACTCAGTTTGCCGGTATTCTGGTTTGAAGGACAAGCAATGCAAGCGCTCTCAGCACCACAGCCTTGTACAGAAGTTAATATTGAGCCTACGCTAATGACAAAAGGATCAAATCCTCTCACCGTCACCGATCTTGCCGAAAAGCCTCTCCTCGGTCAGTTGGGGCAGCCTCTCGGTAAAATCATCACGATCTCAGGTGTTGTTCGCCAAGAAGCCTTCGGCGCAAAAGCTAGTCCAAAAGATGTGTTAAGCGTCGAATATGTAAACAATTGCCCTCTCGCAGTGCCTGTAACCATCGAGTTTAATCTGTTTGTAACAGCACAAGTTGCCAAGCCTGTTTTAGGGCGATCGTTTAAATATGTGGGCTACGAAACGGGAGGATTTACAGGAACTCCTCAAGAAGCATTCAAGTTCGTACCTGCCGTAGCGACTACTGGTTATCGATTTAATACTTCTTTTCAAGTTTTACAAGAAGAGTTAGATGTTGTTAAGACAAAGACTGATTTAGCTCAGTTTAACAATCGACGTGTTCAAGTGATCGGGCGCTATGTGTCGCACAGTAGACCAGCTCCAGCGATCACGTCAAGCATAGACTTTAAAGGAAACTATACAACTGCAAAAATAGTGCTAGAAGATGGAACGGAAGTTCCAATCTATCTAACTTACCTGAAGCAGTCGTTGAGATCGCCTGAAGAAGTCAAAGCCTATGATGGAAAAATCGTTAAAGTAGTTGGTCAGATTAGCTTCGATCGCGATCAAAAGCTAAACCCCAATCAAAGCATTACTCTAACAACATTTGACGGTATCTGGCAATATCAATCGAAGTTCTAAAATATCGCAAGTTTAGAATGAATCTGGCAATAGCGTTAAGTCTTATTTTGAGAAAACTAGGATTTGGCGATCGCGATCAAAAAGGCGCAACTTATCAGCTTCAACTTCAAAGCGAGTAGTTGTTTCTAATAAGCGAAGAAAGGTTGTCTCAACATTGTCATTAGGGCAAGCTTTTTTAGTGCTTATGGTCTGGGAGAATTTCAATTTTGAATCTTCAACTTTGAAGCCACCAGCAATACGTTTACAACCACCCGATCCAGAAAATCGCTGTTGTTGGCGATCGAACTCAATATATGCTTCGCTTGCTTTGACTGGGCGATCGCTCATTTCTACTAGCTTCCATTTTTTACCCCAAATCGTTTTTAAGTTAGAGTCAACTTCTGCTTGAGGCTAGTTATTTGGATAAATTTAGCGATTCTCTCCGCTACTTACGCTTACGGGGCTTAAGTAGGGCAAGTCATCAGGTCTTAGGTTAAATTGAACCGAACTTTTCCCAGAAGGACAACAGTAAGCGTCAGAAGGACGGTATCGATTAAATACTGTTGAGATATTGGTCGTACTCGTCAAATTAATAGTCGAGATCGAACCATCGGTTCGCGAGTTCATAGTTACTGGCGAAAGTGTCCCTGCATATCTCCCTTCCCAATATACAAATGCTTGATACTGCATCGGACGGCACATTCCATCAAAGCCAGAGGTTGCAGTTATAACTTGGGTAAGTCCATAGCTTCGTATTGACCCGTAAAGCTTCCAGCCTTGACGCACCAAAGCTTGCTCTGCAGGGATAGTTGGCGGACGTACCTGCTTAAGGCATCGTTTTGGGATCTCTATACCTAAAGTCGGACGAGGTAATTTGGGGAAACCATCATCGCCTCTATTCCAGTTTTGTAATGGGCGATCAAGCCAAGACTTGCTCTTTTGTTGAGCTGATGCAGAAAAAGATGGAAGCGTGAGACAAACGCAAATGGAGAGAATCAGATGGGATTTTTTGTGGGTCATTACTTTGTAAACGATAATGTGAATTAACTGAGCTGATTTTTGTATATCATTCTGTCTTTGACGATCGCTTTAAAGTTATTGGCATAGTCCACCATGATAGAGAGAGGTTAGACCACCTACATCTCGCACACTAGTAAATCCTCGCATTAGCAGACCAGGCATCAGCACTCGACCGCCGCCATTTAGTCTTGTTACCTTCTCGCCAGTTGGTGTAGCGATCGCATTGGTGGAAATAGTCTCGATCTTGTTGCCGACCACAAGCAGATTTGATGGGGCAGATAGCTGTGCCGATTTGCCATCAAAAATTCGGACGTTCTCGATTAGGATACTGGTAGGTTGAGTCTGAGCATTTACCACCTGTGCGGTGAAAATTCCCGCAACAAACAAAGCGATCAGAGCAACCCGATAGTAAAAGCGCATGAGCTGATATCCTCACTAATGAATTATTGAAAAAGCCACGGTTAATAATTTGAACAGTTCAGCTTCTAGCAGCCTGTGGGAGTGGAAACGCCAGAAGCCTCAAGCAGCAAGTAATTACATTTTAAATTTTAAAGCGCAGATAACGAAGAATGCATATAGTTTATTAGTAATTGGTAGTTAACTAGTGCTCGGTAAAGTGCGATCGCGATCGGTATCACAGGATGTAGCAGCCGAGTCTATTGAGGTTGATTTACTCAAACCAATAGCCGCAGATAAAGACCCTGCCCCTAGGAGCATAAAGGACTGAGAAAAGACCCTTACGCTAGATTGGGATAAGGCGTGCAGGACAGCGGGCGTACAACAAGGGCAAAACAAGGATTCGAGTGGAAACATATCTATCACTTTTTAGGATTTCTGGATTGAATAGGAAGTATTAGGCAACTCCCCAATAGCAATTCTTCTGTTGATGAAGTTTGAGTACATCAACTTTCAATCAATACTTTCAATCAACTGATCGTATTCTTGTAAATCTTCCCGTCTTTCATAATTACCTGAAAGTTGCGATCGGGGTCTTCGATTAGTTTGATGTTTTCCAACGGATTTCCATTCACCAGCAACAGGTCAGCAAGTGCGCCTTCTTCGACAACGCCCAATTTGCCTGGATAGGGATTGCGGGGTCCAGATAAGGCAAGTAATTCGGCATTCGTTCTGGTTGCCATTTTCAGAATTTCAGCGGGGGTATACCAGCGGACTAGTTTTGCAAGTTGTGCCCCTTGCCGAGTGGCTAACTTAGCATCAAATAGGGTGTCGGTGCCCCAAGCAGTCTTGAGATTGTATTTCTTCGCCAATTTATAGGCATTGTCAGTACCTTTTGTCATTTGTAATTGTTTGGCGCGATTGGGCGATCCTTCGGGGAACGGAATGGCATCCTCATCATCAAGAAACGGCTGCATACTCAGCCAGATACCTTTTTCAGCCATAATCTTTGCTGTCGCATCGTCCATCAATTGTCCGTGTTCGATGCACTTGACTCCAGCACGGATCGCTGTCTGAATGGCTTTCGGCGTGTAAGCATGAACTGTCACGTAGGTATTCCAATTATCAGCAGCTTCGACAGCAGCGCGAAATTCTGGTTCCGTATACTGGCTGACATCCAGCGGATCGTAGTCCGATGCCACACCGCCACCTGCCGCCAATTTAATCTGAGTCGCCCCCTGCATCAATTGCTCGCGAGTTCGACGCAAAACCTCATCCACACCATCCGCGATTACACCCACACCAAACACTTCGCCTCGGCTGAGCGGTGTAGTAGCCGATCTAGGTAGTTCCTTGAGCGATCGGTAGTCACCATGTCCGCTCGTCTGCGAAATCATCGCACCCGAAGGGTAGATGCGTGGGCCGACGATCGCACCCTTATCAACCAACTTCTTTAACTCAAACACCGGACCAGCCATATCTCGAGCGCTGGTAAAGCCGCGCAGCAGCATGTCTTTTGCTGCGGTTTGTGCCGACTTAAATATGGTTTCAGGTGTAGTGTTGGGAGAGAGGAGATCTTCAATTTTGGTGATCGCCATAAACAGGTGCGTATGGTTATCGATCAGTCCCGGCATCAGCACGCGACCGTTGGCGTTGATGCGAGTTACACTAGCACCCGATGGCGTAGGAATAGATTCAGTCGTAATCTTGTGAATCTTGTTATCCACGACTAATACATTAGACAGGACAGAAAGTTGTTCGGATGTTCCATTAAAAACTCGCACATTCTCAAACAGGGTGATGGAGGGTTGAGAAGTTTGGGCTGGTTGGCTGTAAACAAAGCCGATTTGGGTGAACCCAATAATCGCTAGTACTAAAGCGCCTATTATCAAGCTGTAACGTAATCGCATAGATTTTAGTTCATCCTTGTGTAGAAATGCATATTTACGAATCTTCACGAAAAACCTGTGTTTTCTGAGCCGAGATAGACATCTCTGGTGCAGGCATATACCTCTGAAACGACCATTATGGTAGCTAGAGCGACACATATAGATTATGCGATCGTATTTTTTTTAGTCATAAAAATCACCTCTGTTGAGTTTAAATGTGAAACCTCAAAAATTATCCCCCAGCCCCAACTTAATGGCATAAATAGCGCCAGAAGCAACGATCCCAAGGCAAATCATTTAAAGGTTGTCAGAGATGTTTTACTAATTTGTAAAGCAAATTTGGATGGGCATAGACACCTCAGCGATTTCTTTGATTTTGACTCTTTTTGACCAATAAAGCTACATAATATTTTGAATGTAGTAATGCGAACACACCATTACCTCCAGCATTTGTCTTAAGTTTCCTCAATCCCCTCTAAATCTTTAATTATCTTGAAGTAACCCAAGAAAAATTTATGACAGCCGAACAAAGCAGACTGCAAGAGACACGAGAAAACAATATTCCCTGGAAAAAGTGGGGCCCCTACCTGAGCGAACGCCAATGGGGCACTGTGCGAGAAGACTACAGCGACAACGGCGATGCTTGGAATTATTTTACTCACGACCAAGCGCGATCGCGTGCCTATCGCTGGGGAGAAGATGGATTGGGCGGCATTTCCGATGACCACCAAGTTCTTTGTTTTGCCCTTGCCCTCTGGAATGGAAACGATCCCATTCTCAAAGAAAGATTGTTTGGACTTAACAACAGTGAGGGAAACCACGGCGAAGATGTGAAGGAGTACTACTTCTATCTCGACAGCACGCCCACTCACTCGTACATGAAGTATCTATACAAATATCCGCAAGCGGCTTATCCCTATGCAGATTTAGTCCAGACCAATGGACAGCGTAGTCGAGACGAGTTGGAATACGAACTGTTAGACACAGGCATTTTTGACGAAGATCGCTATTTCGATGTCTTTCTCGAATATGCCAAAGCCGATTCCGAAGACATCCTGATTAAAATTAGCGTCTCCAATCGCGGCCCAGAAGCGGCACCTCTGCACCTTCTACCCACCCTCTGGTTCCGCAACACTTGGTCTTGGGCAGATGGCGGTGATAAGCCCATCCTGCAAAAAATTGGAGGCGACGGCAGTAGTGTCATTTATGCTCATCATAACGATGACATGTTTAAGGAATTGCTTGCCGATTCCTATCTCTACTGTGAAGGAGAAATTCCACTTCTATTTACAGAGAATGAAACTAACAATGCCCGCCTCTTTGCGTCAGCAAATGCAAGTCCTTATGTCAAGGATGGAATCAACAATTACATCGTGCATGGAAATCATGATGCGGTCAACCCCGCTCAGATGGGAACAAAAGCTTCCCCTCACTATCAATTGATGGTAGGTGCGGGAGAAACTCAAGTGGTTCGCCTACGGTTGACTCGCACCGCGCCTGCCCAAATGCATGCACCCTTTGCCGATTTTGAAAACATTATCACGATGCGCTTGCAGGAAGCTGATGCTTTCTATGACGCGATTACCCCAGCAAAGGTCAAACCCGATGCAGATCGCACAAATGTAATGCGTCAGGCTCTCGCTGGGATGTTGTGGACAAAGCAATATTTCTACTACGACGTAGATAAATGGCTTGATGAACATAACGCAGACTCTGAGCAACGTAAGAAAATGCGTAACGGAGAATGGTCTCATATGTACAACGATGACATCATCTCCATGCCCGACAAATGGGAATATCCATGGTATGCCGCTTGGGATTTGGCATTCCACATGTTACCACTGTCGATCGTGGACTCGGACTTTGCTAAAATCCAGTTAGATTTGATGTTGCGTAACGACTACCTGCACCCCAACGGTCAAATTCCAGCCTATGAATGGAACTTTGGCGATGTCAACCCGCCCGTCCATGCCTACGCTACCATACAAATCTATATTGCTGATAAGGCTAGGCATGACGGCAAAGGCGATCTCAACTTTCTCAAGTACGCCTTTGCTAAACTGCTGGTCAACTTCACCTGGTGGGTCAACCGCAAAGATCGTACAGGCAATAATGTCTTTGAAGGTGGCTTCTTAGGGTTGGATAACATCGGGGTGTTCGATCGGAGCGCACCATTACCCACTGGAGGATATTTAGAACAGGCAGATGGAACTGCTTGGATGGTCTTTTTTAGTCAACAAATGTTGCGGATTGCCGTCGAACTGGCGGTGCACGACCCACTCTACGAAGAATTTGTCAGTAAATTTTTCGAGCATACGATGTGGATTGCTGGGGCAATGGACAGACTAGGAGAACACAAAGATGAAATGTGGGATGAAGAAGACGGCTTCTTTTACGATGTTCTCAGGTTGCCAGATGGCGATTCAACGCGATTGAAAGTCAGATCTCTAGTAGGACTGCTTCCATTAGCAGCCGTATCCATTTTTAATCCAGACGACTTAGCAAAATTACCGAATTTTACTAAGCGAGCTTTAGCATTCTACGAACGTCACCCCGAACTCACTGGAAACATGCATCTGCCGACTCAACCTGGTGCGGGAGGTAAGTATATGCTGTCGGTATTTAACGAACAGAAATTGCGCCGCGTTCTCTCCAGAATGTTAGATGAGAACGAATTCTTCAGTCCCCATGGAATTCGCTCTCTATCTCTTTACCACCAAGAGCATCCGTTTATCTATCACCACGACGGACAAGAATTTCGAGTAGACTACTTGCCGGGAGACTCTAACACGGGGATGTTCGGCGGCAACTCTAATTGGCGTGGTCCTGTCTGGATGCCCGTAAATTACTTACTGCTGACTGCCCTCGGCCGTCTCTATGCCTACTACGGGGATGACTTCAAAATAGAGTGCCCAACTGGATCGGGCCAGTACATGACCTTGTTTGAAGTAGCCCAAGAACTGGGCGAACGATTAACTAGCATTTTCACGCGTGATTCTAGCGGTCGCCGTCCGACCTATGGAGGAACAGAAAAATTCCAAACCGATCCGCATTGGAAAGACCTCATTCTGTTCTATGAATACTTCCACGGCGACAACGGATCTGGTATCGGTGCAAGCCACCAGACAGGCTGGACGGGTTGCATAGCCCGCGTTATCCAGTTGCTGGGTGACGTAACGAAAGAGATCATGACCAGTTCAGATGCTGAGCTAGCAGCAGTTAAGAAGATGGTAGGAAAGTAACGCCCAAATTAATAGAACCTAAAATTAGTAGGATGGGCTTTGCCCGTCTCACTAATTTTGGATTCTATCAGCATTTAAATCTAGGTTTCGACGACTACCGAACAAATGCGCATAGGTGTATGAGAACTCACAACCAACTAGAAAAATTTGACAGGTTAAGTAAAGCCACAGTAGCAAAATCATCACACCTCCAATCACACCATAGGACAGATATTGGCTACCAATCGAAATAACACTGTCCCCAGCCAATCGCTGTAAACCAACCAGAAGGGCAGCAGATAGCAATGCCCCCAGCCAAGTGTCTTGCCAAGCAACTCGGGTAGATGGCAGAATTTTGAAGAGGATGCAGCAGACGATCGCCAAGATAAATAGCGATGAGCTAACCTGAAGCCCCTTGGTCATCTCCAGTTCGTCTACCCGCACAAAGGCAAAAGTCTCTTTAAAAGTTGCAACTAGTCTCAGGATGCACTGAATAGCAATGTCGGAAATGAGAGAAGCAAACAGCAGCAATGTCGTTCCGAAAACCAACATAAAAGCTAGAAGCTGGTTGAGCACAAAAGATAAAATAGTTCCTCGAAACGAATATTGATTGCTCACTCGCCAAATCTTTTGAACGGAATTATTGAGCACTGCGAAGACAGAACTTGCAGCATACAACAATAGCCCAAACCCAACTATACCTGCCCCAGTACTGCTTTCTCGCAGTGCTATAATTGTTCCCACAATTGTTTTATAGACTTCTAAAGGTAGCGATCGCTCAACTGTTTTCTGGATCAGATCAAATGTGGGCGATCCTGGCTCAATCCATCGACCGGCGATGCTGAGCAACACAAGCAAGATCGGGAAAAGGGAAAATAAGGCATAGTAAGATAGTGCTGCTGCCATGCTAGAGCAATCATCTTGCTGCCATTTCATTCCCGTTTGGATCAGCAACTGAGCTGGTTTAGTAGTTAGAATGCGATCGCGAAAGTATTGAATTATCAACTGGTATTGCATAAGCCGTTATTGCTTTAGATTCTGTTGTAGTCAAGTCACTGCTTACCTGTAGGGTAGCATTTGTTGAGAATTCCTTTTTGCAAAATTGATTTCCAATCACTTGCAACCAATTGATAAGTTCTGTCAATTGGTTGCAACGAACGATATTGGTATACTCTGTTTGGTCATTGACTTATTGCAGGTTAGCATTTGAGTTGATCAATTGAGTTGGGCAACATTACAATCATACTGATTAACCCAAAGATATCAAAATGAATGAATGAACTATCGCTCAACCAGCTTAGCGATGCGATCGCTGGATCGTTTTACCTGAGTCAGTCATCATTCCAAAAAATTGTTCACCTTGCAGAAGGACAGACCATTTCCCTTCTGGTGTTACTGGCGATTGAACCTAGGACTGAAGATAACGCAAATCTTGCCGCCATTGAGATGCCATCGGCGAAGGTGGAGGGATGGGGAAATTGGTTAGTCCATCAATGGCAAGGCATTCACCAGATGGTGCGATTGGGAAGCATTTTTCTGGGAATGCTCCTCCTATTTGCGATCGTTGCGATCTTAATGCGTCCAATTTATCAAAGCGTGTTTGGCTGGCATGAAAGCCTCCCCAAATAAGTAAGCCGTGCCTTTGACTTAACATGGATTTGTGTGCTGGCGATCGTGTTTGCTGGATTCTTAGCTCCTCTTGAGGCTTTATACCAATTCACGAAAGTGTTGTCAAACTTTCGTGAATTAAAACCAAACCCAGTAAGGGGTTTCAAAACTAAAAATGGCGTAGCCATTTTTAGTTTTGGTATTAGGGTGGTGGACAGGCTGGTACAACGATGATGTAGATATTCGCAGTACCGACTCTATCGTAGATCTAGTAGAACATAATGTACTGTCACCATCCTCATTGAAAAGTGATCGCCCCTCTCGTTACATTGTCTACTTGGATGGAGTAGGTCAGTCGGGACAATCGTACACCCCAGATGTGGTCGAGTTTATTGAAGCGCTCCAATCAGCTTTACCACCTAATCAGATCGGAGGACACGATCCAGATATCGAACCGATCGCGCCAATCACTTTCTGAGCTATTGAAAAAGAATTGACTAAATAAATTTGCGATCTCTATTGCATTCTTGTAGTACATGTAGTATAAATGTAGTGCAACGTAGTTCAAGCGCGTAGAACGCCTAACCTGATTGATGTTACAAGTACTACTCAAGTAATTGTGTAGCAATTAGGAGAGGAGATGCAGCCTCGAGAACTGCTGAATTCCTTTATGCAATGACTTGCCTTTATGGGCTGAAGCATTCAGGGTTATTGCTACCAAACAGATGCTGCTTGTTCGCAGGTAGTATCTGTCCACAAATCCAAACTCTTGTTTTGAAGTTGAATTTTTGTCTACAGCAAAATTTAAATTCGCTAAATATTGACGGGTAGCTCAGTGGTAGAGCATTGAAAACATCCTTTTTCGTCACTTACCTGCAAAGGTCGCAGATTTAGGGTTATCGCCTGAAACGCCAAGTGTCGATGGTTCGAGTCCCTCTCCGTCAATTGGGAGTTTGATTTTGAGTAATGTTTTGGAGAGATAGTTATGCGATCGCAATCGAAACTTCTCTTTGCCCTAGATTACTATGTGGCGCTTTGCGCTATGAAGTAATTAAAGGGACGAATTGGCTAGGGTTATCGCTTTGGTTGCATCACCTCCATGAGGTGATTGGGTTCAATTCCCATCCCTTCCTAAACTAGATGTTTTGCCTGCTGGTTGCCATCTTTCCTTAACAAAACACAAAAGCTAAATCCCAAATCTTGGGGTGGATAGTTCAATTGGTAGAACACACTTTACCCGCAAGGGACGCAGACTCAGGGTTATCGCTTCTAACGATCGCACCCCTTTGTCGCGAGATGTGGGTTCGAGTCCCATTCCACCCCCTTCTAAAAGCTAATGGCTTTTAGTTTTTGGAAAATTTTGATTGCACTTACTGTGCAATCAAAATTTTCCAAAAATATCCTTCTCTTTGGTCGAGGCGAAGGAAGTTCTCTTTAACTTTTCCCTGACGGGACAGAGAATGTCATGTCTTATAAATTCTTATTCCAGAAACCAACTGGTACTCCTCAAAATCAAGCGATCGCAGGTCGCGAAGCCGAAATGATCCAAGGGCGATCGGGTGGCTTTGCCTTTGATGCGGGTATTTGGCGCATGTTGCGGCGTTGCTTGCTGATCGGTACGGCTCAAAGCACCTACTACGCTGGTAAACACGAACTGTCCGCCGATTTCATCGATACGGTGCAGAGATGTGTCGCAGCAGATACCGATCGCGTAAAGAGCGAAATTCTCTATGCTAGCGATGGTCGGGCGGTTAATAACAGCGCTCCCATTCTGGCGTTAGTCTTGCTATCGATGGGCGACAGCCAAGCGGCGAAACGGAACTTTATGGAAATCTTTCCTCAAGTTGTCCGCACGGGTAGCCACTTCTATGAATGGATGAACTACACCAAGTCCATGCGTGGCTTTGGTAAAGTCATTCGTGAAAGCGGTAAGGCATGGCTCTCTAATCCCGATACTAAAGCGCTAGCCTACCAATTGCTGAAGTACCAACAACGGCAAGGTTTCTCGCACCGTGATGCGTTGCGTTTGTTTCACGTCAAGCCTGAAACCGACGATCAACAAGCGCTCTATCAATGGGTGGTCAAGGGTTGGGATGAACTTCCGACCCAATTTCCATCGGATGCACTGGCGCAAATCTGGTGGTATGAATGGCTCAAGCGTCATCCCGACAAGACCCATGAAGCGATCGCTAAGGGTAAACTCACCCATGAAATGGCGGCTCCCATCGGACAGATGGATGTACGTGCATGGCAGTTGCTCTTTAACGAAATGCCCATCGGGGCATTGTTGCGGAACCTTGGCTCTTTGACCGAACTTGGTGTCTTGACTGCGAAGAATAAGGACAACTTGAAGCATGTCACCAATGTGTTGAACAATCGAGATCGCCTGAAGAAGGGACGCATTCACCCCATTGATGTTTTGAAAGCTCTCAAGACCTATCAGTCTGGTGGTGCGCTCGGACGTAGCCAAAAGACTTGGGAACCAATTCCTCGCATTGTCGATATTCTCGAAACTGCTCTCGAAATGTCCTTCGATGCGATCGCGCCTACGGGTGCGACTTTCCTCCATGTGATCGATGCGTCGGGTTCAATGGCGTACTACACCGTTAGTTCCATTGGCTTGACCTGCTGCGAAATTGCGGCAACGATGGCTTTAGCGACGGTGAAGGCGGAAACCAACTATGCGATCCGTGGATTTGCGACCGACTTCCGCG
Organism: Pseudanabaena sp.; assembly: GCA_003249035.1. GTDB lineage: Bacteria > Cyanobacteriota > Cyanobacteriia > Pseudanabaenales > Pseudanabaenaceae > Pseudanabaena. Next base: position 19,078 of record QBMK01000044.1, read on the forward strand.
ATTTAGGAATCACCAAAAAGGATTCCTTCACATCGGCAATGCAAAAGGCATCGAACCAAAACTTCGGTGGTACGGATGCATCGGTGGCTTACGATTGGGCGATTAAGAATAAGTTCTATGCGGATGTGTTCTGTTTCTGGACTGATTCTGAATCTTGGGCAGGTCGTCGTCATCCTAGTGAAGCCTTGGCAGAATATCGCCGCAAGGTGAACGCTAATGCGAAGGCAATCTATGTGACCTTGTCTCCCTATCGTCTCTCGCTAGTCGATCCCAAAGATCCAAATTCTTGGGATATGGGAGGTTTCGATCCCGCTATGCCCCGTGCGATCCAAATGGTAGCCATGGGTGAAGTATAAAAAAAGGAGTCGCGAAGCGACTCCTTTTTTTATACTTGGAAATTCCTGCGATGTTTTGAAGGCTAGGACTGGCACGAGGGCGCAGCCCCTACATCTACATAATCCAAATCTGTATTTCTTAGGTAGGGGAAATCCCCCCGTGGTTGCCCTTCTCGGCTAGTAACAAGAAAGCTCTAATCTACGTTGCGTGTAACATCAATTAGGCGACCTCAGCTGGTTCCCTTGTTTCTAAGGAAAGTCCACCTGCACGGATTCCTTCCATTTCTTCTAATACCTGTAAGTATCTGCCAGTAATAATCCTCGCGCCACGACGATGGGTGAAATAGTTCCATCCCCATTGGATCATCACGATTAGTTTATTGTCAAATTCAATTAGATAATAAACATGGACAAATGTCCAAATAAACCATGCTAACCAACCTTTGAGACGGATAAACTTAAAGTCCACAACCGCTTCATGGCGACCAATTACAGCGAGGCTACCAAAATCCCAATACTTGAATTTTGCAGGTTCCTTTTCTAGCACCTTCGCTTCGATATGATGCGCGACATATTCACCTTGCTGCATGGCGACGGGCGCAACTCCTGGAAGTGGCCGATCGCCTTGGTGTGGATAGTTCGCCAAGTCACCGATCACATAGACATTAGGATAACTAGCGATCGACATATCAGGCTGGACTATGACGCGACCAACTCGGTCTAGTTCGGCATTAACGCGATCGCCTAATACTTTACCCATCGATGAAGCTTTCACACCCGCCGCCCAGAGAATGGTTTGCGCCTTAATTTGCTCGACTTGATCGCCACATTTGAGGGTAACGACATGCTCTTCAATGTTGGTCACCATGGCGCTAGTTTTGACTTCTACGCCTAATTTAATCAAGGATTGCTTCGCCGCCTCAGAGAGATCGGCATGGTATGGCGGCAATACGCGATCGGTTCCTTCTATCAAGATGATTCGCGCTTGCTTAGTATCAATATTCGTAAATTCATCATTGAGAGTACGATGGGCAAGCTCGGCGAGGGTTCCCGCAAGCTCTACGCCTGTTGGGCCGCCACCGATGACCACGAAATTCATCAGTGCTTCTTTAAACTTGGGATCGTGGGTCTTTTCGGCTGCTTCAAAGGCACTCAGGATGCGTCGTCGCATGTTAATCGCATCTTCAATGGTTTTTAATCCGGGGGCTTGCTCTGACCATTGATCGTTACCAAAGTAATGGTGACTGACTCCTGTCGCTACGATCAGCGAGTCATAGTTTATTTCTAAGTGATTTTTTAATTTAACTATCTGCGCTTGGGGATCAATATCTAGCACTTCGCCCATGACGACGCTGGTATTTTTGTTTTCGGCGAGGACAGCCCGCAATGGTGAGGCGATATCGGCGGGTGAGAGGCTGCCTGTGGCGACTTGGTAAAGTAGGGGCTGAAAGAGATGAAAGTTACGTTTGTCGATGAGGGTGACTTTAACGGGAACCTTTGATTTGCCTAGCTTTTGAGCGGCATATAGTCCTCCAAAGCCGCCGCCAATAATAACAACATGATGGGGTGCGCTTTCATTTTGAGTGCTTAGAGACATGGCAAGTTTTGATTAGGTGTGCTTATTTTGCTGTTGGCATCTTTAAAAAATTATTATATATGTAAATAAAAATATCTTTTTGTATCTTTTTATGAGCGTCGATTGGATATGCTAGGTTAGTTGTCAGTGATACTCAGTAAAACAAAGCAAATTTTTAGCAACGAGGTTTCGCCGCACTGCTAAAAGCTAAATTGGAGAGCAGTTATGACAGTTTCTAGCGATTCCCTTCAGGATGCAACCCGCGGCAAGATAATTTTTATTGATGCTCCCGACGAGGATTTTGAGCCAATGCCAGAGGGTGATAAACAAAGACGCAATCTTAGCTATACAACCGAAGCATTGCAGTTATGGTTTGAGAAACGGACAAATGTCTATGTGTCTGGCAATCTATTTATCCGTTATCTAGACAATAATATTGAAAAAAGAATTGCGCCTGATACGTTTGTTGTATTTGGGATGATTCAACAAGATCGTGTAAGTTACAAAATCTATGAAGAAGGTGGGAAAGCTCCAGATTTTGTTTTAGAAATTACTTCAAAGGGAACGGTAACAAAAGACCGCGATGAGAATCCGTTAATTTATCGTAAGTTGGGAGTGAAGGAATATTTTCAGTATGACCCGACGGGAGATTATCTAAAGCCAGAGTCTTTGCAGGGTGTACGTTTAGAGCAAGGGAAATATGTTGCGATCACAGTTTCTGTTTTACCAGACAATATATTATCGCTGCGTAGTGAAGTCTTAGGGTTGGACTTACATTTATATCCAGATCGAGGTTTTCGTTTTTACGATCCAGTTTCTAATCAAGTTTTGCTTTCCTATGCTGAGGCGGAAAGAGCGAGATTTCAGTCTGAGTTAGAGCGTTCTTTTGAGCAACAGGCAAGATTGCAGGCTGAAGCGATCGCTGAGCAAGCAAAATTAATTTCGCAACAGGAGCGTCAGGAGAAGGAAAAACTTGCCGCATATCTGCGATCGCTTGGCATCAATCCTGATGAAATCTGATGTTTTGTTATCAGCCACAATGATATTCTTTATTTCCAGCAAGAACTGCAAAAAATAGTAAGGCGCTATCTTTGATGTGCTCTCAATTTGAGTATTTAGAGACATGGCAGATTGCTAAGTTTGGTAAAATTATAAAATTATTGCATATGTAAATAAAAATATTCTTTTTGTCTTGAATGAATATTATCTGAAAATCCTATCTAATTTCCTAAATAACCCAAGTTGCTATCTATTGGCTTGAAACCCAATCTAAAGCGACAAATATCAAATATTTATATAAAAAGAGCAACATTTAATGCTTTGCAAGGCTAGTTCCAAACTATCTTGAAGTGACTTTTGCGAGGTAGCAACTTGGGTTAAATAGGTGGATTATGCAAAAAAAATTTGTCTAATCACCCTTACTTGGGATCTTAGCCAGAATTATTCCGTATAACCTTCTATATAGGGTGATTAGACAGAATCTTGACATTTAGCCTATATCGCGTATAGTCAGATTAGAAAAAAATTTTCCATTTTATACATAGTTTGACAATATTTATGTAAGAGTATTTACTATGCATGATCTAATCAATTCAATTGCAAATGTTATCAAGTCTGGAGCAGAAACAGTTGAAAAGCTAGGTTTAGCAACAAATGATATTATTACCAGCTCGCTTCGCGGAAGGTATGTTCAAAGGGACGGAGAAACTGATGAAGCGTACAAGGCTCGCTTAGAATTTCTCAAAGACAAGGAAATAAGGCGACAAGAAAATAGGCTCAGGTATCAGGAACTAAAGGCTCAGGAAAGGTTGGAGCGGAGAGAGTTAAAGCATTTAAGACGGAAAGAACGGGAGGAAACCAAGATTCGCAAGAAATTGGAGCGAAAACAATAAGATATAGGCGAAAAAGATAGTGTGAGCGCTGATTGCAATCGCAGACCTTACAGAGTACGTTAATGAAATATAACGCACCTTTTTAATGACAAAAATTTTATGCCTTACGCTCCGCTAACACACGCTACGAGGTGGGTTATTTGTTTTAAATTTCTTGAGTGCGATCGCCAATTTTGTAATGCATATTGAAGAAGAATCGTGATTATCTTGCTGATGATGTAGCGAAGCAATCAATCGCTTAGAATAGAGAGATCGCTAATACCATCTATTCGGAACATTTTTCAATCGCCTATAATGCCCAGACAACGAAATGATCGAGCAAAACTCATAATCATGGTATTCCATCAATCTCTCTATAGCAAAGAAGAATTTGCCCAACGATGCGATCTGATTTATCAAACTCAAATACCCTCACAGTTCAAAGCAACATGCCGCCGCGATCGCCAAAGCGTAATGTATAGAAAAAGGTTTATCTAGGCTCAATGAAATTCCTATGGAATCTATAAAAAGCTACCAACCCTATTGGACTTTAAAGGCTCACTTACTAAAGCAGTTAGGTTTAGAAACAGAATCACAGCAAGCTTATACTAGAGCGATCGGTCTCACTGAAGACTCAGCCATCCGCGATTTTCTTCTCGTTCAATCTCTTTCATAAAAAATTGAAGTTTAGCGAATAATATTTCTGACTTTGAATAAGATCGGATACTTTGCCAAAAGAATTAGTGTTCTATTTTGTATAGACAACATTTAGATAAAATACTAGTGCAAGATTAAATTATTTTAAACAGATTAAAGATAAACTTGGGGAAAGTACGATCATGATTAGTCAGTACGTAGCTACGAAAAAGTTTCTCTATTTGATGCGATGTTTCCAAACCTAGTAAATTTTGATGTTCCGACAATGATCTTCATGCTCGGTGTTGATGAGGTTTTACAGGCATTAATACTAGGATTTTTATGCTTGTTGGTAAATCAATATCGAGGGATCAAAGCCTTTACGCTTGGAAGAATTTTTACAATAATCAGCTATTTTATAAGCTTAAGTAGAAGTCCCTCTTTGTCAATCACATTAGTTTTAGCTGGTAGTTTTCTTTTGGCGGGTACTTCCATTACCTGTTTAGGGATTTCTCAATTTACCGACAAAAAGATTAAGCTCTATCACCTATTTATAATCAGGCTCAATAGGTGATTCGGGGAGGTAAAGAAAGTAGAGAGTCTAGCAAAGCACTC
>QBMK01000045.1 GCA_003249035.1 Pseudanabaena sp.
GTTTCTTGGATTCTTTTAGCAGTTCGTCTAGTAGTTCGGTACGGATAGTCATGGCTTTTTCTTGTGTGGATTGTTCGAGTTTTTTTCTGCTTTTCTCTCTGAAACTATCTAATTTACAATCTCGGAAAAAGCGCCGCTTTATTTCTTTTCATATTGATTCATGTATTCATCTATGGCTGTGCTGGAGCAATGGCTCTACTCCCTTCTCGATCGAGCGGCAAAATTAATGGTGTACTTTGACCACTTCCGAGAATTACAATTTTAGAATTTGGTGATAGTGATAACTTTTCCGTTGCTTCGATCGCACGTAATTGCAGCACCGCAGGCGTAAGTCCTTCAGCAAGTATTTTTTGAGCATCTGCGCTTCCCTTAGCCTCAATCCGTTTGCGGTCAGCCTCTTGCTTTTCTTTCTCTAAGACAAATTTCATCTGTAAATTTTCTTGCTCAGCTTTTAGCCTTTGCTGAATTGCTGCCTGCAAAGTCTCTGGCACTTTGACATTTCGCAACAGGGCTTCATCAACGATAAACCCAATAGGCGCAAGCTGCGATCGCAGTTTTTCGGCTAGTTTTAGACTAATTTCTTCTCGCTTAGTGGCATAAATATCTTCAGCAGAGTATCCAGCGATGATTTCGCGAGCGATTGACCGAAATCGTGAAATCACAATTTCGCTTTCTTCAGCACCAATATTTAGATAGATACTCGCCGCTTTAGCAGGATCGATTCGATATTGAATGCTGACATCAATTCCTATAGCCAAGCCTTCTTTGGAGGTTGCAGCAATTTCTTCTTTGACATCGCGTAATCGCACTGAAAACTGGATTACATCTGCAAAAGGGTTAATCGCATGAAGCCCCGCGGGTAAGCTGCGATCGCTAACTTTCCCTTGAAAATCTTCTACACCAACACTTCCAGCAGGAATAACAATGATTAAACGGCTCAAAGCATTTACTGTTGTTACTAAAGCAATCAAACCTGCGATCGCTTTAATAATTAGCTGAGCAATGCGATTATCGACGATACGTTGGCTATTTAGAAAAACCAATATTGAGACTAACGAGGCGATCGTAGAAACGATAAACGACATTTGTGTATACCCTATTAAAAAATCACCACGCAGACTTTTATATACCTAGATTACCAGAATCAAAAATTTTTGCTGCGGTTGATATCAATTAGCGAAACGGCATCGAATAGAGTAATCCGCCTTGCTTCCAAGTGCGATTTAACCCGCGAGGAATATCTAGGGGCGCAAGATTACGATTGTAGATATCACTGTAATTTCCTACTTGTTTGAGGATTTGGGTTGTCCAGTCTGGCGCAAGTCCAAGCTCGATGCCCAGAGAGTCTGATGTCCCGAGAAATCTGGCAACTTCGGGATTTTTAGTATCTTTAAAAATCGTGTAATTATCCATATTAATACCCAATTCTTCAGCATAAAAAGTGGCGTAAATCACCCATGTCACCACATCCCGCCAGCGATCGTCATTACCAACCAATGCGGGGCTAAGTGGTTCCCTTGACAAACTTAAATCAAGAATTTTGTGATCGGCAGGACGCGGAAGTTTACTCCTCCATGCTGCAAGTTGCGATTTCTCTGAAGAAACCGCTTCACATTCCCACTTAGTATAGGCATTCAAAACGCCATCAAGATCACTCAAAATAATCGGTACTATCGCCACATTCGCTTCTTTAAATGTAGATTCCAGATTTGAGGCGTTGATGCCTGTTTCTACGCAGATTTTTTTGTCTGTCAATTCTTTAAGCGCGATCGTCAAGTCTTCTCCGTTTTTTGGCGTTTGTTTGTCTGTTTTACTGTCCTTGTCAGTGTTAGGGCTACTGGTTGGGCTAGGAGAAGCTGTGGTTGTTGGCGAAGGCGAAACAGCAGTAGGACTCGGTGAACTGCCAGCAGATGTAGGTTTAGAGCCAATTCTGAGCATTATACCTTGTCCATCAAAAAAAGTTGTTGGGGCAAAGGAAATATTATCTGTGACATCACGGGTTAGAGTGCGGCTCGTGTTTCGCATCAAAACATCTACATCACCACTTTGGATAGCAGTAAATCGATCCTTAGCTAGCAGAGGTTTAAACTCAACGGCTCTAGCATCACCCAAGACAGCGGCAGCGATCGCTTTGCAATAGTCAACATCTAAGCCACTCCATACCCCTTTGTCGTCAACATAGCTAAATCCAGGTAACTTTCCATTCACACCACAAATTAGCTTGCCACGAGCTTTTACCCTTTCTAAAATCCCCTCTGGAGATTTATCTTTATTGCTTGCTGACACCTTTGGAGTTGCGGTAACAGTTGGAGTAGCAGTGGAGATTGGCGTTGGTTTATCCTGACAGCCTGATAACAATGAGATCGTCAAGCTGGCAAAAAAACACCATTGCCTCAGAGAAACCTTTGGCGATGCACTTGGGTGGTTACGTTTTAAGGATGCAGCAGTTTTAGATAAATGCTTAGGCATTAAGCTCATGGGTTCTCTGAATTTCTGTGGCGATTGATCGGCTATTTGCAGCTTACATTGATTAAATCAAAATAAGTTCAAGGCGATGGGTTGGTTATGATTTCTAGGAATGTTTTTGATATGACTTGAATAGAATGCGGCTACAATTTTTCGTTCACTACTGGATAACCTTTAATTTGACAAGACGGCGCTTTACGCCGTCTTGTCGGGTCAATTGCGCGTTACGACTGCCTCGACATGAGCAGTCTTAGTTTCGACACCTGTTACTGCATCAACTTTATTCTCGACAGAGGCGATCGCCCAACGCAATGGCTCGCCATGCTTTGCTAACTCCTGCTCGACGTTTTTAGCGATCGCTTCTTGATTTTCATTAATCTCAATTTCAGCAGTAATAAAGTGGGTAGTCATGGGTTTATTCTTCTAATTTTGATGTAATGGATAGAATTGTATAGCGAATTGAGACATCCATGAAGTAATACCAATTCGCAAAAGTGTTGTCACACTTTTGTGAATTGAAAACCAAACCCAGTAAGGTTTTTTAAAGCTCAAAATGGCGTAGCCATTTTGAGCTTTAGTATGAAGACAGCCATAGAGTGCCTTTCCTACTCCCTTCCCAGCCAAGAATTAGACGGTGCGGCGCTTCGCGCCGCACCGTCTAATTCTTGGGTTTTAATGTCTAGTTTTATAGTGGGAAGGGAGTAAAACAAATTTTGATCATGGGAATTACTGTCTTTACTTTGACCCTGTACTGCTATGGACATTCACTGCTAGACTAAACAAAAGAAAAATTTAACGATTAGCACACCTATTGAATCGATGCCTCAAGACACTGTTGCGACTGTTTCGACTTCTGCACCCAATATCACCACAGACGAAGCGCTGATTGTCTACGAAGACATGGTGCTGGGGCGTACTTTCGAAGATAAGTGCGCTGAGATGTATTATCGCGGAAAAATGTTTGGGTTTGTGCATTTGTATAACGGTCAAGAAGCCGTTGCTAGCGGTGTGATCAAGGCGATGCGACGAGATGACTATGTGTGTAGCACCTACCGCGACCACGTTCATGCTTTGAGCGCAGGTGTCACCGCAAATGAAGTCATGGCTGAACTCTTTGGCAAAGAAACTGGATGCAGTAAGGGACGTGGCGGCTCAATGCATATTTTCTCGGCAAAGAATAACTTTTTGGGTGGATATGCCTTCGTTGCTGAAGGAATTCCCGTCGCCTCAGGTGCAGCATTTCAGTCAAAATATCGCCGCGAAGTGATGGGCGATCCCAATGCTGACCAAGTAACAGCTTGTTTCTTTGGTGACGGTGCAAGCAATAATGGACAATTTTTTGAAACTTTGAATATGGCGGCTTTGTGGAGGTTGCCAATTATTTTTGTAATTGAAAATAATGATTGGGCGATCGGCATGAAACATCATCGTGCTACTTCCGATGTCAGAATTCACAAGAAAGCTGAAGCATTTGGAATTCCTGGGTTTGAAGTAGATGGGATGGATGTCATGGCTGTACGCGAACAGGCTCAAGAGGCAATCCGTCGTGGTCGTGCTGGTGAAGGTCCGACAGTTTTGGAATGTATGACCTATCGTTTTAGAGGGCACTCTCTGGCTGACCCCGATGAGTTACGCAGCAAGGAAGACAAAGATAAATGGTTTGGTCGCGATCCGATCAAAATCTTTGCTAGTCGCATTCTTGAGCATGGCTTAGTAAAAGAGAAGCAATTGAAAGCGATCGACAAGAAGATCCGTGATGAGGTGGAAGAATGTGTACGCTTTGCTGAAGCTTCTCCTGAGCCCGATCCTAAGGATCTATTCCGTTATCAGTTTGCCGAAGATGAATAATACCAATTCCCAAAAGTGTGACGACACTTTTGGGAATTGCAAGCCAAACCCAGTAATGGTTTTAAAAGCACAAAATGGCTACGCCATTTTGTGCTTTGTTACAAAAAAGGAGTCGCTTTGCGACTCCTTTTTTTATAGTTTGCAACGCAATATTTGAGCTTGTTCCCAATTAACATCATTCATAATCGCATTAGAGAAATCGCAATTAACTAAGGTTGCCTTGTGAAATGAGGCTTGGGTTAGGTTTGCATACTGAAATCTTGTGCCAATCATTGTTCGCGGTGTATTAATTGTTAGGCGAAATAAATAAAGGCTGCCAAAAATTTGTAGAGGCTCGATCGCTAAGAATGTCAGTAGTGAAGTAAATACATTAAACCTCAATGAGCTAGCGATCGCATTAAAAGCACCAACAACAATAATTTTTGAAAATGTTGACCCAAAGAATCCTGTCAAAAAGGCAATTATCAGGGAAATAGCAATTGCGGTATAGGTTCCTTTTCTACCTGCGATCGCAAAACTAGATGTGAAGGCGATCGCGAAGCCAACAGCAAACACAACGATCGCCACAATGTTAACCCAATAGATCATCTCACTATTCACAACTGCTAAGCCAAAAATGAAAGCGATTGTAAATGTAATCAGCAGTATTGTGGCAATCGTGGCAGTGCCAGCAAATATCAGCGCAATTAAAAACGACAAAATACTAGCTATAAAAGTTTGCCGTTGGCTTGTACCAGCCAGAACGTTAGCAAAATTAGCATCTTTAAGTTGAGAGCGACAAAAGTTGCATCCACGAATATCTGCGCCGCTAAAGTCAGCACCGACCAAATTTTTACCTTTAAAGGAGCGATCACGCAAATCTTGATTTACAAAGTTGAGGCTTTGACTCATAGCGCCTGTTATAAGCTTATAAAATTAGATAGGCACGTCGTACATCTCTAACCTTATGAATTTTAAGTCAATTCGCCCAAGGTTGGCTTAGAAATATGTGGCAATCCCCAGCCTAACTTTTCGCGCAAGATCTTAAAGAATTCACCTTTATGTAAGCGGATAAACCTTGCAGGATATTGCGATCGTTCGACTTCAACGCGGTAGTCAGGATATACATAACATCCAGCATTCCCATCGACAACTAGCACCAAACGATGACTATTAGCGGGTGTAACGACTGTTTTCTCGGTATTGGCAAACACTAACGCTCGTGAGGCCATCGAGTGAGCACAAATAGGAATCAGCTGAAATACAGGAATCCCTGGTTCGATTACGGGACCACCTGCGGAAAGCGCATAGGCAGTCGAGCCTGTAGGCGTAGAAATAATTACCCCATCTGCCGCAATATCCACGGGCATATGGCGACCAATCTGTACTTCAAAATGACACATACTGGTCAATGGTTCACGATGCAGTACCATTTCGTTCAGCGATAGTGCTTCCCAGAGCAATCCTTGGCTATCGTAGACGCGCACCGTCATCATTGATCGCTGCTCAACCACATAGTTACCTTCGACGACTTGGGCGATCGCTTCTTCCCAATCAGTCAGGTAAGTTTCGGTTAAAAAACCCATATGTCCAGTATTGACGTTTAGCACTGGTAAACTGAGCGGAGCAATTTGACGACAAGCAGATAGTACAGTGCCATCACCGCCCAAAGCCACTGCAAACATGACATCTTGATCAAAACCTAACGGTACTAAGCTTTCGATCAAGGTGTGACATACAGGAGCATCTGGCTTGCCGTAGCCCAAAATTCCGCCATTTCCCGTTGCCATAACAGTCTGGATGCCACGTTTTTCTAGCCATAACTTCATATCCAACGCTACGCGCTCAGCGACAGGTTTTGCGTCGTTATATATAATCCCGACCTTTGGCACGCTCAATGACTACCTAGACTATTCAAAAAATTTGTCAGTTTTGTAATTATATAGCAATCCAAGTTTTGCTTGGTACATAAAACCCAAATAACAGAAAGGCGGCGCGAAGCGCCGCCTTTCTGTTATTTGGGTTTTGATTTTTTCTCTATGGATTTTATACCAAAACACAAAAGTGTCGTTACACTTTTGTGTTTTGGTATTACGGAAGCTTCGGCAGACTATCAGCTTTGGCTTCTTTGGCTTCTTTATTTTGATTCCAAAGCAACATTCCTAATACGCCATCGAGCAAACCGCCACCGCGATCGCCTCCATTGACAGCCACATCTGGCACAACCCGCACATTACGATCGCCGATGGTTTGCATCAGTTGCAGGGCGACATAGGAGTTGCCACCAAGGGCATCGACCCCAGCCCGATAGGCATCAGCCTTAGCTTCACCCGTGACTCTAATCGCTTCGGCTTCACCACTTGCTTCTTTAACTTTGGCATTGGCTTGCAGTTCAGCGATTCGCACACCCTGTTCAGCCGTGACCACATCTCTTTGGATATCCGCAAGGGAAGTTTCGCGGACGAGTTCTTGGCGTTGAGTTTGAGAAATTCGCTGCACCTCGTAGGTCTTGCGTTGTTCTTCCGCAATCTTGCGATCGGTGAGGGTTTGCATCAGGGTTTCAGGCGGTTCAATCTGACCAAGTAATGTATCGACAGCTTGAACATCATAGGAATGCATCGCGTTACGAATAAAATCAGCCGCTTCAGCTTGGCGATCGCTACGGGCAATCAAGAAATCTAGAACAGTATAAGCCTGCGCTGAGTTACGGAAGTAATTACCGACTGTAGGGCGCAACACATGATCGACCAGATTCTGCATCGAGCCGACTCTTGAAATCACTCGTGGTGCATCAAGAGAACCAACATGGATGATTTGGGCTACTTCTAGATTAAAGGCAAATCCATCGATAGAGCGCACATTTAAAGCTCTAAGTTTAGAATCATAGCCATGTTCTTCGGTGCGATCGCTAAAGTTCAACACAATATTGGTAGTGGGAACTAGTTCCACTTTCATAATATGTGTATTCAATGGATGCTTTCCGGGATAAAGCGGCTCGATCCAGACACCTTTATCGCCGACGTTTACCAAGTGTCCATGAGTAAACAAGGCTCCACTGACATCATCTTGAGCGCCACCCACAAAGGAGATAACCACACCAACATAGCCGATGGGAATCTCGGTCATTTTTACTTGTTCAATTTGGGCAAACCAAGGATTGATATTCCATGAGCCTGATAGAATCACCTGCTCTTGCAAGCCACGACGACCGCCGCCATTGATAAATAGCTGTGCATTTTGGAAATTATCATGCTCAGGAATAATCGCCCCTGCGATCGCCCCCGCTTCAATGGGAATTCCATCCAGAGCCGTAACAATACCGACCTTTTCGGTCGCTACTGAATAGAGCCTCAATTCCGCAGGAGACATTCCATGTGAGGCGGCAGTTGTAGAAGTGATGATCGTAAATAAAGCTGTATTAATCCGATAGGTTCCTGCGGTCAGGATACCAAGCTGCCGACCTTTCTCGCCGCCAGCTAAAAGGAACTCTCTAGAGTTCTGGAAGTTGTCACAGGGTACAGTTTTACCAAGAATACGATCGGGTGGAATTGACTTACCATCGTTAGCAATAATCAACCCGATTTCACCCTGAGGAACCACGATTACCGATTCCTTGCGAATGCCATATTGCCAAGGGTAAAAGCCAAAGTGCCAACCTGGAGCGAGGGTATCTGCTTGATAGCCAGCTTCACCATTGAGAGCTACTAATTGCCCAGGAGGTAAGTCGCCCTTCAGTGAGAATTTCTTGACGACAATGCCAACTTCCCGTTCGCCAACTACGATTAGTCCTAAGATCCAGCCCATCTGTGGCAAAAAGATAAACACGACTACTACGCCACCAATTACCCATACCCATAATGGAAAGTTGAAATCGCCAGCTTGCATCATTTGTACAGATTGCGATCGCGTTTGAGTTGTATCTTTCTGCGAAATTTGCTGGGCGTACGCCGATCCATTAACATTGACAGCAGGTAATGAGACAGCGCCAAGCATGGTGATCGCTGCACCTGAGATCAGCGATCGCTGCCAAAATTTCTTGCTAAAGTTTTGACCAATATCCTGAATATTAATTAATTTCTTCACAGGTAAAACCCCTCTTTCAGAACTGCTGCTAATCTAGCGCGGTTGTCAGGGATTCCTCAAAATCCACTAAGAAAATTAACAAGCAGCACAATATTGCCCAAGGACAATTATTCTAAGAAGCCTTCCATATCAACCAAGCATTGCGATCTCAAAATCGACACATATAGCGATCGCCTCTAACTCAAAATCAAACAGAGATCACTTTAGCTAAAAACTGCAACTTCAATTTTTAACTTTTCACCAACTTGATCTTCGGCTATATCTAAATCATAATCCATTTGTAATCCAAGCCAAAATCTGGGGGACATATTGAAATAGTATGCCAAGCGAATTGCAGTATCTGCGGTAATTCGCCGCTTTCCGTGAATGATTTCGTTAATACGTCGGGCGGGAACTCGAAGTGCTAATGCTAGCTGATTTTGACTCAAGTTCATAGGTTTAAGAAATTCTTCTAAAAGAACTTCCCCTGGATGGATTGGATTAAGTTTATCTTCATTCATTTTGATTCCTCGATGATAATCAACAATTTCCACATTGAAAGCGTCATCATTTTGCCATTCAAAGCAAATACGCCATTGATTATTAATGCGAATGCTATATTGACCTTCCCGATTACCACTTAGTCGTTCTAATCGATTTGCTGGTGGAATACGAAGTTCTTGTAGGGTGGGAGACTGATTTAGCATACGCTATTTTCGCAGGGCTACTTGTTGAATTTCTGAAGGCAGTTTCCGCGATCACTGTCTCTCAAAGATTTTTTGAGTTTCTTTATCCTTAAAGCTTCGGAGCACAACTAAAGATTAGTATGGTTATATTCGTATAATATAACGTGGCACGTTAAAAGTAAGAGGTTATGTCGATATGAATTTTGTAATCCGCGATCGCCACTCTTACCACCTAAAATCACGATCGCTACTTTGCAAAAAATAAAACAGAGATCGCAATACCGCAAACCCTTTAACAGATAAATAATTGAGGCGATCGGGCTGTATTTTAATTCTGGTGTCAATAGTTTACAGGCAACCCATGCGACCACTTTGATAGGCAATCGCAGCTCTTTGAATCTCTTCAGCAGTATTCATCACAAAGGGACCTTGAGAAACAATTGGCTCGTTTAGGGGTGCGCCTGCACCGAGGAGATAGTGCAATCCACACTCATCGGCTTGTATGATTGCAATTTCACTACCTGGTTCGAGAAGAGCGACATCTAAGGTTCCCAAATGCGATCGCTCTGCCCCAAACTCTCCACTGCCCTCAATCACATGGACAAAAGCATGGTGCAAAGATGGCAGAGTATGAACGATTTTTCCCTGCGGAGGCAGTGTCACATCTAATAACGTCACTGGAGTCAAAGGTTGAAGGGGAGATGTCAACCCAAAGGCTGTCCCAACTACCACCCTCACTTTGCCGCCCTTGGAAATGAGATATTCTGGCACTTGGGCTGAGTCTAAATGAAGCGCAACGGGCTGACTCCACTTGTGTTTTGCTGCTAAATTGACAAAGATTTGCGCTCCATGACAGAGCGATCCTGGTGGGCTTGGAACTTCTTCGTGAATTATGCCGCTCCCCGCCTGAGTCCAATGCAAATCGCCGGGATGGATGAGGGCGTGATCGCCTAAACTATCCCGATTTTGAAACGACCCAACCGAATCCTCAAACATGTAAGTAACGGCAGAAAATCCAGCATGGGGGTGGGGCGGAAAAATGGGAGCCCGCATGTAGAAGTGATCCAGCTGGATAAATGGATCGATACCATCCCCAAAATTATGTCGTCCCAAGCTGTAGGCTCGAAACTCTGGGCGATCGCTCATCACCTCTGCTCGAACTATTTGAATAACATTCCGTTCTGCTGACACCTGCTTCTCCTGATTAATTACGACATGAATTTGATGAGGATTTCTTCATACATAATAGTTTGAATCGTCTGCCCTGTTCCTTCTGACCACGAATTGGCAAGTTCCGCCATCACTTGGTTCGTGGAAGTCAGGGTGACACCATGCTTTTCCATTCTTCTGATGGCGGTTTCATCCGCGATCGATGTAGGAGAACCTCCGGCATCGACCACTACCTGCACGTCAAAGCCATTTTCAACTGCACTGATGGCGGGATAGACGATGCAAACGTCATTGGTTAAACCCGCCATAATCAATTTCTTTCTGCCAGTTGCTAGAACTGCATTGCGGTAATCGTCATATTCCCAACAATCCACTACGCCGGGACGTTTCACTCGTTGCTCGTAAGCAGTAGGGGCGATTTTCTATAGATCGTCGAGCAGTAACCCTTGAAAATGGTCTTCCATGCTGCTTGTCAATACGAGCGGCATTCCAGTTTCTACTGCCGTGCGAGCCAAGGCACGGGTATTTTGCACAATCTCTGCGTGAGGTAAGTTGCGAGCGAGTTTGATCGTACCTTGCTGATGGTCGATCAACAGCATCACAGCATTTTCGATCGTAAATTTGTTCTTCATTGGTTTTCTCTATAGGTGGTATATATTGTCTTAAACTTAAACAGGATAGAACTATAGCTTTGCATGGGAACCGTCACAGAACGGTGCATTTCCAGAATGTTTGCAAAGGCAAAGAGCAACTTGCTTACTTTCAGCGATTTCAAAGGTGACAGGTTTAAAGGCTGTACCTTTGTGTCCGCCATCGCAGAAGGGCTGATTGGCTGACAAACCGCAACTACACCAATGGTAGGAGCCAGCTTCTAGGGTCATGACCATCGGCTTTTTATCGAAGATCGTGGGTTCTGAGACAATTGATTCAGACATGGATTTTTCTCCTAAATAATTTCTAAGCAAACATCGCCAAAACTTCTGGTGAAGGAGAAATATTACCTTTTGCTAATAAGTCTCGATCTCTCAATGCTGCTGCGACACGAGCCACATTCGCTCCATGATGCCAACCTGCTTGCATCATTTCCTCGGTAATGTCAATGGGTTCCATTTGCGAGCCACCAGAACGACCATGGGGACCCCAATGCATTCCTGCAACTTGGAATCCAGGGGTTGTTTTGGGCAGTGTCACGAGAATCATCCCCGCTGCTGCGAAAGCGCCTAACAGTCCCAACTGAGCTAATTCGGAACCTGCGCCGCAATCGCCGTAGCCACCGCCGACGGTAAAGACCCCGCCAACTTTACCGACCATTTCGTCTGTCAACCATAGTTTCTCGCAGACATCCTCAATAAACTTCTTGACTCGCGCATCGGCAGTACGATGGCGGACGGGAGAACCCATGACGATCGCATCGGCGGCACGCACATCATCGGCTGTTGCTTCAGACGCTTCTTTGAAGACAACTTCCGTGTTTTCAACGGAACGCGCTCTATCGGCAACAGCTTCAGCCATCCGTTTTGTATTACCAAAGCTTGAGGTATAGACGATTAAAACTTTTATCATTATTTTTCCTTTGTGTTTACGATCTTGGCGATCGCTCTAGCAATCCTCGATCCCAATGGGCTAAATTTGCTGTCGCCTCATAGGTGCTTTGCAGAAATGTCAGCAGCATTGCTTCTGGATCGGCGGCCTGCCGAACAACCTCATAGGGCAAGATAAACTCTCGCATTTTGGAGTTGTAAAACGCCTCTTTGGGGTAAATCGGATAGGTTTGAAAAGCTTCTGGTTCGGGATAAGCGTAGGCATAAAAAACCGCCTCTGTCACCGCTCGATCTCCTGCCCAGAAACCACAGCTACTCACCTGATGGGAGTAGGCTTCCCGCGTCACCCAATCCGCCATTCCTGGCACCCCGCCGGGATGCTGGGGAGCAGCTCGTCCAGAGAAGCGAGTGAGGGCAAGATCGAAACTACCCCAGAAAAAATGGACTGGACTGGATTTACCAATGAAGTTCGATCGAAAGGTTCTCAGAATGCGATCTGTTTGTACCAGAATTTGCCAAAATCGCTGAGCGGATTCTGGACCGTAAGTAGCATGTTCGTCATCTCGATCGAAGGGAATGGGATTGGTAATCTCTTGAGGCATCGTCCAAATCCGCACTTCAATACTGATCGCTTTCAATGCTGCAATTACCGCCTGGTAGAAATCCGCTACCGATCGCGGCATCAAGGCAACTGTCTGGGTTGCGCCATCGCTCGATTCAATGTGCAACTGGCGATCTATAAAGTCAAACCGGATCTCCACAGCACGGGTTTTATAAGGAATTATCCCTGTTGTCAATCCGCGTGGGGTGATGTAGAGGGTTGAGTGCCACCAGTGATTTACTGTAGGAGACAGTGCTAGTCGAATTTTGCCCACGATCTGCGTCCACAAGTGGAGTGTTGCGTAGGTATCTTGCCATTCTGCTAAGGGCAAACTAGGGAATAGGAGTTCAGAAGGTAAATTGGAAGTGGAAATAACCATATAGCAACTTCTTTAGGCAAGGTCGAATAACAAAATTTTGGCTATCACATCGCCTCTTGGATGAGTGGATTTTTGGATTCAGTCTGTAAACGGTTTAATGAATCTGCTGCTGCTCCATCGCCCGTTTTACCCCCTCGTCTTCGCGCCAATGGCGATAAAAGCGCTCGAGATTGAGATAACTCGCCAAGCCATTCGGTAAACTATTACCCCAGCGAATCATCGCAAACGCATAGGCATCGGCGATCGTGCGGCGATTTCCCACCACATAATCTTTGCCTTCTAAATGTCGATCTAAATACTGGTACACGCGATCGATGAGTTTGTAAGAGGCTCCCTTAATCGATTGCTTGGCGCGATCGCTGGTATCGGTTGAATAGCGTTCAGGAACAAAAAATGGAAAAAAGGCGGGATGCATATCCCCCGTGAGAAAGGCAAGCCAGCGATCGATGTCATATCCATCCTGTAACGTGCCATCATCTCCCAGCTTTGCCTCTGGATATTTCCGCGCTAAATATTTGAGCACAGCATCCGCTTGATTCATCACACCACTCTCGCCGTCAATAATGGTAGGAACTTGTCCCAACGGGTTGAGCTTGAGATACTCTGGATCGCTTGGCTTTACTTTTTGAAGATCGTAGGGTTCGTCAATCCATTCCAAGACAATGTGAGGGGCGAGAGCGCAGGTTCCAGGAGAATAAAATAACTTAATCATAGTTGCGCATTCTTAGCGTTGTAAAACTTTAATTGCGACATTTGGAAATTAAATAATTTCCTGTTCTCACTCCTAAAGATTGCAGAACCAATATTGATTTGACGTATAAGTTGGTTGACTTCGACACAAAACTTATGTATTAAGTAAAAATAGTTGGCTTCGTTGTTGAGCGCCTAGAAGTTTTTGGAGATCGCCTGGGAATCACGACTCACAGTAATAGCGATCGCCTTGAGGAGATAGATTGTTGAGGTGATCGCCTAAAAATCTCGACTCACAGTACTAGCGATCTCCTTTAGAAGATAGATTGTTGGTGCGATCGCACTTTACTTAAAGTACTACTCTGCGGTATTTTAACTTCAGTGGAGTAATTAAACCGCAATTGCGTTAAAATTTCAAGTTATACTTCTAAGTCTGTCGCTGGGTAAAAGCTTGAGACTATATTTTTTGTATTGAGTATTAGATTGAAACAGCAAAGTGATTAGCCGTGATTTCCTATACCTTACAATTGCAGAAAGCTGTACACAGAGATTTTTTCAAAGGTAGATAGAGATGGTGTTTCCATACTGTGGCGGATGTCAATGCGGGCGAATCAGATAAGAGATTCAAGCTGAACCACTAACTCTTTATGTTTGTCACTGCACAGAATGTCAACGACAATCGACCAGTGCTTTTGGAATGTCAATGCCAGTTCCTCGTACTGCCGTAGCCATTCTGCAAGGAGAGCCAAGGCAATGGAGCCGAGTGTCAGAGAGTGGACGTGAAGTCATCTGCTTTTTTTGTGGTGAGTGTGGTACGCGATTGTTCCACAATCCTACTCGTAATCCCAATATTACTAACATTAAGCCTGGAACACTTGATGATACGAGTTGGTTACAACCTGTCGGCAATTTGTGGACTCAAAGTGCTCAACAGTGGGTAAAGTGCAGCGAGGAAATGCTAAATTACAAAGGTCAGCCGACTCTAAATGAGTTCTCTCAGTTATTTGAGAAATTTTCTAACGTGTCGCAGTACAACAATGCTGTTGCATCGGACTGAACTAATCATTTGGCGCTGAGGTCAACACCGTTAGCAGCCGCTCAACTCAAACCGTTATGCTCAATCGCGAAGTCCGTTAAAGTGACTGATTTTTAGCTAAGATTGAGCGAGCAAAAATCTTTGACTTCGATATTTAGTTCCGATAAGTTAGTGGCGATCGCAAAGTCAAGAAGTTGATAGGCGAACGCCCTCAGCAAACCTTAACCGATAGACAATTGAGGCGATCGCCTAAAACTCATGACTCATAGTAATAGCAATCTCCTTGAGAAAATAGATTTTTGATGCGATATCCTAAAAATCACGACTCACAGAAATAGCGATCTCCTTTAGCAGATAGATTGTTGGTGCGATCGCCTAAAAATCACGACTCATAGTAATAGCGATCAGCTTTAGCAGATAGGTTGTTAGTGCAATCGCCTAGAAATCATGACTCACAGTAATAGCGATCGCCTTGAGAAGATAGATTGTTGGTGTGATTGCCTAAAAATCACTCACAGTAATAGCGATCGCCTTTTTGATGTTAGATTTCGGTCATCGCATTTGAAAGAGATCGTAGAGATCTCGTAGTGAAATTGGCTAGAATTTTTGTGCTAGTTCATTGCATCTCCCGCGATACAATTTAGTTTTTAAGGAAATTCTCTATGCTGACTGAGCTAAACAAAGCTCTCGTTCTCCAGTTCTACAAAGCCTTTGGCGATCGCAAAATGGAACAAGCCTTGGAACTTCTAGCTCCAAATTTTGTTGCTCATCTAGCGGGCGCACCTGATCCATTGGACGGAGAAGGGTTTAAGCAGTTTGGAATGTCGTTTTATTTAGCATTCAGTCAGGGTCAACATAATTTTGAAGAAGTCATTGTTTCCGATGATAAAGTTGTAACGTATGGAACATATACAGCGACTCATCTCGGAGAGTTTCAAAGTCTTCCACCAACAGGTAAACAAATCAGTTTGTTGATCATGCACATCGATCGAGTCGAGGATGGAAAAATCGTGGAGCATTGGGGGCAGGGTGATGCCCTTGGATTAATGCAGCAGTTAGGGATTATCTTCATGCCAAGCCCCAAATTATTGCCATCTATTCTGAAAGGTATTACGTCCAAGCTGTTTAAGAAATCAGCCGCCGCTAAATAGACTTGTTACAGCGCATTTCGCACAAACCCAAACCAATAAATTTTGTAAAAGGGTTGCTTCGCAACCCTTTTACAAAATTTATTGTGGTTCGTTTGATTGTAAATTGCTATATGTATGAATCTATATTCTAAAGAGGTAATTATGGATGCAAGTTTTTGGCTCGAAAAGTGGAAGGAAAATAATATTGCTTTTCACGAAAGTGAAGCCAATCCAATACTGGTCAAATATTTCAAAGAGCTTTCTTTAGTAAAAGGTAGCCGTGTATTTTTACCACTATGCGGTAAAACTCTTGATATTCATTGGCTACTTGCTAATGGTTATCGAGTTGCTGGCGCTGAACTGAGCAAAATAGCAATTGAACAATTATTTGCGGAACTTAGAGTGGAACCCAAAACATTAAGAGTTGGGGAAGTAGAGCGATACTCCGCAAACAATATCGACATATTCGTTGGTGATATTTTTAATTTGTCTGGCAAGATGCTTGGGCTAGTTGATGCAATTTATGATAGAGCTGCTTTAGTGGCTCTTCCAGAACCAATGCGCGATCGCTACACATCACATCTAACAGAGATTACTGACAAAGCGCCACAGTTACTAATTTGCTATGAGTACGACCAAAACTTGATGGAAGGGCCTCCTTTCTCAATCAGTAACGAGGAAGTAAATCGGCATTATAGTGATAGTTATGATTTAACTCTTTTGCTAAGCACAAATCTACCTAATGGAATGAAGGGTAAATGTCCTGCAAAAGAGAATGTTTGGCTGCTAAAAAAGTAGTTGAGCGCGACTTTGCCACACCCAGCCACTTTTTATTCCGACACCCAAGGATTAAGCTTGAATACATTTGTGAAATATTCGATAAAACAACGTACCTTGGCAGGGATAAAGCGCCCTCGCCGATAGACCGCATAAATTGGTAGGGATATGGGCTGATAATCTTTGAGAATTACTTGCAAATCTTCAGAATGGATGAGATTTCCCAGTACCCAAACAGGGCAAACTACGATACCTAAACCAGCTAAAACCGCCTCCCGAATCCCATTAGAACTATCAACTTGCAGATTTCCTTTTACAAGTACTTGGGTTGTACCACCCGATGGAAGCTGAAAGTGCCAATTATTGCCCGTTGTCAGATTGGAATAGACGATGCAGTTGTGGTTCACTAAATCCGCAGGTGTTTTCGGCACTTCGCGATCGCGAAAATAATCAACAGAACCAACTGTCACTCGCCGCGTGACACCTAGTCGATGCACGATCAAGTTCGGATCGCGCACTTCTCCGATACGAATGGCAAGATCGATACCCTCTTCGAGAAAACCGACAAACCGATCGCTCATTGATAGATCTATTTGCAGATCGGGATAGCGATTGAGAAATCCCTTCAGATAAGGAATGATTTGATATTGTCCAAAGGCAACGGAACAATTTACCCTCAACTTCCCGACTATGTTTTGGCGCTTACCAACACTAGCGATCGCTTCCGAAGCAGCATCCAAGAGCAATTGGCAATGCTCCAAAAAGCGCTCTCCCTCAAGCGTTAACTGGAGCTTGCGTGTCGAACGAGTTAGGAGTTGCACGTCCAAATACTCTTCTAGGGCAGCAATTTGTTTGCTGATCACTGGCTGAGTGGTGTCGAGTTCCCGCGCTACCGCCGAAAAGCTTCCAGTTTCCACCACACGCACAAAGCTTTTAATACAGTCGAGGCGATCCATTGATTGATTTATTCCAAACAAGAATAAATCATATTCTATTTTGCCGTCTTATCAAACGTATTTGAATAAGTCAATATTAAAGACATAGAAAGCAGGTAAGTCAAACGCAAGCTAGGAACTCCCAAAAATCAATTTGCTTTACTCAAATTAAGCAGTCCCAAATCAAACAAATCTAAATCAAATAAAACTGGAGATTATTATGTACATTCAAGGATCGATCGCTTTTGTAACAGGTGCAAATCGTGGCATTGGTAAGGCTGATGTCGAAGCTCTAGTCACAGCAGGTGCAAGTCGTATTTATGCTACAGCCCGTTCGATTGAGTCGCTCAAGGATATCGTCGCGATCGCCCCTGATCGGATTATTCCGATTGCCTTGGACATTACTAATCCCGAACAAGTGAATGAAGCGGCGCAACAAGCTCAAGATGTCACCCTCTTAATTAACAATGCTGGTGTATTGGGTGCTGGTGGGTTGTTTGTTGACAATAGTGTAGAAACAGCACAGTGGGAGATGAATACCAATTACTTCGGCACTCTTTCAATGGTTCGTGCTTTCGCGCCAATTTTAAAGAGTAATGGCGGCGGTGCAATCGTCAATATTCTATCAGTGGTATCTATTGCAAATGCTCCTGTCTTTAGTTCCTACAGTGCTTCTAAAGCAGCGCTAAATTCTTTAACCCAAGGTATTCGAGCTGAACTCGCCTCTCAAGGAACACAAGTTATTGGTGTATTCCCTGGCCCAGTAGATACAGACATGGCGGAATCAGTTCCAATGGATAAAGTTGCACCGAGCGAAGTGGCGAATTTGATTTTGCAAGCTGTTGAGAAAGGAATTGAAGATGTTTATCCCGATCCTGTTTCTCAAGGGGTATTTTCTGAGATTCAGGCTCCTCTCAAGGCAGTTGAGAAGCAGTTTGCTGGTTGGTTGCCTTAATAAAGTTGCGATCGCGCTTTAAATTTTAATTTACCAAAAGAAAGAATGACATTGCCATTCTTTCTTTATAATAGCTTTGCTATGCATGTTCGCGATCTCATATAACTCTCGACTCAAAGTAATAGAGATCGCTCCTTTTAACCTCAAAAATCACGATCGTCTCTCCAAAAAAATCAAATAGCGATCGCCTTTTTAGAATTTTTTTATTAAGACCTACAAGATTATATCATTTTACTGAGGCTGAGGATTAAGGATTTGTAGAAACCTATTTTTAGACAACCAAGTCTATCGATATTATCAACATTAGAAAATAAAAAACTACTATGCATATAGACGAAATTCAGCACCGTGATCAGGTACTTCGCGCCTATTTTAAGGGTCGAGATTGGGACAAGAATGATGAATATCTTCTAAAGCAAAAATTAATCCGATGTAGCGATTGGTTACTTCCTGAATATAAATATGTGATTGAAGACGAATGGGAAGTAGATGCAGGACGAGCCGATCAAGGATATGGTGACTTGGTCTTTACTGATGGATTAGGGAATTTTGCAGTTGTAGAAGTTAAGTGGATTGATCTTACGAGTTCAGGAGATAATGCTTCAAATAAAAGAACAAAAAAAAGGAAAGCAGTTAAAGAACAGGCTATAAAATACGCAGAAATATATGAACAAAAATTATCTGCCATCAATCCATATATAGACAATCAAGTAGCAGCGAATATATATACAAATGAAGACGATAAACCGCAGAGACTACTATAACTTTGCTCATTACCAGAGTCTGTTAACTGGATAAGCATCAAGTTTTTTATCTGCGCTAACTAGAGTCAGCGATCGCCTCATAGCCTGAGCATCAATCATCCGATCAAAGGGATCTTTATGTTCTTTTAGGATAGGCAAACCAAGATAGGCAAGGCTATAATCAAATTCAATCGGTAACTCTTGAATATTCAGAGAATTCATGTTTTCTTTGATTGCGTCAAAAGATGTCATGATGTTTAATTTGCCAATATTGATTTTGATTGCTATCTCCCAGATAGAAACAGCGCTAACAAATACAAGTTCGGTTTCTTCAATTTTTTGCCTTACACTTATGGGCAAGCGTGAGTCATTATTGAGAAACCAAAGTAGAGTATGCGTATCTAAAAGCATAGAACTTAATACATATACTCTTGCATTTCTGCCAATGGCTCATCAAAATCGTCCGACATCAAAATCAGCCCTGTCATCGTTCCAGCTTGCCTGTATTTTTTCTTGGGTATGTCATCACCTGCGATCGCAACATCAGATGATTTTGCAATTCCCTTATTCAATAAATATTCAGCATAATGCAGAACCTCGATTTTGAGAGCATCTGGCATTTTCGCAAAGATTTTTAGCACCTCATCATTTAAGGAAATATTGGTGCTGGATTCTTGCTCTTTATTAATAGTTTGTTGCATTGACTTTCACTCTGGAGCGATCGCAGATAGAAACATTTACAATTATATAGCTTAATATACTCGCTAATTTCTGGATAAAACCGCTACTAATCAGGTTAACTAAGCCATGTATCATCTAAGCTGTAATAGATCCGCAAAAAATCCGCCCCATCGCTATGAGCAATCAAACCTCAAAAATCACCTACACCTTTACCGATGAAGCTCCAGCCTTAGCCACCTACTCCCTACTACCCATCGTCCAAGCTTTTACGAGAGCCGCCGACATCGAGGTTGAACTCAAAGATATTTCCCTAGCAGGGCGGATTATTGCGAATTTCCCTGAATATTTAACCGAATCACAGCGTCAACCTGATGCCCTCACGGAACTGGGAGACTTGGCAAAAACTCCTGAAGCATATATCGTCAAACTCCCAAATATTAGCGCCTCCCTACCACAGTTAACGGCGGCGATCGCAGAGTTACAAGCTAAGGGTTACAACATCCCCAACTATCCTGCTGATCCCAAAACTGAGGAAGAGAAGGCGATTAAGGCGAAATATTCCAAGGTGTTGGGCAGTGCCGTTAATCCTGTATTGCGCGAAGGAAATAGCGATCGCCGTGTCGCCGCCGCCGTCAAAGAATTTGCCCAAAAGCATCCCCATTCCGTTGGCGGTTGGTCAAGGGATTCTAAATCCCATGTGGCTCACATGACTGAAGGCGATTTTTACGGAAGCGAGAAATCGGTGGTACTTCCCAAAGCAGGTGCAGTCAAGATTGAATTAACAACAGCCGATGGTTCCACTCAGGTTCTCAAGGAGAAAACTACTGTATTGGAAGGCGAAGTAATTGATGCTTCGGTGATGAGTGTCAAGGCTCTGCGAGATTTTTATGCTCAGGAAATCGCGAAGGCAAAGGCAGAAGATATTTTGCTGTCTCTCCATGTCAAGGCGACGATGATGAAGATCTCTGACCCGATTCTATTTGGTCATGCGGTGACGGTCTATTATCAAGATGTATTTGAGAAGTATGCTGACACCTTCAAGCAATTGGGAATCAACCCGAATAATGGATTGGGGGATGTTTACGCTAAGATTGAATCTTTACCTACCGAACAGAAAGAAGCGATCGCCGCAGATTTGCAAGCGGTTTATGAAAAACAACCACGTCTAGCGATGGTTAACTCCGACAAGGGGATTACCAATCTACACGTTCCTAGCGATGTGATTATTGATGCATCCATGGCGGCGACAATTCGTACCTCTGGCAAGATGTGGGGCGCGGATGGCAAGGCTTACGACACCAAGGCAATGATTCCCGATCGCTCCTATGCCACCATTTATCAAGCCTGTATCGAATTTTGTCAGGAGAATGGAGCATTTGATGTCACCACGATGGGCAATGTCGCCAATGTCGGCTTGATGGCTCAGAAGGCTGAGGAATATGGCTCCCATGATAAAACTTTTGAGATTCCTTTTGATGGTGTCGTGCGCGTGAGTGATGAATCTGGAACTGTCCTGATTGAGCATTCTGTCGCTCAGGGTGACATCTGGCGGATGTGCCAAACCAAGGACTTACCGATTCAAGATTGGGTGAAACTTGCGGTCAATCGGGCTAGAGCGACGGGAAATCCGACGATTTTTTGGCTAGATGAAGATCGCGCCCATGATGCAAATCTGATTACTAAGGTCAAAACCTATTTGCAAGACCACGACACCGCAGGGCTAGATATTCAGATCATGTCTCCTGTGGCGGCGATGAAATTTACCTGCGAACAAATTAAAGTCGGTAAAAACGTGATTTCCGTGACTGGCAATGTATTGCGGGATTATCTCACGGATTTATTCCCAATTCTCGAACTCGGTACTAGTTCAAAAATGCTCTCGATTGTGCCATTGCTAGCAGGTGGTGGACTGTTTGAAACGGGTGCGGGTGGTTCTGCTCCTAAACACGTTCAGCAGTTTCTGGAAGAAGGTCATTTGCGTTGGGACTCCCTCGGCGAATTTTTAGCGATCGCCGTTACCCTCGAAGACCTCGGACGCAAAACCAACAACGAGAACGCGAAGATCTTGGCTGAATCTTTAGATCACGCCAACAGCCTCTATCTCAATAACGATAAATCTCCCTCCCGCAAGATTGGCGGGCTTGATAATCGTGGCAGTCATTTTTATATCGCGCTATACTGGGCACAAGCTCTAGCAGAACAGAACCAGAATTTGGAACTGAAGGCTAAATTTTCCCATTTGTCGAAAACCCTGAAGGAAAAAGAAAGCCAAATTGTTTTAGAATTGAGCGCCGCTCAAGGTCAATCCATAGATATCGGTGGCTACTATCTCGCTGATCCTGATAAAGCTAGTCAAGCGATGCGCCCTAGTAAATCTCTAAATGAGGCGATTAATTCACTCCATTAATTAAGTGCCTCAGTTTAATAACTCATGTTATGTAGATAGAATCTGCGTAACATGAGTTAAGTTGTCTTGTTCCAAGATACTTGTTTTGCCCGATGCTTGATTAATGAATTACCCCGCCGCAAGCGGACGGGGTATCAAATTCTTTTTTACTAGAATATACTCACACCTCAGAGCGGTGGGGTATTTACCCTCTTAGTTCAATAAAAATTCATTCCCATTTGTAATCATGCCAAATGTTGATTGCACGGTTTCCGAATTACTCAACATATAAGCTAAAGCTTGTGGAATCGCTCTTGTTGCGGAAAAATCACTTCGTTTTGATTCAATGACTAATAACCAAAGCTGCTTCTTTATTACCAATACATCGATTCGCCCTCGAATTATCGCTCCTTCGTCTTTCATCTCTAATGCTATAGCTGTTTCTGTCTCGATCCGAAATGGCTTGTGATAAAAGCCAGCGAGATCTAACAATGGTGCAAGTACCACCATTTTCACTGCATTTTCTAACATTGGGGGATCTTCCATCAATTCTAGAAAATTAGCTTTCACCCGATCTAACAAATGTTGATCTTCCTCGCTTAAAGGGATAAATCCATCTAACCATTCAGTAAAAAAAGCAGCATCTTGAGATATCTGAATCCCAAAATTTTGCTTTAAGGAGATTTCTAAGAAAGAATTTACCCACTGGTAGGTCGAATCAGGATGTCCCATTTCGGTAATTCTGGATTACGGTCCAATCTCTTCTCAATTTCCCGCATATCCACTTTAGTCAGGGAGATCCCCTTTG
>QBMK01000046.1 GCA_003249035.1 Pseudanabaena sp.
GTTTTATATGCACACGTTATTTAATTTTCATTCCTAAGCACCATGACTCAAGAGAAACTAAGATTCAATCATCAGTACTAACAGATTTTCTGATCCTAAATTTATTTTTGTCTACGATTACAATTGCGCCGACTATTTCTGAAAGATCAACGCAATCAATAAATTGTTCTACTACTTGGCGGATTTCCATCACAATTGCTTCAAATGGGAATCTCAATATAATCAAACCACAGTGGGAATTTGGCGGATAGTTTTTAATGTTTGCCCAACCAAGATCTCGACTGATGATAATTCTTTGTTCTTTTTGCGCAAACATAAATAATTCAGGGTCTTTTGTGCCGCTTAGTCCAGAAGTCTTCACATGAATGGTGTCGTACCCTTTGCTATTGAGTAAATTTTCTAAGCTTAATGGACAATCCTCATCAATTAAAAACCTTAATTTCAACTGGCTTGCTCCATTGGATAGATTGTTTCGCAGTTTAGAAGCTCTGCAAAATATGCTAATGATGCAAGAATTTGTTGTTGGGTAACTGCATATTCTTGAATAACTTCTTCATAGGTCATGCCTCCTGCGAGAGAACCAATGATAATTGCTACGGGGATTCTTGTTCCTTGGAGTACTGGTTTACCATGCTGAATTTCAGTGTTGATGGTAATTGCATGATTTAAGGTGTTGGGTTTCATTTGTTACTCCTTATAGCTAGCGATCGCATTTTAAAGATCATATCAATTTATTTTATCGGTTTAGAATGCTCGAAATGCGATCGCACTAAGTACCATGACTCAATAGTCTAGTATTGTCTGCTAATCGATAACATCATGGACTGAGTTAAAATTTAATAGGATAGATGATTCATCTAAAAAATGGGCAAGAAAAACCATGAAAAATCTATTAATTCGCTTAAACAACGAATTATTGAACATCAGCAAAAAATCGACATTGAGCTACTGAAAGACTATCCTGACTTGGGACTAACTTGCCACTGGCAAAAAGAGATTCGCGCCTTTGAACTCGGTATTGAAAAAGCACAAAAAAGATTAAGGAGATAGATATGCAGGTTACAGATTTATCGATAAATTCTCTAGTTAATTCCTATAGACCAGTGACGATCGCTAATCCCACTCTTGGAACATTGATTGCGGAGCTAGGGGTTGAATGCCAAAAGGTAATCATGCTTGTGCATCAACTTCAATTACCAAATATTAGCGATCGCCAAAAGGTTGATATATTGGCAGACCTAAATGCTTCCATAATTCATTTACAGTCTCATTGCGATGATGATTTGCAGGATCTTATTGCTGATGAGTTAGAAAGCATCACTCCTTCTTGATCTATCGGTTTATAATGCGTGAAATGCGATCGCCCTAAACACCATGACTCAAGAACCAGATAAAAAACCAAAGCTATCTCTCGAAGAACAGATTACCAACGTTGTCTTAAAAACATTGATGATTGGCGGTGTTGGGGCTGGTGGAGGTGGCGCACTTTGGCAACTATTTATAGTGAGTGATATTCCGAAAGCGATCGCCTCGGCGGTAATTGGTGCGGGTATTTCCTATGGGGCAAAAATGCTGATGCCAATCCATAAGCGTAATGAAGAACGGGCTGAGCAGTTGGGTAAAGCGGTTAATCAGGGAATGGATCGCTTAGGTGAGGCTGTAGCGGCAAAAGTTACCGCCGTAGAAGATCGCTACTTTGACGCACAGGCGGCGGACTGTGAACTTTGTAAGACTGAGGGATTTGGAAAGATTGAAGGCATCGCGACACTAATGCTAGAGGATGTGTTTGTCCGATTGCGCCTCAATTTAAATATGGGTATGGCAGGTTTTCGTAATGAGCAGAGGATAGCCAAAAGACTCTTAAACGATCGGGATTTTAATCCAGAAGACTTTACGGTTGATATTTGGCAATTGTTAGCAAAGGCGAAAAGCGATCCCATATATCGGCAAATAGCTATTTTGGCTTGGGGTGGCTATGGGAAAACAACGCTATTGCGTCATGTTGCCTATCTTTTGAGTAGAAACAAACAGGGGCAGAATGTACCACGTTTTATACCTGTGTTATTGCTATTGAGGAAATATCGAGATTTACTCACTCAAGAAAATCCTGAAGATTTGCCCACAATTATCGAAAAATATCATATTCCCAGTCTCAATAATAATTTGCAGATGCCAACAAATTGGGGGCGTGATTTGCTGAATAAAGGCAAGATGCTGATTATGTTGGATGGATTTGATGAGGTTCCCAAATTACAGCGTCCATTGGTGGCGAAGTGGCTGAATACGCAAATGCGGAACTATCCTAAATCAGTTTTTATCTTAACATCCCGTCCTAAAGCCTATACTGAGCAAGGATTTACTGATTCACTTGATTTGAAATCTGTATTTAATTTACAACCCTTTGCTCCTGAACAAATTAGAGAATTTGTGGAGAAATGGTATTGGGCGCAAGAGTTTTATAGTTTTGGCAAAACGGATTCACCAGCTATTCGGAGAGAAGCGGAACTCTCGGCAAAGGATCTTTTGCAGCAAATATCTAAGCGTGATGAATTGCAAAAATTAGCCAGTAATCCCCTATTGCTAACGATGATTGCTCGTTTTCATCGCTGTTATCCTAGTGCCGAATTACCAAAACGTAGGGCGGATCTGTATGAGGAGATCTGTAAGTTGCAACTCAAAGATCGGGTTGAGGCACGTCAATTGCAAACAGTATTAACGGATGAAGCACAAATAATTTTGCAGATGTTGGCGCTGGAAATGATGCTTCAAAAAGAAGAAAGAATCGATCGCGAAACTTTGCTAGAAAGATTTAAGGTATACCTAGCAGAACAAGAAGATGCAATTAATGCGACAGAGTTTCTGATTCAAATAGAACAAATTAGCGAATTGCTAGTACAAAGGGAAGTTGATGAGTTTGAATTTTCCCATTTAAGTTTCCAAGAGTTCCTAGCAGCGATGGAAATTATTCGCACCAATCAAGAAAGCATTTTATACGAGCATTTTACTGAAGATTGGTGGAAACAGGTGATTTTATTGTATGTGAGTAAGTTTAAGAAGCCTAGCATTCTCATTAAAACAGCGCTAGATGCTGGGGCGATAGATTTGGCTTTGGCTTGCACTCAGGAAACGAGGAAGCAGATTGATGCAAATGTCAAAAAGGATTTGCAAGCTCTAGGAGAACAACGCCAGTTGCAAGCAGTAGAAATTGAGGTTAAAAATTCTCTCTATCAACAGTTAGAAGAATATCTCAAAAATCAGCAATGGTATGAGGCAGATCAGGAAACTTGGAAACTGATGCTCAAGCTGACGGAGAGAGAGGAAGAGGGTTCGGTGAGAGAGGAAGATATTAAAAATTTCCCTTGCGAAGATTTATTAACGCTAGATCGCTTATGGATGGAATATAGTAAGAAACATGGATTTGAATTTGGCTTTAGCATCCAGAAGGATATTTATGTTGAGTGTGGTGGCATTCTAGATTTTAGTTTGCCAAGTGGTGAGACTTGGGATAAATTTTGTGATCGCACAGCATGGAAAAGCGAGGGTAAGTGGGTGTCATATCCCCAACCATTTTTTGAAAATAATTTTATGTCTATTAAGGGACATCTCCCGTTTATGAGAGTGAGAGTAGCTGTTGAATTTGAGTTTGCTCACAGTAGCTTCAAAGAGTTTTTTACAGCCATGGAAGCAGTGGAAGGAGGATTTCAGGACTTATCTAGCTTCAGGGATATCGTTTGGAGGTCGGAGGGGGTACTTCTTTTCTCGCATCTAGACTTGTGAAGTCATAATGCTTTCATACTCTTGTTAGCTTTTGTAACCCGACAATTTCCTACGGCATAATGAACCTTTCTGAGATATGTTACCTGTCAACAGCCTCTTAATCCTAATCGCCTTTTTCCGAAAATTTCTGGCAATCTGTTTTCGTAGGGGCAGAGCATTCCCGCAACAATTCATAAATTCTTAGATCCGTTTAAATCGGGAATTCTCTACCCAAAACCTCCAACATTCACCAACAAGCCCTAAACCGCCCTAAACCTCGCGCATTCATCGACAATCACCAAACCGCAGGGATAAATTATCTATAAAAGCCAAGAGGGTAGAGCATTTGCGTATAGAGATTGCTGTGACAGTTTACGAATAGTGACGCAAATGCTCTACCCCTACCGATATTTTCCTGTTGTAGAGACGTAGGGGCAGAGCATTCCCGCAAAAATTTATGATTTTGCAGATCCATCGAAAACGGGAATGCTCTGCCCTAAACCTCGAACATTCACCGACAATCCCCCAAACCGCAGTCATGAATTATAGTTAAAAGCACAGAGGGTAGAGCATTTGCATATTGAGATTTCAGTGGTAATTTACAAATATCAGCGCAAATGCTCTACCCCTACATTTGCCACATTTTTGGCATTTGATTTATGTCTTACAACTCTGAAATTCATCATCGACAATCTATCCGTTTACAAGGGTACGACTACACAAATGCAGGAATCTATTTTGTAACCATATGTTGCTATCAAAGACAGCATTTATTTGGAGAGATAGATAACGGAGAAATGAAAATAAATTTGATTGGTCAAATTGTATTGGCGCTATGGCAAAAAATCCCTCAGCATTTTCCGAATGTAAAACTTGATGGATTTATTCTGATGCCCGATCATCTACATGGAATCATCGTAATTTCAGAATCAAAGGAAAAATCCTCATTAGCCAACATCATTCAAAATTTCAAATCCATTTCTTCTCGCAAAATCAACCGTATTAACAAAACCTACGGCATATCAATTTGGCAGCGCAACTATTACGAAAGGATTGTAAGGACTGAACAGGAATTAAAAAATCTGCGCGAATACATTAAAAATAATCCAGCTAATTGGACAGATTGTAATACCGAATAAATCAAAATAATGTTTTTATACCCATCTTTCCCATCATTCTCGTAGGGGCAGAGCATTACCGCCACAATTTATAAATTCTGAGATCGCCTGAATACGGTAATGCTCTGCCCTTAACCTTCGCAATTCACCCAAAATCTCAACCCGCCCTAAACCTCCAACATTAACCGACCATCCCCAAACCACAGGAATAAATTATCGTTTATAGCAAAGAGGGTAGAGCATTTGCGAATAAAGATTGAAGTGAAGAGTTGCGAGATGGTGGCGCAAATGCTCTACCCCTACAAATTTTTTCTTTTTTCTTTTTCCCTTTTTCTTGTTGTTGGCAACTTTTTCACAAACTAGTTTGTAGTATTATGAAGATTAAACCTTTGCAAAATCTGACATAGTCTAGAACGATGACATCTGCTCCTAAAGCCAACTCTGAGAATCCTGCACCAAAAAGTATCGAACAGTCCGAATACAAAGACACCGTTAACCTACCGCAAACGGACTTTTCGATGCGGGCAAATGCTGTGATTAAAGAGCCAGAGATTCAAAAGTTTTGGCAGGAACAAAGCATTTATGAAAACTTAAGCGCCAACAACAAAGGCGATGTATTTACGCTCCATGACGGTCCCCCATATGCCAATGGCACATTGCATATGGGACATGCGCTCAACAAAGTGCTAAAAGATATCATCAATCGCTATCAACTTTTGCGTGGGCGCAAAGCTCGCTATGTATTGGGTTGGGACTGTCACGGACTGCCAATCGAGCTAAAGGTTTTGCAGAACATGAAAGCCGATGAACGTGCTAACCTCACTCCTTTGCAGTTGCGGAAAAAAGCCAAGGAATTTGCATTGCAAACAATTAACGAGCAAGCGACGGGCTTTAAGCGTTGGGGGATTTGGGGTGACTATGAGAATTCTTATTACACATTGAAGCCTGAATACGAAGCCGCACAGATCAGCGTATTCGGACGCATGGCGCTGAAAGGATATATCTATCGCGGACTCAAGCCAGTTTACTGGTCGCCAAGTTCCCATACTGCCCTCGCCGAAGCCGAATTGGAATATCCCGAAAATCATATTTCTCGAAGTATCTATGTCGCTTTCCCTGTTACAAAATCTAGCGATAAATTGAAAGCGATCGCCGATCTCCCAAATCTCCATGCCGTGATCTGGACAACGACACCTTGGACAATTCCCGCCAACTTGGGCATCAGTGCCAATCCATCCCTAGATTACAGCATTGTCTCGGCTGGCGATCAAAACTATATCGTTGCTACTGAACTCGTAGAGAAACTAGCCGCCATCTTTGAGCAAGCTTTGGAAGTGAAATATAGCTTCAAAGGCGATGTTTTAGAACATACGGTTTGTAAACATGCCATTAGCGATCGCCCTAGTCCGATTGTCTTAGGCGATCATGTCACCGCCGAGTCAGGTACGGGCTTAGTACATACTGCGCCCAATCATGGTCACGACGACTTTATCGTGGGCAAAAAATATGATTTGGGAATGATTTCCCTCGTAGACGATCGCGGTATTTTTAATGCCGATGCTGGCGAAGAATTAGCAGGTTTGAGCGTTCTCAAGGAAGGCAATGCCAAGGTTGTGGAAATCTTGACTGCTAATGGAACTCTCATTAAAGAAGAAGCCTACAACCACAAATATCCCTATGATTGGCGTACCAAGAAACCTGTGATTGTGCGTGCTACGGAACAATGGTTCGCCTCCGTTGATGGTTTCCGTGAAGATGCACTGCGATCGATCAAAGAGGTGAAATGGATTCCTGCGATCGGTGAGAATCGGATTAACTCAATGGTACAGGAGCGATCGGATTGGTGTATTTCTCGTCAACGTACTTGGGGCGTGCCAATCCCAGTATTCTATGATGAAGAAACTAACGAGCCTTTATTAACAGAAGAAACGGTCGCGCATATTCAATCCCTGATTCGTGAACATGGTTCCGATGTTTGGTGGGAAAAGGAAACTGACGAGTTACTCCCCGAAACATACTGCAACAATGGACGCAAGTATCGCAAAGGCACAGACACGATGGATGTCTGGTTTGACTCTGGTTCCTCTTGGGCAGGCGTTCTCGGTGGTGAAAGCCATGATTCTAAACTCGTTCCCTATGCGATGAATTATCCTGCGGATATGTATCTCGAAGGTTCCGATCAACATCGTGGCTGGTTCCAATCTTCACTATTGACTAGCGTGGCGACCAATGGCTATGCACCATATAAGACCGTATTAACTCACGGTTTTGTATTGGATGAGAAGGGACAAAAGATGAGTAAATCCCTCGGTAATATCGTTGACCCGATGATCGTCATTAATGGCGGCAAAGACCAAAAGAAAGAGCCTCCATACGGTGCTGATGTAATCCGTGTCTGGGCGGCGAGTGTGGACTATAACGGCGATGTCCCCATCGGCAAGACGATTTTGGCGCAGATGTCCGATGTATCGCGCAAACTTCGCAATACGGCAAGATTCTTACTCAGCAATCTCTTTGACTTCGATCCTGCTAAAAATATCGTTCCCTATGACCAATTGCCTGAGAGCGATCGCTATATCCTACATCGTCTCGCTGAAGTCACCAAAGATGTCACCGAAGCCTATGACAACTTCCAATTCTCACGCTTCTTCCAAACTATCCAAAACTTCTGCACTGTGGATTTATCCAACTTCTATCTAGATATCGCCAAAGATCGTCTCTATATTAGTTCGCCTAATGCACCCCGCCGTCGCAGTTGCCAAACCGTGCTGATGTATTGCCTCGAAGCAATTACGAAAGCGATCGCCCCCGTCCTCTCCCACACCGCCGAAGATATCTGGCAACATCTGCCCTATCCCGTACCCCAAAAGTCTGTCTTCCAAGCAGGTTGGTTTACAGCTCATGATGAATGGTACAAGCCCGAACTAACTGGCAAGTGGGAGTACCTCCGAGAAGTGCGTTCTGAAGTAAATAAAGTATTGGAGCTAGCCCGTAACGGCAAAGCGATCGGCGCTCCTCTTGAAGCGAAGGTCTTACTAGTCGTATCCGATGACAGCCAACGCAGCTATTTAGCATCCTGCGGCGATGAGTTGCGCTATCTATTCATCGTCTCACAAGCTACGATCGTCGATAGCCTACCCACCGATTTACAATTCACAGGCGAAGCGACAGGCATACAAATCGCCGTAGTCAATGCCGATGGTGAGAAATGTCCCCGTTGCTGGAACTACTCTACTCATATTGGTGAGTCGGTTGAGCATCCTCATATATGCGATCGCTGCGTCGGTGCATTAGCAGGCACTTTCTAGATTTCCCCATCAAAAGAGTAGCTGTGCAATGCATAGCCACTCTTTCGATATTCGACTACCTCTTTGTATAGGCAAAGCCCAGCAGTCATGCATACCTTTAGCTAGATTCACATTTCGAAACACTTTGTTATATTTATTTATATAAGGAACTCACACATAGGACAAAGTAATGAGCAGCTATACAGTAGATGAACGCGGTGTACTCAACAATTTCGCAGTTGAACCCAAAATGTACGTTGATGACACTGATAGATCTGGCTTTACTCCTTACGCTGAACTTCTCAATGGCAGACTTGCAATGATTGGCTTTGTTTCTCTCCTCATCCTCGAAGCTTCTACTGGTCATGGTCTGATTTGGTGGCTCGGTAACTTCTAAACAAATTTCTCCAATCTCTATGTTTAATACAAAGTAAAAACGATAACGATACTTTAACCCTGCCTTTTGGTAGGGTTTTTTATTACCTACCTTTTA
This sequence comes from Pseudanabaena sp., assembly GCA_003249035.1. GTDB lineage: Bacteria > Cyanobacteriota > Cyanobacteriia > Pseudanabaenales > Pseudanabaenaceae > Pseudanabaena. Next base: position 8,655 of record QBMK01000046.1, read on the forward strand.
GGCGATAATGTTGATTGCTATAGAGGGCACTGGTCAGTTCATGAGGAATGGGTGCTGAAACGCCCATTTCATGCAGATAAAAAAGATGGAAATACGTCGATCACGCTTTAGCTGACCAGAGCCGCAGAGAATTGCTCCTAAACTTGGTCTTATGGAGATAAAACTAAAGCTTTGGGAATGGCACTGATTAGTTTTTTTGTGTATGGCTGTTGAGGATTGGTATAGATGGATTCAGCATTGTCTAGTTCGACAATTTCGCCTTTGTTCATTACCATGATGCGATCGCTCATAAATTTAACTACGCCAAGATCGTGGGAAATAAAGATATAAGTTAATCCAAATTCCTCTTGTAGTTCCTTTAATAGATTGAGAACTTGAGCCTGTACTGATACATCAAGCGCAGAGACAGGTTCATCCGCAATAATTAATTTGGGATTTAGCGCTAATGCTCTAGCAATACAAATACGTTGACGTTGACCGCCTGAGAACTCGTGAGGATATCGACGCATTGCGCTTTTCGGAAGACCAACTCGCTCTAGTAGATAGGCTACCCTCTCTCTTCTTGCCGCAGCATGACGATAGCGTTGAAAGCGTTCTTGATGGCTATGGACGATCAATGGCTCAGCGATCGCATCTCCTACACTCATACGCGGATTTAGCGAACCGTAAGGATCTTGAAATACTACTTGCAGATCGCAACGTAATTTTTGTAAAGCTTCTCCTTTTAACTTCGAGATTTCCCGACCTTCAAACTTGACTGAACCTGTCACTCCATTTGTTAATCCTAGAATCGCTCTGCCTGTAGTGGTCTTTCCGCATCCTGACTCGCCCACTAGACCAAGGGTTTCGCCGCGATAGACATCAAAGCTAATATTATTGACGGCGACTAGATAGCGTTTTTTTAGTCCAAAGATGCTGCGAATTGGAAACTCAATTCTGAGATTCTGCACTGACAGAATTGGGTCTTGCTTTTGCAATTCCGCTAAACGGGCGGCAATTTCTTCGGGTGGTACAACTTCCAAATAGGAATCACTGGGTTCTTTTTCAACCATCCGTCCATCGTGAATTTCCATAAAGTCACTCACTGTTGGTAATAGGCGCAACTGCCGATCGGGGCGAGGACGGCAAGCGATTAAACCTTTAGTATAGGGATGTTGTGGTGTTTGCAAAACTGCTTTTGTATCTCCAATTTCTACAACTTCTCCTTGATTCATGACGATCGCCTTATCAGCAATTTCCGCCAAAATACCTAAATCATGGGTAATAAAAATCATCGACATCTGACGCGATCGCTGAATCTCTTTAAGTAAAAGCAAAATTGTCGCTTGTACGGTCACGTCTAGCGCTGTTGTCGGCTCGTCAGCAATAATGATCTGAGGATTGCAGGAAATCGCCATGGCAATCATCACGCGCTGTAATTGGCCGCCAGAAAGTTCATGGGGATAGCGTTCAATTAATTGTGCGGGATTGGGTAATTGCACTTCCTGAAATAGTTGGATTGTGCGTACTTCTGCTTCCCGTTCAGATACCTTTTGATGTAAGCGAATTGCTTCGATAACTTGATAGCCACAGGTAAACAATGGATTGAGCGATGTCATTGGCTCCTGAAATACCATTGATATGCGATCGCCTCGATATTTCAACATTTTCTGTGGCGATACTCGCACCAAATCAATCGGTGCTTCGCCACTGGGACGAAAGATGACTTCTCCGCTCGTAATTTTGCCAGATTCCCCCAGTAAGCCCATGATTGCTAAAGCCGTTGCCGATTTGCCAGAGCCAGATTCGCCGACAATGCCAATGGTTTGTCCTTGGGCTAGATCGAAGGAAATATTTTTGACGGCATTGACGATACCTTCATCGCCTCGAAAGCTAACCTGTAAGTTATGCACAGACAGCAATAAATCTTCAGTCTGGGCAGTCGCTTGGGCAAAAGCTGGAGTTTGGGACATGGATTATTAATTGGCAGAATTATTCATTATTATATGTGAGTGCAAAACCACTTAATCCGCACCTAAATTTAAAAGGTTTGCGATGCAAACCTTTTAAATTTAGGTGCGACTTGGTTGAAAATCTGTATAAGCAAAACTATATGCATCTGACCTACTCTAAACTGACTACTCCCGATCGCGATCGCGCTGCTTTTATTGCTAGAGATGCAGTAGTGATCGGTGATGTCCATCTCGCAGAGCGTGTGAATATTTGGTATAAGGTGGTGATTAGAGCCGATGTAAACCGTATGGATATTGGCTACTGTACGAATATTCAGGATGGAGCGATTTTGCATGGCGATCCTGACCAGCATTTGGTGATTGGTGAATATGTGACGATTGGGCATCGCGCGGTGATTCACTGTGCCGAAATTGGGCGTGGTTGCTTGATTGGGATGGGAGCAGTTCTTTTAGAAGGTGTGAAAATTGGTGCGGGCAGTGTTGTTGGAGCCGGGGCGGTGGTGACTAAGGATGTGCCTGCGGGGGTAGTGGTGGCAGGTGTGCCTGCGAAGGTGATGCGCGAACTATCGGAAGAGGAGCAACAAAATGCGATCGTCCATGCTGAAAGTTATTATCAGTTATCTCTGTTGCATGTGCAGTGATTTGTTTACTTAGGAATGAGAATTTAATAAAAACAAAAATATGGAGGCGGGCTTCGCCCGCCTCCATATTTTTGTTTTATATGGATCATTTATTTCTTGGAGTTCCCTAGAGTAAATATAGTATTTAGATTTCATTCGGGTTTCATCTTCTTGATTTAGAATACAATCAGATAAATGATTAAGATCCATATTCATAGATGTAAGACTTGTATAAGTAATGACAAGACAGAGAGATGACTGGTTCCCTACTCCGATTTGGCACTTTGATATTCCAAATTATGAGCAACTAAACAAAAAATTACTTCAAGCAATTTATGTTGAAAAGCAAAAAGACATTCAAGGTGTCAGCTGGTCAAATGGACTTGGATGGCATAGCAAAGACCATCTACATCAACTTCCAGAATTTCAAGATATAGCCAAAATTATTGTAAATAATGCACTAGAGTCTGGAGAGGAAATTGGCTATGACCTAAAAAGGTTCACAATGATGCTTGGTAATTGTTGGGCAGTTGTAAATCCTAAGTTTGCCTTTAATTTTGTCCATAATCATCCCAACTCATTATTTAGTGGAGTTTATTATGTGAAAGCTACAGAAAACTGCGGTGGTATTTTCTTTAGAGATTCCCGTGATGTTGCTCATATGTTTATGCCAGCACTTGCCGAACTGACTCCTTGGACGCTCCAAAAAATTACTTATAAAGCAACAGAAGGCAAAATGATAATTTTTCCAAGTTGGTTAAATCATGGTGTGGAACCAAATCTCAGTGAAGAAGAGCGTGTTTGCCTTAGCTTCAATATCAGTATGACTTATTCATAGCCATAGCCAATTGAATCAAAACCTGAATAGTGTGAGGCGAAGCTCCGCCTCACACTATTCGCGGCAAGACTGGCGACAGCCATAACATCACATTGCTCATTCTAAAAATTGAAAATCATATGAGGATTTTGCTAGTTGAAGATGAAGAGGATCTTGGTAAGGCTCTGCAACGGAGCCTGAAGCAAGAAAAATATGTGGTGGATTGGGTACAGGACGGCGCAGAAGCTTGGAACTATCTTGTTAGTCCTGAAGTGGAATATGTAGTAGCAATTGTAGATTGGATGTTGCCAAGCTTATCAGGGCTAGAAATATGTAAGCGCTTGAGAGAACAGGGTAATTCGCTACCAGTGTTAATGTTGACAGCGAAAGATCAGCTAGAAGATCGGGTGATGGGGTTGGATTCAGGGGCGGATGATTATCTCGTTAAGCCGTTTGGGATGGTGGAACTGATGGCTCGACTGAGAGCATTGCTAAGGAGACCGACTCAAGTTCAGCCGCAAATCTTACAGGTGGGAAATTTAATTCTTGATTATGGAAAGTCAACAATTGCGATCGCGGGTCAAAGTGTGATTGCTGAAGGTCTGATGCTGACAACTAAAGAATTTCAGTTATTAGAATACTTTATGCAACATCCTAATCAGATTCTTACTCGCGACCAGATTATGAATCGGCTATGGGAATTTCAATCCGAACCTGCTAGTAATGTCGTAGCAGCTCAGATTCGTCTATTACGAAAAAAATTAGCAGAACATAGCTGTGATATTGAGATTGAGACAATTTATGGGTTAGGTTATCGATTGAATTCATGAATCATAATCGAATCTTTTTTGGGGCGCGGTTACGTCTTGCAGGTTGGTATGCAGGAGTGATGGGAATTATTTTGACAATATCAGGGGTTTGCATCTATCAGGTGATGGCTCAGGCTCATTGGCAAGCGGTCGATCGCGAGTTAGAGTCCGTAGCTGGCACATTGCATGATAGTTTAGAGCCGTTGCTAATAGAAAGCGATCACATTTCTCCCAGCGTCCAGCAAATCCTCCCTAATCTTTGTGTAATTGCTGAAAAATGCTATCGCGAATCTTCGACAAGGCATATTTTAGGAGCAATCCAACAAGAAAGTTTCTATGCGTTATTCCTTAATCGTTCTGGAACCCTGATTGCTACTGTCGGAGAGCCACCACTGGGAATTGTTCCTAAGATTGGACAGGCTGCTTGGCAAACAATTGAGGATCGAGAGGGAAATCGCTATCATCAAATCTCACTTTTACTTAAAAACAATAGTGGGAAATCATGGGGATATCTGCAAGTAGGGCGATCGCTTGCTGACTATGACCACCATCTCGAACAATCAAAATTGATCTTGATCGTGAGTTTGCCGATCGCTTTTCTGATTATTAGCATCGCAAGTTGGTATTTAGCAGGTATAGCAATGAAACCAGTTTACTTCTCTTATCGGCAAATCCAGCAATTTACGGCTGATGCCGCCCATGAACTGCGTACTCCGCTTGCAGCAATTCGAGCTACAGTTGAATCTACACTTAGTAGTGACGCAATTCCCGAACTAGAGTCAAGAGATATCCTCCAAACAATCAATCGTCAAACGGTGCGGCTTTCAGAATTGGTTCAAGATTTACTCCTCCTTTCGCGGATGGATTTACAACTAATTACTTTACAAAAGCAGGTTTGCTGTTTGAATGAAATTGTTAGTGATTTAGTCGAAGAAGTCTCGGCACTTGCCATTCAGTCAGATATCGATCTAGAAATGAAAGTTGCTAATGAATCTGCAATTTATGTCAATGGTAACGAAGATCAACTCTATCGACTAATTCTCAACGTTCTGATCAATGCGATTCATTTCACTCCTGAGCATGGCAAAGTTGAAGTATCTCTCGATCTCGTCGATCATCATGCGATTATCCAAATTCAAGATTATGGAATTGGAATAAGTTCTAGCGATTTACCTAACATCTTCGATCGCTTCTATCGAGTAAGTAGCGATCGCTCTCGCAAAAAAGGTGGATCGGGTTTAGGGTTGGCAATCGCAATGGCGATCGTCAAAGCTCATAATGGTGATATTCAAGCTAAGAGTGAGCTTGGACAAGGTAGTATATTTACAATTAAGATTCCTTCTGTGGTTTGTTAAAAGATTTCATACCTATTTCATTTTGTTGTGAGATGCTTGTGATCAAGGCAACTGCGATAAATTTTGAGTGTAAAAATTAGATTAGGCAAATGAGAATAGCTTCAACATTTCGCGCTCCCATTGTTAAAGTACTTCTTAGTTTGATTTTGCTTTCTAATCCTGCGATCGCATTGGCTCATGCGGGACATGGAGATGAATTTAAGGGAACTAATACAACTCAGATTACAGGAATCACTGTAGAGGATGAGGTTGCTAAATCTCTGGGAATTAAAGTAGAAACTGTCAAGCAACAGCCGCTAAAATTTGGTATTCAAACCACAGGGCAGATCGAGACTTTACCTAACCAACAAGTAAAAGTGACCACTCCTATCAAAGGAACAATTGTTAATTTGCTAGTAGAACCAGGGGCATTAGTTCAAGCAGGTCAACCTGTCGCGATTCTGTCTAGTCCCGAAATAGCTGATTTACGAGTTGGGGCGCTAGAGAAGCAAGCAGAGGCAAGTGGAAATATTCTCAATGCGGAAACAAATTTACGCTTAGCTAAACAAAATCTTGAACGACAGGAACTGGTTGTGGAAGCAGATATCCGTCAAGCTCAGACTGAATTAAATTTAGATAAAGAGCGTTATGAGCGAGATAAAGAATTATTAGAAACAGGTGTGATCGCTAGACGGCAGTTACAAGAATCGGAATCAAAATTTGTTGCCGCAAGAGCCGCATTAACTAAATCAGAAAGTCGTTTACCTCTACTAGAAGCTCAAGCACAATTAGAAAGAGCAGAAGCTGAGGTGCAAGTCTCAGCAACCAGAGTCGAGCTAAGTACCGCCACTTATTCAGCGCGATTAAATCAGCTACAGGCAAGTGCGAACTCCAATGGCACAATTACAATTACTGCTCCTATTGACGGGGTAATAAGCGATCGCGAAGCAACAATTGGTGCGTCAGTCGAAGAAGCGGGTAAACCTTTGATGACAATCATTAATAATGATAGAGTTCTTGCCAGTGCGAATATTTATGAGAAAGATATAAATAAAATCCGTATTGGTCAACCCGTACAGGTGAAAATCGCAGGACAGCCTTCGACTACAGTTTTTCAAGGCAAGGTGACGGTGATTGGTACTACTGTAGAAGGACAAAGCCGTATTGTTCCAGTCAAAGCTGAGATCGGCAATGTGAAGGGTCAGTTAAAGACGGGGATGTTTACCAATATTGAAATTCTCACAGATAGTGTTTCTGTTCCAATTTTGGCAATTCCTGCTGCGTCAGTAGTAGAAGCTAATGGTAAGCAGTTAGTATTTGTGCAGAATGGCAAGTCTTATCAGCCCGTTGATGTGACTTTGGGAAGAACTTCGGGGGAGTTAGTGGAAGTTACAAATGGATTATTTGAAGGCGATCGCATTGTCACTCAACGTGCTAATCAGCTATATGCTCAATCTCTGCGTGGAGATAATAAGCCTAAGGATGATCATAGCGAGTCTGTAAAACCTGAAGTGTCGGTTCCAAATAACTGGTGGCTAGTGCTTCTAGCAGGAGGTGTTGGCGGCGGTGTGATTGTTGCTACTGCATTTTGGTTAGGAAGGCGATCGGGTACAAAAATGGTAATTTTGCGTGAACCTTCTCCAAACCATGAAAATATTGAAAGATAGATACAGATTATTTAGCCTTCAATTAGTCCAGAGAAAAGCTTAAAAGAGTGCTGTAACTATGCTTGCATATCCACAATCCCCATCATGCCAAGATCTTCATGATCGAGTACATGGCAGTGATATACCGTTTTCCCCACAAAATCGCGGAACGGAATCCGAATCCGAACTGTTTCCTTAGCGCGAACTCGCAGGGTATCTTCCCATGATTGATAGGGATCGGGCTTGCCATTGCGATCGATTACTTGGAAAGGGTTTGTATGCAAGTGAAACGAGTGTTCCATACCATCGGGATCTACGTTTGCAATCTCCCAATCTTCAGTAGTTCCTAATTTCACGGCGGCATCCACTCGATCCATATCAAAGGTTTTGCCATTAAATAGAAATGCCATCTGCATCCCCATTCCTCTTCCCATTGCCATCGACATTTCGATGCGGCGAGTTTTGACTGGTTGAGGTAATATTTCAACGGGAATGAGTTTTTGTGGTAATGGAAGTGGCTTTGCTAGTGCGTCTTTATAGGTAATCGTAGCCATAACTTGGGTTGTATTATCTTCAGCTACACGATTGCCCATCATCATGCCACGATGATTCATGCCGCCCATCATGCCCAATCCACCGCGATCGTAAGGTAAATTTAGCAATCGATATTGTTTGGGAGTGCGATCGCCTCGAACTAACACTTCTGCACGTTCACCAGGGGACAACAGTAGTTCCTTTAGCTCAACAGGTTCGGCGATCGCACCACCATCAGAGGCAATCAAATAAAATGGATGCTCTTCGAGGCTAAGACGATAAAAACGAGATGTTGAAGCATTGATAATCCTAAAGCGCAATAAACCGCCAGAGGCTAGAGAAAATGTGGGATTTACTTGTCCGTTAACGGTAAGAATTGAGCCTTCCCTTCCGCGCATAACGTCCATATGATTAGGGACAGGAATTTTGCCATTCGCATCCAGTGCAAAATCTTTCAAAAACAAAAACTCTTCTTTAGCGGCTCGAATTTCGGGAATATCATCTAATGCACCACGCACAATAAAGATGCCTCCTAGTCCAGCAAAGACTTGTTCTGCAACCATTTCATGTATGTGAGGATGATAGAAAAATGTTCCCGCAGGATGATTTTTTGGCAGGGTAAATTCATAAGTTTCAGTTTCACCGGACGGAACGGCAAGAAAGATATTATCAGCTTTGCCTGTCGGTGGAATGTGCAGCCCGTGATAGTGAAGGTTTGTGGATTGGGATAGCTTGTTAGTGAAACGGATGCGAACTGAGTCTCCAGCTTTTGCTTCTAATCTTGGCCCTGGAATTTGCCCGTTATAAGTTAATAAGTTGCCCTGCTGTTGTCCCAATTTGATGAGACTGGGACGTGCTTCTAAAGCTACATCTAATAAACCGTCGGAATTGGGCGTAAATACTTCGGTACTATTAGCTTTTAGAGGAAGTGACATCGAGGTACTAGCCCAACTGCATTGGGTTAATAGTACAGATCCAGTAGCACCAGCACTAAGGGATAGAAACCTACGTCGATTAATGGAATTCATATACTTTTGTTTGGGCTATGAACAATGAAAAAGAGATCTAGGAATTAATGGCGTAGAGACTTGATTGAAGGGCTTGCGGTATCTCTAGCAATTGCTTTTATATCTAGTTTGACTCGGAGCGATGAAATCAGGATGAAATCCCCTGTTTGCTTACAAACCTTAATAAAGTTAAAGTCAATGATTCAGCCAATTTCATAGTGGTTTCACAATTCTATGAAAGTATAATTAAGGATTTAATTTGCTGTAATAATCGAATCACCATGCTTAGTTCCATCATTAAATGGGCGATCGCCCGTCGTTGGTTGGTGATTGTAGGCGCGCTGATTCTTAGTATTTGGATACTTCGTACTATTGTCCAAATGCCTTTGGATGTATTCCCTCCCTTTGCACCACCGCAAGTTGAAATTCAAACTGAAGCACCAGGATTAGCACCTGAAGAAGTAGAATCACTGGTGACATTGCCCATTGAGAGTGCGATTAACGGCACGGCTGGTGTGAGTGCAGTGCGATCTTCGAGTGCGGCTAGCATCTCAGTTGTGCGCGTAATTTTTAATTGGGGAACTGATATTTTTCAAGCTCGACAATTGGTAACTGAGCGATTACAGGCAGCTAGGAGTAAGATGCCAGCATCTGTAGAAACTCCCCAAATTGCTCCCATTAGTTCGCCGATTGGCACAATTATTACTTATGCTTTTACTTCTAAAAATAATGACTTAATGGAAGTGCGGCGATTTGTCGATTGGCAAGTTACAAATCGATTGCTGGCTGTGTCAGGGGTCGCCCAAGTGATTGTATTTGGTGGCGATGTTCGGCAATATCAAGTTCTTGGTGCGCCTGAAAAATTACAGGCTTTTAATGTATCGCTGCAAGAATTGTCGGATGCGGTGGCGGCGGCAAATGTGAATGCTGCGGGTGGTTATTTGATTACGCCAGATCGCGAAAAGTTGATACGTGGCATTGGGCGCATTGAGGATATTGAGGCTCTCAAACAATCAGTAATTAAAGCTCGTAATGGTGTGCCTGTAAGAATTAGCGATATTGCCGATGTAAAAATTGGGGCGGCGGTGAAGCGTGGCGATGCCAGTGTCAACACTCAGAAAGCAGTAGTGGCAATCATCAATAAACAGCCGCAAGCGGATACGCCTACTGTCACCCGTGCCGTAGAAGCTGCCATGAATGAGTTAAAAGTAGGATTGCCTACAAGTATTCAAGTTGAAACTACTTTCCGTCAAGAAGCTTACGTTGATGCATCGATTGAAAATGTCAAGGAAGCCTTAATCGAAGGCAGTATTATTGTGGCTTTGGTTTTGATTCCGTTTTTGATGAATTGGCGGAACTTAGCCGTATGTTTAGCAGCTTTGCCTTTGTCTTTGTTGATCGGCATGTTAGCACTCAACTGGCTAGGACAAGGCTTAAACACAATGACCTTGGGCGGTTTGGCAGTGGCGATCGGTTCGGCGGTGGATGACGCGATCGTTGATGCCGAAAATGTTTACCGATGCCTCCGCGAAAATAAACATTCCGACAATCCCCGCCCCGTTTTAGATGTGGTTTTTGATGGTTGTCAGGAAGTACGCGATTCCGTATTTGGAGCGACGATTATCACAATTGTCGTCTTTTCGCCGATCTTTTCGCTCACGGGTGTGGAAGGTAGTATCTTTATTCCGATGGGTTTGGGGTACTTAGCCGCAGTATTAGCATCTAGCTTTGTGGCGCTCACGGTTACGCCTGCTCTCTGTGCGATTTTGCTACCTCACGGACATTTACCCGAACGGGAACCTTGGGTAGCGCGATTTTTCAAAAAGCTATATTTACCGTTAATCAAATTTGCGATGCGCCGATCGCAGATGATTATTGGCATCGCGGCGGCAAGCATACTGGTATCAGCGATCATTGTACCATCCTTTGGACGGATCTTTTTGCCAGAATTTCAGGAGCAGTCTCTAGTTAATACATTACTCCTCTACCCCGGCTCATCGTTAGAAGCAACTAATAGCGCAGGCTCAGTCCTAGAGAATAAACTGAAAGACAATCCCAACTTTCGCAATATTCAAGTGCGTTCTGGAAGAGCAGAAGGGGATGCTGATGCCGCAGGGGTGAACTTGGCTCATATTGATGTGGAGTTGAGTGAAGTTGGCATGAAAGATCGTAAGGCAAGTATCGATTTATTACGTCAAGAGTTTGCCAAAGTAATTGGCGCGGCTCCTAATGTGGGTGGATTTATTTCGCATCGTATGGATGAAGTGCTATCAGGAGTGAGAAGTGCGATCGCTGTCAAAATATTTGGTGCGGATTTAGCGCAACTGCGCATTCTTGGTCAGCAGGTAAATGATGTAATGCGATCGGTTGAAGGTGTAGTCGATCTGCAACTGGAACCGCAAATTCCAGTGGAGCAAGTTCAAATTCAGTTCGATCGCATGGCGGCGGCAAGGTATGGATTAACTATTGGGAAGCTTTCGGAAACCATTGAGATAGCACTGAATGGGCGAGTTGTTTCTCAAGTTTTAGAGCAGCAGCAAACTTTCGATCTAGTCGTATGGCTTAAGCCTGAAGCCCGAAAGAGTATAGATGTGATCGGTAATTTAATGGTTGATACATCTGATGGTAATAAAATTCCGCTAGCTCAAGTGGCAAAACTGATCGATGGGAAGGGAGCTAATACAATTAACCGCGAGAATGTCTCTCGATTGCTGGTGGTCGCAGCTAATGCACAAGGGCGAGATTTACGCTCTGTGGTGAGTGATATTCAGGCAAAAGTCAAAGAACAGATCCAAATCCCTACGGGTTACTACATCCAATATGCAGGACAATTTGAAGCTGAAGGAAGAGCGTCTCAGAATATTTTGCTGTTTAGCGCGATCGCCTTTGTTGCTATCACCGTAATCATGTATCTTTCCGTGAAATCCGTCGCATCCACAGTGATGATTATGATTAATTTACCTTTGGCATTAGTGGGCGGCGTGATTGCTGTTGCACTAACAGGAGGAGTTTTGTCGATCGCTTCACTCGTAGGATTTGTGACCTTGTTTGGGGTTGCTACTCGTAATGGTTTATTGTTAGTCGATAACTACAATACTAAATTTGCATCAGGAATGCCCCTAAGAGACTTGTTGATTCAAGGCTCAATGGAACGACTTAACGCGATTCTGATGACTGCATTTACTTCAGCATTAGGCTTAGCGCCGCTAGTGGTAGCAGGTGGTGCGGGGAAGGAGTTACTCCAACCCTTATCGATTGTCGTTTTGGGGGGGCTGTTCACATCTACCGCCTTAACCTTACTGGTTTTACCAGCTTTGTATTCCCAGTTTGGGAAGTACCTCATACCTAAACCTAATTCCCCACAGCCCATTCTCACGTTCTGAGAGAATGGGAGTAAGAAATCCTCTTATTCCTCTCCTCCTTTTTGGGAGATAGGGGTGAGGGTCTTAGCAATTTCTGCGTAAGTCCAAACTTTCTAAATAAAACCCAAGGAAATCTATGCGATTATTTCAATCGATTCTTCTCAGTTTGGCTAGTTTAACTGTACTAGCAGCCTGTAGTAACAGTACCCCAACTACAAGCTCAACACCTACAACTACAGCAGCTAAGCCCGTTGAGACATCTAAAGCTAGTTCTTCACCAAGTATGGCAACATCTGAAGCGAAAAATACTACTTCTAAACAGGGTGGACAAGTTATTGAGTCAGCAGGTTTCCATTTAGAGCTAGTTACAGTACCAGAAGAAAGTGGTATCCATATTGATTTCTTTTTGCAAAAGAGCGACAATCATGAGGCAGTTCCTGATGCAAAGGTAACAGCACAGGTTCAGTTGCCCGATGGAACGAAACAGAATCTGGATTTAAAATATGATGCCGAAGGAAAACATTATGCAGTATTACTGCCAAGCAAAGCTTCGGGTGAGTATAAAGTCGCAGTTTTGTCAGATGTCAAAGGTGAGAAAGTGAATGGAAGATTTAGCTTTAAGAAATATAGGACTTACGCAACGCGCAAAAAGAGGTAAAAAAGAAGAAGAGTTAGGCAAAGCCAAATGTCAAAGAAATTTAG
>QBMK01000047.1 GCA_003249035.1 Pseudanabaena sp.
CAAAGGGGATCTCCCTGACTAAAGTGGATATGCGGGAAATTGAGAAGAGATTGGACCGTAATCCAGAATTACCGAAATGGGACATCCTGATTCGACCTACCAGTGGGTAAATTCTTTCTTAGAAATCTCCTTAAAGCCCAGAGATTTGCGGTGCGGCGCGAAGCGCCGCACCGCAAATCTTTGTCTGGGAAGGGATTAACTGTAGTTGTAAAACTCACGAATTATTTGAGCGATAATTCATCAGACCGCATTCTCAGCGATCGCACTTCAAAACTAAAAACGTTCTACTAGCTTATATTTAGCATCACTATGACTAGGCTTTGCACCTTCTCCACAAGTGCGTGGAGTTGGCAAGATCTTTGTCGGATTGGCAATTCCTTGTGGATCAAAAACATCACGAACCCATCGCATTGTCTCTAAATCAGCCTCAGTGAACATTTCCGACATGTAGCATTTTTTGTCCGCACCGATTCCATGCTCACCCGAAATACTACCGCCAACACGCACACAAAGCTTAAGGATTTCACTGCCTAATTCCTCCACTGTCTCCAGAGCACCAGCTTCCGCATTGTTATACAAGATCAATGGATGCAAATTTCCATCGCCAGCATGGAAAACATTGGCGACATGATAGCCATACTTTTCGCTGAGTTTCTCAATCTCTTGCAAAACATAGGTGAGCTTGGTGCGCGGAATCACTCCATCCTGTACATAATAATCAGGACTGAGGCGACCCATTGCAGCAAAAGCTGCTTTTCTGCCTTTCCAGAGTCTGAGACGTTGTTCAGGATCATTTGCAGTAGTCACATTTCGCGCTCCATTTTTATAGCAAATTTCTTCAATACGCCTCGCACTTTCGGCAACTTCTATTTCTAATCCATCAACTTCGATTAATAGAATTGAAGCAGCATCGCGGGGATAGCAATTTGTGGCAACTGTGTCTTCAACAGCATTGATGCTCATGTTATCCATGATTTCCATCCCACCAGGAATGATGCCAGCACTAATCACATCGGAGACAGTCGATCCTGCAGCTTCGACCGTTGTGAAATCAGCTAAAAGAACTTGAATTGACTCGGCGGATTTGAGGATCTTCAGTGTAACTTCTGTGGCAATACCGAGAGTCCCTTCGGAACCAACAAAAATTCCTGTAAGGTCATACCCCGGCATCTCAGGGAGCTTTCCGCCGATATCTTTGATCGAGCCATCCGGCAAGACTATCTTTGCACCGAGAACATGATTGGTGGTGACTCCATATTTCAAACAATGCACTCCCCCAGAGTTCTCAGCAACATTCCCACCGATGGAACAGATAATCTGACTAGAAGGATCAGGAGCATAGTAGAATCCAGCGCCACTTACGGCTTGGGTTACCCAGTTATTGATTACTCCAGGTTGAACGACTACGCGCTGATTATCAAAATCAACTTTCAGAATCTTTTTCATTAAAGTTGTGACGATTAGCACAGAGTCGGGCAAAGGCAAAGCTCCGCCTGATAATCCTGTCCCCGAACCACGCGCCACAAAGGCAACTTTATAACGATCGCATACTTTGACAACCGCCGATACTTCCTCTGTGTTGCGGGGCAGGACAACAAGGGCTGGTTGTTGTTTATAGCTAGTTAGTCCATCACATTCATAGGCAACTAATTCTTCGCGCGTTCGCACCACATAACGATCGCCTACAATGGCAATAAATTCATTGGCGATCGCTTGCCAATCAAAAGTCCTTGTGGAGGCTGAAGTCGTATTTGGGATGGGGGCGATCGTGGTCATGCTTATTGACAAGGTAATAACTAGCTTGATTTTATCGTAGTTGCAGTTTATCTGTGCGATCGCAATGCAATAAAGCCGCTATTCTCATTATAAAAATTGGTTTTTTGAAAGCCCGTCTACGGCGGGTTCAAAAAAACGATTTTGGTATTTACAAGTGCCTTTGGCACTGGAAACTCCAAAATTGGTTTCATAATGAGAATTGCTGGAAACAAAGCCAAGAGAGAAAAAAGCGATCGCAGCATTATTTTCTCCTAATATCATGTAAGAACTCCTCAATCACTTCAATCAACCAATTAACTTCCGTTGGTCTAATATCATCATTAGCTAAAGTGTATTTCTCTCCATTTAGCCAAAAAAATACATTTGCTTTTCTAGAATTATCTTCATTATGGTCGCTAGCCGACCAAATTAGATTGTCTAAAATTCCACTATTTCGTTTCTCGATCATTCGCCACTGCGGTTCCACCCCTTGAAATGTGCTGGTGGGAACTTTCACTTGCCAAGAAGTTTTGCCAAATATTGAACGCATAAACCTAGTTTCTTTTTCTGTAATTTCTAGAGTTACTGTTTCTAAACAGCTTAAGGTAAATCCGACTAACAAACGAACGAATAAAATTAATATAAAAGTAATGATGATATAGCCCCAAAGAACATTTACTAATGCAGCTATATAATTCCAAATCATTGGAAAAACAGGAAATGCAAAAGCAAGGACTAATCCTAATACTATCCAACTTCCAATAAGTGTCAAAATACGAGGAGGCATTATTATCTTGAGGCAAGTTGAAGAAGCTGACACCTGAAAACTGCAATTCTCTGGAGGGAAATAAATACGAGTAGAACTGGAAAATCGACTGGATTCAACAGGACTAGATTGCTTCATTGATACTAATGGAGCAGGTGGAGCAGTCAGAGGGAGAGGAGTTTGAACGGATTCACGTATAGCTTGCAAAGCTATTCTGGCAGAAGAATAGCGCTTTTTGACAGTTGGTTCTACTAATTTTTGAATCCATTGCAAAAAATGCGGTGTGATGCCAGTGCGATCGCTAAAGAGTATCCGTGCATCGTCATCTTGCGGCAACTCCGCAGGTGATATACCTGTCAGCAAATAAATTAGCGTTGCACCCAAAGCATAGAGATCGGATGCGGCAACCGCTCTACCCCCTTACTGTTCCATCGGTGCATAGCCATAAGTTCCCACGACAGTGAAGGATTTCCCTTCAGCCGCCGCTTTATCTTGGACTGCGCCAAAATCCACCAGATAAATGTTTGGGTCTTCTCTTTCTTTCCCAGTCAAAATCAAATTGTTCGGTTTAATATCGCGGTGGAGAACTTGGGGACTGAGTTCATGGAGATAAATGAGAATCTCTAAGATGGCGATCGCAATTTTCTTAACTTGCGATTCAGTAAACTTATGCCCTTTGGCAATATATTCACGCAGCGAATCCCCTTGAATATATTCCTGCACCAAGCCGAACCATAGAGCGCGATCGTCAATCGAAAAATAGTCGCGATATTTAGGAATACATGGATGATCTAGCGCCTTGAGTACAGTTGCTTCACGCTCAAATAATTTGAGGTCTTCCCATTGGACATTACCACCAAAAGCCAATAACTTGACCACAACCAATTCATTTTCTTTCTGCAAATCCTTTGCTAGCCAAGTTTCACGTCCTGCATTCTGTCCCAGTTGACGTTCTAATTGATAGCGTTGATTAACAATTGCTTGAGGTTCTAGCATAGCTATATTATTAGGATTTAAATATAAAAAGAGTGCTTTAGCACTCTTTTTATATTTAGGATTTATAGCACAAATTTTTCGATCGCTACAGCCGCTCCATCATTCTCAACAGTTGGGGCAACCCAATCCCCTAGGGGTTTTAATCCTTCAGGAGCATTTCCCATCACTACCCCAATGCCTGCATATTCGATCATCTCTAAATCGTTGAAATTATCACCGATCGCTAAAACCTGCGATCGGTCAAATCCCAAAATATTCTCAGCTAAATGCTTTACGGCAGTTCCTTTATTTGCGATCGGATTGGTAGCTTCAAAGAATGTTGCTACAGATTTGGTGAGATAGAGTTGTTGTGGCGTATAGCGATCTTTGAGCACCCGTAACATTTCTGTCACCAGTTCGGCGGTGTCACTCAAAGCTAAAATCTTTGTCGGCGGATGGTCTGTACTTTCACTAGTCAAGAATTCTCGCAAATCACCAA
This sequence comes from Pseudanabaena sp., assembly GCA_003249035.1. Taxonomy (GTDB): domain Bacteria; phylum Cyanobacteriota; class Cyanobacteriia; order Pseudanabaenales; family Pseudanabaenaceae; genus Pseudanabaena. The sequence goes on from QBMK01000047.1 coordinate 3,996, forward strand.
CTACCTTTACGCCTACTTTAGAACGTTCCGCATAGGCAGCCGTTTGAGATGTCATTTTACGAACATAGAGTTCGTCATTTACATAGATATGAATCGAAAGTTTGTCATTAGTCGCAAATTCTCCCAGATCGTCGAGCAAAGAGAGCGCTTGATTAAGTTCAACTGGCCAATGTCCAACTAATGCATCGGTTTTGGGATCTTTAATGAATGCACCCTGATAGGAAATTAATGGCATGTCAGAGGCGATCAATTCATGAAATCGGACAGCCGAGCGATACATTCTACCCGTAGCGATCGCAACTTTGACACCCTTTGCTTGAGCTGCCTTCACTGCTTGCTTAACTGCATCATTGACCTGATTGGCATCACCGCTAATCGTGCCATCGATATCTACCACGATCAGTTTAATGTCTTGCGCCATGAGTTTTCTTTTTGCTTTGAATTAAAAATGTAGGATCGATTAAAGACTGACCGTACATTTTTATAATATAGCGATCGTCACTCTGGTTAAGATCTAAACCTCAAAAAAGAGAAGCGACGCATTGCGCCGCTTCTCTTTTTTGGGTTTGTATTATTTATTTGGTCTGTTCGGGACAGGTTACACCGCCCGATATGTTACGACATTGCTCACGAATCTCTGCTAACAGACTGGGACTCATTTGCTTGGACTTACTGAGAGCGAGTTCAAACTGCTTTTTGGCTGTAGGAATATTGCTACCACCCTGCATCCACAACACTTGCCCTTTTAAATAATGTAGGTCTGGATTATTTGGGGCAGATGCTAGAGCCTTATTCACTGCATCTAGAGCAAGTTCAGGCTTTCTAGCATCACGATAGGCTAGAGCAATACCACGCCATTTCAGATAATCGGGCGCTGCATATTGCTTTAGACTCTCTAATGCGGTTTCAAGGTCGGATAGAGGCAATACCGATGCGATTAACATATCGATATAGCCCTTAATCAAATTTAGTTCAGGATCATTGGGAGAAATATCCTTAGCTTTTTGGATATTGTCAAATACGCTTTGTACTAGTGGTAAAGCTTTTGGAGCGCTGGATACACCTTCGGTTTTGACAATATACCCAGCCTCAATCAAATCGCTTGCTGCAATATAGATAAAGGATCTAAGGTTATCTTTGCCCTTTAAAGCTTCGGCGTTAGTACGAACTCGTTGGCCAGCTACCCGCATTCCCAAGTAGTCTCCTTCTGCATAGAAGGTTGAAGCCCGCAAAGCAAATAAAAGTGGATCGCTAGCTTCAGTTCTGACAGCTAAATCTAACTGCTTTAATGCCAACGTATAATTGCCTTCTTTGAACATTAATTCAAAGGCTTTCTGGGTTTCACTACCGATCGCCCTAGCATTTTGGGAGCGGAATGGATCTGCGGCGTAGCTAGGCATTACTGTGACGGCAGTAATTAATGCCGCTAGCATGGATGCAGATACAGATTCAAAAACAAGTTTCAAAGGACGGCTCATAAGAAATTCCCCGAAAATATCAGGCTGTAAGTAGGTATATAAGGTTTAGATCGTATCTTTAGATATTTTGACAAATTCAACCAAGACTTGATGTATTAATCTAAATGTGGTTTGACACTTTAAGTTGTCTGCAACATATACGTTAATGTACTGGAAGACGATTGTAAGTTACAAAAAGTTTCTTATCCTCACCTAACAGGATAGCTATAAAATCAAAGCCTGAAATATTTAGATATCGAGTTTACATATCGAGCGATGGAACTCATTATATAAATTTATTCTTCTTGCATTTGCTTAGATCTCATGATTAAGGCTAAAGCAGCAGTTTCTGGGAGCAAGGCTGCGATCGCGGTAAGTTTTAATGACCATGTATCAATTTCGCTAAAAAGCCCCTCTAAACCACTCAAGTGAGCTGACCAAATATCAGTTATGTCAATGGCAATACAAGCACATAAGAGTACTTTGAGCGTCGCCTGATTGGAAAACACTACTAAAATAGCTAAGACCATATCTCTAATTGCCCACACACGAATGATATATGGCATTTGTAGATTGACATCTAAGGGAGCGCCTAGTTGTTGCATCAGCCAATGTGGATCGACATAGCCGATCGCACTCAGACCAAACCGAATCAAGCACATAAATCCAAGCAACGTCGCTACATACCAAACTTGATTTCTCATTTTTTATGCAACCCGATTGGGAAAAGATATTTCTAGCACTACACATCCGATATCGGTCTTAAATGGCCCATGAATTTCGTGGGGCGGTCTACTGGCATAATGCCCACTCTCTAGCCACATATCAAAGGCGCGATCGTAAAGGCGACCACTGACGATAAATACTTCTTCAGGATAGGGATGGCTTTTACCACCAAAAGCAGTTGTATCTGCATTGGGATGAAATCGAGTCAAGCGCGTATATTCGCCTGTGTCTTGATCTAAACTCAAGGTCAACTCTTCAGCCATCCCTTCCAGTCCAAGAATTGGCTTCCATTGATGACTATTGTTTAAGTCTAATGGATTCCAATATGTAGCAATAGATTTTGACATGTACATCCTTCCCTGTAAATAATTAGTTGCTGCTAGCGTAACAGGGCAAGCACGGGGGCATTGCCCCTACCTAAATAATTTAGATTTTGTAGGGGCTGCGCCCCCTTGCCAGCCCTAGACTTATGCTATGACAGGAATTCTTTCTACGTAACATCAGTTCTTTAGTTTTTTTGCGCCTGTCTGCTTAACTTTTGTTTTCTCTTTTTCGCGTTCTTTTTGAATGCGTTCTAATAAGACTGATGCTGGCTCGTCGTTGGGGTCTTGCTCAACAAGTTCGCCTCTAAAGGCTTTGGAGAGAATAGATTGATCGAGATTATTCATGCTTGACATCGCTTGAAAATACTTGGATTCAATCTTTTCGATTAATGAATATGCTGCTTCAATACGTTTAACTATTTCCATTTGTTCAGGGAATGAGACATAAGGAACCTTGATTTTTCTCAGTCCAGTAAGAGTTACAGTTAGTTGAGCAGTTCCTGTAGCTACTTCTGTTGCTTGTTCCATGACAAAATTAGCTTTAAGCGCATAAAGTAAATATTTACTACTTACTTGCTCAAGAGGTCTTAATAAGGCTATGTGTCTTTGAAAGCAAAATTTGATGTCTGTCTCTACAAGTACAGGAATTCCATAAGAGCCAACAACAGAATAGACAATATCTCCTTTCTTTGGTGTTTTATTTTCTTGCAGTGATTGATAATAACTTTCGGGAACATAGCGAGTATTGCTAAAATCAAATTTTCCAGAATTAATATTAGAAATTACAAGAAAGGGAATACCGCTATCTGCTTTTGGTGGAGCTTGATGATCTCCATCTGTAACTGAAACACAAATTTCTGCTAGAGTTTTCTATACCCATTCTTGAGGTAAAGGAAAAGGATCTGGTAATTCGTTTGTATTCTTTTCTTTAAAAAGTTTTTGCTGTGGATTATTTTCTAACAAGACAGAAGCAGGCTCGATATTAGGATTTTGTTCGCGCCAATCGGCTGTGAGATCGCCACGAAAGGCGGCGGCGAGGACAGACTGACGAAACTGCTCGATTAATTTGGGGATTGCGTCTAATGCTTCTTTTGCCTTACGCGATCGCGCCATCAACGCCTCAACCTTATCCACAATCCGCCTCTGCTCATTAAGCGGCGGAATAGGCAACTTAATTGAAGATAAATTACTTTTTGATATTCTTTGTCTTGTTGTACCGCTTGCTTTAATCTCTATCTCATTTCTAACTATTGGTGAGTTGATAGTATGCATTAACCATCTATGATTAACTCCATTATTACCAGAACGGATAATACATACATCTACAACTGTTACACATTTTCTTTCGTTACTTGGGAATAAACACGCTCTACCAAGGGGATCTGGCATTCTTGCAATTAGAATATCACCTTCATTTAAAAACGTACAATTTAGCTGCTTGGCTTTCTCTTCCGTTAGAAACCGATTAGATTTATCTAAATATTTGCCAACCCCAATATCTGCAAGTTGAATTAATCTGACATTACCTTCGGGATCTTGATCTTTGCTCTCAATCCAATCTCCATCAGATAAGATCCCACCTATGTCAATCATTTCTGGAATACAAGCTAATTCCCACCCCATTGGTAAATCATCATTATCAGAAAGAATAGAAAAATCAGAACTCATAGACACCATAGGGCAAACACAAAAAACGCGATTCAGACTTAGATTTTTAATACAAACACAAGCCTCTAAAATATCATCATCTCACCGCCCCGCAAAACAAATAGCAAAACATCAAGAATAAAGGGTTTGGAAACCAAACCCCTACATCATAAATATTTGCGCGGTAGGGGTTTGGTCTCCAAACCCTCTTTAAATTTTCTAAGAACATAGTATCTAAATGCGATCGCCCCAAATATCAGCAGCAATTAGCGATCGACCCCATGCACCTTCAACCAAGCCGTCAAATCCGCCACCGACTTAAAATCAAAAATCGCCACCAGTAAATCATCTAACTGACTGGCAGACAGATGGCTAATCTTTGCCTTTGACTCTGCCGAAACCCTCTTAAAGCGACGCTTTAACACACCTAAAACAGACTCTAGCTTGCCTTCTAGCTTGCCTTCTAGCTTGCCTTCTAGCTTGCCTTTTTTCTTTCCTATTTTTTCACCTATTTTCTTACCCTCTAGCCTCGCCTCTAGCCTCACCTCTCGGCTATACTCTGCCGCTAGCTCTTGAAATAGTCTTGATTGTTTTAGCTCATCAAAAGTCAACATAGTCTCTATTTCCTTTCGACTCAAATTGTTAAACTTATTTAACAACACTCCTACAATTAATTCTACTGTTTTTTGACTGACAGTAGCTGCACGCTCTTGGTTACGCAGATCGCGCACCAACTCCTTAGCCATATCCAAAGTAACCGACTCATCGGCAATTATTAACTCCACGATACCAACCTCTAACGAATTGTCAGAGCGATCGCGCAGCGTATCAAGATAAACACAGCGAATCCGTTGACTCACAAACAACTCATGAAATTGTCTGGGGATACCCTCATCCAAATTGCGATCGGCAAAAACTGCCACCGCTTTCCAATCCTGCAAGGGCTTATATTGACTGAGATATAGAAATATTTCGCCGACAAAACTCCAATAAAAATCAGGATTTTTTTGAAACTGCACCTCCACAAAATAAATCGGCTTCTCCACATCCGCCGTCAAGAAAATGCCATCAAAACGAAAAGCCTTTTCTTTGACCTCCACAGACACAAAATCATAGCCCTCCGCATTTGACGCTGGCTCGTCAATTAGCTCAAACAAAAGCCCATGAAACGTCTGAAATAACTGATAAAAAAGTGTATCGGTTCTCATGGCTAGACATCCTAACCCATATCTCGCCAAATCTCCTCATTAATACTCTCCAGCACCGCCAACAACTCACCATTAAAAGTCCTATTCAACCTCACAAAACCACCACATTCAGTCTTAAACGCCCCACGATCTAACGCCTCGCGATCGACGATCGTTTCCGCTTTTAACTGCTTGCCGATCCTCTCCAACAACTGACGCTGGGGCGCAGTCCATGACCGACTACTCATGATTTTACGAACCGCCCGATCCACCCGATCGCTATAGGGAATCAACGCATCACCGATCGCCGCCTGACGGATAAACCCAATAATCGAAGCCGCAATATCCTCATTCTTGCGATCGCGCCAAGCCCCTTGGAGATCGCTCTCCCGAAAACGATTCTTCTCCAATAACATCTGTAACTCCTTCAACTGAGCGCGAGTCAAATCCTTCGGACTCTGCACCGCCACCATCAACGCAGGAATCAAATTGAGATTGTCCGCTAGAAACTGCTGGAACAACTGCAAATACTCATCGGGACGTGTGGAATAAGTACTGCCATCTTCGGCAACACCATAGCCGCGCTGCACCGCAACTAGGCGATCAGGATGGTACGAGATAAATACAGGAATCGTGCGATCGTCAGGCAAATCAATCACCGAGGCAAAATCTGGGCGATCGCGAAACCAGTTAGCTAATTGTGAAGGTTTGCTAGCGCGGAGGTCATCTAATAGATGCTCAAGAGACAAACCTGCGATCGCTTCCAGTTGTTCGCGCTTAGCCTGATTAGCGCGACGCATTTTACGCTGGATTCTCGCAAAGAGTTGCGGCAAGATCTCTTGATGATGACGCGGATCGCTAGTGCGGGTTAGTTCCTGCACCAACTTCTCGCAACTGATTTTAGGAATTACCGCCACAGGCTTCATTTCCGTAAATTGCGACATCACCCCAAAGATATTCACCGCATCAAATACCCTAAAGCGATCTTTGCCAATCTCAGGACAAAGGCGCGTAGCCCGACCGAGCATCTGCTCAAACAAGATCCGCGAATTAACCCGCCGCAAAAAGACGATATTGCAAATCTTCTGCACATCAAAGCCCGTAGTCAGCAAATCCACTGTCACCGCAATGTTCGGCAACTGCTCATTTTTATATTTGAGTATCAACTGCAACGGGCGATCGGCTGCTCCGGTAATCTTCTGCACCGCCTCATCTTCCACCTCTCTATACTTGGCAATCAGCGCCTCTTTGAGCAACTGCACCACCAGATCCGCATGATCGTCAGTCGCACAAAAAATTAGGGTTTTCTCCGCCAGCACAGGATCGATCTGTTCCGCCAGATACTCACAAACCACGCGATTAAAAGCAGGTGTAATTACCTTCTTATTGAAGTCCTTAATTTCGACCTTCACCTCATCCGCCGTTTTGCTCAGATCTCGCTTGCCAGTGCGCGGATCGATCGCCTCGATCTCAGCGCCCTTTTCCCAAACGATCCCCGACTGGGCAAGTTCCGTCTGGATTAAATGCGGTGATTCATAATCAATGAGAAACTTATCAATCACCGCCTCCGCATAGGTATATTGAAAAATTGGCTCACCAAAAATCTCGGACGTATGCAGCGCAGGTGTCGCCGTAATTCCAATTCTCACCGCATCAAAATATTCCACCACCCTCCGATATTTAGAAACATAATCTTCAAAATCGCGAAACTCCAGCTCAATCGTGCTGAGTTCGCGATCAAGCAAATAGCCTCGATGACATTCATCAATAATCACGCAGTCATAATCATCCACATTCGGACTTGGGGAACTGTCGCTCGGATACATAATTCTTCTCACAAAGCTCTGCACCGTCGCCACATGTACCTTCGTCTCGCGATCGCAAGTTGCATCCTTCAGCTCTTTGACTTCATAAATATCCGTAAATACTTGCAGCAGCTCCATTTTGGTTTCTTTAAAAGCGGCGATCGCCTGTCAGAATAGATTGAGTTCCAGTTCCTTCAAGATGCTACTAACTTTACAGATCCTTTTTGCGATTTGTTGGGTTTGCGAACTGCTTTACTTTGCTGTGATATAGCTTGAGAAAGAGGTGTTTCTAACTTCTTTGGCTTTCTTGTGTAATTATCCCAATCTTCCACTGTTTTTCTAAACAACCAATAATCAAGTGCAGCATCTTCTACAAAACCTCGAAGTTCTGGATCAACCCAAATATGTAGAAGATCCTTGCAGCCTGTATTGCTAGCAGCTTGCTCAATATCTTGCCATTGTTGAATAAAGTTTTCTGCCCATGCATCTCTATTAGTTACAGAACGGACAAAATCCAATCCCGCTTCAAGCATTCTTTTCCCATTTGTTCCACGAGCATTTATTGGTTCCCAGAAAATTACTTCAGGCTCAAATCGCATGATCTGCTGTAATAAATTTTGGAAATCTTGTAGCAGCATTGTTGGTGGTGTGGGAGCGATCGCAACATATAGCTTAATTCCTGCCTCATGTCCCTTTATCATTGCTTTGTAGCGATCAGATGGTAGAGGTGCTGCGGGTTCAATTTTGCGACTTAGTTCATCATCAAGCATGGGCAAGCTCATGCCGACTGTTACATTAGGCGATCTTAAAATGTCTATATCGTTTGTCCATGAAGGACTACGAGTCAAAATTCGAACTCGTTTATCATATTTGAGCAATACTTTTACAACTTGTCTCGTAATTTCTGCTGTCTGATGATTTTGATAAGGATCGGTTCCAGAGCAGAGCATTACAACACCTTGTCCTGATTCTGAAATTTTCCAACTCTTCTTTCGGCTAAGTTTTTCTTCTAGCTGTTCAGCAATACCTTCACGGACAAATAGATATTTCCCCCAATCCATTTGAGGGTTATCAACGCCCTTGATTGCTAGTTGTGCTTGTCTGGTTCTGATGACTGGAGTTGAGGGTACATAGCAAAATGTGCAGCCATGCAAACAACCAGAGGCAACGTTAATAACGTAGTCACATAGTCCTTTCTTCCTTAGTGCGCTTTCCTGTAGAGGACTAGCGACAGTTTCAGTGCCTCTTACAGTATCCATAACAATAAACCTCAGATCTTTGAAAATCGTACAAAAACTTTTAATATAACCGTATAGTACACTAGAAAAAACTAGCTTGACAATGTGGGAAAAGTAAAAATGGCAAAAAATGGGACTTTTTGGGTCGCTGATGGAAGTCATCTGCCAGACGTAGAACCTCACACAAAAGCTAAACATAGATTGGTTGAAGAATATATCCAGAATTGGATTGTGACGCTTTGTGGCAATAACATTGGTAAGCGCAAAAAAGTCGTGATTGTAGATGGTTTTTGTGGTGGAGGTATGTACCGTGATCCAGATAATGGGGAAATGTGGTCGGGATCTCCAATACGAATTATTCGCGCAGTCGAAAAGGGGCTAGAACGAGTCAAAAGAGAAAAATCCAAGCCAGATTATGATCTGCAAGCAAAGTACATTTTTATTGATTCCGATAAAAATCACTTAGACTCACTTAAAGTTCACATGATAGGTAATGGATTGGATAGCTATCTAAATGATCCTGAAAAGTGTGAATTGATTCACGGTGAATTTGATCGAAAATTAGACGGAATCCTATTGGAAGCAAAAAAATCAAAATGTTCATCATTTTTCCTGCTAGATCCGTTTGGCTATACTGATGTATCGATGCGAAATATGAGAGACATTATCGATCTCAAAAAATCAGAAATACTTTATACATTCATGATTGAATTTGTAATTCGGTTTCTTAAGGAAAGAGATGGTAAGCTCAAGAAGGCTTTTGAAACAGTTTTAGAGGCTGGTGGTTACTACGAAGTAGAGACTCAATTTGATAACACACCTGCTCAACAGGAATATTTAAAAAATCAAACTCTAAATCTATTTCGTAAAAGGACAAATGCTGATTTTGTATATGGATTTTCTTTGCTCCATAATCAATCGATAGTTAAATATTATCTGATACATTTGGCTAGTAGTGTTGTAGCCCAAAGAGTGATGAAATCAGCAATGTGGGTGCAAAACAACTTGGATTTTTTATGCCAACATCATGATAACGTTTATGGAATGGGACACAAAAGTATCTACTATTATGAAGACAAAAATTTCCCTCGTCTTTTTGATGTTAAACAAACAAATACTCAAGCTTGTATTGAGAAGTTAGATGAAGATCTAATGCCATTGATATATAGTGGCGAAGGGATTCAATTTTCCGATCTTGAACTTCAAACAATACAAAGAAATCCAGCCACTATCAAGCATTATGCTGAGTTTGTTAATCAACAGAGAGAGGCTAAAGAAATTGAAGTTATAAGAGATGGGAAGAACACAACCTCTAAACAGGTTAAACCGACTGATATTATCTTGAGAGCTAAATACAAGCAAACTAAATTATTTACATAAATTCCACTCAAGTTTGACTAGCAACTGGCACTCTCAACTTAACTAATGACTTTTGCAACACACTTGGCTTAACACTCAACCAAACTTGATTGCGATCATCTTCAGTATAGCCAACCACCACCGCCCCCACAGGCGAACCAATCTCAGGATACATTTCTGGATTCATCGCCCCACTATCCAAAAAATCTGGAATCTGGATAATTCCCTTTACATACTCATCCCCAATATCAACAAACACCCCAAAAGGCGCATGAAATTCCACTTTCCCGTAAATTAATTTCCCAAGCTGATACTTAGTTTTGACTTGACTCCAAAGTTGACTATTCATTAGCTAATCTCGCTTTAACACTCTAGGGAACTGGTTTAAAGTTGAAAATAAATCATGAGGTATCGGTAACTCGATATACGAACCACCCTGATAAGTCCTCTCAAGCGGTTTAAAAAGGCGATCATATGTTTCTTGGTCTATCGTAACCTCTAAAATACCCTGTTTGTAACTCTGGTTATATTGTTCAGCCAAACTTCTAGAGTTAACTCCAGCAAAATAACATTTACCATCTTCATAGGGCGGATTGTACGGAAAATCTGCCACTTGAAAGCCATTTTGCAATAATTTCTCAGCTTTATTTGGCTGAGGTGCTTTATAAATAGTGACTGTCACAATAATATGGTGCTACATAAACGCAAAACTAATCAACAAAAGCTGTGCAGTGCTGCGCCCTTAATTTCGCCTCATAACAACTCTCCTGTTTCTTGAAGTGAATGCAAGCGATGATAAATGCCGCCTTGAGCTAAAAGTTGCTGATGTGAGCCAACCTCCACAACTTGACCTTTATCTAAAACCACAATCTTATCGGCTTCGCGGACTGTACTGAGACGGTGAGCAATCACAATCGTAGTGCGCGTTCCCTGAATCCGACGCATGGCAAGCTGAATCGATCGCTCTGATTCGTAATCAAGGCTAGAAGTCGCCTCATCAAACACAAGAATGTCAGGATTGACTAGCAACGCTCGAGCAATGCCTAATCTCTGGCGCTGACCACCAGAGAGACGTACACCTCTCTCTCCCACAACGGTGTTATACCCAAGAGGTAATAGATGCAAAAACTCATCAACGCTGGCGATCGCACAGGCTTCCTTAACTTCAGCAAAGGTCGCGTTTGGTCTGCCGTAAACGAGATTATCCATCAGAGTTCCATTAAATATATCGACCTCTTGATGCACGATCGCAAGACGTTTGCGATAGCCAGTGATATCGAGTTCCGTAATATTAGTTCCATCAATCAAAATCCCGCCACCTGATGGCTCAAAGTAACGAAACAGCATCTTCACTAATGTCGATTTACCTGAACCCGATCGCCCAACTAGCGCCACAGTTTCATAGGGTTCGATGGTGAATTGGATCTTTTCTAGAACAGGGCGATCTTGATCGTAGCCAAAGGTGAGATTGCGAAACTCCACTTTGCCATCAAAACGATATTGGGGATATTTGGTATTAGGATGGAGTGCGATCGCGGCATCTTGACCATTTGCTTGTTTCATGAATTCATGAAAGCGCATCATCGAAGAATAGCGACGGGCAAACACTTCTGCAAGCAAACAAATTGGCTTGATTTCGGAATAAGCCATACTTGCCAAAGTGGAAATCGTAATAAAATGTCCAATCGACATCGTTCCACTGAAGGTAGCAAATAGTGCTGCCCCAAACACGACAAATTGACAGGATTCTAAAACAGTGTCACGCACCATGCCCAACTTCACATAGCCAATGTGGATTCCCCAGAGCGATACTTTTGCTTCCCGTTCGAGGCGATCGCTTTGGCGTTTATATTCCTTCGCTTCGTTGGCAAAAGCCTTGACTGTCTTGATATTGGTAATAATTTCCGAAGTACGACTTTCCGTATTTTCTTGATATATATCTAACCTTTCTTCAGAAACGGTCAGTCCTTTCAATGCTTGTAAACTGCCTAATAGCACTACTATAAATGACACTAAAAAGAAAGCCGAAATCCACCATGCGATCGCGCAGATAATCACAAAAATACCGAGGATTCGCACAACTTTAGGTATTAATTGCCCTGCAATTTCGGGATATGACCACATGTGATTGGCTAAGCCTCGCGCCACCCGCCCTGCAATCCGCCCCGCATTATGCTCATCATAAAACTCGATCGGCAGAGTCAAGATTTTGGCGATCGCCTTTTGGGTTTGGTCACGACGAGTTTTGAGGGCAATTTCCCAATGAAAGTTATTGGCAAACCAGACCTGTATCGGCGCACGAATGACTGTGACCACAAAAATTAATGCCGATAGAGCAATTAATGAAGTTGTCTGAGTCACGGGTTGACCAAACAGCCCTAACGCGCCAACAACCAAGTCATTAATTTCGCGATCAAGCGATCGGCCTGATAGTACATTCAGGATTTGTCCAACCGTATAGGGAACAGTCAGATCGATAATTTCAAATGCGCTGGAACCTGCAATGCTCCAGATTGCCTTTGTCCGATAGCGTTTAAAGTAACGTACTACGTCCCACAAATTTGCTGTCATGCTCGTCAAAATCCAAAATGAGAAAACTGTGAACTAATTTGATGAAGCACTGACCTAATATTAAACCAACAGCAATTAATCGGTATTGAACCGGCGCTACGGTAAATCCAATGCAGCCTTTAGACAGTTATTAACTTTTTTCATGCCAGAATCAGGTAACCGTCCCAATTTACGCAGGATTTTTTCTTTGTCCAGTGTCAGTAGATTGACATTGTTAAGAACAGAATCTTGTCTCAAACCAGATTCTTGCCCTTCTTGGGTTGCCATCTCAATCAATAATTGCGTCGGTTCTAAGGATCGCTGCGTCATACTCGTGATTTGAGCCACGATTGTATTTTTGAGGCGTTGGTTATCTCGATCATTTTGAATCACAAGGACAGGACGAACTTTAGTTCCGATGCCAGAGGTATAGGGATAATCCACCAACACAACGTCACCTCGTTGAATATTCATGCCTATCTCCGAGGATCGAGATCATTGTAGATATCCATTGCAGGATCATCCCATCCCTCTCTACCGAATACTTCCATCGTGGGAAGATACATCTCATCAAGAAACTGGCTATTTTGTTCTTCTATCAAAAGTGCTTTAAATCTTGCATATACGGCTTCTGGAATCAGTACATAGGTTGTATCTGTATCTGGATCTATAGCACGGGGAGGCATTTCGCCTTGTTTGCTCACAGCTTGTCTCTGCTCAAGAGTTAGTTCAATCATTTCTTATCTCTTTATTTTTATGTATAACCTTATTATATGGATTAGCTCAGGTTTCGATAAATACTTTACTCATTACATTACTAATTTCCAACAAAATTGGAGCAATCTCACTATTAAACTTATCTAAACCATTTTCATCCTTCGGTTATCCCAAGGGTATTTTATATGATGTGAATTCCGTACTAGTTGTAGTAGTTTTCTAATTAAATCAACAATTTTTTTGATCTCTAATTTTTTGATCTCTAATGATGATGGATAGTTTTCTATAGATTGATTTTCAGACATAGTTTATGAGGATGGTATAAGAATTTGATAATCATTGCCTATATCTTTACAAAGATGACCAGATATTTTCTAGATTCAGCACAAATCCTAATAGAACATCTTCCCCAGATAAACTCACTGGCGCTTCGAGAATCTCTACAGGTTGACCTAAACGATAAATTGCAACACGCTTGCTTTCGGGATCGATCAGCCAACCTAAACGGCAACCATTATCTTGATATTCCTGCATCTTTGCTAAACCCTTAATCCATGAGTCAGTTGGCGATAAAAGCTCGATCGCAAAGTCTGGACATAGCGGTAAAAACTTCTTGCGTTGTTCAGGACTAAGAGCGTTCCATTTTTCAATGGGTATCCATGCTGCATCAGGAGAGCGATCGCTGCCTTTTGGCAAAGAGAAACCTCCAGAAGAGTCGAAAACCTTACCAAGTCGTTCCTGACGATTCCACATTCCTAAATCGAGGTTAATGTCAGAATTCCAAGCGCTAGTTTCTCCTCCAGTAGGGGACATTATTACGAGTTCTCCGTTTGCATTACGTTCTAGTTTCAGTTCAGGATTTGCCGCGCATAGTTCATAAAACTGCTCTCTAGTTAGTTTCACAATCGGATCGAGATTGACGGTATAAGCGGTCATAAGTTTTACTCCGCAAAGCAACTTTGATCTATTTTGAAGGAAATACGCTCCATAAAAAATCAATAGTCAGGCGATCGCCGTTGATGATTTAAATAATGGGGCGATCACCTTATTTTATCTTTTGTTAATTGGCGATCACTTTACTTTAACTTTTAGTGAGTAAGCACTCTATACTTTACTCATACAAATAATCATAGTAACCAATCAATGATTATTTAGATGAAATCATGCTGAAATCTATAATTACGATAAAATAATATATTTCTAAAATTATTAATTTGCTAGTTTTCATCACAAACTCAATCCTCAACATGGTGATATGCTTAAAAATATGAAGGTATATATATTTAAATAACATAACCAATAGAGTCAATTGCTGAAGCAATAGCCCAAGCCGTTACTTTAAATAACAAACATTTAGAATGTATTGCATATCCTAAGATAACTAGCAAAAAAACTAGCACTACTTAACCAGAGCAACTGTTTGCAGAATCCAAATCACCTTTACAGTCTGATCGCTATCTAAAACTTGATAAACCAAGTGATGCTGAATATTAATCCTGTGGGAATATGCACTCGCCAAATCACCGACTAACTTCTCATAACTTGGAGTCATTTGGCAAAGGTTCTCTTTGAGAATATCGAGCAATTAGCCTTAACCTTTAGCCCCGCCGACAGTCTTTTCTGAGCATCCTTCTGAGCCTGTTTTGTAAATACGATCCTCCAAATCACCAGTTCAAATCCTCATCACAATCAGCGATCGGCGTAGCCAATCCTGCTTGAATCGATTCCCGCATATTCGCGATCGATAACAAATAGAGCGTCTCCTGAATTCCCTTCCAATCTTCCTCCGACAGCAAAACCGCATTACCACGCTTAGCAATAATCAAAATCGGCTCATGGAACTGATTAGCCTCATCAATAAGACGATAAAGTGTTGTCACACTTTCGTGAATTGGTATTACAGTAGTCCACCCTAAGGGTAAAGTCGTTGGACATTAAGATTATTGGCAGACCAAATCGTCACCATTGGATATGTCGACAGTATTTCCCATGAAAGTGTGAGACAGGTGCTAAAAAAAACGAACTTAAGCCTTGGTTAAATGAGTCATGGGTGATTCCCCCTCAAGCCAATAATGAATTTCATGCTGTTTCAGTCTGATGGTTCATGCCAAATATTATATTCAGAGCGATCAAGTCTGATAAATGATCAACATCACTAAGATCCATAATGATGATCGCTTGAGATGACAGCTTGGACATGCAAGTACTGGTGCGAAATAACTTCCCTAAATTTGCAAGATTTCGTGTAAATACGCTATAAACATTGCAAAACATTTCAATTGATGAAATTAGTTTGATGGTGTCGTTTCAGATGCCTGTTCTCGCTTAGTTTTTGCATCTTGTTCAGTCCAAGAGATTATTTGCGCTACGGTCAAATCTTCGATATGCACGTCGTAATCTTTCGCGATCGCCGCTAATGCTGACATAGATGAAATTACCATGCGAGTGAGAAATTTCTCATGGCTAGAAAGATTGGCAGGAGTAACTTCATCCTGACGAGTATCTTCAAAATCTAAGTCTGGATGAGGTGACGTCCATTTCAAAAATGCAGCATCTTCACCTTTCTCTTTACGAATCTGAGAATCATGCTCTATCCATTGTACGATTTGGCTAGCGCCGATCTCTTCAGCATGAATATTCAATTCTTGAGCAATTTTGGTGATGATCCTCATTGATGAAATCGTGATGCGGGTCATAAACTTTTCCATCATGGAAAGCATAGCACCATCGATCTCATAGGCTTCGGCAAGCGTTAAAAACTGAATTGGGTCTTGGGGAATTGTCATAAAAATATAATTCTAGGGGGAAAGCTTTGCTTTGCCCCTATTTTTAGCAACTGATAATTTGTAAAAAACCTTTACTAGTAACCACCTAAACAATGGCGACCAAGGTAATCCCAATCATTGTCAAGACAAGCAAGCTAATCCCAATCACTGCCATACGACCATTTAGGAGTTCAGTATATTTTGTCATCCCAAAACGCGCTTCACCTTGCTCCTCGGCTTTCTTCTCTTCTTTGTCATCAAAATACATCTTGGGTTCGATCGCCCAATTATTTAATATCCCGCGCTCGTCTTTAGTGAATGCTGTGCGAACTTTGGTGGGTTTTTCAGTCATTAATTTTTACCTTTTTATAATATTTTTTAATTTTTTGTTTAGGTCAGTTGATATAAACAGGCAACTTTCCTAAAGCTTGAAATCGTTATATTTAGCTATCTAGAGCGCATTCAAAGTGTTTATCTTAAAAATAAAATTTTTGGAATAGCTTAGTATTGCTACATGAATCTTAATGTTTGTTTGATCTTATCTCTTAATGTCTAATTTCAACATATATAGCAATGAAAGTTTTGCTTAAGACATAAAACCCAAATAAATGAAGGCGGCGCGAAGCGCCGCCTTCATTTATTTGGGTTTTATGT
>QBMK01000048.1 GCA_003249035.1 Pseudanabaena sp.
ATAAAACCCAAAATTGGTTCGGCGGGCGAAGCCCGCCGAACCAATTTTGGGTTTTATTAAATAAATTCAACTTTTCCAGTTGCCAACCTGTAATAAGCAGGTACAACTTTCAACGAACCAGTCTTCACTTCATGGGACAAAATTGGGGCTGTAGATTCAATTTCTTTAACCATCAAATTAACATGAGCTTTGACCGTATCGCTCACCACACAATCGCCATTGGATTCCTGTCCAGCTTTGACCGCAGGCTCAATGTATCTAATCAATGAATTAAGCTTCCCTTCTGAAAAGGCATGGTGAATAGCTGCTAGCACAGCACCGCAACGCTCATGGCCTAAGACTACAACTAGCCTAGTCCCCAAATGCTCAACTGCAAACTCGATACTGGCTATCACCGCATCATCAGCCACATTTCCTGCAACCCTAAGCACAAATAGATCGCCAACGCCTTGATCGAAAATTAGTTCAGGGACAACTCGAGAATCGGCACAACCAAGGATGATTGCAAAAGGATGCTGCGCAACTGAGAGATCGACCCGCCGTTGTGCACCTTCATGGGGATGCTCTACATGATCGAGGGCGTAGCGATCGTTGCCTTCCTTCAGTTCTTGTAATGCTGCGTCAGCATCTAGATTATCGACTGTATAGTAGGTTTGATTAGCCGTGAGCATGGGAGATCATGAAATTGGTATGCTCAAAGTTAACTATGTTTCCATCCGAAAAAGGTAGTGAATTTAACATATATAGCAATGTAAGTTTTGCTTAGGACATAAAACCCAAAAGATGAGTGGCGGCGCGAAGCGCCGCCACTCATCTTTTGGGTTCTAGATATCTCTTACGTTGCCATATGCGATAGAGACTAGTCAATGTATCGCTCTCACGACTAAGTTATCCAAAAGCTTGCAATTCTGGGAGCATTTTCAGGCAATATATTAAATTGCTGTGGCTGCCAAGCGAATTTTTAAAAGCTTAAGGTTTATCAAGGAATTAAGATGAGTACTCATCCCTCTTCAGAAATTTATGATGCGATCGTGGTTGGCTCTGGAGCCAATGGCGGGGTTGCTGCCAAAGAATTGAGCGAACTTGGTCTCAAAGTTCTTGTCTTAGAAGCAGGTCGCAATCCCGATGCCAAGGTAGATCTAGGGCATCCAGTCAGAGATATGGCAAAGCGATTTTATAATCTCGCTATTACCAAGCGGCAGTCTCACCAGTCCATGCACCCTGGGTATTGGAAAGCAAACCCAGACTTGTTTATCGATGAAAAGGATAATCCCTACACCACACCACCAGATAAGCCATTTTTTTGGACTCGCGGGCGACAGGTGGGAGGCAAAAGCTTAACTTGGGGCGGAATTACGCTGCGGCTATCAGATTATGAATTTAAGGCAGCGAGTCGGGATGGACATGAACAAGACTGGCCGATCGCTCACGCCGATCTTGCGCCTTACTACAGTAAATTGGAAAGATTTTTTCAGGTGCGCGGCAGCCAAGAAGGTTTAGCGCAACTTCCTGATGGTGAATATCAGACTACATTGCCCCTTACACCTGCTGAACTACATCTCAAGAAAGTAGTGGAGACGCATTGGTCCGACCGATGCCTAATTCCTTCACGGGGCTTTGGTTTGCATCATCCCACCCCAGCCCAACCATGGCCAATGTATTCTAGTCTTGGTTCTTCTCTAAAAGCAGCGATCGCCACTGGTAATGTAACACTGCGATCGGATGCCGTTGTTAGCAATGTAATCTTTGAGCCGGATACACGCAAAGCAATTGGCGTGGCATATATAGATCGCAACAATAAAACTATCCATGAAGTATTTGCTCGTACCGTTGTCTTGTGCGCTTCTACCATTGAGTCTGTGAGAATTCTCTTGCATTCCACTGAGCAATATCAACCTGCAGGATTAACCAATCCTTCAGGAATGCTAGGACACTATCTGATGGATCACGTATCCACCTCAACCTTCTTTTTCTTACCCAATATTAAGCAACCTAAAACCTTCGATCTGTCGGGATGTGATAGTTTTTTCATTCCTTGTTTTTGTAACTTAGAATCACAACAAGAGAAGTTTTTGCGTGGTTATGGTATCTGGGGTGGGGTGCAACGCTTTGATCTACCAAGTATTGTTCGCAAAATTGGCTCTGGTTCTATTGGGTTTCTGATTGCTCATGGCGAAGTTTTGCCTCGCTATAGTAATCAAATCCAATTAAGTAATAATGTCGTTGATGCATGGGGAATTCCTGTTCCCCATATAGACTGTGCTTGGTCAGAGAATGAGAATCTGATGCTAGACCATATGCACAGACAGATTGATGAAATAATCAAACTATCGGGCGGCAAGAATATGAAGTTGACAGATATGTTTCATGTGCCTATTTTTGCTGATTTTGTGAGCCGTATGGAGGAAAATATGGCATTTTCAGCTCCTCCAGGTTACTACATTCATGAAGTGGGTGGTGCAAGAATGGGAACTGCTCCAACAAATTCAGTAGTGAATGCTAATAATCAAGTATGGGAATCCCCTAACCTGTTTGTCACTGATGGAGCTTGTTGGACATCGTCAGGTTGGCAAAGTCCTACTTTGACGGAGATGGCGATCACAGCAAGGACAAGTGAATTCATTGCCGAAGGAATAGGAAAAGGCATTTTCTAAAGAGAAGGTTTGCAGATACTCCTTTCCCAGTCTAAAAATAGACAGTAAAACCCAAGAATTAGTGGTGCGGCGCTCCGCGCCGCACCACTAATTCTTGGGTGGGAAGGGAGTATATATTATTGAACCTGCGAAAAAATTCGATATTCTCTAGTATCAAAGGCAGAAATGCTTGAATCTGATTTGGTGACATCCTGTAGACTTGACAATTCATACGGATCATCATTGGAAGTCATTCTCACAATGTTGTAGCGTGTGTCACCCGCATAAATCGCAAGGGCGATATTAAGCATATCGATAAACGAAATTACCGATTTGCACTTGTATTCACTATATGAGCTGTAGTACTTAATTATGGAAGCAACTCTTAGTTCTAGATATGGGCGAATAGATTCATTTAGTAACAAGAGCTTCAAGAGCAGCAGAACTAAATTAATCGGGTTTGTATGATGCAGTAAAATATTAAACAATTCTGTAGGTTGTCCGCGATCGCTGATCGTAATTTCGCTGATTAAATACTTAGCTGCTTTTAACATCAAGGTTGTGCTAGCAGGATATTCATTGAGGTTTGATTTTAATTCCAATAAACCATCGTGCAGTTTGGTTTGTACTGTCTTAGATATTTCAGCATCAGTAATTGAGAAATCAAGATATTTTAGCAAACTAATTTTAAATTCTTGATAAGACAAATACTTAGTATTCCCAAGAAAATCAACAGCTAGCTTTTTACAATTCAGTACGCTCTTTTTAGTGAGCATAAGCGTAACAAGATTAATAACGTTATTGCTGAGGCTAGTAGGATTTGGTTGATGACTTCGCAGAGATGATTGTGTACCTACACGCGCAGTATACATTGCCAAATCAAGCTTGAACTTATCTTTCATCTTTTGAGCTAGTAAACTAGCTGCTTGTCTCTGTTCTAGTGGGCTTGTAGGGTTAGTATATTGATAAGCTAGTAAGTAAGAGACAAAGCGATTTTCCCAATTTTGATCGTGATTGTTATGACCTTCAAGATGCATTGTAAATAGTTGTAAAGATTGAAAATCTTCACTCTTAATAAATACTTGCAACCAAATTCTGATGGTTTTTAATTTAGCAGATTTCGTATTTTTGTAGATTAAAGAATCATTGAAAATATCAATTAACAATATGATACAAGCGCGATTGTTACTAACTGTCCAATTATTAATCAGAATGTAACAGCAACGTTTTAGCGTATAAAAAAATTCTTTTTCGTTATATGCAGTTACAATTTGATCTAGAGCTTCAGTAATTTCAAGATTATCTCTACCACCAAAATTCAGAAATAAGCTCTTGAAATCAGCTAGAACTTCTTCTGGAGATTTATGCCGCACTGCATCTAAAAAGAATTCATAAATTCTTTCCTGTGCTTGATCAATCCCCTGAGAATAAATGCGATCTGCTGTCCAAAACATAATAATTTCATTACTTTAAAGTATTAAAAACACAATACCTAAAGCTTAAAATCTATCCTTGACCAAGCTTGAAAAGTATTCGTATGAATATTATTCACCCTTTTAATTGTTTGAAATTGATTCTAAAGATAGTTTAGTTATCAAAAAGATATATAGAAGTTATGTAAATGTTATACGCAGCCTTTTCCGACGTTCAAGAGCCATAGCGTTTATATATCCAATATCACAAATAGTTAAGAAGCGATGCTTTGCATCGCTTCTTAACTATTTGTGATATCCATTTTTATATTGAGAAATGTTCTTTTGCCTTTAATCAACTAAGAAGGGGAATGCCCCATTGCTCAGTACTATGAGTAAATTCGAGTCGAGTACCCAAAGAAATTAATAACCCGTTCTCCTGCGTCAAGGTTATTAATTTTGTCATATAAATTTTTGTTGTCGCACCGCACAAACATTTATGCAATGATAAAAGTACACAGAAAAAAGCCCACTGTTTCCAGTGGGACTAGCATTTTTGTGTTGAGTGCGGATATCTTAAATCATTTTGTGGTCAAAGATATTAAGTTTTTTGCCTGCTTAAGTGATTTTTTTGCGATCTCAAGTCGCAATATACATAAAGGCAAGGAGCAGCATATTTTGCTGTTCCTTGTCATCATCTAGTTAAAGATTTTGTAAGCCCAATATGCCTGAAGAAGCCAATATTCCATCTCCTCAAGAAACGTCCCCTTCTCCTTTTAAAAATCTTACGGGAGCATTAATATCGGCTACTCTTGCAACGGGGCTTTACTCATTTACAAATCTTGTGTCTCAAAAGTTATCTTCAGCGCCCTTGCAGACTACAAACACTCTTGCTAATCGCATTGCTACATTGGTTCGCACGTTATTGCTCGCGATCGGTTCTGGAGCAACCATGATTTTTGCGGTGATTGCCTTGGGATTAGTGTTGCTAACGATTAAACAAGTATTTGATTCCATCACAGCTAGAAAATAAGAAGCAGATCTTTGCTCTAAAGTCCAAAACAATAAAACCCAAAATTGGTTCGGCGGGCGAAGCCCGCCGAACCAATTTTGGGTTTTATTTGCACTTGTTATTTAATTCTCATTCCTAAGCTATTTTGTATGCTTAAAACAGGTAAAGGGCATCCTTGGGATGGCACTTATTTATTTTCCCATTCCGTAATGATACCTTGAGATCGTAAGAGAGCTTGTAAATCGCCAATCCTGCCGCGATCGAGAATTGCCTGTGGAGTTAGTGACGGATCTTCTTGCAAGACAATCCATGCAGCAGTAGCTCCAGCAGCGGCTCCTGCTGACCATTCTCCCACATGAATACGGGTTGCTCCATTGACAATGTGACTAACTGCGATCGCCTTACCACCTATCAGCAAATTATCAATGCGCTGAGGAATTAAGCTCTCAAATGGAATGATAATTGGACGAACTTTATCCTCATTAGCAGGAGCCGAGCTTGGTGATTTCGATGGTTCCCAATTACGATAGCGACAGCCATGCATATCGATCGCATAGTGCGTCAATCCAATCGAAGTAGCCTTGAAATTGCGTCCATTTTCCATATCATTACGAATATCTTGCTCCCGCATAAGAAACTCAGTTTGACCATAGGCAGATCTCCCCAGAATTCTCCGACCTTCTCGGATATATGGATACATACTCAAGCCTGACTCAGTGGGCATCGGGCTATCAGGTCCTGACATTAATCGCAAGGGAAACTCTGTGGATGCATACTTTTCCATTAGCCATTCAGCAAATAACAACGCATGATTTTCTCCGTCCTTTAGGGCGGTAGTATTCAATCCCCCCAGCCAGTTTTGTTGCTGTCCAGAATCTTGGATTTGTTTGTCAGTCAAGATTAGAGGTGGATTCATCAGCCCCCAATCATTGCCTCTATTCCAGTTAATTACCGTCATATCGCCTTTGGCAGGAATCGCCTTAAATGGATCATCGCGCTTCATACTGACAATACGGCGATAGTTAAATACGCTGTTGCCTTCAAACATCGGAAATCGGCCTAAATCATAATCTTTGCGATGTTCTTCACGGGAATATCCGGGTTGAATTTTCTGAAGTTCCTTTAGCGATCGCCCTTCATCATCGGCAATTTTTAGGACAAAGGGAAATGTAAATGCTTGTGTGCATTCAGGATTATCTGCTACAGCATGTACTTCACCGGTTGTGCCAAATCCTTCTGCACCTAGACGATGGGGCAAATTTGCCCAAGCAATTAGTTCAGCTGTATCAGTGGAATCAATCACGATCATCTGCTTACCTGCGGGAGGCTGCAAGCGGATTGGCTTTTTGTCAAAGGTTTCGTCAGAGTTCCAGTTAAACCAGCTTTTGAGTTCACGAGATAGGCGACCCTGAGATAAATAATTGGGATCGCGAGGTGTCCGCATCACTGCATGAATTGCCGTAATGCGATCGCCTTTTTGATTGAAACTCGCCCCCTTAAAAGCTATTTGTGTACCCCATCGGCTTTTAGGAGCTGAGCGCTGCGACTCACGCAAAAACTCTTCCGATGCCAGTTCACCTGAATAGGGTGTAAAACAAAGATTTCCCACCCAGCAACTATTTGTATCTGCAACAACTGCTCCTGGTTTGAGGTAGGAATATTTCTCTGGCAGAGCTGGCTGGCTGGCAATAATATTTTTAAAATGTGTCCAACTGAGAGGAAATTGTTGGCGATAGCGCATCAGCAATGATTCATCGATCGCACTAACTCCCTGCGAACTCACTTGTCCGCCCAGCATCGGCGTAAGTTCGATTAAGCAAGTCGTAGCCCCAGTTTTCATTGAATGATAGGCTGCTGCTACGCCCCCTAATGAACCACCAACAACTGCTACTTCGCATTCCCACACTTCGGCATCCTCTGGTGGAGGCGGATTGAGGATTGGAAAGCCATTATTATCAAATAGTTTGATTGGTGCGTTGGGATCTTGGGCGATCGGCTCTATTGATTTAGGCTTATTAATAATTTGCCAATTTCTTGCGGCTGCGCCACTAATTACAATACCTATGAAAAGCATCACTAAGATATGCTGTAATTTTGGGCGAAAAGCTGGATCTTTTCTAAGATTTTTGGGCTTTTCGGCGCGATCGCTAAAATCTTTTGGCTTATTCTCTTGCTCGCTCATGTCTCACTACTACTACTAAAAACTCGCCTGTCGGAAAACAAGCAACTACACACCACACATTCTTAAGATTAGCTTAAAAAGTTTACAATTTAACATAGTCAGGTAGTAGTAAGTTTACTGACAAATAAAAGCAATATTTCTGAATATTTCCATTAGCTTACTCTATAGAAACCATAGAGTAAGCAATGATTTCTAGCTCTATAACAATACAAGAAATCAAATTTTGATTTTATCAAGTTAAATGATTTCTCATTAAAACAACTTGTAGTTTTTTTGCTTACAAACTGAATTAAGATATTAGTTAATCTGCTTGTTCCAAAATCAAAGATATTTATTGAAAGCAGTTAACAATTTTTGTTGGAAATAAGTTGAACTAATATATACTGTTGGAGCATCTAAGCTTGGCTCTAACGTTGCGGCTGAGCGGCTACCGTCAACCTTACACATGGTCTCCGAGATCACCTTCTAGTCCGCTCCAGCCGGATTGTTATGCGGCGATCGCTATGTAACTCATACCATAGAAACTGAACTGCTCCGTTTCGCAGGTATTCTACCGTGGATCAAGATCTTCGAGAGCAACTCAGACTAGTCGTCAGGCAATCCCTCATTAATACCCAGACTCCTGGTGCTGCTGTCGCTATACGGGTTAATGGGCAGGCTTTTTTTGAAACAGGCATTGGCTATCAAGACAGAAATCATGAGATACCATTGTCCACAGATGCTAACTTCTACATCTACAGCATCACTAAAAGTCTGATAGCAACAGCATCACTACACCTAGTTGGCGAAGGGCTTCTTGAACTGGATGTGCCTATGCAAACCTATTTGACTGATTTTCCGCTGGAGACCTCTGTCACACTTCGCCAACTGTTAAGTCATACCAGCGGATTACCAGATTACGGCAGAGTACCTGCCTATTCTGAGGCTGTCAAAGCAAATCCTCACTCTCCTTTATCAACAGAAGCATTTCTCGATCTTGCCCACACTCAAGGACTACAATTTTTACCGGGTAAAGGATGGGCATATTCAAACATTGGTTATTTGTTACTTAAATGCACTCTTGAGAAAACAACAGGTTTATCTCTACAGAAGATCTTAAATAAAGTTATTTTCAACCCGCTTTCTTTGAAGAAAACCTTTGTTCCAACGACCTCATATGATGTTGATGAACTCACACCGGGGTATACCGCTTTCTTTAGCGGAGATGACCTGCAAGATATGACCCATGTTTACCATCCAGCGTGGGTCGCACATGGGGTTGTTAGCTCAACTGCACCAGAACTTGTAAAAATCATAGACGCGCTGTTTAGGGGGGAGATCCTCGACCTGTCACTTGTTGAGCAAATGTCCCACCCTATTCACAGCCTGGAAAAGTACCCGTTGTTTGAAAATTTGGGATATGGGCTAGGACTATTTGTAGATACAGAGTCTCCGCACGGGAAAGTCAAAGGGCATACAGGTGAAGGACCAGGATATTCAGTAGCTGCATTTCATTTTCCAAAATTGGCGAGTTCTAGCACGACAATCGCAGCACTGGTTAACCGAGATAAACCTGACTATGGATTAGCCCTGGTTTATAAGATGGCTCACATCATTGCTGAACACTAACAGATAAGCTTGCGATTGCGTCCTCACCGACAATCTGAGCTGCATAACTATGTATTAGACGGAAAGTTTCCGTCTAATCTGACTATAGGGCATATAGGCTGAAATTTGACTTTCAGCCTATATGCCCTATACGGGATGTTATACAGAAAAATTCTGCCTAAGATCCCGCTTTGGGGTTGTTAGACGGAAAAATTCTGCCTAATCACCTAAATCGGTGTACTAGACAGAATTTTTCGTGTTAATACGAAAATACGCAAGTTGAGCCAAACCTTACAAACTTTTAGATCTAGCACCTGACTTAGCTAGAGAGATTGTTTTACTTCTTGGCTTTGTTTGCGATCGCATCAACAATCTATCTACTGCGCGTAACCAAAATTTTATTTACCTAAAAGAAAAGGGATAGCGCAAAGCACTATCCCTTTTCTTTTAGGTAAATTGTCAAACGCTCCCCCCACAAAATATAAGACCCGCATAGCGAGTCTTATGAACTTAATAGCGACTAACGCGCCGAGAGTTATTTCTTACGGGTATAGGAATCAACTCAGGTTGGGGATGATTTTGTCCCAATAGGGCATCCAGAACGCGATTTAGAATTTCGCCGATCTCTTTCAGTGCTTTCTTGATCGCTTTCACTATGCTTGGCTCCCTATGATCGTCTAGGTTTATTTACTTAATCATAACAAATCTTTTCCTAAACAAATCTAAAGCTGACATTACAGTTGCCTTTCTAATCCAATTTCTTCCCCTAGAGGGACTAAAACGCAACTCGATCGCCTCGACTTTGCCATCTGGACGCGCGATCCCCACATAAATCAAGCCAACGGGTTTAGTCTCAGTGCCACCATTTGGTCCCGCGATCCCCGTAATGCTTATTCCCCAATCAGATTTGAGTTTTGCCTTGATCCCGATCGCCATTTGCTCGGCAACGATCGCACTGACCGCCCCATGCCGATCGAGAATTTGGAGATCGACATTGAGTAAATCAACTTTGACATCATTGCTATAACTAATTACGCCACCAAGAAAATAGCTAGAACTACCAGAAACCTCAGTTAAAGTTTCGCCTAACCATCCACCCGTGCAAGATTCAGCAACTGCAAGAGTTTGCCCACACCCTTGTAAGAGGCTACCAGCAACACTCGCAAGCGTATCTTCATCAGTGCCATAGCAAAACTCACTCGTGAGTTCACGGATCTCAGCTTCGACAGGAGCAATTAAAGCGATCGCCTCTTCTTGAGTATTTGCCCTTGCGGTAATTCTTAGTCTTGCTTGTCCATAGTTGGCATAGGGCGCAACAGTGGGATTCTTAAGATCAAATAAGTGATTGACTTTCGTTGCAAGGGAAGACTCAGCTATGCCCCAGTACAGCAAAACCTTAGAGTGAAATGTCCCTTGCCCATAGTTTCGGGATTGCAGCAATGGTGCAGCAGTCTGCTCCCACATGGGATGCATCTCGCTAGGCACACCAGGAAAAGTAAGGATCAATAAATTGGGCTGCGGTTCCCAGATTATGCCTGGGGCAGTCCCGACGGGATTATGTAATATTTCTGCACCCTTGGGCAGCAGCGCTTGTTTGCGATTGTTAGGCGTGAGAGTCCGTCCAGTTTGCGCTGCCATCTGCTGGATGCGCTCCCAAACTTCGGGACGTTCTTCGAGGGGTGTATTGAAAAAATTAGCGAGCGTCTCAGTAGTGAGATCGTCAGGCGTGGGGCCAAGTCCACCAGTGGTAATAATTAAATTGGATCGGCTAGCCGCAATTTCTAAAGCTTGATGAATGCGATCGGGGTTGTCACCAACAACGGTTTGATAAAAATGTGGCACTCCCAGCAAGGCAAGTTGCTGCGCTAAATACTGAGCATTGCTATTAAGAATCTCGCCCAACAACAACTCTGTGCCAATGCAAAGGATTTCCGCGCCAACATTCATATATTTGCTCTCACTGGATTTACAAAAATAAAAGGGGTGCAACGCACCCCCAATATTTTAGTTATTGATTTTAATTAACGATTTCCCGTCGCTTCGGTTTTTCGACATTGATCCGAGGACGCTCAACTTGTACTTGTTGTCGTTCGGGTTCAGAATAGTCTGCATTTCGGTCTTGATAATCGTCAGAATTTGAGTTGGGGCTTGGGTCAAAAACTTCAAATCTGGCGCTATGTCCAGCTTCTTCAGCGGCAGTCATCACCACAGTCCGAACTGCTTGAATCGTCCGTCCCCCTTTACCAAAAATTCGCCCCCGATCTTCTGGATCGAAAGCAACTCTGATCCAGACACGATCGCTTTTGCTATTTGACTCAAAATCTACCCGCAGCGCGTCTGGATGAGCTAATAATGGCTTCAGCAAAAAACTAATTAAGGCGTTATAGTCTGGCACAAGTTTAGATTTGCACGAATTTAGAATTAATTCAAAAATTAAGCAGTAACGAGATCGAATACCTTAGCTTTTTCGAGGATGCGACGTACTGTGTCAGTAGGTTGAGCGCCTTGCTTGATGCGAAGCACGATCGCAGGTACATCGAGTTGGGTTTCTTTAGTGCGTGGGTTATAGAAACCAAGTTCGGCAAGTGGACGACCATCGCGACGGCTGGTGCTGTTTACGGCAACGATGCGATAGCTGGCTTCAAATTTTTTGCCAAATCGCTTTAATCTCAACTTCATCATGGGTTTATGGCTCTAGTGTCTGGGGGTGATCTAGTTCAATATTTTAGCAGGCTTATTAATATAGCATTATTTAAGGCTTTAAATCGTAGATAATGTAATTGATAATCTACGATTTAAAGCCGTGCCATTTTTTCGTCAATACATTGCACCATTTATCATCTTTGCAATCTTTTTGTTTACTTTAGTACTGGTTAGCTCACGCGCTTTCTTGCCAGACGACATGGTTGCCCCAGCCCCCATCGGCGTACTTTCGGGCATATCTCTTATCTCCTAGCTTTAAAGCATCATGACTGAACTTACTTGGCAGCGACGACATGTGATCTCGTTAGCCGATTTTACGCCGAATGATTATGAAACGGTCTTACAAACTGCCGTTAGCTTCTTAGAAGTGCTGTCACGACGCAATAAAAAAGTGCCAACCTTGCAGAGCAAAGTTGTCGCTAATTTGTTCTTTGAATCTTCGACTCGTACTCGCAATAGTTTTGAGCTTGCCGCCAAGCGCCTCTCAGCTGACACCTTAAATTTTGCTCCAGGAACATCTGCACTCACCAAGGGCGAAACAATTCTCGATACGGCGCGAACTTTTCTTGCAATGGGAACAGATATTATGGTGATTCGCCATCAGTCGGCGGGCGTACCTTTAGCGATCGCCCGTGACATGGATGCCCTCAGTGGTAAAGTGGCAATCCTCAATGCTGGCGATGGCAAGCATGAACACCCATCTCAAGCTTTGCTCGATCTGTTAACTCTTTGCATGTATCTAAATCCCAATGCTCCGACGGCAAAAGATCTAAAGGGCAAAAAAGTAGCGATCGTCGGCGATATTTTGCATTCACGGGTAGCGAGATCGAATCTCTGGAGTCTGCTTACTAATGGCGCAGATGTACATCTCGCCGCACCACCAACATTATTACCACCAGAATTTGCGGAATATGGCGCAAAAATTCATTACTCCCTTGAGACTGCCCTTGAGGATGCGGATTTTGTGATGACTTTGCGCTTACAAATGGAGCGCATGGGGCAATTCTTGATTCCCAGTTTGCGCGAATATCATGCAAGGTATGGGATTACGCGCGATCGCCTAGCCAAATGTGCGCCAAATGTCCAAGTGTTGCACCCCGGTCCCGTTAATCGTGGTGTAGAGATTAGCTCTGACTTAATGGATGATCCTCGCTTGAGCTTGATCGATAAACAGGTAACTAATGGTGTCGCCATCAGGATGAGCTTGTTGTATTTACTTGGCACAGCGATTTAGTAACGAAAGTATCGCTTGGCAATACTTTCGTTAGTTTAAGTAATGTATAACTTGAGGCTATGTCAAATATCAGAATTGTATTAGTCGAGACGGCGGGGGCACGAAACCTTGGCTCAGTAGCAAGGGTGATGAAAAATTTTGGGCTTAAGGATCTATGGTTGGTAAATCCGATATGCGATCGCTTTAGTGATGAAGCACAACATATGGCAGTCCATGCTCCAGAAATTTTAGAAAATGCAAGGGTTGTGGATACTGTGCCAGCCGCATTAGTTGGTTGCCATCGCGCGATCGCCACTGCCGGTCGCATTGACAAAGGTGAGATGAAGGTGACAAGTCCGCCTAAAGGTTTGAGTTGGTTAATGCAAGCTGAAACTAGTGCGATCGTCTTTGGTGCAGAGGATCGTGGTTTGAGCAATGCCGAGATTCAACATTGTCAGCAAGTGATGCGAATTCCAGTTAACGATGACTACCCTTCACTGAATTTAGCGCAGGCAGTTGGTGTCTGTTGCTACCAACTGCAACTGTTGAAAGAAGGTCTTAGAGAAAATTCCCAATGTCATGAAAATTTGACTAGCCAAATCGCGCAAGATTTGATAGAGTCAGCACCCATAGACCTTGCTACCCGAGCAGACCTAGAAGCTTGCTACCAACAACTTGAAGCAGTATTGCTCAAGATCGGCTATGTTTATCCACATACAGCCGCTCATCGGTTGCGAAAGTTTCGGCATATCTTTGATCGAGCAAATCTGAGCCCATCGGAAGTTGCTATGCTGCGGGGGATTCTGCGTCAAGTTAATTGGGCTACGGCTCATCTTGATTAACTAGTCTGCAGCATAAAAAGTTAATCGGTTAGTAGAGACATATTTGTATCGGAGTTATAAATAGCAGTGGAACCAAGAAACTTTTCATCGCCTGACGCTACCGAAAAAAGTCGACAAGCGCGTTTAAATAAGTTGCGTGAGCGTCGCACCAAGGCTGTGACAAGCAATAGTGACTCTGTTCTTCGTCCGATTAATGCTGAATCGAAAACTCGTCTTGGGCGATCGCCAGAATCAAATCGATCTCCAGAACCGCCTATAGACAATCGATTTAGCAATCGTCCAGATCCTAATTATGAAGGACGGTTACCTGACAATAAGGTCAAGCCATTGCCTAGCCGTCAAGGATTTGTAGAGGCTCGCACTGAGCTAAGACCACGCAAAAAATCTAGTGGAAGCAATAATCGAGCGATCCCTGTCAAGTCACCTGTTAAGTCTTTTGGGTGGCAAATCTTGCGACTTGCGATCGCCGGTATTGGGCTGAGTGTGATCGCAGGCACTGCAATTTCTTTCTGGCAAAATCAGCAATCCCAAACTATGGTTGCAAAACCTAATGCTATGGAAGTGGCTGTCAAGGCGGATACAAATAAATCTCAGGATCTTGCTCCGCTTGAACTAAAAACTGAGGTAACGCCCTTGCTCAGTAAGATCAAGGAATTGGCGGCTAAAGAGAAAGATCTCACGATGCAAATGATGGTAGTTGATCTCGACTCTGGTGCGTATGTGCAAGTTGCGGCAAATCAGCCGATCTCTGCGGCGAGTACGATCAAAACCCCGATTTTGGTTGCGTTCTTTCAAGATGTGGATGCAGGTAAAATCAAGCTTGATGAAATGCTAGAAATGACCGCAGATGTCAAGGTGGGGGAAGCAGGTGATTTCCAGCTTTTGCCAATAGGCACAAAAATCCCCGCCCTTGAAGTGGCGACACAAATGATTGTGATCAGTGACAACACTGCTACAAACATGATCATCAAGCGGCTAGGTGGATTTGCAGTTCTTAATCAGCGTTTCAAATCTTGGGGACTAAATAACATAGTGGTGAAAAATCAACTACCAGATCTGGAAGGGACTAATACAATTAGTACTCAAGATATGGTGTCGTTATTAGCGATGCTGGATAAGGGTAAATTGATTGAGCCACGCAGTCGAGATCGTTTTATGGATATCATGCGCCGCCCTGTTACTAATACTCTCTTACCAAAGGGAATTGGCGAAGATGCCAGAATTATTCATAAAACTGGGGATATTGGCTCAGTCGTTGGAGATGCAGGCATTGTTGATATGCCTAATGGTAAGCGCTACGCGATCGCGGTCATGGTCAAGCGTCCAGATAACGATCAACGTGCCAATGAGTTAATTCGTCAAATTTCACGGACAACCTATGACTATTTCCTTAGTGGTGGCAAGTTACCCGCGAACAATAATAATTCTGCACCAAGCAATTCGCCTGCGAATTCTACAGAGTCAAATAGTCCTAGCAACAATGGCAATAGCGTTATTGAAAACATTACTATTCCTCTACCAACTGCCGCGCCTAATTCTGCGCCAATAAATACCCCAAGTACGTTGCCTAGTTTAAACAACCCATCAGAATTAACTCGCCAAAACCCATAAGCCTAAATAAAGTAAGAGTGCGCCCCTTCGGGGCGCACTCTTACTTTATTTAGGCAAAGCCTGTCTGCTCTTTTATGAATGGTCTCTTGGTTGAGAGATATCTGCGGCTTTAGGTTCAGATACGGGCGAGGTGCGATCGCTACTAATACTATTGTGGGGCAAAGGCTGTTTAGCGATCGCTGCTTCAATATTCTCCGCCATAATTGCGCGAGGAACAGCGCCCGTAGTATCACCGATTGCATGATTAGAGCGATCTAAAAAAATGAATCTGGGAATGCCATCAACGCGATATTTGGTTACCTCTGGCAACCATTTTGTATTGTCCACATTTAGCATCACAAAATTCATGCGATCGCTATATTCCTTTTCCAGAGACAGATTATCCGCCGCCATTGACTGACAACTCGAACACCAATCCGCATAAAACTCAATTGTAGTGGGCTTGCCATTAGCCAAAGCCTCATCAATTGGGAGCGCCGCCGCCGACACCGCATCTAACGATGTACTGCTTTGCTGTGCTTGAAACCCAAAAAATAGGGCAGTGGTCAGCAAGATAGCCGCGATCGCTACTAATAAATTTCGCAACTGGTTAGAACTAGAAGGCGTTGGACTAATTGGATTTTCTGGATTCATAACAATAACTTACGAAAATGACTATTCTCATTATGCCAAGCAAGGTTTGCTCTATGCTAAAGCAATTCTTCATTATAAAAATCGGTTTTGCTAAAAGTTTACTGTCACCGAACTTTTAGCAAAACCGATTTTTGGGAATTGCTGCAACTGTGCGGCAATTCCCAAAAATCGGCTCTATATTAAAGCTATTAACCATGAGTAATTCTAAGAATTCCTTTGATTCATCCCCATATGACCTCACACAATCCAAGTTAACTTTTGCTGAAAAACTTGCCTATGGCGCTGGAGATCTTGGTACTGCGATCACCACCAATCTGCTCTCATTCTTTTTATTATTCTTTTTTACCAATGTTGCAGGACTTGATGCTGCCCTTGCAGGGTTGGTGTTGTTAATCGGCAAAATTTTTGATGCGATTAACGATCCGATTATCGGTGTACTTAGCGATCGCACCAACTCAAAAATGGGCAGGCGACTGCCTTGGATGATCTACGCGGCAATTCCTTTTGGGTTGGCATTTTTTGCACAATGGTTAGTTCCTAGTACCGATACGAAGGTTCTCTTTTGGTATTACGTGATCGTTGGTATTGTGTTTAATACATTCTTCACGGCTGTCAACCTTCCCTATACAGCCCTCACGCCTGAAATTACTCAAGATTACAACGAACGGACTAGCCTAAATACCTTTCGGTTTACCTTCTCGATTGGCGGTAGTATTCTCTCTCTCTTTATTGCTCAAGTAATCTTTGCATTTTTTAAAGATCCTGCTCGTCAAGTCGGCAGTTGTAATGCGGGAGGAACGCAATATATTGTTCTAGGTGCAGTCTGCGCAATTATTTCTAGCATCTCGATTTATTGGTGTGTCTGGGGAATTAAAAAAAGAGCGATCGCGAGCAATCGGCATCGACTCCATAATGAATCTCTTGATGCTGAGACTGAAGAACTGAGCTTTTTTGAGCAGCTAAAAATAGTCTTCAGCAATCGACCATTTTTGTATGTGATTGGAATTTACTTTTGCTCATGGCTATCATTACAAATCACCGCTTCAATCATTCCCTTTTTTGTAGTGAATTGGATGAAAATGCAAGAGAGTGATTTCATTCTCGTAACGATTGCTGTCCAAGGGACGGCGCTGTTGATGCTGTCGGTGTGGAGCGAAATTAGCAAAAGATTTGGTAAAAAAGCTACCTATTTTATGGGTTCAGGAATCTGGATTATTGCCCAAGCGGGATTATTTCTCTTGCAGGAGGGACAAGTTGTACAGCTATATATTTTGGCAATTATGGCAGGTTGCGGCGTTTCCACAGCTTATCTAATTCCTTGGTCGATGATTCCCGATGTCACCGATCTTGATGAACTGGAAACAGGACAGCGCCGTGAAGGGATCTTCTACGCTTTCATGGTGCTACTGCAAAAGTTTGGACTTGCGGGTGCATTATTTCTACTCGGTCTTGGTTTGTCGTGGGCAAAGTTCCAAGAGAGCGTGCCTTGTCAGCCATTACCGACTCAGCCCGATTCGGCTCTATTAGCGATTAGAATTGCGATCGGGCCCTTGCCAACAATTGCCTTAATTATTGGGCTAGGCTTGGCATATTTCTATCCCATTACCAGCGAAGTGCATACAGAGATATTAATGCGTCTTGCAGAAAGACGAAGAGAACGAAACGAATAATAAAAAGCACCCGATGGGTGCTTTTTGTTTGGATTGATAAAGTGCTGTAAAACAGCACAGCCTTCATACCTCATTCAAGAACTCACGCATTATTTGATTAACCAACTGCGGTTGTTCTTGCTGTACCCAATGACTGCAATTAGGAATATAGCGAATCCGTAAATCCTGCACATATTCTTCAGTGCCATAAGTAAGCTCCTTACCCAGAGCCGTATCCTCCTCACCCCAAATCATTAGAGTCGGTATCTCCAGAATCTCCCACACTTTCTTTTGGGATAAATAGGTAGGTAGATTACGGTAATAATTAATCTCAGCTGTCAAAGCACCTCGCTTAGCAAAAGCATGTTTATATTGCTCAATATCTCCATCCGTAAAAGCACTCTGATCGATCGCCATTCCTCGAAAAGCCTCCTCAATGAGTCGATAGTCATCTAACTGAATCAAGAACTCAGGCAAAAATGGAATTTGAAAGAAAGCGATGTACCAGCTTTTCAGCATCTGCTGTGGTGTCTTTAGCCCTGCGGCAAATTTGGCAGGATGAGGCAAATTCATCACAATCAAACGACTCACTAATTCAGGATAGGCATAGGCACAAGACCATGCGATCGCTCCTCCCCAATCATGACCAACAAGAATACAACTCTCATAGCCCAAACCTACAATCACTCCTTTAATATCTTCCACAAACTCTGCCATGACATAGGCGGATTGAGCCTGTGGTTTATCACTATCGTTATAACCTCGCAGATCAATAGCTACAACTTTATGATCCTTTGCAAATTCTGGGACTTGATGCCGCCAAGAGTACCAAAATTCTGGAAATCCATGCAACATCAACATCAACTCACCTTCGCCTTCGGTGACATAGTGCAGTTTTATGCCATTCGTATCAATCGTATCGTGTTCCCAAGTTTGGTTGCTCATATGGTGCTATTTAGATGATGCTTATTCCAGTATCGTTGTGATCTTCTTTAATACCAATTAACAAAAGTGTTGTCACACTTTTGTTAATTGAAAACCAAACCCAGTAAGGGTTACCAAAGCACAAAATGGCTACGCCATTTTGTGCTTTGGTATAACTCCAACCTATTATGTCGTGGTAGATTGTATAGCTAAAAACGCTATGATATGGCTGTTTTATGCAATGACAAGGTGAATTCAATGGCGATCGCATTACCAAAAAAAATCATGCTTCTTGGCTCTGGTGAGCTAGGTAAAGAGGTTGTTATTGCCGCCCAAAGACTAGGTAATACGGTGATTGCGGTCGATCGGTATGACAATGCACCTGCAATGCAAGTTGCCGATTATCGAGAAGTCATTTCGATGCTGGATGGCGAGGCACTCGAAGCCGTTGTAAAGAAACATCAACCTGATTTGATCGTGCCAGAAGTAGAAGCAATCCGTACCGAGAAACTTCTCGAACTGGAAGCTCAAGGTTACACAATTATTCCCACCGCCGCCGCCACTAACTTTACTATGAACCGCGATCGCATTCGGGATTTGGCAAGTAATGAATTGGGTTTGCGTACTGCCAAATACGCCTATGCAACCAGCCTTGATGAACTGAAAATCGTCGCTGCTGAAATTGGGTTCCCAAACGTGATCAAACCTGTGATGTCTTCCTCTGGAAAAGGTCAATCCGTTGTCCAAAATGTCGATGAACTGAAAAAAGCTTGGGATTATGCGATCGCTGGGGCGCGGGGTGATACTGCCAAAATCATCATTGAGGAATTTATCAATTTTGAAGTCGAAATCACCCTATTAACAATCCGTCAATGGCAGGGAGAGACTCTATTTTGTGAAGCGATCGGGCATCGTCAAGAACGGGGTGACTATCAAGAATCGTGGCAGCCCGTCGGCTTAACCCCTACCCAAGTCAAAGAGGCGCAGGACATTGCTCGCAAAGTCACCGATAAACTCGGCGGCGCAGGACTTTTCGGTGTGGAATTTTTCATCACCAAAGACGAAGTCATTTTCTCTGAACTGTCCCCTCGTCCCCACGACACTGGAATGGTTACCCTTATTTCCCAAAACCTCAACGAATTTGAACTCCATTTACGTGCAATTTTAGGCTTGCCAATTCCCACGATTGAATTGCTCAGTCCATCAGCTAGTGCAGTCATTCTTGCTAGCGAAACTAGCGACAACATTTCCTTTACTGGCGTAGAAGAAGCCCTTGCGATTCCTAACACAGAAATCAGTTTATTTGGCAAACCAGATTCTCGCCCCTACCGCCGCATGGGTGTTGCCTTGGCGAAAGGAAAAGATGCCACAGAATCCCGTCAAAAGGCAACAGAAGCTGCATCCAAAATAAAAATCATCTAATTGGCATAGCAAGAATTAGACACTGGTCAGTTAAGTCGGTGGTGTGCTCTGTTATTTATTAGGACTTACGCAACGCGCAAAAAGAGGTAAAAAAGAAGAAGAGTTAGGCAAAGCCAAATGTCAAAGAAATTTAG
>QBMK01000049.1 GCA_003249035.1 Pseudanabaena sp.
TGGTACAACAAGAATATTTTAAAGTCTTGGGTAAGTTCTTTGCCAGAAATCTCCTAATTACCTAGAAAGCATCTTTAGCAATTATTACCAGATTAAAACAATCTTAAGCAATTCTAGAAAATATTGACAGAAGTTGCCATTGTCAATATATTATAGAGTTCGCTGTAAAATATTACGTCTTCGTAATTTGCTTCTGTCGATTGTAGCTAACCCACTGCATAGAACTAATGCTCTCGCGAAGATAGTGTTGTACAGCCATCCGTCCCAAAAGTTGCTGATGAGATTCCTGAAAAGGTTGAATAGCAATTGCTTTTAGGGCAAACATAACATTGAAAACTGACAACAAATTGGGAGACTTATAGTGGCTCGCATTGCAGGAGTAGACCTTCCGCGTGACAAGCGCATCGAAATAGGACTAACGTACATATACGGAATCGGTCTAACTAGCGCCAAAAGAATCTTAGCAGCTACCAAAATAAACCCTGATACAAGGGTAAAAGAGCTTACTGATCCTGAAGTAACAACTTTACGTCAAGAGGTAGAATCCAACTTTCAAGTTGAAGGCGATCTGCGTCGTCTCGAAGGTTTAAGCATCAAACGCCTAGTAGACATCGGTTGCTACCGAGGTCGTAGACATCGTATGGGGCTTCCTGTCCGTGGACAACGTACTCGCACCAATGCGCGTACTCGCCGTGGCGGTCGTCGTACTGTCGCAGGTAAGAAGAAGGCTCCAGGTAAGAAGTAAGTAAGGATTAATACGAAACAATGGCTCGTCAAACAACTCGTAGAACTGGCGCACGTAAGAATAAGCGTAATGTCCCTAATGGAGTCGCTTATATCCAGTCTACTTTTAACAACACGATCGTCACGATCGCAGACACAGTAGGTGATGTAATCTCTTGGTCTTCGGCTGGTGCTAGTGGCTTTAAAGGCGCGAAGAAGGGTACTCCATTTGCAGCACAAACTGCGGCTGAATCTGCCGCGAGAAGAGCAATGGAACAAGGAATGCGTCAAGTTGAAGTAATGGTTACAGGTCCTGGATCGGGACGCGAAACCGCAGTGAGAGCTTTGCAAGCTGCTGGTCTAGAGATCACTCTCATTCGTGACATTACCCCAATTCCTCACAATGGCTGCCGTCCGCCAAAGCGCAGACGTGTGTAATTTATTACGCATTAAAAATTACGAATTAAATACTAAACTCGTAATTCATAATTCGTAGTTCTTCAATTAACTCTAATTTCCCCTTTGATTTTCGTTTACTCTTGCAGACTAAGTCGGTACAAATATGGCACAGTTTCAGGTTGAGTGCGTTGCATCCCACACAGAAAAAGACAATAGCCAGTACAGCCAATTTGTACTGGAACCACTAGATAGGGGGCAAGGCATTACCATTGGAAATGCGCTCAGACGGGTATTGCTCTCCAATCTTGAGGGTGCGGCTGTCACTGCTGTTCGCATTGCTGGTGTCAACCATGAATTTGCGACGATTCCGGGCGTACGTGAAGATGTTTTGGATTTGATGCTCAACCTTAAGGAGCTAGTGCTGAAGTCTTATAGCTCGGCACCGCAGATCATCCGTCTGGTAGAGCGCGGTTCAAAGTTAGTTACAGCTACCAGTTTTCATTCTTTGCCATCGGATATCGAGATTGTTAATCCTAACCAATACATCGCCACTTTAAGTGAAGGTGCAACTTTGGAGATGGAACTCACGATTGAGCGTGGCAAAGGCTATCGTTCGGTAGATCGATCTAAGGAAGACCATAGTTCTCCTATCGATACGCTCAAGATCGATGCTGTGTTTATGCCTGTGCGCAAGGTCAAATATGAGATTAAGGACGCTCGGATCGGTGATGCGATTAATAAAGAGAGTCTGTTGATCGATATTTGGACAAACGGCAGCATTACGCCTCAAGAAGCACTTAGCCAAGCCGCTAGCGTATTAGTGAATTTGTTCTCGCCCTTGCAAGAAATCACCCTTGCGCCATCGTTGCCTCAAGAACGTGATGAGCAAGACGAGACCAAGCAAATTCACATTGAAGAATTGCAACTGTCAGTCAGAGCTTATAACTGTCTCAAACGAGCACAGATTAACACTGTTGCTGATTTGTTGGAATATACCCAAGACGATTTACTGGAAATCAAAAACTTTGGTCAAAAGTCGGCTGAGGAAGTTATGGATGCCCTCAAACAGCACCTTGGCTTGACCTTAACTGAGTCCAAAGCTTCAAAAGTCCTGTAAAAAGCCTATTTTTTAAACTCTTTTACTTCAAGAGTTTGGTTTCATATCCATCTAGTACACACCTATGCGTCACCGTTGTAAAACCCCCCAGCTTAACAAGGCTGCCGATCAGCGCAAGGCTCTCCTAAGGGCTTTGACCACTGAGTTAATTCTCAGAGGCGAAATTAAGACAACCAGAGCTAAGGCTGATGCTGTTCGTTCCAATGTCGATCATATGATCACTTTGGCTAAAGACGGCTCTTTGCACGCTCGTCGTCAAGCGATCGCCTATTTATACGATATTTCGGTTAAAGATGGCGAACCCGTTAGCGATCGCCCTCAAACCAAGACCAAGCAAGAGCAATTACCTGAAGAAGAGCGCGTAACTACCTTGGTTGACTTATTGTTTACCCAAGCCAAAGAGCGCTACGCTGAGCGCAATGGTGGTTATACCCGTATTGTTCGCACGGTCAGCCGTCGCGGTGACAACGCGGAAATGGCGATCTTGCAACTTGTGTAAGCATCAAGATGTTCTCCGCTGATTCTGAGTCTCCCCGTCGTGTTGCTTTAGTTATTCAATATCTAGGTACACACTTTTACGGGTGGCAAAGGCAGCCAAATCATCCCAGTGTGCAGCAAACAATTGAAGATGCGATCGCAAAGATTTGCGGAAAAGCAACCGTTTTGCATAGTGCAGGTAGGACAGATACTGGCGTTCATGCTGCGGCTCAAGTAGCCCATTTTGATACGTCAAGCTTGATCCCTCCCCAGAGTTGGGCAAAGGTACTTAATAGTTATT
Source organism: Pseudanabaena sp. (assembly GCA_003249035.1). Taxonomy (GTDB): domain Bacteria; phylum Cyanobacteriota; class Cyanobacteriia; order Pseudanabaenales; family Pseudanabaenaceae; genus Pseudanabaena. The sequence goes on from QBMK01000049.1 coordinate 3,018, forward strand.
TGCCCGAAGGTATCTTGATCTGTGGATCGACGGAAGTGGCTGCTGATTGGCACGCAAGATTTTCGGCAACATGGCGGCGTTATCGTTACACGATTTACACTGCGGCGATTCCGAATTTATTTGTCAAGCCGTTTAGCTGGCACTACTACCACGATCACCTCGACGAAAAGCTTATCCATCAAGCCTTACAGCCAATGTTAGGCGAACAGGATATGGCTGCATTTCAGAGAGCAGGTTCAAGCCGTCCCCATAGTCGTCTTGAGCTTCAAGAAGCGATATGTTGGCGAGATGGCAATTTTGTCCATGTGGAAGTCCAAGCAAGTGGCTTTTTGTACGGCATGATTCGTTTGTTAGTAGGGCAATTAGTCGATGTTGGGCGTTCGCGTCTGAGTGTCGCAGCCTTTACAAACATCTGGCAAGAAAAACGTCGTATTGAAGTCAAGTATGCTGCTCCACCACAAGGACTGTGCTTATTGGTGATCGGATATGCCGATCATCCATTTGCTGAGTTCGCATCGCTCAAGCAAACACTAGGCTTAAATGACAACCATGTAATTACATTGGTTTGAAGTTTAAAGGCTAATGTGCTCCAAACTTACAAGTTTGACAGAAATATTTCACAGATAAATCTCATAGATAAATCTCGTTTGTAGAGAAACTAATGACTACAACTACACTTACTCCCAATAAAAGCTACTTACCTAAAGATCCCGATCGCAAATGGTATGTCATTGATGCGGAAGGTCAACGACTAGGAAGGCTTGCTAGCGCGATCGCGATTATCTTGCGCGGTAAAAATAAGCCCATCTATACGCCCCATCTTGATACAGGTGATTTTGTCGTTGTAATCAACGCCGAAAAAATTGCTGTAACTGGTAAGAAATCCACCCAAAAGTTATACAGAAGACATTCTGGTCGCCCAGGTGGGATGAAGGAAGAAACCTTTGATAAGGTAATTGCTCGAGTTCCTGAACGTATTCTTGAACATGCCATTAAGGGCATGTTGCCGAAAAATACTCTCGGTCGTCAGCTTTTCACCAAGCTCAAGGTTTATAAGGGTGCAAGCCATCCCCATGAGGCTCAACAGCCTGAAACCTTGGTAATCAATACCATCCCATCACAGAAGTAGGAGAAATAACCGATGTCAGATACTGAACGTTCTAATCGTGCTGTTTACTGGGGAACTGGTCGTCGCAAAAAAGCGATCGCTCGTGTCCGTCTTGTTCCAGGCGAAGGCAAAATCGTGATCAATGGTAAAGCAGGTGATTTGTACTTGCAATTTAACCCCACATACATTTCTGGCGTTAAAGCTCCTTTGGAAACCTTGGGCTTGGAAAATGAGTACGATGTTTTGGTCAATGCTCATGGCGGTGGTGTCACTGGTCAAGCTGATGCGATTAAATTGGGAGTTGCTCGAGCATTGTGCGAACTTGCTCCTGAAAATCGTAAGCCTCTCAAAGTTGAAGGCTATATGACCCGAGATCCCCGTTGTAAAGAACGGAAGAAGTATGGGCTTAAGAAAGCTCGTAAAGCTCCTCAATACTCGAAACGGTAATCACAAAAACAAAAAAGAGTTCTCGACGAGAACTCTTTTTTGTTTAAACAACGAGCGTAAATACTCCGTCACTCTAAGGCGTATTCGTTTCTCACAACGAAGAATTTGGTGTCGCGTCTGGCTTTTGGCGAAATTATTCATTAAATTTAACAATTAGGTTGTGTTATGCACGCTATCTGATAAGATATAATTCCTAATAAATTTGGAGAGATGGCTGAGTGGACGAAAGCGGCAGATTGCTAATCTGTTGTACGGCAGGTAACTCCGTACCGAGGGTTCAAATCCCTCTCTCTCCGTTCACAGGACTGTCATAGAGCGATATGGTTAATAACCCTTCCAAGGATTTAGTAGGAGAAGCTCCAGAGGTAGATCCTAGTAAGTTCAACGCATCAGATGTCGCGGCGATCGCAGATCGTCTAGAGCGAGATGACTATGCTAATGCTTTTGAGAGTTTGAATGATTGGCATATTTTGCGAGCACTAGCGTTCAAAGGCTCAGAACTAGCCGATCCATACCGTCATTTATTGGATGTTGAAGCATTTGATGAATGCTAAAGCTCTAAAAAACAAAAAAAGCGACGCTAAGCGTTGCTTTTTTTGAGGAAATCTCAAAAGTGCGCTAAGCGCACTTATTTATGGCTGAGGACTGGGACTAGGTGATACTGGTAAGCCATTAGTAAACCTTTCAGTAGCATTTTTGCTTTCGTAGATACAATCAACAGTAGGAGATTTGTCTAGATCACCGGTAAAGCCAAAGGTATTCATCCTATCTTTGCATAGACGAATGTCTGATTCTTTAATCACATTTTTTTGTAATAGCACATTCCAGTTATTTGGCAAAATCACACATCCGGGCACCGCTTCAGCTTGGCTAATAAATACATTAAATGGAGTAAGTGTGACATAGACACGGCTACTCATTACCATTGCCGATGCCCCATAATTAATGCAAAAATCTCGGTTAGGAGCGAGGTTGTCTAAACGAATCGCATCAACAGTACGCGGTGTAGAGTTGAGAGTAGACAGGGCAACTCCCACACCAATACCGACCGCAAAGATCGCGCCAGCAATCGCCAGTTTGATGGTTGTGCCACTAGATTTAGACTCGTTAGGAGGCTGATTCAGGGTTGAAGAATATCTACGTCTTGCCATAGATGTTAGGTAAGTTGATTCCTTAGATTAACCGAAAATGTTGAGATTTAGGGAGATTTATGAAGCAAACCTCCCTAAAGTTAGAGGATTGCTATACCTGCACGGTCTAGGATTTCTGGGATCAAATGTTCGGCTTTGATTGCCATGATGTGAACTCCTTGGCAAATTTGACGAGCGGTTTGAATTTGTTCAGATGCGATCGCGATACCTTCCTGTAGCGGTGATTTAGCTTGAGCAAGGCGATCGATGATATGTTCAGGAATTTTCACCCCAGGCACAAATTTATTTAGAAACAGTGCATTTTTAGCTGACTTAATTAAAAATATTCCTGCGAGAATTGGCTTGTCAGATTGATTGGCAATTTGATTTACAAACTTATCGAGGCGATCAAAATCGGTAATTAATTGGCTTTGAAAAAATTGAGCTCCTGCATTAATCTTTCGCTCAAACCTCTTTTGTAGACCCGACCAGCTTGGCGACTGTGGATCGACAGCAGCCCCTGCTAAGAAATTAGTACCTTGATTGGGCAATACTTTCCCATTGGCATCTAGTCCTTGATTTAGCTTTTGAATTAGTTGTAATAATCGCACTGATTCGTAGTCAAACACCGATCTCGCATCGGGAGAATCTCCAGCTTGTACAGGATCGCCCGTTAGGGCAAGAATATTTGTTATGCCTAATGCGGCTGCACCAAATAAATCGCCTTGTAGAGCAATCCGATTGCGATCGCGACAAGCAATTTGACAAACAGTTTCAATCCCGATTTGTTGTTGGATTAAGACTGATGCTGCAACAGGACTCATACTCATGACTGCTCGACTAGAATCGGTAATATTCACCGCATGAACACGCCCCTTGAGAGATCTCGTTTGTTCGAGCATGTGCGAGGGGTCGCTGCCCTTTGGAGGCGAAACTTCAGCTGTAATCAGAAATTCCTTACTGGCGATCGCCCTGCGGAATTTTGTAAATAGTTTCTCTGGCTGCTCAAATATTGGCTGGGGCGGCTCGATCATGCGGAACAAAACTGTTAAAGCGGTTTTAAGGTTGTCTGCATTTTAAACTATTGCGATCGTAAGAATAGATTGGAGAAATTCTCGCCTCGATCTCAATTTAGTTGCCAATATAATCTTTGAGTCTTATTCACAAAAGTGTCGTCACACTTTTGTGAATTGGTATTAATTGTAAATAAGTAAAAGTGCAATCGCTTATAAAATAAGCCTCGTATTGCGAGGCTTATTTGGCTTAAATGCTACTTGGTATTTGTAATAAGGCGATTACTTGTTGGCTTGAAATATGAGCAAGTGGCAAGCTATCAACGCCCATTGCTACACAAAGTAATGCTAGATAGAGAATCGAATATTTAAAAACAGAACGAGCCACATTGCGATCGCTTGGTTCTTTTAATAACTGGGTTGCTTTATATATAAACGCACCACCCAGCCCAACAGCTGACACTGCATAGACCAGACCCATGACATTACAAGGATAAACTAGCAACAGCGAAACGGGAACCAGTAATAAAGTGTATAGCAAAATTTGATCGGCTGTCACTTCAGCGCCCTTGATGACAGGCAGCATTGGGACGCCCACCTTGGCATATTCATCACGAATCATTAATGCCAAAGCCCAGAAATGCGGTGGAGTCCACACAAAAATAATCGCAAATAAAACCCACGCTGCCCAACTTAGCTCGCCTGTCACGGCAGCCCAACCGACTAGGGGCGGAATCGCACCTGCTGCGCCACCGATGACAATATTTTGCGTGCTAGAGCGCTTGAGCCAAATAGTGTAAACGCCCACATAGGTAGCAATCCCTGACATCGCTAGGCAAGCAGCAAGGAGATTGGCATATACAGTCAATAGGGTAAAGGAAATAATCGCTAAGACGATCGCAAAAATCAGCGCATTAAGAGGTTGAATTCTGCCTGATGGTATAGGTCTCCAGCTAGTGCGCTCCATCTTGGCATCAATGTCGCGATCGTATAGACAGTTAATTGCATTTGCAGAAGCTGCCGCGATCGCCCCTCCTAAAACTGTAACAAACATCAAAAATGCATCCACTTGTCCTTCAGAAGCAATCCACATCGCCCCTGCAGTGGTGATTAGCAACAAAACAATAATGCGTGGTTTAGTTAGCTCTGTATAGTCTTGAATAACCTCTCGCCAGTTACGACTTGACGATTGATTGGCTGTAAATATATTTTCCGCGATCGCTGTTTCTGAAATGTTCAATTCTTGAATTGCTGTTTCTTGCATTGCGCTTAACTCCTAAAATATTTCGCAGTTATTACAGTTAGCGAATCGCAGGTTGCGCTTGATTCTGTTCTTGGATTAAAGATTGGTCTTGTCTAGTGGCTCTAAATGCTAACACAGTAAAGCAAACGAGTGTTCCGAGCAAAGCTGAACCTGTGGCTTGGTGAGCAATGGTGAGCGGTTCGACCTGCAGGTGTAGTTTATAAGTGCCGTAGCCTATCGCTATCTGCACAACAACTAACAAACCTGCGATCGTTGCCACCTTTCTTAGTAGAGGGGCAATCTGTTTCGATAGCCATGCTGTAACCACTACCGCGATGCTAGTAAGGGTAACTGGGATCATACCAATTAAGTGTGCATTCAAAACAATACACATATCTTGAGTTGCAAAGCATTGGTGCAGCGCCCATTGAGAGGCAACTAATGCACCGAGAATACTTTGTAAATAAACTAAAACTGCTGCCGATAATCCCAGCCAAGCAATCTTTGGTGAAGAGCTTGGCGCTTCACTTGTATAGTTGCCTAAAGCTATTGAAATCGCTAGCAAACTAGAGAAAAACAATAGACCCGTTCCCAAATGGGCTGTGACGATATCAAAACGTAATAGCTGCGTTACCGTCAGTCCACCTAAAATCCCCTGAAAAACTACCAGAGATAATGATCCCGATGTAGCCCAAGGTAGCCATTTCGGCAAAGATTTGCGGAAATACCAGCTTGCACTAAACAAAACAATCGTGGCAAACCCAACCGTAGAAGCAACTAGTCGATGAAACCATTCTAAAAATACTTGTAGGTTCATTTGCTCTGCGGGCAATACCGATCCATAGCATAGGGGCCAATCGGGGCAAGCCAAGCCTGCATTCATAACTCGAGTCGCACTACCGATTGCCATCACCATCCAAGTTGCGATCGCAATTCCAAAAGCAATGCGACGGATGAGAACAACTGGCTCTATAAATCGGTTTGTACTTTGAGAACTACTATTATTAGTAGGGTTTTCAGCATCTTGAGCTGATTTATAAGTAGATAAAGATTCAGTCATGCAAGTTTATGAGGTTCAGGCTTTCTTCGTGAATCTTGATAAAACTCAACAGAAGTATTTGTAATAGTTAGAAATTATATTAAGAGTAGTTCTAGATTTGGTAAGGGGATTTAACAATTTCTTCGCGTTAGGTATTTACACTGATCCACAAAAAACACCGCGAAGCAGGGTTTTTTGTGGATTTATAGGGTTATACTATCTCCCAGATTATCTAAAGTTTTTGCCCTCGATTTTTGATCCGATCTCTCATCCCTTCTTTTATACAGTTTGGGCGATTTTTTTGCATGATTTCTTTGAGTTGAGATCTTTGTTCGGGGGTCAAGATTTCGCGCATGGCTAACATTCTCTCGAAATGTTGCTTGCGTAGTTCTTGTTGGAGATTTAGTACTTGAATATGTTTTGCCCTAATTACATCACTGCTTTCAGACCCAGCTAGTAAATCTCGTAACTCTTTATTGGCTTGTCGGGATTGCTGCGCAAGCTCTCGAATCTGAGCAAGATCGCGATCGCGAATTGCCTTAATTTTTTGTAACTGCTCTGTTGATAAATTTAATTGTTTGAGCATCCTACCTGACGGCAGATCGCCACTTTCGTTACGATTCTGCCGATCTGGTATTTGGGCTAATATTTCGGGGTCTAATTCTGGCTTATTTTCAGCGCTAGCTTGAGATTTCGTTTGAGATTGTATTTGGGATTGCGCTGATTGCGGCTGTAAGTTGGCATTGCTAGCCCAAATAGCACCACTAGCGGCAACTACAGTGGATGCGATCGCGCAATATTGAAAGACTTTTGATTTAAACATAATATTTCTCGGTGGGTTACTCGTAGTCAAGAGGTGCTAACTCAATCAAAAGATGGGTATCTGAGGAACTAGGAGCAGTATTAACAGCTTGATCGGTCAGGTCATCGGTCATATTCCAACTGCTGATCAGCGATTGTTCGATCTCAGCTTTTTCTGATTCGCTAATACTTGCCATTTGATACTGGGAGCGGTTCGTTGCCCAATTAAATGTAATCCCTGTAGCGATCGCGGCTGGGATCAATAAAGCCCAAGGTAGCCAACGCCGTAAATTTGCTTTAGAAGATTTTGGCGATCGCTGCGGATATTTACTGATTTCAGCAAATAGCTGTTGCTCAAAATTTGATGCTGGCGGTGGTGCGATTGGTTTATTTTGTTTGAGAAAAGACACTAAGGAGCGCTGAGAGGATTCATCAGAATTTTCGCTAGGATCTTCGCCAAAGTGTTCCGGAAAATCTTGAGAATATATTTTTTTCATAGCTCGACTCCTTGCGCTTCTAAAAACTTTTTGATGGCACTACGGGCATGAAATAGACGCGATTTCACCGTGCCGACAGGAATAGATAAAATTTCGGCGATATCTTTTTGAGGTAACTCCTCTAGATCGTGCAGAACCAATACGGCACGATGATCTTCACTTAGCTTTGCTAAACCGCGTTGCATTAGGTCTTGATAATGCATTTGGGTTAAGCTCGGTTGCGAATCACTTTCACGGGAGATCGCACCGTCAGCGAGATTTTCTAGTTGCTCATCTTCGACAGAGATATTTCGCGATCGCATCTTGGCTAGAGCTTTACGGCGATCGCTTGCCACGTTAAAGGCAATCCGATAGAGCCAAGTCGAAAACTGGGAGGACTGCCGAAATTTGGTTAGTCCTTTCCATGCCCGTAAAAACACATCTTGCACCAAATCATCTAGCCCATCGGAGCCACATAGTTGGTAGAGCGTTGATCGCACCTTGTGGTGATGGCGTTGATACAGTTTTTTAAACCCATGCGGATCGCCCTGCAAGCAAGCTTGCACAATCGCGAGATCGGGATCGCTACGAGGTGATTCTCTGATATCTGTTTTTACCGCTCTGAACATCTATGGCGAACATCCGTATGAGCATCTATACTTAGTGAGGCAATATTGGCTGGTTTAACCTATTTCTAAGTTATTAGTTTTGACCGCCATAACCTTAAATAGGTTCAATTCACAGGTTCAATTCAAAATGTCTGCTGTCAGTTCTGTATTAATTCCTATTATTAAACTATGGTTGCGATCGCAGGTCGAGCATATCGAAACCATCGAAATTGCGATCGCTGGCAAAAGTCGTCAAATTTTAAGCGGGGACATCCCCAAAGCTACAGTTATCGGGGTAGGAGCCAAATATAAAGGTTTAGCGATAACCAATATCGATTTGTGTGCCGAAGCTATTCATCTAAATATTTCTCAGATCATCAAAGGTGAGGCATTACGACTACTTGATCCCATCCACGTCACAATGGATGTAGAGCTTTCATCCGAAGATCTGCAAAGTTGCCTCAAGTCACCGATTTTCTTGGAAGCGATTTCTACTGATATACCTCCCGTAGCCAAAAGCAATCAGGAGATTCACGCATTACTAGAAGCCCTCGTGCATAAACTTGGTGATGAATTTACACTCCATGAACTAGCGATCGCTGATGGCGGTGCAAAATGTCGTGGCGAATTTGCGATCGCCGCCACCTAAAGCCGAAAAAAGCTCGTGGTTGTCAGCTATATGATTAATTTAAGCCCTCTGTAATCTCTATAAATGTCTCTTGTTAATTTTATAAATAAATTTCAGCAGTTTGTCTTGATTGTGGTTATCAACTTCGCATATATCGCGATCGCGACTCAGCCTTCATGGGCAGCAGAATTTGCAGTGAGAGTTTTTGATGGCGATAACATTACCCTTGTAGATCGTGGCATCAAAACTAAGGTTCATCTTGCCTGTATTGATGCGCCTGAATTGCTGCAATCTGAAGGACAACATGCTCGCAAAGTGCTGCAAAATATTCTTGACGATGAAGAGGTTTATATAAAAGTATTCAAAAAAGATAAATTTGGGCGTTACACTGCCGAAGTTTTAGCGGGGGGGCAAAATGCGAACAAAGTTATGGTGTCTCTGGGGCTAGCCCATTATGATCCCCTGCAAGCAAAAGACTGCCAAGGCTATGAGGAACTGGAAGCACAAGCGCAGAGCGATCGCATCGGCATCTGGGCAAATGGTACTGATGTAGTGTTGCCAAGCCAATTTCGGCGCGAAAACAAATTATTGGGTGTTGGTTATTAGGCACAAAAAAAGGAGCGCAATGCGCTCCTTTTTTATTAACTATCGCGACGGCGAAAACGACCTCTACGCTTAGCATTTTCAGCTTTACGCTTACGTTTTTCGCCTGCGGTCTCATGGTACTGACAGCGACGAATATCTGCTAGTAAGCCAGCTTTCTGGATTTTTTTCTTAAATCGACGTAGAGCCGATTCAATCCCTTCATTTTCACCAACGATTATTTGAGTCATGCTTATTTTGGTAGCAAAGTATTGTTCTTAATTATGCTGTAGTTTGACGCATTTTAATTTAGGCGACGGGTATCTAGCTTAGCAAATCTCAGCCAAGATTGTAAAGTCTATTTTGTAAGTCGCAAATTTAAGTTGGCTTTACGGCACAAAGATAGCTTTTAACATTCCTTCTTCCTGATCTGGTTGCAACTGAAATCCTAATTCCCGACAGATGCTTTGCATTGCTTGATTGCTATTAAGAATATAACCAATGATCGCACTGAGTTTTTCTTCCTTACCGATCTCAAGAAGCCTTCTTAATAACTCTGTGCCTAAACCTTGATGTTGGTAGCGATCGCTAACGATTAGTGCAAATTCAGCTTCGTTTGTGCCATGTAACTTACTCAACCTTGCTACTGCCAAAATCTCATGCTCGGCAGTTTGTATATTTTTATGATCGGCAACTAAAATCATTTCGCGATCGTAATCAATGAAGCAAATACGGGTTAAGCGTTCATGGGCAATACGCTGCTTTAGCTTAACCATGTGTGCATAACGCAAATAGACACTCTCTTCTGAAAGACTTTGATGGAACTGCACCATAAGCGGCTCATCTTCGGGGCGAATAGGGCGAATCTTGAGGAGATCTCCTTTTAGCGATTCCCATAGCTTCACATACTTAGTAGGATAGGGGCGAATAGCAGGAACGGGTCGCTGGGCAATATCAGCAGTTGTGTGAAGAACTACTCGCGCATCTAAAGCAATCATGCCCTCATTGGAAACCGTCAGAGGGTTGATATCAATTTCACGAATTTGAGACTGTTCGACGATTAATTGACTGAAGTTGACCAATAATTGCTCAAGTTTTGCCAGATCGATCGCCCTTCTGCCTCTGACTCCTTGCAAAGCTTTATAGATGCGAGTCTGTTCCATCATTCGCCGCGCAAGAGTTGTATTTAGTGGGGGCAATGCTAATGCGCGATCTTGAAAGATTTCTACTAGCTGACCACCCATGCCAAAGAGCATCACTGCGCCAAACTGAGGATCAAGACTGCTACCTAAGATCAATTCATAGCCATCTGTCTTGACCATTGGTTGCACAGTTACACCCAAAAAGGCTTGAGGATTTATAGCCCGAACTTTGGATGCGATCGCCATAAAAGCGCGAGTAACGGCTGCTGCATCTTCGAGATTAAGACGCACCCCACCAACATCCGTCTTGTGAGTAATAATCTCGGAATGGAGTTTGAGAACAACAGGATAACCAAAGCGATCTGCGATTTCTACAGCTTCCAGATCGCTCGTAGCAATTTCGGTCGGTACAGTGGGAATACCGTAGGCAGCAAGTAATTTTTTGGATTCATACTCAGTTAGTAGGCTGCGATCGCTACTGATGGCAGGCGCTAAAATTTTCTCAGCAAGAAGGCGATCGGGTGCATACTGATCGGAATCCCCAGGCAAGGAAGGCGTTTCATAGATCCCCCGTAAATTGTAGGTATACCGCCACATATAGTTAAACAATCTGACGGCGGTATCGGGATAGGGATAGGTAGGAATATTGGCTTGATTGAGAATTTGCGTACCTGCGGCAATTTCCGCGCCGCCCATCCAACTTGTTAAAACTGGTTTACCTAATTGACTATAAGCCTTGAGCTTTTCCGCAGTCTGTGTAGGGTTTGTCATTGCCTGCGGAGTCAAGATAACGAGCAATCCATCGCTGTTGGGATCATTTGCTACAACCTCTAGGGTTTTGGCATAGCGATCGCTACTAGCATCGCCCAAAATATCAATGGGATTATGATGGCTCCATTGGGGAGGCAAAAATTGATCTAGCTGTTGCAATGTTTCTGGAGCTAGCTCTGACAATTCACCGCCGCCCTCAATCAGAGCATCTGTAGCGATCGCACCAGGTCCCCCAGCATTGGTGACAATCGAGAGACGATTTCCCTTGGGGCGCGGTTGTTTGGCGAGAATTTCTGCCATATCAAACAGATCGGAAATCGTATGTACTCGCAATATCCCACAGCGACGAAATGCTGCATTTAGGACTTCATCACTACCTGTCAAAGCTCCTGTGTGCGAAGCCGCAGCTTTAGCTGCTGCTTCAGTATGTCCCACTTTCAATACAATAATTGGTTTATCCATAGCAACTTCACGAGCTGCCGATAGAAAGGCGTGAGCGTCACCAATTGATTCCATATATAAAACAATGCTGTGAGTGTGAGGATCATCACCGAGGTATTCAATCAAATCACCCCAGCCAACATCCATCATTGAGCCAATGGAGACGAAGGCGCTAAATCCCACATTTCCGCCTAAACTCCAATCTAAGATCGAAGTGCAGAGCGCTCCACTTTGACTAATGAAAGCAACGTTCCCCGCACGAGCGATCGCCCCAGCAAAGGTGGCATTTAGTCCCACAAGTGGATTCATGACTCCAAGGCAATTCGGTCCAATAATTCGCATCCCGCTCCGTCTAGCTTCTGTGAGAACTTGCTGTTCTAACGCTGCCCCCGACTCTCCAATTTCTTTGAAACCAGCCGAAACAATTATTGCGCCTTTTACTCCGACTGCCGCGCATTCACGAATCACCTGAGGGACTGTCGCCGCAGGTGTTGCAATTACAACTAGATCGACGACTTCGGGAACACTAGAGATATCTGGATAGGACTTAATTCCCAATACACTATGACGCTGAGGATTGACTGGAAAAACAGTGCCCCCAAAGGGACTGCGAATTAAGTTCCAAAGCAATGTTCGTCCTACACTTCCTTCTCGCTCTGTTGCCCCAATTACGGCAACAGAGCGAGGATGAAAAATGCAATCAAGGGGATGGCGCTGTCTTTTCCAGATATCATGAGCGGGATCGCTAGGACACATTTGATTGTTTAATACTTTCTCCATGCCATTATCCTAAACCTAGATATTAATGCAATTTTCCCACTCAATAAATTGAAAGCAAGAAAAATCCCTAATCTCTTTCTTTGTCTTGGTAGAAAGGGGTGGGAGATAAGGGATGTTCTTAAGCCATTTAAGAAGTGTAAGTCTTAACTTACGACGAGAGCGATAAATATTGCCATTACAGTGATCAGAATAGCGAATATTATTTTAGATTTAGAGCGAAGTTGCTCCTCAATAGTTGGAAGAGTAGGCTCTTCAACATACATTGGTGTCAGAATTGCATAGTTGTTGAGCAAGCCCATATCATCTACAGTATAACCACTTGACATGGGCATACTTGAAGAAGAAGCAGTTTCAAAAGTTGCTTTTGTCAAGACTTCTGGGACTTCTACAGAGGGTAGCTTAAAGCTATCACTACGACTATCTGCTACCTTGATTTCGTTGCGATCCATGGTATACATATCAGTGATTCCTCAATGGATAGTTTTGTCTTTTCACTCTTTAATTGTACCATTTTATATGGTGGTATGATTAACAATTACTAAAGGGCAAAACAGTCCCAATAACTTAATTAGCCTCTTGTATTCTACTTTTCCCTACAGGCTAAATATTAACTTTTATGGCGATTTTTTAATCAAGGTTTATTACGTTCTTTGTTGGCATGATTTAGATACTCCTGAAACGAATTGATTAACTTCTCAAACATAATTTTACTTGTGAAAAGGTAGGTTGCCGCAAGCTCAAAGATTATTGTTTATAACCCATTGCCGATCGCAAAAAAAGCTGACCAGAAGAAAGGATGGTTGTATTTCTGCGATTTAATTAGTGAAACTTGCGATTTGCGTAATGCTTCGACAACTGTAATATCACTTTTTTGGAGTTCGCTATAAAATGCAGTTATGAGTAAACTCGTCCCTACATCATCAACTTTCCAGAGCGAAGCGATCGCATTTTTTGCACCTGCTTTTTGGACTTGGTACCCAAAGCCTAAAATTTCCACACCATCCCCAAGTTTGCCGACTCCCGTTTGGCAAGCACTCAACACAATCAAATCGAGATTTGGAATTTGCCAATTGATGATTTCATTGAGTCGGATTTTGTCACCATTACCAAAAATGATGAAAGAATTTTCTGGAGCACCAATATTAAACTCAGCATGGGTCGCGAGGTGGAGAATATTGTGATTTTTGAATTTTGATTCGATGGCTTGGCGACTAAAGTCTTCTTCAGTTAAAGTAACTGAATTTTTAAATAAATCAGCAATTGATTTCACTTCTGTAATCGTAGCGGGTAAAGCAATTTGTCCAAATTTTCGCTCGCCCACTTTACCGCCAAATGCTCCTGCAAGGATACTAGGCTGAGATTTGGAGCGTGGCGAAAAATCGGAGAGAATATAGGCAATTAGATTACTGATGCGATATTTCTCAATTAGCCACTGTTTGCCATCATACATCGCTGCCAAGGGGATATAGCGCAGTCTTCCATCAGGTGCATAGAGAATCGTTTCAGCTTTTGCTTGGGTGAGTTCTGTCTCAATAGGTTTGATTAGCAAATTGTATAGTTCTGTAGCGGGTTCTTTGACATCCTCGGAGCCAGCATCAAGGAGTCCACTTCTAAAATCAGTAATTAACCTTTCTAGTTTCTCTTGAGAGATTCTCACGGGACGACTGATGGGAATGGCATTTGCAGAGAAGAGGATTAACTCTAAGCGATCGCTAAGAATTAGAGGATAGAATAGGACTGTTCCTTGAGGGATTTGTTTGAGATAATCGGGAACTTTATTAAGCTCAGATTTGGGAAGTTGTTGAATCTGATTAGCAAGTTGGCGATTGAGTTCGGGCATTTGAACTCTGCTAATACCTGAAAGCTGAGCAATAATCGTTTTTTCTGACTCCAGCATTCTAATGCCTTGTGCAGTTCGATCATTCCCTTTGATGTTTTTGAGATAGTCTTCCAGTTCTTGGATTTTGAGCAAGTCTAGAACTTGAATAGCCTCGATCACACGTCCTTGATTGAGTAGAAGATCCGCAAGACTGCGATAGCGATCGGCTACTGTTTGCAAATAGGATTGGCGTTCTTCTTTACCTAAACCGCGAATATCTTTACGAATAGCTTCTGTGATACTGATAGAAGACTTATAGAAAGCGATCGCTAAGCTAGACTGATTTAGATTAGCCAGAGTAGCCGCAATCTCTGCGTTTGCCTGTGCTTCACCTTTGCGTTCACCAATTTGGCGGACAACTACAAGATGCTGCTGATATAAATCTAACGCTTTTTCGTATTGCTTGAGCGCATAGTAAGCATTACCAAGATTCCCTAATGTTGCGCCTTCCCCTTGCCGGTCTTTAATAGTTTGCATAATCTCTAAGGTCTGCTGCAAATAATCAATGGATTTTTGATGCTGCCCGATCGCATTGAAAGCATTGCCAAGATTCCCTAATGCCGTGGCTTCGCCATTGCGATCACCAATTTGCTTATAGATTACTAGAGCCTGTTGATAAACCTCAATCGCTTGCTGATACTTGTTTAAGTATGTATAAGCATTACCTAAATTCTCTAGGGCTTTACCTTCGCCTCGCCGATCAGCGATCGCTCTTATAAGAGTTAAACTCTGGTGGAGCCAGTCTATAGCTTTTTGATATTGACCTAAATAGGCGTAGGTATTACCAATATTTCCAAGTGCATAGGCTTCTCCTTGTCTATCTCTTATGCTTTTTGTAGCTTCTAAGTACTGCTGATAGAAGTCCAGAGCCTTTTGATACTGACCTAGAGCCACGTAGTCATTCCCTAAAAGACCAAGAATGAGGCTTTCACCTTGGCGATCATTAAGGTCGCGAGCAATTGCTAGTCCCCGTTGATGGTTGTCAATTGCTTTTTGATATTGTCCTAAAGCAAAATAAGCTGCTCCTAAATTGTTGAGTAATTTAACTTCTAAAAGCGGAATGCCCAATTGCTTAGCAATTTCAAGGCTTTTACCAAAAGTATTAATGGCGTTATCAAATTGACCAAAGATTAAGTAGATGTTTCCTATCAATAGTTGAGTATTGGCTTGACTGGGATAGTCGTTAATTTCTTGATAAATATGTAATGCTTGTTCTGCTGATTGTAAGGATTCACGAAACTGGCTTATCTGAGCTTGTTGTAGTCCTTGATTAAATAGCCGATCAGCTTCAATTTTGCGAGATTGAATAGACTGGGCTTGTACAATCATGGGCAACAGATCGGATGACCAGCCCAAAATCCCAGTCAAGGCAAAAATTGCGATCGCGTATAATCGAGAAGCCATAACATCGCCTTAGAAGTTACATAGTTAGGACTTACGCAAGAGCCATAGGGATAGAAGGATGCTTGAGTTGGGATTTTAAATAATCAGACAAAAGTCCAAATTTAAGTTGGTAGATAGTGT
>QBMK01000004.1:0-155997 GCA_003249035.1 Pseudanabaena sp.
CTTTAGGGGTAGCCCTACGGGAAAATAGCTCGATGCCAAGCTTAATTTTAAAAAGAGAAGAGGAGATAGATAACATTGTTATCTATATCCTCTTCTCTTTTTGCCTTTTCTTGTTTGTTTATAAGTTCAAATTCTTGGATTGGTTTTACTACAGGACAAAGCACTGTAAGATAGCAACTACACCTTGGGTTATCAAAAACTTTGCTCGATTTTTGCTATGACGATCGCCATGACACTGAATGACGACCTAACTATCTTAGATATTGAAGCAAATCCATTGAGTCCATTGGATTTGCCCCCCGAAGAGGATATACCTCTTCCAGATCCTGATGAGATGTTAGTACTTCTTAACTCGGCTATAGTTTTAGAAAAAATGCAAGCTGCGAGAGCATTTTGTGAATTAGAAGATCAAAGAGCAATACCCCGCCTCATTGAGTTGCTACAAGATGAATGTCCTCTAGTGCGTGTTAGTGCCGCTTATGCTCTTGGGCGAAATAAGAGCGATGATGCGATCGCACCTCTAATCGGTCAACTCAAACAAGATTGGAATGGCTATGTCCGTAAAGGTATCGTCTGGGCTTTAGGAACCTGCCGTGCGACATTAGGACTACAGTCTCTCATTTCTTCACTTAGGTATGACATCTCGGCGGTGCGCCTATGGGCGGCTAGTGCGTTGGGACAATTAGGAGATCTGCAAGCGATTGAGCCTTTAACCGAAGCGTTAACTAAAGATCCGATGTCTGCTGTGCGAGGTAATTGTGCATGGTCACTTGGTAAGCTAATTGTGCAAATGCGCCGCGATTTTGATACTCAAAATGAGATTTATCATGATGCAGTTGATGCTCTAATTTACGCTCTTGATGATGATGACCTTAGTGTGCAAACCGATGCTAGAAATTCATTGCGTAAGCTAGGAGAGCCACGGGGCTTAAAGGTGTTAGATCGGATTGAAATGGATCAAGGTTATTGTGAATTTTAAAAAAAGACTTTTAAAATGTTTCGATCGCTGCTATAATTATTAAATGCATACACTAATCATTAACTTGCGAATGTAGTTTAGTGGTAAAACCTCTGCCTTCCAAGCAGATGTTGCGGGTTCGATTCCCGCCATTCGCTTAATCCAAAAAAAACTGCACTACGTGCAGCTTTTTTTAAGCTATCAGATCCCGAATTACAATACTGGCTAGATTTAACCCAAACAGGGCTGGTAAATAGGAAATTGTTCCGTAATACGATCTCTTAAAATTACTGCCGTCGGTTAGTTGAAGCGAATCACGATTTACCAACTCTTCAGAATAAACTGCAATAATATTGGCACTAGCAAAACCTTTACGGCGTAAACCTTTACGGATTTTATAAGCAAACCTACAACAATCAGTTTCAAAAATTGGTGCAATCCTTACTTTCTGGGGATCGACTCGACCACCTGCTCCCATACTACTTGCCACTTTTACTCCATTAGTGGCGGCTGCGCCAAGAAAATAAAGCTTGGGTTGCAGACTATCAATGCAATCTAGTACCCAGTTAAACTTAGTTGTTACTAGTTCCATCATTAGGTCTGGAGTAAGGAATTCTTTGATTACCGTTAATTGCATGTCTGGATTGATATCATTCATTCGCGCTGCCATAACATCGGCTTTATGAATGTCGACAGTACTATTGAGTGCCACAATCTGACGATTTTTATTGGAAGGATCAACGCGATCTCCATCAACAATCGTCATCTGTCCAATCCCAGCACGGCATAAAAACTCGGCGGCAAAGCTGCCCACTCCTCCCATGCCAACCACTAAAACGTTGGCACATTTGAGCTTGTTTAGGCTATCTGCACCAATTAATAATTCTGTACGTTGCAGCCAATCTGTCATAAAAAATAATGTAGAACTTTATCTAGCAGAGTTGATATTTAGCGACACATCTGCTCTTAATATGAGAAATAGATCTTAATATGAGAAATAGACCATCTTTTGAGTCTGGAGCTATGACCTTACCTTCTCATGCTGCGCTAACCAAAGCCGAACTACTTGATCGTTATGCTAACGGCGATCGCAACTTTGAGCAATCACATCTGAATGATAGCGAAATGCAAGGCGTATCTTTGCATGGGATTGAACTAAGTGAATCAATTTTGACGCACATTAATTTTAGTGGCGCTGATCTACGTGGTGCTGATTTCGGATGGGCAGATTTGAGTAGTGCCAATCTCGAAAAAGTAGATTTGCGGGGAGCGATTTTGACGAGAGCAGATTTGAGCTACGCTAACCTAAGAGGTGCAAATCTGTTGAAAGCAGATCTAAGTTTGGCTAAATTAGATCATGCAAAATTGACTGGAACTATAATGCCTGATGGTTCTATACATCAATGAGATTTACTTTTGGTGAGGTAATTTACCAAAAAATTGAGACAAATTGCGAAGTTTTATGCTTCTGTTGGTGATGCATTTGTCAGTTTAATTTTTTCTTGATAAAGTCTACTAGCTGCTGGAACTGCTTTTGCTGCGAAGCCATTTGTTGTTCTAATAACTTTTGCTTAGCTTCTAGTTCTTCAATGCGTTTAACTAGAGCTTCATCTGTACGATCTGTAGAAGCTAAATCCGCACTGCCTAAAGGCATAACTGAGATGCGTGGGCGCTTCTCAGCCAAGACCATCGCTCTTTTGATTGCTGTGATTAGTTCCTTTTGCTCAAAAGGCTTTTCAATAAATACCAAGTATTTATCTTCAAATGGTTCCCCGATTTTACTAGTTACTTCTTCCTTTCGACCAGACATCAAAACTAGAGGAATACGGACCAGTTCGGGACTCTGCTGCAAAGCTTCATAAACCTCAAAGCCACTCATCTTAGGTAACAAGAAATCTAGCATGATCATCCAAGGCTTTTCTTGCTGGATCATCTCCAGCCCTTTGATACCGTCGGCTGCCTCTAGAACCTCAAAGTTTGCTGGCGGGAGCATGTCACGTACCATGTTACGGATTACGCGACTATCGTCAATTACTAGTATTTTGCGAGCTGCCACTGCTGATAACCCCTCAGTTATTTTGGTGAATGGAGATTTAGCTTGATTGGTTAAACTTTTTGGGAATTACATCACTACCGTCGAAAGGATAGTTCAAATTTTAAACGAAAATGATAGCAATCACCTTTTAGTTTATTTAGCCAGTATTGATTAGCGATCAATCTGAGCATTTATTCTAAGCATTTATAAATTAGAAGCTTGAGCAAGTAAATAAAAGCTTACTATTTTTTGTCGGGCTTACCTATTAAACCCGCAATAATTTAGCATATGACTACCCAAAAATCAGAGAATACCTTTTCTGATTTGATAACACTCTTTTGTATCAGATTTTTTATTAACTTGAGTTTGGCAGCAATAGCTGATGTTGATCCCTTGACTTGGTCTGTATAATCTCAAGTACAAATATCGGTCATGGATTAACTATTCACAGATATTTTAGAATATTCAAGCGATCGCCCATGCTAAAACTCCCAACCAAATCAAACTCAACATCCTTCAACTCAAATACAGCAAAGACTTCTGCCGAAAATATGGCTAAGGGGCAAAAATCGGTCATTGTTAAATTAGAAAACGTTCGCAAAACCTATACCAATGGTGCTGTTGGTTTACGCGATGTTAACATCGAGCTTTATAAAGGCGACTTTAAATTTATTACAGGTCATTCGGGATCGGGGAAATCCACATTATTAAAGTTACTCTATGGCGCAGAGCAAGCTACAGATGGCGACGTAATTGTAAATGGGTTTAACCTTAATGGGTTAAAGGGGAATAAGCTAGCGATGTTGCGGCGGAAAATTGGCATTGTATTTCAAGACTACAAACTTGTTCCGCGTCGCACTGTTGCGGAGAATGTTGCCTTTGTCCTGATGGCTCAGGGCTACACCTACAAAGAAATTCAGCGCCGTGTTCAGCCAGCCTTGAAGATGGTGGGATTGATGGATAAAGCGGATTGTTTTCCTGAAGAGCTTTCTGGTGGAGAACAGCAAAGAACTAGTATTGCTAGGGCAATAGTTAATACTCCGCCGCTTGTACTTGCCGATGAGCCAACAGGAAATCTTGATCCTGACAATGCTTGGCAGGTAATTAAAATCTTAAAAAAGCTAAATTCTTTTGGGGTGACGGTGCTTTTGACTACTCATGATGAGCAGTTAGTAAGAGCGGCCAATCACCCTGTTTTGCATTTGCAAAATGGTTACATCGTCTAGTAGTCTGTCAATCACAATTTGAGTTTTGGTTTGCTATGCTGTCACTCCCCACAGTAAACCCTTTAAAATTATGGTACAAAATTTCGTTCGCTTATTTACTAAAATAGACTATCTGCTGCGTGAAACTTTTTTAGGATTGCGGCGCGGCGGCTGGATGAATTGGGCTGCCATTAGTACTGTGGCTGTATTGTTGTTTTTGTTTGGAGCAAGTTTACAAATCTCTTGGCAACTGGAAAATGTCTTGGGACAGCTAGGCAGCCAGTTAGAAATTTCGGTCTACTTGGACGAAAATATTGTCGGTGAGTCTATGCAACCGCGATTACTATTGGTGGATGGAGTTGCTGCCGCAAAGCTAATTCCTAAAGAAGATGCGTGGCAAAATTTGATGAAAGATCTGGGCAAAAATGATCTTAATCAAGCAACGCAGCAGCTTGGTGGCAATCCTTTGGTTGACGAGTTTAAGGTGAGGGCTGTCTCTAGCGATCGCGTGCCTGACGTAGCAAAACGGATCTCTGGCTTAAAGGGTATTAACGAGGTTTGGTATACCAATGAAGTTGTAGAACGGATTGGGCAATTACGACGCGCTTTGAGTAATAGCAGTGTGGTGATTGTGGCAATTTTTACAGTGATTGCGATCTCAGTAATTACCACCACAATTCGTTTGATTGTATTGGCAAGACGGCGAGAAATAGAGGTAATGCAACTGGTGGGAGCAACAGCAACATGGATTTATTTTCCGTTTGTCCTGCAAGGGGTATTCTTTGGAGTCACTGGTGCGGGGACAGCTTATTTAATGTTGATTTTAAGCCTAAATCTTCTAGGTGATGCGATCGTCAATCAACCAGAACTTATCAAGTCTCTAACTTTAGGTTTGACTACTGATCTAAGGGTGCAGCTGCTTCTCCCTGCAGTGTTGTTAACCTTTGGAGCCGTGATTGGCGTATTGGGTAGTTTATTGGCAGTAAGACGATTTTCTTTTACCGCTTAATTTATCCCAGCCAGAATATATTCGGTGATCTTTTGTTTCTCTCTCGAGGGCTCTGCAAGTTAAGTTCGCTTTCGCTAAAATTTGAAAAGCACAAAATGGCGTAGCCATTTTGTGCTTTGGTATAACTCTCAAATAAACTCTAAGCTAGCAATTTCTCAACTGCATCAATCACATCCTCTGGCTGAGGAATTGTCAGATTCTCTAATCCGCCGTTGTAAGGGGTTGGGACGTCAAGCGCGGCAAGACGAACAATAGGTGCATCAAGCTCATCAAAATAGCTGTCGTTGATCGAAGCAATGATCTCTGAACCAATGCTGGCGCAACGCATTCCCTCTTCAACAATCACAATGCGATGAGTTTTTCTTAACGAAGTAACGATAGTTTCCATGTCCAAAGGCTTGAGAGAAATCAAGTCAATCACTTCAGGATCGTATCCTCTATCAACTAAAGTCTCGACTGCCTTGAGGACGTGATAACGCATCCGTGAATATGTCAGAATCGTAACATCGTTGCCTTCGCGCACGATTTCTGCTTTGTCGAGAGGCAACAAATATTCTTCGTCAGGAATATCTTCCTTGAGGTTGTACAGCAACACATGCTCAAAGAAAAGGATTGGGTTGTCGTTACGAATTGCTGACTTAAGTAAGCCCTTGGCGTTGTATGGAGTAGAGCAAGCAACCATTTTAATCCCAGGAACAGCTTGGAAATAGGTTTCGAGACGTTGTGAATGTTCGGCTCCGAGGTTGCGACCAACGCCACCAGGTCCACGAATGACAATTGGAATTTTGAAATTACCGCCAGATGTATAGCGCAACATCCCTGCATTGTTGGAAATTTGGTTAAAGGCAAGTAGTAAAAATCCCATGTTCATGCCTTCGATGATCGGACGCAAACCTGTCATTGCTGAACCGATCGCCATACCTGTAAAGCTATTCTCAGCGATCGGGGTGTCAAGTAGGCGTAAGTCCCCGTATTTTTTGTAAAGGTCTTTGGTTACTTTGTAGGAGCCGCCATAATGCCCCACGTCTTCGCCTAAAACATAAACGGCTGGATCGCGCTCCATTTCCTCATCGATCGCTGCTCTGAGGGCGTTGAAAAAAGTAACCTCTGCCATATAAATCTTTGATTGTGTCTATGATTTTGTAAACAAGTCTTAAGCGATTATATCTTTTGGGGTGCTCCTCAACACAAACTTGCTTGGTATATTGGTTCTAGATTAATCTTTCTCAAAGCTGAATGCAGTCTCTTCGTTTATGAAACCATTAGCTGATGGAAAGATAAACTTCCTAAATTCCTTGGTTTGATGCCTAGTTCAGACTTTCTTGATTGCTTGCACCAAGAATTTTTCAGTCAAAAAGAAGTCGTTTGAGTGTATAAGTACTCCAACGACTTCTTTTTACCAAAACTAAAAATGGCTACGCCATTTTTAGTTTTGAAAACCATTACTGGGTTTGTTTTTTAATCCACGAAAGTGTGACAACACTTTCGTGGATTGGTAGTAGGGGTGCGTAGATTCTAGATTTGAGGTATAAAACGCGCTTTAACAGGAAGCGATGTGTATTCAGAAACAATTCGACGGAATTCGTCTCCATCTAAAGTTTCATTCTCAACTAGTAAATCGACAACACGATCAATCGCAGCCCGATTTTCGTAAACAATCTGGAGTGCAGACTGGTAGCACTTTTGTACGATTTCACGAACTTGCTGATCGATCTTTGCGGAAATATCTTCAGAATATTGAGAACCTCCACCCATGCTGCGTCCGAGAAAAACCTCAGAGCTTTGACCTTCGAGTGCTAATTGACCAATATTTGACATGCCATAACGAGTAACCATCTGACGTGCCATGCCTCCTACTTGTTGTAAATCGCCACCTGCACCAGTAGTAACTTCTGCCGCACCAAATACTGCTTCTTCAGCGGCACGACCACCTAGAGCCGCTGTGATACGGGCTAGGATTTGACCACGAGAAACAAGAGTTTGTTCTTCATCGGGAGTGAACCATGTCAAACCTGCTGCTTGACCTCTAGGAATGAGGGTAACTTTTTGAACTGGATCGTGTTCCTTGAGCAATGTACCGACGATCGCATGACCAACTTCGTGATAGGCGATTAATCTTTTATTACGGCTATCAACAAGAGCTTTGCCTTCGAGACCAGCAATAACGCGATCTACTGCATCATCTATTTCAGCCATGGTCATCGCATCCTTGCGACGACGAGCGGTCAGAATTGCAGCTTCATTTAAGAGATTAGCAAGGTCGGCGCCTGCAAACCCAGGGGTACGGCGGGCGATCGCCTCTAATGAAACTTCAGGACTGATCTTTTTGTCGCGAGCGTGAACGTTGAGAACTTGCAAACGACCTTTGATGTCAGGTGGATCGACGCCGATTTGGCGATCGAAACGACCCGGACGCAAAAGAGCTGAGTCAAGGACATCAGCACGGTTAGTTGCGGCAATTACGATTACGCCAGAATTACCTTCAAACCCATCCATTTCTGTGAGGATTTGATTGAGAGTTTGCTCGCGTTCGTCATTACCACCGCCGATACCAGCACCACGTTGACGACCGACAGCATCAATTTCATCAATAAAGATGATACAAGGCGCATTTTCTTTGGCTTTTTTAAACAAGTCGCGCACTCGAGATGCACCAACACCAACAAACATTTCGACAAATTCAGAGCCAGATACTGAGAAGAAAGGTACACCTGCTTCACCAGCGATCGCTTTAGCCAGCAAAGTTTTACCAGTTCCAGGGGGACCAATCAACAAAACACCCTTAGGGATCTTTGCCCCAACAGCAGTAAAGCGCTCTGGTTTCTTCAAGAAAGTCACGACTTCCTGCAGTTCTTCCTTAGCTTCTTCGATGCCAGCAACATCATCAAACATTACGCCTGTTTGAGCATCCATTGCAAAACGAGCCTTGGATTTACCAAAGTCCATTGCTTGTCCAGGACCGCCCATTTGGTTGGAGCGACGGAACAAGAAAAACAAACCGGCGATCAATGCCACAGGGAAAATCAAATTACTAATGAATCCCCAGATTGCGCCATTGTTGCTAGGAGGATAAATGGCAAGATCCACCCCACCTTCGTTGAGTTTCTCCATCAACTCAGGTGCATACAAAGGCAAATCAACTCTAGCGCGTTGCTCTTTACCCTCAATTTGGGGATCGCTTGCTACAATTACTGCCGTGCGCCCACCATCAAAAATATCGACTTTGCGTACCCGATGCTCATCAAGATATTCAAGAAATCTTCCGTAGGCGATGCGAGTATTAGCTGCATTTACAGTCGGGCGACTAGGGGCGGGACGGGCAACTAATGTTTGCCACCCAAAAAAGCCAATAATCGCTATGGGCAGTAACCACAGCAGTGCTGTTCTCCAAGAGGTTTTCATATAGCAAAGAGCCTGATGTTCAAAATAATTTCTTAACTAAACTTAACTTACCATGATCCTTAATTAATGGGATCGCGCGATCGCAAATATCTACCCAAAGGAAAGCGTACTAAGTGTGTTGAGAATTAAAACTCGGTAAAACCTTGTGTATGCCTCAAAAATTGGAAGTCCTAAACTTGCGAGGCACTTGCACTTTACTTATGCGTATTTTGCAGTGTAACTACGGGCGATCGCATCACAGCGTTCGTTATCAGGATCGCCAGAATGTCCCTCTACCCAATGCCATCGGATATTTGATGAATTGAGAGGATCGAGTTGTTGCCAAAATTCTTGATTTTTGACGGGCTTATTGTCCTTGGTTTTCCAACCATTCTTTTTCCAGCCCTTAATCCATTTAGTAATTCCGTCAAGCACATATTTGCTATCGGTATAGAGATCGACAGGCGTGGACTGTTTGTGAGATGCCAGAAATTCTAAAGCTGCGATCGCGCCTTGTAATTCCATTTGATTGTTAGTTGTCTCTCGAATGCCACCGCCTAGTTCTTTCGTGCTGCCATCGGAAAAATGGATAACTACACCCCAACCGCCAGGACCTGGATTTTTGGAACAAGCGCCGTCAGTATGAATACTGATGATTTTGGATTCGGATGAAATAGTGGTTGAGGATTGGTAATTGGTGATTGGTGATTGGGCTTCTGTGGTTGATTTGGTTTGGGGGAGAGGAATGATTTCTGGTGTTGATTCTGATTTTGTAGTGGTTGCTTGATCACGCGATCTCAAAATTTCTACGGCAACAGAGCCTAGAAAATTGGGGATTGGTGGTTGCTTGATCACGCGTACTTCGACCTGTGCGATTTTTGCATCTTCGAGTAAGCTGTCTGCGATCGCGCCAACCAATCGCTCAATAAGTTTAAATTTCTTTGTCTGAATTAGGGTTTCAATCTTCTGAATACAGGAAATATAGTTAACCGTATCTTCAATTTCGTCGCTATGGGTGGACTTTTCAAAATCTACCCACAGGGTTGCATCCACTTCAAACCATTGTCCTAATACATTCTCTTCGGGCAGATATCCCACATATCCATATGCCCTTACACCCTTTAAATAAATTTTGCTTGTCATCTGGTTGAGTAATTCTAGTTGAAATTGCTAAGTTTACAGTGAATCAGCACTTCACTATAAATGCTACTGAGGTGGCATTTCTAAGGCGATCGCCCCTAGTTTGCCCTTACGAAAATCATATAAAATTAGCCTTGCAACCTTATCTAAATCGCCTTGAAACTTATTTAAAGCTGCAACTTCGTGAATATACTCAATCCCTGAAGTTACTGTTGCAGGATCGATTATGTAACGGCTGCTCAATTTAGCATTCAGCTTAATCAACAAATCTACTGCTTCTGCTGCCACTAAGACATTGTCGTAGGCAGCCTGACCGATATCATCACAAATTGCCAATTTCATCGCCGCATCTTGGTCATGGAGCAAAGGTGGAATTACTCCGGGGGTATCTAGCAACTCGATCTGATCGGAAATTCTAATCCAGCGTAACTGGCGGGTTACGCCCGCTTTATTGGAGCTCGCCACCACCCTTTTCTTAAGCAACCGATTAATTAGTGCCGATTTGCCGACATTGGGGAACCCGACTACAACAGCCCTTACAGGACGTGGCAACATGCCCCGACCATGCCGCCTTTCGTTTACTTTCTCGCCTGCGACTTGAGCTGCTTTGAGTAAATCTACCATGCCTTTACCAGCTTGAGCATCGGTGAAATATGCCATACGCTCCTGCTCTGTAAACCAACGCATCCACTGTGTTTTTACGTTCGAGGTGATGGCATCGATACGATTGCATACTAAAATGTGCGACTTTCCCTCCACCCATTTTTCGATTTTGGGGTGCTTACTAGACATCAAAATGCGTGAATCACGCACTTCAATGACCACATCAACCAATTTTAGTTGTTCTATCAACTGCTTTTCAGCTTTGGCGATATGACCTGGATACCACTGAATTGGGCTTGCCATAGGAAAAAAATACGGAGAGAAAGTATCTTTAACTATATACTGTTGCTAAGATATTAAGAAATATTAAGATTCGCTTTTAATCTCAACTTTAAAAAAAATCATGATTAAGTTCTCCTTACCAAAGATTATTCAGAGATTTGGCAAGATTGCGATCGCCATAATGTTGCCCTTAGCGATCGCTTTCACTCATATTCCTGAGGCTCATGCTTTTGATGCGCCAGAGCTATTGCCGGAAAAGTACACAAATGTGATTGATCTAGGGCGATTTTTAACTGAGTCTGAAGAGTTAGCCCTCGATCAAAAGTTAACGAAATTTGAAGAACAGACTGGCTGGAAATTGCGTGTACTTACCCAAGTTGATCGCACACCAGGCCGAGCAGTTAAGGAGTTTTGGGGACTAGATGAAAGTAGCGTGATGCTTGTTGCCGATGGACGTGGTCGCAACTTGTTGAATTTTAGTGTTGGCGATGCGGTGTATCCATTGCTATCTCGTAGTTTCTGGATTGAGCTGCAGTCGCGTTATGGCAATCAGTTCTATGTAAGAGATCAGGGATACGATCAATCGATCTTGTCGGCTATTGATGCGATCGCGACTTGTCTCGATCAAGATGGCTGTGCAGTTGTCCCAGGAATTCCTCAAGAACAGTGGATTTTGACGCTGATTACTTCCATTGTTGGTGGCGTGATCTTTGGATTTGCGGGGCATCCTCGCAAAGAAGGAGAAATATTTGCTTGGAAATGGGCGCTAATCTTCACCCCACTTTGGGGCATGTTATTCATTTCATTTGGGCTTGGTCCAGTTCTGACTCGAACTAGTGAATGGGTTCCCATCGTTCGCAATGTGGCAGGTTTTGTCGGTGGTGCAGTGATTGCTTATCTAATTCCTTCACCAAAACGAATAACACCATCTCCTGAATCAAGATAAATAAAAAGTGGAGCAATAGCTTCACTTTTTATTTTTTCAAGACTAATCCCAAAATCAATAAAATTGCCCCGATCGCAAAGCAAGCAATCTCACCGTAGAGAAAACCTTTCGCAGCATTTGCCGTAGACTTGGCTAGCTCCTCTTCACTCTTGAGAGAAATGACAAACTTCTTATCGGTTTGAATTGGCTTGCGAAGCGTGACTTGACCACCATCATCGGCTGCTGTACCAATTATTAAAACCTCTCGATCGCATGGCAAAATTGACTCCGTATAACGATAACCGATTGTCCGTCTGCCACCTCCCATCCCTGCCCCGATTGCCATACTAAATCCTCCAAAAGATATGGACGAGCCGCTAGAATTTTCTGGACGAAACTCATTTAATATTTGAACTGTCTCAATGCTTCCACCATCAGGGTTTACTACCAATTCTCCAGAATTATCTTGCAAAGTAAAAGGGATTGACTGACTATTACTAGATACAGTCTCGGAGTTGCGGCGAGTTTCGGTGCGAGTTTTTCCTTCACTATCTATAGTTGTTTGCTGCTCCTCATATTCCCTGACAACTCTCATGGTGTAATACACACAGGGTTCTTGTTTAAGTTCTGAAATCAAAGGGCGATCGCAGCGAATTATGCCGCTCACTTTCACATATTCTCGCAAATTGCCGCTACCAATCTCACCTGCAATCTCATGCGCAATCCGTTGTAAATCTGCCACATTTGAGGAAGTTGCTAAACGGATACTTTGTAATTTGCTGCTGTAGTTCTTTTGGACAAAAAAGAGAATGATGCCAACAACAATGAGAATGCCGCCAAAGATTGCCATAGTTTTTGCATTATGTATACGCTTTTGCTATCGCTTAAAATTAACATGGGTTAACCTTGATTTAGAACTCAACTTTACAAATTACAAATTATGGTCACCATACCTGCCAATAATCTTGATATCCAAACCGCGATTGCTAGTCAACGTGCTTTCTATGCCACAGGTAAAACCAAGGACTATAATTTTCGAGTTGCTCAACTCAATAAGCTTTCACAACTGATTCAAGATAATGAAAAGCTAATTCTTGATGCCGTTTATGCTGATTTAAGGAAACCTGCGATTGAGGCATTTGGTAGCGAGATTTTAGTTACTCTCTCAGAAATTAAGTTTGTCCTTAAGCATCTCAAAGCTTGGATGAAGCCTGAAAAGGTGGGAACTCCTATAAACTTATTTCCTAGTTCTAGCTATATCTATACTGAACCCCTAGGCATAGTATTGATCGTTGCTCCTTGGAACTATCCCTTTGCTTTAACAATCCAGCCTCTCATCGGTGCGATCGCCGCAGGCAATTGTGCAATTCTTAAACCTTCGGAGCATACTCCCCATACTTCCACTGCGATCGCTAAAATCATTAACACCAAATTCGATCCCAATTTCATCACTGCTATCGAAGGCGGTATCGAAACTAATCAAGCTTTACTTGCCGAACAATTCGACTATATCTTCTTTACTGGTGGAACTGCGATCGGTAAAATTGTTATGGAAGCTGCGGCAAAACATCTCACTCCTGTAACCCTAGAACTTGGTGGCAAAAGCCCTTGTATTGTCGATTCAGAATGTGATTTGGATATCACCGCTAAGCGAATTATCTGGGGAAAGTTCTATAATGCTGGACAGACTTGTGTTGCTCCCGATTATCTATTGGTTCAGAAAAATATTAAAGCTGTCCTAATGGAGAAGTTAGTTGCTAATGTCAAAACATTCTTCGGTGAATATCCTCAACAAAGCCCTGATTTTGCAAGGATTGTTAATGATCGTCAATTCGATCGCCTAGTGAGTTTACTAAATGAAGGTAAAGTTCTAATCGGTGGAAACAGCGATAGAAGCGATCGCTTTATTGCGCCCACCATCATTGATTCAGTGTCTCCTAACTCGAAAATCATGGCGGAGGAAATCTTTGGGCCGATTTTGCCGATTTTGGAATATGCCCAGCTTTCAGACGCGATCGCTTTTGTCAATGCTCAACCTAAACCTCTAGCTCTATACTTCTTCTCCAGAAATAAACAAAATCAGGATCGCATTCTCCAAGAAATATCCTATGGTGGAGGTTGTTTTAACGACATCATTATGCACTTGGGTAATCCCGAACTTCCATTCGGCGGAGTAGGGCATAGTGGCATGGGTAGCTATCACGGCAAGGCAAGTTTTGATACTTTCTCTCACCGTAAGAGTGTACTCAAAAATTCTTTCAGATTCGACCTCAAGTGGCGTTATCCTCCTTACACAATGACTCTCGAAACTTTGAAAAAATTTATCAACTAATACCAATTCACAAAAGTGTGACAACACTTTTGTGAATTAAAAACTAAACCCAGTAAAGGTTTTAAAAACATTAAATGGCTTTGCCATTTAATGTTTTGGGATAAGGGACTTACACAAAATAATCAATCCCAAAAATATGGCGACAGGTATAGCCCGTCGCCATATTTTTGGATTTTATATGGATCATGTTTCTCTTGGAGCTCCCTAAATTTATTGCTCGAACTGCAATCTCAAAGCGAAGTTACGTTACGGCGTAACCTTACTAGCGATCGGCATCCTCCAACCAGACCCGAAAGCTCGATCGGTGATTTTCAGCCCTGGGGCAGCTTGACGGCGTTTAAATTCCGCAATTTTGACCAAACGCACTACGCGATCGACGATCGCTGGATCGTGTCCTGCGGCAATAATTTCCGCAGCAGAGAGATGTTGATTAATCAGCTTGTGCAAAATATCGTCAAGGATATCATAGGGAGGAAGCGAATCTTGATCTAGCTGATCGGGCTTGAGTTCGGCGCTTGGCGGCTTGGTAATAATATTTTCAGGAATCACTTCTGTATTCCCTTGCTTAATCACTAAATGGGAACTAGTTCGATTTAGCCATTCACAGATAGAAAATACTCGCGTTTTTGGAACATCAGCAATCGCCGCAAGACCGCCATTCATATCACCATAAAGTGTACAGTAACCCACCGAAACTTCTGATTTATTGCCTGTAGAAAGAAGTAAATGACCAAACTTGTTAGAGATTGCCATCAGCAGACTACCGCGAATCCTCGACTGCAAATTCTCTTCAGTCACATCACTAGGTTGTCCCGCAAATAGTTCAGCAAGACTAGCGTCAAAGGCTTCCATCATTGGTTGAATTGGAATTGTTTGCGTAGAGATTCCTAAATTATGCGCTAAGGCGATCGCATCGGTAATCGAATGTTCAGAACTGTAGGGAGAAGGCATCAGTACCCCCAGTACATTCTCTTTGCCGATCGCCTCTGCTGCGATCGCTGCCACTAGAGCCGAGTCGATGCCACCACTTAGCCCAATCACCACCTTGCGAAATCGACATTTCTGGACGTAGTCGCGCACACCGAGCACCAGAGCCGCAAAAATTTCCGCATCATCACTTTCATATCCAGATGAATCTAGGCTTACTTCATCCAGATTAATTATCAGCAAGTCCTCTTCAAAGCTATTGCCACAGGCAATTATGTTCCCATGACGATCAAATGCCATACTCCGACCATCAAAAATCAGGTCATCATTTGCTCCAACCTGATTGGCATAAAGCAAAGGCAAATTATGCATAATCGCACTATGCCTTAGCATCGATTCGCGTAACTTCTGCTTCCCAACCGCATAGGGTGAAGCCGATAAATTAAGTAGCAAATCTAATTCATGATTCGCTGCTAGTTCAGCAACAGGATCATCAGCATAGTTACGCTTCCCCCAAAATTTCTCGTCGTTCCAAATATCTTCGCAAATGGTTACACCTACATTGAGTGATGTTCCCCCTTTCTGATTTAGAGTAAAAACATTACTCCCATTCCCTACCGCAAAATAGCGGTCTTCATCAAATACATCATAGGTTGGCAGCAATCGCTTATGAAAAATTTGCTGAACCTTGCCATCTTGCAATAGAGCAGCGCTATTAAATAGAGGCTTTCCTCCCGACTGATTAGCATCAGGGTTGACCGATACTGTCCCTACTAGTACTGTAACATCGGTTGGAAGTTTACTGGCAAGCTCAGTGATCGCCTTTTGCATATCCTGCACAAATTGATGATTCATCAACAAATCGCGGGGCGGATAGCCACAGAGAGATAGCTCAGGGGTTAGTACAAGCTGCACCCCTTGATCCGCTAATTTTTGGACAGCAGCGAGTATGCGATCGCAGTTACCGACCAAGTCACCAATTACTGGATTAAGTTGTGCGATCCCAAAAAATGTAGGGGACATAATTATTTTATCTTTTTGCAGTTATTTGCGATTAGCCGTTAGCTTTTAGTCCTTAGTTTATCGAAACATATTTTAAAAGCCTTGCAGAGCAAGGCTTTTAAAATATGTTTGAGTTTTCTAAAGCATTCTAAAAAGATGATGCCTAATCGCTTTTACCTTAAGAAACAAGCATGAAGCCACATTACCAACAAAATAATTACCATTTGGATCGCACTAGGGAAAAATCCATCCCCAGCCAAACGAGATAGTACTAAAACTTGATTAGTTAAAGCTGCTAATACCACACCAATAGTAATTCCCGATAGAGAGATTAGCAAAGCACGTCCAAAACGATTTTCTTTGCGGGTTAGCCAATAAACACTGGCAATTAATCCAAAGGACAGCCATGTGGTGGTGGCGGCGGGGACAAAAAAGCTAACTACTCCAAGACCTGTAAAAATTCCCAGAGAGATATATATATCTTTTTGACTTGGTGTGTCTAATAGTTTTGACAACCAAGACGGGGCACGGCGCTGTGTATTGTTTTGGAGGGCAGCAGGGATAGCCGCAGATAAGCGTTCGGGGTAGCGAATGCGATCTGGGACAGCGATCTTGCCTTCTTTGCGGGCGCGTAAACGATCCATGAGGATGGCATCGTAAGCAACCTCGATAATTTCTTGTTCAGACTCATCCCCCTCATTTTCGCGCAATAGGCGATCGCGTGCATCACGCACTTCTTCAAAGGAGGCTTCGTCGTTGACTCCTAGTTTCTCGTAGGGAGTTGGTTCGCTCATTTTTCCAACTATGAATGTTTGTAGAGTTCGCTATACATTTACTGAAAAAGTATCTTAGCAACTGATCAGAAAATAATATGTACCTTAATGTCTAAACATAGTATAACGTCTGATTTAAAATACCTATCTAAATTTTGAATATCATAGGAGCCCATCCCGAAAGTGTGAAATCCTATAAATTATGGCTATATTTTTGCAAGAGCCATGCCCCAACTTCAGATTGTGATTTTTCGCGACTGAGTATTAGTGCGGCTTCGAGATCGGCGATCGCTAGACCGCCCAATAATTTAGATATGGTAATTTGCCGACTACCACCGTCAATCATTTCAAAGGCAATAATTTTTACCTCTTGGACATCAACTATCCAATATTCACAAGTGCCTAACTGCTCATACAGCAAACGTTTCTTGCCTAAATCATCATTGATCGTGGAACTAGATATTTCAATCACCAAATTCGGTACAGGCGATTCGTCAAGGCTGACGATAGAACTGCTACGAGGTGCGAGGGCTGCGGCTTCACCAACATAGTACGAGATATCTGGCTGACAGCCTTGAACTCCTGTTTTGACATAACTAGCATTAATCAAACCAGCAAGGGGAATATTTTTTAGTGTGCAGTATAAGGCGATCGCAAAATAAATAATGCCATTATCTTGTGCATGTTCAGAGCCAACAGGCATAGTTTCGATCCTCATTTGCCTAATTTGATTTTTGTCGTAATAGCATCGCGATTCTGCATATAGAGGATTCTTGAGAACCTGCGCAAACTCGTCCCACGTTGCACTAATCCACTGATCGGTGATCAGTTGTTTGGATCGAGTATCTGCTAAATCTGCCTGTTGTTTGATAGGGGGAGGCGCGATCGCTGTCATTTTATATTCTCCCAAAAACGATACTTGACTCTTCTATGCTATCAAAACAAAAAGACTAAAAGCGGCGTGCCGCCTTTAAGGGTGTGTCTCTGACAACGCATTTTCGATAGCGATCGCCATACAATTCTGTAGACTGACATGATATACGAATTGTTTTAGAAAATCCTTTTATTATTAATGGATCTGTCCAAATGGATTTAGACCTAATTGTTTCTAATGTTCTTAACCCGCCAATCCTGTTCTTTTTTCTGGGCATGTTAGCGGTGTTGATTAAATCAGATTTAGAAATCCCGCCGCCAATTCCCAAATTATTCTCTCTATATTTATTGTTGGCGATTGGCTTTAAGGGTGGTGTCGAACTCGTCAAAAGTGGAGTCAGTCAAGCGGTAGTGCTGACTATGCTTGCGGCGATCCTAATGGCTTGTATAGTGCCATTGTACTCATTTTTTATTCTCAAGATTAAGCTTGACTCTTACAATGCTGCCGCGATCGCTGCAACCTATGGCTCGATCAGCGCTGTTACCTTTATTACGGCAAGTTCATTTTTGAACCAGTTGGGTATTGCCTTTGATGGCTATATGGTCGCAGCATTGGCACTGATGGAGTCTCCTGCAATTATTGTGGGACTAATCCTAGTTAGCCTATTTACTGCCGCAGAAAAGATGGAGAAAGGCGAAAATCGCGAATTTGCATGGGGAGAAGTATTACGTGAAGCTTTTCTAAATAGTTCTGTATTTCTGCTAGTCGGCAGTCTGATTATTGGTTGCTTGACTGGAGAAAGAGGCTGGCATGTCTTGTCGCCTTTTACACAAGATATGTTTTATGGCGTGTTGACTTTCTTCTTGTTGGATATGGGGCTAGTTGCCGCCAAAAGAATTAAGGATTTACAAAAAACAGGCATTTTCTTGATTGCCTTTGCGGTTTTGATGCCAATTTTAAATTCGGGTGTTGGCATCGCGATCGCTAAATTAATTTCCATGTCGCAGGGAGATGCGTTGTTGTTTGCGGTGCTATGCGCCAGTGCTTCTTATATAGCTGTCCCTGCTGCAATGCGTCTTACTGTACCTGAAGCCAACCCTAGTCTATATGTATCAACGGCTTTAGCCGTTACTTTCCCCTTCAATATTATTGTTGGTATTCCTCTGTATTTGTATCTGATTAATTTGTTCTGGGTGTAGCCACGGACTTGAAAGAGTCGAATCCCTCAGTTTTGTCTCTCTCAAGTTAAGTAAAATATTGGATTTCCCCACCACTGAATAAAAACGATCATAATTTTAAGTAATTTCAATATCTAAAGAAGAGCTTCGTTCTTCTTAAACAATATTTTTCAGTAGAGATAAAACTATGCACGCGGTCAAAAGGATCGAAATTGTTTCTGATTCTGTCGAATCCCACAAAATTATCAAGGTTTTAGAAAGCGTTGGAGTTCTGAACTATACAGTAATTCGCAATGTGGTTGGTAAAGGTGTAAGTGGCACTAATTCGGGCGATCTTGATATGAGTATGCTAGAAAATGACTATGTGATTGCTTTCTTTTTGGCTGACAAAACGAAATCCTTGGTCGAAAAGCTACGCCCTGTGACGAAGAAATTTGGTGGAGCTTGTTATATTTCCGATGCAATGGAAATTAACTCTGTGCAATGTGTAGCTTCGCCATAAATATTGTGTCGATTGAAATTACGCCTGCGACACAATTTCAATCGACACAATTTTAAAGAGTTTTCAGCAACTGAATTGCTGAAAACTCTTTAAAAAAGGAGCCGTGCTATGCACGGCTCCTTTTTTATCGCGAAAAGCGTCGCTTGATTTGATTGGTGAGGGCTTTAATTTCAGGGATTTGCATTTGGATAGCGATCGCCCCAAAAACGGTGAACCCGACCCCACTGGCGATCGCTAAACCGCCCAGCTTTGCGCCAAATTTCGCAACTGTGCCGAAAGTATCAAAACTCTGACTGAGCAAATGATAAACGCCCCAGCTAGCGCCACCTGCGATCGCACTGGCGATTATCAAACCAAAAATTGTAATGCTCCAACTTTTGAGGGGCATTCCATTTAAGCGGCGATCGAGGAAGTAAATCATAGCGACCATAGAGAGCACATTTACCGAAACCGTCGCTAGGACAATCCCTGCTGCTCCATATTTTTGGACTAAAAAATAATCAAATAGTCCATTCAAGAAAATGTTAACAATGCTGATCTTAAAAGGGGTATCTGCATCCCCTAGGGCATAAAACACCCGTACCAGAATATCGCGACCTAAATATACAAACATGCCTACCGCATAAGCCATCAAAACTTCAGCAGTTAACTGTGAAGCCGCAGTGTCGAAAGCATAGCGTTCATAGACCACCTGTGAGATTGGCAAGGCTAGTGCTACCATCACCGCACTGATCGGCAACATCGTTAGCGCTGTAAGCATCAACCCTTGACGAATTCGCTGTTTCAGTTCATCCCAATTTTCGGGATCGGTGAGCTTAGAAAGGACGGGAAACAGTGGTACGAGGATTACGTTCGACAAAATCCCCAAAGGAGTTTGCACTAAAAGTCCTGCGTAACCCATTGCCGAGACTGCTGCTGCTGCATCGGGAATAAATGAAGCAAAAAACAAATCTGTCCAGACATTAATTTGCAGCATCCCCGATGAAAAAGTGGCTGGGATCATGATTTGCATTACTTCTTTGACTTCAGGACGCTGAAAGTCAAACCGCAGCTTAAATCCACCCATGCCAGCCTTAAGCTGCACGGGTAATTGCACTAGCCATTGTAAAACTGCCCCTGCCAAAGTAGCCCAAGCTAATACCGCTCCGCCTAACACCGCGTTTTCTGGAAGCAAAATTTTGCTGCCCATAGTCCAAAACAAGCCGCCGATGCCAATGAGCACGGTCAAACTAGAAAATATGGGGCTAACCGATGGCAACCAGTAAGCATCAGCAGCATTGAGCGCTCCAAAGCCGATCCCCACGAGTCCTGCTAAGACCGCCATCGGAGCCATGATCTGAAACTGCTGGATCGCAATATCTTTGGTGATCTTCAGATTTTGAATAGTTTCAGGGGTAATCCCTCTGGCGAGTAAATTTGCTTCTGGCACAAATAGCCCTGGGGCAACTAAATGCATCAATGGTTCCGCAAAAATCACTAACGCAATGCTCACCAGTAATAAAATTCCTGTAACGAGGGTGGTGATGCTATCGATGATTGCGGCAACTTCTTTGCGATCGCGTTTTACTAAAACACTAACGATCGCGCTGTGAAAGGGCCCATTAATGCCACCAAGTAAGATCAATAAAAATCCTGGGATCACATAGGCGAAGTTATATGCACCGTAGGCAGTTCCGTTGCCAAAGGTAGCTGCGATCGCCACTTGACGCAGTAATCCAAATATTTTGCTCAGTAAAGTAGCGATCGCCACAATCGTCGCGATATTTAGTAGCGATCGCTTGGCAGCCTGTCCAGCAGTTTGCGGTTCCTGTGTTTCCGTGACGATTTCTTCTTCGTTGCCAGACAAAATTGGTGATGCCCCTTACAGTTTAGACTTTGAGAAATGTAGCATCAAAATAGCACTCATATAGCAATGCAAGAGATGGCTAGGACAAATCAAAACCCAAAAGATGAGTTGCGGCGCGGAGCGCCGCAACTCATCTTTTGGGTTTTATGTCCAAAGCAAAACTTACCTTGCAATTAGGACTTACTCAAGAACCATCCATCGCCTTTTGACTTGCTATATCCTGCTGTGACTTAAGACGAACCGTGGGAATGTAGCAAAATAGTTATTAATTCAACTAAAACAATAAACTATGCAATCAAACGATCGCTTACGTCCAATACATGGGGGAAATCGTCAATGGGCTTCAAGTATCGCTAGTGCATCTCCAGAAAGTATTTTAGATTTCTCTGCTAGCATTAATCCCCTTGGACCCCCTGCATCAGCGATCGCTGCAATTCAAGCTCATTTAAACGATCTCAATCATTATCCCGATCCCGAATATGCATTGCTCAGGCAAGCCCTAGGAAAGTTTCATCAGCTTGAGTCTGACTGGATATTGGCAGGAAATGGTGTAGCCGAGCTATTAACTTGGGTGGGGCGAGATCTTTCGCAATTGTCGGCAACGGTTTTATTTAGTCCAGCATTTACAGATTATTATCGTGCTCTCAAAACTTTTGATTGCGTAGTGGAAAAATATCCACTGCTGTCTAAAAAAGAGCTTTTTTGTTTGAATGCAGAACTTCCGGAGGTTGAGGATGCTCAGAAAAAAGGAATATTAATCAATAATCCGCATAATCCAACGGGATATTTATTCTCTAGGGATAGCTTGTTGCCCTATCTTGAGCGGTTTGCACTGGTGGTAATTGATGAAGCGTTTATGGATTTTCTATCGCCAGAAATACAACAAAGTTTAATCGATCTAGTTCCATCGCATCCTAATTTAGTGATTTTGCGATCGCTTACTAAGTTTTACAGTTTACCTGGGCTACGTCTTGGCTATGCGATCGCTCATCCAGAGCGTCTACAGCGTTGGCAAGCATGGCGCGATCCTTGGTGTGTGAATGCTTTGGCAGTAGCAGCAGGAATGGCGGTACTTGAAGATAAGGAATTTCAACAACAAACGTGGACTTGGCTAGCGGAAGCAAGATCGCAACTATCTACAGGGTTATCGCAAATAACTGGGTTAAGTCCCTTGCCAAATGTTGCTAATTATCTATTAGTAAAAACTGAAGTTGCAGGTTCTATTTTACAAAAGGAACTATTGCAAAATGACAAGATTCTCATTCGAGATTGTTTGAGCTTCCCAGAATTAGGCGATCGCTATTTTCGAGTGGCTGTGCGTCTGGAACATGAAAATCAAAAATTGATAAATGCTCTATCAAAGCTAAGTTAGTGTCATGCGTCGCTTACCTCTATCTACACATAATGCAAAACTGGATTCTGGTGATTCTTCGTTGAATCTCTGACTAGATCTTGTTGGTGTATGGGTTTGACAATTTGTAAATGTTCTGAAAGTTGCTCTGCAACATTGCGAGGTAGTATCGTAACGCAGATTTCCATGCCTTTACTATCACGAACAATGGGTAGTCCTAAAAAGGCAAGGATAGGCTGCGCGAAGCGCAGCCTATCCTTGCCTTTTTAGACTACCCAGCCTGAACGGTCTAATCACAATTGCAACGGAAGCCCCGACAAGATTTGCGGTAATTCACGCTCACTCTCAAACATCTCACTACCGGTCACTTCGACTTCCTGACCCCGTTCTTTTCGAAATCCGCCTTGGTCGTGTAATAGCCCTTGGGGTAGTAAGGGCCCATCACCTTGGCAAGGTCGCCGGGTTGCGACGGATTGTATTTCCAGTCCTTTTGGGGAACGATGAAGCGCATCAACAGAGCGCCCCAGCCCTTGCGGTTGCGCGGGTCGTCGATTCCCTCGCCCGGTCCCCAGTTGATCCAGGCGACCCCATCCTTCTCGGTCGCGTTTTTTGGCCGGTCCTCGGGCAAGCTCACCACGATGGTGTAATAGCCGTCTTTGTCCACCGGCACCTGCATGTCGTACACACCGTCCCACAGGCTGCCATTGGTGAATGATGCCACAGTGGAGACTGACCAGTACTGCACCTCTCCGCCAGGCATGGTCTTGGCGTTAGCCCAGGTGTTGGGGAAAGTCGGCATTTTCGCACGGAAGACATACACAGGGCCGAATACCCTAGAAGTAAAGTTTACCAGATAGGCTGTCGAGGCATTGGCACCGCCCCCAGTGCTTTTTGGCACCGGGATCTTTGCCCGCTCCGCCGGTGGCATGAAGGAGCCTTCCACGACGTCCTTCATCCCGGTGAACAGAAAGAATTGCGAATCTGGGCAGGCGGGCGCTGTGGCCGGTGTCATGCAGGGATTGTTGTTCGGGTTGTTGACCAGCTTATACCAGCCATCAGCTTTAATCGGCGGCGGCGCTTCACCCATTATCTTGCCGAACCGCTTGGTTGCTTCTTCTTGTGAAAGTTTACTGCCATCGGCGAGCGTCGCCTCGTAGGTCAGACCCGGCCCATCGCGCGAAGGCACATCCGCCGGACCCAAACCGGTTCCGTCATAGCCTTTGTCCGATACATACATTCGGAAGCCGCCGAGGATCGTCTGAGCTTTGTTGCCGAGATAGACCGTGTTCTTCGTCCGTTCTGCCGCGTTCTTGGGCGCGTCCTTGGTCAAAATGCGAACGGTGAAATTGCGCTTTGTTGCGTCCCTGTCAGCGCCCGCGACGAAAGGATTGGTTGACCCTGCATCGGGTTCTATGTCATAGCCGTCGATCGAGCCGCCGTCGGCACTGACGAATGTATTCCGCTCCCACTGATAGATCGAGAAGTTGAAGAACCGAACATGCGGGAACCGACCGCGCACCGTCAGCTCAGTCCCGGCGGGAAGGGCGATTTCACCAAAAAGATAGGTCGGACGCTTGTCCGGCCAAAGGTTGGGGTTCTGGTAACCTTGCGGAGCAGGAAGAGTATTCCAATAGTCCCAACCGCGTGGCCCGCTGAACAGGCTGCCGTTGTTATAGCGCTCGTCGGTGCGAAAGATCGCGCCCAGTGGCAGATCGCCGGTGCGCCTGACAGCACTGCCTTTGGCCCGGTTTGCTAAGGTGGAGGGATCGATGTAGGAATCCGCAAGTGCCGGAACCGTCATTGCCGCAACGGCTAAAGCCAACGGTGCTGTAAAAAGAAAGTGTCTGCTCGTTTTCATTGCTTTCGCTATGCTTGCTGTTCGCGATCAAGGGATATAGGGATATATAGCATCGCCACTTTGGTTAGGACGCTAGTTGAAGGTTCTGCTCCATTGCCTTCCTGAGGGTATCAAACCTGGTGGATTGACAAAACTCTTAGAGGCTTTAAGCAGCGCCTCGTTTAAGCTAATAAGTTACAACGCTAATCGGCAACAACGAGACTCCAACTTCCCGCGTTTTATGATGCAATAAAAGTTTTCCTGCGTCAATAGAATATCCCCTGGCGCGATTTCCGCCACCTCAAAGCGCTCTGCTGGATGATGGTGATGGTCGGCATGATTGAAAGCCAAAATGTTCATCTGAATGGCTTCGGGGTCTAATGAATAGACTTGCCCAGTTCGGAGTTATACCAACAGTCGATGGCAGCAATTTTAGGATAAAATCAATCGCTATGGCTTCTCTCTCTAAATTAGTACATCAAATTCTGGTCACACCCGTTTGAAGCAAAGGGTCCTGAGATTATCAAATCGCTGGAACCAAAATAATAACAAGGATCTGTATGCCTGCGATCGCGGGCATCCATGACTCCAACCGAGATACTGTTTACCCTAGCAACCTTGGAACCAAAGAGAACATAGAAATGACACACTCGCAGAATGGTAGCGACAAAGAAGCGAAGCCACCGGATAGAAAGCCCCATTCAACTGCAAAGCCAATTTTCACAGCCTTGGCATTGATTGTGACTCTTCCTTTGTTAGCTGTGGCAGCATACCTCTTGTTACCTCTTCTAGCCCGAAAGGCTGACTCCGAGGTCGGAAAAATCGGACTTACCTCGAACGAGATCGCTGCGAACGGACCGCTTCCCGGCGACTTGACTCTGTACGCGCAAGAGTTGGCTTGTCAGGAGAAACTGAAGACTGGCTATTACCCTTCGCTAAACGGCGCGGAAATTGCCGACACACAACGGAGCGGCATCTTCCCTTGTGCTACCTTTACTGGATCCTACACAGGTCTCAATCAAGTGTTCGCGTGGCGTAGCCAGGACGGATACCAGGGAACTTCGTATCTCAACAACCGCAGGCCCGGAGAGATCTTCGTCGTCGGTGGCGACACTCCGCCCTTGAGTGGACCGATGCCGCCTGGTCCCTATGTGGCTAAGGCTGATGCCACCACCGGCAGACAGATCTGGCGTACCTATCTCCACAACGGGAATACTTCCGATGCATGGATCGGCAACACCAATCTGAATATCCTTCCCAACGGCAATATCGTCCAAGCCTGGTCCAACCGCATTGTGTTGCTCGATCCGGACACGGGACTCATTTTGAAAGAGAAGACGCTGCCCACCGGAGCAACACCGGCGGTTGACGTGAACTTTAAGCATGTGACCATCGCTCCTGACGGAACGCTAATCGTCAAGAACCAGACTCGGCCTACTGGCTGCACCAAGCAAGGTACTGTAGCACTCATGGTTTGTGCTAATGAGTATAAGAAGTGGGGCAACTCGATCTTGCTGGCTCTCAACCCCGACACGCTCGAAGTGATCGACGCCATTGAATTGCCGCAACCGGCTGTAGTTCCCCACACCATCACGAACTTCGAGGACAAGATCGCGATCTACATCGGTGCGAACAGCGGAGCCTTCCGTTATTTCTGGGACCCGAAAACAAAGAAACTCTCCCAAGACACCTCCTGGATTCCAGAAGTGCTGGAGGCTGGTCAAACCACCCCAGCCGCACCCAGCATTCTTGGTGACTGGATTGTCTTTCAAACCAACGGCATACTCAGCAATAAGAAGGCTTCGAGCATCGTCGCCGTCAGCGCTAAAGACCCGACGAAGTTGAAAAGGATCTTTCCCTTCGGGCAAATTAAGGATCGCGAGGTAAGTTTTGCCCCGCCGAAGCCCCAAACTGACCCAGAAAACAGCATGATTTATTCGGCTGATATGGGGATGGGGAAAGTTGCGGGCATCACGATCGACCAGGCAACAGGCGAGTTGAAGACCAAGTTTGTCCTCGATAACCCGACTAGCGGATTCCAGCCTCTCTATGGACAGAAGGATAAGCGCGTCTTGGTCATTTCCAACTTCAAGAGCAATGTGCCAGAGCTGCCGCTTCAAGCGATGCTCGCTACCCAAAGTTACAAGGAACAAGTCACTTGGCGAGATGCATCGACCGGCCGAGTTCTGGCTGAGTCTGATTTCTTCGAACCGATGGGACTCAACAACCTGATCACTCCGGGCTTCGGCGGGCGAGCGTATTACTTGACGAATAAGGGATTCATAGTGCTGCAAGTTCTTCCGAAACGATAGACCACAGTAGCTGTCGCCGAGATTGCTGACATAAGCAATCTCGGCGTATCCGAGTAGAATTTTGAATTATCATTATAAATTATTAGAAGTTGTGAAAATTAGCCTAAGATTGCGGCTACTCCCTTCCCAGTCTAAAAATAGACAGTAAAACCCAAGAAATAGTGGTGCGGCGCTCCGCGCCGCACCACTATTTCTTGGGTGGGAAGGGAGTAAGAATTTTTTCGACAACTAGGTACTCTCTATCTAGCAATTATGCTTAAAAAACTCAAAAACCTGCTCGATCGCTTCTTGCCAAAACAATTCCAGCCGATAGTTGCTGGAGTATTGACGATGGTCATGGCGGTCACCTCTAGCTTCTGGTTAGCTCCTTTGAGCGCCCAACAGATCTTCGGCACTCTCGGTTCACCCAGTGCCACCATGTCCATCAAGGGGGATCAACTTCCTGCCCCAGCTCCCAAATTTGGCGGAGTGATCAAGGACGGCGCCCTGCAATCCAAGCCATGGTGGGCACCTCGCATCGTGCCGCCCCAGGACGCCCCCAACGTGCTGCTGATCATCACTGACGACTCTGGGTTCGGCGTACCAAGTACGTTCGGCGGTGTGATTCCAACTCCGACCATGGATTTCATTGCTAGTGAGGGCTTGCGCTACAACCGGATGTTCTCGACCGCGCTATGTTCTCCGACTAGAGCTGCGCTGATCACTGGGCGTAACCACCACTCAGTTGGGTTTGGTGTGATCTCCGAGCAGTCCACTGGTTTCCCCGGCTATAACAGCATTATTGAACGGGACAAGGCGACGATCGGCCGCATGCTAAAGGACAACGGCTATTCCACCGCATGGTTTGGCAAGGATCACAACGTACCAGCGTTCCAAGCTAGTCAGGTTGGTCCCTTCGACCAGTGGCCGATCGGCATGGGCTTCGAGTACTTCTATGGCTTTATCGGTGGCGATGCTAACCAGTGGCAACCCAACCTGTTCCGCAACACTACGCAGATTTATCCTTTCAAGGGTAAGGAAGGGAAATGGAACCTTATTACTGGCATGGCTGATGACGCGATCGATTACATGACGCGGATGAATCAGATCAGTCCCAGCAAGCCGCTCTTTATCAAGTACGCTCCTGGCGCCACCCATGCTCCGCACCATCCGACTCAGGAATGGGTGGACAAAATTCACTCGATGAAATTGTTTGACGATGGCTATGAAAAGCTGCGCGAACGTATCTTTGAGAACCAGAAGAAACTTGGCGTAATTCCTAAGGATGCAAAGCTGACGCCCTGGCCCAGTGACTTGCTGACACCTTGGGATAAGCTCACCGCAGACGAGAAGAAGCTCTTTATTCGTCAAGTCGAGGTCTTTGCTGCCTACAGTGCCTATAACGACTACGAAGTCGGGCGTGTGGTTAAGCAATTCCAAGATCTCGGCAAGCTTGACAATACACTGATCATCTACATTAACGGTGACAACGGCACCAGTGCCGAGGGTGGTCCTCTGGGTACGCCAAATGAGGTGGCTTTCTTTAATGGCTTGAATAAGCTGCCTGCTGAAGTACAGCTGAAGTTTTATGATGTCTGGGGTACTGAGCAGACCTACAACCACATGTCTGCTGGCTGGTCGTGGGCTTTCGACACCCCGTTTGATTGGTTCAAACAAAATGCTTCCCGTCTGGGTGGCGTTAACCAGAATATGGTGGTGTCTTGGCCGGCGCGCATCAAGGATAAAGGAGCTTTACGCGAGCAGTTTGTCCATGTGATCGATGTCGTGCCGACAATCATGGAAGCCGCTGGCATCCGCCCACCCGAAGTTGTTGATGGCATCAAGCAATCGCCGATCGAGGGCACCAGCTTCCTTTACACCTTCGACGCCAAGAACGCCAAGGCTCCCTCGCGCCACACCACTCAGTACTTTGAAATGATGGGTCAGTGGGCATTGTATAAGGACGGCTGGGTTCTCAGCACCAAGGTGAATCGTGCCCCTTGGGAAGCATTTGGAGCCGCCAACCCAGATCCACTGAACAACCAAGTATTCCAGCTCTACAACCTGAACGATGACTTCACCCAGTCTCAAGACATCGCGGCGCAAAACCCGCAAAAGGTGAAGGAAATGAAGCAGGAGTTCCTGGCAGAGGCAAGAAAGTATCAGGTCTTCCCGTTTGATGCTTCGGTGGCTGCTCGCATCGTTGCCCCTCGACCCAACATCACAGCAGGTCGTAGCGAGTTCGTATACACCCGGCCGATGGTCGGTCTGCCCCAGGGTGACTCACCGGTCTT
The DNA here is from genome assembly GCA_003249035.1 of Pseudanabaena sp. Lineage (GTDB taxonomy): Bacteria > Cyanobacteriota > Cyanobacteriia > Pseudanabaenales > Pseudanabaenaceae > Pseudanabaena. Next base: position 28,746 of record QBMK01000004.1, read on the forward strand.
GCTCAACACCTCCTACACCGTCACGGCTGACATTGACGTACCGCAAGGTGGCACTGAGGGCATGATGCTGACCTCTGGCGGGCGCTTTGGTGGTTATGGCTTCTACCTGCTCAAGGGCAAACCAGTATGGCTCTGGAATCTGGTTGACCTCGAACGTCTCAAGTGGGAGGGCTCAGATGCGCTCACCCCCGGCAAGCATACTGTGGAGTTCGACTTCAAGTACGATGGTCTGGGTGCCGGCACACTCCTCTTCAATAACTTCTCTGGCGTCGGACGCCCTGGCGTTGGTATGCTAAAGGTTGATGGCAAGGTAGTTGCTACTAAGACTATGCCCAAGACCCTGCCGATGATCCTGCAATGGGATGAGAGCTTTGATATTGGCTCCGACACCCTGACTGGGGTGAATGACGCCGATTACAGACCTCCATTCGCGTTCACAGGCAAGCTCAACAAGCTGACTGTGAAGCTCGATCGCCCACAACTTACACCGGAAGATATCAAGAAACTCGAAGCTGCTCAACGCAACAACCGCGTTTCTGAGTAGGGACAATTTTGGCGATCGCATTACTTTAATTGGTTAATGCGATCGCATATTCCCCTTCTTATCATCCATTCATACCAAAACACAAAATGGCTATGCCATTTTGTGTTTTTTAAGCCATTATTGGGTTTGGTTTTTAATTCACAAAAGTGTCTGCACACTTTTGTGAATTAGTATTAAACAACTAATTGATATTTGACCTGAGCTAATCGATAAAGTGGTCGCCATACTAAGCGGTTAGTTGTGACAACTAGTAGCGACATCACAATTGTGGAAGCTAATAAAAGAGGGAAATCTCCCACGTCCGAGGCTTGTGTAATCGTCGAGCCTAGACCTGTTGCTGTAAGAACTCTTCCTTGAAATTTGACATATTCACCCGCAATACTTGCATTCCATGCTCCACCAACGGCTGTAATAATTCCTGTCACTAAATAAGGGAAAATTCCCGGCAAGATCAGAGTTTTCCACCGTTGCAAGGACGAAAGCTTATACACTCGCGCTGCTTCAAATAGTTCCGAAGGAATAGCTTGCGCTCCAGCAATTACATTGAAGAGAATGTACCACATACTTCCTAAAGTCATCAGGATCACTGCGCCAATCTCCAATCCACCAGCTATATTCCCTAAATATAGTAATAGAACTGGAAATAGAGCCGTCGCAGGAACTGAAGCCGCAATTTGAACAATTGGTTGCAAAAATTGGGCTAGCTTAGGATTGCGCCCGATTGATACACCGATTGGAACTGTGATTATCAAAGAAATAATTAGGACGATGAATACTCGAATAGATGTAAAAAGAGCACCGATCGCTACCTGTTTCCATGAACTCAATGGCATATGACTCAGTAATGCGATCGCGCTTGATGTCCCACTCAAAACAATAAAACCTGTTAACCCCACTAATAGCCAGTTAAACCAATTAATCCATTTTGATGCTTTATACTGAGCGATTAGAGAGCTTGGAGCTTTGCGCCTAAAGCCATGATTGACAGCTTCCGAGATCGGCATAAACAGGCGATCGCTAATAATTCGCATCGTAGGCGATCGCCTTAAAAAGTCTAAGACTCGCGATTCTGGGACTTGAGCAGCTTCAACTGTCTCATTCTTGAACTTCTCTGCCCAAGCAATTAGAGGTCGCCACACAAAATAATCAATGATCGTAATTATGCCGATTAAAACTGCCAGTCCAGTAAAAATTGCCCGATTATCGCCTGCATCCGCCGCTGCCTTCAAAAACGAACCTAGTCCTGGAAGTGTAAAGTCTCGATTAGAAAGCGTGAAAGATTCTGTTTGCATTAAAAAGAACCATCCACCCGCAACAGACATCACACTATTCCAAACTAGCCCGACTGCACCTGAAGGTAATTCTAGAGTCCAAAAACGTTGCCAAGCACCGAGACGATAAACTTGGCTTGCCTCGATCAATTCTTGGGGAATACTAGATAGCGATTGATAGAAACTAAAGGTCATATTCCAAGTCATGCCAGTAAAAATCAGCAAGATCGAAGCAATTTCTATTCCCATTCTTTGCCCAGGGAATAGACTAACTAAAGCAAGTACAACCGCAGGTAAAAACGACAGCACTGGAATAGATTGGAGAACGTCTAATAATGGAATGAGAACTTTTTCCCATAAAGTAGAACGATAAGCAACATAGGCATACAATAGACTAAAAACTAATGAGATAGAATATGCAGCTAGCATTCTTACTAATGTCTGCAATGCATAACTAGGTAAGAAGCTCAGCGATAAATTAACTACATAGCCATTTTCGTATGTACCTGTAAAATTTCTAGCAGTCTGCACAATGATGAATATAAAAGCAATGATCGCTAAAGGTAATAAAACATCACCAAGGCTCCAACGCGAGCTAAATTTTGATTTTGGATCGATAGTGGGCTGATACATGAGCAATCCAGACTAAGAGATTAATTTGATGATTTACTGATATCGCAATTTCCAAAGGAGTAAGAGCCCAATCGTTTTTTACAGATTAAGCATAGATAAAACCTCTGTCCAGACTATATTTAACCTCATTAAGTATTAAACTCTTTGACTAAATACGTGATGAAGTTTAGATGTTTTGTTCGAGCAATTAAAAATAAGTATAATTCTCCTGAAATTGAGTGGAATTAGTCAAATCATGAAAAGGCTACAGTCACTTTGTGATTTTAAAACCCTCACGGGGTTTGTGCTTTAATTCAAAAAAGTATCGCCGCACTTTTTGAATTGGTATTAGAATCATTTTGCGAGACATCAAAAGAATTCAATTAAACAGTAAAAGAAACCCTTCTCTGCAGATAGAGGGAAGGAAAATTCAAGGGTGGGGTGGAAGTTAGAGATGAGTTACTCCCCCCTATGAAGATTGAAGCTCAGAAATTTTCTTCTCAGAGAGATCAGAGTTACTGCGAACCTACAGGAACCTGTTGAGCAAAGTCTGCATCACCAACTTCGTGAAAATCAGTCTCTCCAAAAATTGCATTTTCAAATTTATAATGCTTGAACTCCAAAATGTTGCCTGAATTATCAGACAAGAAGAAGGTTCGATGTTCTAAAGGGGTATCCACAAAGCGAACCTTCGGTTTTTGATAAAACTTAAGGCGCTTATCATGAACTTTCTCTAAAAGAGCCATCCAGTTGTTTTCGGAATAAAAAACTAGCCCGAAATGTCGCGGATAGATGCCACGAGGAGAATCAACATGCTCGCGATCGACATGTGCTACTAACTGGTGACCATACAAACTCATGATCAGGGAGTCACTTGATTCACGCCCTGCCAAACAACCCAAACCATCAATATAAAAAGCCTTAGTACTTGGAATATCTGTGACTGGAAATGCGAGATGAAAGAGGATCTTGGTCATGTTGCCGTGTTTTCTAGCATAAGTTTGGTGCGCTTGAGTTTATCAGGAACTTCAATTGGATATTTCCCAGTAAAACAAGCTGTGCAAAAATGCGTGGTATCAATTTGTGTCGCTTTTAACATTTCGTCGTGACTGAGATACGCAAGGGAGTCAACCTCAATCTGTTTGGCGATCGCATCTACAGATTTTTGCGCCGCGATTAAATGATCTTGCGAGTCCGTATCTATACCATAAAAACAAGGGTGAGTAACAGGAGGAGAGGAAATACGCATATGGACTTCACTCGCTCCAGCTTCACGCAATGCTCTTACTATTTTACGACTCGTCGTTCCCCTTACGATCGAATCATCGATCACAATTACGCGCTTACCTTGCAAAACATCTTTGAGCGTATTGAGCTTCATGCGGATGCCAGACTCTCGCATTGCTTGGGTTGGCTGAATGAAAGTCCTTCCAACATAGCGGTTTTTAATCAAAGCCTCACCGTAAGGAATCCCTGACTCTCGTGAAAATCCGATCGCCGCAGGAATACCTGAATCTGGAACACCGATCACAATATCGGCTTCTACAAAACTTTCTCTAGCCAATGCTCGACCGATCCGCAGTCTATAGGTATAGAGACTTTCATCATGCATGATACTATCTGGCCTTGCAAAATAGATCATCTCAAATACACATAGCTTCGGCTTGGCTTCCTCCCATTGTAAAGATTTAATCCCATTTTCTAGCGTAATGATCACCAGTTCCCCAGGCAGAACCTCACGCACATATTCAGCGCCAATAATATCTAAGCCGCAGGTCTCAGATGACAGAACATAAGAACCATCTTCAGTTTTGCCAATTACCAAAGGGCGTACACCGTAGGCATCTCTTGCTCCGACGATCGCATTTGGCATCGCCATTACTAAGCTAAATGCTCCATGACATCGATGCAACGCCGTCACGATTGCCTCTTGCCAATCTTTGCCCTCCTCGACCGCCTCACCAACTGCAAAAGCAATCCCTTCAGAATCCGTAGTTGATTCAAGAGCGTGACCTTGTGCCGACAGTTCACCGCGTAACTCAGTTGCGTTTACTAGATTGCCATTGTGCGCAAGGGAGAAATCGCCCAATCTGGTATTCACGACAATCGGTTGAGCATTGCAAACCTTACTCGAACCCGTAGTCGAATAACGATTATGTCCAATCCCCAAAGACCCTTTCATTTCCGACAAAATTGTTTCGTTAAAAACCTGGGCGACTAAACCCATCGCCTTGTGGGTATGTGTATTACCTTGATCGTCATATACCGTAATCCCTGCTGACTCCTGCCCTCGATGTTGCAAAGCATAAAGTCCAAAATATACGAGCCTAGCAACATCCCCTTCTGCCGCTAGTACTCCAAAAACTCCGCAAGCTTCCTGTGGCTTGTCTGTTTCAATATTATTATCAAGATCTAGGTCGTCAAAATTACTAGTATTTAGCAAGTCATTAGGCATCTCATCAGCAAAAACAGAATGGTCAGAATAGTCTGGCAACATAACAGTTATACGCAATACATTAAGTTGGGTAGAAGAGAAAAGCCCACTCTTAGATCGTACCAGTGTTAAGCATTTCTTAACCAAAATTAGCAAACCAAACTCAGAAGAAGAAAGTGTGGTAAGAAGCGTCCCACTCTCTTCTTCTGGGTTTTAATTTGTCCTTCTGCCCTGTAAACTTAATTACGAGGTTGTGTAGTAAGGCACAACTAAACTTAGTTTTGTTTTCTGACTCTGGAAAATTTCTAGAACATAACGAAGAATTAATAGTTATAAAATTTAGGTAAATAGGTATTTCTATACATGGATAGTACAATCAGTCTTGAGATTATTGAGGTCGTTGAACAAGCGGCGATCGCATCTTCTAAGTGGATGGGTTTGGGTAAAAAAGACGAAGCCGACGAAGCCGCAGTTGAAGCAATGCGCGAACGTATGAACAAGATTCATATGCGTGGACGTATCGTCATTGGTGAAGGTGAGCGCGACGAAGCACCTATGCTATATATCGGCGAAGAAGTTGGTATCTGCACACAGGCAAATGCCGCAGAATTCTGCACAATCGAAGAACTACAAGAAATCGATATCGCTGTTGATCCTTGCGAAGGTACAAACCTCGTTGCTTATGGTCAAAATGGATCGATGGCAGTTCTTGCCATCTCTGAGCGTGGCGGGTTGTTCCAAGCTCCTGACTTTTATATGGACAAACTAGCAGCGCCACCTGCGGCAAAAGGTCATGTAGATATCCGCAACACACCTACCAAAAATCTACAAATTCTTTCTGACTGTTTAGGTCGTGCGATCGAAGAGTTGGTCGTTGTCGTTATGGATCGTCCTCGTCACAAAGGCTTGATCGCGGAAATCCGTGCTGCTGGCGCTCGTGTACGTCTCATCAGTGATGGTGATGTATCTGCCGCAATTTGTTGTGGGTTTGCTGGGACAAACATCCATGCTCTGATGGGTATCGGTGCTGCGCCTGAAGGTGTCATTTCTGCAGCCGCAATGCGTTGCTTGGGTGGACATTTCCAAGGCCGTCTGGTGTATGATCCAGCCGAAGTTAATACTCCTGAAAGTGCTAATTGGACTCGCGAAGCTAACTTGGCTCGTCTCAAGGAAATGGGTATCACCGATGGCGACAAAGTCTATGATGCAAACGAATTGGCTTGCGGCAAAGATGTCTTGTTTGCTGGTTGTGGTATTACCCCTGGCACTTTGATGGAAGGCGTGCGCTTCTTTGCTGGCGGTTGCCGTACCCAGTCTTTGGTGATCTCGACTCAATCGAAGACTGCTCGTTTCGTTGACACCATTCACTTGACAAGCGACAAACCTAAAACGATTAATTTGCGCTAATTATATAGAAATACAAGCGCCGTAGGCTCTAAAAATATTAACTCAAATATTAACTAAAAAGATGAGAGGCAGGGCTTTGCGTTGTCTCTCATCTTTTTAGTTTTAAAGAATGACAATAGCTTTATTACAGAACGTTAAGGAGTAATAAGTACCTACTACACTGGTAGCTATCTCCTGATAAGCTCTTCCCATAAGATAATTTTTTCTAGTCCAGTTCTTAATAAGAAACGCATTTACGATATGAATATTGCAGTTGTTGGCTTGAGTCACAAAACCGCGACTGTAGAAGTACGTGAAAAGTTGAGCATTCCCGAAGATCGCATGGAAGCTGCGATCGCCCAACTAATGAGCTATCCAAATATCGAAGAAGCTGCGATTTTAAGCACCTGCAACCGATTGGAGTTGTATGTCGTCACTAGCGAATCCGAAGGTGGTATTCGCGAAATTATGCAGTTTCTTTCAGAGTTTAGCCAGCTACCTCTACAGTATCTACGTCGCTATCTGTTTATTCTGCTCCGCCAAGATGCCGTGACCCACCTGATGCGAGTTGCGTCGGGTTTAGATAGTCTTGTGCTTGGTGAAGGACAAATTCTCGCTCAGGTCAAAAACACCCATCGACTCGCACAGCAGTATAACGGCGCTGGTCGGATTCTCAACCAACTTTTTAAGCAATCTCTATCGGCAGGTAAACGAGTTCGCACGGAAACCGAAATTGGCACTGGTGCAGTTTCGATCAGTTCGGCAGCAGTTGAGCTTGCTCAAATCAAGCTCCAAAATTTATCCGACAAGCACACGACGATCGTCGGAGCTGGTAAAATGTCTCGCCTGTTGGTGAAGCATTTGATCTCTAAAGGGGCACAAAAAATTGCGATCGTTAACCGATCTAGCGATCGCGCTGCTGCGATGCTTAAAGAATTTGAATTAAGCGATGCCCAGTTTGATATTCGTCCGCTCGATCAAATGCTGGATTGTGTTTCAATTTCGGATCTTGTGTTCACTAGCACCGCTTCTACAGAAGTGATTCTTAGTCGCAAAAATCTCGAAGCGATCGTCTCAAATCACACTGGGTTGACTCTGATTGATATTTCTGTACCCCGCAATGTCAGCTCTGATGTCAAAGAATTGCCGAATACGAGAGCTTACAACGTAGATGACCTGCAAGCGGTGGTAGCGGGAAATCAAGAAAGCCGTCGTCAAATGGCAATGCAAGCTGAGATTTTGTTGGAAGGTTGTGTGGCGGAATTTGATAGCTGGTGGCGATCTCTTGAGACCGTCCCAACAATCAGCAAGCTACGTCAAAAAATGGAAATCATCCGCGAACAGGAAATGGAGAAAGCTCTATCTCGTCTAGGTAATGACTTTGCAGATAAGCACCAAGATGTGATTGAAAGCATGACTCGCGGCATCATCAATAAAATCTTGCATGATCCGATGGTACAGTTACGCGCTCAACAAGATATAGAGACACGCCGTCGTGCGATGCAAATGTTGCAGGTACTGTTTGATCTAGATTCACCATCTAGTCAATTCAAGGAAGGTTAAAAAAAAGCTGCCTGTAGGCGGCTTTTTTTTCGTCGCAGCTATTTGCTCTTCTAAAGGCAGATTGTTTTTGCAGTATGGACTAAAGTAAAATTTTTTAACAATTAGTTTAATCTTGGCTTTTACTGTGCATAGCATCGTAAGAATTTCAAAAAAAATCATTAAACTAATTTAAATTTATAAAAATATCTTTAGAACTATAGTGGGAAAATAAATGTCTGAAACTAAGGCATCTGGATTTGGGCAGGTTTCAGGTAAGCCCAAGAAAAAAAAGAAAGCACCAAACAAGCGCGAGGTTGCTGCGAGTAGATATGATGAGATGAAGGGTAAGGGTTTGCCTGAGTTTAATATTTTCATCCGCATCAGGGGCAAGGAATGGGTTCCAGCAGGTTCGATGGCGGTTCAACGCAGTAGCCAAATCAGTCAAGCAATTTTCCAACAAGAAGCTGAGCTACTTAAGAGCGCGATCCGTTTGTATCCTATTTTGCGTAAGTTTAAAGATGATTTGGAATATGGCTACAGGCTGAAAGAGTTTCCTGACGAGGAAATTACGGTTGCGGTTCTGCCCGATCTAACTGTTGGCGATAGGGTGAAATACGCTTTCACAAAAGCTAAGGAATATTTTAATAGTCTAACAAAGAAAAAAGAAGCTATTTAACTCTGTAAATTAGCGATTTGAGCCTGTCAAGATTTTCAACATAGTAGGTTGACGTATCAATAAGCAGATGCATAAACATACAAAGCTTTTGGGAACTCCAAGTAAAAAACAATCCATATAAAACCCCAAAATATCGCTACGGGCGGAGCCCGTCGCCATATTTTGGGGATCGATTATTTTGTGTAAGTCCATTAATATGTTCATACATCTGCTTATACGTGCAAATCAGGAGGAGCAAAATCAAAGGGTAGTTCGTTATTAATCGCTTGAATTTGCTTAGATTCGTATGTATTTACCTCACTGATGTAAGGCACAAGAATTTGCCTGAGCCGATCGCGATAAAAGCGATGCAAACTGTAGTTTGGTGTCGCGGGAAATCCTCGCCTTTTTTTATGTTGTCCACCTGCCCCTGGGTCAAAGCGTTTAATGCCCTGTGAGATCGCCCATTCGATCGGCTTGTAATAGCAAGCATTGAAATGTAAACAATCGATTTCCTGCACCGCTCCCCAATAACGCCCAAATAATTGATCGCCCTTGCGAATGCAAAATGACATTCCCAATGGTTGCGGATGATCCTCAATCTCACCCGCCACAAATACAAGGCGATCGCGAAAACTATGGGCAAGATTTTCAAAAAACTTGCGATTTAAATACTTGCTACCACCCCAAAACTTATTGCAATGATCGTTATATAACTCATACATATAGCCATAAAAGTAGTGGGGAATCTCTTCACCTGTATAAACGCGCATGTTAATCCCCGTGCTTTCCACCGATTTACGCTCACGCTTAATATTGCGGCGCTGATTAGCATTGAAATTTTTTAAATAATCATCGAAATCGGTAAACTCTTGATTTTCCCATACATAACTATGGTGCATCCAGGTTGTGAAGCCTCGCGATTCCAACTCATGCTTCCAGTTGGGATCGACGTATAGAAAGTTGCACCCCGACATTTGGTGTTTGTCGCATAAGCGATCGATTTCCACCAACATCAGATCATAAATTTTTGATAATTCATCAGTGCGATCGCTAATCTCAGGATGAACCAAAAAGCGATAACCTACGGCAGGTGTAAAGGGAGCCATTCCCAATAATTTCGGATAATACTCAATTCCCAACCGATAGGACAAATCCGCCCATTGATGGTCAAACACAAACTCGCCTTGGCTATGCCCTTTCAAATATAAAGGTGCAGCCGCCACCAATACATCTCCTTGCCATACTAATAAATGACTGGGTAGCCATCCCTGCTGCGCGATCGCACAACCTGAAGATTCCAGATTCGAGAGCCATTCCCATTCAAAAAAAGGAGTTGTCAAAGGTTTTGCGAGTGTATTCCATGCTTCAGCCTTGACCTTATTAACCGTATCCACCCAAGTCGTCGTATAACGGGAAGCTTGTTGAAGCATAGTAAAAGTCTTGGCAGTATTTAGGTAAAGTGCTTAGTATACATAGCTTAACAAATGTAAACCCAAAAGTCAGGATGAACGCAGTGTCATAGTTCTGACTTTCGGGTTTTGGAGAGAGAAGAAACTTGTGAATTTATGTAAACAAATAGTGTTATTTAACACCACCTGCGTTAATGTATATACATGGCACAAGAGACAGAGCAACTCAATCCAAACGCGAACCTAGCTTAAATTTTGAAAGCAAAAAGGAGAAGCAAAAAGAAAGAGTTAAAAGTCAAATCGGATTGACGCTTTGTTGCTCCCCACGATTCTTTCGATCTTTACGGGGCAGTGCTTATTCTAAAGATCGGTGCAGTTTTGATAACTTCGATAGCCTGTATTGTTAATGGGATCTCTTAAATTTTTGTCCAGTGTTTCTTAGGTTTTGACCTAGCACGAAGACGAGATGAGACAAACTTATGTAGTTGAAAAGAAAAGGCTACGGCGTACAGTTAATCAATGCCAGCACGTTCCAGTAAACCTCTAGTAGAAACTTTAATTGAATTATTTTAAAACATGAGTCTAGCAGCCTTCTGCTAGACTCATTCAGTTTTGGGGTAAAAGCAAAGGCAATCTCTTCACAACTACCTTTGCTTTTAATGATCCATTCTTCGGTAAAATAAATAACAATTCTTTATTTTCATGATCTTAACTCAGGGGTAAATCAGCATTGCGTAAAATCGTTATCGCTGGCAACTGGAAAATGTATAAAAACCAGTCTGAAGCCAAAACATTTTTCTCAGAATTTCCCACCCACCTCAAAGCCACCGCCCCCCAAGCGGCGATCGCCGATCAGCAAATCCTTATTTGCGTTCCCTATACAAATCTTTCCCTTTTGCAAACAATCTTGCCAGCGATCGGTCAATCAAATCTCAGTATTGGCGCTCAAAATGTACATTGGGCTGAGAATGGCGCATTTACAGGTGAAATATCGGCGTCGATGCTAATTGAAATGGGCATCAAATATGTGATCATTGGACATAGTGAGCGCCGTCAGTTCTTCGGTGAAACTGATGAAACTGTCAACAAACGTCTTAAGGCTGCACAAGCCCATGGACTTACCCCCATCCTTTGTGTTGGCGAAAGTAAGCAACATCGTGATGCTAATAAGACAGAATCTTGGATTTTTTCACAATTAGCCGCCGATCTCGTTGATATTGACCAGCATAATTTGATCATTGCCTACGAACCAATCTGGGCGATCGGCACTGGAGACACCTGTGCCTCTACCGAGGCTAATCGAGTGATTGGACTAATTCGTGGTAAGCTAACATACCCTAACGTCACAATTCAGTATGGTGGTTCCGTCAAAGTTGATAATATTGACGAGATCATGGCGCAACCTGAAATTGATGGTGTGCTGGTTGGCGGAGCAAGTCTTGACCCAGCAGGCTTTGCCCGAATCGTAAATTATCGTTAGTTTTTCCTCTATTGCCTTTTGTCTCAAGTTGTCCATATATTTTTTATATATTTTTAAAGACAGCGATCGCCACAGCCGTTATAACCTCAAAGCCTATCAAATCACTACAATTGTTTTTAACAATTGACTTTGTAAGATAGACTTTGTTATAGTTGTATGCTGTTGATTAGAATACACAGCCGCAGATATACCAAATCATCACTTATGCCCACGATCCAACAGCTCATCCGTAGTGAGCGCCAAACCATAATTACAAAGACAAAGTCTCCTGCACTAAAAAGCTGTCCTCAACGCAGGGGAGTATGTACTCGTGTCTACACTACAACACCTAAAAAGCCCAACTCTGCACTTAGAAAGGTTGCACGGGTACGTTTGACTTCTGGCTTTGAAGTCACTGCATATATCCCTGGGATTGGGCATAACCTCCAAGAACACTCAGTTGTGATGATTAGAGGCGGTCGTGTAAAAGATTTACCAGGTGTGCGTTATCACATCATCCGTGGAACTCTTGATACTTCGGGTGTTAAAGATCGTAAGCAAGGACGCTCCAAGTATGGTGCTAAGCGACCTAAACCAGGTCAAGCTGCCGCTGCCAGCACTGGCAAGAAGAAGAAGTAAGAATCATCCGTAAAAGGTTTTAGCAACCATTTAGCAAATTAGTAAAATTAGTAATTCATTTTATAAGGTGAATTTAGTACCAAGATGTCCCGTAGAACGAAAGCTTCCAAGCGCATAACTCCACCTGACTCTGTTTATAACAGCCGTCTCATCACTATGCTTACTCGTCGTGTAATGTCACGTGGTAAGTATTCTGTAGCTTCACACATTGTCTACAAAGCTCTTGATACAATTGGCGAACGTACTGGCAATCCACCTCTAGAGGTGTTTGACCGTGCAATCCGTAATGCTACACCATTGGTAGAAGTTAAAGCTCGTCGTGTTGGTGGTGCTACCTATCAAGTCCCGATGGAAGTCCGCACTGATCGTGGCGTTGCTCTAGCACTTCGTTGGCTAGTCCAATATTCTCGCTCTCGTGCCGGACGCAGCATGGTAACAAAGCTGGCTAACGAATTAATGGATGCTGCCAATGAAACTGGCCAAACCATCCGTAAACGTGAAGAAACCCACAAAATGGCAGAAGCAAACAAAGCTTTCGCTCACTATCGTTACTAACCTAACGTTATTAAACTTTAGCTTGCCTCGCTATACTATTCTTAATATAAATTTTTAATTCCTGACAAACACGAGGAAACTATTGTGGAACGCTCTATTGCCTTAGATAAGGTACGCAATATAGGTATTGCGGCGCATATTGACGCTGGTAAAACCACAACTACAGAGCGTATTCTCTTTTACTCTGGCGTTGTGCACAAGATCGGTGAAGTCCATGATGGAACTGCAACGACAGACTGGATGGCGCAAGAACGCGAACGCGGCATCACAATCACTGCAGCAGCAATTAGCACCAGTTGGAAAGATCATCGCATTAACATTATCGATACCCCTGGACATGTAGACTTCACAATTGAAGTTGAACGTTCCATGCGAGTACTTGATGGCGTAGTTGCGGTTTTCTGCGCTGTAGGTGGTGTGCAACCTCAGTCTGAGACAGTATGGAGGCAAGCAGATCGATATAAAGTGCCTCGCCTTGTATTCGTTAACAAAATGGATCGCATGGGTGCGAATTTTTTGCGAGTAAGGGAACAAATTCGTGCTCGTTTTGGCTCCAACGCTGTCCCTATCCAGTTACCTATCGGTAGTGAAGCAGAACTGGTAGGAATTATCGATCTCGTCAAAATGAAAGCCTATATCTATAAAGACGAAATAGGCAAGGATATCGAAGAAATAGATATTCCTGCTGATTTAGTCGAACTCACCAATGAATGGCGCGGTAACCTGCTTGAATCAGTTGCCGATTCAGATGATGTTTTGATGGAAAAATATCTTGAAGGTGAAGAACTAACCGAAGAAGAGGTCAGAATTGGTCTCCGCAAGGGAACTTTGAGCGGCTCAATCGTTCCGATGACTTGTGGTTCAGCATTCAAAAATAAAGGCGTACAGCTTTTACTCGATGCTGTGATCGATTATCTTCCCGCTCCTAGCGACGTTAAGCCAGTTACTGGTTTGTTGCCAAATGGCGAAGAAGCTATTCGTGAAGCCAAGGATGATGCCCCCATGTCGGCACTTGCTTTCAAGATCATGGCTGATCCTTACGGTCGTCTTACCTTTGTTCGTGTTTACTCTGGCATCTTGAAGAAAGGTTCCTACGCATTAAACTCCAGCAAAAACAAGAAGGAACGTATCTCGAGACTAATTATCTTGAAAGCTGATGATCGTCAAGAGGTCGATGAACTCAGAGCTGGAGATCTTGGAGCAGTATTGGGACTAAAAGACACCTTTACCGGTGATACCCTTTGTGATGATACTTCTCCGATTGTGCTTGAGACTCTGTTTATTCCCGAACCTGTGATTTCTGTGGCTGTAGAGCCAAAGACAAAGCAGGATATGGAAAAACTATCCAAAGCCTTGCAATCTCTTTCTGAAGAAGATCCTACCTTCCGAGTCATGACCGATCCAGAAACCAATCAAACGATTATCTCTGGTATGGGTGAGCTTCATCTTGAAATTCTTGTTGATCGGATGAAGCGTGAGTTTAATGTTGAAGCTAATGTAGGTGCGCCTCAAGTTGCTTATCGCGAGACTATCCGCAAGACCGTCACTGATATTGAAGGCAAATTTGCTCGTCAAAGTGGTGGTAAGGGTCAATATGGTCACGTTGTGATCAATTTAGAGCCTACCGAACCTGGTACAGGATTTGAATTCGTATCGAAGATCGTTGGCGGTGTCATTCCTAAGGAATTCATCAAGCCTTCTGAGCAGGGTATGAAAGAAGCCTGTGAATCGGGAATTCTTGCAGGTTATCCTGTGATTGACCTCAGAGCTACTCTTGTGCATGGTTCTTTCCACGATGTTGACTCTTCAGAAATGGCTTTTAAAATTGCTGGTTCTATGGCAATCAAGGAAGCTGTGATGAAAGCTCAGCCAGTCTTGCTAGAACCAATGATGAAGGTTGAAGTCGAAACTCCTGAAGACTACATGGGTGATGTAATCGGCGATCTTAGTCGTCGTCGCGGTAATATCGCTGGCATGGAAGATACCCCATCTGGAAAAAGCGTTGAGGCAAGGGTTCCTTTGTCTGAGATGTTTGGTTATTCTACTGACCTTCGCTCGTCAACCCAAGGTAGGGCAAGCTTCTCAATGGAATTTAGCCATTACGAAGAAGTACCGAAAAATGTGGCAGAAGCCATCATTGCTAAAAACAAGGGCAAAAAAGAGTAGTCCTTTAAAATACTCGACAAATACTCTATAAACTAGAGTAATAATTACCGAAAAATGCTCTATGTACTAGAGTAACAATTACTAAATTTAAGGATAATTACGAAAAAATGGCACGCGCTAAATTCGAGAGAAACAAACCCCACGTCAATATTGGTACTATCGGTCACGTTGACCATGGTAAGACAACCCTAACTGCTGCAATCACGATGTCTTTGGCAGCTGCAGGTCAAGCAACAGCCAAGGCATATGACCAAATTGATGCTGCTCCAGAAGAAAAGGCTCGCGGAATTACGATCAATACTGCTCACGTTGAGTATGAAACCTTAGCTCGTCACTATGCTCACGTTGACTGTCCTGGTCACGCTGACTATGTTAAAAACATGATCACCGGTGCTGCACAAATGGATGGAGCAATTCTCCTCGTGTCTGCCGCCGATGGCCCTGAGCCTCAAACCCGTGAGCACATTTTGCTAGCACGTCAGGTTGGCGTACCTAACCTTGTGGTTTTCTTGAACAAAGAAGACCAAATGGAAGGCGAAGAAGAACTAGTTGAACTCGTTGAGTTAGAAGTTCGTGAGTTGCTATCTTCCTATGACTTTGACGGGGACAATATTCCGATCACTCGTGGTTCTGCCCTGAAAGCAGTTGAAGCAATGACTGCTAACCCTAAAACTGCTAAAGGAGATAATCCTTGGGTTGACAAGATTTGGGCTTTGATGGAATCTGTGGATGAGTTTATCCCTACTCCTGAGCGTGATGTTGATAAGCCTTTCTTGATGGCTGTTGAAGATGTGTTCTCGATTACTGGTCGTGGCACGGTTGCTACAGGTCGGATTGAGCGCGGTACTGTTAAAGTTGGCGATGTTGTTGAGCTTGTTGGTATCACTGATACTCGCACTACAACCGTAACTGGTATTGAAATGTTCAAGAAGAGCCTAGAGCAAGGCTTGGCTGGAGACAATGCTGGTCTATTGCTTCGTGGTATCCAGAAAGATGAAATTGAGCGCGGCATGGTTTTGGCTAAGCCTAAGTCGATTAATCCTCATACTCAGTTTGAAGGTGAGGTTTACATATTGACTGAGAAAGAAGGTGGTCGTAAGACTCCTTTCTTCCCTGGTTATCGTCCTCAGTTCTATGTACGTACGACTGACGTAACTGGAACCATTGTTACCTTCACGGCTGATGATGGTAGCGAAGCTGAGATGGTTATGCCTGGCGATCGCATCAAGATGACAGTGGATCTAATCAACCCAATCGCAATTGAGCAAGGAATGCGCTTTGCGATTCGTGAAGGTGGTCGTACTGTTGGATCTGGTGTTGTCAGTAAGATTCTTGACGCTCCTAAGGGCGGTGACGACAAGAAGAAGAAATAATTATTTCTCCTAAACACAAAAAAGAGCCTCGCATAGCGAGGCTCTTTTTTGTGGATTTAATTAAAAATCTCGGCAGGATCTGCTGTTTGAACTTTGCGCAGCGATAATGTCCCTGAAATCGAACCCATTGAAACTGTTACGAAAAATAATTGCAAAATGCGATCGCCGTCTAACTCCATCAATAAACCTGTAGAGCTTTGAGTGAGTTTATAGAGAATTACACAAATTAATATGGCTGGTAAAAAACCACATAGCGATAAAAGTAAAGATTCTTGTAAAATCAGTCCGAATAGATATAAATTGCTATATCCCATAGCTTTGAGTGTGGCATATTCCGCAAGGTGATCGGAAACGTCTTTATATAAAACTTGATAAACGATTACGACTCCGACAATGAAACCCATGCCTACGCCTAAGTTGAAAATAAAGCCAATTGGTGTTGCCTCTGCCCAATAATTTAACTCTAGGTCAATAAATTCTTGCCTTGTGAGTATGTTGATATCTTGATCTAGTTGTGATCGCATCGCATCTCGAACCCTGATCGCATCCGCATCTTTTTCCAACTGGACTAAACCTAAGCTGATATTTCCGACAAGGCGATCGGGGAAAATTCGCAAGAAATTTTGCTCGCTGGTAATGAATGTTCCAT
Organism: Pseudanabaena sp.; assembly: GCA_003249035.1. Taxonomy (GTDB): domain Bacteria; phylum Cyanobacteriota; class Cyanobacteriia; order Pseudanabaenales; family Pseudanabaenaceae; genus Pseudanabaena. The sequence continues at coordinate 45,443 of QBMK01000004.1, forward strand.
TGGCGGCAAAGGAGACTCCCATATTAAACAAGCCACCAATTTTGACTGTGCGGTTGGCAACTTCTTTGGTGAGGATTTTCCCTTTAGCGATCGCGGCTTCATATTCAGAAGCAACCGTTCCATAAAAATCTTCCCTAGATCCGCGATCGAACAATATGACATCGGGTATCAGCGTTTTATCTAAATCAGGTTTGATATTCGGAAAAAGGAACGGATTGGCTTGAGGGGAAACGCCAATCGCTAAAATATCCTCCTTTACTCCAAGTTCAGGTGCATTCCACACTGCTAAGCCAATGTATACAGGATAGATTGACTTTACACCTGCAAAACCACCTGCTTGATAGAGTCGGCGGCGAGAAAACTCTTTTAAATTCAGCAAATTGTTAGAGCTAGGATGAATTAACACTAAATCGCTGCGCAGATTTAGGTGCAGCAAAACAGCGCTCTTAAACAAAGCCTCCTGAAAGCCTAATTGCATAGCAATCAAGATTACGGCAAACATAATGCCTGCGATCGCGATCGCTAACCTTCCCTTTTGATAAGTAAGTTGTATCCATGCAAGAGGAATGGTAAACATCATGTACTCCCTTCCTAGTGAATAATTAGCGGTGTGAGGCAAATCCTTGTACAGCTCAATTATTCACTAATATCTAATTCTTTTGATGCTGAGGGAGTTGGAGGAGTAGATTTGAGGTATTTGTAGAGCCAGCCACATCCACCTAAACAGGTGCGCTTATCCTCTTGAGAAACGTTTATATTTGTTCTTAAATACTCTTGTAACCATTGACATCCACGCATTAGGAGATTTTCGAGATCGAGATTCCACATGATGATTTTGTGATCCTCTCCCGATGACACTAAAATTTTGCCGTTTGGACTAAAGCAGACACTTCTTACAGGACCCTGATGTCCATTGAATGTTCGCAAAAGCGTCCCATCCCCACTCCAAAATTGAATCGTGGAGTCTTCGCTGGCTGACACAATCGACTTACCATCAGGACTAAAACATACACTGGTAACTTCAGCACTATGTCCGTTTAAAGTTTTAAGTAATTGTCCTTCGACACTCCAAAGTTTTACACTTTGATCCATACTGCCAGTGGCAATTGTCTTGCCGTTGGGGTTAAAGCAAACTGTATATACTTCAGCGCTATGCCCGTCTAAGGTTCCAAGTAGAGTGCCATCCCAACTCCATAGATGGATTAGTTTATCTTTGCTAGCTGAAGCGAGCATACTGCCATCGGGAGCAAAGTCGATACTGTACACCTCAGACTCATGCCCAGTGAGAGTCTGAAGCCATTTACCCTCAGCGCTCCAAATTCGGACAGTACCATCAGCACTACAAGAAGCAAAAACCTGACCATCGCAACGGTAAACAACTTTATAAATTTCGGCACGATGGGCGCTAATTGTGTCAATTAAGGTTCCATCAGTTCTCCACATTTTGATGCTGGCATCAGCGGCGGCGGTCAAAATGGTAGAACTATCTGGGCTAAAAGTGACGCAATTAACTTTATCATTATGCCCTTCTAAAACTGCCTCAAGAGTGCCATTGGCATTCCAGAGATTGACTGTTTTATCCTTACAGGCAGATGCTAAAAATTTAGAGTTAGGACTAACTGCAATAGAGAACACCTCATCGGTATGCCCCATTAAAGCCCTTAGAGGAGTCCCACGAATTGACCAAAGCTTTACAGTGGTATCTCGGCTGGCTGAGGCAAGAGTTTTGCCGTCTGGACTAAAAGCAATACTATGGACAACGTCACCATGTCCTTGGAATGTATATTGCAAGCCTTGTTCAGTATCCCAAATCCGAATTGACCGATCAAAGCCACTCGAAGCGATCATGTGGTTGTCATGGCTAAATGCGACGCTCCAAACCTTGTCTGTATGACCTTCAAAAGTTTTGATTAAAACTCCATCTGATCCCCACATTTTGACTGTGCGATCGCGACTTCCGGAAACAATTGCTAAACCATTGGGGGCATAGGCAACACTCTCGACAAAGCTATCATGACCGCGCAGATGTTTGAGTCTTACACCAAGGGTATTCCAGACAATTAAACTGCGATCGGCGCTACCTGAGACCAGAGATTTACTATTTGGGTGAAAAGCGACACAGGTCACCCAGCGATCGTGACCACCGCGCAAAGTACGGATCGAAGTGCCGTCAGCTTTCCAGAGCTTAACGGTTGTATCTTCGCTTGCTGAGGCAATCATTGCACCATCATTGCTAAAACTTACATCTAAAACAGGACCTTCATGACCTCTGAGAGTGGCGATCGGTTGGGATGCAAAGGTACCTGTAGATTCATCGCGTTTCCAAATCTTGACAATATTATCGCGGCTGCCTGAAACTAGCAGATTGCCGTTTGGACTAAAGGCGACACTGGTTACCCAGTTTGTATGACTTGTTAAAGTTTGTAGTAAAACTCCGGATGCATCCCAGATCTTGATGGTGCGATCGCTACTAGCCGAAGCAATAAATTGACCATCGCGAGAATAGCTAACTTTATTTACCCAAAAGCCATGCCCTTCAAGACGATTAAATTCGTGAAGACCATAGACAACTTGCTCTAAAGCAGTAATGGCGCGAATTTGGGTATTGGCACGAAGATTCTCAAGCGCACTCTCATCAACTTGAGTTGTGAGTCGTTTAAGCTGGACGCCGCCAATTACGCCAGCAATCATTGCTTCAATATGATTGTTGGACAGATAGAGAGATTCTGAAGAAATGGTATAAGAAACAATTTTTTCATTGATCTCGCCCATTTCGGCAACTATGCGCTGACGTCTCTCCGCATCTAAACTTTTTTCTAGCTCTTGGCTCAATTTTTCGAGTCGATCGGCATCAGATGCACGAGCAGCCATAAGTTGCTCTCGTTCATTGACTCTTTGAGAAGCTTCTAAAAAATTAAGATCAATCCTAGGTAATTCTGATTGTCCTTCCGCCCAAGCTAATGATTCAGCAAGACGTGTTCCTCTCAATAAACAAGATTCATCTTTCTCTTCTGAACGTTGCCACGCCTGTAAAGCTTCAAGATAAGGACAGTTACGAAGTTCAGAAAATTTAACTTTGGATTTAAGCTTGATTACCACGATCGAAACATCATCGTCGGGAATTTCTAATTCCGAAAATTTATCAAGGGCAATCTTTAAGCCTTGTAAAATATCTGTGGCAGAAGATTGAGCTAGTTCAATTACGGATTTGCGTAGTGGTGAAATGCCTTCACCTTGAGATCTGCCAAATTCATCCCCCGAAGGACTTGTTGCTTCAAATAGTCCATCACTAAAGAAGATCGCGATATCTCCTTCATTAAGCGATCTCGAAGCGGCTCTATAGGTAGCACTATCAAAACGTCCCAGCGCGATCGCAGGATTGACAACTTCTTCACAAGTATTAGTTTCAGCGCGATAGATCAATGGTCCTGGAATACCAGCATTACCTAAATGCAGCTCATAGGTAAAAAGGTCAAGCGCACCATAGCAGAAAGCGATCGCATCATCAGTGCCACTTTTACACAGCAATTGATTTAAGGAACTGAGCATAGAGGCTGGGTTTTGAAGCCTGCCTTGCTGTCCATACGCATCAAGTTGTCCTTTGAATCAAGCTGCATGGATTGCTCCGGCCACAGACTTGCCTGAAGAGTCAGCGATCGCTACAGCTAATGTCCCTGACTGCTCTAAAAACTGATAATAATCGCCACCAAGATCCACTGCTGTCCATACTTCCGCAGCAATCTCTAGCCCTGGGTAAGAAGGCAAGCTTTGTGGCAATAAGCTTCTTTGCAGTAATCTGCCACTTGTTAGATCGTTGGAAGTTTCATTTAACTGCATAGACTTATAGGCAGAGCGAGCCTCAGAACAATTATTGTTAGTACATATACTCAGTGTTTGTATCAATAAAATGATTTATTGAAAATAGCTTCGCAAAAATTTAATGCTATGCACACACAGAATCATACTCCCTAAGATAGGCTAACTTAATACTAATATGGCAATTCTCTATAAAGTTAAGACATTAAGCCCACAAAGTAGAATTTCTGCCAATCTTGATGTTTTTACTTGGCAATCCCTAATTTTGGCTTAAAATTCGCTCGAATTAAAATCAAAAATCATGTCGCCTAGTCACATTCAAGAGTTTCGCGCGTCATTCTCCCAGTCACTGGGTTTTGTCCCTTCGCTAATAGACAGAGCTTTTGACGGACTGGTGGACGTAAATCAACATCAGTAAAGTCAGCACCATCAATTATCACATTATTAAAAGAAGTACCGTAAGCAAAAGAACCTTCGATTACAGCATTAGTTAAGTTTGCCTTATCCAAACGCGCATTATCAAGGGTGCTATAGCTGAGATTTGCTCCAGTCAGGTTTGCTTCTTTCATATTGGCGGCAAAAAAACTGACTCCTTGGGCATCAGCATTAACAAATGATGTATTTCGCAGATCGGATTCATTAAACTGATAGCCTTGAAGCGATCGCCCCGAAAAGTCAGCGCCTTCCAGAAAAGCCTTCACGTATACGTCGGCAAAAACCGGTTTAGCTCCAGCAAAGATTAGAGCTAAACACAGCAGCATATTTATAGCTTTGAAGATAATGTTACTCAGCGTAAAATCTGTAATTTTCATAATCTTTATAATATCTTGGCTTTAAGATTAAGTTTATGACAAAAGAAGTAGGCGATCGCGGGGAGATATTAGTAGCTAAGCTCCTACAAGCTAATGGCTGGCAAATTTTAGCAACTCAGTGGCGCTGTCGTTGGGGAGAGTTGGATGTGATTGCTTGCGATCGCCAATGGTTGCTATTTATAGAAGTAAAAACTCGTAGCGATCATAACTGGGATGGGGATGGCAGTCTTGCGATCACACCAAAAAAACAAGCCAAAATAATTAAAGCCGCATCCACATTTTTAGGCGAAAATCCTCAGCTATCTTCGCTTGCTTGTCGGTTTGATGTTGCCCTAGTTCGGCGCATAACATCAGAAGATTTCTGCTTACAGACTTATATTGAGCAAGCATTTGTCACATAGCTATAGCCATTTATTCTGAAATAAAACCTAATTTATAGGTGGCTCTCGGTTTTTATCATACGTTTATAGGCAAGCCAACCTGAGGCGATCGCTACGACAAAAAAACCCACTAAAAATCTAAGATGCAGAATCATATCTGGACTTGTGATGGTTTTGCTATCAGTTGAGAGCGCTGTAAATGCTTCACTCATATGATAGACAGGATTAAATTGAGTAATCAAAAGTAAATCTTTTGATAAAAAGGTGGTTGGGAAAAATGCCCCGCCTAAAATTAAGAGTGGTACACCTACCCCTGCAACTAAGGAATTTACATCTTCAACCTTGCGCGCAAATTTGGTAGCCAGAACAAATCCAATACCTACATATGATCCAATGCTTGCCAAAATCACAAAACTCCCCAAAACGAGCGAGCCGCTAAAACGTACTTCCCAGAACGAAGCTACTGTGTAGATAATTAGCGTCTGCCCAATACCAATGACAGCATAGGCAAAGAAAATACCGAGAAAGTATGAAATTCCATTAATCGGCGAAATTAATAAACGCTTAATTGTCAGACTTTCTCTCTCCGAGACAATCGTGGACATTGTGCCGCCAAGACAACTAAAAAACAACGCTGAACCGATTAATGTTGCGGGGGCAGAAAGTTTAAAAGATTCTATGGTTGTAATTCTTGAACCTTCAGCTAAGACAAAGCCGTTTAATAACAGCATCGAAATTGGAAAGATTACCCACAAAAGCAAAGTTCGATATGTGCGAAACAGTTCCAATAAAATACGTCGCCCGATCGCGATCGCTTCATACCCATAGTTCATGTGAAATTTTCAGTAATTGAGTGGCTTGCTATGGTAATTATAGTTAGAGGCGGCAAGAAGCTTTGCTATATCCATATAACTGCCAATCAGAGATAATACCTAATTGTGTTAAGTGGCAAAAAATTTCTTAGCAAATATCTAAAACGCATTGTAATAATTGCTGTGGCAATTTATCTTGCCTTTCGGTTGCGACAAACCGTGCAATTATTGCTGACTAGTTTGTTCTTAGCGGGATCGATCACGCCAATTGTTGAGCAGCTTACAAGTTTTCGCATTAAAGTTAATCACTGGAAAATTGGCTTAAATCGATTATGGGCTGTGGTAACACTCTATTTGTTTTTATTGATAGTTATTGTTTTGGCGATTACTCCAGCCCCTCAAATTATTCTTGAGCTTGGTCAATTTTTTATTAAGCTGCCCAATTTGTTAGAGCAGATCCAATTGCCCAAAGGTGGGCTATTTAACCTCAGCCAAGATCAACTCAGTCGTATTTTGCAAACCCAACCACTAATCGATCAAGCTCAAAATTTTGGTAAAGACCTTGTTAGTCAGACTTTTGTGTTTACTTTGCAAATTGTAAATGCAATCGGGGTTGGGATTTTAAGTATGTTGATTGCAGCTTATATGGTGATCCATTCCGATGGTCTGGTGCGCAGGTGTTTACGTCCTTTTTCGAGCGAGATTCGCCAACAGGTAGAAATTCTCATCCCGCCAATTAGCAGATGTCTCGGAGCCTATGTGGTGGGGAGGGTTGGTACTTCCAGTTTTCTCGGCTTTTGCACATATTTAACGCTTTCAATATTTGGGATCCCCTACTCAGGGGCGTTGGGGCTATTGGTAGCGATCGCAAATTTAATTCCTTATATTGGGGGGCTGATGGCTCTAGTCGCTATTTTTATTGCGGCATGGGGCGTTGATTTTAATAGAGGCGCGATCGCTATATTTATTTGTTTTGCACTTCAACAGATCGAAGCTTTTATTCTTCAGCCTTGGCTAGTTGCACCATACTTAAACCTTGATGCCTTTGAGCTTTTGCTCTCAATTATCGTTGGGGCAGAGCTTTTTGGTGTAGTTGGCGCAATCATCGCTCCACCGATCGCGGGGACGAGCAGAATTCTTTTCAATCATTTTGCTGCTAGACCTATTAATGAAGATCCTAATAGTGAAAGATAAAAGAATCTTGGTGAGATTTTATTAAAAGAAGAGATGCGGTGCTTCGCGCCGCATCTCTTCTTTTAATAAACTTGAATCCATTCGTGGATTTCGTAATCAGTCCAAATGCCATTCTGCCAATAAATATCGTCTTCAACCAGCTGCCGCGCCGCCGCTATATCGGGTGCAACATAAACTGCAAATACTTTGGTCAAATCTTGAGTTGGCCCAATTGTCAGTAAGCTGCCAGATTCATACATGTATTTGATGTTATCAAGATGGACTTGGCGAAAAGGTGCACGTTTTTCTAGTACGTTTTCGCAATAGCTGCCCCACACTACAAATTTTTTAAGTTCAGTGTTCAATTCTCTACCGATTCCTATAGATATAAATTCATACATAAAATAATAGGGGCGTGCTTTGCACGCCCCTATTATTTTATGTATGAATTATTAGGCTTAGTTAAAAAACAAGCGATCAACAATTAACGCAACTGTTGTTGCAAAAGCAGTCACGCCGATCGCTACAAAAATATTTTGACCTTGGCTGACACTAAAACAAGCAACTGCCCCCGCACCCAAGCCTGCTGTAACTGCAGCAACTACTGGATCTTTGGTTGATTTATGATTGTACATTTTTTAAAATACCGACTATGTAGATAAAAACTTTTGATGCTTTAATGATTGCTAGCCTACAGCAGCTAATCAAATCTGTTGATAGTTCTCAATAATTCTTCTTGCTAGCTGGTATTTTCGTAATATTCAGTTACATACCTAATTTCTCAATCTCAATTTATAAAACCAAAAGACAGAGGAAAAGCTTAGCTTCTCCTCTGTCTTTTGGTTTAGATTAATGTCAATAGATAGATATCGCGATCGCTAATATCGCTTACCAAAAGTTGTCACCAAATATCTGTTAGATTTATATATGTTTACAAAGTCAATTTAATAAAAAATTTTATGAGCTTACTGATCGTCGGTGCGACAGGTACTTTAGGTCGTCAAATCACCCGTCACGCACTGGATCGGGGGCTAAAAGTCAAATGTTTTGTTCGTTATCCTAAAAAAGCAAACTTCCTTAGGGAGTGGGGCGCAGATTTAGTAGCAGGAAATCTGAACAATGTTCAGAGTATAGAAGATGCATTAGAAGGTGTCACCGAAGTTATTGACGCAGCTACAACTCGTGTTACGGGATCGATGCGAATTAAAGATGTCGATTGGCTTGGTAAAGTTTCACTGATCCAAGCTGCTGAAAGAGCTAAAGTTGAACGCTTTGTATTTTTCTCGATCCTCAATGCCGAGAAATATCCTAATGTTCCACTTATGGACATTAAATATTGCACCGAAAAGTTTCTGGCATCTACCGATCTTAACTACACCATTCTCAAGCCATGCGGATTTTTCCAGAATTTGATAGGGGAATATGCGATCCCCATCCTAGAAAATCAAACAATCTGGATCGGTGGCGAGTCTTCACCGATCGCTTATATGAATACTCAAGATATCGCTAAGTTTGCCATTCGAACCCTAACTGTCAAAGAAACTGAGCGCCAATCCTTTGCGATCGCGGGTCCTAAAGCATGGCAGCCAAGCGAAATCATTAGACTCTGCGAAAGAATGTCAGGACGAACCAGAAAAACTGCCAACATGTCCATCGGATTGCTGCGATTTGCCCGTAAAGTTGCTCTTGGTTTTGAATTTGGCTGGAGCTTCGCCGAGCGAATGTCCTATGCTGAAGTTCTTGCCAGTGGTATTCCTGTCGATGCTGACATGAAGGAAACTTACAAAATCTTTGGTCTTGAAGAAGAAGATATGACTACGCTTGAAGCTTATATGCAGGATTACTTTAGCCGCATTCTCAAGAAGTTGAAGGAGCTAGACTACAAAGAACCAAAAATTAAAGCGCCTTTTTAGCGTCTGGAGCTGTGAGTATGTGTTTTGTAAAGCTTCTACTTTTAGGCTTTGTTGCTATATTTGAAGTAGTAGACATAAAAAGCAGCTTTCAAGCAACATTCGATTGTCGAGTGGTAACCAACTAAGTAATCCCAGTAATCCCAATAATTTAGATCCAATAATTAAAATCATGAGCAAATCACCATTAGACGCTTTCTTTATTGGTAGAGCCACTGCTGAGGCTGTAATTGATCGCATTGAAGAAACGGTAACAGATGCCCTAAGTGCCTTAGGTAAGTTTGATGCCGAACAACGCGAACAGATTCGTACTTTCGTCGAAACAGTCTTAGAAAAAGCCGAACTACAGAAGGGAACCGTGACAACTGACGATGGCGATATCTCTCCCGACGAGTTGCAAGAAACCATTGATAACCTTCGCGCCGAAATTGCTCAACTAAAATCTGAATTACAGCAATATAGAGACCGATAACTAAAATGGTGCATAATATGCTCCTTTTTCTATAAAAGCCACGCATTGCGTGGCTTTTATTCTTTTAACGTGTTGCTGGTAGAGAAGGTGCGGCTTTAGGTGAAGCAGTAGGCGAAGGATTAACATTAGGCGGCGAAGTACTTGGCGAAGTAGTAGCTGATGGCTTAACTTGCGCTGGTTCAGCTTTTTTCTTTTCTCCCAGAATGCTAGGGCTGCCGTCGTCAAATACACCTGCAATGCAAGAAATCATTAAGGTCGCTAATGTACCAACAAATAATGCTTTCCATCCCAATTCAGAAATATCATGTCGGCGCGAAGGGATCAGGGCTATAGTTCCACCAACGAAAATCCCTACAGAGGCAAGATGGGCGAATCCCGATAAGGCATAACTTACGATGATTACAGTGCGATCGCTAATTAAGCCATCCTTCGCAGCCTGAGCCAAGGCCTGATAGGGCGGGATCGCTGTCTCTAACAAGCGACGACCAATAATTACCGAAGCCGTCCAAGAATCATCCAGTGATACGCCTGTAAGTAAAGTCAAAGGATAAAATAAGGCTCCTTGAATATTTGGTAGATTAACTACCTTGAAAATGTCACTGATAGTAGCCAGCCAACCAAAAATTTGGTTAACGAGATCGACTAAACCTACGATCAAGATCAAAATTGCAGCGATCGAAGCTGCCATTTTAAGCCCATCCAAAGCCCCAATAATCGTTGCATCCATGGGACTCATCCGCTTCATCGTCTCACCACCTGCATTTTCGAGTTCACCATCCTCAACTGGCTTCGCTGATTTGTCTTCCCTAGGAATTCCACCCATCGTCAGAGGTACGCCAGTTTCAGGCACAAGAATTTTCGACAACACAAAACAAGCGGGGATCGCAATGATTGATGCGGACACCAAGTGCCCCAGGATATTTGGGAAAACGGGGCGCAAAAAACTAACATAAATTGCTAAGGTCGAAGAAGCCGCCGTCCCAAAGCAACAAGCCAAAATTGCACATAGTTCACTGCGCGTCATTTTGGGGAGATAAGGCTTAACCACGATCGCAGCTTCAATACCCACAAAAATGTTTGCTGCACCGCTCAGAGCCTCAGCACCACTCAAGCGCATTGTCCAGAAAAATAACTTAGCAAACACATCCACAATTCTCTGGATAATGCCAAGATTTTCCAGCAAAGCCATAAACCCTGAGAAAAACACCACTGCAGGCAAAGCACGAAAGGCGAATACATAAGCCAAACGATTTGTAGTACAGAAATTAGCTGCGGCATTCCCTACACTCGTTAAATCATCTAATAGAACCTGTCCTGGAGGGCAAGTACCATCAGGTCTGAGTGGCAACAACACATAAGGCTCTTGCCCTGTTGGGGGCACAAGTAATCGCCCAAAGACAAACCTAGCGCCAGTATCTGCCGAGGCAAAGAGTCCATCCAACAATTCGCTAAACCATCGCAATCCATCTCTAGTTTGCGGCTGCTGAAACACTAAATAGCCCAGTACTAACTGCAAGCCAATTCCCCAGATAATGACACGCCAAGAAATGACTCGGCGATCTTCTGAGAAAAGCCAAGCCACAAAGCACAAGCCAAAAATGCCAAAGAAAGAAACAAAATTCAGGTAGGTCATGGGCGTTTGAGTGTGTGATTTAGTCAACGTAGATAGCTAAATAAAAAAGCAATCAAAAAGCTAATTAAAAAGTAAATTGAATTTACAGTTGCAAAACCCAATCAAAATGTTACGATGATAAATGCTTTAAACCATGTCATTTCGCTAAAAGGAATAAACTGTGGCAAACATCAAGTCCGCCAAGAAGCGCATTCAGATCGCTGAGCGCAACCGTCTGCATAATAAATCATATAAGTCAGCCGTCAAGACTTTAATGAAAAGCTATTTAGAAGCAGTTGATGCCTACAAGGCAAATCCAACTCCTGAAGCTCTTGAATCTGTTAATTCAAAGCAGTCTCTCGCGTATAGCAAGATTGATCGTGCCGTTAAGCGTGGAGTACTTCATGGCAACACGGGTGCGCGTCGCAAGTCTAAACTAGCAGTGGCTCTTAAAAACGCTACTGTCAGTAACTAAGTATTGATCCAGTTGCTTCACATTCTTTCGCAATCACAGGTCTTGAGCAATAATCCAAAGTGCTAGGTATTCCAAAGCACTTCGGCTTTTTCTAAAATCGCTATAATCTTGACCAGTGATGTTTTTAAGATTGATTAACTTAGATTTTGGGATTGCAGTTTTTCGGCAATTTATCAATTTCAGATAATCTGCAATAAGAATGCTTATTTGGACAGGTTGTAGAATAATCGCCTATCCCTACAGCTATTTTCGTTTGCGATTTTCAGATCATCTCAGCCTGTCCCAATTCCACCTGCTGGCTAAACCTCTATGTCTGAAATTGATAAAGATCGGCTTATAAACCCTAAATTTAGTTATAGGGGTGAATTTACTCCAGAGAATTTAACGTTTAATGCTAATTTGCAAGAATTTGCTAATCGCATCTCGATCATATGTGCTTTGGAAACAGGTGGAAAGATCTCACCAAACGACGCTTATGCACAGATTAAAGATCTTTGGAAAGAACTAAAGCAATCGAAAAAAAATCTTTTATCTGAAGAATAATTCAACTTGCAACGATTCTTCAGTCAATATCATTGAAGACGACTAACCCATACTATAGGTATAAATCCTCGAAAAGATTGTTTACAATCTTTAACATAGGTTTATACTAGAAACAATTAACTTCATTTTGCTGACTTCTCCCATTGCATGACTATCCAAAGCAATCTAAATCTTTGGAAGCTGAGGTTTTCATAGAAAAACTCTTTTTAAACCGATTAAAATATAGGGCAGAGATGTCCTTCGGCTTTGTTAGTGATTGTTTATCCCGTGCGATTGGCAGAATAGGCGAACTGTTCGTAGAACAAATTTGCTGCAAATCTTAGGATCATCCATGCCCTCATCTTTTCTTTCTCTCGGTATTTCTGAAGCGCGAGTTGCTAAGCTCGAATCAATTGGCTTTACAGAGCCTACAGCTATTCAAGAACAAGCAATTCCTCAACTGCTCGCAGGAGCAGATGTACTCGGTCAAGCACAGACTGGTACAGGTAAAACAGCTGCTTTTGCTCTCCCAATTTTAGAGCGCTTAGATCTAAACAACGACTCTTTGCAAGCGCTAATTTTGACTCCAACTCGTGAGTTGGCTATTCAAGTTGGTCAGGCAATTCGCAGCTTTAATACCAAACCTGGCGCAAAAATTCTCACCGTATATGGTGGATCTGACATTAGTCGCCAAATGATTCAATTGGATCGTGGTGTCCATGTGGTTGTCGGGACTCCTGGTCGTGTCATTGACTTGATGGAGCGTGGCAAGCTGAAACTAGAGCATCTTGCTTGGTTTGTTTTGGATGAAGCCGACGAAATGCTCAATATGGGCTTTATTCAAGATGTAGAGAGAATATTAGTCACAACTCCTTCTACTAAGCAGAGCACTTTCTTCTCGGCTACTATGCCCCCTGCGGTCAAGCGCTTGGTGAAGAACTTCTTGAAATCTCCTGTCACCGTTAAGGTGGAGAGCCAAGATTCTACGCCTACTCGCATTGATCAACAGATTTATCTGGTTCCATATCACTTGACAAAAGAAGAGGCTCTATTGCCTGTTCTAGAATTTGAAGCTCCGACCTCAGCGATCATCTTCGTTCGGACTAAGGACTCTGCTAGCAGACTAACCGAGATTCTTCAATCCTGTGGACATAGCGTCGATGAATACCACGGAAATCTGTCTCAGTCTCAACGTGAGAATTTGCTGCGTCGCTTCCGTAATCAACAAGTTCGCTGGGTAGTGGCAACTGATATTGCCGCCCGTGGTTTAGATATTGATGGTTTGACTCACGTATTTAACCTTGATATTCCTGACGATCCTGAGCGTTATGTTCACCGTATCGGACGGACAGGTCGTGCTGGTAAGAAGGGTATTGCGATTACCTTGATTTCTGGAAAGGAGCGCTATAAGTTGCGCCAATTGGAACAGCAAGTTGGTATGCCTCTTCCTCCTCAGCCGTTGCCAAATGTCGCCCAAATTCAAGAACGTCGTATCGGTCGCTTTACCGAACAAATACTTGAGGCATTGACTGGTGAGCGTTTGGCTTCGTTCTTGCCTTTGGTGTCTCAACTGGTTGAGGATTACGATCCTCAAGCGATCGCAGCCGCAGCGTTGCAGCTTGCATATACTCAATTGCAATCTGATAAGGCTGAACAAGCTGCATTGCAAGTGTTGGCTAAGCAGCCTCACAATCCTGAGGGTGGTCGCGGTCGCGATCGCGATGGCGGTGGCGGTTACAGTGGTAGACCAGTTAAGCGCGGTCAAAGCGGAAATGGTTCTCGCTCTGGTCGTGATGGTGGTGGTCGTGATGGCGGCGGATATGATTCGCGCCGTTCTTCTTCTGGTCGCGATCGTGCTCCTATCCCTGCTCCAGTTAAGTACTAATTTATCAACTCTATCTAAAGCGTTGTAGAGCAACACTTTAGATAGATGAAAGGGATTCACCCAATCGCTTGATATCTTTAATCTGTAACTTAAGAGACAATCTTAAATAAGTAATCGCAACCCAAGCCATTTGTAGAAGGTTCTTGAAGAAAGAATTATCTCAAGCGGCTTGGGTTCAATATTTTATTGGTCATTTATTGGTCATTTAGTTGGTCACATTCAGATCATGCAGTCCCTAACAACTTTCTCTAATCTTGATACTCACCTTCGCAAAAATCTGACTGCGGTTTTTTGGGCTGGTCTATTTTTCTGGTCGAGTATGGCATCACAATTGCCTACCTTACCTCTTTATATCCGCAGCTTGACACAGTCTTTTGATCAAATCGGAATGGTAATGGGCTCCTTTGCGATCGGCTTACTTATTTGCCGCTCCTATCTTGGCAAACTTTCCGATCGCAAAGGTAGACGTTACACGATGCGAATTGGGCTGATTGTGGCAGCTATAATTCCGTTATGCTATGCGACCTCACCATCCATTCCTTTGTTAATGTTCTTTCGAGCAGTACATGGGATTAGTATTGCTGCTTTTGCATCAAGCTATAGTGCCTTGATTGCTGACCTTGCACCCATTGAGAAGCGAGGCGAAGTGATTGGCTATATGAGTTTAGTTAATCCTTTAGGATTGGCTTTTGGTCCAGCAATTGGAGGATTGATGTATGAAGCTTGGGGATATCAACCTCTATTTGTCTCGGCGTCATTGCTTGCCTTTGCTGGTCTATTGTTAACTACCCAGATAGAAACGGAAGGTAAAGTAGGAGATCGCCAATCTTCATCAATGTCCGAGTTAAAGTCAGGATTTTGGCAAATGTTACTTAATCCTAGGATCAGAGTTCCTTCTACGGTTTTATTGCTAGTGGGACTCTCTTTTGGAACCCTTAGCTCTTTTATGCCCATTTTGATGCAGCAGAAGCATATCGCACTGAACGCTGGATTGTTCTATATGGCAGCGGCATTGGCTGGATTTATTATTCGGTTTCCCGTGGCAAGACTTAGTGACGAATGGGGACGCGGTATTTTTATTTCGATTGGCATCTTTTTTTATGGCTTGTCGATGGCAATTATCTATTTTGCTAACCATGACTATGCATTTTTATTGTCTGGAATTGCAGAAGGTATTGGCTCAGGAATTGTTATTCCTGCGGTGGTAGCGCTGCTTGCCGATCGCACGGTTCCGCAAGAGCGCGGCTATGTATTTGGAATGACATGGATTGGCTTTGATATGGGGCTTGCTTTGGCTGGCCCAATTATGGGCAAGATGATTAGTTTTGTGGGGATCAGCAATATTTTTGCGATCGCTACAGGACTGTGTGTCGTAGGACTAATTGTTTTTGGAACACAGTCCAACAAAACTGTATCTGAGTCGTTTAAATTTGCGATCGGTAAGTCAAGCGATCGCTATGCAATCAAAACAGCGGCAGTTAGCGCTTAATCTTTTTATCAAATCCAAAAAAGAAATGAGAGAGTTGTACATCGTACAACTCTCTCATTTCTTTTTTTGCGATCGCTATATCATATTTATATTGAATTATGTTGATGTTTGTTTGGGCGGATTGCACAAAAACATCTTGATACGGGACTAATCTCAAACTAAGGCTTAATAAACTGAGAGAGGATTTTATGTCCACACCGGAATCAGAATTTCCGCAAAAAGCAGGACGGGCTGCTCAAGTTGGCGCAAGTCTTGCCACTGCTAAAATCGCAGGAAACCTTGCTCTTGCCTCTGGCATTACGATCGCCTTACTTGTGGGGATCGTATTTTCACTGGTTACCGCCACAATTTTTATTGTTAATAGTCCTAACCCTATCCTCGGATTTGGCGTTGCAGTGCTAGTCACGATTGTGGTAAATGTGACTATTTTCTTTGTGTCCCCTTGGATCATGGATTTGACTCAAGGCTGGCTCTATCACACTCGTTGGGTCGAAATAGCAGAAATTGAACGGCTCAGCCCCGAATCGGCTCGTGTGATTCAGCGTATCTGTAGCCTTAAAAAGCTGAAGCAGCCTCGCCTTGGCATCATTGACGACAACAATCCCACCGCTTTTACCTATGGCGCTCTGCCAGATAGTGCGCGTCTGGTGGTTAGCGCGGGCTTGTTTAAATATCTTGACGATGATGAATCCGCCACCGTTTATGCCCATGAACTTGGACATATCGTACATTGGGATTTTGCGGTGATGACCGTTGCTTCGACATTGGTGCAGATCACCTTTTTACTCTATGTGACTATTCGCGAAATAGGCAGAAAAATTAATGATGATCGTGCCGAAAGTGTGGCGATGATCACTGCTTTTATCGCCTATGTGTTTTTCATCATTGGCACATATATGGTGCTTTATCTATCACGCACTAGAGAATATTTTGCTGACCATTTTGCTGCCGAGCAAACTGGTAATCCGAATGCTTTATCTCGCTCTCTGGTCAAAATCGCCTATGGCATTGTCCAAGAAACTGAGAAGTCAAAAGAGCCAAGCCGTTTGATGGAAGGCACTCGCGCTCTAGGTATTTACGATGCTAAAGCTGCGGCTTCTACTGGCACTGCTTATCAGATTTCTTCTTCTCCCGAAAAAGTTGGCCGCCTATTTCTCTGGGATTTATTTAATCCTTGGGCATGGTGGATGGAGTTAAATTCGACTCATCCACTCACGGGTAAGCGAGTCCGTGCTCTCAGTAACTATGCTGAGCAACTGGGCCTAGCGATGGAATTTGATATGGGTCGTGTGGTTGCTGAAGGTAAACAACTCGACGAAAAACGTCTCTATGGAACTTTCTATCAAGATTTCCTGCTCTTTGGGGCAGAATTCATCGCGATCGCAGTAGGTTTAGCGATCGGAGCTGCCACATACACTAGTATTGGCGGGATCAGAGCATTTGGAGCAATTCCTCTATTGTTACTTGGCGCTGTGATGCTCTTTAAGCGATCGGTGATGTTTCCAAGTTCTAAGAATGCGCCTGCGAATGATGTGATTACGCTCATGTCTGATGCCTACGCTAGCCCCTTGCGCGGTCAACCTGTGCAATTGGAGGGAACTCTCATCGGTCGTGGTGATGCGGGTTATGTATTTGGTTCTGACCTGAAGTTGCAGGACAAAACTGGCATGATGTATCTGCTCTATGCTTCGCGTTGGGGTCCCTTGGGTAATTTCTTCTTCGGCATGAAGCGTGTAGAAGGCTTGATCGGAACAGAAACCACTGCCAAAGGTTGGTTCCGTCGCGGTGTTGCATCTTGGATGGATTTAGAACTTCTATCTACCAAAAATGGCAACAAAGTTTCGAGTCATCCTGCTTTTTGGGGGCTGTTATGGTCAATCGTCTTTTTAGCGATCGGTGCATTACTATTTTTTGTTAAATAGTTTCTAACCTAGATCCCAAAGCAAAAAGAGAGGGCGATCGCTCTCTCTTTATTGTGAGATATAGACAAGTAATTTCATAGACGTTTAATTAAGCTTTCAATCAACTATGAATCGAAAAAAAGCAGATGAATTAAGTAAGGAATTTGGATTAAATGTTGTTCAATCTCGCTATAGTGATTGGGGGAATTTCTACGGTTTAGTTCAAAATTATCCTTGTGCTCTCTGGGATAAATCGGGTTATGTCATTTTTAATAACGAGGATGATCTAAATATCCCTGAAATCTCTGTTGCTAAAAGAATCAACATACCAAAACGCATATCCTCACTAAAAACTTATAAGCTAGTGCTGCATGAAGCTCAACTACCAGAAGAGCTACCTAGCGGAGTTGAATATCAGGAAGGTACTGTACAAAAAATTATAGTAAATAAGTATGAAAGAGATAAAAACGCACGATACGCTTGCTTGTCACATTACGGTTATATCTGCCAAGTATGTCATGTGAAACTCAGCGATGTTTACGGAGATATAGCTGAAAATCTTATTCATGTACATCACCTCAAGCCAATAAGTGAGATTGGTGAAAACTACACAGTAGATCCAATCTCCGATTTGCTTCCTGTTTGCCCGAATTGTCATACAGTCATTCACTTAAGAAATCCTCCATATTTACCTCAGGAAGTAAGCCACATGCTTCATAAAGCTTCTACATCTCAAACTGATAAAATCGCCATTTAACAGCCCATTAGTCTACAGAAATATCTTTAATCGCAATTCAAGTTATTCTGCTAATTTTTACGACACTTTATCAAGCGATCTATCTGATGTCTTGAATCAAATTTAGAGGGAAGTGAACAAGAGCGCATGGTACAAGTAAGAAAGTATTTGAACAAGCTAAGAATCTATGGAAAAAGAATGTCATCACCGCGAATCTAAGAGGATTACAAAAAGATGGCACAACTCGCCATGGTAAACAAAATCATAAATGTAAGGATTGCCATCGTTAATTTGTCAGCGATCCTCAAAATCAGCCAATACCTGAATTAACAAAGCAAATAAAAAAGAGAGTAACGCTCTGCGTCACTCTCTTTTTTATTTAGTGTTTGAGTTGCGCGATCGCATCATATAGAGGTTGCCAATCATCATCAACGGTAATCCTTTCCCAGAGTTCTTCAATTTTAGGACGCAGGAAAATGATGCTGGGATTAGCTTGTTTAAGTTGCTGGGCAATATTTTCCATTTCCGCGATCGGCTGACGGATTAGCAATTGATGGTAAACGACACGCCATTTTTCTAATAGCGGCAATTGCTCATCACTTAGTTCCCAATCATGATCAGCAAAAATCTTGTTTGCACCTTCGCGCCAATTATTTTGGAAAGATTGACGCAGCTTGACAAAAAATTGGTTGTAGCCGATTGCTTGCACGCCTGATAGCAATTCTAGAGTTGCCCCTATCAAATCCTCTGTTTCAGGCTCAGAGAGGGTGATAAAACCTAAACGCTTTAACATCATTTCGCAATAGGCATCTCGATAGAAGTCTTTGAACTTCCCTAAAGAAGATCTCATATCATCTTTGTCCATCACCATGCTGAGAGGATCTTGCAGTTTTTCAAGATTCCAATAGCAAGCGGCGGGTTGATTGGCATAGCTATAGCGTCCTGCATGATCGAAGTACGCGGCTGTAAATCGTGGATCGTAGGTAGGAATAAAAGCAAATGGCCCATAATCAAAGCTTTCACCAGTAATCGACATATTGTCAGTATTGAGAACCGCATGACAAAAACCTGCTGCCATCCATTGAGCGCAGAGAGTGGCAACTCGTTCGACAAGTTCTAAATAAAATATGCCATCTTGGTTCTCTTTACCCCAGATATGTGGATAGTAAATTTGCAGAACGTGATCCAGTAATTTGCGAGTGAGATCAGCGCGTCCAATCCAACGCAACCTTTCAAAAGTGCCGAAGCGAATATGCGATCGCGAAAAGCGCACCATCACCGATGATCTCGTTGGCGAAGGTTCATCACCACGCCATAGGTCTTCGCCCGTTTCTACGAGACTGAGGCAACGGGAAGTTGTCACGCCCATACGATGCAGAGCTTCAGATGCAATTATTTCGCGGACACCGCCTTTGAGCGTAAGCCTGCCGTCCGCAGAGCGAGAGTAGGGAGTTCGTCCAGAGCCTTTAGTTCCAAAATCGTAAAGCTCGTCATCAATGCCACGTACTTGCCCATAGATAAAGCCACGTCCGTCGCCGAGTTGTGGATTATACTCTCCAAATTGATAGCCGTGATAGCGCAGTGCTAGGAATGGGCGCACCGCCTGAAAATGCCCAAATGCTTCGATAAAGTCATCGTCGCTGACCTGCGAGGGTTTGAGTCCTAGTATCGGTAAAATATCGTCATTACGCCAACGCAATTTGTGCATCGGATATTCGGCAGCAGTAACGATGTCGTGATAGTCTGCTAAAGACTCGATCGCAGGTTCGTAGTTGAGATTAAGGAAAGGGTTGCTAGGGTGACTCATATCGAAGAAATAAGCGACGAAATATTAAATGCTTCTGCCATGATACTTGGTTCAGATCGCGATCAAGATGCAACCTACTGGTATGAGGGGCGTTGTCCCTATAGTGGCGAAGTATTGAGGTTGCCAAGAACCTTGCAATCTGAGGCGATCGCTCATAGTTTAATGCAGGAACTAGGGTGCATTTATCCTCATGATATGGAAGGCAAAATGTATGGGGTATTACTTGTCGAATCATTAACGGGAGAAAGAGCCGTTCTGAAAGCCTTTTCTGGTTTATTAAATGGGAAAAGCCAACTCGAAGAATGGGTTCCACCGATCGCAGGTAGAGAAAAAGTAGCCATTGAGGAATCTATTACCCTAAACAAGTTAGCGACAATTAAACAGGAACTAATTGAGTTAAGTGAGATTCCTGAACGCTTAGAATATGAGAAAAAGGTACAAGAATATGAGTTGAAATTTCAAGTTTTACGCGATCGTCATCAAGTTTCTAAACAAGCGCGACAGCTAAAAAGAATTCTCAATAATGCAGATTTAGAAGGTTTAGATCGCGAAAGCCAGTTAGAGAAGGTGGCAAGACGTGATTTTAAACGCGATCGCGATCAAGTTTTGCTGCCATTAAAAGAAGTGATCGCCTTAGCTGATGCAAAAATGCAAATTCTCAAAAAGCAACGCCGAGAGTTATCACGCACTCTACAAACACAGATGCATAGCGCTTATGTATTAACAAATTTTGCTGGAGAAACGCGATCGCTACGAGAATTAATTACGGAAGGCGCAATGCCCACAGGAATGGGAGATTGTTGTGCTCCTAAGCTGTTGCATTATGCAGCGACTAGTAATCTCATACCTTTAGCGATGGCAGAATTTTGGTGGGGAAATCCTTCGGCTGATGGTTACAAAATTCAATGTGAGTTTTATGGCGCTTGCGTGGAGAGATGCCAACCTTTGATGGGATTTTTATTGTCAGGAAGAAGATCCCCCCCAGCCCCAAATATATCTGCAAATCTTGCTCCGCAAGATTTGCAGATCATCTATGAAGATGCCTATCTAATTGCGATCGCAAAACCTTCAGGACTTCTCTCTGTGCCTGGGAGGTACTTGGATACTCAGGACAGCGTTCTCAGTCGATTGCGTCAATCTCTAGGCGCAGATGCACCTATTTATCCAGTGCATCGCCTCGATCGCCAAACTTCAGGAATTTTATTATGTGTGCGTGATTTAGAATCTCTTCGCAGTTTAAATCATCAGTTTGAACAAAGACTAATTCACAAAATATATGAGGCTTTATTATCTGGAAAGATAGGGCGTGAGCATGGGAAAATTGATTTACCATTGTGGGGTAACCCCGAAAATCGTCCCTTCCAACAGGTCGATTTTGAACGAGGCAAACCTAGCGTGACTGAGTTTCGCTTGTTTGAAAGTAAAGAAAATTATTCGCGAATAGAATTTATACCTTTAACTGGTAGGACTCATCAATTGCGGGTTCACTCTGCCGATCCCAGAGGTTTAGGGATAACAATCTTAGGCGATCGCCTTTATGGTTGTCAGGCAGTAACAAGTCGTCTACATCTCCATGCACGGGAGTTGTCTTTCAGACATCCGCGATCGCAAGAAGTAATTCATCTGCAAATACCTGTTCCATTTTAATTTCTCAAAAAAAGTCTACATTTTTAGCTGTCTCGTGAGAGAAGACTGCCGAGATATTGATGTGCTTCTACCCAATCAGGAACAAGCTCGATCGCAGATTGGAAACAAGCGATCGCTTCATCGATTTTGCCGATGTTATTTAAGACAATACCGAGATTAAAGTAAGGTTGAGCAAAATTTGGATCGATATCGATCGCTTCTTTGTAGGCTAAGATTGCATCTTTGATTTGATCTTTACGAATGAAGGTATTGCCCAAATTGCAATGAGCATCAGCACAGGCGGGATCGATCTGAATTGCACGTTCAAAACAGGCGATCGCTTTACTCTCTAAATCCTCTTTTGTTGATCGGTCCTCAGAATCAATTGAATTGATTTTTTGTAACCAGGCTATCCCCAGCGTATTACAGTCTGTGGCTTGCAGCAGTTCAGAATTATAATTTTCAGCGCGTTCATAAATGGCATTGACTGCTTCGGGATCATTTTTCTGCAAATACACTTTCGAGATCGCCCGATAGCCATCAAGATAATTGGGATTTGTGGCGATTGCTCTTTCATAACTAGCTAATGCCTCTGTAATTTTGCCCCGATCCTTGAGACTATCCCCCAATTTGCAATGATATTCCGCCAAAAAACGATCGGGATGAAATTCAAGTGCTTTTTGAAAATGGGTAATTGCTAGCTCAGCCCATCCCATCTGTTGATATGCATTACCCAGCCCTAACTGTGCCTCCAAAGATTTGGGGTCAAACTGCACGGCTTGACTAAAACTGGCGATCGCCTCAATCGCATTTCCTTGTTGTTGTTGAATTGTCCCAATTCGCTCATGGGCTGGCGCAAATTCTGAATTGATTGCTAAGGCTCTTTGATAATGTTTCAGAGCAAGGGGCATATTGCCAGAGTTGCGGTAGCGATCGCCAAATTGCAAATATGTCTCAGGTGATTCAACAGTTGGTGGATGGATAACATCAGTCATGGCAATTAAAGTCGGCTATATTATTTGGATTTCCGATACAGTAGTTGGCGCTATGCCAAAAGTCTAACAACATATTTCCCAAAAACATTACAGCAATTTCAGTCCCATTCAATATCGAAGTTTTCTTATGTCAGCAAACATTGCTACTCGATTCTTCTCCGTTGTTGTATCTACTAGTTTCTTAGCAGCAATCGGCGCTCATCCAACCTTTTCTCAAGTTGGTGAATATTGTCAATTTGAACGTGAAGCGATCGCTACCAAAGAAAATTTACGTAATGCTGTTTTTGAAGACCCAAGCAAAAGTAAAAATCCAGAGGCTACTAAAGAATATCAAGCGATCGTCAAAGAACACAGCCAAGCACTAAACACTTGTCGGCAGAAATCTTGGCTCAAAACCCAAGGAATTTGGCTGCGTCTATATCCCTGCGATCTTTTGTCAGGAAGGCTTGATGAAGTGATGGATCGGATTGTGAATAAGGGATATAACCAAGTCTTTATAGAGGTTCTCTCTGATGGCAAGATTCTGTTACCACAATCTGAGAATGTGACAGCTTGGAATTCTCTAGTTCTGTCGGAGAAATACAAAAATGCAGATTTATTAAAACTGGCGATCGCTAAGGGGCACGAACGTGGGATTAAGGTTCATGCATGGATATTTACGATGAATGTGGGAACTGGTTATGGGAGCGGATTAGATCGTAAGGGATTGTCGAAATTAACTGTGGCTCGTCAAAATGCGATCGCTCGCAATGCGGATGGGGATAGCACAATTTCCATAGTTGAGAACTTGGGAGAAAATAGTGCAGGAGAAGTTCCAACTAAGGGGCAGCTATTCATCGATCCCTACAATTATCAAGCTCAGATTGATTTGTCTTTAGTGGTGAATGAGGTCGTTAAGCGTAAACCTGACGGGGTAGTATTTGATTATGTTCGTTATAAGCGCGGTGCAGGTGCTGCCTCAGTGGTCAGTAATGTCCGCTATCTGTGGATTTACGGAGCATCATCATTACAGGCTTTTCGCGATCGCGCCGAGAATTTCCAAGGCAGAGAAATTATCAATCGCTTTCTCAAACAGGGTTATGTCACATCAAACGATCTTAAAAACGCTAAAAAACTTTATCCTCAAGAAAAAGAACCTCTCTGGCAAGGTCGCCAACCATCCAATCAAAAAAATCCTGCGATCGCATACTGGCAGCAAGAGCTATGGCAATTGGCTATTGGTCACGCTTTTGTCGGTGTGACTTACTATCTTGATATTGTCTCACAGCCTGCTTTTCGCAAAGGGATTCCTGCTAGTATTGCCTTTTTCTCCGATGGTAATCAACCCGTAGGTGATGGATTTGACTCTCGAATGCAGCCTTGGCATTTATTTACTAGTGCCTATGAATGGCAACCGATGGCATATGCTGTTTGCGGTAAGCCAGACTGTATTGTAGATCAAGTTCGCAAGGTTGCTCAATACGCTCCAAATGGAACTAAAATCGCACCGATTTTAGTTGGTCAATGGAATGAGCCCTTTACAAATCGTCCTTCTTTAGAAGTGCAAATGCAAGCAATTCGAGCAGCCGTGCCTGCGATTAATTCCATTAGTCATTTTGCCTTTGGTTGGCAAACACAAGAAATCGAATTTACGCGATCGCGCCAAATATGTAAACTTTAAAATAGACTTAGGATCGCAGGCAAATATGCAAGACAACACAAATAAGTCTCACAATAAAATATGCCTCGCATTCCTCAACTAACCTACGATCGCGGAACATTAGTTCTCCATCCACCTCCCAAGGGAAAATCATGGATTGAATTTGCAACATGGGATGATCGCATTGAGAAATTTCGCATTCCTGCTAATCGATATCGAGAGTTAATTTTGACTTTGCGTTCGGAGGGAATTGCGATCAAAGATAAATCAAGGGGGTATCAAGAAGTCAAATTAGATTCTCATAGCAAAATGGAGCCTTACCCCCACCAGAGCGAGGCTCTCGCAGCATGGCAGAGGGTTGGGAAATGTGGTGTGGTTGTTTTACCGACTGCCGCAGGTAAAACTTATCTAGCACAGCTAGCGATGCAAGTCACAAATCGCAGCACCTTAATTGTTGTGCCCACCCTCGATTTGATGCATCAGTGGTATGCCCATTTATTAGCTGCCTTTCCCGATATGGATATTGGCTTATTGGGAGGAGGGTCGCGCGATCGCACCTCGATTTTAGTGTCAACCTACGATAGTGCTGCCATCCAAGCCGAATCTTTGGGAAATCTTTATGGCTTGATAGTCTTTGATGAATGCCATCATTTACCTACAGATTTTTTTCGTGTGATTGCCGAATACGCGATCGCGCCCTATCGACTAGGCTTAACTGCCACACCCGAACGTAGTGATGGTAAACATGCCGATTTGGAACTGCTAATTGGTGAAGAGGTTTATCGCAAGTCTTCCGAAGATTTAGCTGGCCAAGCATTAGCAGAGCATAAAATTGTCCAGATTAAAGTTTCTCTCTCAGAAAAGGAACGCGATCGCTATGATTTTCTAATTCAAAGTCGCAATCAGTTTTTAAAGGAATCGAAAATTTCCCTTGGTAGTCTCGATGGCTGGCAAAGATTTGTGCAGGCAAGTGCGCGATCGCAGGCAGGCAGAAGAGCCATGCTTGCTCATCGTGAGTCGAAGGAATTGTTCTTAGGAACAGAAGCAAAATTGCGAGTCTTGTCGGATTTATTGGCTCAACATTTTAGCGAAAGGATTCTGATTTTCACGAACGACAATGCCACGGTTTATCGAATCTCGCAAGATTTATTAATTCCAGCCCTTACTCATCAGACTCCCGTGAAGGAACGTCACGAAATCCTAACTTTTTTTCGTGACGGCAAGTATAAAACCCTAGCGGCTTCTCATGTTTTAAATGAAGGTGTGGATGTTCCTGATGCAAGAATTGCCATCCTGCTATCGGGTACAGGCTCCGCTCGTGAATATATTCAGCGTTTGGGGCGAGTGTTGCGGCGTGGCACTGAGGCTAATAAACAAGCAATTCTCTATGAAGTGGTGACCGAGGATACCAGTGAAGTGCGGACTTCAGAGAGACGTAGAGGCCTCGAGCGATCTCGCCCACAAAATGATCTTCAGCATGGCAATGTGGTGCAAATGGGAATTAAGTACGACCAAGATCTCCGTAAAGAGCAACCAATCGCTGCCGAAAACCCGAATGATTACGAAGTCAAACCCAAAAAATAAAAAAGGGCACTTTGCACCTTTTCTTGTTTTTTGGGTTTGATCTCAGCGCAGAGTGCTTGAAAAGATCAACATAATACATTTTTTGACATGAAAAGCCAGAAAAAATCGTTTAAAATAAGACAGACTGAAATCATTTGGTAGCCGTTATGGAACTTGCAGCATATATAAATGATGCATGGGCATATGAACAAGCCAATCAAGCAGCGACAGAGCTCAATCTGCCTACTCGCGATGTGCTTTGCACTGATGAATATCAGGTAGATAAGCTTGAATGGAATTTTGTCTCGAACAATCAGCAAGCCTACTTACTATCAGCGATCGCCTTTGCTAGTTTGAGTGGGCTAGGCTGGAATTTAGCCCCAGCTGTTGCCGATCATCTGATGCCACAGCCATCTGTGAATGTTTCGCCTTGGTGTGACCACTTATATATATGCAATACCAGCTACATGTTGGAGGTACAGACTTTACTGGCTCAGCGTGGGTTTGCGGTTGGAGAAATTGATGGAGTCTACGGTATACATACCAAGCAAGCCGTGATTGATTTTCAGAAAACTCAAACCAATTTAGTTGCTGATGGCATTCCTGGGGAGAAAACCTTGGCAATGTTGCGCAATACATTAATGACTAAGTCCTTAGCTCGTCAACGTCCAAATCAAACTATAGGGATTACTACTAGCGATCGTGCAAATCAGCCGCAAAACCAGTCAATTGTGATTGTGCGATCAAATAGCTCTCAAATCATCAACTCTCGGCAATCACAGTTAAACGAAGTCGGAAATTTGCAAATACTACTGAAACAAAGGGGTTTTTATCAAGGTGAAATTGATGGGCAACTAGGACAAACAACAACTAACGCCATATTGAAAGCTCAACAAGCCTATGCATTAGCTCAGGATGGCTTTGCCGGACCTTTAACAATGCGCTCATTGTTGGCTGGGGGTAATAATCTTCCTCTTACTCAGCCAGCATTACCGCGATCGCCAGCATCACAAGATGTCTTGACAATCCAAACATTACTCAAAGAACGAGGTTTTTATGATGCAGAGCTCAACGGTTTATACAATATGCAAACGCGAGCGAGTATCTTGAAAGCACAGCTTGCTTATGGACAATTGGCTACAGGAGATTTGGGTGCTGATTTACTGGCAGCTCTTAACGCTCAAAATATTGCCCAAAGCATTCCAATTAATCCAAATCAAAACGACCAAAATGTCCAGCCTATTCCTAACAGTGCTCAGTTAAGAAATGGAACTCAAGTGCCGACTTCTAGTCAAAATGTCCCAGCCGCTAAAAACTCCAATTCATCCTAACCAAAACTTGTCCAAAACCCTCCAATCCATCTGATTTTTTCAAACTTAACTCTTAAACCCTCAATCTTCACAAGGTCTAATTATGGAACTCATAGCATATGTTCAAGAAGAATTTACCTATTCAGACGATGCAATCATCAGCGAAATTCCTGAAACTTTCCAATCATGGTTCAAGAAATTTACGACTAAATCTGCCAAACTCAGCTTGAATGTAATTTTAGCTAGTACGACCCTATTGATTGGTTTAGGCTCTTCCCTAAATGCTTTAGCCGTCGAAGCCCCATCTACGGATGTGAAGTTTGTGCAATCGCTACTAGCAAAAAATGGCTTTGATCCTGGACCGATCGATGGAGTGAAGGGAGCATCGACTAAAAATGCCATACTTTGTGCTCAAAGATCCTTTGGGCTTACTCCAGATGGCATTGTAGGTAGTCAGACGATCGCTGCGCTTGAAGGAAAAAAAGCCTCAGAACAAATTGCCACAAAAGTTGATGTTTCCACCACCACTGTTACTGTAGGTGAATTAGCTGGCGCTTCATCGACAGTGATGAATCTTCAGAAATTACTTGCTGATCGAGGTTTTTACAGTGGTGCTGTTGACGGCATCATGGGATTGCAGACTCGCACGGCAATCGTAAAGGCTCAGAAAGCTTATAACCTCACTGCTGATGGTATTGCTGGGACAAAGACCTTTGCGGCACTCGAATCTAGCGGTAAAGCTAAAGCTTCAACCATTAGCACTACAACTACTAAGACTAAAAGTTCAGATACAGAAATCTCCAACCTGCAAGAATTGCTTAGCAAACGCGGTTTTTACAATGGTGCCGTTGATGGCATCATGGGACCACAGACTCGCACAGCAATCATTGCAGCCCAGAAAAGCTTCGGCTTGGTTGCTGATGGCATCGCAGGTTCTCAAACCATGGCAGCTCTCGAGTCAGGAGTTAGCAAGGTAAGTATTGCTTCCAAAAATTCAGAACCAACATCTTCAACGACGACAAAGACTAGCGACAATGATGTCGTTGAATTGCAACAGTTACTATCCAAACGCGGTTTTTACTATGGTGCGATCGATGGAGTCAAAGGACCTCAGACAATTGTAGCGATCGCAGCTGCTCAAAAAAACTATGGATTAACAATCGATGGTATTGCAGGTGTTCAAACTATGGCAGCATTACAGACAGATGCAAAACCGTCGGTTGCACCTAAAACAACCTCAAGTAATCAAGCTGCAAATACTGTGATTCCACCTATTGACGGCGGAGTAGCCAACTTACAAAATTTGTTGACGGATCGCGGATTTTATAACGGGCCAATTACCGGTTTTCTAGGTACGCGTACTAGGGAAGCTATTATTGCTGCCCAAAAAGCCTATGGTTTAACTGCGGATGGTGTAGCTGGAGCCAAGACGATCGCAGCTCTAGAAGCAGGTGCGCCAAAACAACAGATTGCGGCAACTAATGTCACCCCAGCGATTCAAGTGGAGCCCAAACCTCAGGTAACTCCGCCACAACCTACAGCTCAACCCCAAGCAGCAGCTACTCCACAGCCTCAACCCGCAATCCAAGCTACTCCTAAACCTGCAACAGTACAGCCAACAGCCACAGTCTTGCAGCCAACTGCACCAGCTGCGTCTGCAAACCCGCAAGTCTCAGAATTGCAGCGGTTACTGGTTCAGAGAGGTTTCTACACTGGTAAAGTCGATGGAGTATTGAGTGGTGAAACTCGTAATGCAATCATCAGAGCGCAAAACTTTTACACGATTAGCCCTGCTGATGGCTCGCCAAGCAATAAACTGATTGATAGTCTTAGTAAAGATACATTTATTTCTGAAGGCAATTAAGTCAGATGCGGTTCCGTAAACTTGCGATTAATTTGGGGGTGATCGCCATTTTGGGAGCGATCACCCTTAGTTTGCAATTTCCAAAACTCAATCAAAGATTGAGCGGACAAACAATCGAAGAAACTCGTAAGGCAGTTAGAGACGAAGAAGCACGCCTCAAATTAATTCAGCAATTACCGCCACGCGGACTTGGCTTTAATAACATGATTGCCAACTTTGTTTTTTTGCAATTTTTGCAATATTTTGGTGATGATGTTGCCAGAAATGACTTTCAAACTGGTTATAGTCTAAGTCCACTTTATTTTGACAACATTATTGGTCGTGATCCTCGATTTTTAAGTAGCTACATATATATGTCGGCTAGTTTGTCCATGTTTGCTGGAGTTCCTAGTAAAGCGATCGATATCTATAGCAAAGGTTTAAAATCGCTAGATCCCTATCGACAGCCCAGCGCATATACAGCCTGGCGATACAAGGCAACCGATCAACTATTGTTCTTAGGTGATGCTAAAGGAGCAAGAGAGTCCTACTTCAAAGCTGCCGAATGGGCTGATATAGCAAGCTTGTCAGGTAAAAAACTTGTCGAAGATCCCAAACTTTCTGCTGAATTATCCCGTCAATCAGCAAAATGGCTCGAAGAAGAGCAGGATCTGACTAATGCTCAAATTGGTGCTTGGTCATTAGTTTTACAAAATGCTTCAGACAAAAAAACTGTCCAAATTATTGCTCAAGAGCTAGATAAACTGGGCTTGAAAATAGAAATTAAAGATGGGGCACAAACTATTGTCCCGAAATAACAAAAAAGGGGCACAACGTGCCCCTTTTTTGTTTAATTTGCAGATAGCCACTTCTGGGCATTTAAACGTTGAATTACGCCAAATACGAGTAAATCGAGAGGTGCTTTGCGCTCATCGATCAAAAATGGCTCGATCGTACTAGGCGATCGCCCAGCATCAGCGCAGGAAAAAGCTTTCTGAGCATTGAGATCAGCTTTAGAGAAATAAACAGTAAACTGACGTAAACCTTGTGCCCAGATCCCACGCACTTGAGAATTGCTAAATTCCAATTGCAAATCATTGACATCTTGTTTAGCAAAAGCTTTGGTCAGAGCTGGTAGATAATGCTTGTTAATAAATTCGTCAAAGGGTAACTCTTCGATCGCAGGTGGCTTTTCGGCTTTGGGCTTCGCAGCAGGTTTTGCCTTTGGCTCTTCAGAAGTTGGTGCAGTGGTTTCAGACATAATTTTTAAAATATTGCTAAATTTTATAACCAGAATCGACAACGAGGAGAGTTGACTATTCTCTATTTGGCTTCAGTATTGACAATCTGGGGTATTCCCATACTGTAGTTAAGCGATCGATGATTAAGGTTGTAAGTAACTTCGCCTTGCTGCAATAGCGATCGCACAAAATGCTCTAAATCTGACCCAATGCGACGCAAGTTGTAATCTGTCAAATCAGCGCCTTTGTAGTCCGCTACAAGCTCATCGAACTTGCGATAAACTTTTTGCAAAGCACCATCTGTCCAGTTCAGTTCATTGTCAGGATCAACATCTATAGTCAAAGTATTTTCGCTATCGATTAGCTCATCATTCTGCTCCTCAACAATGGCAGCATAAATCTGAATATGACGGGTTGTAGATTTGAGCGGCATAGAAGTTTGTGAGTGTGGTGAATAAATATTGAAGAACTAACTTTAGATTATTGCAAATTTTTAGAGATTCCTAACCAAATAATTTCTCTATGTATATGCATTAATCCTAAATGTTGGATGGGAAGTTCATCTTGAGGGAGATTCCCACTATATATAAACAAATAGGAGGTGCTTTGCACCTCCTACTCCCTTCCCACTATAAAACTAGACATTAAAACCCAAGAATTAGACGGTGCGGCGCGAAGCGCCGCACCGTCTAATTCTTGGCTGGAAAGGGAGTATTTGTTTTATTTAGCTGGCTAAATATTCTTGCATACGGGCTTTACGCTTGCGAAGATAATCCATCGCTTGACGCTCTAATTGTCTTACTTGCTCGCGGCTAAGATCCATGCGTTTGCTAATACTAGCTAATGACATTTCTTGACCATCATCTAGACCGTAGCGCAAAATCATAACTTGACGTTGCTTTTCGGGTAACTCTTTTAGCAAACTTTGAAGATCTGTACGCAGAGATTCCCGTTCTACATAGTTATCAGGAGAACGTCCTGTATCTTCTAATAATTCGGCAAGTTCAGTATCTTGGTTATCACCAATGCGTAAGTCAAGGGAAATTGGCTGACGAGATAGGGATAAACATTCGCGAACTTGATCGGTTTTGATGTTTAGCTCATAGGCAATTTCAGCAACCGTGGCAACCCGACCAAGATCTTGCGAAAGTTGGCGCTGGGCTTTTTTGATTTTGTTGAGCTTTTCAGTGATGTGAACTGGTAAGCGAATAGTACGTGCCTGTTGAGCGATCGCTCTCGTGATCGCTTGACGAATCCACCAATAAGCATAAGTTGAAAACTTAAACCCCTTAGTTGGATCAAACTTATCTACCGCACGCTCTAATCCGAGAGTTCCTTCTTGTACTAAGTCTAGAAGCTCTAAGTTTCTTTTTTGATATTTCTTCGCTACAGATACGACTAAGCGAAGGTTTGCCTCGATCATTTTGCGTTTAGCACGTGTGCCGACACGAATGAGACTATGCAAAATCTCTCGCTCAAGACCAGCAGTTTCAGCCCATTCTTGCTCCGTTGGTAGGCGATCACTATTTTGGGCGATCTTTTCTTGTACTTCAAACAACGCCATCATCTGTTGTACCTGCTTACCGTAGATAATCTCCTCTTCATTACTTAGTAAGGGGATTTTTCCGATTTCATGCAAGTACGTGCGAACCATGTCAGCAGACAGGCCGACCTGCTTGTTAGCTTGCCTATCCACTGTCTTTGGTGTGGGTTGGATCAATGGTTCTTCAGACATATCGCTCCTCATTTATTTAAACTAAGCGTTTTTCAAGAGTGCTTCTCCAAGACCAGAAGGCTGAGACAAAGAGGGATTCATAACTCTAAAATTCAAATCTACTAGCTCGATATATTAAATTCATAATGTTTAAGTTTTATAAAGTTGGCATACCAATGTGGCATTTGCTCCAAAGTTGATTTGTATAATACGTGATTAACCTTTTTTTATCTTGCGTCTAGAGTTACATATTATTACGAACCAACTAGAAAAGTCAAAGGACGGCTATCACCATCTCTCTATAAATTTTACTTAAATTTAAATAGGTATTTACACTCATTGAACTCGAATCTCCCACGATAGTCAGAAACCTCATTTGTTGTTGATCAGGTAACTAGAAATCTTTAATGTCTTAAGTAGCTATGGAGCTACAAAGTTGTTTAAAGAATTTAAAGCGATCAAATACAAATAAAGTTACGTGTGTAGCTGCTTATTTGGATTTAGAAAATTTGCAATAGTTACAATTAGTTAGCGCAATTGTTTAGATATAAAAATTCAGCCGAAGGAGAATCTGAAACTCTATATTGACAAATCAAAAATGTGTAATAGGAAGTCGTACACATGTTTTGAGTAAAAACGAATGCTGAAATTGACCACTTAAACTAACTTTTACTGAATGCTAAGTTAAATAGGACTGAAGTAAGAAACTAGAGGTTCCCAATGCCTATAAATTCAAAATTAACGTTATCAATTTTGTTAAATCTAAAGAGTCATAATATAAGTTGCTACGATATAAACTTTGTATTAATTATTCTCTACAATAGACTTTCCTTATCTTTAATTTTGCTTAAGAAAATTATATAAATTTACATGCAAGACTAGATAGGCTTAATCAACGAACTTTAGCCACTATCCTTAAGATTAATTGTCACAAATGATTCATTTACGCGATCGCATAATTTGATTCCATTTATTGTTAGGTAAAAACTACAAGATGTAATCACTCATGTGGGTGAAGTCAAATATACAAACTAAGAACCCTGAGCCAATTTTTTGAATTCATGAAATTGATTTAATGTAATTTATTGGTAAGTGTTTTGCAGTTATTGAGGGAGTGCTTTCCACCGCTTCTCCTCTCCAAATATAAAGATTTTCGCAATCAGGGAACTTGTTTGCTTAACTTCTCGACCTGAAATCTATAATTAAGTTTTGGTAATAGTGATGTTGTACTTTGCTGAAGCTAGAAACAACTGGGATGATTACAACAATGACTTCAACTAACGCTCAAATTAAAATCAGCCTTAAAAAGGCGATCGCCCTCAGCACAATCTGCATTGCCGCTGTTGCAAGTTCGACGCTCTCTGTGCCTTCTGCTTTTGCTCAATATGGATTGGGTCTGCCAAAATCCGCAAGTTCGGGGGGCGCAACTCGAGGAGACTTACCCCAGCTTACTATCCTTGTGCCTGATGATGGGGCAAAGACTTTATCATCTCGTCCAACATTTTACTGGTATATAGCTCCTGCCAATATTGCTTCAACTTCCTCAACGACAGCGCCTCAAGTTGATGATGTCAAAGGTTCATTTAAGGTGACTTTCTTTTTACGCGATGGCAATGAAAGAAAGTCACAACCAGTCTTTGTGGCTGAAGGTAAGGCAGAAGAGTCGGGACTGTATAAATTTACATTGCCAGAAAGTGCACCTGAACTAGTTAAAGGAAAAGTGCAGCGTTGGCAAATTCGTTGGCAAGGTAGCGGGGGCGCAGTGCAAGTTGATGTTAATGCTCCTATCCGTCGAGATGACGATCCTGCGGTTCTAAAAGCGATCGCTTTAGCCAAAAATGATTTAGAAAAAGCTAGAATTTATGCGAAAAACGCATATTGGTATGATGCGGTTGACTACTATACAATTTGGCTATCTCAAAATCCTAAGGATGAAATTGCACGCACGGAGCGTAACAAGCTGCTAAAAGAAGGATTGCAAACTAATGTTGCATTCAGTGAAGAACGAAAAGGTAGTTTACCCATATTGCTGGGCAAACTTGATGAAAGTAAACCTGCAATATTACTTGTATTGCAACCCAAAATTCGCCGCTAATCAAACAAACCTCAAAAAGTTAGAGCCGTTGTAAAGCAGCAGCTCTAACTTTTTGAGGTTTGTTTGATCCCTGTACTGTAGCGTAAACCGAAATGATATGATGTGCAAAATTCTCACTGCTTACAGTAAATCGTGAATTAGTAAACCGCTATATTTTTTACAAAAGCTATGCTTCGAAAAAAATGGGTTTAGTTTTGACGAAGTTTTCTGTAATCAACGCTTAAGCACTATATCAATGTTTTTGAGATCGTTAAGGCAAAGCTATGGCAGATAATTCAGGTAATTTTTGGGGAGGTTTTCTCTTCGGTGCTGCTGTTGGCGGCGTGGTCGGCGCATTGGTAGCAATTAAGCTCAGCGAACCAGATGATGATTTGATCGATCAGTCACCTGACCGAGAGCGCCTGATCGATAAGCCTCAAACCTCAAATGAATTTGCTCGGCGTAATCTTGAGAAGAAAATCGCTCAACTTAATGCAGCGATCGATTCAGTTAGTCAGGAGCTGGCTACGGCAGAAGGGAAAAATGGTAGCAAGCAAACATCAGTTGAATCATTACGAGATATGACTATTAATGATCAGTGATGATAAAATCCTGATTTCTGCTGTATTCAGTAGAATAGTGATAGCTTTTTCTTCTAATTGTTCTATAACCTAACAACCTACTATGGCAGTTATCCTTGGTACAGTCAGCTCGTTTATCTCGATCTATTTGGGTTTGCTTTTTATTCGCGTCTTATTGACTTGGTTCCCAAATATTGATTGGTACAAACAACCCTTTGCTGCGCTTGGTCAGATTACCGATCCTTATCTCAATCTATTTCGTTCGATCATTCCTCCTCTAGGAGGCATGGACTTTTCTCCTATGCTTGCCTTCCTTGCGCTTAGTTTTTTACAACGCGCTCTCGCTCCATTGGCTGCAAGCGCAGGTATGGGCTTTTAAGGTAAGCTTATTTCTAATTATAAATTACGAATTACGCTGCGTTCACGTTAGGAAATATACATGACGGGTTTGTTAGATTTGAGCGGGAAAACTGCTCTTGTGACAGGAATTGCCAACAATCGTTCGATCGCGTGGGGTATTGCCCAAAAGTTACATCAGGCTGGCGCTAAGCTTGGTATTACTTACTTACCTGATGATCGCGATCGTAACAAAGGCAAGGTTGCTGAGTTAACCGATTCCTTGACACCAGATTTCTTGTTGCCATGCAATGTTCAAGATGATGCACAAGTAGATTCACTGTTTGCTTCGGTTGCCGAGAAATGGGAAAAAATTGACGTTTTGGTGCATTGTCTAGCATTTGCTAATAAAGAAGATTTATCAGGCAACTTTACAGATATTTCTCGCTCAGGCTTTCAACTCGCCCTTGATGTGAGTGCTTACTCACTGATCCATTTATGCCGTGCTGCTAGACCTCTATTAAAAGATGGTGGTAGCGTGATCACCCTTACCTATATCGGCGGCGCAAAAGTGGTACCTAACTATAATGTCATGGGGATTGCTAAGGCTGCCTTGGAAATGAATGTGCGTTACCTAGCTTCAGATATGGGGCCAGATAATATTCGCATTAATGCAATTTCCGCAGGCCCAATTCGCACTCTTGCCTCAGCAGCGATCGGTGACTTCCATAAAATGTTGCACCACTACGAAGAAACCGCTCCTTTGCGTCGCTTGGTTACTCCAGATGATGTTGGCAATGTCGCAACTTTCTTGGGCAGCGATCTGTCAAGTGCAGTAACTGGACAAATTATTTATGTGGATGCTGGTTATGAAGTGATGGGTGCTTAATAAGCACGGTTAACTTTTGCGATCGCCAAAACTCTTGCTCACCAGATCAGTTTTTTAAACAATTCCCATGCAAACGGATATCTTCAAAGAGCTATTTCCACTTTTCGATGCTGCTAGCGTCGAGACTTTGGAATGGCTCCTCGCTGAAGCAGTAGAACGTGACTATCCATCTGGACGAGCCGTACTAATGGAGGATGCTTGGGGCAACGCCGTATACTTTATTATTTCTGGTTGGTTAAAAGTTAGATTTTTGCGAAATCAGGATGCTACAACCCTTGCAATACTTGGTAATGGCGACTTTTTTGGGGAAATGGCGATTCTGGATGAGTCACCAAGATCTACGGATGTTGTTGCGTTTACCCCAGTGCGGGTGCTGAGTGTTCCTGCGCAAAAATTTATCCAGTTTTTGTTTAAAGATCCACAATTGCATCACCGCATGTTGCAGTTGATGGTACGAAGATTACGCAAAACCAATCAGCGTATTCAGTTACGTCAACAAGTACCTGCGGTGAGGATTGCCACTATTCTGACTAGTCTGGCTCAGACCTATGGCAGCAAGACTGATATAGGCATTGATATTTTCAATATACCTGTTCAAGATATTGCTGATCTCACAGAGGTAAGTCCAGACGACACTACCAAGGTTTTAGAGAAACTTAAAGAAAAGGGTTGGATTACGATCGATCCTAAGCGTCAGGTGATGAGTATCGTCAACGAAAAACAAATGTTGCAGTTAGCGACATTTCGTTAGTTTTCCAAATCCAAAGCATTAAATGCGGCGCTTCGCGCCGCCTTTAATGCTTTGGATTTTAAATTGCCAGAACAATTTTTCCTGTCATTGATCCAGTTTCTAATAATTCATGGGCTTTAGCCGCATCTGCAAGCTGAAATACTTCGCTGACATGGATTTTGAGCTTACCTGAGTCAAATAAATCTGCACATTCACTAAGAATTTGAGCCTGTTGAATTTGCATCTCAGCTTGCCCAAGCAACATCGGTGTGAGCATAAGTTCAAAACTAAATCTCAAGTTGCGGGTACGGGCGACTTTCCAACTTATATCGGTGGGTGGTTCAAGAATAGTGACAATATCACCATAGATTTTAACGGCGGGAAAAGTCTGCTCAATCAGTTTACCGCCGACAGTATCAAAGGCGAGATCTACCCCTTCTCCTTTTGTCCATGAGATCGCTGCATCCACAAAATTAGTTTGCTTATAGGCGATCGCTAAATCTGCACCCAAATCCCGTACGAATCGACCTTTAGCTTCCGAGCCAACGGTCGTGCAAACCTTTGCGTTCCTGAGTTTGGCTAACTGAATTGCCACATGACCGACACCGCCAGCTCCAGCATGAATTAAGACATTGCGACTGGGTGATCCTGATTTTAAATTGCCGCGATCGTATAGGGCTTCCCACGCAGTAATCAATACAAGGGGAGCGGCGGCGGCTTCTTCAAAACTGAGGGATTTAGGTTTAGGGGCGGCAAATTTTTCGTCTATCGTGGTTAGTTCGGCATAGTTACCTTGATGAAAACCTAGCCCACCATTACAAAAATAAACCTGATCGCCTACTTTAAACTTAGTGACTTCTGACCCGATCGCTTCTACGATTCCTGCACCATCACAGCCGAGAATCGTCGGCAAGCGATCGGGCTGAAATGTGCCACGACTCCGTAGTTTCGTGTCAATGGGATTTATGCCTGCGGCCTTGAGGCGTACCAAAATCTCAGTCGGAGATTGAATAGTTGGTTCTTGAATATCCCCTAGTTGCAGCACATTGGGATCGCCTGCTGCGGTCATCAAAATTGCTTTCATGGATTTATTCCTATGATAATCAATTTAAAGATTAGAGGTGGCGCGAAGCGCCACCTCTAATCTTTAAATGAGTTTATTGCGGAGTCGAAGTTGGTTGTGGTGATACAGTTGGTTTGATATTGATACTAGGACTAGGTTGCTGTCTGATCGGGTTATTGTCAACAGATCGAGGAGCGTTTTGTACCGCACGGGTTTGCCAATCGCCAAAAAAACGATTCATTGCTGTAAACCCAAAGACGGCTGCACCGCTCATGATCGCTAATAAGACAATAATTGTTGTCCAAGTCTCCACGATCTCTGCGATGCCATAGCGAGTGCGATAAGGATCGATTTTGCAATGACTATCGCGATCGCGGGCAGAAATTGGGCGACGAAACCGTAGTCGATGATCATCAAGCTTTTCTAATAAAATCCAGCCAGCTTGTGACTCCTCTGCGCAGACCTTGTTCAATACCTTGCGACCTCGAAAACCACCGCTACCAGTACGCAAGATCTTAAATTCCCAGCCCTTAGGCTGATCGCTAGATGTGTTGGACTCGTAGCGAGTAAGATTTTCTTCTTCCACTTCTTCCCGCCGCCTATTGCCTTGTTTTGCTCGAAATATTCTGTCGATAATCACGGACTGAATCCCAACATCGAGGATGATAGTACTGATAATGATTGCATTGACGGTCAGCATATGCGCGGGACTAATCCTAATAGCAGCATAACAGCTTGATAATCAGCAAAAGTATACATGCTGATGCAGATTATTGCACTCAAGATTTTGCCTGAAATATTGTCTGTGTATTGATTTATCTCAAAGATAAAATTTTTTTAGCAAAACTAATTTTGTAGTTTGTAGTTTAATCGCCTAGGTATTGCTTTCACCATGATACTTACAGCGATTTACAACGTAGAAAAAATCTAAACCCAACGCTTTTTGGGCGGGTAAAAATCAGGTTTTTTGGTGATCGCTTAGCGATCGCGATATTATGATGATTAGTAAAAATCAAGCCGTAAGCTTTTGATACAAACTTATGAACTCTATTGTCCTAATGGCAGAAGTGCTGACAGATCCTGAGCTACGCCGTACTCCTGATAATCAAAGCTCGATCGCATCATTTCTCGTTCAGTTTGCAGGCGGACGTGCCGAAGATGCGCCTTATCGGATCAAGGTTGTGGGCTGGAATAGTTTGGCAGATGAGATGGTTGAGAAATATCATAAAGGTGATCAAGTTGTTGTTGAAGGTCGGTTACGTCTGGATACAGTCGATCGTGGTACTTATAAAGAAAAACGCACAGAACTTATTGCTCAAAGGGTGCATAGCTTTGGAAGTGGTAGTACTGCTAGCAATGCATCATCTCCACCAGCACGTACTGAGAGACTAGTCAATACATCTACATCTGGTACGACAGCTCCAAGTAACGTTGTACCTATGTCAACGTATGTGCCTGCGACAGCTCCTGCAGCCGATGTACTCGATTATGACGATATTCCGTTTTAAATATACTGCAAAAAATAATAGAGAGAGTGCGCAAAGCATTCTCTCTATAAAATAAAGCCGATGATGAGATTTGAACTCACGGCCTGCTGATTACGAATCAGCTGCACTACCACTGTGCTACATCGGCAAGCTAGCAAGTTAAACATATGCTTTTTGCGAGAGTTATTATAGCATCATCGCACACTTCTCAGAATCCCCAAAACTGATACCAGCAATTCTCATTATGAAACTGATTTTGTGGTTTCCAGCGCCAAAGCCACTGGAAACCACAAAATCAGTTTTCTGAAAGTCCGCCTATGGCGGACTTTCAGAAAACTGATTTTTATAATGAGAATTGCTGAATTGATACTCCATTGAAAACCTTCATAATTGAATTTCTGTTAACGGATTTGTTATGTAGAGTTTTGGCTAAAATTGAAAGATCGCAATGCATAGATTGCCTCTCTAGTAGAAATTGTTATTGCGATCACCTTGACTAATATTTTTTTCTGATTCTGCTCCAACCGATTCTATCTATGGCGCGATTGCATCAATATAATTGCCAGTTCCCAATAAAATGGAAGTGTCCCAAAGCGCTGTTTCTTAATGTTTCTGCAAGCGTTTTAGTTCATCCTGCAAAGATTGAACTTTGCTTTTGAGAGAATCCACATCGCTAGCAGTTTGATTAGCTTGATTAGAATCATCATCTCCTTCGTCATCGATTGAGATCGTGCGAGGTGTATCTTTACCGCTAGGATTTGCTGAATTTTGTGATTCACCGATTGGCTTTTGCGCGTTACGAACAAGATCGTCAACAAATTTTCTTGCTTCGTCAGTTGTCATTTCTCCGCGTTCGACTAGTTCATCGGCTAACTTGCTAGCCTGAGTGCGGAGTTCGCCAATGGTTTCGCCTGCTTTTTCACTTGCGACAGTCGCCAAGCCTAGACCTAGATAAAATGCTTTTTGGACGATGCCACCAAATGGATTCATTACCATTACTCCATAAAATTTTATAATAGTCATTGTAGATAGTGCAAACGCTATCCACAATGACTATCATATCTCGATATTATGAAATTTCCCAACTGGCTATCCCAACGATCTATTCAGAAAAAAGATGCGATCGCACTTATCTTTAGATCGCCTGTTAATCAAGAAGTAGAACGCTGGACATACGCGGAGTTGGAAGCTGAAGTTAATCATTGGGTAGAACGTTTGCAAACATTGGGGATAAAATCTGGCGATCGCGTTGGCTTGTTACATACTAATCATCCAAGGTATATCATGCTCGTTCATGCCTTGGTAGCATGTGAAGCGATCACCGTTTTTCTAAATATTCGCCTCACTGATGCGGAATTGCGTTGGCAGATAGAAGATAGTCTTACTAAATATTTACTTTGTGATGAAGCTACGCAGCTAACAGCTCATAGTTTGGATAATCAAGTTGATAGTTTAATAGTTGTAAATCTCTCTAACCACTTAGCTTCTGCTAGTACTGTCAAATCGATTAGGAGCGATGGGTTACTGGGTAATAGTATACAAGGAATTTTTTATACGTCTGGTACAACTGGCACACCTAAGGCAGTTCCATTAACCTATAACAATCATTTTTATAGCGCGATCGCATCTGCTTTAAATCTAGGCATTGAGCCCAATGATAACTGGCTGCTCTGTATGCCATTGTTTCATGTGGGTGGATTAGCGATCGCGTGGCGGAGTGTGATTAATGGAACGAAAATTACACTTTTACCAAAGTTCAATGAGCAGGAAGTTCTAGAAGCGATCGCTATTGAGGAAGTGACAATCATTTCCCTTGTGCCAACTATGTTGAGACGTTTGCTGGCGCATCCCCAATGGCAAAATCTTCGGAACCTACGTGCGATTTTATTGGGTGGCGCACCAGCGATTCCAGAACTAATTGAACAATGCCTGCAATTGCATTTGCCTTTAATGCCTACCTATGGCATGACCGAAACTGCTTCACAAATAACCACGCTTTCTTCCCATGAAGTAGCTATGAAAAGAGGCTCATCGGGCTTACCACTTTTTGGCAATCAGCTGCGTATTGTCGATGATCATGAGCAAGATCTTGCTGTTGGTGAGACTGGACAAATTCTTGTTCAAGGGGCAAGCGTGATGAATGGTTATCTCAATCAATCCGAAAGTACTCCTATTCAAGGAGGTTGGCTGAATACAGGAGATCTTGGCTATGTTGATAGGGATGGATACCTCTATGTTGTTAGTCGTCGTTCTGATTTGATTATTAGTGGCGGAGAAAATATTTATCCTTCGGAAATTGAAGCAGTTTTATTAAAACATTCTGCGATCGCGGAAGTTTGTGTAGTGGGTATAAGCGATCGGGAATG
Source organism: Pseudanabaena sp. (assembly GCA_003249035.1). GTDB lineage: Bacteria > Cyanobacteriota > Cyanobacteriia > Pseudanabaenales > Pseudanabaenaceae > Pseudanabaena. The sequence goes on from QBMK01000004.1 coordinate 86,702, forward strand.
GGGTGAAATAGTTGTGGCAATAATTGTGACTGATCTTCAATTATCACTAGAAGAAATTAGAGATTTTTGCGAGCAAAGATCTCTAGCACGATATAAATTACCTAAGTCGATCTATATTTGGAAATCTCTCCCCAAAACAGTTTCTGGTAAATTATTGCGCAAACAAATTCGCGATCATATAGAGAAATTACAGGGATTTTGTTCTGATACTATTCGACTGTAAGGGATTGATGGTTGCTTTATAGCTTGTCTAAATTTGGGCGTAAAGTAGCAATTTTTTACTCTAATAGCTTAATTTAGGCTATTTCTCCATTTGGCTAATTGAGCTTTAGTCGCGCTATCTATTCGATTACCCAATAGATTATTAGTATTCGCTTTTTGATTCTTTTGGCGACTTTGAACCGATCTCAATGTCGCTTCTACTTCTTGTTCTAATGCTGGTGCTGATAGCCACTCCGCTCCAAATCCAACTGCGGTTAGCTGCTGAGCGCGATCGGAGGTCACTACAATAATGCGTTTTAAATGCCGTAATGGATCGCGGCGGTACTTGCCACATTGACGCTCAATGTATGTATCCGCCGTTTCGTTGTGATCGGTAAAATACAGCCTTAGATTTTTGGTTATTTTTTCAGCTTTAGCTGGGGTTGCCTGCACATAGGCATCGAATACTAAAGTCGTCTTATAGCCGTGATAAGCACTAAAGTTCACCATTGTTTCGGTTAAATGCGATCGCGCAATGTCAAACCCTTGCAGATCTCGAATCTCCTGCAAGTGCTTCCAAAAACCAATTACGTTATAGCCGTCCACCAACATAACTGGTGGATGTTCCGAAGACATAATGGTAGACCGCTAGATAGAATTACTTACTTCAATTCTGACATTAGACTTTAACAAATGTTGCATTTCTTTTAGCAAAAATATTCAGAGTATGTTCAGCATATTTCTTTGTTACTCTGAACCCCAAAAGGAGATGCGGCGCTCCGCGTAGCATCTCCTTTTGGTTTTTTATGTTGCATTTTTTTAGTACAAATATCTAAACTCTAACAGCAGCAACATAATCATTTGAATTTCAGTGTAAATTTAATCCCTCAAATTAAGAGTCTTAGTGTCATAATGAGGCAGACTTATTAGACGAACTAAACCTCAAACGGTAATGGCGAAAAATTCCTCTGCGACGGCAAATAGCCAAGTTGATAAGACTGCTTCAAACGCTCAAGCTGCAAAGACAAGCATCAGCCCTGAGAAAAAGAAAGCCCTCGATGCAATCATGCAAAAAATCGAGAAGGATCATGGCAAAGGCGCAATCATGCGTCTTGGCGATGCGACAAATATGCGAGTCGAGACAGTCCCTAGCGGCGCATTACCCCTTGACCTTGCCCTTGGTGGTGGACTACCTAAAGGTCGCGTTATCGAAGTTTACGGGCCAGAAAGCTCAGGTAAAACCACTCTCGTCCTTCATGCGATCGCCGAAGTCCAAAAGCGTGGTGGTATCGCTGCCTTTGTTGACGCGGAACATGCCCTCGACCCAACCTATGCGGCGGCTGTAGGAGTTGATATAAACAACCTACTAATCTCTCAGCCAGACTCAGGCGAAATGGCACTGGAAATAGTTGATAACCTCGTACGATCGATGGCAGTAAATATTATTGCGATCGACTCAGTTGCTGCTCTTGTGCCTCGCGCTGAGATCGAAGGTGAAATGGGTGCATCTCATGTTGGTTTGCAGGCGCGTTTGATGAGTCAAGCCCTTCGTAAAATCACTGCCAATGTCGGTAGATCCAACTGCATCGTCATTTTCTTAAATCAGTTGCGTCAAAAAATCGGCGTATCCTATGGTAGCCCTGAAGTAACCACAGGCGGAACTGCCCTGAAGTTCTATGCTTCGGTTCGTCTAGATATTCGCCGCATCCAAACCCTCAAAAAGGGCACTGAAGAATATGGCATCCGCGCTAAGGTAAAAGTTGCTAAGAATAAAGTTGCGCCACCTTTTCGAATCGCTGAATTTGACATTATTTTCGGAAAAGGGATTTCTACAGTTGGTTGCCTAGTCGATCTAGCCGAAGAGATGAGCATCATCGTCCGTAAAGGTGCTTGGTATAGCTATCAAGGTGACAACATTGGACAAGGTAGAGATAACACGATCAAATATATGGAGGACAAGCCAGAATTTGCTCAAGATATCGAACGCCAAGTGCGCGACAAACTATCCGCAGGCGTTGAGGTCTCAGCGACAAAGATAGTCCCCGAAGAAATTGAACCTGAAGATGATGAAGTAATAATTGAAGATTTCTAACGCATTGCCATCGCTATAAAAAAGACGAGTCGCGGTGCGACTCGTCTTTTTTGTAAAATTAAAAAGTGACGCAAAGCGCCGCTTTTTAATTTAGAAGACTAACATTTCCCTAATTAGCCAACGATTATCTTTTTTTATCAAGTCGTACTCAACCGTATAGCTAGCATCCTCTTTTGATGCACTGCGATCGAGTTCACCATTGTTAAAGTAATTGCGTGACTCAGAAATCTTGGCAACTACCTTAGCTTTACTATCGCCATCGGGAGTAACACTATCAATTTCGCTTGATTTAGTTTGGTATTGCAAATAGGAGTTACTAGCTTTGAGCTCTTTAGCTCGTCCTTTCCAATCACTAAGAGCAGGATCAACCAAAGATTCTTCTAAAAGATTGTCTTCATATGTTTTGCCAAGGGCTTTTGACTTAGTTGCTTGCCATGAATTAATGACTTTCGCAGCAGTTTCTTTATTTAAAGGCCCAGGCTGAGCCGCTGGGGCTGTGTTATTTTCTTTAACTGATTGGACTAGTTTTGTGATTGGTTTTTCTAAGGTTACAGGCTTAGGCTGCGGAGAAGAACCACTTAAGGCGCGAACAGCCCAAACAACTGACCAAATAGAGCCACCTAGAAAGGCGATCGCTAAAATAATTACAGTTGCTAAACGACCGACATTAAATTTGCGCTTCGGTGGGGATAGATGACTTGAAGTGTGACTTTGCGATGGACGTTGGATTTCTGTGACAGCTTCGTTAGCGTTTCTTGTCAAATTCTTTGACGGTGACACATTACTGGAGCGACGAGACTTAGGTAGATCTCGAGTGCTACTACCACTTGCCTTGACAGATGCCGGCCGATCAACCACTGAAGCTGCAGAGCGTTGAAAACGGTTAGGGGTTTCTGGCGAGTAGGTGGAGAGTTTTGGCTCAGCTACGTTAATCTTTTTAGGATTCTGATCGAAACTACGACTTACAGTTGATGACTCATCTAGAGAAGATATAGCCGCGCCCACAGGGGAAGTCCATTCCGAAGACATCGCGCCAGTATTAGGTAATTCTTCTAGGTATGCCTGAACCTGCTCATCAGCAAAATAATCCTTGAGTGAAACAATTTGACTCATCAGATCGCGAAAATGAGGATAAACCTCTTCTTGCATCCAGCGTTCGCTATAGAGACATAGTCCTGGCAAAAGATCGGGAGCTCCTTCGGAATTTTGGCGGATAAAAGCGATTTGATCATCTTCGGCACTCTGATCGATCGCGGCACTTGCCTCTTCGGTTTGCCCCAGCAACAAAGCACATACTGCTTTCTCAAGATAAATATCTTGTTTAGCACTGAGTTTTACTAGTAGCCCTTTTGCGCGACGGATCAATGCGGGCTGGCGTTGCGAAAATCCACGGGCAATTAAGGAATATACAGCTAGATATGTTGCTACAGAAGATGGACGACGAGCTTCTTCTTCAAATAAGGTTTGCTGCTCGCTCACAGTCATGTAGCTGCGTAATTGCTGAATAAATCGCAAAAAGTCATCAATACCAAGGCTAGAATAATCGTTACCTGAGCCATCAATGCCGCGCCGCGCATCCAGCATTTCTTGCAAAAGTGACATGCCTTTACGATGTTCGTTGGCGTGATTGTCAGGGGAAGCTAACAATTCGAGAATGCGATAGGGGCGGAGGCGAAATAGATCGGATTGAATTTCACTACGAATACTGAGAAATAATCCTTCACGCAATAAAATTTCTTGAGCTGCTTCTAGGGATGAAGCCGCAGATTCATATTGTCCTTGTTTCCAATATTCGCGACCTAGGTCCAGGAAAGAAAGCGATACAGAGAGCAGCAGATCGGGATCATGAGGGGATATTCTCGCTGACTGATACTCAGCCTCTTCAGGATCGTAATAGGGCTTGGCAAGAGATAAAACTTTATCAGATTCGCCGAGTTCATACAAAACAAGTAGCAGCCCAGCAAAGTCTTTTTCGTCAGCTTCAATTTGAGGTGGCATTGTCAAAACTGGACGAGCGCTATCTGTTGCCTCTAATGCATCACTTTCGGTGGGAGTGCTAAGGCGATCGCGTTCGGTCAAAGTTTCATAAGCTTTATCAATGATGTGCTTACGGGAGGCAATCGCGGCATCAGAATATTCTCGCCTTGGCATAGAGAGCAGGCGATCTCGATGGGCTTGATGAACTTTGTCTAGCCCTGATAGGTGCGTTAAACCAAGAATTCGGTAACAGTCTAGGGGAACTTTCACTTTGCTTTTCTACCCAAAACTTCAATTGGAAATGCCGATCTGAACTCCGATAATATCAACCTGCTTGCCTCTCAAGTCAAAGATGCTCAGTATCTAATTAACTAAGAACATTTGATGTAATGTACTCAATCTTGTAAGTACATTAAACGCCCGAATTATACACCAAGTTAATCAACTTGGTGAAAATAGCAGAAAAAGTCATCAAAAACTATTTTGGGGTTTGCAGCACACTAGTCTCTGCAAACCCCAAAATAGTTTTCGTTATGAGAGTTGACTCTTAAAGACAAAATTGTTAACGAACTGACACTTTTATTTTTAAGCGTCAAGAGCGATCGCTTTATCAATCGCTAACTTTTGGTTGAGACGGGTTTGATAAGCTTGCAATTCCTTCGGCTTGATGCCGCTAATGATGCAAAAGCTATCAACATCGATGCCACGAGATAACATTTCGAGACACCAAGTATGACGTGCTTGATCAATTGTTAAAGGAGAGCCATTCAAATTTCGATAGGGCTGTGTCCAACGCTCCCAAAGTTGCTCGATCTCTTCTAAGGAAAGTGGTTTACCTTCGCTGCTGAGAATCAAAGGTGCAATTTCTTCAATATTTTTCAGATCTTTTAGATCCTTTAACTCATTCTTGCGAGTCTTGAGGTAAGCACTAAGGGGATTATTCGTTGCTGAGCCATAGCGATGACCGAGAATTTTTTGATTGAGTGGTACTGATCTCTCGTTACCTGTAGCATCCCTAGTTAGTAAAATTCCATGATTCGCTTGGTGCTGATAGTCTTTTAAGCGCAAACGAGTAATATCGATTGCCGTCAGCCCAGACCCAAATAATAAATAGGCGATCGCATAGTCCTTTGCCCCACATTTTTTTGCTTGCAAGAGGATTTCGCGCACGGTCTCCGCTGAAATATCGTTAATCGGTCTTGCTTGAGAGATCGGGTTAACTTCTTGAACAAACATATCCACAAGCGTACTTACAAATTCGTCGCGATCGCGCCAAATTGCCTGCACATCGCTGGTTAAAGTGATCACTGCGTAGCCCAAAATACAAGTATTCAATAAGTTAGCAAGCTTGATCGGTGGCAAAGAATATTGCAAGCGTGAATTGACTAATACATCGTTGATAGCAGTTGCGATAGTTTGGTTGACTTGGTTAATGCCTTGAGCCAAGGCTTGTCGGCTTTCGAGAGGATATTGTCCTGCCTCGCCAACTAGTGATCGCACCAACTCAGGTACACTTTCAAGTGCCCTTAATGAACTTTGAATGTAATATTTGAGAAATCTGCGTAAATCGCTCTGACTAGAGATATCTGACACCATCAGCGACTCTCCCACTTGAGCCAACACCAAATATTTTTGCAGACATTCTTGCAATACTGCTAGTAATAGTCCATGTTTATTTCCAAAATGACGGAATAAAGTTACTTCGTTGACCTGAGCAAAGTCAGCGATTTGGCGAGTAGTTGTCTCGGTGATTCCTTTACTAGCAAACAATTCTAGCGCTGTGTTCACTATGCGTTGACGTGTAGGAATTCGAGATACAGTCATTAGAGCATGTACCATTGAGATGATTTGCAAGTGATACTTGCATTATTACTTAAAAAGCAGTTAAACTTAATATAACTGTAAGTGATACTTGCATCTCCTCACCACCCACTAAGTTGTTATTTCATGACCGCCACTACTGAAGCCATCTCAACTGAACAAAAACTGAACTGGACTAATGTCGCCTTCTTCAGTGCTTTTCATCTCGCTGCCCTAGCTGCTCCTTTTTACTTCTCATGGCAAGCTGTAATTCTTACAGTTTTCTTGCATTGGTTATTTGGCAGCATCGGTATTACTTTAGGATATCATCGCTTACTTAGCCATCGGAGCTTCCAAGTGCCTCAGTGGTTGGAATACATCATCGCTACCATCGGTGCATTTGCACTGCAAGGCGGGCCAGTATTTTGGGTGGGCGGACATCGTCAGCATCATGGTTTTACAGAAGACAATCAAAAAGATCCCTACTCGGCAAACAAGGGTTTTTGGTGGAGTCACATGATGTGGATCATGTACTCTAAACCTGAGCATTTTCAACGTTCAAACTACAGTAAATTTGCGCCCGATCTTGCTAACGATCCTTACTACAAGTTTTTAGATGTTTATTTCTTATTGTTGCAAGTGCCACTCGCAATATTGCTCTATGTAATTGGCGAAAAGGTTTTCTCTGGACTAGGGTTATCATTCTTGGTTTATGGTGTGGCAGTTCGCTCAGTATTTCTCTGGCATAGCACTTGGTTGATTAATTCTGCTTGCCACAAATGGGGATACAAAAACTTTGCGGAAACCCCCGATCATTCTACAAATCTTTGGTGGGCAGCGATTTTGACCTATGGCGAAGGCTGGCACAACAATCATCACGCATTTCCCAAATCGGCACGTTCTGGTTTGAAATGGTGGGAAATCGATCCAACTTGGGGCGTGATCAATTTACTGCAAGCAGTTGGCTTAGCGAAAAAAGTTTATTTGCCTGAGCCTTGGCAGCCCAGTAAATAACAGATTATTGATTACAACTAAAAAAGAGGACGCTTTACGTCCTCTTTTTCGTGGAAAATTGAAATAAGTTCTAGCAAAAATAGATACATTGAAGGGATCAGTAGTGTGTAAACCTGATTCGAAATTGGTTAATAAATGCAGGGATGCAAGCATATGGATCATCGCCACATTCGCTTTAGCGATCGCCACGAAGATGTCGATTTAGAGCAGTTACAAGGATTATTGCGAATTGGGGCATTTTGGGCAAAGGAGAGAACTTTAGCAGGTCTAGCGATCGCAATTTCTAACTCCAACCCAGTCGTGACTGTGTGGGATGAACAAAAATTAATTGGACATGCTCGCGCAACCAGTGACGGCATTTATCGAGCCACAATTTGGGATGTGGTAATCGATCCTGCCTATCGAGGTGCTGGCTTAGGTCGAAAGTTAGTCCAAACGGTGTTGGCGCATTCCAATATTTGCAATGTTGAGCGTGTTTATTTGATGACCACTCATCAGCAAAAATTTTACGAGCAGATTGGCTTTGAGCAAAATTCTTCAACCACAATGGTTTTATTTGATAGGGCTCATGAGCGCGATCTTCAGCTTACAGCCTCTGAATTAATTCAAATAAGTGTTGTCCAATAAGAAAAATAAGAGAGAGCAATTTGCTTTCTCTTATTTTTCTTATAGTATTTACAAATACTGTCGATCTTTACAAGTCATGTAAAGATATTAGGATAAGTATATTATCCCTTCCCAGTCTAAAAATAGACAGAAAACCCAAGAATTAGTGGTGCGGCGCGGAGCGCCGCACCACTAATTCTTGGCTGGGGAAGAAGTAAGAATATATTATTTTCTTTTTATCCCATTTGATTTGGTGGGAGCTAATGGTCGAGACTTCGTCAATCCAAGGTCAGAAGCGGACAAGAAGTGAATTTGAACGCCAACTGCATCGCCTAGAACAAGATTCTTTGCGCATGGGAGCGCTTGTCGAAAATTCATTCCTCCTAGCTCATGCAGCTCTATTTGAGAGAGATCTGGAAGCCGCAACTCGGATCGATCCTCAAGACAAACAAATTGATCAAATCTATCGCCAAATTGAAATAGATTGTATTGGTCTGATCGCTTTACAATCTCCAGTTGCTCGCGATCTAAGGCTTTTAAGTGCTCTGATGCAGCTAATCCGTGATATCGAGCGCATTGGTGACTATGCCGAAAATCTTGGTGATATTGCCATTAAACTCTTCCCTTATCCGCCATCTCCTTATCTTGCCGAATTGCAAGTAATGTCTAATCGCTGTCGAGCCATGCTTGCCATGAGTCTAGAAGCCTTGGCTAACCTTGATGAAAATATTGGTCTGCAAATTAAAACAAAGGACGATGCTGTTGACGACGACTACAAGCAAATCTATAACTTGTTAGCTTCGCAACGACTGTTTAGTGGAGAACCAATGGAACCGGTAATGTTGATGGTATTGGCGATTCATCATTTAGAACGAATGGCAGATCATGCAACTAATGTTGGTCTGAGAGTTGCTTATATTGTTACAGGCAAGCTTGGCTAAACCAAAAGAGAGTCGGAGCAAAGCGCCGCATCTCTTTAAAAATAAAAAATAGCAACACTAGCGCGATAGCGCGGTAATCTAAGTTAAGTGCTTTACAGCACATCTGAATTTATGTGGGAAAGTTTTAAGGATTGAAATGAAGTCATATTTGGCGGCCGCCGTACAAATGACCAGTGTCTCTGATGTAGATAAAAATCTTGCTCAAGCAGAAGATTTGATCCAACTGGCAGTAAATCGAGGTGCAGAACTAGTTTGTCTACCTGAAAACTTTTCGTTTTTAGGAGACGAGAACGAAAAGACAAGACTTTCTACAGAAATTGCAGAAAAGAGCGAAAAGTTTTTAATTACGATCGCGCAACGCTATCAGATCCTTTTACTTGGAGGTGGGTTTCCTGTCCCAGTCGTTACTCCTGATAATTCTTCACCGATTAAGATGTACAACACCGCCTTGTTAATTGGGCGTGAAGGTGAGGAACTAGCTCGTTATCGGAAAATGCACTTATTTGATGTAGATCTCCCCGATGGCAATACTTATCAGGAGTCATCTACAGTACTTGCTGGAACTGAATGCCCCCCTGTATATGTTTCTGATAAATATGGAAACTTAGGGCTATCAGTTTGCTATGACGTAAGATTCCCAGAGCTTTATCGTCATTTATCTCAAAATGGGGCAAATGTATTGTTTGTCCCAGCTGCTTTTACGGCTTTTACGGGCAAAGATCATTGGCAAGTTTTATTGCAAGCCAGAGCAATAGAGAATACTAGCTATGTGATTGCACCTGCTCAGGTGGGTATGCATACGCCGCGACGTCAGTCTCATGGTCACGCGATGATCGTCGATCCTTGGGGAATTGTTCTCGCTGATGCAGGCGATCGCATTGGTGTAGCGATCGCTGAAATTCAACCTTCACGCATCGACCAAATTCGTCGCCAGATGCCATCTCTGCAACATCGTACCTTTTTCTGTTCTTAAGAAAAGCGGCGCTTCGGAACGACATTCATTGAATATGTACTAAAATTATAATGACTGGGTTATTCTGATTTACTACATCAATTTACTATCAAAAGAACTACAATAAAGTTCTTGAGAGTCCTGTAAAATATGACTTTCAAGAACTTTATTGGTACATGTTTAAGCGCAAAGCGTAATAAGTAGACAGTCCCGTAAGCCAAATTTTAATGTTTCAGGTCAATCTCATAGGCTTTATCAACTCCTTTTTGGCATGAGTAGCTATGCAACCTTTCCCAGTAATTGGTAACACAATCCGTCCATTACAACACCGCGACTTAGAGATCATTCAGCGATTCGCATCACCCAATGATCTCGAACAAATTGCGGTAAGCGATCTTAGTGGTTGTCGCAGTCGTCAAAAAATCAGCTTGCACCAGCTAGCCAGTTGGTTGCCAGCACCTGTGCAAACCCTCCTCAAGCCCTATGTACGTGCCTATGTCTCCGAATGCAATGGCATTATTCAAGGCTTTATTCGGGTTTCCCCTTTCAATAACAATAGTAGTACTTGGCAGATTGATCGTGTCGTTGTCTTGCCAGAAGCTCAAAATGGTCAACACAATGTCGGCACACAATTGATTCGCTATTGCCTAGAATCTTGCCTAGAAGCAAGGACATGGGTATTGCAAGTTGATATTAACCAAAAAGATACGATCGCACTCTATCGGCAAAATGGATTTCAGCCACTGGCTCAGTTCACAGATTGGGAAATTGATACTGCCAGTCTTCACGAACTTGCACGGCATTCTCCCGATCTGCCAAATTTGATGCCTGTTAGTAATGCTGATGCTAGCTTGCTCTATCAACTTGATACAGCGGCGATGCCACCACATATTCGCCAAGTTTACGATCTCAATGTCGATGATTTTCGAGCAAAGACTATCGACAAACTGGTCAATCACAGTTCTTTACTGATCAACCATTTGCAAGATGTATCGGGCTATGTTTATGAGCCACAACGCAAAGCAGCGATCGGCTACTTTTATTTGCTCTTACAGCGCCCGACCGTCAACCAGCCTGATGAAAAATTCGTTCACCATTGCCAGCTTACGGTTCATCCTGCATATACATGGCTTTATCCTGAACTCACTTCTCAAATTGCTCAAATTGTTACTAAGCAATCTCCTGAGAAGCTGGCTGAAAACGTCAGTTTGCAACTATCATCAGCAGATTATCAACCCGAACGTGAAGATTATTTAGAAGGAATTCATGCTCAGCGACAAGGGCACTCTTTGCTAATGGCGAGATCGGTTTGGCACAAAATTCGTGAGACTAAGACTGTGCTTGATGGCTTGCAACTTTCGCGCATGTTGTCAGGGCTGCAACCCACCCAAAAGCCGATCCCAGGCAGGATTGAGACTTTGCCCCAGCAACATCAGCATACCGACGAATCCCTTTAACGATATCTCTTGGAAGTCCTGTAATTGCTCCCTTCCCACCCAAAAAATAGGCATTATTAAAACGAATGCATAGTGGTGCGCGGCTTCGCCGCGCACCACTATGCATTCGCGGGGAAGGGAATATGATTATAAAAATTGGGTTTGATAAAAGCCAGTCTTAGTCTTATTTTTATCAAACCTTTATCTAAATTGACATTGATACTTCTCATATCTTTGGCATGGAAAGTACTAATGACAGGTTCATAATGAGAATTAGTGATAGCAGCAAAAATGACTAGAAATTTTTGTTGAAAGTGCTTTAAATTAATAGTTAAAAAAATTTGGATTTACTTCAGTGCAAAGCTCTGCAAGAATCTGAATTAATGAAGTTATTGTTAACTGAATCTAATTTTGGTTTAATTTATACAAAATAAAGATCCACAAGATCGATAGGATTAGATACTGGACATTTAGGCATTGGATGCACCTTTAAAAACGCTTGACTATGAAAATTCTCAAAATCCAGACATTACGTGGTTCAAACTATTGGAGTATCCAACGGCACCAGCTTGTTGTTGTGCGATTAGATTTAGAGGATTTTCAGTTACAACGTACTAGCTTTTATCAAAATTTATGTAAGGTTTTACCAAGCCTCGCAGCGAAAGACTTAGCTCAACGAACAAATATTAGTGATGCGGATTTCTTAGCAGAAATTGTTAAAGATATTTCGATCGCGCTTCAAGGCTATGTCGGCATGAAGGTGGATTTTGGGGCAATTAGACAAACTGTTGAGAATAATGTCTATCAAGTAGTATTTGAGTATCAAACGGAGGGGGCAGGACGTTATGCAGCGCGAGCTGCCGTAAGGATCTGTACTAGTGTTTTGTTGACGGGAACCTATGCAACTGCTGAGTTGCAAGAGGATCTTAAGGATTTGAAAGATATTCGACTTGATGGTCAATTAGGTCCAAGTACTGACTCGATTGTAGGCGAAGCTAAAGCAAGAAATATTCCTTGGTTAGAATTGGGTAGCCGTGCCATGATTCAGCTTGGTTATGGAGTGCATCAGAGTCGCATTCAAGCAACTTTATCGAATAAGACGGGGATCTTGGCAGTTGAGCTAGCTTGCGACAAGGAAGGTACAAAGAGTATTCTCCGGGCTTCAGGTGTACCAGTGCCGATGGGTACGACGATCCGATCGCTTAAATATTTAGAAGACGCGATCGCGGATGTTGGCGGCTTCCCGATCGTAATTAAGCCTCTCAATGGCAATCATGGACGCGGGATAACCATTGATGTGCGGACAGTTAAAGAGGCGATAGATGCCTTTGATATGGCTCAGGAAGTATCTGAAGAAGTAATTATTGAACGCTTTCATACTGGGCGCGATCATCGCATACTGGTGATCAATGGCAAATTTGTGGCTGTTGCAGAACGGGTTCCTGCCAACGTCACTGGTGATGGCGTGTCATCAATCTCTCAATTAATTGAAATTACCAACCAAGATCCTCGTCGTGGCGATGGTCATGACAACGTATTGACTCGCATCGAGATCGATCGCACCAGCATAGATATTCTTGCTAGACAAGGTTTTACCTTGGAATCTGTACCACCATCGGGTCAGATTTGCTATCTCAAGGCAACTGCAAATTTAAGTACAGGTGGCGTATCGGTCGATCGCACTGATGAGATTCACCCTGAGAATATCTGGCTAGCTGAGCGCGTGGCAAGAATTATTGGTCTGGATATTGCGGGGATCGATATGGTCACTGAGGATATTTCCTTGCCTGTGCGTCAAACTGCTGGTGCGATCGTTGAGGTAAATGCCGCTCCTGGGTTTAGGATGCATACCGCTCCAAGTATTGGCACACCTCGCAATGTGGCTGCCCCAGTTATCGATATGCTTTTCCCTTCTGGTGCGCCTACGCGAGTGCCTATTGTGGCGATCACAGGGACAAATGGTAAAACTACTACTACGCGCCTAATCGCTCATATTTTCAAACAAACTGGCAAAAGAGTTGGTTACACTACGACCGATGGCATTTACATTGGCGAATGTTTAGTTGAGAAAGGAGACACCACGGGCCCATATAGTGCCCAAGTGATCCTGCGCGATCCCACTGTTGAAGTTGCGATTCTCGAAACTGCTAGAGGCGGCATCTTGCGATCGGGCTTAGGCTTTGATGGCAGTGATGTGGGTGTGGTGATGAATGTCGCCGCCGATCATCTTGGCATTGGGGACATTGATACAATTGATGATCTGGCACAACTCAAGAGCGTGGTTGTGAAGACAACCTTACCAAGTGGCTATGCGGTACTTAATGCTGACGATCCATTGGTTGTCGCCATGGCAAAGGATGTGCAGTCAAAGGTTGCTTATTTCAGTATGAATCCTGCTAATCCTTTGATTAAGTCCCATGTTGCCGAAGGTGGTCTTGCGGCAGTCTATGAAGAAGGATTTCTGACGATTTTGAAGGGGGATTGGAAATTGCGAATTGAAAAGGCGGAAAATGTGCCACTGACTCTTGGTGGACGGGCAGCCTTCAACATTCAAAACTCTTTGGCTGCAAGTCTAGCTGCGTTTGCTCAAGATGTTCAAATTGATCATATTCGTCAAGGTTTAGCCACGTTCGTAGCTTCTAGTGAGCAAACTCCTGGGCGGATGAATTTGTTTGATTTGGGCAAATACCATGCGCTGGTTGATTATGCTCATAATCCTGCTGGTTTTAAGGCGATCGCGGAGTTTATCCAGAAATGGGAGGGTGAAGCAGTTGGGGTGATTGGCGCACCTGGCGATCGCCGTGATGAAGACATCATTGAGTTAGGGCAATTAGCCGCCGAAATGTTTAGTCGTATCTTTATCAAAGAAGATAAGGATTTGCGAGGGCGCGCTCCGCGTGCTGTGGCTGACCTACTACGTCAAGGAGTTGAAGAAGTGAATAGCAATATTCCCTGTATTACAATTCTTGACGAATCGGAAGCCATCACAGCCGCCTTGGATAGCGCACCTCAAAGTAGTTTAGTTGTAGTATTTCCTGACAAAGTGGATTCAGCTATTGCTATTATTGAATCGCGAAAGTCCAAAATGTCGTCGTAAAGTCCGCCTATGCCGCGTGTAATTTGTCTTGGCGAAGTTTTAATCGATCAAATATCTGAAGATATAGGTGCTCCCTATGAGCAAGTTAGCTCTTGGAAGCCCTATTTTGGGGGAGCACCTGCCAATGTTGCCTGTGGTCTAGCCAAACTGGGAACCCCTGTAAGCTTAATTAGTTGTGTTGGTCAAGATGCTGCAGGAACCGATTTACTCAAACAATTGGGGGCAGCGGGTGTAGAAACTTCAGGCGTGCAAGTGCATCCTGAAGCTATTACCCGCGAAGTCTATGTTACTCGTGATGCTCAAGGCGATCGCAGTTTTGAGCGCTTTAATGGTGATGACCAAACTGTATTTGCAGATACCCTGATGTCTGCCGAGCATTTGCCTGAGCATTTATTTGCTGATGCTAAGTTCTTGGTATTAGGCACACTGGGTTTATCTAGTCCGCAGACCTCTAGAGCGATCGGTCGCGCTCTGAAGCTTGCTGAAGAGAACTTTGTGAAGGTGGTAGTTGATGTCAATTGGCGGGCGATGTTCTGGAAAGCTCCTGAGCAGGTAGTTAAGCTATTGCCATTGTTACTGAAATATACTGATTTCCTGAAAATGACCGAGGATGAGGCAAAGCTGCTATTTCGGTTAACTAGCCCCGCTGCGATCGCTCAAGCCTATAGCCATCTCGAAGGAATTCTGATCACTAATGGGGATAAAGAATGTCGGTATTATTTGGGTGAACGGCAGAACAAGCATCCCGTTTATCCGGTATATTCAGTCGATACAACTGGTGCTGGCGATGCTTTTTTAGCAGCATTTATTCATAAAATCTATCATCGTCCCCTTACCAATTTGCTCGATCCTAAGTTTGCTGATGGAGTGGTTGCTTATGCCTGCGCCGCCGGTGCTTTAGCTACACTAAATATGGGTGCGATCGCGGGGCAACCTAGCGATCGACAAATTCGCGAATTTTTAGCGATGCGCGAAGCCAAACATTAGCAGCAGAATGTCCTCACCGTGAGAAGTGTGGTGAAAGCATTATTAGGAAAAACTATGCACTCTTTATCTTTGCCAACATGGGTAATCCATATCTCTAGCGTCATAGAGTGGACTTTAGCAATTTGGCTCATTTGGCAATATGACAAACAAAATCCCAATCGCGGTTGGCGAGGCTTAGCATGGGCGATGTTTCCTGCCTTGGTTAGTGCTATGTGTGCGGTGACTTGGCATTTTTTTGATAATGCGGACTCATTGGAATGGCTAGTAACCGTGCAAGCTGCATTAACTTTGATCGGCAATACCACCCTTGCGATCGCTGCCTACTTTATTTGGCAAATTGCGATCGCCAAACCTCAATCGTAATTTGGGCTATTAGCCGTTAGCTTTTTATATGTCAATTTCATAGCTAAGTACCTCAGCATAATTAAAAAAACAAAGCTAAAATCTGCACCGCCCGCCGCGCGTACGGTGCGGATTTTGGGGTTTTGTATTTAATTGCACTTAGCTACTTAATAGCCAATATTTATAAAAAATTATGCCCCAAGAAGCCTTATTTGGATTATCACTCTTCCCTTATCTTGCCTTTCTCTGGTTTGCCACCAAATCACGCCAATTTCCCAAGCTGGGCCTTTGGGGATTTTATGGAACATTAGTATTTGTGGCGATTACAATTCCCGCAGGACTTTATGCTCAAATTCAATATGGTGAAGCTTTAGCCAATGTTGATTGGTTGCATGGCAGCGCTGAATCATTTTTGACAATAACCAATATTTTGTTGGTATTAGGCTTCAAAAATGCTCTTAAACCTAAAGTCTAGCTACAGTCACTTGCTTTTTGGAAAAATCAAAACCCAAGAATTGATTGGCGACCCTCTGCGCCGTCAATCAATTCTTGGGTTTTGCGACGGTTTATATTGAAATGTCGCACAGACTTTATCTAAAGATCGATACAAATTCCATGTTCATAGAAAGTTGAGACGATGCTTTGCTCAATCTCAACTTTCTATGAGCAAATGTCCTGTAGCTAAACCGCAAGCTCGATTAATTGGTAAAGCGGCGGCTAGGTCAAACGCTGCTTGACGAGCGATCGCACCGTCGATTGTCGTTGTTATCACAACATCTAAACCAGCTTTGAAAGCGATCACTGCTGCACGATTTGCTGTGATGATTCCGCCCAGCGCCATTGGTTTGAGAATAATAATATCGGCAGCTTGAGCATTTATCACTTGCTGTAACTGTGCGAGATTATTTACGGATTCATCGGCAGCAACTGGAATTAATTGCGATCGCCTGACTTCTGCCATGCCCAACAAATTGGCAGCAGCGACAGGTTGCTCGACATATTCTATTTGTAAAAATTTAAGTTTTTTAAAATTAGCGATCGCTTCGTTCACTGACCATCCTTGATTTGCATCAATGCGAATTTGGATATGATCGCCAACTTGCGATCGCACTGCTTCCACTCTTTGCAAATCCATTTCAAAATCCTTAGTTCCCACTTTGACTTTGAGACAGCGATAACCTTGATCTACATATTCTTTTGCTTTTGTTGCGGCTTGGTCAGGTGCGATCGCGCCAATCACCGCATTAACGGTTACTCGATCGCGAATTTCGCCAGAGGAAGAGTCTACTAGCAATTGTGAGATTGACCGACCTTGATCTTGAGACAATAAATCGAGTAGTCCTAATTCAATTCCATGTTTAGCGGCGGGTGTGCGATCGTATTTTGTAAGTAAGTTCTCAATATCATTTAGATTATTAATTTCAACGTTAATAAGCGATCGTTGAGCTTCTATTAGTACTCTCTCTGTTTCGGCAAGAGATTCCATCCCAAACCCACTAAGGGGTGAGGATTCACCCAAGCCGATATACTGAAATCCATACTGAGATTTGCGATCGCAAATCTCAATCTCAAATCCTTCTCGATAAAAAAGTGTGCCTAATGATGTTTGGAATGGTTCGCGAAAAGCAAGCCGATAAGGTTGATAATGAATAGATTGAACAATAAAAGCCACAGCTAAACCAGCAATAAGTTATATGAATATCAATCTATTTTTAAAATAAGATTTTATAATTTCATAGTCACATTACAAAATTGTTTTTGACAGATCAAGATCATGATTAAGAAA
The DNA here is from genome assembly GCA_003249035.1 of Pseudanabaena sp. Taxonomy (GTDB): domain Bacteria; phylum Cyanobacteriota; class Cyanobacteriia; order Pseudanabaenales; family Pseudanabaenaceae; genus Pseudanabaena. The sequence goes on from QBMK01000004.1 coordinate 103,933, forward strand.
AGTTTTTTGGTGTCTGCAAGCCTACTTGCTTTCAGTTTAGTTGCAAATGTCGCTTCCGCTTCTGCCGATCAGTGGTACTTCTTCGTTAAAAATAGCAGCAATTCTACAATCAAGAAGCTAATGGTTGGTGAGCCAAATAAAACTTGGGGCTTATTTGATATTGGTTCAGGTATATCTCCAGGAGAAAATACTAAGATAGTCTGGGACAGTTCCACTGACAATCAATCTTGTAAGCAATGGATTAAAGCTCAATTTGCTGATGGTAGTGAAAGCGAACCATCTTATATGGATTTCTGCAAAAATCTAGATGATCCAATTGTTTTCAAGTAATTTACTGATGTTACGTAGAAGGAATTCTTGTGATGATAGAAATATAGGATAACCACGGGGATATTGCTCTGCGTTGCTAGCAGTATGCATTAGATTCATCATTTGAGTTCCACCTAATACCAGCTCTCAAAATGACATTGCTATTTTGAGAGTCAAAAATCTTGCTCGGTTTGTTTTTTAGTTCTTGATAAGGGTAACCACAATTTCAAGAATATGTATATCGCCACATAACCTCAAAAACAGTTTCGTCGCTTAGCGACGAAACTGTTTTTGGGGTTTTATTATGGGAATCTTTATATGTCTGATTGTATATTGAATGGAACTGCCAAAACATTGACTAATGGCGAACAAATTAAAGTTGTGACGATCGCCATGATTACCATTATCGTGAATAAAGTTGGCGTGATTAAACCTTGCTCTAAGCCGATATTCAGAATAATCAATTCCATCATTCCGCGTGTATTCATCAAAGCTCCAATCGTCATCGATTCGCGCCAACCTTCGCCAGACTTTCTAGCTGCTAGGGTGCAAGCAATGCCTTTGCCAGATATAGCGATCGCGATAATTAGAAAAGTTAGCGCCCATAGCTGCGGCGTGTTTAGTAAGCCCAGTTGAGTATTTAGTCCCGAAAAGACAAAGAAAATTGGAACAAGTAGTGCAGTTGTAAGATATTCCAGATGCTGGTGAACAGACTTAGCAAAATGTCCTCGCGGCATGACTGTACCCAATATAAAAGCTCCAAAGACCGCATGAACGCCGACAAAATCGGTGTAATAAGCGCACAACATCATAATGATGATTACAAAAGTAAAAGTCTGTATTGTGACTTCACCGTCTCGGCGCGTCCAATAACTAAAACAGCGTAATATTCGTCGCCCCACAAACCACATAAACAGTACATATATCAATGTGCCACCGATCGCAATCACGGCAATATTAATCGAGCTTTTGATACTTGCCAAAACTAGGGCTAACAAACACCATGCGATCGCATCATCTATAGAACCAGCGGCTAAAACCAAAGTCCCTAGCTTAGTTTTGATTAATCCTTTCTCATGCAAAATTCTTGCCAACATCGGAAAGGCCGTAATCGACATTGATGCACCCATATAAAGGGCGGCTGCCCAAGGTGTAATATTTGGACTAAACAAGCCGTTGCTGCCATGCAAGCAAAATGCAGCGATCGCGCCTAATATAAAAGGAGAAATAATTCCAGCTAGAGATACTAATCCTGCACTTTTAGCCCGATTTCTTAATAGTTCGGTATTTAAATCTAGCCCAACCAAAAACATGTAGATAATTAGTCCAATTTGGCTTAGAGCATACAAAATTGACATTGAGGAGTTAGGAAATATCTGAGTTGCACCTGTAACAATTGGATTTTTGGGAAATAGCCATTGTTGTAATTCCGGAGCAATCATGCCAAATAGAGAGGGCCCCAGCATAATTCCAGCCAACATTTCACCCACCACATCGGTTTGTCCTAGATAACGTTTCCCGATATAAGAAACTAATCGGCAAACTGACAAAATTACAATCAATTGCAATAGTAGCTCTAGCAGTAGTTCCGAATTTGTCATAGGTTCTTGTATTTGGTGATGGCGATATCAAGTAAGCAATAAAAAAAGTATCCTTTCGCAAGGATACTTGAAATAATTTGAGGATTGTGAACCTCGACGCTTTTTCGCGTTAATTTTTATTGTGGCGAATCGAGGACGCGATCGATTAATCCATAGGTAAGAGCTTCTTGTGAAGACATGTAATAGTCACGATTCATATCGCGTTCAATCTTTTCTATCGGCTGTCCTGTCCGTTGGGCATACTCTTCATTAAGTTTATGGCGAATACGGATAATCTCCCGTGCCTCAATCTCAATATCGGATGCTTGACCACGAGTGCCACCAGATGGCTGGTGAATCATAATTCGTGCATTTGGCAATGCATAACGCTTGCCTTTAGTGCCAGCCATCAATAGGAATGAGCCCATCGAAGCCGCCAGTCCGACGCAAATTGTAGTCACATTCGCCTTGATATGTTGCATCGTATCAAAGACAGCCAATCCTGCTGACACAGATCCACCAGGAGAATTGATATAAATATAAATATCTTTGGTCTGATCTTCAGAATCAAAGTAAAGAAGGCGGGCAATAATTCCATTTGCCATCCCATCTGTAACTTCACCACTCAAAAAGATAATACGCTCCATTGACAAACGCTCGTAGATATTAATCCACTGCGTATAAGAATCACCAGGATAGCGATATGGAACTCTAGGAACACCGATAGGCATAAGTTTAATTAAGAATTAGGAGTTAGGAATTACAAATTAGGAATTACGAATTGCAAATTCGCAGTTCCTAACTAAACGAGTGCAGGAACTGATTTAGGTAGATCTTTTGCGCTTTCGAGAACGCGATCGATCAGCCCATACTCTTTGGCTTGCACTGGAGTCATATACAACATCCGATCCATATCTTTGGTGATGTCTGTGGTTGCTTTGCCTGTGGTGCGCGACAAGATTTCTAGCATCGCGGCACGGTTAGTCAATACTTCCTTTGCCTGAATCTGCAAATCAGATGCTTGTCCTCTGGTCTGGCGACGTGCTTGGTGCAAGACAATAGTGGCATTGGGCAAGCTAGCGCGGAAGCCTTTGGTTCCACTGGCGAGAATCATCGCCGCAGTTCCCATGGCTTGTCCGAGGCAGATGGTATGAACAGGAGGCTTGATATAGTTGAGCGTGTCGCAAATAGCAAAGGCTTCGGTTTCAAAACCGATCGCATCACCCGTATACCAAGATGTCCCCGTGGAGTTGATATACAGAAAAATCGGTTTTTCTGGATCTTCGTATTGCAAATATAAAAGTTGGGCGATCAGCAATTCAGTGACATCGACTCCAAGCTGCTGTTTGTATTCGTCGGGAGATACAAGAGGCAACCCAAAGTAAATAATCCGCTCTTTTAGTAGTAGCGAAGGTAAGTCAGGCGGCGGTGTGCGTCCGTATGACGAATCCCCTGAATAGGCGGCTTGTGCGGCTTGGGGGACAGAGCGAGAAGGTCGATCCATGTTTATTCGTGTTAATGACACTAACTCTGCTAGCTTATCACAGCGATCCCCCTGCTATGGGCGATGGTAGCCAAAATCGAGGTAGGGTTAGCCGTCTAAGAAGGCATAATATAAAGCTATACAAAAATCAAAAAAGATTAACTCATCTATCATGGCTACCGTTAACGACAACTATCTCAAACTCAAGGCAGGCTATCTGTTTCCCGAAATTGCAAGAAGGGTAAACGCTTTTGTCGAGGCAAATCCTGACGCTAAGGTCATCCGCCTCGGTATTGGCGATGTTACCGAACCATTGCCCCAAGCTTGTCGCGATGCCATGATCAAGGCTGTTGAAGATATGGGCGATCGCAATTCATTTAAGGGATATGGGCCTGAACAGGGCTACGCATGGCTGCGCGAAAAAATTGCGGCGAATGATTTTCAGGCGCGGGGCTGCGATATTGATGCTTCTGAGATATTTATTTCCGATGGCTCCAAGTGCGACTGCGGCAACATTCTCGATATTTTTGGCGATGATAACGTTATTGCCGTTACCGATCCTGTTTATCCTGTGTATGTTGATACTAATGTCATGGCAGGTCACACAGGCGAGATTAATGAGAAAGGCGAGTATGAAGGTTTCGTTTATTTACCTGTCACTGCTGAAAATAATTTCACTGCCGAGATTCCTACGAAGAAAGTCGATCTGATTTATCTCTGCTTCCCCAATAACCCCACAGGTGCAACCGCCACCAAAGAACATCTCACCGCTTGGGTAAATTACGCTAGAGCTAACGGTTCGATCATTTTCTTTGATGCTGCATACGAAGCATTTATCACCGATCCTAGTCTTCCCCACTCGATCTATGAAATTGAAGGCGCTAAGGAATGTGCGATCGAATTTCGCTCTTTCTCTAAGAATGCTGGATTTACTGGTACTCGTTGTGCGTTAACAGTCGTGCCTAAGAACTTGATGGGTAAGGCTAAAGATGGCTCCAATGTCGAACTTTGGAAACTCTGGAATCGTCGTCAATCCACGAAGTTTAATGGTGTTTCTTATATTGTCCAACGTGGTGCAGAAGCGGTTTATTCTGAAGAAGGTCAAGCCCAAATCAGAGCTTTGATTGACTTCTATATGGAAAATGCCAAAATCATCCGCGAGAAACTAACTGAAGCTGGTTTGGCGGTATATGGTGGCGAGAATGCTCCTTATGTATGGGTGAAGACTCCTACAGGGCTAACGAGTTGGGATTTCTTTGATAAGCTCTTGCAAACCTGTAATGTGGTTGGTACGCCTGGTTCAGGTTTTGGCGCTGCAGGTGAAGGTTACTTCCGCATCTCTGCTTTCAATAGCCGAGATAATGTGAATGAGGCTATGCGTCGTATCCTCGATAAGTTCAAATAGCTGAATGCTTCACTTTTGCGTAAGGTGAGTTATTCAATATTCTAGAGATTGTATAGGTTTGTCTGTTCTATCTAAAACAAGATACGCGATCGGCGATCGCGTATCTTGTTTTGGTTTTTTAAGAGAGAAGTTTATTTGGGAGGGAATTTGCATTTAACTGAAATCTCAAAGTTGCTTTCGGCTGAGGCTTTGGTGAAGATGGGAATACCTGCTTTTCCGCCGATTTTAAGACTGAACTTGAGGGTGAGCTTCTTTACATCGGCAGAGCCTAAGTTCCGAAATGCACTGATCGCATAGGTGGTGTAGCCGCGAATGGTGTCATGGACTTTTTTGAGGTCAACGGTGGGTAAGTTATCCCGATATCCTTCTTCGGAGTCAGGTTCGTTGTAGGGTTCTTTGGGGGCTATGTAAATTAAGAACTCTTCACCGTTTTTATGTTTGACAGCTAGCTCTTGCACCTTGAGAAGAAATGCCATTGCATGATCCAATTCAAAGGTTGCGTGTGTTCTTTTATTGCGATCGCCGAGATCGCTAGTTGAAATCAGATTGCGATCGCAATCTCCCGCTCTATAATCAAACAATGACAACGTCGGAGAAAAATTGCAATGACAACGACGATAGAAAAGCCTAAAACCATATCTCTAGAAGAATTTCTCGCCCTTCCTGAAACTAAACCCGCCAGCGAATATGCCCAAGGAATCATCACTCAAAAAGTTATGCCCAAAGGAAAACATAGCATCATCCAATTTGAACTAGCCTCTGCTATCAATCAACAGACCAAACCTCAAAAATTTGCTTATGCCCTACCAGAATTTCGCTGTACCTTTGCTGAACGCTCCATTGTTGCCGACATTGCCGTTATCTGTTGGCAAAACCTACCCCTTGATCCTAATGGCGAAATTGGCAATCAATTTAACCATCCTCCTGACTGGATTATCGAAATCCTCTCTCCCGATCAATCCTCTGTTTTAGTCATCGAAAAAATTCTGTTTTGCCTCAAGGAAGGTAGCGAAATTGGCTGGCTGATCGATCCCGCTACTAAATCAGTGATCATCTTCCAAAATGGCTCAACCCAGATTTACTTTGCCAAAACCAAAACTCAGTTACCCTTGCCTGTCCTGAAAGGCTTAGAAGCATGGCAGATTACCGCCAGTGATATCTTTGCTTGGCTAAAAATTTAACATTACATAGAGTTGTGGCGCTTAGCGCCACAACTCTATGTAATGCGTTTGATCGGCAATGATTCACGGTACGATATCAGACGAAGACTGAGAGAACTGTATGGTGCATCAACTGCCGACTGGCGCAAAAGACTTACTTCCCCTAGACGTTGCTCAAAAGCGTTGGATCGAGAGCCGTATTCAACAAGTTTTTCAATCATGGGGCTATCAACGCATCATTACCCCCACCGTCGAGCATCTGCGATCGCTCACCGCAGGTGGAGCCGTTAACCCAGAATCTGTGATCCAGCTGCATAGCAACAGTATCGAAATTTTAGGACTACGCCCCGAATTTACAGCCTCAATCGCCCGTGCCTATGCTGCCCGGTTGGGACAAAGTTTGGCAACCTGTCCGCAGAGACTCTATTACAACGCCAATGTATTTCGTCGCAGAGCCAATAACACCTCAGAGGAATCCTTTCAAGCAGGCGTAGAACTATTGGGTGCATCAGGCTTGCTAGCCGATGGTGAAATCTTGATGCTTCTAGCTGAAAGCCTCGATCGCGTAGAACTGCAAGACTGGCAGATTATTCTTGGTGATGCCAGATTGACGGGTGCATTACTAGACCTACTGCCAGAGCAATATCGAGCCAAAGTGCGGCAATGCCTAGCTAGCCTCGATCGCATTGCCCTGACACAGATGGACTTACCTGCTGATGTCAAAGGCTATGCTCTCGAACTAATCGATCTGCGCGGCAAGCCCAAGGATGTCTTGAGTCGCTTATCGAATAGTGAATGGACATCAGGACTGACTGGCGAAATTAATTACCTTAAGTCCTTGATCGATCTCTGGGAAAGTACAGGACTAACTTCAGGCGATCGCCTGATCCTCGATCTCAGCTTGATGCAAACCTTCGACTATTACACAGGGCTTGTGTTTGAAGTTGCTTGCAATAATTATGTAGTCGCTCAAGGCGGACGCTACGATCGCTTGCTTGGTGTCTACCATCCTCAAAATGTCAGCTACCCCAGTATTGGCTTTTGCCTCAACCTCGAAGATTTACAGCAAGCTTTACAATCACGCTTACCGCAGACTCTCGCTACTTCTAACTGCCTAGTAGTCGCCAAAAATGCAGCAGCAATGCAAGCCGCTTTTGCCCATGCCGCTTTGCTTCGTCAAGATCTAGGTGTTGAAGCGATCGAGTTAGAGCTGGAATTTCGAGCTGAAGATGCTGTACGCGAACATGCGCGATCGCGTGGTATTCCCAAAATTGCTTGGGTCAGCAGTGGCGATGCGATCGAATTAGAAACGATCTTTTAAAAAATATGGGTAGTCCTAAAAAGCTAAGGATAGGCTGCGCGAAGCGCAGCCTATCCTTAGCTTTTTAGGACTACCAAAAGATGAGGGAGGACTTTACCCTCTCTACTATTTTTTGAGTTTAAAATTATTCTGCTAAATATGGAGAACTTAGGGTAATCTATTCAACCAATCATCCATTTTGGTTAGATTGAGATTTTCTAGATAAATAGCACTGCCAGCTTTAAGTACCTCAGCATAATTGAAAAACCTGAGACAAAATATTTACCGCCCGCGTAGCGGGCGATAAATATTTTGGGGTTTTGTGTTTAATTGTGCATAGGTACTTAGATATTGAAAAGCTCCAAATATATTGTTTTAAAATGTTGCAAAACAGACATCAAAAAATATACTGGGCTATTCTGAAGCGCAAAGTTTGGTATCTAAATTTATAAAATCGCTAACCTATTTTGTAAGTGATTCGATCGTGATAGGTATGACCGAATGAGATTTCCAGAGACCGCAAAATCAACTACAAGTTTAGCTTTCAGCCTAGGATTAATTGGGGCAATTGCAACGACAGGCTGGTACTACGTCATTGTGCCCTATCGAAAGACGCCTCAAAAACCTGCTTTCTCTAATGATATTAAAGCTGCGCCTGCACCAAAATCACCGATCGCGGAGATCAAAGTGCAACCAATTCCTGTGCCCACGGTCAAGGCTAAGCCAAAGTCCAATGACGCAAAGTATCAAGGTAAAGTTAATGCCAGCATTGGTCTAGTATTTCGCGCCGATCCCAATCAGGCTGCTCGCAATGTTGGTGGTGCAGACTTTAATACCAAAGTTGCAGTAATTAAAGAAACCCCCGATCGCGAATGGGTCTTTGTTAGAAATGAAAACACTAAAGAAGAAGGCTGGGTAAGGACTGGCAATATCAATAAAGAATAAATTTATAGCTGTCGCCGCTTGGCAAAACCCAAAAAGAGAATGGCGGCGCATCGCGCCGCCATTCTCTTTTTGGGTTTTGATGCTTCTTCACTGCATAATATAGGTAAGACCGATAGAGATAATCCTGTAAGTTAAGTGGGTTGTCTTTGTTAGACAGAGCAAGTAATTGAGTTAGCAATGCATTTTATTGATCGAGTTACGATACATGTGAAATCTGGAGATGGCGGCGATGGGCTAGTTGCATTTCGGCGCGAAAAATATGTGCCTGCGGGTGGGCCTGCGGGTGGAAATGGTGGTCATGGTGGTTCGGTTATTTTGCAAGCAACAACCGATCTCCAAACCCTTCTAGATTTTCGCTTCGAGAATATTTTTAAAGCTGAAAATGGCGAGCGCGGTGGCCCCAGTAATATGACTGGCAAGAAAGGAAGTGATCGCGTGATCAAAGTCCCCATCGGCACGGTGGTGATGGATGAAGAAACCGGCGAAGTTTTAGGCGATCTCACCGAGCCTGACCAAACTTTGTTTGTTGCTAAAGGCGGCAAAGGCGGCTTAGGCAATAAGTATTTCTTGAGCAATCAAAATCGCGCTCCTGACTATGCTTTACCCGGATTACCAGGCGAAGAACTTAATCTTTATTTAGAACTAAAGTTAATTGCTGAAGTCGGAATTATTGGGTTGCCAAATGCTGGTAAATCAACGCTGATCTCAGTTGTATCCGCCGCTCGTCCAAAAATTGCCGATTATCCTTTTACAACACTCGTACCGAATTTAGGTGTAGTTTCTAAGCCATCAGGTGATGGCATAGTCTTCGCGGATATTCCTGGATTAATCGAAGGAGCTTCTGATGGCATCGGATTAGGGCATGACTTTTTGCGTCATGTGGAACGCACTAAACTCTTAATTCATCTGATCGATGTCACTCAAGATGATCCGCTCACGGCGTATCACACTATTCAAGAAGAGCTAGCTGCCTACGGTCATGGCTTAGCTGACAAGCCCCAAATTCTGGCGCTGAATAAAATTGATGCGATGTTGCCTGAGGATGTTGAAGAAATTGCCTCGCAGTTTGATCTACCAATCCTAACTATTTCTGCTGCTTCCAAAAAAGGACTAGATAAGCTCTTGCAATCAGTCTGGAAAACATTAGAAAAGTTCGATCAGCAAAATCCTTAAAAAAAGCAGTGCTTAGCACTGCTTTTTTATTTGAACATAAAGAAATTGCCAAAGGCTGCGATCGTGGTTATTTTTCTATTTGGCATTTCAGTTTCAAAAAGACTTAAAACTACAAAATTTTGCTGCTTCGTAGAATTCTCAACCAATGTTTTGATTACCCCTTTGCCTTGAGAAATCACAAATTTACAGGATTGCTGAGCGGCGACTGGTAGATCGCCAGTACAAATTGAGGTTTTGCCTGTTTCGGAAAATTGCTCAGTTGCGTACTCGATGTAACGTTCTTTACTAGGATTGCTGACAGCCATTACGCCAACGACTACAACAGTACCAATTAGGATTGCTTGTAATTTCATAATTGAAATAAACAAGGTGCTTAAGTACCTTGTTCCTTAAGTTTCTAGGTCTCTTTACTGTACTGACTAATTGCCACAAAAAGTAGGATTTGCATTGCCGAGCCTACTTTTTGATAGGCACGATCGCATCTTGGCTAATTTGACAAATTTCATTATGACAATGACCATTACTTGCCACAATCGTTCCCCATTGGCGCAATTCCAGATTGTTGTAAGACAGCAAAGATAAATCTGAATGAGTAAGCTGTCCACCTGCCTCAGTCAAAATGATTTCGGGAGCGCAATAGTCCCAATCCTTGGGCGCAGATTTGCCTGACACCGAGATATAGACATCAGCATTACCCGATGCGATCGCGGCAAATTTACCGCCAATACTCCCAACCGCAATTTCGGCAGCTTTGGGTAACTGTTGGAGAATACTTTCAAGTTGATAATTGCGATGGCTACGACTAGCCACTACCACCATTTGATCGAGTTCAACCTTGTTAGAGACTTGAATCCGTTTCTGCAAACCATCTCTAGTTTCTATATATGCGCCTTTGCCTAACATCCCCTGAAATAGACGATCTTGAGCAGGCGTGGCAACTAGTCCCAGCACAGGACGCTGACGATATGTCAAGCCAATGTGTACCGCAAACTCATTAGTCCGCCGAATAAAGTCACTCGTGCCATCCATCGGATCGATGATCCATACCCATTCATGTCCAAGGCGATCGCTATTATCTTCAGTTTCTTCGCTGAGATAGGCAAATTCTTCAGTCCCAAATACTTGTTTTAACTGGCTCAAGATAAAATCATTGGCGGCTAAATCGGCGGAAGTAACATTTCCTTCTTCGCCACCCTTAAATATGATTTCTAAATCTTGAGGCTCTTGATAGTACTTCATCAGAATATCCCCCGCACCCCAAGCGATCGGGCGAGCAAGCGACATAATTTCGTTTAAATTCAGCATCTTGAATTTTGGTGAAGCTAATGATTTGTACTATACCGTAACCAAAAGCCAAAAAGAAGCAGGTTGACTACGCCCACATGCTTCTTTTTGTAGCGATCTCCAACCCAAAAAGAGAATGGCGGCGCGAAGCGCCGCCATTCTCTTTTTGATATTGATCAGCTAATACATTTGGCGAAAGCAATAGTTAGCCGCAACCACAGCCAGATTTTTTACAGCCAGCAGATCCTTCAGGATGTCCATCGGCACAAGCTCTGCTGCAATAAGGCTTGTCATTTGCCATGATTGCTGTGTCTAGGGAGACCATGCAACTACATTTAGGGCAAGCGCACTTAGTTTCTGTAAGAGTTGTCATATATTTAATCCTATCCAATTGAGATTAGTATATATGAATATACGTTCATACGTCAAAAACAGCAAGAAAAGCGATCGCTTTTTTGTAAGATGTAACAATGCTAAATTCCTCTTCGCTTCCCCTTGACAACTTGCCGACTTGCGATATCCATGCGATCGAGCCAGATGCATTACAAGATCTGATTAATGCGATTTTGCCAATTGAGAAAGCGCAGAATATGGCGGAATTTTTCGGGATGCTGAGCGATCCCAATCGGCTGCGGATTCTCTCTGTTTTATCGAAACAAGAACTATGCGTTCACGATCTTGCAGCAGTAGTGGGCATGAGTGAATCGGCGGTATCTCACCAATTGCGAGTTTTACGTACCATGCGTCTAGTCAGTTATCGAAAGAGTCAACGTAAAGTCTATTATCAACTCCTCGATCACCATGTTTTAGAGCTTTATAGATCTGTCTCTGAGCATTTAGATGAGTAGCCGATGTCATGTTTAGAGTTCTTTTGCTTCCTGCTCTTTTGTAAGGATTACTGTGCACACAAGCAACCAAGAAATAAAGCTCTTGGCTAAAAGCAAAAGTCAGCTAAAAGATAAAAAGCAAACCGTTTAAAGCCATATATTAAGTAACTAAGCAAAATTAAAAACTGTACCGCCCGCGCAGCGGGCGGTACAGTTTTTAATTTTGCTTAGTTACTTAATAAACTTTACTGACTGATAAAACAACTTTTTGTCTGGTTGTGAGGTCTTCGTGCTAGCCTTGTAACAAATTTTTTTTCCTGCTGACCTTGTCAAATAGCCAATGGAAATAACATCTATAGATGCAAATCCACTAGTAATATCTCCAAGTGTAGATTCGCGTTCAGATGCAGGAGCAGATGCGAACCTATCAAGTTTGTCTAATAATCGATTGAGTGAGTATCCCAACGATCCAATTTTGGTGCGAGGGTCGTCACCGAACATTTTGACAGAAGAATTATCAGGGATAAAACTTTCACATACCAAGCAAAAAGGTGACTGCTTATATCTCTACAGTCAAGATCCAGAAGTAAACTGTGCAGCTAAGATCTTAGAAGCGATTGCACCAAGTACACAGGATCTAGAGCGTTCAGTTTTATTTGACGAAGGAATCCGCCGTCTTAAATTGCATGGTAATGCATGGGCGTTAGGACTAGATTTGCCGATCGCACCCTCTGCAATAGCCGCTGCCGAGATTATCGCCGCATTGCTTACGAGCTTCCGTCAAGACCTGCAACTTGCCCCAAGACTTGCCCCAACTAAGCTGAAGTTGCTATTACAAAACAATTGTCTGAATTTATTATGTGAGACGCGCATCCCTATTTTACAAGCAGAGATAGCATTGCCTATGCTAAATATCTTGCGAAGCGTGAATGCCTCGGATCATTTTCAATCAGTAACTGTATCTAGTCGCGTCTTCGGAGAGAAAAAGCCTAGTTGGTCTTTTGAAATTGATTTGTTAGCGATCGGGAGCCAGAATCCAAATACTGAGGAACTTGCGGTTGTCGAAAATGAGCAAGATCGTAGCATTGAATTTATCGACGAAGACAAAGAAGAACGCAATGCTTGGCAAAAATTAGGTGGATATACTGGAGCGAAACTACTTGCAGTTAGTCAGGCGATCGTTGGATTGAAATGGCTTGGGCAAACTGCACCAAAAATGCTCTCTTTACAAGCTTGTATAGCAAGTTTTGCAATTGGAATTGGTGCAACGATTGTCATTGATCGTACTCTCAGTAATTACGAACAGACCGAGCAGCCTACCAAATTTGTTATTACCGATTCCAAAATTAATTTGCCTGTCAAAGCAAAAGACATTGTTGCTGAAAAAGGCATCAGCAATAAACCTGCTCCCAATTTTAATATCGCTTTATTCAATGAAAAATTAGCCCTTCTTGATTGGCAGACCACCAATAAACAGCGATCGCCTGATATTTTAATCGTTGGTAGTTCAAGAGCCTTGCGCGGCATAGAACCAACTGTTTTAGAAAAAGCACTGATTAACAAAGGATTCAAAGACATAAGTGTCTTTAATCTTGGTATTGATGGTGCAACCGCCAAAGTTGTGAATATCCAGCTCACCCAAATTTTGACTCGCCCTCAGTTACCGCGCATGATTATTTGGGCTGATGGATTGAGAGCTTTTAATAGTAATCGTAGCGATCTTACCTATGACGAAATCACTACATCAGTTGACTATAAACAATTGCAGACAAATCTAAAAAACAAAGATATCAATTCCGATTCTTTGTCTGAGCAAACTGCGATCGCACCCAAATCCCCCAATCTGATCGCCCAATCCTTTGATCTTCTATTTACTACTTTTCCCAAACGGCAAGAAGTTCGGACTTCGCTAGTCAAGAAATTTGATCGTAATACGCATATGCTCAGCAACAGCGAAGCCTTAATCGCCGCAACAATGCCCAGCACCGTCACCGCTCTAGACCCCAAAGGCTTCGTCGCTTTTGATGTCACCTTCGATCCCAACACCTATTTCCAAAAGTTCCCGATGGTTCCAGGTGACTACGATCTTGACTATCGCAACTTTGAAACCAATGGATCACAATTCGAGGCTTTTGCAAATGTAGTTGATTTTTGTCGCCGCAATAATATTGAGCTTTTAGTAGTGAATATGCCCTTACATGCAACTTATCTCGATCAAATTCGCACGCGATTTGAAGCTAGTTTCAATGGCAGAATGAAAGAGATTGCCCTACGGGAAGGTTTTACCTATCTAGACCTGTCCCAAGCAATTCAAAATCAATCCGAGCTTTTTTCTGACCCAAGCCACTTAAATAAAAAAGGGGCGATCGCAATCTCGCAACTCCTTGCGCAAAACCCCAAAATTCGTTGGCAAGCTCTTAAGAAATAGACTCAAAGGAGATGCGCTTCGGAGCGCCACGACTACTTTGAGGCTTTGATGTTGTCATTATCTGACTGGCGATCGCTATATTTAAAAAGCATTGAGCCATCTCGTAAATTTCTGACTTATTTTGTAAAACTATTAAACACTTGTGCTATTTTTGCCCAATATAGTTATGCAAACAGCTATGATCGCCTTAAGTTGCTTTGCAATCGCTCTTAAAATACTACTTTGCGATCGCAAAGATTTAATCTCACTTGGGTAACGAACTCTAAGGAAATATTGGGCTATGAATACATCAGATCAAGCACCAACCACTGCCACAAGCTTAAAAAGTAAGAGACTTGTGAAAGACATTACTAGACGGGGTGGTCGTACTCCATTCGAGACCAAACTGGTTCAAGCAGGACACGCCACTCCAGAACAGTTTGATCGTGCTGTCAAAGATAGCCAAGAACAGAATGTTCCATTCCTCAGCGTTCTAGAGCAAATTCTGGGACAGCAGCTCGCCCCAGACATTACCCGATATTACAAGCGCCAACAACTTTTTGAACTTCGTGTTCTTTATGGCATCGAACCAATTGATCCTGCTGTTGAAATTGACAAGTTTGATATTTCTAACCTCAGCGCGTTACTCGATTCCAATATCATTCCTATTTCCAGTTGTCGAGACTGCGAGATGTTGCCCCTAGTCAAGACCGAAAACAGCATCACGATAGCAGTTGTTTCGCCTGACAGCTATAAAGTCCAAAATGAGATCACACGAATCTTAAAAAATATAACCGTTATCAAGCGAGTGATTGCTCGTGAGGATTTTCATCACATCTTTGATGAAATTATTCAATTTCAAGTAAATAAGAGCGCTAAGGCTGAAGGCGCAATCAGCGATGATGATCTTCAAATTAAAGATGATGTTTTTAATGAAGATATCACTGACGCCGATCAAGGTGATGAGCTCATGGTGGGTGGCGAAAACTCTGCCCCAATTATCAGCCTTGTCGATAAAATTCTCGTTAAAGCTCTCAAAGAAGGATGTTCAGACATCCACATCGAGCCACAAGAAAAAGACCTTTGCATCCGTCTGCGTAAGGACGGCGTACTTCGAGAATACTTCTTTCTGAGTGAAGGCAAGCGCTTACCGCGTAATATCGTTAATGCAGTAATCTCACGATTCAAGATTATCTCCAACTTGAATATTGCTGAAAAGCGAGTTCCCCAAGATGGCAAACTCAAACGCAACTTCCAAGGTCGGCGCGTAGACTTTCGTGTAAACACTTGCCCCACCCAAAACGGTGAAAAAGTAGTTTTGCGGATTCTGGATAACTCCAATACTCAACTTGGACTTAACAAACTGATCAGCGATCCCGAAAGCTTAGAACTGATGCAAAGCTTTGCCAAACGTCCATATGGACTGATTTTGGTTACAGGTCCCACTGGCTCAGGCAAAACCACCACCCTATACTCGACCCTTGCTGAATGTAATGACCCTGGAATCAACATCAGCACAGCCGAAGATCCTGTTGAATACAATTTGCCTGGGTTGACCCAATGCCAAGTGCTACGGGAAAAGGGCATGACCTTTGCCAGTATTCTCCGAGCTTTCTTACGTCAAGATCCAGACGTAATTCTTGTTGGGGAAACGCGAGATGCGGAAACTGCTAAAACTGCGATCGAGGCTGCATTAACTGGACACTTAGTTCTCACCACATTACATACTAACGACGCACCTAGCAGTATTGCTCGTCTCGAAGAAATGGGAGTGGAGCCATTTATGGCAAGCACCGCCATTATCGGTGTTCTCGCTCAACGCCTCCTTCGCCGAATTTGTGACAACTGCCGCATCCCCTATAACCCTAGCCAAGAAGAACTCGATCGCTTCGGTCTACCCAGCAGCGACCTCGAAAAGACTTTCTACCGCGCGAACATCGTCAATCGTGAAGCCATGCTTCCGGGACAACGAGTCTGTCCAAAATGTAGCGGTTCTGGCTATAAAGGTCGTGCAGGTGTGTACGAGATCATGAAAATGACCGAACGCTTGCAAAGTGCAATCAACAAAGGAGCAACCACAGAAGTAATCAAAGAGATTGCTGTCCAAGAAGGGATGAAAACTCTCATGGCGTATGCTTTCGATCTGGTCAGAAATGGTGCAACCACACTTGATGAGGTTTTACGAGTCGTCTATACCGACAAGGGGCGAGAAGCTGAAGAACGTGCCCGACGAGGTAAAGGACTGGAATGTGACAACTGTGATGCTATGCTCACACCCGAAACAATTGAATGCCCTTACTGCACCACACCTAGAACCTTCTAGATCAGTATTTGAAATTTGTGTTTCGCGCTGGGCTCAAATACTGATAACTTTACTAGATTATTTTTAAAGTTTGCGTGAAGCGCAGTTTTTATAAGCAACATAGGGAATCATGAACTTACTAGTATTAGATCAGGAGAATAGCTCGCTATGGTAATGGATTACATCATTGAAGACTTGATGGAAGAGGTTGTAGAACGCAAAGGTTCTGACATTCATATCTCCGCAGGCTTGCCCCCTTACATGCGCATCAACGGTCACCTCACCCGCACCGATCGCGACCCTCTTACCCCTGAGGAATGTCAGCGTTTGATTTTTGCAATGCTCAATAACAATCAACGCAAAGCTCTAGAACAAAACTGGGAGTTAGACTGCTCCTATGGTGTTAAGGGACTAGCCAGATTTCGGGTCAATGTTTACAAAGATCGGGGAACCTATGCCGCTTGCCTGAGGGCTCTATCTTCCAAAATCCCCGACATGGATGATCTCAACTTGCCGCCAATTGTACGCGAGCTTAGCGAAAAGCCACGCGGACTAGTGCTAGTAACTGGCCCAACTGGTTCAGGAAAAACCACCACCTTGGCAGCGATGATTCAAACGATCAACAAAACCCGTGCCGAGCATATTCTCACTGTTGAAGATCCGATTGAGTTTGTCTATGAATCAGTAAAAAGTGTTATTCACCAACGCCAAGTCGGGGAAGATACTAAGACCTTTGCTAATGCACTAAAAGCAGCTCTTCGTGAAGATCCAGATGTAATTCTCGTAGGCGAAATGCGCGACTTAGAAACGATTCAGCTAGCCGTATCCGCCGCTGAAACAGGACACCTCGTATTTGGTACATTGCATACCAGCTCTGCTTCCCAGACCGTAGACCGTATGGTAGATGTATTTCCACCAGAGCAACAAGGTCAAATTCGGGTGCAACTCTCTAACTCTCTAGTTGCGGTATTAAGCCAAACCCTTGTGCAAAGACATAATCCTCAACCCGGGCAATTTGGACGAGTAATGGCTCAGGAAATTATGGTGGTTACACCCGCGATTGCAAACCTAATTCGAGAAGGTAAAACCGCACAGATGTATGGCTTTATCCAAACGGGTGGTAAAGAATCTATGCAAACCCTTGAATCGGTTTTAGCGAAGCTATATATGGATGGTGACATTACCTTTGAATCTGCGATGTCAAAGACTTCTCGACCTGAAGAGTTATTGCGCGTGGTTGGGCCCAACCCTGCCCCTGTGATGAAACGAAAAGCAACTGGAGATTTACGAGCGCCAGACATGATCAAGTCGCGATCAATTAGTGGTTAGTCTATAGTTCTTTATCCCTAATTCTTATTAAAGAGGTTCAATTATGGCGAAGTTTCAGGCAAATCTCAAAGATTCCAAAGGTAAGGCGGTACAGCAAACCATGGTTGCAGTATCCCTCAAGGAAGCCCGCGACACTTGGAAACAAAAAGGCTTTTATGTTCAAGATGTTAAAGAGGTAAAGGGCGGTTTTGACTTTGCTGCCTTTACTTTGAAAAAGGTTACAGTCAAGGACTTAGCCTTGTTTTCAAGACAATTAGCAACCTTGGTTAATGCTGGTGTTTCGATGGTGCGTGGTTTGGGCGTTATGTGCGATCAATGCGCAAATCCTAGGCTCAAAATTGCCCTCACCGAAGTTCTTGACGATGTGCAGCAAGGTACTAACTTTTCTGATGCGCTGCGTAAGCACCCGAAGGTCTTTGACAAATTGTATTGTGCAATGGTGCAGGCGGGTGAAACGGGTGGTGTACTAGATGATGTTTTAGCTCGTCTAGCAACATTACTCGAAGATTCGGCACGCTTGAATAATCAGATCAAATCGGCGATGACTTATCCAATTGTAGTTTCATCGATCGCAGTTTTAATCTTCTTAGCGATGTGTATTTTTATCATTCCTGTGTTTGATGGGGTTTTTAAGAGCTTGGGTGGTGAGTTACCAGCATTTACCCAAATATTGGTGAATATCAGTAACTTTTTAAAGAGTGAGAAGATATTTATTATTCCAGCTGTAATCTTTGCGATTGTATTTGTCTATAAGCGCGTCTACGCAACTCCTGCTGGACAACTATACCTTGATGGTGTTTTCTTGAAATTGCCCTTGTTTGGCGATCTCGTAGTTAAAACTGCGGTTGCTCGATTTGCGCGGACTTTTGGTTCACTCTCTCGTGCAGGTGTGCCAATTTTGGCTTCGCTCGAAATTACGGCTGAGACCGCAGGTAATCTGGTGATTTCTAATGCGATCGACTCTGCGCGAAATGCCGTAAGAGAAGGTGGTCAAATTGCTCCTGCAATGGAAAAAACGGAAGTATTTCCTGTAATGGCTTTGCAAATGGTCAGCATCGGTGAAGAAACTGGTGAAATCGACAAGATGCTTATGAAAGTCGCTGACTTTTATGAAAATGAAGTCGAAGAAGCAGTTAAGGCACTAACAAGTTTGATGGAACCATTAATGATCGTCGTCTTGGGCGGCATGGTTGGTTCGATTATCGTCGGGATGTACTTACCGATCTTCTCAATTATGGACAAGATCAAATAGTATAACCATTGATATTCGTAAAACCCCAAAAAATATAAGAGTTGGCGCTTTGCGCCGACTCTTATATTTTGACTATAACTAAAAAGCCCTGCTCAGCAGGGCTTTTTTATAGGAGTGAGATCGCCTCTTCCCAACTACTTCCCGATCGCAACCAATAGATTGGTAAATCGCCATTCCCCGAACCGCGAAACCATGTGCGCTGACGTTTAGCAAATTGGCAAGTATGCGTCACGGTTAATAACTTGGCAGTTTCCAGATCAGTCTTCTTGGCTAAATAATCGGACATTTCGCCATAGCCCAAAGTTTTTAAAAGCGGCAAATCTGCACCATAACGGTTTTGTAAATCGCGAATCTCATCAAGCCAGCCACTTTCTAGCATTTGCTCGGTGCGATCGCTAACTAACTTGCGATAAACATCCAGATCCTCACAATCCAGACCAATTTGCATAATGGGATAACTAGGAGGCTGCTCACATTGTTGTGATGATAGAGGCTTCCCTGTTACATAAAAAACCTCTAGCGATCGCAAAGTTCTAATTTGATCGTTAGCATGAATTTTGCTAGCTCCTGCAGGATCGACTTGCTGCAAAATCTGATAGCAATAATTTTGTCCTAATTCCTCAAATTGCAATCTCAGGTCAGGCTGCGGCGGTACTTTTGGGATTTTTAAACCTGCGGTAATCGCCTTAATATATAAACCAGAACCACCAACTAAGATTGGTGTGACTCCTTCAGCATGGAACTTAGCAATTAGAGTTTGAGCTTGAGCTTGATAATCAGCAAGGGTCAAGGTTGTATCTGGTTCGGCAATATCGATTAAATAATGCGGAACTTGTTGTTGTTCTTCTAAATTTGGTTTTGCCGTGCCAATATCAAAATGGCGATAAACTTGTCGCGAATCGGCGCTTAAAATTGGTGAATTCAGATGTTTGGCAATGGTGATCGCTAACCTCGTTTTTCCTGTTGCTGTTGCCCCCAAAACTACAATCAAACCGCATGAATGCATGACTAATTACCCAACTGGCGGCGAAAGTCCCTAGGACTAAGGCGTAAAGGATTTTGGGTATCCCAAATTCCTAGCTCTTGCAATCTTGCTTTAGTTTGGGCGCGACTGATCCTTGCGTCATACTTGACATTGGGCGAATAGGAATCAGCGATCGCTAGTCCCTCGGACACCAAATATTGATTAACTAATAAATTATCTTTCCAAATATAAGCAAGCAAGCGATCGGAGTTATCTTTTTGCTTTACATCAAACTCTAAAATCACTTTCTGCTCTTTAATGAGATCCGACAAACGCTGACGAGCGCGATCGCCCCAAGGAGTTTGTTCTTTGAGTGGTGCACTAATTCCTAACAATCGCACCCGTTGCACAGTTGCATTGGGATTACTTACAATTGAGGCTTCTACGGTCTGCCCACTGACAACCCGATTAATGATCCATAACTCACCATTTACTTTTTCCTTGGGTTGCGTAAAGGTAATCGCCATATTTGCGATCACCAAAAAGGCAATCAATAGCACAACCAAAATAAATAAACGCGGTGGGGACTTAGCGATCACGTCTTTTTTTTCTGTTGTAGAGTTCATAGACTGTGCTGCATAATTCAAAATTTAAAGGGCGCAAAGCGTCCTTTAAACAATTTAGTCATGATCAATGGGAATAGCAAATTGAAACCAGCGACGTTTGCGCTTGGCAAAAAAGTTACCGAACTGTAACCGATAAACTTCATCCTCGTCTTGAGTTTCCAGATCTAAGTCTGAATTAGCGTAACTCGAACAAATCAGCGCATATCCTTCATCCTGCAATGATTTGGATAAACCGATCACTTCGTGCTGATCTATTTTTCCTGCCTTGACCCTCATCGCACAAGCAGTACAAGCACCATTCAAACAGGAAAAAGGCAGGTTAATACCTTGATCTTCTAAAGAATCAAGAATATAGCGATCGCCTTCGATATCAGCTTCGTAGACTTTATCCTTTTGGCGATCGTGAATACGAATGTGATAGGACATAGGTTTTACACACGAGTAGGAATCATGCCCGTTAACCGCGCATAATCAAATAATCCGCCTGCATCAATAACAGGTCGGACATCGCCGAGGGATTTCAATGCGAAAGTTTCGCCAGTCGTCTCATTAGTAATGAGATTGTTATCGAAATCAATGGTTGCTTCTTCCCCAGTTTTGAAGCGCTTAACCAAACAATCAACCGATTCCCAAGGATATAACTCACCTGTTGCAGTGCAGTTACGGAAGAAAATTCTGGCATAGGACTGAGCAACTACAGCATCTAGTCCTGCTGCGCCAAGTGCGATCGGTGCATGTTCTCTTGAAGAGCCGCAACCAAAATTTTCACCCGCAACAATAATTGAATAAATCGTTTTGCTTTCGCCTTCAGGAATAAAGCGATCGTAGCGATCGGGAAGCCCAATCATTGCATAGCTGCCAAGTTTCTCATACTCATCAGGTTTTGATGGTACAAGTGTGAGATATTCCGCAGGAATAATTTGATCAGTGTCAATATTGTCATCCAAGACAAATACTTTGCCTTTAATTGTCTTACTCATAATCTTCGTTTATAAACTGCTGGTTAAACAGAAAGAGCGCTTGGAGATCTTTCTGCTGTCTAATCAAAATAAAATAGTGTGACAACCTTGCGTTGTTCTTCAGCATCCTGACAAGTTTGTAATAAAGTCTCACTACCATGAAACGCAAAGCAAATCAGTTGCTGACACTTGGAAATGATTTCTTGGTTGCATCGGCTACTCGCTTCAGCCAAAGATAGAGTGTCATTCTCGCTATGCTCAATTAAATGGATCACATTTTCTAGCTGTTCACGAGATTCATAGGGCTGTCTATCAAGACTTTGGGGTAAAATCACGGTTAACAAGTTAGGGTCGGCTCGTAAAGCGCCCCGAATCGCAGCAAAATTTGTACCTGTTGCTCCAGAGGTAATAATACTGTTACCAGATAGTGCCAAAGCATAGCTGAGCAGTTCGATTAGCAGTTGATGAGTTAATGGCACATGGCGGGAACCTAAAAACGCAATCCGCTTTGAGCCTTGCTGTTGTATCGTTGCAAGCTCTTGCAAAAAGTCGTCTAGCTTGGGTAGATTAATTGACTGAGTCAAACAAATCCCTCTCGTTTACTACTTACTGAACGAATACATACACAATATCACTTAACCATAGAGAAGCAAACTATAGAGTTAATCAAGATTCGCGTGTCCTGAAATATATATACTATTTAATATTATTTTCACTCTAAGAGCCTGCGTAATGATCAAAAGATAAATAGCAATCTATCACAAGCATCAATTAACTACTTAGCTTTGCTTACTTTTCACGTCATCTCTGAAATGCTTTCTAGGCAAAGATTTTGAGATTAGTTGCATTTGCAGTAATGATTGCTTAATGACAATTTGCAACGGTGGAATAAGGCTTGTAGAGTTATGAATGTTGGCGGTTATGCTAGTAGACGGTCAAGCAATTATTGACGGATAAAAAAGTTTCAATAAGTCATGCATATGACTTTGTGTTAACCGCCAAATCACCTTTGACAGTCTACTAGAACAAAAAGATAACGGGAAAAGTAAGACTGATCGACTTGACCACCCTAGAAAAATGCGGCAAGTATTTACATTTGAGTAATCCCACCAAAACCGAACCCGACCCATGGGTGAGAATACTAAACGGAAAGCGAGGACTACAACTGGTTGTACTGTATTTGGTTTATGGTGAGTGGCGCGTACCATGGAGATTTAGAGTATGGCGCGGTAAAAGATACCCCAGTCCCTCTGACTTAGCTTGCAAATTGTTGGGGACAGTCCCCAAGCAACTAACCCAAGGCACGACTGTGATTGTCCTTGCCGACACTGAGTTTAGTACAGTTAAGTTTTTCCATGCTGTCCGCGCCAAGTCTTGGCGTATTGATGTCGGTGTACGCAACAATCGTCATCTCCAAGATGGACGTACTGACAAAAAACTTTATCGTAATAGCAAACGCGGACAACAAGTTTTACTGGAAGGGCTAGCTAATCCTTTGACGGTCTCTTGGTTCTGGCTCAAAAGAGCCGATAGTAAACGGGAATTACGCTTTGTGGTCTCTTCTTATCCCTATTAGAATCACTTATCTGGTTATGTTAGGGCGTAAGCGTTGGGCAATTGAAGGCTTCTTTAAAACCATCAAGCATCGCTTTAGTTTGCATTGTTTTGGGCAATCTACAAAACTTGGTGTTTATCGTTGGCTTATCCTCTCTTTGCTTGCTTATCTTTGGGCTCATTGGATCGATCAATCGTTTCTCCCTCCTGTCTTGGACTGGAAAGTTACCTGTGATTTGACTCTTTCTGTTTTATTCCCTTCTATTCTTTGTTTGAAACTTCTCAGACATATCCGAATTAGTGACGATATTGCTGTTCGTTATGGTTTTGAAATTATTCTCAAACCCATTCCTACTTATCGCTTTGCGGAATGGTGCAAGATCTGAGTTAATTCACAAAAGTGTGGTCATACATTCGTGAATTGGTATAAATCCATAATCAAATTCCAGTTTGTAGTGTTAAACCATACAGGTTATCTATAGTTTAAGAAATGATGTTTATTCGACTAAAAAAAGAATAAGGTTAAGTATAAATTTGATTAACAATCTAACTTTAATCAAGTTAATAGATCAAAGTATTTAGAAATACCTTCATTTCCTGAAAAA
Organism: Pseudanabaena sp.; assembly: GCA_003249035.1. Lineage (GTDB taxonomy): Bacteria > Cyanobacteriota > Cyanobacteriia > Pseudanabaenales > Pseudanabaenaceae > Pseudanabaena. The sequence continues at coordinate 127,397 of QBMK01000004.1, forward strand.
TCATGACAAACTACAAATTACTAGAACTTTCGTATATTTCGCTAGATAATTCTTAGACAAATTTATGGCAACCCTTTCCTTCGATACAACTCAACCTGCTCAGGTTATTGGTCTAGGTGGTTATACAGTTGATCCAATCTTTACCGTTGGAGACAAGATTGGAACTTATGTTCCTCCTGGTATTCTCGACGGTATTGGTGCTTTCTCTCTCAATGACACCACTGTTCGTATTTATGTCAACCACGAGTTAGGCAGTACTGTTGGTTACAATTACACTTTGCAAAACAGTACAAAACTTGCTGGCGCTAGAATTAGTTACTTTGATGTTGATAAGCGTACATTTCAGATTGTTGATTCTGGACTTGCCTATGACACCATCTATAATCGCGCTGGTAATGTAGTTTCCTCCGCCACCGCCTATTCAGCTACAAACGTTAACGGTATCGATACAGCGAGTGGCTTTAACCGTTTCTGCTCGGCTGCTTTGTTTGAAGCAAATCAGTTTGGCGATTGTAATGGTTTAGCCGATCGCATTTTCTTTACTGGCGAAGAAAGTGGAGGTAATGTATATGCTTTGGATACCGCAACTAACGCTTTGTATGCCCTACCTTGGTTTGGTCGCGCTGGATATGAGAATGTCACTGAAGTTGATACAGGCACAACCGATCAAGTTGCCTTTATAATTGGTGATGATCGCTCTCCTTCTACTGGAGTTCCTCTACTCCTTTACGTTGGTAATAAAGTTGCTGACAGCACTAATTTCTTAGAGCGTAATGGTCTGGCTGGTGGCAAGCTCTACGTTTGGGTTGCTGATGACCCTAACCATCCTTCCGATCCGATTGAAAAAAATCCGACCCAATTCAATGGTAACAATGCCTCGTTAAATGGCAAATTTGTTGAAATCGATCAGTATGACCTCTCCAAAGCTGGCACTACAGGATACGATGACTTAGGTTTTGTCACCCAAGCTAAGCAAGATTCTTTAGCATTCGCCGAAGGCGCATTTGGTTTTGCTCGCATTGAAGATGTAGGCACCAATCCTCAAGATGGCACTCAAATCGCTTTTAACGCTACAGGTAACTCTTCTCTGTTTGGCGGTCAAGATTCTTGGGGAACAACCTACAGAATCGATATTGATTTCAATAACATTGCTACTGGCGACATTGTAGGCAAAATTGATATCCTCTACGATGGCAACGTCACCAAGGATTCGGGTTTGCGTAGCCCTGACAATCTCACTTGGTCTGATGATGGCAAAATTTACATTCAAGAAGATCCAGCAGTTACGGGCTTTGGTCAAACCTCTGGACTCACAAACTCGATTTTCAGTATCGATCCATCCAATGATAACCCATCTTCGACCTTAACCCGTTTAGCGATCGCTGATCGCTCAGCCGCAGGACTTCCTGCTACTCAAACTGACTCTGACCCAAAGAATATTGGCTCTTGGGAAACTTCGGGTATCATTGATGTCTCTAAATTGTTTGGGGCAAAACCTGGAGAACTATTTCTCTTTGATGTACAGGCGCATTCTCTTGTTAATGGTTCGATCATCACTGCTACCAATATTGATGGTAACGGCGATGGAATACCAACTGCTGCGGAGAACCTTGTAGAAGGTGGTCAGCTAGCATTCTTGATCGCTCCTAGATCTTCTGTTGTCGGTACTAAACGTGCTGATAAGTTCGAAGCTGGTGTCACCGAAGGTTTTGATGGTTTTAACGATAGTGTCTCAACTGGTGATGGTAACGACAGAGTTGATAGCTCCAATGGTTTCGGAGGGAATAACCTCATTGACACTGGAAAAGGTAATGACACAATTATCTTAGCCAATGGCGGCGATCGCGTTTTTGCTGGATTGGGTAAAGACCAGGTAAACGCAGTAAATGCTAGAAACTACTACATCGATGGTGGCGCAGGCAATGACACATTTTTCCTAGGTGTCAGTGGAACTGTCTTGGGTGGCGATGGCAACGATAGCTTCTTTGCTACTACTGGAGACGATATCTTCTTCGATCCTAATGGTGCTGGCAACTTGCTATATGGTGGTGCTGGTGCTGATAAGTTCTGGCTCTTCAATGGTGAAGCTCCATCTAGCCCAATCACGATCGTTGATTTTGAAGTTGGAAAAGATGTAATTGGTTTCATTGGTTTAGGCAAAGGAACCTTTTCTCAATTGACTCTTTCTGGAGATACCATTAGTTTTGATGGTGAGACGATCGCCACATTAACTGGAATTGAAACTTCTAAATTGACTGCAAATAGCTTTAAGTTCGTTAAGGACTTTTGAGTTTTAGTTGATTTCGTTTGTTTTACAGCGCTTTGCGCTCAAACCCGAACTAAGGACTTGTTGAAAGTGTTGCAAAGCAATACTTTCAGCAGGTCATTGTGGTTCGCTGGATCGGAAGTTGCTGTTAAATACAAAGGCGGCACTTTATGCCGCCTTTGCTATAGCAAGAAAAGGTTAGTGTCATTAATTATTCGCGGTAATAGTAGTAGCGGGAAAAGGTGTAAAACAAGCTTACTTTTCACGGCATTATTGAAAGGTAAACCAGAAGAGCTTTTCAAGCAAAGGGGACGGATGGGTATCAAAGTATAAAAAATCGAGTCAAAGCAGACAAGAAAAATGATGAACTGGTGGGACAAGAATTTTGCAAGTTGTGAATTAGGGGATGAGAGACTAAGCGACAGAGCCTACTCAGTCGGCAAAAAACTAAGTGAAGGATTTGGGAAAGCGTTGTCCGAGATATTTAAAAGTGGCTCTGAATTAAAAAGAGCTTATGAGTTTTCGCCAATCGGAAAACAGAATTTAGCAAGATCATAAAACCGCGCTGTCAAATGACCAGTGAAGCCGTGGAAGAACTAGAATTGGTCTTATGCGTAGGAGATACAACAACGTATCTAGATTATGGCAAAATTAAAGCGAAACGGGAAGGGTCTGAACCAACAGGAAACGGCGGGAACGGATTAATTCTGCATAGTTCCTTAGCAATTGACCCACAAAATGGGCAAAGCATGGGACTGATGTGGCAAAAACTGTGCTTAGCTTTGCTCTCAACCACATATCAGTTTTTGAAAAGATTATCTTTTCAACGTCTGCACAAAATTTCTTATAGTTGGTTTGATTGAAAAATCGCTATAAGTATGCTCTCATGTTCAAACCACTACAGCACAGCAGGCTTAAATGGTGATAATTATTTCTAAGAAACTATGGTGGGTTACTTGACAATTGACAATCTCAAAATTGAGGAAGAGAATTTTGGCGATCTTTTAGCGATCTATCGTTTGTTACCAAGTTTTAAGCGAGAACTAGCTATCGATCGCGCGATCGCTGGCATTACCCTTGAGCCAGAAGAAATTAATCTGGCATTGCAACAGCTTCAACAGCGTTATCAACTTAGTACTCAAGAAGCTATCCAGAATTATTGTCGAGTTTATAGTCTCACTGATGCACAACTCAAGGAGATTGCATTACGAGAGTTCAAAATCGAAAAATTTAAGCACCAGACTTGGGGGAATAGTCTCGAATCAACATTTTTAAATCGAAGAGCTAGTTTAGATCGTGTAATTTATTCGCTGATTCGCCACAAAAATCCTGAGCTTTTACAGGAACTATTCTTTCGTATTCAAGATTGCGAGCAGTCATTCGCTGAGGTTGCATCTCAATATTCTCAGGGTGTAGAAGCTCAAACAGGTGGCATGATTGGGCCAGTCTTGCTTAATAAACTTCCTGCCGCGATCGCTGAAAAATTACGGCATAGCATTCCGCAACAGATTCACCCACCATTCCTTTTAGAGGAATGGATTGTAATTTTACGCCTAGAAAAAGTTGTGCCGGCTCAGTTTGACGATGTAACATCTCAGCTTTTACTAAATCAACTGTTTGAGGAATCCTTGCAGGAAAAATCTTGATTGCTATTGACTGACCCGCGTTTTTGATCATTAAACTCCTTGAGCTATCCCATGTTTACTAACACTCATGCTATTCAAGACCTCATCGATCGCTTTCCACTATTGCAAAACCTTGACCGTCAGATTGTGCAGGAACTAAGCGATCGCCTTCAGCCATTGCGCTATCGTATGGGGCAGGTAATTTTGCGGCGTGAAAACATGCCAGCACAAGTGCTGTTTTTATGGGAAGGTCAAGTAAGACTGCTAGCACAAATACCGAAAACGACATCTCCTACGACCCTAGAAACCCTCAAGCCTGGGGCAGTGCTCGGATGGGCAAGCTTAATCCGTGATTTGCCCTGCGAAACGGCGATCGCCTCCATGGAAAGCACTTTTTTGTCCCTAGATGAGGCGGATTTTTTTAAACTTTGCGATCTTAGTCCTGATTTTAAAAATGCTTTTAGTACCCAAGTTTCTCCAGCTGAAGTTTTCGATCTGTTTGCGATCGAGATGGATCGTCGCGCTCAGTCTCCTAAAGATTTTACCCAACAGGTTCGCAATGCTTGTCAAGATGCGCGAGTTCTGACTTTACCAGCGGGTAAAAATTCGATTGCGCCCCTCGATCCTGATTTTGTGTGGCTCGTTAGCGGTGGAAAAAATATTGCAATTCCCTCTGGTACGAGAGTTGAGCCAAATCGTACTATCTTTGAAATTCCAGAGGCTAGCTATCTCCGTTTGATTGGCTTGCGCGATGATTTCGCAATAGCTACCGAAGTAGTGGTTGAATTACCACCCCATCCCACCGCCTTTGATATTCCTTACGCTCCTGATTTGCCAACTGTTAGCGATCGCAGCAATCGCGGCGATCGCAAAGCTCAAGACTATCCTCATATCTATGGTCGCGGTCCAATTGATGCATCAGTGGCTTGTTTTGAGATGCTGGCTAAATATTGGAGTATGCCCTTTAATCGCCATGTGATCAAACGGGCGATCGCCAATCAATACGATCGTTCTCAAAGTATCTCCTTACAGCTATGCGGTACGATCGCCGAGCTCATGGGACTAAATGGGCAGTTAGTAGCAATTCCAGTTAGTGCCATTGGTCAAGTTCCCACGCCAGCTTTATTGCCTTGGCAAGATACCTTTGCGGTGCTTTACAAAACCAGCGATCGCGAGCAGGTACTAGGTATTCCTGAACAGGGAATTGTCATTAAGAAAACTGCTCAATTTGCCGATCTTTGGGGCGAATCGGGACAGATTTTAATCATTCAGCCAACTAAGGATACTCCCAAACAAAAATTTGGACTATCTTGGTTTCTACCATCTCTCAAGCGCTACCGCAATCCCTTAATAACCGTTTTGATAGCCTCTTTCTTTGTGCAGTTATTAGGGCTGGCGAATCCTCTAATCACGCAAGTAATTATTGATAAAGTAATTATTCAAAATGCCCCATCCACCTTAAATATCTTAGGCATTCTATTACTGGTGATCGCTTTCTTTGAATCGGTTATTAGCGCCCTGCGAAGTTATCTGTTTGTAAATACAACTAACCGTATTGACTTAACTCTAGGCTCAGAAACAATCGATCATTTGGTCAGATTGCCTTTGCGCTATTTTGAGAAGCGATCGGTGGGAGAACTATCTAGCCGCATTGGAGAACTAGAAAATATCCGCCAATTTTTGACTGGCACTGCTCTCACAGTTGTCCTTGATGCGGTATTTTCCTTTGTTTATATTGTTGTAATGATTTGGTATAGCTGGCTGTTAACCATTGTGGCGTTGGGAACTGTACCACTGTTTGCTCTGCTGACCTACATTGTTGCTCCGATCGCCCGAACGCAGCTACGCAACAAAGCCGAACGCAATGCCGCAACTCAGTCCTATTTAGTGGAAGTTGTTTCAGGGATTCAGACTGTTAAGGCGCAAAGTATTGAATTGCAGTCGCGATGGGAATGGCAACGTCGCTATGCTCGCTATGTTTCCGATGGATTTAAGACCGTAGTAACTTCCACGACGGCGGGTTCCATGAGTCAGTTTCTAAATCAGTTTTCTAACCTATTGCTGTTATGGGTTGGGGCTTTTTTGGTTCTCGATGGAAAACTATCTCTCGGACAGTTAATCGCATTTCGGATCATTGCTGGTTATACGACCTCGCCACTTTTACGTCTGATTCAACTTTGGCAAAATTTCCAAGAAACAGCCCTCTCACTGGAACGTCTCAGCGATATTATAAATCATCCTCAAGAACAAGAAGAAGCCGGTCGTCGAAATATTCCTATGCCTGCAATTAAAGGAGCAGTGCGCTATGAGAATGTCAATTTCCGCTTTAATCCCAATGGACCTTTGCAGCTAAATAATGTCAATTTAGATGTTCCTAATGGTCAGTTTGTTGGTGTTGTCGGAACTAGTGGCGCAGGCAAAAGTACCCTCACAAAGTTAATGTCGCGTCTGTATGAACCCGAGGCAGGAAGGATTTTGATCGATGATTATGACATTGGCAAAGTTGAGCTTTATTCTTTGCGAAGGCAAATTGGGGTAGTTTTACAAGATACGCTGCTGTTTGATGGTACGGTGCAGCAAAATATTGCTTTAACAAATCCTGATGCCACTCCAGATGAGATTGTCGCGGCGGCTCGAACTGCTTGTGCCCATGATTTCATCATGCAACTGCCCCAAGGTTATGAATCAAGAGTTGGTGAGCGTGGAGCGTCTCTTTCTGGTGGACAAAGACAAAGGATTGCGATCGCCCGTACTATTTTGCAAAAACCGCAATTATTGATTCTTGATGAGGCAACTAGTGCCCTAGATTATAATACTGAGCGTAAAGTCTGTTTAAATCTTGCTGAGGAGTTTCGCGGACGAACGGTTTTCTTTATCACCCATCGACTTGCCACGATTCATAGTGCTGACCTGATTTTGTTGATGGATAGTGGAAGGGTCGCCGAGCAGGGAACCCACACTGAACTAATGGCGCTGCAAGATCGCTATTTCTGTTTATATCGCCAACAGGAAGCAGCAGGTAATTCTTAAACGAACCAATAAATTTTTTAAAAGCTTTGCTAAGTAGCACTTTTAAAAAATTTAACGGTTCTGGTTCGAGCGGATTGAGACTAACGATAAAATAAAGGTAAAAAGATCATGACAAATGATAATGGCAATCAAACAACTCCAAAATTAGCAAAGATCGCTCCTGAAGATTTGGCTTCTGGGAATGCTCTGGAGAAACCTGCTACAGCAATCGTTAAAAAAAGCAGTTTCGATCAGCCTTTAGCATTAAGCCAGTCACCTAAATGGATACCTGCGATTTTATGGACATTAGTTGGCTCTGTGACGGTGGCAATTATTTGGGCTTCGGTAGCGAGAATCGAAGAATCAATTCCTGCTCAAGGAAAACTGGAGCCACAGGGATCTGTTAAGGAAGTGCGTATTCCGGCTAATGGTGTACTTAAGGAAGTATTGATAAAAGATGGACAGAAAGTCAAAGAAGGTGAAGTGTTATTGCGGATTGATGCAACTGTAGCGAAGTCTCAGCTTGAATCATTGCAAAAACTACGCAAAAATCTTCAGCAGGAAAATCAATTTTATCGAGAAGTCCTCAATGGAAAATCCTCAGGAATTAATGGAGCAAAAGCGAATGCTGTTCCTGTGGAATTTTTTGCCCTAGCCCGAAATCGTGAAGCATTAATGACCGAAATGCAATTATATCGAATGCAGGTCAATGGTGGCGGCGCAAATTTGACAGGCGATCAACGGGATCGGCTAAGTGCTTCAACGGCTGAACTAGGTTCGCGATCGCAAGCTGCAGAGGCGAATATTGCCCAGTCGCTCGAACAGTTAAATCAAACTCGGATTAATCGTGCGAGCAAACAAAGTGCCTTGGCGATCGATGCCAAAATTCTCGCGGATATTGAAATAGGTGTTAAAGAAGGGGCAATTTCCCGTGTTCAGTATCTCAAACAAAAACAACAGGTAATCGCCACGGAGTCAGAAATTCGGCAGTTAGCGCAGGAGGAAATGCGGATTAAGGCGGCGATCGCTGAGGGACAAGCGCGGCTGAGCAATACTTTTGATATTACCCGCAAGGAGTTGACTAGCCAAATTGCCGATAATACTAAGCGCATAGCTGAGATCGATAGTCAATTTACCAAAGCTTTAGTAGATAATACCAAGAGACTTACGGAAGTTGAAGGGCAGATTCAGCAAGCAGAAGTGATTCTCAAAAACCAAGAACTCCGTGCCCCTGCATCGGGTACAGTGTTTGAACTGAAGGCAGGGCTGGGCTATGTGGCGAATAACAATGCGAGTGAAGTGGTGCTAAAAATTGTTCCTGATGATTTGCTTGTAGCCAAAGTGTTTATCAGTAATCAAGACATCGGCTTTGTGGCTGAAGGTAAGGATGTGGATGTTCGCATTGATTCTTTCCCTTTCACTGAGTTTGGGGATGTCAAGGGCAAATTAGTCTGGATTGGTTCCGATGCCTTGCCCCCCGATCAAGTGAATCCTACCTATAGATTTCCGGCGAAAGTGAAGCTTGACAAACAAGCCTTAGAGACTAATGGTCGCAAAATTAATTTGCAGTCGGGGATGTCGCTGACGGCAAATATCAAAATTCGCGATCGCACGGTCATGAGTTTATTCACGGATTTCTTTGTCACAAATACAGAAAAACTTAAATTTGTGCGCTAAATGAGCTTTGTATAACTTTTGAATAACTTTTCCCTGTTTACATGCTGAATTCTTTGGGATAACTTTGTTTTAGTTACAACGTTAGAAGTCAGCGATCGCATAGCAAAAACGGAATTACCGTTATGTAGATATGCTCTGGGGGGAGAGAGCTAATCTGGATGTTGTTAGCTAAGAAGCACGGGGCTAAACAATTACACCAGCAGGGAAAATATTATGTCTGACAGCCAGAATGCAGGCTCAAACTTTGTTTTGGACAATTATGTAGGCAACGCTTCTGTTTTTGGAGCTAATCAACTTCCAGATATTTTAGGACTTGTGCAGTCCAAACTGCAACAAGCTGCCGCTAGTCCCGATCTGTTTGCTCAAGTTTTTGGAGACAAGGCAAATACGGCGGAAATACAGGCGATGCGATCGCAATGGTCTGTAGGAGACTTTAGCCAATTGCCATCCATACAAATTTTGTCTGCCGCCAACTTTAATAATGCGTTGGGAGCATATGCAAGTTCTAATCAAACTGTATATCTTTCAGATACATTACTTAAATATAATGCAGCCCCAATCGATTCGTTCTCAGGTGCAGCAGGAGTACTCGTTGAAGAAACTTTTCACTGGTTAGATGACCGTGTGGGTGAGGACACTAAGGGTGATGAAGGAGAGTTTGCCAGAAATTTGATATTTGGTTTGAGCCTGAGCGGTGATGAACTCACTCGTATTAAACAAGAGGATGATCGTGGTGTAGTTGTTGTTAATGGACAGCTAATCTCTGTAGAGATGGCGACATTACCAACAGTAACGATCGCCGCCACTGATGCTGCTAGTGCAGAAGTAATCGCGGGGCAAGTCCTAAATCCTGGACGCTTTACGCTCACTCGTACTGGTAGCACGGCTAGCACTTTGACTGTTGACTATACGGTTGCGGGTACGGCGACTAATGGTATTGATTATAGTAATTTAAGTGGCAGTGTGACTTTTGCAGCAGGTGCTAACAAGGCTTTTGTTGATGTCAATGTGATCGATGATGCTGATTTTGAAGGTGCTTAAACTGTTGTTTTAAATCTTGCCAATAATGCTGCTTATACTTTAGGTACTGCCAAGACTTCTACTGTAACGATCGCAGATAATGACAAACCGACAGTAACAATTGTGGCTAATGATGCTAATGCCGCAGAAGTAAACATTGGAGAAGTTGTAAATGCTGGTCAGTTCACTCTAACCCGTACAGGTAATACATCTGCTGCTTTAATCACTTATTACACGATCTCAGGTACGGCGACGAATACCTCGGATTACAGTACTTTGAGTCGTAATGTCACCTTCGCAGCAGGTTCGGCTACGGCTGTTGTCGATATCAATGTAGTTAATGATGTAGTTTTTGAAGGGAATGAAAATGTTGTTTTAACTCTTGCTGCTAATGCTGCTTATAATTTGGGGCTTGACAAGTCTTCTACTGTAACTATAACTGACAATGATTTACCAACAGTAACGATCGCCGCCACTGATGCTGCTAGTGCAGAAGTAATCGCAGGGCAAGTCCTAAATCCTGGACGCTTTACGCTCACTCGTACTGGTAGCACGGCTAGCACTTTGACTGTTGACTATACGGTTGCGGGTACGGCGACTAATGGTATTGATTATAGTAATTTAAGTGGCAGTGTGACTTTTGCAGCAGGTGCTAACAAGGCTTTTGTTGATGTCAATGTGATCGATGATGCTGATTTTGAAGGTGCTGAAACTGTTGTTTTAAATCTTGCTAATAATGCTGCTTATACTTTAGGTACTGCCAAGACATCTACTGTAACGATCGCAGATAATGACAAACCGACAGTAACAATTGTTGCTAATGATGCTATTGCCGCAGAGGTGCTTACAGGACAAACTCCAAATCTAGGTCAGGTTACTTTTACTCGTACTGGCAATACATCTGCTGCTTTGACTACTTATTACACAATTGGCGGTACGGCGACTAAGGGAATCGACTACAGCAGCTTATTTGGTACTGTGACATTTGCGGCTGGCTCTAATACGGCTGTTGTGAATATTAATGCGATCGATGATGTAATTATTGAAGGCACTGAAACTATTGTTTTAACTCTTGCTGCTAATGCTGCTTATAATTTGGGGACGACTGCGAGTGCAACTGTGGCGATCGCTGATAATGATTTGGCTCCTTTTGCAGTAGATTTTAATAGAAATGGCACTAGTGATATCCTATGGCAAAAGAATGATCGAACTCAACTAAGTTACTGGGATGTGATTAGTGGGAAAGTAGTTAGTGTCGATCTAGGTGTAACTGATCCAAACTGGTCAATTGTGGGAACTGGAGATTTCAACAAAGATGGTGTTACTGATATCTTGTGGCAAAAGAATGATCGAACTCAACTAAGTTTTTGGGATGTGAGTAGTGGGAAAGTAGCTAGTGTCGATCTAGGTGTAACTGATCCAGACTGGTCAATTGTGGGAACTGGAGATTTCAATAAAGATGGTGTTACTGATATCCTGTGGCAAAAGAATGATCGAACTCAACTAAGTTACTGGAATGTGAGCAGTGGGAAAGTAGCTAGTGTCAATCTAGGTGTAACTGATCCAAACTGGTCGATCGCTGGAACTGGAGATTTCAATAAAGATGGTGTTACTGATATTCTCTGGCAAAAGAATGATCGAACTCAGTTAGGCTATTGGAAGATGGGAGGTTCTAGTGTAGTTAGTGTCGATCTAGGTGTAACTGATCCCAATCGGTTAATTGTGGGAACAGGAGATTTCAACAAAGATGGTTTTGCTGATATTCTGTGGCGTAAGAATGATCGAATTGAGCTAGGCTATTGGAAGATATCAGGTGGCAAAATCAATGGTGTGTCCTTGGGGGTAAGCGATCCAAACTGGACAATTTTGGGAACTGGAGATTACAACAAGGATGGCATTACTGATATTTTATGGCAAAAGAATGATCGAACTCAGTTAGACTACTTGGATTTGTCGAGTGGTAAACCAGTTTCTTTTAACCTAACAAATGTAACTGATTCTAATCAGTCGGTTGTTTCAAATATCAATAGAACATATTTAGTTTATGACTCAATTGTTAGAGAGTATAACCTCTATGGCAATGTTGGTGGTTTCTTAGGGGCAATATTGGGAGATTCATGGGTTGATAACGGACGAACTTTCCAAAAATTTGCAGGTGGAATGATTGGCTACTATCCTGGGGCAGATGGAAAGCCAACTCAGACCTATGTGTTTAGTAATGCCTCTTGGAATCAGTATCAAACGCTTGGCAACTCAGGTGTAGGTAGTTTATTAGGAGTCCCAACTACTGATATCAGTGACATTGGCAATGGCAATTTTATCCAACATTTTACGAATGGACGCATTGTCACTACTTCAACAGGAACTTACTTTGTATATGAACTCGATCGCGAGTATGTTCGTCTCGGTAATGTCACTAGCTTTTTGGGTGTACCCTTAGAAAATGCATCTGTACTTCCTGACGGAAGAATTATCCAACATTTTGCGGGAGGAGTAATTGGTTACTATCCTGGGGCAACTGGAAAGCCAAGTCAAACGTATGTGTTTAGTAATGCTTCGTGGAATCAGTATCAAGCGCTTGGCAACTCAGGTGTAGGTAGTTTATTAGGAGTTCCAACTACTGATATTACTGACATTGGCAATGGCAATTTTATCCAGAATTTTGCGTATGGACGCATTGTCACTACTCCAACAGGAACTTATTTCGTATATGAACTGGATTATGAGTATGTTCGCCTCGGTAATGTCACTAGTTTCTTGGGCGTACCATTGGAGAATGCATCTGTACTTCCTGATGGAAGAGTTATCCAAAGATTTGAGGGAGGGGTAATTGGTTACTATCCTGGGGCAACTGGAAAACCAAGTCAGACTTATGTGTTTAGTAATGCTTCTTGGAATAAGTATCAAGCGCTTGGCAACTCAGGTGTAGGTAGTTTATTAGGAGTTCCAACTACTGATATTACTGACATTGGCAATGGCAATTTTATCCAGAATTTTACAAATGGACGCATTATTACCACTAAGACAGGAACCTATTATGTAAATGGATATATTGGAGGTGAATATAGCGGCGTTGGTAATGTTAATAGTTTCTTGGGTGTGCCAACAAGTGATAGCTATGATGGGTCTAATGGAAGTATTATCCAGAACTTTGCAGGTGGAGTGATTGCCTATTTACCAACGGCAACGGCGAAAGCAAGTAGAACTTTTGTGTTTAGCAATGACACTTGGAGTAAGTATCAAGCTCTTGGCGATGTCAATGGCCCGTTAAAGGAACCATCTACAAATATTACTGACATTGGTGGTGGTAATTATCTCCAAGACTTTGCAAATGGTCGCATTATTACCACTAAGACAGGAACCTATTATGTAAATGGATATATTGGTGGAGAATATAGCGGTGTTGATAATGTTAATAGTTTCTTGGGTGTGCCAACAAGTGATAGCTATGCTGGGTCTAATGGAAGTATTATCCAGAACTTTGTGGGTGGAGTGATTGCCTATTTACCAACGGCAACGGCGAAAGCAAGTAGAACTTTTGTGTTTAGCAATGACACTTGGAGTAAGTATCAAGCTCTTGGCGATGTCAATGGCCCGTTAAAGGAACCATCTACAAATATTACTGACATTGGTGGTGGTAATTATCTCCAAGACTTTGCGAATGGACGCATTATTACCACTAAAACAGGAACCTATTATGTAAATGGATATATTGGAGGTGAATATAGCGGCTTTGGTAATGTTACTGGTTTCTTGGGTGTGCCATTAGGTGACAGCTATGATGGGTCTAATGGAAGTATTATCCAGAACTTTGCGGGTGGAGTAATTGCTTATTTACCAACTGCAACCGCAAAGGCTAGTAAGACTTTTGTGTTTAGCAATGACACTTGGAGTAAGTATCAAGCTCTTGGCGATGTCAATGGCACGTTAAAAGAACCATCTTCAGATATTACTGACATTGGTGGTGGCAATTATCTCCAAAACTTTGTGAATGGTTTCATTATTGTTACGAAGAGAGGAACCTACTATGCGTCATTGAGTGACTCATGGGTTGATGATGGGCGCACTTTTGTGAGATTTGCGGATGGAATGCTTGGTTACTATCCTGGAGCAACTGGAAAGACAAGTCAAACCTATGTGTTTAGTAATGCTTCGTGGAATCAGTATCAAGCGCTTGGCAACTCAGGTGGTTTGCTAGGAGTTCCAACTACTGATATTGCTGACATTGGCAATGGTAATTTTATCCAACATTTTGCGAATGGACGCATTGTCACTACTACAACAGGAACTTATTTCGTATATGAACTCGATCGCGAATATGTTCGCCTCGGTAATGTCACTGGCTTTTTGGGCCTACCCTTAGAAAATGCGTCTGTACTTGCTGATGGAAGAGTTGTCCAAAGATTTGCGGGAGGAGTACTTGGTTACTATCCTGAAGCAACTGGAAAGCCAAGTCAAACCTATGTGTTTAGTAATGCTTCGTGGAATCAGTATCAAGCGCTTGGCAACTCAGGTGGTTTGCTAGGAGTTCCAACTACTGATATTGCTGACATTGGCAATGGTAATTTTATCCAACATTTTGCGAATGGACGCATTGTCACTACTACAACAGGAACTTATTTCGTATATGAACTCGATCGCGAGTATGTTCGCCTCGGTAATGTCACTAGCTTTTTGGGAGTACCATTAGAAAATGCATTTACACTTGCTGATGGAAGAGTTATCCAAAGATTTGTGGGAGGAGTGATTGGCTACTATCCTGGGGCAAATGGAAAGACGAGTCAAACCTATGTGTTTAGTAATGCCTCGTGGAATCAGTATCAAGCGCTTGGCAACTCAGGCGAAGGCAGTGTGTTAGGAGTCCCAACTACTGATATTACTGACATTGGTAATGGCAATTTTGTCCAGAAGTTTGCGAATGGAGTGATTGCCTATGCAACTGCTAATGCTAGTAGGACTTTTGTATTTAGTGATGCTTCTTGGCAGGTTTATAATGGAAATAGTGATTTATTAGGATTGCCAACTTCAAACATTACAGAACTTTCCACTAAAGAAGGTTGGATACAGTCTTTTGAAAAAGGCTCACTCTATATGGATCGTAATGGCTCTTCAGAAATCTTTGACCTACACGATCCTGCTGCAAGACAGCTAGCTAAGCAAGTCCAGAATGGGAACAATAAGGATCTTGATACTGCCATAAGGGTTGCTGAGGCTTTAAGAAAAGTGGGCTACAATGTGAGAGTAATTGCGGATGCGTTAGCCAATACATTTACATTTGTTTCAGATCCTCAACAGGTCTATGTACTGATGACATACGGATTGAGCATTAGCGGACTTGGATTAAATACCAGACAAATTGCAGATTTACTCTTTGATGAGGGGGCAACTATAATAAATATTGCCCAGTCATTCCATTATTATGGATATGGGTTGGACAAACTGGCCGATGCTTTAAAAAATGGTCTAACCAAGTTTAAGGGAATAGGACTAACCTATAATGAGATTGCACTAGGAATACTGAGCAGTGGATATAAAGTTGATGAACGCGCACTAAGCGATCTATTAACAAAGCAAGGAGCATCACTGCAAGATGTATCCAATGCCCTGCAATTTTCACGCGCCGCACTAAGAGATCTATTAACAAAGCAAGGAGCATCACCGCAAGATATTATATCCAAAGCCCTGCAAGATGATTATAAGCAAACAAAGGATTTGGGTGAATTTGCTGATCTACTGGCTGATCTGGGACTTGGTGGGGAACAGATTTTAAGTGTACTGAAGACCATCAATACAGATCTGGTAGAAGTGACAAAAGCGTTAAAGAGCATTACGATTACGAAGGATGATAATAGCGTTAGCGCTCTTAACCCTGCTCAAATCACAAATATATTGTTCGAGTTTCAGTACAATAAATCTCAAGGTTCTGCCGACCAAATTGCTCTTCTTCTAAAGAATATTCAGGTGTCTGAAGCTGAAGTTGTTCAAGCTCTTAAAAGTGTAGTTGGAATTAATGATGTTCCCACATTGGTGTCCATTATCAAAAAAACTTTTACGAATTTACAAGCTGTACAACAAGATGTAAATGTTTATATCTCGATTGCAAAATATCTATGGAACAATGACATCAGTGCAAACAATAATGCAAACAAAATTGCCTATGCATTATGGAACCTTGGAGCGAGTTCAACCAATACTGCCGAAGCTATATTTAAAACTATTAATTCTTTAAAAGGTAGTAATACTGACTCGGTTCGTCAAGCTGTGGCAAGAGCCTTAAATGCTCAAGGATACACAGATGATGGCGCTCAGGGATACGAACAATGGGATGTTGCTCAAGGTATTTGGGATACATTTCATACGAAAGAATCGCGAGGTATGACACGATATCAATTTGCAAATGTACTTTTAAAGGAAGGATTCCATTACGGGGAAGTATTTGAAATGGTTGGTAAAATTACTGGTAATAGTCCCGAAAGTTGGTGGGCGGGACTGACAACTGTTGTAAAAGCAGCTATCAGTGATATATGGAATCAAATAACTGGTACAGTTTCCCAATTATCAGCGCCTTTAGGGAAAGAGATTTTGTCTGTTGCCTACAAAATTCCTATCTTTGGCACAGTTGTAGGAGGAATTGAATCAGCAATTAATGCATTTAAAGGAGACAATAAGGGCGCACTAATCAGCAGTATTAATACAGGACTTGCCACTTTCGGGCTATCTACTGTGATTACTCCTAAAATTGTTGATTTTATTGTCGATGTAGGATGGGAGTTAAAAGAAGGAAATTTGAAGGGAGCGATCGCAAGTGCCTTGGATACTTTTGGTGTAGAAAAGACAACATCTAAAGTGGTTGTTGAAGTAATCAAAAATGCCCCAATTGGCGACACATCAGGCATTTTTAAAACCACATTAACAGCGACAGATTTTGATGAATTATTAGAGTTTGACCCTCAGGAAACTACTGCATTCTTTAATTTAGCTAATTCTGTCAAAGATGGAAACTTTGCTGGAGCCGCAGATATTTTAGTGGCATGGAATCCATCAATTAGTCAAAGTGCCTCTTGGGTTCAACAACTGAAAGACGGAATGCCTGAAAACGATCGCCAAGCTTTGCAACAGGGATTAAGTGCTATTGGTTTACAAGATCAATCAGCAAAACTAACAAATGCAATTTTTGATTACAAAGATAAAGACTACACAAATGCTCTCGCGATCGCTCTAAGCTTGAGTAAAATTCAAGGTGTGCAAGCCCTAGCACAAGTAGCTTCAGAGCTGATGAATCCAAATCCGAATTATACGAATGTTTTTAAGAATGCACTTGGCTTGGTTGAAGGTGGTCAGTCACTTGGAGAAGCTTTTGAGTATTTAAGAAATCTTGATGTCAAGAATTTTATTAAATCAATGGTTGATGCTGCCCCGATTCTGATCAAATTCATATACTAATTGTCTAAGTTGATCTGGTGATGTGGTGATCGTTGATTTGAGATTGAATTGGCGATCTCTGGTTGTGGGAGTGAGTGGCGATCGCTTTGAATATTTAGTTAGTCTGAGGAAATAGGCGATCGTTGTTTAATTTGAGGTGAGTTGCGATCGTTGGTTTGTGGAATGAGGGGGCGATTATGGCTAAAATAGCTAAAATGGTTATAATAGCTAACAAGATCGTTCGGAACAGTAAAGATGAAAACATTAGGTGCATCGGAAGCTAAAAACCGCTTTGGTGAGCTATTAGACCTAGCTCGTAGAGAGCCAGTGCAAATAGCTAAAAAAGGACGTAGTGTCGCAATTATGATATCGATTGAAGAATTTGAAAGGTTTTTAGATTTAGAAAATCAATTTTTGGCTTTAAAAGCAGAGCAAGCTAGGCAAGAAGGTTTTATCGGAATTACAGAAAGTGAGGCTTTACTATCAGAGATTTTAAATGCTTAAGATTAACCTGTCGCGACAAGCCGTCAAACGCCTAAAAAAGCTACCAGACAAACACGCCAAACAAGTCGCCACCAAAATTACCGAACTGACTTCCAATCCTTATCCTCAAGACTCTCTAAAGTTAAAAGGATATCCATATCATAGAGCAGATATTGGTGAATATCGGATAGTTTATTGTGTTGAAGAACAAACGTTAGAAATCTTACTAATTGACAAACGGAACGATGATGAAGTCTATAAACAACTCAAAAGGATAATGTAATGTAGGCGTTATGGGAACTAAAAATATGCTGATGAGAATGCGATCACTGTTTGATTTGAGATGAGATGCGATCGTTGGCTTGTGGAATGAGATTGCGATCGCTTTGAACATTTATTATCGTGCCTGACAGAAGTAGGCGATCGCAGTTTGATTTGAGATGAGTTGCGATCGTTGGTTTGTGGAATGAGGGGGCGATCGCGCTAAAATGATTAAATCGGTATCTTGAAAGGTAGCCAACTATATGCCATTAAAAGAACTCTTAAACGAAGCTAAAAATCTAGACATTCAGGAGCAAATTCAACTAGCCACACAACTATTGCAATGGGTAGAAATAAAGATTAATCAAAAGCCTCAAAACTCTACAGCTAAACAGCTACGCCAAGCAGGACTTGGCTTAGGATCATGTATATTTACTGCTGATTTTGACGATCCATTACCCGATGAATTTTGGCTTGGGGAATCATGAAACTATTGTTGGATACCCACGCCTTCATGTGGTGGCATAGCGAACCAGAGTGCATTTCCAAAAGCACCCTGACCTTACTTCAAGATCCCGATAATGAAGTAATTCTTAGCGTGGTCAGTCTATGGGAAATGCAAATCAAAATTCAGTTAGGCAAACTTACTCTCAGAGACGATCTAGAACTTATGCTAAAGATTCAGCAGGAGCGAAATAATATCAGTTTAATATCTGTAGCACTTCCTCATATTCTGGAATTAAAAACTTTACAACTGCACCATAAAGATCCCTTTGATAGAATGCTCATAGCTCAATCTAAAGTTGAAAATGCAACGTTAGTTAGCCGAGACTCAGTTTTTAAAAGTTACGAATGTTCTGTCATTTGGTGATTATCGCGTTGTGAAATTAGCGATCGCTGTTTGATTTGAGGTGAGTTGCGATCGCTGGTTTATTGAATGAGAAGGCGATCTCTTTGAACATTTAGCGTGTCTGAGAAAATAGGCGATCGTTGTTTGATTTGAGATGAGTTGCGATCGCTTTTTCTTGGAATGTGATCGCTGTTTCTTGGAATGAGATTGTTGCTTTTTGAGAATGCGATCGTTGATTTTTAGAAATGCTATCGCGCCATCACCTTTGATCGCTACTTTAATTTCTGAAATGATCGAAATAGCCAATTGCTAATGTGGTTAAAATTTTAATCTGTGTTTGATGCATAAGTGACATCTTACTGGCGTATACCCTCAAAACTGCTTGGGCTTTCTTTTGTTTTGTGCGGAAAATACAATTTCTTTAATTCGTTTTTGCCTCGTCTCTTCCCTTTTTACTAAAGTTATCCATTGCAAAAGATTTCGCTTGTTAGTACGACTTAAGTTCAAAAAATATTCTTTTGCCACTAGATTTGAAGACAATGCTGTCATTAAGTCATCGGGAATGATTAGAGCTTCTACGTCATCAAGAATATTCCATGAGCCATTGCTTTTTGCGATCGCGATCGCTTCAAGTCCAGCTTGAGTCATCAAGTTCTTCTCAATTAGGCTAGCAACTTTCTCTTTATTCACCTTTGACCAAACACTATTTGGTTTTCTTACACAAAAAAATTGCATGTATTTTTCCTGATCAATAGACTTGACCTTGCTGTCTATCCAGCCAAAACAGAGCGCTTCGTCCACGGCATCACTATAATTTATGGAAGGTTTGCCACTGTTTTTCTTGTAATAGATTAGCCAAATAGAACTTTCCTTGGAGTGGTTTTTTTCTAACCACTCTCGCCACTGTTCTTGATCCTCTGGATAAAAGGTGTCCATTTGCGGTTTATGTAAGACTCGCGGAATATTTCATTTGTTCGATCATAGCAATTATCGTAAATCAATTACTCCCTTCCAACCCAAGAATTAGTGGTGCAGCGCGGAGCGCTGCACCACTAATTCTTGGGTTTTACTGTCTGTTTTTAGACTGGGAAGGGAGTAGAAAAACCGAAATCGAAAATAAATGACTAAACAATCACAACAAATGGTAAATGTGAAAATCAATTGAGTAAGTGAGCAATTTCTAAGAACAAACGCTAGACTAACCTCAGCAAATCTTTGAATTTGAATGGTAAGAACTGTGAAAGCACGAAATATTTTTAAAGCGATCGCCAATTACTTAAAACTGAAACCCCAGACTAAGTGGTCTTTTCAGATATTCTTAGCTTTCGTGATTACCTTTCTCATCGCGGTTTCACCAGCACTCTTAAATGTGGTTGCACAGGAAAGTCGCTTTTCCCTAAGGATTTTACATACTAACGATCATCATGCCCATTTGGAACCTGTCAAATATGGCGATCGCTTATTGGGCGGAATTGCCCGCCGCCGTACTCTCATCGATCAAATCCGTTCTGAAAATAAAACTAATCAAGAGCCTCTACTGTTATTGGATGCGGGAGATATTTTTCAAGGAACTCTGTATTTCAATCAATATCTTGGACAGGCAGATCTTGATTTTTATAATGCTCTTGCCTACGATGCAGGTACGGTTGGCAATCATGAGTTTGATCGTGGACAGCAGGTACTCGCCGACTTCATCGCCAAAGCTAAATTTCCAATTGTTTCTGCAAATATAGACATTGCACCCGAATCACCTCTGTATGGCAAAGTTCGTCCTTGGCATATTCTCGAAGTCAAAGGCGAAAAGATTGGTATATTTGGCTTGACGACTCCAGACACGGCAATTTTAGCTAGTGTTGGTGATGGAGTAAAGTTTACTGACCCGATCGCAGCAGCCCGTTCATCGGTTCGCGCCCTGAAGCAACTTGGCATTAACAAAATTGTAGCGCTGACTCACATTGGTTTTGAGAATGATATAGCACTGGCGCGAAAAGTCCCTGACATTGATATTATTATTGGCGCTCACAGTCATACTCCTGTTGGCAATATTCCCAATGCGAACTATCCCTATCCATTAGTAGAGAACAACGGTACAAAGGAACCTGTGTTAGTAGTAACGGATTGGGAATGGGGGAAATATTTGGGGGATTTGTCGGTGAGTTTCGATCCCACAGGTAAGTTGATTGCCTGGGCGGGTAAACCCCATGTCATTGATGCCAGCATACAACCCAATCAAGAGTTCACTGACAAGCTCAAAGCCTATGCTTTCCCAATTGAGAAGCTTCGACAAAAAATTATTGGTAAGTCACTGGTTGTCCTTGATGGCGATCGCGTTAAACTACGAACTAGTGAAACTAGCTTAGGTAACTTGATTGCTGATGCGATCTTGGCAAAAACAAGAGGCGATCGTGTGCAAGTTGTGCTGATTAATGCTGGTGGTATTCGCAATGGTTTGCCTTTGGGTGATATTACAATGGGAAATGTATTAGAAGCGCTTCCCTTCGGCAATACGATTACGCGGGTGGAGTTGACTGGCGAGCAGTTGCTTGTGGCTTTAGAGCATGGTGTCAGTCAAGTAGAACAAGGGGAAGGACGATTTCCGCAAGTGGCAGGGATTCGCTTTGTGTGGGATGCGAAATTGCCAGCAGGAAAGCGCGTTACTAAGGTTGAAGTAGTTTCTGAATCGGGAAACTTCCAATTACTGAATCCTGAAGCGATTTATCGAGTAGCGACGAACAACTTTTTGGCTAGTGGTGGTGATGGCTATCGTGTTTTTGCAGAAGGAAAAAACCTGTTGGAAACTGGTTATCTACTATCTGATGCGATCGCGGAATATATCAGTGCGAGTTCACCTTTGCAGACAAAAATAGAGAATCGCATTGTGCGTCAATGAGATATGGCTATAGCCAGCAATCCTTTGCTGGGAAGGGCGTATAGCAAATTTCAAATAAACACTGCTTATTTGAAATTTGTTGTTTGACAGGCTGTCTTTTGACTGTCAAAGCAAATACCGTCATCATATACCCAGACTAAAATTCAACTCGACTTTGCGGCTAAGCCGCGTAGGGCATTAGCTATAGCTTTGCCCTTATTTTTCGTACATATTTAAGTAATAAATAACTATGAAACGCATTTTTTCTATTCTCGCGATCGCCTTAACCCTGTTGGTGAGTCTTGCTTTTGGGCAGCCAGCTTTTGCTGAAGTCTCCGCAGGCGCAAAAATCTTTAACAATAACTGCGCTCAATGCCATGCAGGTGGTCGCAACAACGTAGTCGCTGCTAAGACTTTGAAGAAAGATGCATTGGCGCAGTACGGCAAGGACACCGTTGCAGCGATAGAACTCCAAGTTACCAAAGGAAAAGGAGCCATGCCTGCTTTTGGTAAGAAACTCAGTAAAGAAGAAATTACTGCAGTTGCTAACTACGTGCTTGAGCAAGCCGAGGCTGGTTGGGCTAAATAAGAAATGATAAGAAATGATATAGATTGCATCTCTACGTGTTCAACCCCGAACCAATAGATGTCTTTGAAGTGTTGCAAAGCGATACTTCAAAGACATCTATTCTAAATATCCGTGATTTGCGGCATCCTTAGTGCTTTGCGAATCACGGTTGTATTATTTTTTTTAGGAAAGCGATCGCATGATTAACCAACATTCTCACAAAATTCAATCTAGATTTGCGTCTAAAGTCGCTGTCTTGCTATCTTGTGTCACACTTACTACTTTCACTGCTACTACAGTAGCGATCGCCCAAACAGCAGAGCCTAAAGCTACTGCTAGCATTCTCAATGTCAAGGGTGAACTAGTTGGGACTGCAACATTTGCTCAAACTCCTTTAGGTGTAACGGTTTCTCTCAAGGTACAAAATTTGGCAAAGGGAGAACATATGGTGCATGTTCATGAATATGGGAAATGTGATGCTCCAGATTTTAAGACATCAGGCAATCATTTTGATCCAGAAGATAAGGATGATGAACATGATCATGAGCATATGCACAACAAGCATGAAGAGGGCAAACATAAACCTACGGGGGATCTGCCAAATATCATCGTTAAGCAGGATGGTACTGGTTCTCTAAACGCGATATTGCCAGAATTAACCTTAGGATCGGGCAACAATTCGTTGCTCAAGCAAGGTGGCACATCGATCATGATCCATGCAGGTGCAGACGGTAAATCAACTATGCCAAAGGTGGATTACAAGACCCGTATTGCCTGTGGCGTTATTAAGCCTTAAAAAGCTTTAAAATTTACCGCGCGTAGCGCGGTAAATTTTAAAGCTACAGAAGAATCGGGTTCCAATCTCTTGGAATAAAAATTTGTGCAAAAAACTCTTAAGGAAGACTTAAATAATGTTTGAAGTAGCTTCTATCTTATTAAATTTGAATTTATCAGCTACTCCCAGCATAGATTCCCATTTAGAAAAATTTTCATCACCTGTTCTCGTTGCCCACGAAGTGAGAACTTCTCAAGAAGTTGGCGGTACAATTCATATTGAACCCAACGATCGCCCTATTGCTGGTCAAAAATCTACAATTTGGATTGCGCTAACTAGACGGGGCGGCGAGATTATTCCCTATGAAAAATGTAATTGTCGTCTGGAAGTGCGATCGCTTAGCGATCGCAATATCAAATTTACGGTCTCTAATCCTTTAGCAATTATTGAGCGCTATATGGGATTGCCAAGCATGGAAGTCACTTTTCCTAAGGTGGGAAGATATGAGCTTAAGCTGAGCGGTTCAGCTAAGGATGGTGAAGATTTTCAGCCTTTTGAATTGACTTTTACAACCAATGTGGGCAAATAGGTTGGGGTGTTAAAAGTTCGCGAAGCAACACTTTTAACAATAGTTCAGTGCAAAGCGCTATAAATAAAGAATGTTAGATTTACTGCTTGTTGCTGCTTTAGGATTTTTAGGGAGTTTTGGTCATTGTGTGGGTATGTGTGGCCCCTTGACCGTTGCTTTCTCGCTTTCAGGTAAAGGAAGCAACTCCAAGGATAATTCTAGAAGTTGGCAAAAGCATCTGTATTTTCATGCATTACTAAACCTTGGCAGGATTTTTAGCTACGCGATCGCAGGGGCTGCTATTGGTGCGATCGGGTCGGTACTAGTGGCTAGTGGACAGTTAGCAGGTTTAGAAAGCGATCTGCGGCGTTGGCTAGCAATTTTGACGGGTATTCTATTGGTGTGGATGGGAATTGTGCAGATCAAGCCTGAAGGTTTGCCAAATATTCCTTTTCTCAATCCGATGGCTCAGGTGGGACTACATGAGCGCCTTAGCAATGCGATGATGAAATTATCACTGCATTCTCATCCATTGACACCTGCTTTATTAGGCATGACTTGGGGCTTAATTCCCTGTGGATTTCTCTACACTGCTCAAATCAAGGCTGCTGAAACTAGTAACATGACACAGGGTGCGCTAACGATGTTGGCGTTTGGATTGGGAACGTTACCCTCGATGCTGGGTATTGGTGTATTTGCAGGTTTGTTAAGTCGCGATCGCCGTAGTCAATTATTTCGGATGGGTGGCTGGATTACGCTGACTATCGGCATCTTAACGCTATTACGCACTAGCGATATGGTGGATTACACAGGTCATGCGGGTTTGATCTTGTTAATCCTTGCCCTTGCCGCTCGTCCTCTCAGTCAGATTTTTAAGTCTTGTTCGGCATTAATGACCTACCGCCGTGCGATCGGTGTTGGTGCATTTGTTCTCTCCCTTGCCCATACTTTCCATAAAATCGAGCATACTTTTCAATGGAACTTCGATGCTTTATCCTTCATGATTCCGCAGCACCAAATCTCAATCTGGCTAGGTGCAATCGCGATCGCGCTGATGACTCCTGCTGCCCTCACGAGTTCCGATTGGATGGTAAATAAACTAGGTAAAGCTTGGCGCTATTTGCATTTGCTCTCGGTTCCCGCCTTAGTGCTTGCGTCACTACATACAATTGCGATCGGTTCTAATTATCTGGGTGCGGTGGATTGGACTCTTAAAAATTGGATTTTGACAGTTTTATGTGGGGTGATTACGGCGGGGACTTTGTTGATTAGGTTTTGGAGATTTGGCGATCGCAAATTGTATAAAAATTAAAAATAAAGAGAGTGTTGTATGATTTTGCAAGGTCTGAATCTGAAATTTTTTAATTGCAACCAATTGATATGACTATTAAAAAAATCTTGATTCTGGCGGCGAATCCTCTTGAGACAGCAAGGTTGCGGCTGGATAAGGAGGTAGAAGAAATTCGCACAACTTTACAGTTGTCGCCAAATCGCGATCACTACCTGATTGAGTCAAGAGGTGCAGTACGTCCTCAAGATTTACAGCAATATTTATATAACCTGAAGCCACAAATTTTACATTTTTCGGGACATGGTGGTGGTGAATGGGGCTTAGCCTTTGAAGATGATGATGGCAAGACGAAGCCCGTTAGTACTGAGGCATTAGCCGACTTGTTTAAGCTATTTGCTAATCAAATTCAGTGCGTAGTTCTCAATGCTTGCTATGCAGTGGTACAAGCCGAAGCAATTCGTCAGCATATTCCCTATGTAATCGGCATGAATCAGGCGATCGGTGATGAGGCGGCGCGAAGGTTTGCGGAGGGTTTTTATCGGGCGATTTGGGACGATCGCTCGATTGAGGATGCTTTTGAGTCGGGTGTTAATGCGATCGCCTTAGAGGGAATACCTGAAGAATTAACTCCTGTATTGCTGAAGCGCGATCTCCTTTTACCAAAGCCAAAGCCTAATCCTAATACTGAGATTTCGGTGGTAGAAAATAATGGTTATTTTTACATCGCGCGATCGCGGTTAGAGCAGCGCTGTTATGAGGAGGTGATGAAGGCGGGGACTTTGATTAGGATTAAATCGCCCGAACGGATGGGAAAATCGATGATGATGGGGCGAGTTTTGGAATATGCCACACAGCAGGGATATCGCACGGCGGCGATCGATTTGCGTGAGGCGAACCAAGAATTTTTTACGGACATCAATAAATTCTTGCTATGGTTTTGTGCCTATATTGGAGATAGTTTAGAAATCGAACAGCGACCAGAAGATGTTTGGAAAGGCTTTTTGGGCGCAAATACAAACTGCACTAAGTATGTGGAAAAGTTCTTTCTGAATGGTGCGGATTCGCCATTGGTAATTGCGATCGATAATTTCGATTATGTTTTTAAATATCCCAATATCGAAGCGGATTTTTGCGGATTGCTGCGCGGCTGGTTTGAAAAGGCTAATAACAGCAAGGTATGGGGTAAGTTACGCCAAATCATTGTCTATTCGTTAGAATCTTCGACTAATCTAAATATCAATCAATCACCATTTAATGTGGGTTTGCCAATCGAACTCGATGAACTCGATATTTCAGAGGTATTGGCTTTAGCTCTTGCCTATAAACTGCCTTGGACGATCGCTGAAGTTGAGAAGCTTACGGATGCGATCGGCGGACATCCCGAATTAGTTCAAAAAGCGATCGATCGGATCTCCCACCAAAACATCAGCCTTGACGCGCTACTTAGAACTGCCCCAACGGAAGAGGGAATTTATAAAGATCATCTCGTCAACCGATTGCAGAAGTTGGAAGATAATCCCAATCTTGTCGCCGCGATGAAATCAGTTGTAAATTCTGATCTGCCAGTCAACTTGAAAGTAAGGGATGCGCTAAAACTCGACAGCTTGGGGTTGATTAAACGGCATGGTAACGATATTGTATCTCGATGCAATTTGTATCGCTTATATTTTAGAGATAGGTTGAAGTAACTGGTTATGTCCTCACAACTATCTAACGAGCAATCCCCTACTGGCGCTTCTGTCTACCGTGTTGGTGGTAGTTTGCCTGTTGATGCGCCGACCTATGTAGAGCGACAAGCCGATCGCCAGTTGTACGATCGCCTGAAGGCGGGGGAATGCTGTTATGTGTTTAATTCGCGGCAGATGGGGAAGTCGAGCTTGCGGGTGAGGACGATTCAGAAGTTAGAAAGGGATGGGATACGTTGTGCGACGCTCGATCCGCAGACGATTGGCACACAGCTAGATCAATCGCAGTGGTATGCGAGTGTGATTAGTAGCCTTGTGGAGAGTTTTGGGTTAGAGGAACGCTTCGATCTAGAGACATGGTGGGAATCAAAACATTTACTTACGTCTGTGAAGCGTCTGAACGACTTTATTTCTAATGTTCTCTTAACTGAGATTTCGCAGCCAATAGTCATCTTTGTGGAAGAAATCGACAGTCTGCTTAATCTGGATTTTAAAGCAGATGATTTTTTTATGATGATTCGTTCGTTTTACGAAAATCGCGCTCAAGAGCTAAGGTTTCAGCGTTTATCCTTTGCCTTTGTTGGTGTAACCACGCCTCGCGATCTGATTCAAGGGCATAATCACTCGGCTTTTAATATTGGCGTGGCGATCGCGCTGGATGGTTTCCAGTTGGAGGAGGTGCAGCCTTTATCGATCGGTTTGGAGGGGAAGGCGATCAATCCTACGGCGGTGATGGTGGAGGTGTTGAGATGGACGGGGGGACAGCCTTTTTTGACGCAGAAGTTGTTGAGTATGGTAATTGGGGAGTTAGAGCATGGGAACGATCTATCTGGGAATGATATTGCGGGATGGATTGCGGAAGTTGTGCGGGTGCGGATTATTGATAATTGGGAAGCTCAGGATGTACCGCAACATTTGAAGACGTTGCAGGATCGGATGTTGCGGATTGATGAGCGGGGAAGGGGACGGTTGTTGGGTTTGTATCAGCAGGTTTTGGGAGATGCCCCCCTAGCCCCCCAATACTGGGGGGGACAAGATGTTAAGTCCCCCAGTATTGGGGGATTTAGGGGGCTAGATGTCGAAAATGTATCCTATGGAATCGCGGCTGATGATAGTGATGAGCAGATTCAACTGCGGTTGACGGGGTTGGTGGTGAAGTGGGGGAACAGGCTGACGGTTTACAATCCTATTTATGCGGCAGTGTTTAATCAGGCTTGGGTGGAGCGGACTTTAGCGGATTTGCGTCCCGCTCTTTATGCGGAGGCTTTGAGTCAGTGGAAGGAGAGTGCCGAGCAGAAAGAGTCATTTTTATTGCGGGGACAGGCGCTGGAGGATGCGGAGAATTGGGCGAAGGGGAAGCAGCTAAGTAAGGAGGACGATCGCTTTTTGAGTGATAGTCGTGCCTTAGAAAGGCGGGAAACGGATCGCGAGCTTGAGGCAGAACGCCAGATTCGGGCAAAGCTAGAACAGGCAAATCTGACGGCAAGCCGTAGAATCCGCATCGGCTCAATTGTTTTGATAGGGACGCTCTTGGTGGCGGGTGTAGTGGCGGGGGGCTCTATTGGTGATGCAAAGCGGAGGGTTGCGGAGACGGAGAAGGCAGCGAAGGAGGTAACTGACAAGGCTAATCGAGACAAGGATGAAGCCGAGCGTAAAGCTTTGGATGCGGATAGGAGAAAGCAGCAAGCGGACGAGAAAACGAAGAAGGCTGCCGTTGACTTAATAAAGGCTCAAGGAGAGAAGGCGAAGGCGAAGGCAGAAAAAGAAAAGGCGGATGTGGAAGTAGCCAAGGCGGAGATGCAACTGGCTAGTGCTAAAGAGGAGCTAAGAAGAGCCGAAGAAGGGACAGAGCGATCGGAAGCAGCGACACTAGTGGCGCTCAATAAAATTGCCTTGGCGGATGTAAAGTTAAAGACTGTGAATGCGAAGGTAGCTCTTTTAGATAATAAAGGTATTGAATTTATATTGCTGGCGGTAGATGCAGGCAATAAGCTCAAGCAGATTGCCGCTCGATCGCAGGAATGGCAAGAACTCAAACAAGACATATTAACAGTCCTGCAACAGGCAACCTATCGCGTACCAGAACAAAACCGACTGCAGGGGCATACAGATGTTGTCTGGAGTGCGAATTTCAGTGCAGACGGCAGCAAAATTGTCACCGCTTCCTCTGACAAAACGGCGCGGGTGTGGGATGTCAAAGGGAATCTTATTGCCGAACTAAAAGGGCATACA